>CAJTME010000020.1 GCA_910577315.1 uncultured Muribaculaceae bacterium | reverse complement strand
CATCAAGGATACAACCGTTCCGGCTGAAAATGCCAAATAAATCCCCCATAACAACAGAACATCACCATGACAGACGAAATTATCATAGCAGGTTTCGGCGGACAGGGCGTCCTCTCAATGGGGAAAATCCTGGCTTATGCCGCGCTTGAAAACGACATGGAAGTTACATGGATGCCATCCTACGGCCCGGAGCAACGAGGCGGCACGGCCAATGTAACCGTAATCCTGAGTACCGAACCAATAAGTTCGCCAGTACTCGACACATACGACACCGCTGTAATCCTCAACCAGCAGAGCCTCGACAAATTCGAGAGCAAGGTAAAGCCCGGCGGCGTACTCATATATGACCCGTATGAAATCCGCCATGCCCCGACTCGCACCGATATAACAGTGGTGCCTGTAAAGGCTATGGAGGCTACAATCGAGATGGGACAGGCCAAGAGCTACAACATGATTCTGCTCGGTGCACTCCTGAAACTCCGCCCCGATGTGCCTGTGGAAGCTGTGGTTCGCGGCTTGAAGAAAGCCCTCCC
>CAJTME010000017.1 GCA_910577315.1 uncultured Muribaculaceae bacterium | reverse complement strand
GGCGCTACACAAGGCCGTCGGGAAGCCAATGGCGCCCACAAGGGGCGCCTACATACTTTTTATTTCCCATAACCCACCATCGGCCCGACGCAGTCATCGAAGATGACGCCATCGTTGTTAACCCCACCAAGAGCGGAAAGCGATTGGTGGGGCTGTCCTCGGAGAGGACGCTATCGTGCCAACCAACAATATGTAGCGCCGCAGGCGCCAACCCCACCCGCATGGCAAAACAAAAAGAATATGTAGTCGCCGCAGGCGACCCTGTCTCCCAAAAACCGCACAACCAACCAAAACAACCAATCCATTCCCCAAACCATAACTACCTTTACCCCAAAAAAAGCCACCAAAAAGCCAAACAAGCAATATGTCAATCTACCTCCACGCCTTCCGCCAGTGGGTCATCCACAACTGCGGCCACGACGAGGCCCACCGCATGCCACGCCACTTCATCACAGCCCTCGAAGTCATGCGCCAGCGATGCCCACTGCGCAGCGTCCGCATAATCGCCAACGACCCATTCCGCGAACTCCCCACCTGGATCTACCGCTACTTCCAGTGGCTCGAAGAACGCATAATGCCCGGCAGCGAGCCCGTCGTTATGCAGCCCAACGTGAAATACCGCCGCTACCTCGCGCCCCGCTTCCCAGCCATCAACTTCCAGTCACTGCGCCACCCCGACCACATCCGCGGAGCCACATCACGCATGGTCGCCATCCTCGGTGGCGACCAGTGCGCACCCGGCTCAAACTACGACGACAACTTCTACGTCGCCCTGCGCGCCCTCATCCCCA
>CAJTME010000016.1 GCA_910577315.1 uncultured Muribaculaceae bacterium | reverse complement strand
CGCCGAAGGCGCCAAAACCACCCGCATGGCAAAACAAAAAAGCATGTAGTCGCCGAAGGCGACCCTGTCTCTCCACCAACCGCGTGTAGCGCCAGCCATAAAAAAAAGCGGCAGAAGCCTTGCTTCCGCCGCTATGGTTTTACGTTCTCGCGGGTTTATGCTTCACCCAGGGGGGTTACATTGATAAACTTGCGGCCTTCACGACCTTCGGTGAACACAACCACGCCGTCGATGAGGGCGTAGATTGTGTGGTCTTTGCCGAGGCCCACATTGAGACCCGGATGGTGGACGGTGCCACGCTGGCGCTTGATGATATTGCCGGCCTTGCACTTCTGGCCACCGAAGATTTTCACACCGAGTCGCTTGCTTTCTGACTCACGGCCGTTCTTTGAACTACCAACACCTTTTTTATGTGCCATTGTCTGTGAATTTTAGAGGGTTAAGCGACGATGTCTTTGATGATTACTTTGGAGAAATACTGGCGATGACCGTTTTTGCGACGATAGCCTTTGCGGCGTTTCTTCTTGAAAACAATCACCTTGTCGCCTTTGAAGAGAGTGGTTTCAACTGCTTCGCCACCGCCGTAGTTGGCTTCGTGAGCTGCAACTTCGCAAATAACCTTTGCGCCTTCAACGGTGGGGGCGCCAACCTTTACGGCGCCGTCATTGTCGACGAGAAGAACGCGGTCGAACTCTA
The DNA here is from genome assembly GCA_910577315.1 of uncultured Muribaculaceae bacterium. Lineage (GTDB taxonomy): Bacteria > Bacteroidota > Bacteroidia > Bacteroidales > Muribaculaceae > CAG-873. The sequence continues at coordinate 31,239 of CAJTME010000016.1, read as the reverse complement.
CGGTCTGGCCGGCCTTTACCTCATCGCCGAGATAGTGAACATACAGGAAGCGGTCCTTTTCTGCCTTGAACTGCTGGCCCTGAATTTCTACGATAACGTACATTACGATAATGAGTTATAAAGTTAACCCGTCGGGCGGGGCGTCCATTCAAGCGCCCGCTTCACCATGCCCGGTGCGGAAAATCGCCGCAAAGTTACAAAATATTTTCCTATCCCGCAAGCATTTGGAAACTTAGATAATGTTAAAAATATGCCGAAAACCTTACAGCGCCGCCGGATGTTAGACTAATGAACATCAAACCACAAAAAACCTACTCCAAGATGGACAACCTCAAAGACTCCCCCACCGATAAAGAACTGTCACGCCTCTCGCCATTCGAACTCAAGAACCGCATCATAGCCGTCGCAAACGAAAAAGTAAAGAGCGACGCCAACACCCTGCTCAACGCCGGCCGCGGAAACCCCAACTGGATCGCAACCGCCGCCCGCGACGCATTCTTCGCCTTCGGCCAGTTTGCCATGAACGAATCGCGCCTTGACTTCTCGATGCCCGAGGGCATCGCCGGCGTTCCGCAAAAGGACGGAATCTCGGTGAGGTTCGAGACGTGGATGCGCCACAATTCATCCTCGCCGGGCGTCGACTTCCTCCGCGCGGCCTATGAATATTGCCTTGTCGAGCTCAGCGCCGATGCCGACGACCTCATCGCCGAATGGGCCGGCGGCATAATCGGCCACCACTATCCCACCCCGCCGCGCATCCTCGAATACACCCAGCGCATCAGCCGCCGTTTCCTGGACTGGGCGCTGTGTTCGGGCAACCCACCCCAGGACGTCACGTTCGACCTCTTTGCCGTGGAAGGCTCCACAGCCGGAATGTGCTATGCGTTCGACGTGCTCAAAAACAACTTCCTCCTCAACCGCGGCGACTCAATCGCCATCATGGTGCCGGTCTTCACGCCCTATCTGGAGATTCCCCACCTCGATGAATTCGACTACGACGTGCTGTCGATCCGCGCCGACGGCATGGATGCCAACGGCCTCCACACCTGGCAGTACAACCCCGACGACATCCTCAAGCTCAAGGATCCCAAATACAAGATGCTGTTCGTCACCAATCCGTCGAATCCGCCCAGCTATGCCATCGACGACGCCACCGTTGACGCCCTCCGCGAGGTCGTAAAGGCCAATCCCAACCTGATGATACTCACCGACGACGTCTACGGCACCTTCGTTCCCGGCTACCGCTCGCTCATCGCCGACCTCCCCTTCAACGCCATGTCGTGCTACTCGTTCTCGAAATATTACGGAGCGACCGGCTGGCGCATCGCCCTGACGGCTGTCGCCGACGACAACGTGTTCGACCGGCTTATCGCCAACCTTCCCGATGACAAGAAAGCCCTGCTCAACGCGCGCTACCAGTCGCTCACCCTCGACGTGCCGGCGCTCAAGTTCATCGACCGCATGGTCGCCGAGAGCCGCCTCATCGCCCTCAACCACACCGCGGGTCTGTCCACGCCCCAGCAAATCCAGATGTCGTTTTTCGCCCTGGGCTCGCTCCTCGACAAGGACGGGGCATACCACACCCGCATGATACGTCTCATCCACGACCGATACGACGCCCTCTGGAAAAACTTCGGATTCGAGATGCCAGCCGACCCGCTACGCGCCGACTATTATTCGGAAATCGACATCATGGTATGGGCGCGCAAGCTCCACGGCCAGGAATTCGCCGACTATATCGACGCCACGTACAGCCCCCTGTCGGTGGTTTTCCGCCTCGCCTCAGAAACCGGCTGCGTTGTCCTCAACGGCGACGGCTTTGAAGGGCCGCGGTGGAGCATCCGCGTATCCCTCGCCAACCTCAACGAGGCCGACTACGTGCGCCTCGGCCGCAACATACGCATGATTCTCGACCAATTCGCCACCGAGTGGCAAGCGTCCAAAAAATAACGCCCCACACCGACCGAACGCGGGCATGAACCAAACGCCACAGTTCATGCCCGCTCTGCGTCCTCACTTTGTCCCGGCGGACAGCGAGCCTACTGAGAACACGGAGCTCACGGGGGTGTCAGGGGCGACTTCGTTGACCATTATCGCATTGCGCACGATATAGGCCATGTCGTCGTCCAGGAGGAAATCGCCGTCGACAGCGGTGCTGACCACAAACTGCCGCTCATCTTCATTGTAATCATATATCCACCCGTAATCATGACCGACAGGGCGGTAAGCGCACAGCTGATAGTTCACGATTACCGAGCGGTCCTCAAAATCAATGGACTTGGCCTCCCAGTCGTCGGAAATAAAACCGCACTCGGGAAACTCTTCATACTCATTGACAACAAAAGTCTTGGTAGTGAGGAACTTGATGTCATCTTTCTCATCTTGCGTGAGCTCAGCAAGGTCAAGCGGAGCCGACTCCTGGTTGAATTCCCATAATATCGGGAGGGCGATTCTCGACGGAGAGTCATCATTTTCGCCGCACGATGCCAGCGCCAGCATGATACCGCCGCAGACACCGGCATTTCTTACAATTGCCTTCATAAAACAGGTTTTTAGGAAATATTTGCCGCCACCCGACCGGTGGCGCTTGCCTTAATAACGTCCATCCGGCCAAAATATTGCCGCCTCATCCACTGCCCGCGCAAAGCCTCCGCATTATATTTTTACAAAAATTATATTTGCATTTACAGCAATTATGCAAAATAAAGTGTTATCTTTGTAAGTTGAATAAATATAACATTCTAAATGACAAGTTTTGAAGATTTAGGAGTCCGTGAGGATCTCCTCAAAGGCATATCCGAAATGGGCTTTGAAGCCCCGATGCCCGTACAAGAAAAAGTTATCCCGGTGCTGCTCAACGGCGACCACGACCTCGTCGCCCTGGCACAGACCGGCACGGGCAAGACTGCCGCGTTTGGCCTCCCCGTCATACAGCGCGTTGACATCGACCGCCATGTTCCCCAGGCCCTCATCCTGGCCCCCACCCGCGAACTCTGCCTCCAGATTGCCGGTGACCTCGCCGACTTTTCCAAATACATCCCCGAGCTTGAAGTGCTGCCGGTTTACGGCGGTTCCAGCATCGAGAGCCAGATACGCGCCCTCAAGCGCGGCGTTCAGATCATAATCGCAACGCCGGGACGACTCATCGACCTCATCAACCGTCATGTCGTAAAGCTCGCCGACGTGCACACCGTCGTCCTCGACGAAGCCGACGAGATGCTCAACATGGGATTCGTCGACTCGATCAACGACATCCTCTCCCACATCCCCGACGACCGCAAGATGCTGATGTTCTCGGCCACCATGCCCCCCGAAGCCGCAAAAATCGCCAAGAACTACATGCACAATCCCGAGGAAATCATCATCGGCACCAAAAACGAAGGCGCCAAGAACGTGCGCCACATTTATTATATGGTGAACGCGCGCGACAAATACCTGGCCCTGAAGCGCATCGCCGACGACAACCCCAACATCTATGCAATCGTGTTCTGCCGCACGCGCCGCGACACACAGGAAATCGCCGACAAGCTGATTGCCGACGGCTACAACGCCGACGCCCTGCACGGCGACCTGTCGCAGCAGCAACGCGACATCGTGATGAAGAAGTTCCGCGACCGCGTCATCTCGATGCTCGTCGCAACCGACGTGGCCGCCCGCGGCCTCGACGTTGACGACCTGACCCACGTCATCAACTATGGCCTCCCCGACGACACCGCCGTCTACACCCACCGTTCGGGCCGTACAGGCCGCGCCGGCAAGACCGGTGTGTCAATCGCCATCATCCACTCGCGCGAGAAGGGGCGCCTGAGGGAAATCGAGCGCATCATCGGCAAGAAATTCGAGCGCAAGGAAGTTCCCACGCCCCAGCACATCATCGAGAAACAGCTCTATAATCTGGCTGACCGCATCGAGCGCGTCGAAGTTGACGAACAGCAGATCGACCAGTACATGCCCGGCGTAATCAAAAAGCTGTCGTGGCTGTCGACCGAGGACCTTCTCAAGCGCATCCTCACCCTTGAGTTCAAACGCCTCCTCAACTACTACAAGGACGCCCCCACCATCGACTTCATCGACGAAAAGCCCACCCGCGACAAATCACGCCGCGAGCGCGAACGCGAGCGTGCCCCCCGCACCGACTCGGAAAAAGACCGCCGCACCGCCGAGAAGGGCATGGCGCGCATCTATGTGAACGCCGGCAAGGCCGACGGCTTCTTTGCCGGAAACCTCATCGACATGCTCAACCACAACGTTCCGGGCCAGCGCGTCGACGTGGGCCGCATCGACCTGATGCCATCCTACTCGCTCTTTGACGTCAAGAAAGCCGACGCGTCGCGCGTCGTGACGGGCCTCACGGGCGCCGACTTCTACGGCCACCGCATCCACTGCGAGATAGCCGAGGAAGGCAAGGACTATGGCCACGCCGCCACCCGCAAGACCCGCAAATCCGAACCGAAGGCCCGCAAATCCGAGCCCCGCGAACGCAAACCCCGCGCCACACGCAAATCAAAAAAATAATCCCCCGCGACCCATGCCCATGTCCCACAAGCCCCGCCGCACGGCACTGCTCATCGCCGCCGCCCTGTGTGTCGCCGCGGCAGCCGCCCGCACCGCCGCCGACTTTTTCGTCGCCGCCCCCGACTCCGTCATCAGGCTGCTCCCGCAGGCCACGCGCCTCGACATGCTCGACTATCACCGCTACGGTTCCGACCGGCCGTCGACCAACCAGTTCAACGGCCCCGCCATACTCCGCACCGAGTCGGACGCCATCGTCGAATTTGACGTCGACAGGGACATCAGCATGCAGCTCGCCGTAATACCCGCAGGAGGCGACACCGTGGTGGCGCTCGTCACCACGTGCTTGCTCCCCGTGCCCGACAGCTCAATCCAGTATTTCGACACATCGTGGCGCCCCGTCTCCAAAGGCCTCCCGGCCATTCCCGCCTATGCCGACTGGCTCACTCCCGAGGCAACGCGCACACCGGGGCCGGTCGAAGTCGAGCTGCCGTTCATCCCCGTGAGCGCGGCGTTCAGCCCCGGCGCCACCGTCCTGACATTCACCAATCAGGCCCAGGCCTATCTGGACAGCGCCACCTGGACACGCATACAGCCAATGATGACCCCGGCCATCGCCTACGACATCAAGGGTGGCCGCTTCACCCAACGCCGATGACCGCGCCGCAGCCACTGACACTTCTCGAGCTCAACAGCCGCATATCGCGCCTGCTCGCCACCGCTCCGGGCATAAACAACGTCTGGATAATGGCCGAGACATCCGACGTGCGCCGCTCGGGTCCCCACTGCTACCTGGAGCTCATCGACAAGGATGCCGACACCGGCACCCCGCGTGCCCGCGCCCGGGCAACCATCTGGGGGTCGGTCTTCCCGCGCCTCAACGACACCTTCGCCGCGGCCACGGGGTCGCCCATCACGTCGGGCATCAAGGTGATGGTGCTCGCCTCAGCCACGTTCCACCCCGTCTACGGCCTCTCGCTCAACATCACGGCCATCAACCCCGAATACACCCTCGGCGACCTGCTGCGCCGGCGCCGCGAGATGATAGCACGGCTCAGGGCCGAAGGCATCCTTGAACTGAACCGCCAGCTGGCGTGGCCCGCGGTTCCGTCGCGCATAGCCGTCATATCGGCGCAGGGCGCGGCGGGCTACGGCGACTTCATCAACCAGCTCTACACCAACCCCCACCGCCTGCGCTTCACCACCCGCCTCTTTCCCGCCGCCCTCCAGGGCCGGGACACCGCTCCCGCCATCATCGACGCCCTCACGCGCATCGCGGAATCCGACGAGCAATTCGACTGCGTGGTCATAATCCGCGGCGGCGGCGCCACGGCCGACCTCGCGTCGTTCGACGACTATTCCCTGGCGGCCCACATCGCCCTCTTTCCCCTCCCGGTCATCGTCGGCATCGGCCACGAACGCGACATAACCCTGCTCGACTACGTGGCCAACCTCCGCGTCAAAACGCCGACCGCCGCTGCCGAATGGCTCATTGCCCGGGGCGCAGACGCCCTGGGGCGACTCCGCACCCTCGCCTCTGACATCCTCGACGCGGCCACCACCCGCCTGAGCGCGGCCCACCGCCGCCTCGAATACATCGCGGGCCAGTTGCCCGCCCTGGCCGGCGCCGCAATCACCCGCAACGCCATACGCATCGGCCCGGCTGCCGACGACACCATCGCCCACGCCGTCGCCCAGGTCCTGCGCCGCCGCGCCGACCGCCTCGACGCCATCGCCGCAATAATCGACGCCCTATCGCCCCAGGCCACCCTGCGCCGGGGATTCTCGATCACCCGCGTCGACGGCCACGCCATCACCTCTCCCTCCCAGGCACCCCCGGGCGCTACCATCACCACAACCCTCGCCTCAGGCATCCTCACATCCGTATCCCGATAAATGGAAAACCAGTCATTCAACGATTCCCTCGCCGAGCTCGAGAAAATCCTCGCCGAGCTCCGCTCAGACCAATGCGACGTCGACACCCTCGCCGCACGCACCCGCCGCGCCGTCGAGCTCCTCACATTCTGCCGCTCGCGCCTCACCACAACCGAGCAAGAGCTCCGTTCAATACTCTCAACCCTCCAGAACCCCTCCGACCAACAATGAAACAATATCTCGACCTCCTGCGCCACATCCTCGAAAACGGCACCGACAAGGCCGACCGCACCGGCACTGGCACACGTTCGACGTTCGGCTACCAGATGCGCTTCAACCTCGAGGAGGGCTTCCCGCTGGTGACAACCAAGAAACTCCACCTCAAATCCATCATCCACGAACTCCTGTGGTTCCTCAAGGGCGACACCAACGTGCACTACCTTCAGGAAAACGGCGTGCGCATCTGGAACGAATGGGCAGGCCCGGACGGCGAACTCGGCCCCGTATACGGCGCCCAATGGCGCTCATGGCCCGACTATGACGGCGGCACAATCGACCAGATCTCGCAGGCCGTCAACGACATAAAGCATAATCCCGACTCGCGCCGCATCATCGTAAGCGCGTGGAACGTCGCCGACCTTCCCCGCATGGCCCTCGCCCCCTGCCACGCGTTCTTCCAGTTCTATGTGGCCGACGGGCGGCTCAGCCTCCAGCTGTACCAGCGCAGCGCCGATTCATTCCTCGGCGTGCCATTCAACATCGCCTCCTACGCCCTCCTCACCATGATGATGGCCCAGGTGTGCGGGCTGCGTCCCGGCGATTTCATCCACACCCTCGGCGACGCCCACCTGTACCTCAACCACCTCGATCAGGCGCGCCTCCAGCTCACCCGCGACCCGCGGCCCCTCCCGCGCATGATCATCAACCCCGAGGTCAAGGACATCTTCGGTTTCCGCTATGAAGACTTCACCCTTGAGGGCTATGACCCGCATCCCCACATCAAAGCCCAGGTAAGCGTATGAAACTCAACATAATCGTGGCCGTCGCCTCTGACGGTGCAATCGGCCGCGGGGGCGACCAGCCATTCTTCATCTCGGCAGACCTCCGCCGCTTCAAGGCCCTCACCATGGGCCATCCCATCATCATGGGGCGCAAGACTTTCCAGGCCCTCCCGCGCGGCCCGCTGCCGGGGCGCCGCAACATCGTCATATCGCGCAATCCCGGCTTCCGGCCCGAGGGCGCCGAGACTGTCCCCTCGCTCGACGCCGCCCTCGCCCTCCTGGACCCCGCCGACGAACCGTTCGTCATCGGGGGCGGCTCAATCTATGCCCTGGCCATGCCCCTGGCGACCAGCCTCCACGTCACCCACGTCCACACAACCGTCCCCGACGCCGACATCCACTTTCCGCCAATCGACCCGGCCATCTGGCAAGCCGTCAGCCAATCGCCCGCCGAAACCGACCCCGCAACCGGCCTAAGCTACACCTACACCACTTACAGCCGCAAAAACTAAACATTTTCAGCAAAACTCACGTTAACATTTTGCAAGATGGAATTTTTTTCCTACCTTTGCATACCTATCGCCCTTAGGTGGAAAATACTAAGGCTCGCCCACCCCCTTAGGTGGGCTTATTTTTTATGGAAAAACAAAGAGTTATCGTATACGTCGACGGCTTCAATTTCTACTATGGTCTTAAGAAAGACATTCGGTGGAAGAAATATTACTGGCTGGACATAGTGAGATTGTTCGAGATGTTCATTCGCCCCAATCAAGAACTGGTTGCCGTCAAGTATTTCTCCGCACGAGTTGACGATTTAGACCAAAGCCTACGGCAAAGTGCTTTTTTTCAAGCCAATAAGGAGAATCCTAAATTCAACCTAATTTTAGGCAAATATCTTAAGAAAGAAATCACATGCTTCAACTGCGGGAATAAGATTCACACCCACGAGGAAAAAGAAACTGACGTAAGAATCGCTACGCAAATTGTAGCGGATGCCTATCAAAATAATTGCGACCTGGCAATTGTCGTCTCGGCAGACAGCGACATGATACCTGCCATTGAGCTTGCGACCGAGGCGGGCCATAAGGTCATAGTATATTTTCCCCCGCATCAATACTCAAGCAACCTCGCTTCAATGGCATCAAGCAAGCCAGTGCAACTGAAACAATATGAAAGTCGCTTCAAGCAATGTATATTGCCCGATGTCGTACATCTGTCAATTCCAGACTTCGACCTGCACATACCCCCAAAATGGAAGGCGTTCCAATAACGCCACCTTATTTTTTTTCAACAAGCTAATCTGCTTTTTTGACGGCGGGTTTGTTAAAAGGTGCAAAAACATTTTGCCGCCTTGAAGCCTTTTCTTAACTTTACATTTCAAAATGATTCAGGCACGCGACATACACAAACATTTCGGCGCCCTTGAGGTTCTGCGCGGCATCGACCTTTCAGTCCGCCCGCACGCCATCACCTCAATCGTCGGGCCGTCAGGCGCAGGAAAAACCACCCTGCTCCAGATACTCGGCACCCTGTCGCGGCCCGACGCTGGCTCGGTCTCCTACGACACCACCGACGTATTCGCAATGCCCGACAAAGCCCTGTCGCGTTTCCGCAACCGCAACATCGGCTTCGTGTTCCAGGCCCACCGCCTGCTTCCCGAGTTCACCCTGCAGGAAAACGTGGCCATGCCGGCCCTCATCGGCGGCACCCCGCGCCACGAGGCTTTCGCGGCAGCCGACCGCCTACTGGACCTCCTGGGTCTCGCCGGCCGCGCCTCGCACCGCCCGGCACAGCTCTCGGGCGGCGAGTGTCAGCGCGGAGCCGTGGCGCGCGCCCTAATCAACAATCCGGGCATTATCCTGGCCGACGAGCCCTCGGGCAGCCTTGACTCGGCCAACCGCCGCGACCTCCACAGCCTTTTCTTCAACCTGCGCGACACCCTGGGCGCAACATTCGTAATCGTCACCCACGACGAGAACCTGGCCGCCGATTCAGACATAATCGTCACCATGGCCGACGGCAAAATCAAACACACAATTTCAAACACATAATCCATCAACAACAATCAACATTTTAATTTCCACCGACCAATGAAAAGATTGTCCAAACTCCTTGCACTCGCAATTCTTCCCCTCCTCGCCCTCACAGGCTGCAACAACGACGACCCCACCCCCACTCCAACCATATTCTCGGTCTTCGCCACGCTTGATTCAACCGGCGACAACAGCTCTGTGTTCTCGGTTCAGGAAAAAGACGATAGCCCCGTCATCACCCTCACCTCCGACCGCAAAGTCGACACTGAAATCTTACCCATCGGCAACCGCTGCATCATCTCATACGCCAATGCCTCCGAAAAGCCATTCGTATCGGGCGCCATCACCCTATACGGCATCCAGCTCGTCGCAAACGGCAAGGTTGAGAACGCAACCGAAGCTGAAATCCAGCAGCTCACCGCCGACCCCATCACCGTACGCTCGATCGGCCGCACCGGTTCGTACATCAACCTCCAGTGCTCGGCTCCCGTGAGCCTCGAGCCCAAGCAGTTCGGCCTCTACGTCGACAAGGCATCCCTCGACACTGAATCGGCCAAGGTCTACGTAGGCTTCCGCAGCGACGCCCCCGGCACCCTCGACGACAAACAGTTCTTCGGCTCGTTCAGCATCGCATCGCTCCTTCAGAACCCTGCCCTCAAGCAGATTATCATACACTATCAGAACAACGGCGCCAAGACATTCGTAATCGAAAAAGGCCCGCTGACAATCCAGCCCGCCGAATAACACGGGCATCCAAGCAAAAACCATCAAAAAACACTCAAAACAAAACACCATCATGGAAAAGAAACAGGAACTCAAAATCGAACTCACTCCCGAAACCGCAACCGGCCACTACAGCAACCTCGCCGTAATCTCCCACTCGGCCCAGGAATTCTTCCTTGACTTCGTGGCAATGGCGCCCAACATGCCCCAGGCGAAGGTTATCAGCCGCATCATCATGACCCCCGAAAACGCCAAGAACCTTCTGTTCGCCCTCCGCGACAACCTCGCCAAATACGAGCAGACCTTCGGCGAAATCGAACGCAAGATGCCCAAAGGCGGCAAAGCCGGCTCTGACATCCCCAACCCCTTCCAGGCCTGATCAGAACGATGATACCAAACAACCTCACCATCTACAACTCCATGTCGAGGTGCAAGGAGCTCTTCGAGCCCCTGCACCCCGGCCGGGTGGGGATGTACGTCTGCGGACCGACCGTCTACGGCGACGGACACCTCGGCCACGCCCGCCCCGCCATCACCTTCGACATCCTATTCCGCTACCTCACCCACCTGGGTTATAAAGTGCGCTACGTGCGCAACATAACCGATGTGGGCCATCTGGAGCACGACGCGGATGACGGCGAAGACAAAGTCGCCAAAAAAGCACGCCTCGAACAGCTCGAACCGATGGAAGTGGTCCAGTTCTACCTCAACCGCTACCATCAGGCCATGGACGCCCTGAACGTCCTGCCGCCCTCGATCGAGCCTCACGCCTCGGGCCACATAATCGAGCAAATCGAGTATATAAAGACAATCCTCGACGCCGGCTACGCCTATGTCAGCGAGGGCTCGGTCTACTTCGACGTTCCCAAATTCAACCGCGACCACGGCTACGGGAAGCTCTCAGGCCGAAACATCGACGAACTCCTCGCCACGACACGCGAGCTGGACGGACAGTCGCAGAAACGCAATCCCGCCGACTTCGCCCTCTGGAAAAAGGCCGCGCCCGAGCATATAATGCACTGGCCGTCGCCCTGGAGCGAGGGTTTCCCCGGATGGCACCTCGAGTGCTCGACGATGGGCGAGAAGTACCTCGGCGCGCAGTTCGACATCCACGGTGGCGGAATGGACCTCAAATTCCCCCACCACGAATGTGAGATCGCCCAGTCGGTGGCCCACAACGGCCAGCCCACCGTGCACTACTGGATGCACAACAACATGATCACCATCAACGGGAAGAAGATGGGCAAGAGCCTCGGGAACTTCATCACCCTCGAGGAATTCTTCACCGGCTCGCATCCCCTGCTGGCCCAGCCCTATTCCCCGATGACCATACGCTTCTTCATCCTCCAGGCCCACTACCGCGGCACGGTCGACTTCTCGAACGACGCCCTCCAGGGAGCCGAAGCGGCACTCAAGCGCATGCTCGAAGGCTGGAAGCGTCTCCGCGACCTCAAGCCCGCGGATCAGTCGACAGTCGCCGAGACCGTATCGACACTCCGCCAGCGCTGCTACGAGGCCATGGACGACGACCTCAACACCCCGGTCCTCATCGCCCACCTCTTCGACGCCTGCCGCGTGATAAACCAGATTAACGACGGAAACGCCACCGCCACTCAGGCCGACCTCGACGAGCTGCGCTCTGTCTTCTCGACTTTCCTGGGCGACATCCTCGGCATACGCCTCGACGACGCGCAGGGTGGCGAAAGCTCCATGAAGCCCTACGAGGAAGCCGTCGACTTGCTGCTCCAGATCCGCAAGGACGCGAAAGCCAACAAAGACTGGGCCACCTCCGACAAAATCCGCGACGCACTGGCCGCCATCGGCTTCTCTGTCAAGGACACCAAGGACGGAGGCTTTGAATGGAGCCTTAAATAATCAGGCCATGCCCTCCCAGGACAATCAAGACGCCCATGCCGTCCCCGGCTCCCATGACGCCTCGCCCGTCCTGGACCTGGCCGCCGACATCATCGGCAGTCTCCCCTTCACCCCCAATTCCCAGCAGCTAAAAGCCGCCGTGGCCCTGGCGCGTTTCATCGCGCCAGGCCGCGGCGACCTTGCTTCCGCCCCATCCGAGGGCCGCGTCTTCATCCTCAACGGCTATGCCGGCACGGGCAAGACATCGCTGGTAGGCGCGATGGTGAAGGTGCTGACCAGGCGCAAGACACCCCTGATGCTCCTCGCCCCGACGGGGCGCGCCGCAAAGGTATTCGCCGCCAACGCCGCCCACCCCGCCTTCACCGTCCACCGCAAAATCTACCGCCACAATCTTTCCGGCTCAACGTCGTTCAACACGGCGGTTCCCCAGGAGAACAAACTCCGCGACGCCATCTTCATCGTCGACGAGGCGTCTATGATAGGTTCCGAAACCGAAACAGGCTCTAACCTGCTCACCGACCTCATCCACTTCGTCTACTCTGCCCCGGGCTGCCGCCTCATCCTAATGGGCGACACTGCCCAGCTCCCCCCGGTGGGCCAGACCGAATCCCCGGCCATGACCCCCGACGTACTCCGCTCCTACGGCCTCAAGGTAACCCGCGTCACCCTCACCGACGTCGCCCGCCAGGCAGCCGGTTCGGGCATCCTGCGCAACGCCACGCGCCTGCGCCGCGCCCTTGCAATGTCGCCCGACGCGCTCCCGGCTGTCCCGCCCCTCACCGCCGAACGCCACGGCGATGTCCGCGCCGTCGAGCCCGACGAACTCCCTGACCTCATCGACTCGCTGTACCGCGCCGACACCCCCGACGACACCATCCTCATCACGTGGTCGAACCTCAGCGCCGTGCGCTTCAACACCGCCATCCGCGCCACGGTGCTCGAGCACGAGGAGGAACTGTGTGTCGGCGACCTGCTCATCGCCGCAAAAAACAACTACCATTGGACCCGCTCGGTCAAGGGACTGGACTTCATCGCCAACGGCGAAATCCTCCGCGTCACCGCCATCGCGGGCACCGAACGGTGCTTCGGCCTCCGCTTTGCCGACGTCACCCTCGAGCCTGCCGAGCGTCCCGGCCTCGAATTCCAGGCAAAAATCATCCTCGACTCGCTCACCGACCCTGCAGCCGCGCTCTGTTCAGACACCACCGCGCTGCTGCGCCGCTCCATCGCCGACGACCCGGCCCAGATGCGCCAGTCGCCCTACTGGAACGCCCTCCAGGTAAAATATGCCTATGCCGTCACGTGCCACAAGGCCCAGGGTGGACAATGGAAAAACGTAATAGTCGACCTCAGCTACGTGCCTCCCGAGCAACAGGCCCACGATTTTTACCGATGGCTCTACACCGCCATCACCCGCGCCCGCTCCAACCTCTACCTGCTCAATCTCCCCGAAAACTGACCTGCACGATGCACAATGCATGATGCACAATGCACGATGCATGATTTTGTTGGGCGCAACATTTATGCGGGCGTGGGCGTTTATAAGGCAGAATCAAAATTTACAGCTATGCGTGATGTTTTAACCCACGAAGAACGCAAGGTTTTGCCCGACAGCGTGTACGGGCTGCCCGAACGGCGTGAATACCCCATGCCCGACGCCGCCCATGTGCGCGCCGCCGAGGCCTATTTCAGATATTGTCCCGAAGATCTCAAACCCAAGCTGGCCCGCGCCATCCTTGAGAAAGCAAAAGAGTATGGAGTCGATGTCGAGTCGCCTACCGTACTCGGCTACGCCGAGCAGTAGGCGATAGCGACATTCAACCATATCCCACACGACGGACTTTCCCCACCGGAAAGCCCGTCGTATTTTTGTGGCGAACCGTCCACATTTCATCACCGCCAAGAAAAATTATCCCGACATTGTGCATTATCCCATAAAATTCGTATCTTTGTCACTCTAAGCTTAGAATCATGACATTTACTGAAACCTGCAATAAACTTTTCGACGACTGCGTCGCCGCCTATCACGTCACCGACGACATCGACGCCCCCGTGGCCAACCCCTATTCCGCCGGCTCGCCCGAGCATACCCTTTGGGAGAAAAACCTCATCGACGCCCGCCAGTGGCACATGGAGGACATAATCCGCGACCCGGCCATCGACCCCGTGGCCGCCCTCGAGCTCAAGCGCCGCATCGACCGCTCAAACCAGGAGCGCACCGACATGGTTGAGGAAATCGACGAGCTTTTCCGCCGCAAATATGCCGGTGTGGCCGTTCTTCCCGACGCCACCATCAACACCGAGACCCCGGCCTGGGCCATCGACCGCCTGTCGATTCTCGCCCTCAAAATCTATCACATGGCCGCCGAGGTCGCCCGCACCGACGCTTCAGCCGAGCATATCGCGCGCTGCCGCGGCAAGCTCGACATACTCATGCAGCAGCGTGAAGACCTCTCGGGCGCAATCGACACCCTCCTCGACGACATAGCCGCCGGCCGCAAGTACATGAAAGTCTACAAACAGATGAAAATGTATAACGACGCCGACACCAACCCCGTGCTGTATGGCGCGAAATGAGTCTCCCCAGGGAAATCCCCGCGGCCTTGTGTCGGTGCTTCTCGCCCGCTTCTCGGCCATCGGCGACGTAGCCATGACCGTGCCGGTCATCTACAGCGCGTGCCTGTGCTATCCCGACATACGCTTCGTGCTGGTCACGCGCCCGGCAATGGCCAATATCTTCGTGAACGCGCCGGCCAACCTCTCGGTCGTCGGTGCGGACATCAAGACCGACTACCGCGGCCCGCGCGGAATGTTCCGCCTCGTCAGGCAGCTCGACCGTAAATACAGCTTCGATGCCTTCATCGACCTCCACGACGTCATCCGCACGCGCCTGATGGGCCTCGCATGCCGTCTGCGCGGCATCAGCGTCATACGCTTCGACAAAGGACGCGGCGCCAAACGCCAGCTCACCCGCAACCGCAACAAGGTGATGCTGCCCCTCCCCTCCCAGCGGGCCCGCTTCCGCGAGGCGTTCTTCAAGGCAGGCCTTCCCGTCGAATACCGCTTCGACAGCCTGTACGGCGGCCGCGCCAAGGCCGACCCGGCCCTTTTCGGCAAAATTACCCCGCCAAAAGCTCCCGGCCAGCGCTGGGTGGGCGTCGCTCCCTTCGCCGCCCACCAGGGCAAGGTTTACCCACCCGAGATGATGCACAAAGTCGTCAAGATGCTCGCCGCCACCCCCGGCACGCGCGTGTTCCTTCTGGGCGGGGGCGACACCGAGCAGCGCATCCTCGAAGGCTGGGCCGAAGAACTCCCCAACGTCCAGAGCCTGGCCGGAAAGCGCTATGGGTTCGCCGCCGAACTTGCCCTGTTCAACCACCTCGACGCCGCCATCTCGATGGATTCGGCCAACATGCACCTGGCCGCCATCGCCGGCTGTCCCACCGTAAGCATCTGGGGCGCCACCCACCCCTACGCGGGCTTCAAGGGATGGCGCCAGAGCGACGCCGACATGCTGCAGCTCCCCCTGGGATGCCGCCCGTGCTCGGTGTTCGGCGACAAGCCATGCCACCGCGGCGACTACCTCTGCCTCTCGGCCATAAAACCCGAGGCAGTATTCAAAAAGATAATGGAAAAACTCCAATAATTCCCCATAAGAAAGAATGGACGATTTCGACATACGCGACAACCAATCCAACCCCGACGGAGACTTCGAGCGCGCCCTGCGCCCCGGACGCTTCGAGGCATTCAACGGCCAGGAAAAAATCGTCGACAACCTCCGGGTATTCGTCGCCGCAGCGCGCATGCGCCACGAGGCCCTCGACCACCTGCTGCTCTACGGCCCTCCCGGCCTCGGCAAAACCACCCTGGCCGGTATCATCGCCAACGAGCTTGGCGTGGGCTTCAAGGTCACCTCGGGTCCCGTCCTCGACAAGCCCGGCGACCTGGCCGGCATACTCACCTCGCTCGAAGAAAACGACGTCCTGTTTATCGACGAGATACACCGCCTCAGCCGCGTGGTCGAAGAATACCTCTACTCGGCGATGGAAGACTACCGCATCGACATCATGATCGACAAGGGCCCCGGCGCCCGCAGCGTGCAGCTCTCGCTCAGCCCCTTCACTCTCGTGGGCGCCACCACCCGCAGCGGCCTCCTCACCTCGCCCCTGCGCGCGCGCTTCGGCATAAACTGCCACCTCGAGTACTACGACCACGACATCCTGCGCCGCATCGTCCTGCGCAGCGCCTCGCTGCTCAAGGTCAAATGCTCGGCCGAGGCCGCCGGCGAAATATCAATGCGCAGCCGCGGAACCCCCCGAATCGCCAACGCCCTGCTGCGCCGCGTCCGCGACTTCGCCCAGGTCAAGGGGTCGGGCGACATCGACATCGACATCGCCCGCTATGCTCTCGAAGCCCTCAACATCGACCGCTATGGCCTCGACGAAGTCGACAACAAGATTCTCAACACCATCATCAAGAAATTCCACGGAGGCCCCGTCGGACTGTCCACCATCGCCACAGCCCTCGGCGAAGATCCCGGCACGGTCGAGGAGGTCTACGAGCCCTACCTGATCAAAGAAGGATTCCTGAAACGTACTCCCCGCGGACGCGAAGTCACCCCCCTGGCCTACGACCACCTCGGCGCCCAACGCCACGATGACTTCGGGCTGTTCGGGTAAAGCGGGGAATCCGAGCACTCGGAGTTCTCGGAGTACTCGGAGTACTCAAAACCTAATTCCTAATTCATTAAATAATGGCCGGAATAAAATCTCTTGCAAAAGACACCGCTATCTACGGTATAAGCTCGATAGTCGGACGATTCCTCAACTGGCTCCTCGTCCCACTCTACACCATGACGTTCACCACCGCCGAGTATGGCGTGGTGACGTACGTCTATTCGGTCGTCGCCGTGGTGCTCCTCATCCTCATCTACGGAATGGAAACCGGGTTCTTCCGCTTTGCCAACCACGACCGGTGGAAAGACCCGATGGAGGTCTACTCAACCGCCCTGATCTCGCTTGCCACCACATCCACGGCGTTCGTTATCCTGGTGGCCTCGTTCCTCGGGCCGGTCACACGGTGGATGGAATGTGCCGGCCACGAGTCCTACGTGATGATGATGGCCGTATGCGTGGCCCTCGACGCCTTCCTCGCCCTGCCGTTCAGCTATTTGCGCTACAGAAAGCGCCCCTACCGCTTCGCCTTCATACGCCTCGTGAACATAGGCGTCAACATAGGCCTGAACCTGTTCTTCATCCTGCTGTGCCCCTGGCTGATGGAACACGCTCCTGCGACGGTCAGCTGGTTCTACCGCCCTGATTTCGGCATAGGCTACATATTCCTGGCCAACCTGCTGGCGTCGTGCGTCAACTTCTTCATGATGATTCCCGAACTCCGCGGCTTTCCCTGGAAGTTCAACACGGCCCTTTTCCGCGAGCTCATCCGCTACTCGGCTCCGCTGCTCATCCTCGGCGTCGCCGGCGTCATGAACCAGACCATCGACAAGATTCTCTATCCCACCCTCGCCGCCGCCCGGGGCGACGTGCTCCAGGGCCTCGGCATCTACGGCGCCAACTACAAGATCGCCATCGTCATGATGATGTTCATCCAGGCCTTCCGCTTCGCCTACGAGCCCTTCATCTTCGCCCGCAGCCGCGAGGACGGCGATTCGGGCAACCGCGCCTACTGCGACGCGATGAAATATTTCTGTCTGTTCTGCCTGCTCATATTCCTGGGCGTCATGTTCTATCTTGACATAATCAAATATTTCATCTCCCCCAGGTATTTCAGCGGCCTCAAGGTGGTACCCGTCGTCATGCTGGCCGAGCTCTTCTTCGGCGTGTTCTTCAACCTCTCGGTATGGTACAAGCTCACCGACAAAACCATCTGGGGCGCGTGGTTCTCGCTGCTGGGACTGTCGGTCACCCTCGCCCTCAACATCATCCTCGTTCCCCGCATGGGCTACATGGGATGTGCCTGGGCCGCGCTGTTCTCCTACGGGTCGATGATGGTGGTCAGCTATTTCGTGGGGCAGAAGAAATATCCCATCCCCTACCAGACTGGGCGCATCCTCTCATATTTCGGCATCGCCGCCGTCCTCTACGTACTCGGCATGTACTGCCTCACCCCCTGGGCCGTGCCCAACGCCATAATTCGGTTCTTCATCCTCGCGGGCTTCGTGGGCCTCATCGTCTACCGTGAGGGCCTCCCGATTCCCGGACGCCACAAAAAGAGAGCATGAAAATAACCCTCGTCAACCACAGCGACACCCTCGGGGGCGCCTCGGTCGTGACCTTCCGCCTCATGCAGGCCCTCCGCGCCCTCGGCGTGGACGCCCGCATGCTCGTGACGCGCAAGTCGGGCGACTCGCCCTTCGTTGTACAGGCCGCACCCCGCTGGCGCTCGCGCCTTCCGTTCCTGGCCGAGCACCTCGACATTTTCCTGCACAACGGTTTCTCGAAAGCCAACCTGTTCAAGGCATCGATCGCCACATGCGGCCTCCCCCTGAGCCAGCATCCGCTCATCCGCCAGGCTGATGCCGTGATTCTCAACTGGGTGAACCAGGGGATGCTCTCGCTTGACGAAATCGGCAGAATCGCGGCGCTCAAACCGACCCTGTGGACGATGCACGACATGTGGAACCTCACCGGCATCTGCCATCACGCCGGGGATTGCCCCAATTTCACCACCCGCTGCCACGACTGCCCCCTGTTGGGAAGCGGCGCCGGCCCGCACGACCTCAGCGCCCGCTGCTTTGATCGCAAGGACGCCCTCTACGGCGGCGCGGGCATACGCTTTGTGTCGGTGAGCTCATGGCTCACCCGTAAGGCCGCCGAATCGTCCCTGCTGGGCAAGCGCGACGTGACGACCATTCCCGTCGCCTTCCCCGTGGCGGAATACTCGCGCCCGGCAGCCGCGACACGCGCCTCGCTCGGACTGCCCGACAATAAAAAACTGATTGTCATGTGCGCGGCCCGCCTCGACGACCCCATCAAGGGGCTCCCAGTAGCCATCGACGCCCTCAACAGCCTCAACGCCGACGCGGTGGCCGTGTTTGTCGGCGCCATCCGCGACCCGCACGCCCTCGACGGCCTCGCCATGCCCCACATCGCCCTCGGGCCCGTCGGCGAGACCACCGTCCGCGCTGTCATGGCCCATGCCGACATCGTCCTGTCGTCGTCATCCTACGAATCGTTCGGCGCAACCCTGCTCGAAGGGCAGGCCGCCGGCGCCACCCCCGTCGGGTACACCCACGATGGCCGCGCCGACATCATCAGCGACGGCGCCACAGGCTATTCGGCCGGCACCGACCCAACCGACGCCCGCGCACTGGCCCGCGCACTGACGCGCGCACTGACCCAGCCCATCCCCGCCGAGAGGCTCGCCGCCGGCGCCGCGCGCTTTTCGGGCGAAGCCGTCGCCCGCCGCTACATCGACCTGCTCGCCCGGGACGCCGAGGCATGAACCCGCCTGCCTTATTTTGTCTTACTTCCATCCTTATTTAGTCTTAAATCGGTCACATTCCGTGCGGAGATATGGAATATAATCGGTAACTTCGCGTATGAAAAAGTTCCGAGTCAATTCCATAATCTTCATATCGGTCATCGCGGTGATATTCGGCTGCAATGTTTATTATCTCGCGCAGCTCTACAATTCCATCAGGAAGGACGTGGAGCGCGAGGTGATGGCGGCGATGTCCGACGCCGATATTGACGACCTGATGTACCGCGCCGGAAGGGCGCAGGAGCTCACATCAAACGTGCTGATGCAGGAAGAAACCGGAGAAGCGCACGCCCCGAGGAAGGCCGAGGCGTCAACATACAGGGACGGGAACGGACAGCTAATATCGGTAAGGACCGAGGCCGACGGAACGGTCATTGAGGAGAAGGCAATGATGTCTGAAAACGGTTCATACTCCAACCAGATGGTTGACGCCATGAGCCGGCAGTTTCATGCGATAATGGACCGGTACATACCCTATGACATGGCAGTGATGGACAGCGTCCTGCGCAATCAGCTCGCCTACAGGTTCATATACCCGGAGCTTCTGGTTGTCGAGGTGGTGAACGGCAACGACTCGGTCATATCCGCCAATCCCAAGGCCTCGGTGAAATCCGGACTCGACACCTTCCGCATAAGCATCAACCCCAACCAAGGGATATATTACAAGGCGTATATGACTCCGCTCACCCGCCACATCCTGTCGCAGATGGCGGGGGTGATTGTCACGATGTTGCTGCTGATGGTGGCGTTTGCGGCGGCGTTCAGGTATCTGTTCCACACGGTGTCGGAACTGCGCACCATCGAGGAAATGAAGGACGATTTTGTCAGCAACATGACCCACGAACTGAAAACGCCGGTCTCAATCGCATATTCGGCAAACGACGCGTTGCTGAACTACGACACCTCCAACGACCCCGAGAAGAAAAAGGCTTACCTAACGATAGCCCTCGCGCAGCTGAAACGTCTCGGCGAACTCGTTGAGAACATCCTCGCCATGAGCATGGAGCGGAGGAAAACGATGACGCTGAAACCCGAGAAAATCGACCTGGGGGCACTCGCACGGGAAATCGCGGAAGCCCAGCAGTTGAGGGCCGACAAGGATATTTCGATTGATGTCGACGCGCCGCACGATGTCATCGTGAGGGCTGATAAACCGCACCTTTCCAACGTGCTGAACAACCTTGTAGACAACGCAATCAAATATTCGGGCGATTGCGTGGCGATACGGCTCTCGATACGCGAGGACAGCATCGAGGTGGCCGACAACGGCATAGGCATCCCCCAGAAAAGCCTTCCGTTCATCTTCGACAAGTTCTACCGTGTGCCGCACGGCAACCGCCAGGATGTGCGCGGATACGGCATCGGGCTGTACTATGCCCGGCACGTGCTCGAAAAGATGGGATGGCTCATCTCGGTAAAGAGCCGGGAGGGCCAGGGCACGGTGTTCACCATCAGATGCAAGAATAATATCGGGATTACTCCCCTTGACACATCAAAAGATAAGAAATGAAGGCTAAGATACTTTTTGTCGAGGACGAGCGCGACCTGTCGCTCATCGTGTGCGACACGCTGCGCCAGCAGGGCTATGAGGTCGCGGCGGCTTTCGACGGCATTGGCGGCCTGGCGGAATACCGCGCGGCGGGCGCCGACCTCGTCGTCGCCGACGTGATGATGCCCCGCATGGACGGGTTCGCCATGGCAAAGGAAATACGGCGCACATCGCCCGACGTCCCCATCATTTTCCTGACGGCCAAGAGCACCATCGACGATGTCGAACAAGGTTTTGACATCGGCGCCAACGATTATCTCAAGAAACCGTTTGAACTCCGCGAGCTGCTGGTCCGCATAAAGGCGTTGCTGCGGAATAAAGCCACAAGCCGCAGCGCCAGCTCAACGTACGTAATCGGCGGCTACCGTTTCGACTCCACCGCCCAGCTGCTGATATTCAACGGGAAGGAAACGGAAATCTCAAATATCGAGGCCCGACTACTGGAAAAACTGGCCGCCAACATCGGCCGGACCGTCGACGCATCGGCCCTCATGATTGCGGTGTGGGGCCGGGACGAGGTCAGCAACCGCAACTCCCTCCACGGCTACATCCACAAACTGCGCCGCGCCCTGCGCCACGACCCCGACATCCGCATCGTCAACCAACGCGGCTTCGGCTACATGCTGAGCGTCAGGGAGCGATAACTGCCGCCGCTCCAAGCCGGTCCCGGGTTCGTAACCGTTCAATAATGCCATAACCTCCTGTTTAAGTTTAGGCAAATCATTAATTACTATGGCCCAAATCATTTCAAGCCTTAAACTGTCATAACCGTGAATCAAATAATTCCGCGTACCCACGATTTGTTTTGCATTGGATATTATAATCGCAGGATCAATTTTCAAAATTCGATTAGTAGTTTACGTGTTTCGTTGAGTTCGGCCCGAAAGTAAGGATTACGTACGGCGCTGTCATCCGTCAAATCTATTTTCCGGCCAAGAAGCACCTCTAATGCTTCTTGAAATCCGAAAAAATTATCTGCCGAATCAAGCAGCGGTATATTGTCCCAATAAAAATCCACGCAAAAATCGACATCGCTCGAGCTATTGAAACGCGGCGTAAGGATGGAGCCGAAAACCCAAAGCCTTCGTACGTGGAAACGACGACAGATGTCTATAATTTTATGGAGGTTTAATTCTATTAGTTTCATGCTGTTCCGATTTTGACCCGTCTACATCCGCAAATTTATAAATAAAACATTGAAAAACAAAACATTGTGCATTAAAAGCTCTTTGTTTCCATAAATCCGCCGCTCCGCCCCGGTCCACACAACAAAAAGAATCGGGTTTAACTCAGTGAGTTAAACCCGATTCCTGAAAAATCTGTCGGGGTGAGAAGACTCGAACTTCCGACCTCCACGTCCCGAACGTGGCGCGCTAGCCAACTGTGCTACACCCCGATTGACTTAGCAGCTGCAAAGTTAAGCATTTCTCACGGAATGGCAAACGTTTTTAATATATTTTTACACTTTCATCCAAAATAAAAATGCGATGACAAAAACAGGCGGAAGATTTTGTCTTTCCGCCTGTTTCATACAGTATCCTATGGGAGTCTGTCATTTAACAGCTACTTTGCAGGCTTTATCTCCGAAGTCAACCACATACACTCCCGGAACTACCTCCATAACAGTACCGCCCTTCACTTTCTTGACGATTTTTCCCGATGGTGAAACCACCGTGGCTTCTCTATCGGAGTGTATTGTGATAGTTCCATTACCTCCGGTCGCCCAACATCCTTCAGACAGACCCAACAGGGAGTTGACACCGGCCGACACGGTAACGCGCACATTCCTCACCCCCACATACGATTTCGTATCAGGCATAAAGGCGTCCAGATAAAGCTGCACCCACGGGGCATTTGACAAAGCTGGCGGCAACGCCACGCATACCTCCCGCCATTGACCTCCGGCGGTCTGCACATGCGGAAGATCAATGGATACCGGGGCCACCATATCAAACGCCTCGCCTTTGAGAACTAACTCTGCGCCTCCGACCACATACATCTCCATGGCCATCACCACGTTCCCGTCTCCTTCAGTCGAGAATCTCGGCATTCCAAGACGAATCTGACCATCCTGGACGTCCGTAACGGCAAACAGCGCTTTCTCATTGCTACCTTGCCATAGGTAAGGTTCCTGGTCGGCAAGATACCTCAGCACCCACTCACCTTCATGATCCACATCCGAAACAGAGTAAATCATCCAAGGTTCCGTATCGGTCATGGAATACTCCGAACCTTCAAAAGATTCTGTGAATGGCAGCGTATATGGTGGACCAGCCAGCACGGAAGAATATCTCAAATCCTCGGTCGTTCCAGCTTCGTTGGCCGTTGATATGCCCAAATACTGCATGTTTTGCTCCGAGGGAACATAAGAGTATGATGTTGCGGTACCAACCTCGTCAATCACTTCCCACATGTCGCCCCACGGTGAAGACGTCAAGGCATGGATATTATATGTTACCGTTTCCGGATTGATATAACCTCCGTCAGCTCCACACTCCGGTCCGTCCCAGGACATGTGCACGGTTCTCATATCAGAGGAAGCTTCCATACGGATAGACTTCACCGGGCCAGGCTTAACCACCCCAGTATACACGTTAACATACACTTTCAGCCCATTGCGGCCTTCGGTATCGGACACCGACACCGACACGGTGTTGTCTCCCTGACAAGTTTCCACATCCACGCCATCGATCTTTTGACCAGGCTTCCCACTTACATTCACCCCACCGGCGCAATCAACACGGGCTGTCAAAACCATGTCGGGCGAGAGCGGGTTTCCTGAAATGTCCTCAGTCGGAAATGTAAACGAAACGGAAGCCTTCAGCGCGCCCAATCCGGCAGGCACAGCCATAAGTTCCGATACACGCCCGGGAGACTGGGCCTCTAAGCCATTGTCTGCGATGATAAAATTCCTTGCATTTACACCGCCGAGTTCATAGTCATCATTCTCAACATAACGCGAACCATAGAACAACGCTACAGAGTATACCCCAGGCTCAGGTACTTTGAAGGTGGCCTCATACGTCTTGAATTCCCGCGTAAGGTCTTCCACATTCATTATCATGCCAATAACGCCATCCGGCAACAGTGAATTACACAGATATACCTCAAACACCTCGTTGGACGTATCATCCGCATCTCCCTTTGCCTCCATGCTCCACGTATAATATTTCTCAGAATCCTCAATACTGAAATAAGGCAGGAACAAATAATCCACGCTGGATACGTCTGCGTATGAGTTAGGTACAATCCATACTTGGTTGCCATCCAGATAGAAATTCGAATGAGTCCATTTACGGTCATCTTCCTCATTGTCAGAATTTGAGTCGTACACAGTCATAAGTTCAAAATCCTCCTCTGTAGGCGCCATCGATACCGGGAGCGACAGGGGCTCGCCCTCGACTATCTTGTTTGAATATGCCTGAGCACTCTCAAATCCGTTGCACTTAGCATATACGGCAGCAGTATATGCGGTCATACTGGCCTCGGACAACTCAACTGCAAACGATGTCCCAGAGGTCTCACCAATCTGTTCGCCATTGAGGCTCACCACATAAACCAGCTTATCAAGCTCAACATATCCGCCGTGCATACCCTCGGCCGATGTCACAGGCTGCCACTCCACCCCCCTGGCCGTCAGCTTTACACCGGCAGGAGGAAGCGGCACATCATTGCCTATGTACGCGCGTTTGGACACCGAGGGGCTCCTATGCCCTTCATAGTTTGCCCAGGCAGTGAACATATGATAGCCGTCGGCCAAGGCTTCGCCGAGATTGACCACGACCGTCTCGCCCGGCGAAGCCAACCCTGTGGCCATATTCACATTGTCAACCGCCACGGCATACTCCGACTTGCCAAGAATGGGCTCGCCGTTCTTGCATTCCGAAGGCATAACAATGGAGACACTTCCAGTGTGCGCGCCCCGTGCGTAATCTACCGATTTGATTTCAGGATGCAAAGGCACTTCAAGATTGACCGGTTGGTCCCGTGTGACTAAAAAGTTGAATTCCTCTTCATACGGACAGTCCACAACCGACGTCACCTCGCCGGCAGGAGTGATGGTGTATAGCCCCGTAGAACCGTCGAGCAGCGTAGCTTGCCAATAAAACAAGTCCTTTGACGGCACGTAGACAAGTCCAGAGATGAACGGCTCGGCATATTCGGCAAAAGGAACTTTGGCTATCACGACCTGCTCCCCACTAGCGTCAATGCGCACGAATTCGTGAATGCGGTTCACCCCATACAGGTTTCCATCCACAGTATTGAAAGTCAGTGAATAGCACAACTCATCGTTGCTATAAAGGGACTTGACGGGTTCAATTCTGGTAGGCTCTGACGGATTTACTTTCATAAAGCATGGATCATCGTTTCCGTCGATACCGTAGCCATATATCGTCTCATCATCATGATTATACGCGAGAGTTATGAAATAGCCTCCCTCGTAAGGCATCTCCTCATAAACCAGCAACTCGCCGTCAGTGAAATCGACCTCTACATAATATGATGCGAAAAGATATCCCATGAACGTATCCACAGCATACCCGCAAACTTTGTCATCAAGCAGATAACCGCTCTGTATCTTGACCTCATAATCCGTAAAGAACGGATCCACCCATTCCAACTCATAACCAGAGTCAGTCAGCATATACATGCCGGGCAGGAAACCAGGACGCGAGGAATATGAGAGATAGCCGTAAACTGCCTGATCGCCTTGTGGCATGACTTTCGTAATGCCTTCAAACGATTTCCGCCCATATAGGACTCCCGAATGCGATTTCATTCGTTTGAATTGTCCCTCAGGCCGAAGGCAGCCGCCCTCAATGCGACGCTGGCCTGAATGCGGAGCCGGATGGCGTACAGACGCATAAACCCCGGCTCCAAACGCCAGGACGGTAAACAACAAAAGGAATATTCTTTTCATAAGATGATGATATTGGTTGTTGAGGTTGCAAATTACCGCAATATCCCCCCTATAAAAAATAACAAATGTTAATAAATCAGGAATGGCCCGATTTCTCGCTATAAAATGTGCAGGCTACGCCGGATGCGGCTCAGATGCTGCTCCGTTATTCCAAGATAGGAGGCAATGGACTTTTGCGGTACATTCTGTAACAGCTCTGGCCTACATTTCTGTATCCAACGATAACGCCATTTGGAATCGCCGCACATGATTTTTGCCTTTACCTCCTGATAATAGCACCTACGCGAAAATATCCCTGCAATCCACTTGCAGAACTCAATGGATGTGTCCATCAAGTGGTCAAAATCCTGTTTCAACACACATATGGCCGTCACTTTCGTACACGCTTCAACATCTATCACCGAAGGTTGGGAACAACTGAACGAGTGCATAGTGGTCAACAAAGTACCACAACTGCCGAAATACAATATTTTCTCGACACCGTTGAGGTTCAGGAAACCCTTCACCACCCCGTCATATATTATGAACACATCAGGCACCGTGGAGCCAGCCCGTATTATGGATTCTCCCCGTTCAAACACCTTCTCATGCCCCACATCCATTATCATGTCGAACAGGATGTCCGACATCGGGAAATCAGATTCTTGAAACAATTCAGATTTAAAGTCAGCCATAATGATCAAATTTAAAACACACAATAATTAATTCAACAAGTGAGCGAGCGAAATTTTTATAGTAAAATTATGAATGTTTCGATGAGCGATTCCGCCCTCGTCTTGAAGGCACATAGCCGTAGTGCTGTAACTGAAGAAAGAGGACGGAGACGTCATTGAAATGTTTAGAATTTACCATAACCAATTTCGTTCACTCACTTAACACACAAATTAATATACAAAAGTAACACAATTAATCCTAAAATTCAAACAATCAGCTCCAAAATAAAATCAAGGAACACAAGCAGGTTGACCATATCACCGACCTGCCCAGACCGAAAACACAAAAAACGCAAAAAATGTCGAGCCGCAAACATTATTTTCACCCACGCGGCTATACCAATGGTTTTATTTGCTAACTTTGCAGGCTGAATACATAACACTATTACCTATAACTTATATTTGCCGAATGAGAAGATGGCGCATTGACGACAGCGCGGAGCTGTATAACATCAACGGCTGGGGCCGTAACTATTTCTCTATCAACGACCGCGGACATGTGTGCGTGACCCCGCGCGCGGGATATGCGTCGGTTGACCTGCGCGAAATAATGGACGAGCTGAAAATCAAGGACATTTCGGCGCCGGTGCTGCTGCGTTTTCCCGACATCCTCGACAACCGCATCGAGAAAATATCGAACTGCTTCCATCAGGCCGCCGAGACCTACGACTACAAGGCCAACAACTACATGATCTACCCCATCAAGGTGAACCAGATGCGTCCCGTGGTGGAGGAAATCGTCACATACGGCAAGAAATTCAACATCGGCCTGGAAGCCGGCTCCAAGCCCGAGCTCCACGCCGTGCTCGCAACCAACATCGCCGAGAACGCCCTCATCATCTGCAACGGATACAAGGACGCCAACTATATCGAATTGGCCCTGCTGGCCCAGAAGATGGGACGGCGGATATATCTCGTGGTCGAAAAGCTCAACGAGCTGCGCCTCATCGCCGACATCGCCAAGCGCCTCGGCATCAAGCCCAACATCGGAATCCGCATAAAGCTCTCCTCGACCGGGTCGGGAAAATGGAGC
The DNA here is from genome assembly GCA_910577315.1 of uncultured Muribaculaceae bacterium. GTDB lineage: Bacteria > Bacteroidota > Bacteroidia > Bacteroidales > Muribaculaceae > CAG-873. The sequence goes on along the minus strand of CAJTME010000016.1, from coordinate 3,501 downwards.
GAGAGCGGCGGCGACTCGTCAAAGTTCGGACTGAACTCGTCGGAACTGCTCGAGGCAATCGCCATAATGCAGAAACGCAACCTCATGGACTGCCTGAAGCTCATCCACTTCCACATCGGCAGCCAGATCACCAAAATCCGCGTGATAAAGAACGCCCTGCGCGAGGCCACGCAATTCTACGTGCAGCTCTCCAAAATGGGCTTCGACATCGACTTCATGGACATCGGCGGCGGCCTCGGAGTGGACTATGACGGGACACGCTCGTCATCGTCGGAAAGCTCGATGAACTATTCCATCCAGGAATATGCCAACGACGCAATATCGGCCATCGTAGAGGCCTGTTCCAAAAACGACCTCAAGCAGCCCAACATAATCACCGAGAGCGGACGCTCGCTCACGGCCCACCACTCCATCCTCATCCTCGAGGTGCTCGAGACCGCCGAGCTGCCCCGATGGCGCGACGACATGGAAATCGACCCCGAGGCCCACGAACTGGCCCGCGAGCTGTTCAGTATCTGGGACAAACTCGACCGGCAGAACCTTTTCGAGAGCTGGCACGACGCCCTCCAGATACGCGAGGAAGCCCTCGACCTGTTCTCGCTGGGCATGCTCGACCTCACCACCCGCGCTCAAATCGAGAAACTGTTCTGGAGCATCACCCGCGAGGTGGGCGAAATCGCCGACACGATGAAACACGTGCCCGACGAGTTGCGCAAAATCGCCAAGATGATTCCCGACAAGTACTTCTGCAACTTCTCCCTGTTCCAGTCGCTGCCCGACGCATGGGCCGTCGACCAGATTTTCCCCATCATCCCCCTGGCGCGCCTCGACGAGAAGCCCAACCGCACCTGCACCATCCAGGACATGACCTGCGACTCTGACGGCAAAATCGCCAACTTCATCACCGCCCAGGGCAACCGCGGCGCCCTACCCGTCCACTCGCTCAAGCCCGGCGAGCCCTACTACCTGGGCGTATTCCTGGTGGGCGCCTATCAGGAAATCCTCGGCGACATGCACAACCTGTTCGGCGACACCAACGCCGTCCACATCAGCGTCTACAAGGACCGCTACGAAATCGACCAGATCATCGAGGGCGAAAGCGTCGACGAGGTGCTCGAATACGTGCAGTTCAACCCCAAGAAGCTCGTCCGCAACGTCGAGGCATGGGTCACCGCCTCGATGAAGGCCGGCACAATATCGCCCGAGGAAGGACGCGACTTCGTGTCAACCTACCGCGCCGGCCTGTTCGGCTACACATATCTCGAACGCGACTGATGCGCTATTTCCTCGAACTCGCCTACCGCGGCGCGCCGTTCCACGGATGGCAGGTGCAGCCGGGAGTGGTCACCGTCCAATCAACCATCGAGGACGCCCTAGCCAAACTCGTGCGCCGTCCCGTGCCAATCGTCGGCGCGGGGCGCACCGACGCCGGCGTCAACGCCCGCACCATGGTCGCCCACCTCGACCTGCCCGACGGCTTCCCCGCCGACGACCGCTTCCTGCGCAGCCTCAACTCAATCTGCGGGCGCGACATAGCCTTCCGCAGCATCACGCCCGTGGCTCCCGACGCCCACGCCCGCTTCGATGCCACCGAGCGCTCGTACCGCTACTTCGTCCATACCGCCAAGAACCCCTTCCTCGGCCCCCTGTCGTGGCAGGCTCCGGCCACCCTCGACTTCGACGCCATGAACAAAGCCGCGGCAACCCTGCTCGGGCGCCGCGACTTCACATCGTTTTCAAAACTTCACACCGACGTCAAGACCAACATCTGCGACCTGCGCGCCGCCCGGTGGATTCCCATCGACGGCGAGCGCTGGTATTTCGAGATCGTGGCCGACCGGTTCCTGCGCAACATGGTGCGCGCCGTCGTCGGCACCCTTGTCGACGTGGGCCGGGGAAAACTCGACTGCGCGGGCCTGGCCGACATCGTCGCCGCCAAAGACCGCTGCGCAGCAGGCACATCCATGCCTCCCGAGCCTCTGTTCCTGTGGGACGTCAAATATCAATGACGCCCTTGAACTGGCCCAGGCGCGAGAATTTCAGCCCCACGCCGTCAGAAAGGGTAATCTCAAACGAAGTCGTCTTCTTGACAATCTTCACGATTTTCACATCGGCGAAATTTTTCTTCACATAAGTGCGGATGGCCTTCATCACCAGCCCCTCCGGCACCTCGCGGGTCTTGCAGTCGACCGAAGTCCACTTGCCCGAATTGTCAAACTCGATTTTGGTGCCGTTGACAAGCTTCACGTCATAGTCCGTTTTCTTCAACAGATGACGGTCAACCTTGATCATCCCCACCTTGGCCTTCGGGAAATACTCGTCGAGCATCTCACGCGCCGCCTCAGGCAGGTTCTCGCGGTTGATGGTGTACTTGTCGGCACTCGCACTCAAGGTGGCCATCATGGCCACCACAAACATAATCAGATATTTCTTCATATCATACATTTAAATTAATAGATGAGTGAATCCGGGGCTGACTGCGCTTCAATCAACCCCGTCCCACACCAAATACAACGCCCGAAACGCCCTAATTCCGCCCCCGCGACAAAAAATTGCGAAAAAACTCCCCGAAAAATTTGCCAATTCAAAAAATAGTCGTAACTTTGCAACGCAAAACGGCAAAAGAGCCGCCCGCACAACAAAAACGATGGTGTTATAGCTCAGTTGGTAGAGCAAAGGACTGAAAATCCTTGTGTCCCCGGTTCGATTCCTGGTAACACCACCCAAGACCGCTAATTCTCAATGAGTTAGCGGTCTTTCTTTCACCCATACCCCTCCGAGTCACCACAACCTTCAGCTCGATGAGGGCATCCGAATCAAAAGTCACCACACCCATCGTAAATTACTGAGATATTGATTGTTATGCGTGTCGCGGTGTGCGCATATCTATTTCGGTAGATATGTAAAGTATTGATTATCAGCATAAATTAGTATATAATTCATATTCATTCCATCATTCAACCCCACCTTACAGCCTTACAACCCCAAACTTTAACAGAGTTTAACTATAATCGGTGGCAGAAAATGTGGTGACCTCAACCGAAAATCAGTCGGGTCACCACGCTAAATCGTTAAAATCTTCAAAAAAATTCGTAACTTTGTGTTTAAGATAGACAATTAAATTAGATATTGATATGGCAGACTTTCTGAATTCTAACTTCCTCCAGACGCTCATATTAGTGATTACTGTGGTTGTTACTCTCTTAATATATCTTGATAAGGAAAATAAGAGCATAAAATCAGCAACGACAATCCTTATTCTCCAAATTAAAAATATTGAGAAGAATATTGAGTATATAAAAGCCGAAGGCGTTTCTGGTGAAGCGATCAATGAGCAACCTCTCCATTACTCTATTCCTATTTTTGAAGAAAACGCATGGGATAAGTATAAACATAAGTATGCCTCAAGACTAAGTTCCTCTGACTTTGCTAAAATAGAGCAATTTTACGAAGTTGCTCAAGCCATTAGAATACAGCAACAGCAAATAAAACAAAAAATAC
>CAJTME010000015.1 GCA_910577315.1 uncultured Muribaculaceae bacterium | reverse complement strand
TCTTTTTTTTTTCAAGAAGGCAAGACGTTTCTTTAACGTTGTTTGCCTAAAGTCTCGCGGCCTGCCGGCCGCCGCCCTTTCCCGGCGGATACGCTCTATCAGGTTTCAAGAATTGAACGAGGTCGTTATTTTTCAATAACTTGCTCTTGTACTACTCTTGTCTATTGTAATCGTTTTCAATGTGCTCAATTTTCTCGGGCATCCGGGATTTCCGTTTGCGGCTGCAAAGTTAAGAACAATTTTTGAATCTGCCAAATTTTTGTTCAACTTTTTAACTTCGTTTAGTATTTCGAGGTTCTCTGCCGCTTCGTTCCCGAAAGCGAGTGCAAAGTTACACCCTTTTTCCGTATCCTCCAAATTTTTCAGCAACTTTTTTATGCTCTAAAACATACTTTTTTTATCCCTCCCCTGTGTATCAATAACTTACATAACAACTTTTTTCAGACCTGACGAGGCCGGTGACGGGATTAACCCTTTGCAGACCCATTATCACGCTCATCAATCAATGCGTGAATTTGTGGAAGTATAGGAGCTGTTGAATCATTTTTTATTGTCTTATGCGGAATTTCGTCCATTGATTCGGATTGTTGGGAGTTTATACGGGCAAGTATCTGTTCCTCGCTGAGACCTGATCTTTTTTTCACGCGCTCTATCCTTATATATATAGGAGCTGTGATTTCCCATATATCCTCCACAATCTCTATAAGTCCGCTCTGACGCAAAAGAGCCGTCTCGACAAACATCCGTTCGTGACCTGCACCACGCATATCCACGCACCAGTTCTTTAAGTCGGCTGTGACTGCTGCATGCACAATGCCATTAAGGCGCAGCAATGCCTCATTATCCGAAAACACCACCTCAGATATGAGGGGGCGATTGATTTTACCGTCGACAACAGCATCGGGATGGATGTCCGCGCACAGCCGCGAGTGAATCCCAGCGTCGCAATCCATAATCATCTTGGCTCTTGAATCGCAATCATAGACGGGATAGCCCATAATCCTCAACACCTCCGAAACGACGGACTTCCCGGAACCAATTCCGCCGCAAATAGCCACAAGACCTTTAATAACACTCATACCCTATTCCTCTTTCTCCAGTTTTTCTATTATATATTCAGCGCTGTCCACTGCAAGATGGACGTTTTGCAGATTATCAGACGCCTCGGCAATGCGCAGACGGATCATACGCGATGACGACGAAGCCGAAATGGAGCGGTAGTCGGCTGTGACACGAATCCGTGGCTCGGAAGTCTTGTAATCCGAGACAGGAATCATATACATTACATCAACCTGCGCGGGAAATGTTATCAATTTCTGCCCGTCGGGCACGTTTATGGCCTCGACAGCCACTTTCCTTGTCTTGAAAATCAAAGGCTCGACATCAATTGTGACATCAATACTGTCGGGGATGACCCTGGAACCTGGAGGAGCAATCAACTTGACACGTTTGGTCGTAGTCTCGTTAAGTGAATTGAATCGTATGGGCTCGGTGGTTATTGCCTCTATGGACGACGGAAGGCGCCCGATAGAATATACCTTGACCGAGTCGGCTGACAGTCTCGGGGTACCGGAGATTGTGGCCTGTGGCCCCGGGGTGACGATATAATCGGGATTGACCGGCATGACCACCGGGGGCTGTGAGGTGAATGCCAGATTCAGCGAATCAGGCGACACAATTATGATATTGGCCCCGTCGATTGCCGAACGTGCGATGGCCTTGAGATCTGTGTCGGTAAGGCGCAGAGCACCGTCCGAACGGAAAACCCTGAAATCAATATTGAAATTGGGCACCTTTCCCCATGTAAGCTTCAGCAACTGGGTACCGCGGGCCTGAAGGCTGACCGACATCGTGGCCGGCACCTGGCTTACAATCGTGACTGAGTCGGGCACATTTGTAAGCCTCACGGGCATGCGTATGTCGGCCTGACTCTCGTCGTTGAACGCTATAACGCACCACAGGAGGGCAGAAAGAGCCAGAAAAGCCATGAACACCAGCACGCTGTGGCCCTGGCGGGAATGAATTACTTCATTTGCACGATTGAACAGTTCTTTGAGATTCATTGCCTCGATGCGTTATATCGTTTTAGACATACTTGATAAAATGACAAGGGCACCCGCAGATATGCCACGGATGCTACCTTGTCTCTCTAAACAAGAAATTATTTCTGTTGGTTCTGCTGGGCGTCCTGGGCTGCTTCGCTTGCCGAGGGATATACCGAGCCCTTATCAATGGTGATTGAGACGCCTTTGGTGATTTCGACCACGAAGGTCTTTTCGCGCACATCGGTGATGGTTCCGTAGATACCGCCGGCAGTCACGATTTTGTCGCCTTTCGACAGACCTTCACGGAACTTGCGGATTTCTTTCTGGCGTTTTTGCTGGGGACGTATCATGAAAAGCCAAAACACAACAAGGAGAAGGACAATCATGATGATTCCGCTGAAGCCGCCGCCCTGAGGGGCTGCTTCCTGGAGAGGGATGAATTGTAGATACATTTTTACTAATGGTTTAAGATTTCTTGATTATTCGCCTTCCGGCTGTTCTTTCTGTGCCTGACTGAACGGCTTTTTGAGCAAACCTTCATCGACAAGCATCTTGACCACGGAGAAGAGTATGCCGTTTATGAACGGACCGGAACGGCGGGTGGAATAGGTATTGGCAATTTCTACATACTCGTTCATCGACACCGGCAGGGGAATTCCAGGGAAATTCATAATCTCGGCAAGCGCCACCGTCATGATTACGATGTCCATGAAAGCGAGACGCTCTGGATCCCAGTCGCGGTTTATGAAACGGTCAATGTATTCACGATATTTCTCGCGGTTGTCTACTGCGAATGTAAAGAGCCTTGCGCCGAATTCAGCATCCTCGTCGTCCTTGAATTGCGGAAGGAAACGGACGCCTTCCCCACCCTCGCTGCCTGCGAAGCGGCGGATGGATTTGAGTACAAAAGTACCGATGGTGGTCAAATCGTCATTCCAATAGATTGACTTGGCCTCAAGAGCTTCGGCAAGGGCCTCCGACGGCAGAACAACGGTACGGAGAATCGAACGCCAGAATTCGCAATCGCTCTCCCAGTCGGTCGACTCGCGTTTGAGGTAATCGGCATACACGTCCGATGCCAGGACGTCGTCGAGAAGTTTTTTAAGCAGGTTCGGTGAATCCACCCATGTGAAAGGATGGTCTTTGACGAACTGCTGTAAATCCTCGTTCTCGGCAAGGAATTTTGCAAAACGGTTGTCGACAAGGCGGGTGTCAGGATTGAGGTCTTCGGAAGTGGCGAGGTATTTGTTCTTGGCAGCTTCCTGGCGGTCGGCCTGCTCAGCCGTGAGCTCCATGATAAGCACGAACAGCGCATAATACAGCTGGTATGCCTTGTCGAGGGAATCGTCAAGATCCTTTTTCGCCTTATGGTACATCGCCCGTGCATCGTTGTAGGCGCGGAGTGTATCCACCGCCTGCATGATTCCGTAATGGAGACCCGTAAGGGAGAAGTCGGGGTTCGAGCGCAGCGCTGCGACAATTTCGGCATCCTTCAATATAGTGGTCTCGAGCAGCACTGTCCACACCTTCACATCCTCGTCGAGGCTGTGGGTGCGCTTGCGTGCATATTCCGTGAACACATTTGCAGCGGCGATTTTATCGGACAGGCGCTGCAATTGCGGGCCAAATGCGTTGAGGTCGGCCTGATTCTTGAATGTAATCTGTTTGAGTACGGGATTGTCGGCCAATGCGCGGGCAACACGGTTTGTCTTCAGCTTGGGATGCACGTCAATTGCCGGAAGACGTCGCTCGGGATTGTTTGTACGGACGCCTGAAAGTTCCTGTATGAGGCAGAGCATGTCCAGATAAACAGCATAGGCAAAGCGGCGGTCGCGGGATGCGCCCTGTGGCGCGGCATCAATCTTAAATTCACTTCGTGAAAGCAGATAAGAATAAAGTATCTGCACCACTTTGATTCTAATCAGAATGCGATTTATCATACTTGGAATGTTCTTAGTCGTTAGGTTTTTCTATAACGCGACAAAGTTACGACATTTCGGTAAACCGACAAACTTTCAGCTCCACAAATTTCGGTCTAATCCTCTTTTTCGCCTTTGAGCGGATTCCATCCCTGGGCCTGCAACGGAATCTCGCCTCCGTCGCGTGCAATCATCGCACAACCGAGGTTTTCGTCAGTCACATAGCCGATTACCTTCACGCCGTCGAGTTTCGACACCCGGTCGTGGTCGACCAGCGGCACGGTGAAGAGCAGTTCATAGTCTTCTCCTCCGTTGAGGGCGGCTGTGACGAGATTCATGTTCAGCTCCTCGGCCATCACGGCGGTTTGGTAGTCGATGGGAATACGGTCTTCATAAACGCGGCATCCCGTATGGCTTTGTTTGCAGATATGAATCAGCTCAGACGACAGTCCGTCAGACACGTCCATCATGGCCGTCGGCTTTATTCCGGCCTCGGCAAGCTCCTTGACGATGTCCTTTCGGGCCTCGGGCTTCAGCTGGCGCTCCACAAGATATTCCTTACCCGAGAAATCAGGAACGAAATCCTTGCGTCCGGCCGACGCCACCTTTTCGCGCTCGAGCAGCTGCAGACCCATGTATGCCGCCCCAAGGTCGCCCGACACGCAGATTATATCTGTCGGTTTGGCGCCGTCACGGTAAACGATTTTATCACGGGCGGCCTCGCCAAGACATGTTATTGAAATGACAAGTCCCTGATGCGACGCCGATGTGTCACCGCCGACAAGGTCTACCCCATAAAACTCGCATGCCAGACGGATACCGGCATAAAGTTCCTCGATATGCTCCAGGGTGAAACGGCTCGATATACCGAGCGACACAGTGATTTGCTTGGGAGTGCCGTTCATAGCATATATATCCGAGAAATTCACGACTGCCGACTTGTAGCCCAGATGCTTCAGTGGAACATATGTAAGGTCAAAATGAACATTTTCAAGTAGCAGGTCGGTGGTGACGAGCACATCCCGATCGGCGCCGTAATGCATCACTGCCGCGTCATCTCCCACACCTTTTAATGTGGATTCATTCACGTTTTTGAGGCCGTCTGTGAGGCGGTCGATGAGGCCGAATTCGCCAAGAGATGAAATTTCAGACATATATGAGTAGAAAATTATTTTCTAATTGATTTGAAACCGGTGCGGAAGATGGGCGTACTGCCATCGCTTCCGCACCGGTTGATATATTTAATAATGTGTTTATGCGCGCTTTACAAGTTCACTGATTATAGCCACAACATTAGGCTGGGCTTTTTCAGCTGCGAGCTGCACTTCTTCATGGCTTGGAACTTCGGTGATGTCCTTGCCGCCGAGGTCGGTGATTACCGATACGCCGAACACACGCATGTCGCCATGACGGGCCACGATAACCTCAGGAACGGTAGACATACCGACCGCGTCGCCACCGATAATGCGGAAATATTCGTATTCAGCCGGGGTCTCGAACGTCGGGCCGGTAGTGCCGACATACACGCCGTGCATTACACGGATGCCCTTCTCGGCAGCGATTTCATCGGCAAGAGCGATGAGACGGTGGTTGTAAGGCTCGGTCATGGCCGGGAAACGCGGGCCGAGTTCGTTGAAGTTCTTGCCGCGGAGAGGATTCTCGGGGAAAAGGTTGATTTGGTCGGTGATAATCATCACGTCGCCAACCTTGAATTCCTTATTCATGCCGCCGGCGGCATTCGACACAAAGAGGGTGTCAACACCCAGTGCCTTGAACACACGCACGGGGAATGTCACCTGTTTCATGTCATAACCCTCGTAGTAGTGGAAGCGGCCCTGCATGGCAATGACACGCTTGCCTCCGAGAGTACCGAAAATAAGGTTACCAGAATGACCTTCGACAGTCGAAACAGGGAAGTTGGGAATATCTGAATATTTGATGTATTGTTTGTCTTCGATAAAATCGACCAGCGAGCCGAGACCTGTGCCAAGAATGATGGCGGTCTTAGGCATTTCGCCGCTTACTTTTCCGCGAAGAAATTCAGCGGTTTCGTTGATTTTTGCTAACATGGTTTTAAATTGTTTAGTTATGTATTTTACGGATGTATAACGCCCCCGACAGGGGCAATGTTTTCAGGGATGCCAGTTGCGGATGCGTCTCACGAGAGCCTGTTCAAATCCGGCGCCGTTCTCGCCATGCTGCGAAAATTCCACCTTGACCGGGAGAAAATATGCGGCCGAGCGAAGTTCCGGCGGGAAATACGGGCTTGCAGCCATCCTCACGGCGTCCTTTTCTGTTGTCACCAATATTTTATTGGTTCCCTTCATGGTGCGGAAGCGGTTCAGCAGAAGTTCCATATCCTTCCGGGTGAAAGCGTGATGGTCAGAAAATATATTGACCCTTACCCGCGGCATGAAGCTTTTTAGATAGCGGATGAACGGGCGCGGATTGTCAATGCCGGCCACGGCAAGGATTGAATCGGAATCTGACATCCAGTCGAGGCACGGTACCTTCGCACTCTGGTCGGGGAATAGGGGCACAAGGCTTTGATATGCGTAACGGGAAAAGAACAGGTCCTGGTACGGGAACAGGTTCAAGTCCTTTTTATAAATCATGTAATCGCGGGGCATCAGGCCGTCGGGGCATTTCGACACCACAATCATATCGGCGCGGTTCACGCCCCTCACAGGCTCGCGCAGACGACCGTATGGCAACATGTGGTCGTTGAAAATCGGACGGTTGTATTCCGTGATGACAACCGATACCGCCGGCTTTACATAGCGGTGCTGGAAAGCATCGTCAAGCACGACAAGATTGATTGCGGGATCAATCCGAAGCAGTTCACGTATGCCGGCTACTCGGTCCTCACACACCGCCACCGTCACCTTCTGGTCAAACTTCTGGTACATCTGGAACGACTCGTCGCCGATATCGCGCGGTTTTGAATAAGGAGTGGCGAGTACGAAGCCCTTGGTCGAACGCTTATAGCCACGCGAAAGAACGGCGATATGGAAATTGCGACGCAACGCCTCCACGATGTATTCAGTGTGCGGGGTTTTTCCCGTTCCGCCCACCGCAAGATTGCCCACCACAACCACCGGCACGTCAAACTCATGCTGGGGCAGCATGCGCCAGTCAAACATTTTGTTCCGCACAAAGGTGATTGTGCCGTATAGTTTGGAACACGGCAGCAACACCACTTTTGATATGACGGAACGCAAAGTCATGGACGGCGGGATAACAGATTATTGCACTTCGACAGGCATCATGCGGGCCTGGACAGGGTTCATCGTGCGCAGACCTTCAAGGAACTGCATGATGCGCAGGGCGCCCGAGCTGACTTCCATAGAACCTATGCTGACGCTCTTGCGGGCCTCGGCGATGAACTGGTTGAGGAATTTATCGTCAACGGCAGGATAGTAAACAACGTTATCGCTATCCAGTCCAGCCTTGGCAGCCACCTCTTCAACAGCGGCTTCGAGGCCGCCCATAGCGTCAACAAGACCGAGACGCAGTGCTGCTCCGCCTGTCCATACCCGGCCTTCGGCTATGGACTTAACGGAATCCTGACTGATACCGCGTCCTTCGGCAACCCGCGAGGTGAAAAGGTCATACGTGCGCTCGACCGAACCCTGCATTAGAGCTGCCTGCTCGGGAGTCATTGCTTTCATCGGGTCGGGGAAAGCAGCGTTCGGGTTGGTCTCGACAATCGAGAACCGCACGCCGAGTTTGTCTGTGACAAGCCCGGAGAAGTCGGGAATCATTCCGAACACGCCGATTGAACCGGTCAGCGTGGTTCGGTCTGCAAAAATCTTATCGGCGCCACACGAAATGTAATATCCGCCTGATGCGGCATAGTCGCCCATCGACACGTAAAGGGTTTTGCCACGCGACTTGAAATATTCGAGCGCTTCCCAAATCTGCTCGGAAGCGAAAGCCGAGCCACCGCCTGAATTGACGCGGAGCACCATGGCCTTTACATTGTCATTGTCGGCCAGTGACAGTATTTCCGGAACCATCTTCTCACCTACGATTCCGCCTTCACCGCTGTCAACGATGTCGCCGCATGCGAAAAGCACGGCTACATGCTTCTTATTGGCCGAGAAAGTTTTTTGAGCGGCCATATAGTCGGAAGGAGTTACAAGAGGCAGGTCGTCGTCATCATCAACATCGCTTTTGGCGCGGAGGGTGGCTTCAACCTGACGGCGGTAGCGCAGGGCGCTCACGGCCTTCACGTCAAGCGCTCCCTGACCTGAACGGGTCGACAGGAGCGAGTCAGCCCACTGGTTCACGGAGGCAGCGGTCACTCCACGCGATTCGGAGATAACAGACGTCATGTATTGCCACAACGAGTCCACCATCACCTGATTCTGCAGGCGCGAGGCGGGACTCATCTCGGTAGTCATGAACGGCTCGACAGCACTTTTGAACGTGCCGACGCGCACAATCTGCATCTTCACCCCGAGCTTGTCCATCAGTCCTTTGAAGAAGGGTATGCTTGTGGCGACGCCATGCACGTCCACTCCGCCGATGGGATTGAGGAACACACTGTCTGCCACAGCCGACATCAGGTAATCGCCCTGTGAATAGCCGTCGGAATATGCGTAAATCCACTTGCCCGACGATTTGAAGTCGCGCAAGGCAGCCACAATCTCCTCGCGGCTCGCCATACCGGCTGCCGCGCCCTGTGCGTTGATGTATATGCCGTTGATTTTCGCATCGTTCTTTGCAAGACGGATTGCCGAAAGTATGTCGGCAAGAGCTTCACCGCTACCGTCAACGTCGCGCAGCATCTGCCAGATGTCGGCGGGCTGATAGCGTTCAGGGATATTGCCCGAGAGGTCAAGATAGAGTATGGAGTTCTTGCTTATTTCAGGTTTGCTTCCGCTGCCCGAGGCAATTATTGCCCCCACCACGGCCACGCCGACGATAACGGCGAGGAACAGCGAAATCCAAAAGCCGGCGATTGTGCCGAGCATCGAGATGAAAAATTTCTTCAACATGTTGGTTCAATATTGTCACTATAAATTATAGTCGCCGCAAAGTTACATATTTTATATAAAATCCACAAACCAAACTTCGGGGCGAATGTTATAAATCTATAAAAACGCACTCTCTATGATTAGCCGACTGATTCCACTTGTTCTGTTCATCTCCTGCGCGGCCACTTCGGGCGCCCAGGCAATTGGCGCAAATCCTACGCTCGCAGAGAACCCCGCTCGTCACGGATGGTCGGCCCATCTTGCGTTCGAGCTCACCACCCCGACCGGCAGCCAGGGCCGCTGGTCAACCGGCGGCGGAGCCACTTTCACCATAGCCTATACCTACTACCTGACCTCGCGCTGGTTCATCTCGCCCGGCCTCGGGGGCTTCTACAACACAATGGGCACGGATTTCATTCCCGAATACGGCACTCTTTACGAAGGAACCATCAAGAATTTCGGCGTAAGGGTGCCTGTCTATTCAGGGTATAACTTCAAGCTTCCCGGCGACTTCGAGCTTGCGGTGGCCACCGGTCCGGCCATAAACATCAACGTCTACGCCCGCGAGCACGCCTCGCCCAATTTCTCGGCCGAAGTCATCGAGCCCGACAAACCCGTCAACCTTTTCGGCCGTGGCTTCAACCATGTGGATCTCCAGTGGAGTTTCTTCGCCGGCCTGACCTACCGCGAGCACTATTGCGTGGGGATTTCCGCCGCCTTCGGCCTCACCAATGTGGCCACGATAACAGACGGCCCCTGCACCCTCCACGTTCACCGAAACAATGTTGCCCTTTTGCTGAGTTATAAATTTTAAAACACTACTTTTTGGCATATCGCTTTTTTTTTGTAACTTTGCGAGCGTAAAAAAATAATCGGAACTCACTTTCCAAAGCGCTTATGCCTCAAAAGATTGTTATTCTTGACTTCGGTTCGCAGACCACGCAGCTCATCGGCCGCCGTGTCCGCGAATTGAACACCTATTGCGAAATTGTGCCCTATAACAAATTCCCCGCCGATGACCCCGACGTTATCGGCGTGATTCTTTCGGGCAGTCCTTTCTCGGTCTATGACGAAAAGGCTTTCAAAGTGGATGTAGCCCCCATCGTGGCCAAGTACCCCGTGCTCGGCATATGCTACGGAGCCCAGATGATGGCCTATCAGAACGGCGGAAGCGTCGAGGGCGCTCCCTCGCGTGAATATGGCCGCGCCATCCTCACCCGCGTCGACGCCGACTCGCTGCTCGAAGGCATAGAGCCCGGCGAGACAGTTTGGATGAGCCATGGCGACACCATAACCCGTCTGCCCGAATCATTCAAGATCATAGCCTCCACCGAGGACGTCCCCTGCGCCGCCTACCACGTTGAAGGTAAAAAGCAATGGGGCGTGCAGTTCCATCCCGAGGTATTCCACTCGACCTGTGGCACACGCCTGCTGGGCAACTTCGTACACGGCATCTGTGGCTCGAAAGGCGACTGGAGCGCCGACGCATACATCGAATCCACTGTCAAGGCCCTCCGCGAACAGCTGGGCGACGACAAGGTTGTCCTCGGTCTCAGCGGCGGCGTTGACTCGTCGGTTGCTGCCGTGCTGATTTCGCGCGCCATCGGCGACAACCTCACCTGTATTTTCGTCGATCACGGCCTGCTGCGCAAAAACGAATTCCGTCAGGTGATGGACGACTACCGCTGCCTCGGCCTCAACGTAATCGGCGTTGACGCCTCCGAGAAATTCTTCAGCGAACTTGCCGGTGTCACCGACCCCGAACGCAAACGCAAAATAATCGGCAAAGGCTTCATCGACGTCTTCGACCACGAAGCCCACAAGCTCACCGATGTCAAGTGGCTCGCCCAGGGCACCATCTACCCCGACCGCATCGAGTCGCTTTCAATCACCGGCACGACCATCAAGAGCCACCACAACGTCGGCGGCCTTCCCGAAAAAATGAACCTCAGCCTGTGCGAGCCCCTGCAATGGCTCTTCAAGGATGAAGTCCGTGCCGTGGGCCGCGCCCTCGGCATGCCCGAGCACCTCATATCCCGCCACCCCTTCCCCGGCCCAGGCCTGGCAGTCCGCATCCTCGGCGACATTACCCCCGAAAAAGTGCGTGTATTGCAGGAAGCCGATGACATCTTCATCAGCGGTCTGCGCCAGTGGGGTCTCTACGACAAGGTATGGCAGGCCGGCGTCATCCTGCTCCCTGTCCAGAGTGTTGGCGTAATGGGTGACGAACGCACCTATGAAAGCGCCGTAGCCCTCCGTGCCGTCACATCGACCGACGCCATGACCGCCGACTGGGCACACCTCCCCTACGAATTCCTTGCCAAGGTGTCAAACGACATAATCAACAAAGTGCGCGGAGTGAACCGCGTAACCTACGACATCTCCTCAAAGCCACCGGCAACCATCGAGTGGGAATAATCCCTCCGGCTTGATTTTAATAACATTAACACCATCCAATAAAACTCATTTCTAATGAAAAAGAGTCCTTTGCAGAAAGCCCGCGCGGCTTACAAACCCAAACTCCCCGTCGTTCTCACCGGCGCCGTAAAGGCCGTTGAGGGCAAACCCACCCAGTCTGTGGCAAATCAGGAAGAAATCCACCAGCTCTTCCCCAACACATACGGCCTTCCCGAACTCAAATTCGAGAAAAACGCCAATCCCACCGCCGGCAAGCCCGTCAATGTCGGCGTAATCCTCTCGGGCGGCCAGGCTCCCGGCGGCCACAACGTTATCTGCGGTCTGTTCGACGGCATCAAGAAGATTCACCGCGACAGCCGCCTCTTCGGCTTCCTCATGGGCCCCGGCGGTCTCGTCGACCACAAATACATCGAGCTCACCTCGGCCATCATTGACGAATACCGCAACACCGGCGGCTTCGACATCATCGGTTCGGGCCGCACCAAACTCGAAGAAAAAGAGCAGTTCGACAAAGGTCTCGAAATCTGCAAGGAACTCGGCATCACCGCCCTCGTCATCATCGGTGGCGACGACTCAAACACCAATGCCGCCGTCCTCGCCGAATACTACAAGAGCATCGGCGCAGGCATCCAGGTTATCGGTTGCCCCAAGACCATCGACGGCGACCTCAAGAACGAGTGCATCGAAACCTCTTTCGGCTTCGACACCGCCACCAAGGTTTACTCGGAAGTCATCGGCAACATCCAGCGCGACTGCAACTCGGCCAAGAAATACTGGCACTTCATCAAACTCATGGGCCGCTCGGCCAGCCACATCGCCCTCGAATGTGCCCTCCAGACCCAGCCCAACATCTGCATCATTTCTGAAGAAGTTGAGGCAAAGGACATGACCCTCGACGACGTTGTCAACTCCATCGCCGACGTAGTGGCCGCCCGCGCCAACTATGGCAACAACTTCGGCACAGTGCTCGTTCCCGAAGGCCTCATCGAGTTCATCCCCGCCATCAAGCGCCTCATCGCCGAGCTCAACAACATCCTTGCCGAAAACAAGGAAGCTACCGCCGGCTTTGATGCTGACGAACTCGAGAAATTCATCAGCTCGCACCTCAGCGAGGAGAACGCAGCAACCCTCCGCAGCCTCCCTGCAAACGTTGCACGTCAGCTCATGCTCGACCGTGACCCCCACGGCAACGTGCAGGTATCGCTCATCGAAACTGAAAAGCTCCTCAGCGAAATGGTGGGCAAGCGCCTCCAGACTCTCGCCGCCGAAGGCAAGTTCACCGGCAAATACTCGGCCCTCCACCACTTCTTCGGTTACGAAGGCCGCTGCGCCGACCCCTCCAACTTCGACGCTGACTACTGCTATGCCCTCGGTTTCAACGCCGCCTGCCTCATCAACGCCGGCGTTACCGGCTACATGTCGTCGATACGCAACCTCGTGAAGCCCTCCGTTCAATGGATTGCCGGCGGTATTCCCATCACCATGATGATGAACATCGAACGCCGCAACGGTGCCGACAAGCCCGTTATCCAAAAGGCTCTCGTACGCCTCGACGGCGCTCCCTTCCTCAAATTCGCCGCTCAGCGCGACGACTGGGCTATGAACACATGCTACATCTACCCGGGCCCCATCCAGTACTTCGGCCCGACTGAGGTTTGCGACCAGCCCTCGCTCACCCTCCGCTACGAACACCAAGGCAAATAATCAGCCAAAATATTTCCCGACTCTCAGCTTGCAGAGCCTGCCCACGGGAGAGCATTCCGCTCCGGGCAGGCTCTTTTTATGCCTGCCTGTCATTGGTTTGAGGACTTATACGCAATAATCGACTTTTTTAACGTTTATTTGGCAAAAAATTCGTAACTTTGGAGCCAAATTGTACTTATATGACCAATCGTTTGAAAACGTTCGTTGCGCTTATAATTGCCTGCCTCGGATTGACCAGTCCGTTCCACGCCACGGCGCAGGAACAGTTCAGCCGCGACATAGAGCAGATTTCCTTTGTCCCCAAAGGACAATGGATTGGGGGTGTGAGCGTAAGCTATTCCCAGTCTGACCAGACCAACTATCAATTCCTAATATTCGAGAACCTCTCGGGCGACACATACACTTTCAAAGTCAGCCCCATGTTGATGTTCGCGTTCAAGGATAACCTCGCCGCCGGCGGTCGGTTTGCCTATTCACGCTCACGCACCCAGCTGAACAGCGCCGACGTCGTGCTCGCGTCCGACACGGAATACAACGTCGAAAACCTCTATTCAATCACCCACTCCTACACCGGCACAGGTGCTTTCAGGCAATATCTATCGCTCGGCAGCAGCACCCGCTTTGGCCTTTTCAACGAAGTCCAGCTGCAGATTGGCGGCGGCCAGTCGAAAATATGCAGCGGCGCGGGCGATGACTTCACCGGCACCTACTCCCGCAATTTCCAGCTCAACGTCGGCCTCGCGCCCGGTCTCATTGTCTTTCTCTCCAATTATTCGGCTCTGGAAGTGAACGTCGGCGTCCTCGGCTTCAACTACACCAACTCGAAGCTCACCACCGACCAGATTTATGTGGCCAACATGAAGACATCATCGGCCAATTTCAAGATAAACCTCTTTTCAATCACCTTCGGGGTGGCATTTTATATTTAAGCCATGGCAGTCAGGAAATTATTACTTACAGCATTCGTGGCTATCACCGCTGCGGCAGGATTTTCAGCCTCGGCCCAGCAAGTTGTGCGCAAGAAGCTCGCGCCGGTCACTCCCGATATGGACGAACTCGTAATCGTCGGCAACGACACCGTGCCCATCGTCATTCCCGAACGCAATTTCGGACGTTACGACCGTGGCCTCTACAACTACCTGTTCATTCCGAAAGGCAAATGGAGCTTCGGCCTCACCGCCTCGTATGGCGAACTCAACACCGACGATGTTCAGGTGCTGTCGATTCTCAGCGACATAGATTTCAAAGGCAAGATGTATTCCGTCAAGCCTTTCATATCTTACTTTATCCGCAACAACCAGTCGATAGGCATCCGTTTCAATTACTCGCGCGGTATCGGCGACCTCAACAACCTCGCCATGGACTTTGACGAGGACCTCAGCTTCTCGATACGCGATGTAAGCTACTACACCCAGTCCTACTCAACCTCGCTCTTCTACCGCAACTACATCGGCCTGAACAAGAGCAAGCGTTTCGGAATATTCAACGAGGTTGATGTGACGGTGGGCAGCGGCAGTTCCCGTTTCAAACGCATCTACGACGGCGAACCCAAGGACACCCGCACCACCATAACCCAGGGCAGCCTTAATTTCAGCCCGGGCGTGTGCGTGTTCATCCAGGAATACGTGGCCTTCAACGTGTCGTTCGGTGTGTTCGGCCTCAATTTCAAGCGCGAGCACCAGCTCACCGACGGAGTTGATGAAGGCTCCCGCTTCACCTCCGGCGCTAACTTCCGTTTCAATATTTTCAATATCAACTTCGGCATGATGGTCGTGATTTAACAGTATGAAAATCCATCGTAATCATTATATGTCGGCACTTGCAGCCTCGGTTATGTCCCTGGTTGTCCCATCGTGCATCATAAACGATATACCCTACCCCCGTATCCAGGCCAATTTCCTGTCATTCACAGCAGAAGGCCAGGATAAAGGCGCGGCCATCGACTCTATAAACCGCACAATCACAGTCTACCTTCCCGAGACTGTCGACATCCAGAACGTAACCGTATCCGAATATTCCCTGTCGCCCAACACCGAGCTGGTAAGCCCAGATTTTTCCAAGCCGGTCGACATGTCAAAGACGGTGCTCGCAACCCTCCACATGTATCAGGACTGGATATGGACCATCAAGGCCGAACAGGACATCGAACGCTACTTCACCGTCAACGGCCAGGTTGGCGCCACACTTATCGACGTGCCCGGCAAGCGTGTGCTGGCCTATGTCTCTAAGAGCGCGTCGCTCTCCTCCGTTCAGGTCGAAACCATAAAACTCGGCCCGGAAGGCTCGGTAATGAATCCCGACCTTGCCGGTAAAACGGTCGATTTTTCCCAACCGGTCGAAGTTGAGGTCGAGGCGTTCGGCCGCACTTCGCTGTGGACGCTCTTTGTCGAGCGCACCGATGTCGACGTGTCCACCGTCAGTGCCGACGCTTGGACCAACGTGGCCTGGGTCTACGGCCAGGGAGAAGCCAACAAGGAAAACGGATTTGAGTACCGCATAACCGGCTCCGACGAATGGACCCGCGTGGCCGACGAGGATGTCGTGAAGGATGGCGGCAGTTTCTATGCCCGAATCATACATCTCTCGCCACTGACCTCCTACGAGGTCCGCGCGTTCTCGGGCGAAGCCTACGGCGCCACCCTCTCCTTCACCACGGGCTCGGTTCTCCAGGTACCCAACACCAGTCTCGACGAATGGTGGCTTGACGGAAAGGTTTGGAATCCGTGGCCCGAAGGCGGCGAGCAATACTGGGACACCGGCAACAAGGGCGCCACAACCCTCGGCTCCTCCAACAGCATGCCCACCGACGACACATCGTCGGGCTCGGGCTGGGCAGCCATGCTCGAAACACGCTTCGTCGGCATCGGTATGCTCGGCAAACTCGCCGCCGGCAACCTTTTCGTCGGCAGTTACGTACGCACCGACGGCACCAACGGCATACTGTCGTTCGGCCGACCGTTCACCGAGCGCCCCACCAAAATGCGCGGCTACCTCAAATACAACTCCTCGACCATCAACTATTCGTCAACCGAGATGGAATACCTCAAGGGACAGCCCGACACCTGCATCGTGTGGGTGGCGCTCATCGACTCACCCGAGCCATTCGAGATACGCACCAATCCAAAGAACCGCCAGCTTTTCGACCCGGAAGGCTCGTATGTGGTGGCCTACGGCAAATTTGAATCGGGACAGTCCATCCCCAATTACATCCCCTTTGAATTCGAGCTTGACTACAAATCCACCTCGCGCGTGCCAAAATATATCCTTATAACAGCCTCGGCATCGAAGTACGGCGACTACTTCACCGGCGGAGCGGGTTCGGTGCTCTGCATCGACGATCTCGAGCTGCTTTACGATTATTAACACCCCGAACCCACCGGCTAAGCGCGAAAATTTCGTACCTTTGTCTTTGCAAACAAACTATCAAATGGAACGCACCATCACCGTAAAAGGAATCAAAATATCATACCGCCGCGCAGGCAGCGGCAATCCCGTGATACTCATGCACGGATGGGGTTGCGACAGCTCCACCCTCAACCTGTTCGAGCGCGTCGGCTCGGAACAGCACGAGGTGTTCAACCTCGATCTCCCCGGCTTTGGCAAATCACAGGAACCGCCCGTGGCATGGGGTGTGGAGGAATACACCGAGATGCTCGAAGAGTTCGTCACGGCCCTCGGCATTGTCAATCCAGTTGTGCTGGGACATTCGTTCGGCGGACGCATCGCCATCCTGTACGCGTCCCGCAACCCTGTCGACCGGCTCCTGCTGGTCGACGCTGCCGGTGTGAAGCCACGCCGCACGCTCAAATATTACGCCAAGGTTTACAGCTTCAAGCTCGCCAAAATGATATATCCCACCATCGTTGGACGTGAGAAAGCTCATGAGATAATAGAACAGATGCGCTCGCGCCGTGGGTCGTATGACTACAATAACTGTTCTCCGATGATGAGGCAGGTTATGGTCAAGGCCGTCAACACCGACCTGCGCCCTGTAATGCCCAAAATCAAGGCTCCCACCCTGCTGATATGGGGCGAGAACGACACCGCCACTCCAATGCGCGATGCCCGTATAATGAAACGCCTCATTCCCGATGCCGGAATCGTGTCGTTCCCGGGCGCCGGGCATTTCAGCTTCGTCGACAACCCATACCAGTCGGCAGCCGTTTTCCGCCGTTTCATCCATCCCGACCTCAAAGGCCCGAACATGGATAACTTTTAGCGGATCAATCATTAATCAAAGATAATCCTGTTGACAAAATAAAATGGTATTCTCAATAATACTCGCATCAGTCGTCCTGGCCATCCTCGCCGCGAACACAGTTCTCGAACTGTCACGCGACCTGATGATGTTCCAGCAAAACTCCTACCGCGCCGAACGCTACCGCCGCTGGCTATCCGAGTCGAAAGACTCCACATCGCTGTGGCGTCTCGCCGGTATAATCATACTCTTCATAGGGCTCTCGACACTGAGCCGTCCTTTTGGCGCACTTGCTCTCGCCGGCATTTTCGGCCTCGCTTCGGCATGGAGCCTCAGCCACCGCAAATACAAGAAGCCGCTGGTGTGGACAGCCCGCGCCCGCCGTATTTATGCCGTGGCCTTGCTGTTGGCAATTGCAATATGCGGCGCGTGCGTGGCATTGTTTGACCACGGCGAGACATTCGAGATCCTATACACCGCCTCCCTCACCCTCCTGGGATGTTACTGCGGCTCGCATTTGATTATCGTTGCCGCCAACTTCATTCTCAAGCCCGTTGAGAAAGCAATCACCGCCCGATACTGCAACGACGCCCGCCGCCGCCTCGAATCCATGCCCGACCTTAAAATAATCGGCATAACAGGCTCATACGGCAAAACCAGCACCAAACACTATCTCCACCGCATACTCTCCGAGCAGTTCGACACCCTCATGACCCCTGGAAGCTTCAACACCACCTTAGGCGTCGTGCGAACAATCCGCGAATACCTCAAGCCCTACAACGAAGTGTTCATCGTGGAAATGGGTGCCAAGAACGTGGGCGACATCAAGGAGATATGCGACCTTGTCCATCCCACCATGGGCATCATCACCGCTGTCGGCCCCCAGCATCTTGAATCGTTCAAGACCATCGAGCGCGTCCAGGCCACCAAATTTGAACTTGCCGACGCCCTTCCGGCCGATGGAGTCGCCATCGTCAACGATGATTTCGAGAAGATTGCCGACCGCCCTGTATCCAACGCCGAATGTCTGCGCTACGGTGTCCACGCGCCCAAGGCAGCATATCGTGCCGAGAATATCAAATACACCCCGATGGGAACTGATTTCACCATCGCCGGTCCCGACGGCTGGAACCTGAATCTTTCAACACGCCTCATGGGCGAGGCAAACGTCAGCGACCTCCTCGCGGCTGCCGTCGCCGCCCACACCCTCGGCGTGGACGACCGCAAGATTGCGGCGGCTGTCGCTTCCATCGAACCCGTCGAACACCGCCTTTCGGTAAAACGTACCCCGGGCGGCATCACCATCCTCGACGATGCCTTCAACTCCAACCCCGTAGGTTCCAGGATGGCGCTCGAGGTGCTCGGCTCGATGAAAGACGGCAAACGCATCGTCATCACCCCCGGAATGATAGAACTCGGGGCTGAACAATATGAACTTAATTTCCAGCTCGGCGAAACCATAGGCCGCAATGTCGACGTTGCCATCATCGTGGGCGAATACAACCGCGAGGCCCTCGCCGAGGGCGTACGTGCCTCGGGCCGTCTGCCGGAAGACAAACTTCATCTGGTGGCATCATTTGCCGAAGCACAGAAAGTGCTCGCATCAATTGTCGCAAAAGGCGACACGGTGCTTTATGAAAACGACCTTCCCGACACATTCAAATAGAATCAACAGTCACGACATAAAATGAAAACAAAAGTAGGCGTGTTTTTCGGCGGACGCTCCACCGAACATGAAATATCGGTAATCTCGGCCAACCAGGCCATCAATGCTTTCAACCCCGAAAAATACGAAATCATTCCAATATACGTTTCCAAGGACGGCCATTGGTACACGGGCCGCGAACTCCTCACCCTGTCGAACTACCGCAACATACCCGAGTTGCTCAAGAAAGTAACCGAGGTTTACATGCGCCCCGTCTATGGCGACTTCAACCTTTATTCGGTCAAGAAACCTATGTTCGGCAAGGACATCGTTGATACTCTCGACGTTGCCCTCCCGGTCTTCCACGGCACAAATGTTGAAGACGGCAAATTTGAAGGCGTGCTCGAGACCATCGGGCTGCCCTACGCCGGCTGCAACACCCTTGCGTCGGCCAACGGCATGGACAAAATCACCATGAAGATGATTCTGCGCTCTGAGGGAGTGCCCGTCGTCGACTACGTATGGCTCACCGACCACCAGTGGGCATCTGACCGCGACGCGATGATTAAGAAAATCGAGGACACCCTCGGTTATCCTGTAATCGTGAAGCCCGCCGACCTCGGCTCGTCCATTGGCATCGGTGCTGCCCACGACCGCGACCAGCTTGTCGAACGTCTTAACGAGGCCTCCCGGTTCTCAAGCCGCCTGATTGTCGAGCACATGGTCACCGCCCTGCGCGAAATCAACTGTTCGGTGCTCGGCGACGCCGACGAATACGAGACATCGGTGCTCGAAGAGCCCATTAAAGCCGAGGAAATCCTCAGTTACGGCGACAAGTATATGGGCGGCGGCATGCATGCGGCCCAAAAACGCATCCCGGCTCAGTTGCCCGACGATGTTGCAGCCACCTGCCGCCGGCTGGCCGGCGAGACCTTCAGGGTGCTCGGCTGTCACGGCGTAAGCCGCGTCGACCTTATCATGGACGATGATACAAAAAAGGTATATGTCAACGAAATCAACACCATCCCCGGTTCGCTGAGCTATTATCTTTGGGAAGCCGGCGGCCTGTCGTTTGAAGCCCTCATCGACCGCCTCATGAAACTCGCCTTCAAGCGCCGCCGTGCCGAAGAAGGCAAAACCCTCTCGTTCGCCCAGAACATCTTTGCAATGGGCGGCGGAACCAAAGGAGGCATTAAAAAATAAGTAACCTCTACTGAACCATGACGGACAAACCCGCATGCCGTTTTTACCTTACGGCCTGCAAGTTTGTCCGTCTGTCATACATCTTTCGTCCAAGCCGTAAAATGATTACCCAAACCGAATTTCCCCTGCGCGCATATCCTCGCGGAATTCATCTTGTCACGTCTGAAATTCTCTCGGCTATCGGCACGTTGCCAGAAAAGGGCATGCTGAATCTGCTGATAAAACATACCTCCGCAGCCCTCGCGCTCAACGAGAACGCCGATCCCAACGTGCGCCGCGACCTCAACGAGATTTTCAACCGCCTCGTACCCGAAAACGCCCCCTACTACATCCACACCTTTGAAGGTGCCGACGACATGCCGGCGCATGCCAAATCAGTGCTTGTCGGCCCCTCGCTGACCATCCCCGTCACCAACGGGCGGCTTAATCTCGGCACCTGGCAGGGTATCTATCTGTGTGAATTTCGCAACCACGGTGGCCCGCGCAGGGTTGTAGCCACAATCATATCCTGACCTACGGAATGCCATGTAGTCGGAATGTATTTGCAGATTTCCGGGATTTTTTGTAACTTTGTATAATGAAGCCTGGCCGATTCGTAACCGGATTTGCCGGCTCACAGGGGACAACTTGGTTAACCTGGCTGTCCCGACGCTATTTTTGGCACGACTTTTGCTATACTATTGTAAAAAAGATTTCAGATCAAATTTGAATGGAAAACAAATTCTCAGATAAATTCAAAGCCATGATGGGCGAGGCACGGCGCCAGGCCATGCGGCACAACAGTCCTGTCGTAGAACCGGCCCACCTGCTCCTCGCCGCCTTGACCGACCATGATGACGATGTGTATGCAATCCTGTCATCAGCCGCCTCGTCGTCGCTTGACGAGCTTCAGTCGCGTCTCGACAACGAAATATTCCAGCTTTCAGGTCCCATTGCCGAAGAAACCGGCGTGAGCGACCTCGCTGCCCGCATCACCAAGCTCTCTGTCCTCGAAGCCCGCATGCTCAAGGACGAGGTGATTGAGCCCATCCACGTGGTGCTCGCCCTTTTCCACAGCTACGAAATACGCAACTCGGAACTCTTCCACCCCTTCTACTCTGCCGGAATATCTTATGAAAACATCTTCCGTGCAGCTCAGGAAAAACGCGGTATCGCTCCGAAAGCCGGTGCCGGTTTCATGGGAGCTGACGATGACGAGGCTCCCGAAAAGGAACGTGGCGACCAGTCACAGGCTTCACGCCAGTCCTCAACCTCAGGCAAAAAGCGCTCGGGCGCCGGCGACACGCCCATGCTCGACAAATTTGGCCATGACATGACCCGCGCCGCCCAGGAAGGGCGCCTCGATCCCGTCGTGGGCCGCGAGACTGAAATCGAGCGTCTCGCCCAGATTCTCAGCCGCCGCAAGAAAAACAACCCCGTCCTCATCGGCGAGCCCGGTGTGGGAAAATCGGCCATTGTCGAAGGTCTTGCCCTGCGCATAATCCACCGCCAGGTTCCGCGCGTCCTGTTCAACAAGCGCGTGGTGGCGCTGGACATGGCCTCTATTGTAGCCGGCACCAAATATCGTGGCGAGTTTGAGGAGCGCATCAAAGCAATTCTCACCGAACTCTCAAAGAACAAAGACGTAATCCTCTTTATCGACGAAATACACACCATTGTGGGTGCCGGAAACGCCCAAGGCTCGATGGACGCCGCCAACATGCTGAAGCCCGCCCTTGCCCGCGGCGAGCTCCAGTGCATCGGCGCTACCACCCTCGATGAATATCGTGTGAACATCGAGAAAGACGGCGCCCTCGAACGCCGCTTTCAAAAAGTGATGGTCGAGCCCACCACTGCCGAACAGACCCTCACCATCCTCAGCAACATCAAGCCCAAATACGAGGAACACCACAACGTGTCATACACCGACGCTGCCCTCGAAGCCTGCGTGAAACTCACCGACCGCTATGTCAGCGACCGCAACTTCCCCGACAAGGCCATCGACGCCCTCGACGAAGCCGGCGCCCGTGCCCATATCACCACCGTCGCTGTCCCCGAGGAAATCGAAAATCTCGAAAAATCCATAGAGGAAGCCACTGCCAAAAAACTTGAGGCGGCTCATTCCCAAAACTTCGAACTGGCAGCTGTTTGGCGCGACCGTGCCCAGAAACTCACATCAGAACTCGACGAAGCCAAACGCCGCTGGGAGGAAAGCCTCGAACAGAACCGCGTCACTGTCGACGATGACCGCGTGGCCGAAGTTGTCGCAATGATGACCGGCGTTCCCGTCCAGCGCGTCGCCCAGGCCGAAGGATTGCGCCTTCTTGAAATGGGTCCCACCCTTCATAAGGCAATCATAGGTCAGGATGATGCCATCGACAAGATTTCAAAAGCAATCCGCCGCAACCGCATCGGCCTTAAAGACCCCAACAAGCCAATCGGAACCTTCATGTTCCTCGGCCCAACCGGCGTCGGCAAGACCCATCTGGCCAAAAAACTCGCCGAATTCCTCTTCGATTCATCCGAAACGCTCATACGCATCGACATGAGCGAATACATGGAGAAATTCACTGTGTCGCGCCTCGTCGGCGCGCCTCCGGGATATGTCGGTTATGACGAAGGCGGCCAGCTCACCGAGCAGGTGCGCCGCCGTCCCTACTCCGTGGTTCTCCTCGACGAAATCGAAAAGGCCCACCCCGATGTGTTCAACCTCCTCCTTCAGGTGCTTGACGAAGGCCGCCTCACCGACAGCATGGGACGCCGCATCGACTTCAAGAACACCATAATCATCATGACCTCCAACATCGGTACCCGCCAGCTCAAGGATTTCGGCACCGGCGTAGGCTTCACCACCGGCAACTCCCAGGCCGAGGCGGCAGCCCAGCAGGCCGTCATCCGCAAGGCACTCAACAAAGCATTCTCGCCCGAGTTCCTCAACCGTGTCGATGACATCATCATGTTCGAGCAACTCTCGCGCGACGCTATATTCCGCATAATCGACATCGAGCTCGCTGGTTTCCGCAAACGTCTCACCGACCTCGGTTACAAGCTCACCCTTTCTGATGCCGCGAAAGACTTCATCGCCGACAAAGGCTACGACCCGCAGTTCGGCGCCCGTCCCCTCAAACGCGCCATTCAGAAATACCTCGAGGACGAACTTGCCGAACTCATCCTCTCCTCAGCCCTCCTTCCCGGCAACGAAGTCATCGTAGATTACGACAAGGAAGCGAAAAAAATCACCACAACCGTAATCGGAGCCCAACCCGCTCTCGACGCCCCCTCAATCGGCGAACTCCCCGAAAACAACGCCGAAGCCTGACCGAAAAACAGGCCATTCGGCTTTAAAGACGCCGTTAATATTCCATAAAACTGCAAAAATGTCACATTTTTAAATGTGGCATTTTTTTTGCAGGTGTTATTATGTAATAAGTTTATATTGATTTTAACCAACACTCATATACATACTATGGCAACAGGTAAAATCGGGGTAACCACCGAGAACATCTTCCCCGTCATCAAAAAATTTCTTTATTCAGACCACGAAATATTCCTGCGCGAGCTGGTGTCGAACGCAGTCGACGCCACCCAAAAACTCCGCACACTCTCCTCGTTCGGCGAGTTCAAGGGCGAACTTGGTGACCTCAAGGTAACCGTTACAGTCGACAAGGAAAAAGGCACCCTTACCGTCAGCGACCACGGCATCGGCATGACAGCCGACGACATCGAGAAATACATCAACCAGATTGCTTTCTCGGGCGCCGAGGAATTCCTCGAAAAATACAAGGACACCGCCAACAGCATTATCGGTCACTTCGGCCTCGGCTTCTACTCGGCCTTCATGGTATCGGATAAAGTCGAGATAAGCTCACTCAGCTACAAGGACGGCGCCGAGCCGGTTCGCTGGACCTGCGACGGTTCGCCTGAATACACCATGGAGAAAGGCGACCGCTCAACCCGCGGCACCGACATAATACTGCACATTGACGAGGACAGCAAGGAATTTCTGGAGCAGATACGCATCGACACCCTCCTCAAGAAATACTGCCGCTTCCTCCCCGTGCCGGTGTACAGCGGCGAGACTCTCATCAACGCCACCGAGCCGCAATGGATGAAAAAACCGTCCGAACTGACCGATGAAGACTACATAAAGTTCTACCACGAGCTATATCCCGGCCAGGACGATCCCCTGTTCTGGATTCACCTCAATGTCGACTACCCCTTCACGCTGACCGGTATCCTTTACTTCCCGAAAATCAAGAACAATTTCGAGATTACCAAAAACCGCATCCAGCTGTACTGCAACCAGGTTTACGTGACCGATTCTGTTGAAGGTGTCGTACCTGAATTTATGATGCTCCTTCAGGGTGTCATCGACTCGCCCGACATCCCCCTCAATGTGTCGCGCTCTTATCTCCAGAGTGATACCGCCGTGAAGAAAATATCGTCATACATCACCAAAAAGGTTTCTTCGCGCCTCGACGAGCTGTTCAAGGCCGACCGCAAGAACTTCGAGGAAAAATGGCCCGACATCCGCATATTCATCGAATACGGCATGCTGACCGACGAAAAATTCTGCGAAGCAGCCATGAAATTCGTATTGCTCGAGGATACCAACCACAAATTCTTCACCCTCGAGGAATACAAGACTCTTGTCGAGCCCTCACAGACTGAAAAAGACGGTGACATCGTCTATCTATACACCACCGATCCTGTCGGTCAGTACAACTACATCAAGGCGGCCAACGACAAGGGATATTCTGTTCTCCTTATGGACGGACAGCTCGACAGCCACTTCGTAGGACTGCTGGAAAACAAGCTCGAGAAGACCCGCCTCGTACGCGTGGACTCGGACGTTATCGACCGCCTCATCCGCAAGGACGACGGCCGCACGGTAGACCTCACCGCCACCCAGCGCAACATTCTCACCACCCTCTTCCAGTCTTCTACCCCCGAGGTGGAAAAAGCAATGTTCATGGTGCAGTTCGAGGCTCTCGCGCCCACCGACATGCCTATTGTGATAACGCAGAACGAATACATGCGCCGAATGAAGGACATGGCGGCCATGCAGCCCGGGATGAACTTCTATGGCGAGATGCCCGACTCCTATACCCTGGTTGTGAACACTTCGGCTCCCCTTGTTGAGAAAGTACGCGATGAAGCCACCAAGGCTCTCGCCGACCGCATCAAGCCGCTCGAGGAAACCGTGGATGCCGACAACGCTAAAATCGAAAGCATACGCTCCGCAGCCAAAGACGGCAAACTCGACACCGAAGCCCAAAAACAGACCGATGAACTCGTGGCCGCCGTCAACAAGGCCCGCGCTGAACAGGAATCCATCATAAAGGAATACGCTGCCACCCAGCCCGTAGTACGTCAGCTCATCGACCTCGCCTTGCTCGGCAACGGACTTCTCCGCGGCAAGGATCTGAGCGATTTCATCGCCCGCTCCGTATCTTTGATTAAATAACAGCTGCGATTGTGAAACATTACCTGTCCCGGGCTGCAGTCAACCGTGATTGCAGCCCGGGCTGTTTTTAACAACCGCTAAATATTTCCCCACTCCGAACCATATGCGTCCATCCTCGGTTTTAAAGTCATGAAAAAACTGATTTGCATTATAACGCTGTTTTCTGCCGTAGCATTATCGTGCTGCCATAGCGACCATGACTACGATGAACTTCCCCGCCCCATTGCCGAGTTCCTGAGCGACTACTGGGCCGATCCCGACATTGAAAGCTACACCCAGCCGACGGCTCAAAAGTATGTGGTGATTATCAAGAACGGCCCATCTCTAATCTTTGACGAAGATTATAAATGGACCGATATTGACGGGAACGGTTTGCCATTGCCCGAAATCCTCCTTTTCGACCAGTTGCCCGAAAAGCTTTACGATTATATAGAATCAGGCTCGCAGCTCAACCAGGTATTCACCATCAGCCGCGACGCCCGCGACTATTACGTGAAACTGCTTGATTCAAACCTCACCTACGACATTCAGACTCAGACGGTTCATGAGGTAGAAGCCGGAACCGACGTCGCATAGGGTCGATTCCTTCTAAAAAAAGGCCGTTGCGCACTTCCAGCATCTGGCTGCGCGACGGATGGTGCAGGGTCAATACAGGGGTGTCGGGATCAAAGTCATAATGGACGGTGCCGTCCACAGACTGTTCATACAGATTCATTATTTCCTCGACTTGACAATATGTCTTTTTCTGCCACCTCAATACGTTGGCGTAGAAAACCACGATGCCTGCATATGCCGCAACCGAAGCGATGCGCGCGAAACGGCTCTTTAAAACAGGTTGGAAAAGAATCATCAGCGAAAGGATGGCAAAATATTCCGCCGGCCATGCCACACGCGGCGACACGCCCTGCTTGACAACTATCAGCGACGCCATCGCACACGCTCCCGCAAAGAACGGAAGCGGCGTCGAAGCCCACGCCTCGGTCAGACGCCCACGCCAGCGGGGAACAATCCACATGACAATTGCCGTTACGGCCAACGCCGCCACCATAGTCATGTCGCGTGCCACGTATTTAGATCCTATCGCTATAAGTTCACCATCAGTTTCATTCATCAGCCGGTTGATTATGCCCGGTGCAGTGATGGCAACAACTATACCGGCAAGCAAAGCCACATAAGCTGCGATGTGTACGGCATCCGGCATGCGCTTGCGCGCAAGCGCCATCAAGAACGCCCCTGCCGCCAGCGACACGCTGAAGCCCTCATGCCAGCATCCCACGACAAATCCGAGCACGAGGCATGGAATCAGCCATACGGTCCGCGGACGCGAAATCCACATCCAAATGAAGACAGCGCACAAAGCCGAGGCAATAACATAGTTCAACGAGAAATCCACACATGCCATAATCCAGTCTCGCCATGGCATGAACAATACCGTAAGCAGCCAGAAAACGACAGCTCCGACAGCCGTTATCCGGCGGTCGGGGTTTACAAACTTAACGCTGAGCCCGATCCACACCACGCATGCCAGCGCCAGGACGATGTCGTAAACCCAACGGGGCATGAATTCAAACAGCACTACTGATATATTGCTCAGGCGTCCGTCGTTTTCAAACCTTACAAGGTCTATGTAGTCGGTAAACCATTCCCACGTAAGCACAAACTGGCCGTCTGAGCCACGCATATACATTTCCTTGAAGTTCCAGTCATCATAGCAGTAAGGCACGTAATGGATGAAAAGGAAATAAATTGCGGCCACCGTCGCAAGGACGATGGCCACAGGGAGTTTTGAATCGGTTGTTTTCATTTCTCAACAGTTACGGTTTCGGCTCCTGAACGGGCGGTAAGCTCAGGGGCATACTGGCTTTGAACGGTAGCGGTCCCAGACGCGAACGTACCGGAATAGGCGGCCGTCATGTCGTAAGTCAGATAATATGTGCCTTTGGGCAGCCAGTTGATGAACAGGCGGGTGTGCGTGTCTGAATTTTCACGGTAGGCACGGACAACCGACACGTTCACCCATCCGGGCATCTGGTCTACGGGCTCGAAGGCAGCAGGGCGGTCATCGTTCACGGTCACGAACTCGAAGTTGCACGAAGCCTTCACCATCAGCTGCACCCTCACTCGCTCGCCGAGGCTGAACTTATCGGTCTCAACCCACTTTCCGTTACGCTCGACAAGGAGACGTTTCGTAATTGAAAGCTGGTCGTTCCCCCGGGCCTTCACTGAACTTAGCGGGCGGGTGCTTGCCGTAACCACCGAGCCGTAGGCGACCTGTCCTCCTTCGGGACGCGTGAACTTTATGGTGCGCTTTTTGGCCGACGGAGCGAGGCGCTCGCTGAACGCACCAGTTGCGGCCTCCACCTTGTCTATGGTGAGAGGTGTGCCGTCAACGGTAACGTTAGCCGTGGCATCGGAGGGCAACTCTGTCCAATGCGAGCCGGTCGAAAGGATTGCCGATACCAGTGTGGTCGGATTCCATGCGCCCAAATCTGCGGTGGCTTGGGTTTGAAGGACAAGCCACTGGCGCATGCCGTCAATCAGTTTTGACTGCGGGTCTATCTTGGCGAAGGCATACAGAAGCGAACTGTATGCATCGACCGAGCTGACCGATGGGAACGAAACGCCACGTTTGCCGTTTACAGTGGCAAATTGGCTTACCGACTGCATTATCTCGGCTGCCACGGCCTTATTTCCGAGAGCGTTGAGGATGAGCGCCTGCTGGGCTTTGGCGGCGGTGGATGATTTCTTCCATCCTCCCACAATCTCCTGTACGGTCTCATCCACAGCTTTGCGTCCTTTCACGGTCGAGGGCTTGCGTTCGGGGAAGAGGCTGTAAAGGCGGGTATATGAATAATCAGTGCCTTCAACATTCTTATCAAGATATGCGAGGGCCGGGCTTACAATCTTGTCAATCCGGGAATCTTCGGGTAGATGGCCCGCCTCGTTGAGCTGGCCGAACGCCATGAGGACAGACGTCGTAATCCATGCGGAGGACTCGTCGCTCCACGTGCCCCATGCAAACCCGCCGTCGGGATTCTGGAGTCTCGTAAGGGTTGCGAGGGAAGCTTTCAGGACACGTTCAATGTCTTTCTCATTGAATGTCATTGCCAGGCGCTGCATCTGTTCGCTGTTGGCATTGGCGGCTCCGACAAACGGCGTTTGCGCCAGTATGGCCATCTTGAGATCCTCGTTCTTTTCGAGCTTACTTACAAGCGACGAATCGGCGGGATTGGATTTCCATATGTCGAGGACGTCCCGAATCTCGGGGAACCGGACGAGCAAGCCTTTTGCAGTGAGGGCGGCGTAGGCCGACGAAGCGGCAGCGCATGCCGTTTTGGGTTCACGCTCATAAAGTCCGGGAAGGGTCTTTACGGCCTCCCACACCGGGTTCTGGCAATATTGCACGGCGACTATTCCGTTGCCTTTTGAATCTGCCGGAATGGTGGTCGTGAAGGTGGGCTCGGCCTCATTAAGGTAAAAAAGTTCGCTGTCGATAGCCAGTGTCGAGGCTTCCAGAATGGGAATAAGAGCCTGTTCGCCATCGGCAAACTCAGCTGTCGAGCTCTTAACCCGGTAGCCAATCATCGGCAGGTCGACCGGTGCCGTGATGTCGATTCCAACCGTATCCTGGGCGTTGGCCGCCAGGGTGGAGCGGTCATCGTACCCGGCTATAACTGCGCCGGTCGATGGGTCGAAAATCTCAATCCGGGTGGTGATGAGCTGCGCCGAATCAGTGTTGTTGATGACTGTGGCGAGCACGCGGGCCTTGTCGCCCTGACGCAGGAAACGTGGCAGCGACGGCTGTACCATCACCGGTTTCGAGGCTACCAGGTTGGCGAGCATTTCAGCCGCGCGGCAATCTTCGGTCCATGCAGCCGCACGGAACGCCCACGAGCCGATTGCGTCTGGAACCGTGAAGCTCAATGTGGCTACCCCTGCGGTATCAACGGTCAGGTCGGGCATCCAGAGTGCCTGTAGAGCTTCTGACTCGCGGAAACTGAATTCATCCCGGGCGGCATCCTGCTCGATGGCGGCGCTTTCGTCAGCGTCTTCCGCTTCCGTTTCGACAGTTCCACCGGTCGCGGCAGCCATCGGCGCGGCGGCCTTGTAATCCATCACAGCTTCCTCCATGACCACGCCGTTGTCGGCAGTGGCCACGGAGTTCATGGCCAGTTTGGATGTGCCCCTGATTCTTATTCCGCCGTCAGATATAGCCAGCCCGCCGTACCCGAGGCCGAATTCAAAGGCCGGGGCAACGAGTTTCGGACTTACGGTACGATAAGTCCTGGCTGCGGATTTCCAGATGTTGTCGAGGCCGTACACGGGATAGCTGATGTTGAATGTGGCGTTCTGGGAGGGCGAGGAAAGCAACGACGCGAGGTTTGAGGGCCACGGGAGTGACGCCAGCGAGTTGAGCGCGCGGTTATACATCGTGGCTACCATCGCTCCCGACATTCCCTGGCCGTCGGCATCGGTGAGGCGCAGTTTCCATTCCTCGCGCGTGCCGGGAACAACTCGGTCGCGCCAGCTTTCTCCGCGGAGGGTGAGCTTCTTCGATGGCTCGCTGCGGCGTATCGTCACATCTTCCATCGCAACCTTGCAGTTGTTGATTGTAAAGAGTTTGACGCGCGACACCCCTGTGGCGGGAACGTTGAAATCGAGTTTGTGGAATCCCCGCGAAAGTTTGCGGGTCGTGACCACCGGCTTTCCATCGGCGCCGAATACCACGGCATATACTTGCCGCTCGGAACCTACGCCAACCATCACGCCGGCGGTGTCGGACGCAACCACCATTTCAGGCGTCGGAACCAGAAGGTCAACCTGGGCAGGAACGTCATTGCGGCGGATGCTGTATAGGGTCACCTTGCCGATAGCGGCGGTTTTGAACATGGTTGTGTCGACCGGGAGTATGCGCAGCTCGTAGACACCTGCCGGAACGTGATGCCAGTCGACTTTAAGCCCCAATGTGTCGATTGTGCATGGACCGGTCGCCACAGATTTCGAGGTGGAGTCGGAATCGCACAATTCCCAGCGGGCCTCGACGGTAGCGGGCTTCATGTCGGTGTTCATGGCGAGCACCGGGAGGCTGACGGGGCTGTCGGTGTTGAACTGGCCCGCGTTGATTGAACCCGTAATCAGGTAAGGCTTACCGACACGGAAAGAGGTGGAGGCCGAGGCAATGTCGGCGGCCATGCTCGTCACGGTCACGTTGCACTGGTAGCACCCCTCCATACCGGGCTGCATCGGGATAACGATGCTGAACGAACCGTCGGCATCTGTCCGGCCTTTGATTTGAGGCAGATTGTCGGTGTTGCCGCTATTGTAATATCTGTAAAATTCCCATCGGTAGGTCACATCCGCCGTAACCTCGGCATCGGGAAGGCCGACGCCCGAATAACGGACTGCGCGGCCCGTAAGCACGTATGCCGCGTCAGTGTGGTTTACGGCCACATCCTTCACCTCAAACACCGGTGCCTTGAAGTCGCTGACCATCACCGAGGTCTGCGCTACCGTCAGCCGGCCGTTTGTCAGGCGGATGTTGAAGCGTCCCGAAAGCAGGTCGGCGGGCACCGGGAATGAACCGTACACGCGGCCAAACCGGTCGGTGGTGACGTCGAGGGTGTCGAGCG
Source organism: uncultured Muribaculaceae bacterium (assembly GCA_910577315.1). GTDB lineage: Bacteria > Bacteroidota > Bacteroidia > Bacteroidales > Muribaculaceae > CAG-873. The sequence goes on along the minus strand of CAJTME010000015.1, from coordinate 7,658 downwards.
GCGTGCCGTTGGCGTCGCGCAATATCGCTTTCAGCGCAATATCTTTTGCAAGGGATGAGGAGACGGGATTGAACGATTTGCTCACCACCACGGCGCCCCACTGCACGGTGTCGCCGGGATGATACACAGGGCGGCTAACCATTATGTCGGCGGCCAACCAGTCTTCGCGCACGGGAGTGTTGTAACTTCCTATGCCGGCCTGATAGCTGTAGTAGACGCTTCCTGCCTGAGAAGTAAGGCGCAGCGGATTGAATCCGTTTTGCTTACTTATGGATTTAGGCGTCCTGAATGTCAAACATCCGTCGGCCGCCGTCGCCCCTACGCTTACCTGCGATTTGGCGCGCGGAGGACAGAGCGCGGCCCTTACGTTTGCCACCGGGCTGCCGTCAGAACCCTTGGCGACAACCACAACATTCTCATCATTGTCCGACAGGACCACTGGCACCCAGGGCGCTACAATCAACGAGGTGTAGCCGCCGTCGGCTTCCTTCATGCCCGAACAGGTGCCGTAGGCGAGATAATTGCCGGTCTTGTCAATCTTGACAGGAATCTTTATCTTTCCCTTGGCAATGTTTTTATCAACTTTGCGGACGAATGTGCCGACAAGAGTTTTGGCCGGCGGGTATTTGCCCGAAGCCGGATTGGTGGCGCGGTAAATCTTTACGCCCACCTGGTCGGTGTAGGAATACTCACATTCCACCTCAAACTCCGTGCCTGGCATTGCCATTGACGGTACTTTGAGCGCCAGCTTCGGAACGGTCATTACTTCGAGCCGCGATTTGAGGGCGTCCGTCATAAGGTTGACACCGTTGTCGGCGAGGTATTTCCGGATAAGTCCGACAACTTCGGTTTCATGTTCGTCGTCACATTCCGAAGCCTTCCACAGCAGGTAGCCGCCGGCGACTCCGCCAGGGTTGGCCTTGTATGTGTCAAGGAGCGTGGCCGGCTTTTCCCACTTTGCCGTCCACAGAGCCCATTCGGGAGTTCCGCGGGTTGTCATGTTCAGGGCTGTCTCCACGTATGCGGCCCGGCTGTCGGCGACCATCTCGGCAGCCGTATTGTAAATGAAGTCGCGCAGGTAGGGATAGAACGTCGGCGGCTGCTCGCCGATGGCGATTACCTCCTTATAGTCGGTTATGGACGCCGACATGTAGGGGCGCAGGATTGTTATGGCGCTGTCGGTGAGCTCCTTTATACGTGTGCGGAACTGTTCTCCGCTCCATTCGTCAGGGTTGGCGGGGAGGGGCAACGCCGGCGCGTCAACACGGTTGTAGCGCCACGATGCACGGTTGTAGATTGAGTTTAGCACACTGGCCTGATAAAGCTTCATCAGCCCCCGCACGTCGGCATTCTGTTCGCGCGAGGTCTGGCGGGCGATGAAAGCCGGCATCATGTAAAGGGAATCGGAGGCGATGGCGCTCTTGGCCTTGACGATTTCCATGACGGCTCTCATCCGCGTCAGGCCGAGGGCCGGGTCGGTGGTTGAGGCAAGGACAGCCTCGGCATCACCGACGACTGTCTGCGGATAGGCGAAGTCGGGGGCAGCGAAATCCGCCCTGGCCCCGATTGCCACAGCCAGCAGCAGTAGTAGACTTGCAATTCTGCGCATAATATGGGTTGAGTTTGTGTTTATGTACTATTATATAAGACCGCAATTTAGCATAAAAGTTTAAGATACGCAAATTTCATGGCGTTTTGACTGCGATGGCGGGATGCTGTGACCTACGAAGTTGGCAGGACGCCAGGGGCGCCTGCCAACTTCCATCTACCCAATGTAGCACAGCCTGAAAATTACTATTCAATCCCCCATCATCCATTTTTAATATTCCCCACTCATCCAAACTACGTAACTCAGCCATACAGACGTTGTTATCGCCCCTGCGTCCAAGTCTTTTAACGGCTCATAAAATACCATCCATCCTCACCAAGATTTCCCCGCAATTATCTGGTCATGGTAAATAAGCACCACATAATAAAGATCACTCGTATTTAGTTTTTTATTAAATGCCAGATATTTAGAACCTCGACCTTCATTGACATAAAAATTATGATTGTTTGTAATAATTTCCGAAGTCCTGATATTTATCGCCTTTAAACTCACTACTACATACTTTTTTTCAGTACAATAGTACTCAAATGTAAATCTTTCCGAATTTACAGCACAGGAAGTCACAAGAAAAGGATGATACTTGCTGATTTCTCGTATTTTAACTGATAAATCCAATCTTTCATTATTCGCTTGCTGGAGTAAATTTTCCAGTCCCGAGATCGATTTTTTAAGACTTGATATAAGCTTATTTCTATTATTGATAACTGATTCTTTATAACTTATGATAGAATCTTTACTGTTTATGGCCGAATCTCGCTCTTGAATTACATTAATTGCAAGATTAAGTTTATCATAAGTGCCGTCAAGCTCATCCTGCGTCTTGTTAAGGTTCTTGTGCAGAAAATAAATACCTATTATGCAGCCAATCACTCCCGCAGCCAGAAAAATAACCTTTCTAAATTGCTCTTTCTCTTGTTTGATTTGCCTATTGGTTTCTTTCAGTTCCTCAACCTGATCGCTTAGATATTCATTCTGCGCGTTCAACTGTTTAAGCGTACTCCTATAGCTTGTTGAGCGCAATGTGTCATAGTTCTCTTGCTTTAATATGATGGTGTAACCATACGCACACGACGCCGCTACGATTTCCGAATTGTCATCGTTCTCATTGAAAATCTTCTGAGATTGGATTGACACCCCATAATCCGCTTCCGGAAGGCGTTTGACCGTCCTCATTGAGGAAAATTCTTTTTGCAGTATATTCACAACACCTGCAACCTCTTCCTCCTCATCTACGAAAGAAGATAAGGTCGTGGTCAAATTCCCATGCTGCGTATAATTGATGAGTATTCCGCGTTCCGCAAGTTGCTCTATCTTTTTCTCAAACAAAGAAAACAGCGGCGTTATTCGAGTAAAGCAAAAGCCGTTGATTGCGACGGCAAATCCTATATACCCTTTTTCATCAAATTTCCTGATGTAAATGTAATACATCATGGTCTCATCCCTGTGGATGATCAATTGCGTTGGAGCACTACACCGAGAATATAAAGCTTTAAAAAGACTTGAAGAACTGTCTTCCGGATACTGCGCGTAACCGGAAGACAGTTCTCCAAATATATACGTGGAGCAATTCACCTTGCTTACTTTTTATTAAAGTTTATTGTCTTTGCCATATTGTCAACCTCAACCGACGCAAGCTCATCAAGCACTGCGTTGCCGAGCAATATCGGAGCGACCTGATTTAAGGCTACACTTGCCTGAACATTTTCAATAACGATACCGTCTTCACCGCCTATCTCAATACACTTGATATTGATTGTACCGTTCTCAACAATCGATCCGTCGGCGATCGTAGCATAAGTTGCGTCAAGAATATCGCTCTCATCAAGTTTACCGTTCTTTATCAGAGTCTGTAACTCGTTCAACGACATATGAATACCCGAGCATCCTGTGTCGTATATCATGTTCATGGTTATCCCATTCAGCTTTACCGGGATGGTTTTCACCCCACCAACCTCTTCATAGGGGATGGAGATGCAGGCCGTGGCCTCCCTGTCTAAATTATACGGAGGTCTCGACGGTTTCTTTTCGCATGACGAAAAAAGAACAGCCATTAATATGACTGCAAATACATTAATTCGCAACATAACACTATACTACTTTTGGAGTTCGAGACTTTACAGTGTTGCCATCCACCACATATTTAATCAGCACATTATATGCTTCGGCTGGTTCTGTGGCGACCATAGCCTCATTATCTTTCATAGCCGTGGTCTTTGCGCCATTGTTTGCCTGAGACTCATTGGACCGATTGTGCCATAAATCCGGCTTGAAAGCTACAAAATAAAGAATAGCAAGACAAAGAATGATAATAATGCCAAGAAGTATATTACCAAACCCTTCATGCCGAACTTTCCGTGAATTCTCATTAGAAGAACGTTGTTTGCCTGATTCAGTCTTTCCATCAGCCGCTTTATTGCTTTCAGGAAATCGGCCCGCCAACAGGCGGGTAAGCTTCTGCACAGGTTTGTCTATCTGTTCTACTGACGACTTGGCCTCTCTTATCTTTGCGGCGAGATCATCCCTGTCTTTCCTTGTTGACCGCAGCTCTTCCTCCGCGGACTTAAGCTGTTCCCTTAACTTGTCAATGGATGCTGAATGTTTTTTCTCGGATAACGACTCGGATGCCCGAAGCTGATTTGAAAGGCTTTGGTTTTCATTTGCCAACGCATCGTTTTCAGACTTCAGCCGTGCGTTGGCAATTTCAAGATTGCCCTTTTGCCCGTTTACATCAGCCAGTTGCCTTTTAATCGCTTGGTTTACCGTTTGTGCCGGCTCAAGATTCGGCGAGACAATTATAGACTGTCTTTTAAAATAATCAAAAAACAGAGGGCTGTCAACTTCCTTAAGGCTGTAACGCATCTTGACCTTGTTGAAAGTGTCTCCTGTATTCCCGAGAGGCTGTAGATATGGTTCTATCAATTCTCTGACCTTGCTTAAAAAAGCCGCCTGCATCATCTCAACCGTCATTTTGCCATTGGAGCTCGCTGACCTAAAATCAGAAACCATATAGGATTCCTTACCGTGCCTCTGAGAAATAAGACTGCCTACACAGATTTGTTTATAAACCGCGTCAAAAATCTGATAGAGCACATACACATTGGCGCAGTATGCTTTTGCAAAACATACCGTCATGGCAAAAAAAGACCCTGGCCTTCCTTCTGAATCGTACACATTCTGCCGACGGACGTATGTATAATATGCATCACCCCGGCAAATGTCTATTTGCATCGATGCCTCTTCAGCTGCCGCGGAATCGTGATTATAGAACGTCTTGATATAATCCTCATTCTTCTCGCTTCCCCAGATTTCATGGCCTTTAGGGGTTCCATGTATATAGATGTCGACCTTATTCATGCTATCCTTTGATACATTTCATCAGTTGTCCCCAAAGCAATCTTGGGTACATTTCTTCACTCTCAGTGTATTTAGGCTTTGTGCCTACCTGATCGTCATAATACCCAGTACAGAAAGGCACAAAACGATAGTTCGTCCGGCGCCACAAGCTCGTGATTGGATTTGTGTTTTTGAACACTGTCGACAATCCCACATATTCATCTTCCATAGCTTTTTCGGCGGAAGTTATATGAAGGTGACCATTTTCAAACAATTCCTCCTTCTGATCAACCTTATTATATAAAATAACTACCCGGTCTGAGCTACGGATCAATTGATGCTTGCAGTTCCTTATACGACCCACATATGAAGCCTTTACCGATGCGTGGTCTTTCCCGCTTGCTTCCATTATAAAAACCCATATTTTACGGTTGGGAAGATTACGGATAATTTGAGTCATATATGGACGGAAGTTCCGGGCACTTATCTGATCCTGCTCTTTAGGGTTAAAGTAATGCTCCCCCGCCGCTTCAAGAATCTGGCAAATAGTCTTGCCATGCTTAATCACCTTGACCATCAGGAATTCATTAAACGCATTACCGTCAAGAGCCTCTTTGGTATTTAAGTTTTTATGGAATCTGTCACAACGCCCTCTGTAGGCATCGCCGGATTTGAATGTTGTGTCGGCTTTCACAATATACCCTAATTTGCGCAGATAGCGGGCAAGACGGACAAGTGTCATGGATTTGCCGCTGGTCGGAGGGCCAAAAAGCATCACGATTGGCGCTTTTTTGTCTCCGATGTTTATGTCGTCCTCATCAATTGCGGTCTCTGACGGCGTTTCTTCAGATGCCATGCCCGTAGAAACGGTTTCCGCATCGAGGTCTCCTATCTTGATGTCGTCAAAGTTAAGATCAATTTCCTTATCATTCATATCGTTAATCGTTTTTCTTCATAAATGCGATGTCAAAGAAAATGAATGCCGCAATATCAACGAGAATTGACAAGATGACATAATACCAGAATGAACCTGGATATTTCCCGCTGAGGAAGTCCACAAAGAACACATCGATTACCGACGCCATCCTCTTGGTTCGCGTTTCTCCATTTTCCTTTGTATATACCTCTTCATCGTCTGAGTCTTTGTCAAACTGGATGAACTTTTTATTTGTTGCGATGATGTTATATCCGTCTCTCAGCTCTTTCTCGCATTGGCGGATCTCATCCTCATTTAGGCTTGCCGATGCTATATGATCCTGAATGGAATCATTCAGTGCCGATAGACGCTTAATCTGCTTTCGTGCCGATTGAACGGACTGTTCGGTTATTGTATGTGTCCTTAAGGCATGCGACAGAGCCTTGTTGATTTCAACCTGATACCCGTTAAGTATCTTCGGATCCGGACTGTTATATCGGGAATCTTGCTGAATGTTTGAGTTAAGTGTCTTGTTAATAATCTCAAGATGCTCACCAATTTTCTGTCCATTACCTCTCTTGAAAGGTGCTTCATCGCCATTAAATTGAGCTACAATGTGCCGACGCTGCTCTTCAACAGCATCTTTCATAGTTTTTCCTTCCTCATCAAGGGCTGGTACAGAAGATGTACCTTTATCCACTATCTGCTGCAGATACTTATTGGTCGTTTCTATATCCTGCGATATTGTTGACCCGATTTTGTCATTGTAAAAGAACGTATGGGTATTTGTGGGCATACTCATAATAAGCCAGAAAAAAACCACAAGCGCAATTCCACCCCATAACTTACCTTTTCTGTTTTCAATGAAATCACTTGAAAACAGAGAATCTGCAATCAACTTCGTACCGATTGACGCAACAACAAAGAAAGCGATGGTTATGCCCCACACAAGAACTTCTGGCCAGCCAGCTGGAAGCAATAAATGCAGGGACTGCTCGGTAGCCCAACAACTTATCCCGGCAAGAATAATGAAGGCAACTCCACACCCAATTACACGGAACTTATTCATTTTCAATTGGTTTATAATGGTTATTTAAACTAATTAGGACAGTTTCTATTAATAAGAGATTTTGCGTTTGCTTATTCTTCTTAGTATTAGAGCATTACATTAAGCTGGTGAATGGTTATGTTAAACAAAATAGTATTTTATTGAAAAACACTGCAAAAAAAGATGTTGCGAATAACCTATATTTCAGTTTTTTTGCTTACCTTTGCAACAGGTTAAGTATCTCTTATTAAGAGATTTGAATCAATTATCTACACTTCGGGCAGCCTCTACTGGAACAATGCCACGGCTTAAATTGCCACACAACTATACCTATCCCACCACAAACAATATGTAGCGCCGAAGGCGCCAAACCCACCCGCATGGCAAAACAAAAAACATGTAGTCGCCGCAGGCGACCCTGTCTTCCGCCAACCTTGTGTAGCGCCGAAGGCGCATTGTCTCCCCATAACAAACAAGCAGCCACAAGCAGTATGTCGCGCCGAAGGCGCCAAACCCACCCGCATGGCAAAACAAAAAAGCATGTAGTCGCCGCAGGCGACCCTGTCTCCCGCCAACCTTGTGTAGCGCCGAAGGCGCATTGTTCCCCAAAAACCGCACAACCAACCAAAACAACCAAGTCATTCCCCAAACCATCACTACCTTTACCCCCAAAAAAAGCCACCAAAAGCCAAAACGAATGTCAATCTACCTCCACGCCTTCCGCCAGTGGGTCATCCACAACTGCGGCCACG
>CAJTME010000014.1 GCA_910577315.1 uncultured Muribaculaceae bacterium | reverse complement strand
CGGCTCGCTCGAAGCCCACGAACGCTTCCGCTGGCTGACCGCCGTCCGCAGCGCCTGCATCACCACCTCGCGCCCCCACCCCGGCCACTGCGCCGACCTCGAGGAAACCTTCGCCCGCCTCTACGCCGAAACCGTCGAGCGATAAAACGCTACGGACTGGCGGCGTTATCGGCACGAAGGCGGCCCATACCACGCAACACCCCGACGCAGTCGTCGGAGACGACGCCATCGTCGTTAACCTCACCAAGAGCGAACGCGGCAGACAGCGCAACACCCCCGACGCAGTCGTCGGAGACGACGATGTTGTCGTTAACCCTACCAAGAGCGGATGCGATTGGTAGGGATGAGCAAATGACGGCATAATGTGGAGTCCTCGGAGAGGACGATGTCGTGAGCGGCCACGATAGCGTCCTCTCCGAGGACTTTTATGAGGATGATGCTCCCGGGCCGCCTCACACACATACATGCACAAAAAAAGCCAAACTTCATCGGAAGTTTGGCTTTGTGGGCGCTGAGGGATTCGAACCCCCGACCCTCTGCTTGTAAGGCAGACGCTCTGAACCAGCTGAGCTAAGCGCCCTTTCTTGTCGAAAGCGATGCAAAGTTAGGCACTTTTTCCGAACTGACCAAATTTTCAGCCAACTTTTTTCAATAAAAATTTCACAACCATCCATAACACACTGAATATCAGCTGCACGCTCCACGCCGTTTCCAGAGGTCAGCGGCCAGCGTCAACAGGCCAAAACCGGGGTGCCCATAGCAAATCATTTCCTTTTCCTGCCTCCTTTCAACTTTTTTAAGGATTATTTGGCTATATAGGATGGGTTTTTGTATCTTTGTGGTTTGAAAAGATACTTCTATGAAAAAAGAATACAAACGCACCCTTATAACTACCGCACTGCCCTATGCCAACGGGCCAGTCCACATCGGACACCTTGCCGGAGTTTACGTCCCGGCAGACATTTACGCGCGTTTCCTGCGCCTGAACGGCCGCGACGTCACCCTTGTCGGCGGCAGTGACGAACACGGGGTGCCCATCACCATAAAAGCAAAAGCCGAGGGCGTGACGCCCCAGGACATCGTCGACCGCTACCACACCATCATCCGCGACTCGATGAAGGGCCTGGGAATATCGTTCGACGTATATTCACGCACCACGTCCGACATCCATTCCGAGACGGCGTCGGAATTTTTCCGCCGCCTCTATGAAAAAGGCGAGTTCATCGAGAAAACCTCGATGCAGCTCTACGACGAAAAGGCCAACCAGTTCCTCGCCGACCGCTATGTGACCGGCGAATGCCCCCACTGCCACGCACCCGGCGCCTACGGCGACCAGTGCGAGAAATGCGGAACATCGCTCAACGCCACCGACCTCATCAATCCCAAGAGCGCCATCACCGGCAACACCCCCGTGCTGCGCGAGACCCACCACTGGTACCTTCCCCTCGACCGCTGGGAAAACGCCCTGCGCGAGTGGATTCTCGAGGGGCACAAGGAATGGAAGACCAACGTCTACGGCCAGTGCAAGTCGTGGCTCGACCTCGGCCTGCAGCCCCGCGCCGTCAGCCGCGACCTCGACTGGGGCGTGCCCGTGCCCGTAGAAGGAGCCGAAGGCAAGGTGCTCTACGTATGGTTCGACGCCCCCATCGGCTACATCTCGAACACCAAGGAGCTGTATCCCGACACCTGGGAAACCTGGTGGAAAGACCCCGAAACCCGCATAATCAATTTCATCGGCAAGGACAACATCGTATTCCACTGCATCGTTTTCCCCGCCATGCTCATGGCCTACGGCGACAGCTACCAGCTCCCCGACAACGTCCCCGCCAACGAATTCCTCAACCTCGAGGGCGACAAAATTTCAACCTCGCGCAACTGGGCCGTGTGGCTCCACGAATACCTTGAGGACTTCCCCGGCAAGCAGGACGTCCTGCGCTACGTCCTCACCGCCAACGCTCCCGAAACCAAGGACAACGACTTCACCTGGCGCGACTTCCAGACCCGTAACAACAGCGAGCTCGTCGCCATCCTCGGCAACTTCGTCAACCGCGCCGTGGTCCTCACCCACAAATATTTCGGCGGCACGGTCCCCGCTCCCGGCCAGATCCAGCAGCCCGACCTCGACGTGTTCGCCGAACTCGACCGTCTCAAAACCGAAATCGCCTCGGCGCTCGAGACCTTCCACTTCCGCGAGGCTCTCAAGCTCGCCATGGACATGGCCCGCGCCGGCAACAAATACCTCCAGGAAACCGAACCCTGGAAACTGTTCAAGACCGACCCCGACCGCACCGCCACCGTGCTCAACACCGCGCTGCAGGTGTGCGCGTCGCTCGCGGTAGCCTTCGAGCCCTTCACCCCCTTCATGAGCGAACGCCTGTGCCGCATGCTCGGCCTCGGCGACCTGTCGTGGGACATGATCGGCGGCCGCGACCTCGTCAAGGCCGGCGCGACCATCGCCCAGCCCGAGCTCCTTTTCGAGAAAATCGAAGATGACGCCATCAAGGCCCAGACCGACCGCCTCGAGCGCATCAAGGAGGAAAACAAGCTCAAGAACTGGAAACCCGCCGAGCAGCAGCCCGACGTCGATTTCGACACCTTCTGCCGCTCGGACCTCCGCGTCGCCACCGTCACCGCCTGCATCAAGGTTCCCAAGGCCGACAAGCTCCTCCAGTTCACCCTCGACGACGGCACCGGCACTCCCCGCACCATCGTCAGCGGCATCGCGGCCCACTATCCCGAGCCCGAAAAGCTCGTCGGACGCCAGGTCGTGTTCATTGCCAACCTCCCGCCACGCAAGCTGCGCGGAATCACCTCCCAGGGCATGATTCTCTCGGCCGAGAACGCCGACGGCTCGCTCACGCTGATCGCCCCATCGGCCGACGCCACCCCCGGCGCCCAGGTTAAATAGCATAATTAGTCATCTCATATATAAAGCACTATGCAGCCCCGCATCCTTATCATCTATACCGGTGGCACAATCGGCATGATCGAGGACCCCAAGTCAAAGGCGCTCGCGCCATTCGACTTCTCGCATCTCATGGAGAATGTGCCGAAGGTGAAGATGCTCGATTACCACATCGACAACATCCAGTTTGCCCCGCCCATCGACTCGAGCGACATGAACCCCGAGCACTGGCAGCACATCACCAGCAGCATAGCGCGCAACTATGACGACTACGACGGCTTTGTGGTGCTCCACGGCACCGACACCATGGCCTACACCGCCTCGGCCCTGTCGTTCATGCTCCAGGGCCTCTCCAAGCCGGTCATCATCACCGGCTCGCAGCTCCCCATCGGCGAAGTCCGCACCGACGGCGAGGAAAACCTCATCACCGCCCTGCAGATCGCTGCAGCCAAAGGCTCTGACGGCCGCCCGATGGTTCAGGAAGTGGCCATTCTGTTTGAGAATTACCTCTGGCGCGGGTGCCGCTCGACAAAGCGCTCGGCCGACCACTTCAACGCCTTCCGCAGCAACAACTATCCCTACCTCGCCAAAATAGGCCTCGGAATCACCTACGACCAGGACTCGCTCGACCGCACCGAGGGAAAAACCCTGCGTGTATTCCGCAAGCTCGACACATCCGTCATGTGCATCGACCTCTTTCCGGGCCTCAACGAAACCACCCTCCGCCACCAGCTCGCCACCCCCGGCATCAAGGGCATAGTCCTCCGCACCTACGGCGCCGGCAACGGCCCGACAGCCCCCTGGTTCATCTCGGCCATACGCGACGCATGCAACCGGGGCATCGTCCTGCTAAACGTCACCCAGTGTGTCAACGGCTCGGTCCACTCAAACCGCTATGTCACAGGCGACATGCTCTCGGGCACGGGCGTCATCTCGGGCCACGACATCACCTTCGAGGCCGCGATAACAAAAATGATGCACCTGTTCGGCAAGGGCGTGGGACACGACGAGGTGGTCAGGGCCCTGCACCGCCCCCTCGCCGGAGAAATGACATTGGATTAATCAAAAACGGTCTCTGAAATGTTTAAATTACTGACGCGAATATTGCTCCTCACCCTGGCCGCCGCACTGACAGTGCCCGCCACGGCGGCTCCGGCGCAAAAATCGCGTTGGGAACAGGTCGAGACCGCCCGGGGCGACCTCTCCGAAGAACTGGCCGTCGTGGTGCGCGACAACTACATATACATCACCGTCTACCGCCCCACCGCCGTAAAGCTCTTCACCATCCTCGGCCAGCCTGTCTCGCAGGTGACCCTCCCGGCGGGGACATCCCGCTTCAAGGTTGCCGCGCGGGGAATATACATCCTCAAGGCCGGTTCCACAACCCGGAGAATAACCATCTAAAACCCACCGCGTATGCAAAGCCTCAAAGTAAAAATCATAAACGACTCGGGCTACGACCTCCCGGCCTACGAGACCCCCTCGGCCGCCGGCATGGACGTCCGCGCCGCAATCAAGGAACCGATTGTGCTCCAATCGCTCGACCGCGTCCTCATCCCCACCGGCCTGCGCGTGCAGCTGCCCCAGGGCCATGAGATGCAGATCCGTCCCCGCAGCGGGCTGGCATTGCGCCACGGCATTTCAATCGTCAACACCCCCGGCACGGTCGACGCTGATTTTCGCGGCGAGATAAAGGTAGTGGTAATCAACCTCTCCAAGGAGCCCTTCGTCATCAACCCCGGCGAACGCATCTGCCAGATGGTCATCACCACCTACACCCACGTTGAATGGGAGCCCGTCCGCGAAATCGACCACACCGTGCGCGGCGACCAAGGTTTCGGCCACACCGGAACGGATTAATACTCAATGCACGATGCATAATGCACGATGCTCGATTAAACGGTCAAAGGCTAATTAATGAGTTTAAGGGCAAAGGATTAAAGGACAGAGATTAAGAGCAAAAAATTCCCAATTCCTAACTCCTAATTCCTAATTCCTAATTCCCTACCTCCTAATTTCTAATTTATTATTGATTTGAAATTCCTCCTCCTTGCGATTGCCGGCATCATCGCCATGGCTGGGATGACGGTCGGAGCCAAAAAGCCCGTGGGCGCTGACGCCGACCGGCTCAAGGCCGCATACGTCTTCCTCGAAGCCGAAAACAGGCTCCGCGACGGCGACGTCGGCACGGCTTACTACCTCTACCGCCGCGCCAACGCCCTCGACCCCGCCGACGTCGACATCGCCGCCGGACTGGCCGAACTGACCATCGTCTCGGGCGTAGGCGATTCAGCTGAGTTTGAAAACGCCTACCAGGCGCTCAAAAAACGCTTTTTCAACAATCCGCAGGACTACCAGAGCGGCCTACGATATGCCCGCGTGGCCGAACAGATGCGCCGCTTCGACGACGTCCGCGACGTCTACCGCCAGCTCTGCGCCGCATATCCCGACCGCCCCGACTACTCCCTTCAGTACGCCTGGTACAAGGCCCTCGACTACCGCCGCGGCGACTCCACCGCCCTCGACTCGGCCAAGGCCATCTACGACCGCATCGAGAAAGGCGCCGGCGTCGACATGAACCTCACCCTCCACCGCGTCCGCACCCTCTCGCTCGCCGGCGACACCGCCGCCATGATTGCCGAGATTCAGCGCTACCACGCCACATCGCCCGCCGATGCCGAGGTCAACTTTACCACCGGCAAGATGTATGAATACATCGACATGCCCGACTCGGCCATCGGCTACTTCGACCGCGCCTGCGCCCTCGACTCGACAATGGGCGAGGCATATCTCGCCCGCGCCGAATACTACAACACCGTCGGCGACTCGGCCCGATACGACACCGAGGTGATGCACGCCCTTGAAAGTCCCACACTCGACTTCGACCCCAAGTTCGAGATTCTCACCAACTACACCCGCGCCCTCTTTGAGGACGACAGCCGCCACGACATGCTCACCGCCCTGTTCAACCGCATGCTCGACATCCACCCCGGCGAGGCAAGGCTACACGGCCTCTACGGCGCGTTCCTGGCCACCATCCGCAAACCCGGCGAGGCCGCCGAACAATTCGGCTATGCCTCAGACCTCGAGCCCGACGACGAGGACTACTGGCGCTACCGCATGGGAACCGCCCTCGAGGCGGGTGACACCGTCACCGCGATTGCCACCGCCGGCGAGGCCGCCCGCCGCTTTGAAAACGTCTACTACCCCGTCTACGGCGCCTCCCTCCTCACCGTCGGAAAACAGTACGGCCCCGCCATCGCAATGCTCGACTCGTTCGACGTCGAGGGCAAGGATTACAGTCCCGAGGCACTTTCGGTTTTCTACCAGACCCGCGGCGACGTCCTCTACGCCATGGAAAACCGCGACAGCGCCTTCGTCAACTACGAAAAGGCCATCGACTTCAACCCCGCCAACGTCGGCGCCCTCAACAACGCCGCCTATTACATGAGCGTCGACGGCCGCGACCTCGACAAGGCCGAGGGCTACATCCAACGGGCAATCCTCGCCGAGCCACTCAACCCCACCTACATCGACACCTACGCCTGGGTGCTGTTCAAGAAGGGTGACTATGCCGGCGCCCGCAAGCAAATCGACGTGGTGCTCAACATCTACTCCGACTCCACCGAAATCATGCTTGCCGACACCGTCGCCGACATCCACGGCCATGACCACGACGACGCCGACCTCCACGAGGATGAGGTGATGGAGGTTGCCGAGGAGGTGCTGGAAGAAATCGAACCCGAAACGCCGTCCGCCGAGATCTTCGACCACGCCGGCGACATCTATTTCGTGACCGGCGAACCCGACAAAGCTCTCGAATACTGGCAACAAGCCCTCGAAATCGAGCCCGACAACAAAACAATAAAGGAAAAAGTAAAGAAAAAGAAAATCGACATCCCCGCCCCCGTCCAAGCGCCCTGATGCGCGCCCCGGCGGCGGCTCCATGCCGTTCCTCCGACATTATGCCCACATACAACAAACCGACTCTGACGGCAAAAGGCCGCCGACTGGCCCTGATTCTGTGCTCGGCCCTGGTCATGCTGCCCATCGCCCTGGGCAGCGCGTCCTGCTCGTCAAAGAAAAACGCCGCAGCGCCCGCCGCCACCTCCTCCAAACGTCCCAAAGTGGCAGCTCTGCGCAACCCCGAGGTCTCGGAACTGGCCGCCACATATTCGCCGTGGACAACATTCTACGCCCCGTTCAGCATGCGCCTTTCCAAGCCCGTCAGCTTCAACATCTCGGGCCGCGCCACAATGGTGCGCGACCAGGCAATACAGCTCTCGATGCGCATGCTCGGCATGGAAGTGGCCGTGGCATACATCAACGCCGACTCGGCCACAATCGTCGATAAATTCCACAAATACATCGTCTCGGTGCCCTTCCCATCCATCGCAGGCCGGACAAACCTCACCGTCGCCGACCTCCAGAATCTCCTCCTGGGCCAAGCCTTCTATCCCGGCAGCGGCACCATCACCGCCGGCGAGGCCGACGCCCAGTTCTCGATGGAAAAATCAGGCGACACCCTCATCCTCACCCCTCGCCGCACCCCTGCCGGCGCCACGTGGTATTTCACCGTAGGTCCCGGCCCGGAACTGAAAAGCATGTCGGTGAAGCCCGACGGCCTCGAGACTTTCATGATGACGTTCAGCGACATCGTCGCCGGCGCGGCAGGCTCGGTGGCGTCGTCGGTCGAGGCCTCCGGCTCTTTCCGCGACAAGGAACTCAAGGCTGCCGTCTACTGGAACATGGACAAGGCCAAGTGGAACGAGCCGCGCACAATCGGAATCCCCGACTATTCGGGCTATAAACAGCTGTCAGTCACCGACCTGATTCAGGTGCTCAAAAAATTCTAAACGGCTGTGCGGGCAATGACAAGAAAATTCCGGCTGTTGCCGGCCATCGTGACCCTGATGGCCGTGCTCCTCTCGCTATCACCCGCCGACGGACGCAAACGCTCGTCGAAAGACGTCAAGCGCGAACGTCAGAAGACCGAGCAGCAGATTGCCCGCACCCGCGAACAGATCAAGCAGAACGACAAGGAAACCTCACGCCAGCTGAACCGACTCAACTCGCTCAAGGCCAACATGGCTCTCACCGGCGACACCATCCGCATAATCCGCGCCCGCCTCGACTCGGTAAACCGTCAGATTGCGACTGTCAACGACTCGATAGCGGTGCTCTCGGCCCGCACCCGCGCGCTCAAGACCAACTACGCCAAGTCATTGCAGACCATGCGCACCCGCCGCCAGGGCATGAGCGACCTGTCGTTCGTGTTTTCGGCCAAATCGTTCAGCCAGGCATGGCGACGCCTGCGCTACCTGCGCGAGATTGCGAAAAGCTCGACCCGCCAGGCAAAGAAGATTAAGGAGGCAACCGCGCGCCTCGAGGAGGCCCGCCAGCGCCTCGACGCCCTCAAGGCCGTCCACGCCACGGCCCTCGCGCGCCTCAACTCCACACAGGCCAAGATGGCCACCGAGCAGAAAGACGCCGACAAGCTGGTGGCCGACCTGCGCACCCAGGGCAAGAGCCTGACCCGCGAACTGGAACGCCGCCGCGAGCAGGCCCGCAAACTGGCCGCCGAGCTCGACCGCGTGATTGAGCAGGAAGCCCGCGAGGCCGAAGAACGCGCACGACGCGAGGCCGAGGAGCGCCGCCGACGCGAGGAAGCCGAGGCTGCCGCTCGCAAAAAGGCCGAGGAAGAGGCCGCCCGCAAGAAAGCCGAGGAGGAACGCAAGGCACGCGAGGCCGAGGAAGCCGAGCGCAAGGCACGCGAGGAGCGCCAGCAACACACCGCCAAGCCCAAACCGGTCGAATCGCCCAAGCCAACCACGACAAAACCCGCCCCGAAGCCCAAGCCCGAACCGAAGGAAACCAAAAAGGAGACTAAAAAGGAAACTCCCAAGTCCCCTCAGAAGGAAACGCCCAAACAGCCTGCCGTCCCCGCAGCGAAACCGGCCATGGAAGCGGCTCCGGCTAAAAAACTCTCAGGCTCGTTCGCCCAGAACAAAGGACGCCTGATGTTCCCCGTCGCGGGGAGGTATGTCATCACCTCAAACTTCGGCACGAACGACCATCCCGAGCTCTCGAAAGTCAAAATCGACAATCTCGGCATCGACATTGAAGTCGCCAAAGGCTCGTCGGCAAGAGCCGTGTTTGACGGCGTGGTGTCCTCGATTTTCCGCCTCGACGGCTACCACAACATCATCATCGTGCGCCACGGCGAATACCTCACCGTCTACGCCGGCATCGAACGCCTCTCGGTCAAAAAGGGCGACAAGGTGGCTGCCGGCCAGACCCTCGGCACCATATACAGCGACCCCGACGACGACAACCGCACGAGCCTGCATTTTGAAATCCGCCACGAAAAACAAAAACTCAATCCCACAGAATGGGTGAAATGACCCGCAACCATTCATCGCTCACACGCCAGGTGGTCAAGGCTCTCGGCATCTTCGGCAGCCTTGAGGGGCTCAACATGCTCTGCGCCGTCCTGCGCTCCAAGCTCATGGCCCTGTGGGTGGGAACCGCCGGTGTCGGCGTCATCGCCCTGTTCAACTCCACGCTCGAGCTGATGCGCACCATGACCATGTTCAACCTCAAGCAGGGCGGCGTCCGCGAAATCGCGTCGGCTCCCGCCGCAGAGCGCCCCATGGTCTGCCATGCCGTCGGGCGCCTCGCCCTATGGCTCGGTCTGGGCGGCATGGTGATTGTGGCGATGCTGTCGCCCCTGTTGAGCATGGCCGCCTTCGACACCTACGACTACACGTGGGCTTTCGCTTTGCTGTCGCTCACGATGGTTGCCTCGGCCATTGCCGAGGGCCGCAAGACCGTCCTTCAGGCCATGGGACAGCTGAAAGACCTCGCCAAGGCATCCCTTTACGGCGCCGTCACATCCACCGTCCTGTCGCTTCCCCTGGTCTACTTCTTCCGCATGCAGGCCATCGTTCCCATGCTGATGGTGTTCAGCGCCTTCACCCTGCTGTTTCTCATGCTCCCCAAAACGGCGCGGCCATCCCGCCGTCCTGCCCCGGCCTACGTGAGGACCAAAGTCCGGGCGCTCGTGAAACTCGGTTCATACCTCACCGCCGCCCTCCTTGCCGGAATGGGTGCTGAATACGCTCTGCGCATATACCTCAGCCTCAGCTCGTCGGTCGACACCGTCGGCCAGTTCCAGGCAGGCTACGTGCTCATAAACAGCTATGTCGGCGTGATCTTCACCGCCATCTCGATGGAATTCTACCCGCGCCTGTCGGCCACCATCCACCGAACGCGCACCACCTCGGTCCTCGTCCGCCACGAGATAAACACCATGCTGTGGATACTGATTCCCGTGGTGGCCGTGTTCATCTGCACCGAAGAACTCATCGTCAGGATTCTATACTCCGAGGCCTTCCTCCCCGTCCTCCCCTTCCTGTCGCTCGCCATCATGGCAATGTTCTTCAAAGCCGTCTCGTGGTGCTACTCCTACGTCATCCTGGCCAAAGGCGACGGCAAGGTCTACGTCATGACCGAGACACTCTCGGCCGTGTGCCTCGTCGCGTTCAGCTACATAGGCTGGAGCCGGTGGGGCTTCGCCGGCCTCGGCGCCGCATACCTCGCCCAGTTCATCGTCTTCACCCTCGCCACCTGGGCCGTAGCCCGCCACCGCTACCGCCTCACAATCGGCCGCGACATCTGGCTCATCCTCCTGGCCGGCATCGCCATCGCCGCCGTCACCTTCCTCGCCAAACACTTCCTCGGTCCCTGGCTCACCCTCGCCATCGCCCTCCCCCTCCTCCTCCCCCTCACCTACCGCCAGCTCAAGCACTGACCCCACCACGCAGCTTGAGCCGATATAGGACGAGATTTCACGATGGCAGCGAGGGCTGTCCTAATAGCCCACACCCAAGCATATCGCAGCCACCCGATGCAGTCGTCGAAGACGACGCTATCGTCGTTAACCCCACCAAGAGCCCAAAGGCGATTGGTGGGGCGATTGGTGGGGCGATTGGTGGGACAGCTGGCGCCACCACCCACAAAAGGCCTCGGAGAGGACGTTATCGTGGCCAATCACGACATCGTCCTCTCCAAGGACTCACCATTACCACAACACTGCCCACCCCACCAATCGCCCTTGAGGGACTCTTGGCGGGGCTAACGACCACATCGTCGTCTCCGACGACTGCTTCAGGAGGATGTATCATAAAACCCGCCCTATCCCGGCCATGGTAAAAATAATCCGGCCCGCCGGGGAGGGCGGGCCGGATGGCTTATGTTGTATGCGGGAATCAGTCGATGGTTTCGTCAGCCTCGTAGCCGCCCATTTCGCGGATGGCGTTCTTCAGCATCACGTACTGCTGGAAGAGGTGGTTGACGGGCACTTCACCCTTGGTGTAGTCGTGCATCGGGCTCTTGAGGAAGAAGCTCAGGAAGCGCTGGATGCCGTGACGGCCTGCGCGTGCGGCGAGGTCGCTGAGGAGCACGAGGTCAAGGCAGAGGGGAGCGGCGAGGATTGAGTCGCGGCAGAGGAAGTTGATCTTGATCTGCATGGGATAGCCCATCCAGCCGAAGATGTCGATGTTGTCCCAGCCTTCCTTGTTGTCGTCGCGCGGGGGATAGTAGTTGATGCGCACTTTGTGGAAGTAGTCGGTGTAGAGGTCGGGCTGCTCTTCGGGAACGAGGATAGACTCGAGGGTGGAGAGCTTCGATACTTCTTTGGTGCGGAAGTTTGCGGGTTCGTCGAGCACGAGACCGTCGCGGTTGCCGAGGATGTTGGTCGAGAACCAGCCGCTCAGGCCAAGGCAGCGGGTGCCGATGATGGGAGCGAAGCCCGACTTAACGAGGGTCTGGCCGGTCTTGAAGTCCTTGCCGGCGATGGGCATCTGGGTCTTCTCGGCGAGTTCCCACATTGCGGGGATGTCGACGGTGGTGTTGGGGGCACCCATGATGAAGGGAGCGCCTTCCTGAAGGGCGGCGTAGGCATAGCACATCGAGGGAGCGATGTTTTCCTTGTCGTCGGCCTTCATGGCAGCCTCGAGGTGTTCGAGGGTGTCGTGTACCTTTTCATTTACGGGAACGTAAACCTCGGTGGAAGCGGCCCAGAGGACAACGACGCGGTCGCAGCCGTTCTTTTCCTTGAAGTCGCGGATGTCCTTGCGGAGGTTTTCAACCATTTCCCAGCGGGTTGCGCCCTTCATGTAGTTTTCACCGTCGAGACGCTTTGCATAGTTGTGGTCGAAAGCGGCCTTCATGGGCTTGATGGCCTCGAGTTCGTCCTTCACGGGAAGGATGTCCTTCTCTTTGAGAACGTTGGCGTTAACGGCCGATTCGTATGCGTTTGCGGGATAAACGTCCCAGGTGCCGAACACGATGTCGTCGAGCTTGGCCATGGGCACGATTTCCGAGTAGTGGAGATATTTTTTGTCGGCACCCTGTCCAACGCGCATTTTGTCGTACTGGGTCATGGAGCCGATAGGTTTGGCGAGACCTTTGCGAGCCATAAGAACACCGGTCATGAAGGTGGTGGAAACGGCGCCGTTACCAACGACGAGAACACCAAGCTTGCCTTCAGCGGGTTTAACTTTGCTTTGAGTCATTGTTTCTTAATTTAATAAGATTGGTTATTTGTTTTTGTTATTTTCAATAGGTGGTACGTCCCAGAGGATAGACGTGCAAATTCGGTGGCAAAAGTAGAGATTATTTTTGGATTGCAAACAATCCCAAGTATTAATAAAAGTCAAATATTGTCGTAATATGTAAATTTACCGCCTGTATTGTAAACATAGGTTAATTTACATTCATACAGGCGGTATATCTTTAAATTAATCTTAATTAGGCGAAAGGCTAAATTCCGCGTAATTCTGTCAATTTTTCAGGAAATATAGTCGGCATAGCGGTCGATGAAGCGGCTGAACGCCGGGATTTTCATGATTACATACTCAAATAATACGAAGCCGATGAGGGTCACGGAGATGCCGGCGAGCACATCTATTATATAGTGGTGGGACGAGTAGACGGCGGTGAACCAGATGCCGAAGCAGATGACGGCGCAGGTGACGCGCATCCACGCGGGGCATTTCGCCCTGAGCGAATAGATGAAGGCGATGAGCATGTAGGCCGAGTGGAGCGAGGGCAGCGCGGCGAACACGTTGGAATTGCGGGCGTAGAGGCCGTCGAAGATGCCGAGGCCGGTCATTGCGTCGAAGCGCCCGAGGCCAGCCACCTCGCCGGGTGTGCCCTCGATGAAGTCAAAGCCGTGAGAGGCCACATACCACGGCGGCGCGGCGGGGTGGATGTAATAGAACGTGAAGCCCAGCAGGTTCACGAACAGGAACACGATGGCGAAATGCAGGTAGGACTTGCGCTGGCCGTTGAAATAGAGCCACAGCCCGAAGATGATGGGAACCGGCACCCAGCACAGGTAGAAGAAGCCGGCGAAAAAGTCCATCAGCGGGGCGTGGTGGATGGCGAAAAACTCGTTGGGGGTGAGGCGTTCGGCGGTTGCGAGGGTTATTCCGAAAAGGCTTTTCTCGCTTTCGTAGAGGCCCTGGATGTCGACGGGATTCACCTTGTAGTTGGGCAGGATGTTCATCCAGTCGTAGCTGATGCCGAACAGGAAGAAAGGAATCAGGGCGACGATGCAGCGGCGGGTTGCGCCGTTGGCCAGAAAGAGGGCGGCGATAAGCACGGCCAGCACCACGTGCTCGGGGCGGAAGCCGATGCAGAGGGCCGTGACGGCGAGCCAGGCGGCCAGGCAGAGGACCATGGTCCAGCCTTCGCGGGCCGAGGGTAGGCGGAGACAGTTCATGACACGTCGTTATGAATTGCGCAGCACCTTGGCGCAGTGGCTTATGCGGGCAAAGGCGGTGATGTTGGCGAATACGGCTATGATTCCCATCGCCACTTCAAGGATAATCATTGCGTCGAATTTCACGGGATCGGCCCACATGCCGGTCATGCCGGCGGCGAGGGCGGCGACGCTGGTCACGACGACGCGCTCGGGGCGCTGCAAGAAGCCCACCTTGCACTCGATGCCGAGGCCTTCGGCGCGGGCGCGCACATAGCTCACCATCACCGACCCCACCATGGCGAGGAAGGTGATGAGCGCTCCAACCTGATAGCCGGTGCAGAACATGTAGTAGGCGATGCCGCCGAGGGTGAACAGCTCGCAGTAGCGGTCGAGAACCGAGTCGTAGAGGGCTCCGAAGCGCGAGGTCATTCCGCCCAGGCGCGCCACCTGGCCGTCGAGCATGTCGAACAGCGAGAAGGCGATGATCACGCCGCCGGCCAGGGTGACGAGGCCGTAGTGGCGTTCGTCGGGCCAGGCGTTATAGCCGGCGTAGGCGAAGATTGCCGCCGCGGCGATGTTGCCGAGCAGGCCTATGGTGGTGACCACGTTGGGCGTCACGCCCATGCGTATGAGCAGTCTCACAAACGGATTTATCACGGCATAGATGCCCTGCTGGAGGGCGTCGCGCACCGTTTTGAACGTAGATTTCTTTTCCATTTATGTCGGGGTAGGTATTTAGGATTCTTTCTTGAAGTGTCCGAAGGTGATGCGGTCCACGAACGAGATGGCGCAGCGGTCGAACGGCGACGGGCGGTAGACGAAGTTGCGCTGCAGCACGAAGTTCCACGCCAGCGACACCACCAGCGACACCAGCAGGGTGGATGCGGCGAATATACCGTCGGGACGGAAGCCGAGGTTGTGGAGGAACTTCCACTGGCTCAGGAGCATGCTCAGGAAGGTGGTGCCGTACATGTTGAGCAGCAGGCTGCCGGTCCACACCATCAGGTATTTAACGATGACGGCCTTGACGCTCTGGCCCGAGGCGTGGAAGGTGAAGCGGTAGTTGATGCAGCAGTTCACCACCCCGCCGACAAAGGCACCGACGGCCACCGAGAGGTTCGAGCGGTAGAAGGGGTCGAGCGCCGAGAACACGAAGGCATAGAACAACATTCGCGTGCCCATGTCGGTCCACGATGCAATCTGCGATGAAATCGACGAGCGGATGAAGGTGAAGAATCCGCCGCCGTTCACAATCTTGTTGCCTAATTTCTTTATGGAGCTCATTGGTTGCGTTTCTTGATTTCGTTCATCACCATGCGTGCTATCACGGGGGCGGCCTCGCCGCGGCAGGAGGCGAACGATGGCCAGTCGTCGAAATCGACGATGCGCAGCTGCCCGTCGGCATCGATGATGCAGTCGCCGCCGTAAATCTTCACGTCGAGCAGCTCGGCGGCGCGGCTGCACAGTTCCTTGAGGGCGGCGGCATCGAATCCGACGTGCGCGGCCCCGGCGAGCCGGTCGGCGATGTGCCTGGGCTGGGCCGAAGCGGCGGGATAGAACCAGTGGAAGAATTTCGTGCCGGCCACGCCGTAGAACTTCACGTGCTCGCCCTCGATGTTGCGGTTGATGACGGCCCGCTTGATTCCGCGCAGGAAAAATTCCTGCACTATCTCCTGGGCCTCCTGTGGATGGCGGGCATAGGCCACGTCCTCGCGGTGGCGGGTGTGGCTGTCGGCGCGTTTTATCCAGCAGCCGGTGAATCCGGCCTTGACAAGGCGGTCCTTGACCACCTCGTCGGTGTCGACGATGAAGCTTTCGGGATATGGCACACCCGAGCCGAGAAAAATACGGGCCATGCACTCGCGGATGCAGTTCTCGATGCCGTAGCCCGAGTTTATGACCAGGGCGCCGGCGTCCTCGAGGCGCTCGAGGCGCTCGATCGAGCGGAGCTCGCGGCACATGTCGACGATGATGTCCTCGGCCACACCCGAAGATGCGAACTGCTCCTCGGAGTATATGTTGACCTCGCAGCCGCGTTTGCGGAGCTGGTCGGCCACCAGATTGAAGATGGCGGCGTCGTTGCCGATATGATTGGGAGAGAAAACGCCTGAGCGCATCACTCCCGCTATCTTTATCTCAGCCATGGACTGTGGTGATGGATGACGGTTTACAATATGGCGCCGGTGAGGGCGCTACGAGCGAGCAAATTTACGAAAATTCCCCCAACCGGCCAAATCAAATTTGTGCCGCGACGAGCCACGCCACGTAGGCCACGTAGCATGCCGCCAGCACCCCACCCTCGACGCGGGTGATGGTGCGTTTTTTGAAGAACCAGCCGAACAGCCAGAACAGTACGCAGGCGCCGGTGAGGGTGAGCAGGTCGAGGTTGCCGATCGAGCCGAACGGCAGCGGGCGAATCACCGCGCTGCACCCCAGCACCAGGAAGATGTTGAAGATATTGCTGCCGATGACGTTGCCCAGGGCGATGCCTGGCTTGCCCTTGAGCGCGGCCGTAACCGAGGTGGCCAGCTCGGGCAGCGAGGTGCCGGCGGCGACGATGGTGAGGCCGATGACGGCATCGCTCACCCCCAGGCCCGAGGCGATTCCCGAGGCCCCGGCGACGAAGCGGTCGCCGCCGTAGACCAGTCCGGCCAGGCCGCCGGCAATCCACACGAGCGATTTCCACAACGGCATGGGCTTTTTGCTGGCGCCGTCGGTGGCGGCGGGGTCGTCGGCGGTACCGTCCTTGGCCGAGGCGAAGGTGCGGCGCAGGAAAATTGCGAAGAAGAGCAGCAGCAGGATTCCGTCGACGCGTCCCACCACCGGGGCGGCGGTTCCGTCGAGCAGGGAGCTGTTGCCGATGGCCAGCAGCGCCAGGGCCGAGAGGATCACCATGGGGATGTCGGTCGTCATTATGCTGCGGTCAATCCTTATGGGCGAGCAGAGGGCGGTGACGCCGATTATCACAAGCACGTTGAATATGTTGCTGCCGACGACATTGCCGATGGCCAGCCCGGCGTTGCCGTTAATGGCCGACACGACGCTGATGGCGAGTTCGGGAGCGGAGGTGCCGAACGCCACCACGGTCAGGCCGACGACGAGGTCGGAAACGCCCCAGCGCTTTGCGACAGCCGAAGCGCCGTCGGTCAGCATATTGGCGCCGACGAGTATGAGAATAAGTCCGATGATGAGCCAGATAACAGGCATAATTTTAAATTAGGAATTAGAAATTAGGAATTAGGAATTAGGAATTTGCATTGTGCATTGTGCATCGTGCATTGTGCATCGTGCATTGTGCATCGTGCATTGTGCATTGTGCATCGTGCATTGTGCATCGCGCATTGTGCATCGCGCATTGTGCATCGCGCATTGTGCATCGCGCATTGTGCATTGTGCATCATGCATCGTGCATTGTGCATCATGCATCGTGCATCATGCATCGTGCATCAAATCAAAGTTCGCCTTCGATGACGATTGCACGGGGGCGGGCGGGGCAGACATAGCTGCACGCGCCGCAACCGATGCAGAGATCGAAGTCCACTCTTGGTAAACGCCGGCCATCGCCGGTGGGTTCAATCGCTATGGCCCGGCGGGGGCAACGGCGGGCACATTCGCCGCAGTTGGTTCCATCCTCATATTCGAGGCAATACGACGGCTCGACGCGTGCCTTGCCGATGACGAAGCGGTGCTTCTCGCCCACGTTCAGCGGCAGCAGCGCCCCGGTTGGACACACGGCAGTGCAGGCCGTGCAGTCATAGCTGCACGCCCCGACCTCGAAATCAAGCACGGGATGGAGGGCGTTGCGGATGCCGAACTGACCTGCCGAAGGCTTTATTATGCCCGTGGGACAGGCCGCCGTGCATGCCCCGCAGCCGGTGCAGCGGTTCATGAAAAAGTCGTTCGACCGGGCTCCGGGCGGGTAGACGGCATTGAGGGGCTGCAGAGGCTGGCGGGAGGTGTCGCCGGCGAGCATGGTGGCGGGTACGGCCAGCAGGGCGGCGAGGAACTTGCGGCGGTCGCAGCCCCCGGTTTCAGGCGTGTTGAACGCCGACGCTTCCGGGCTGACGGCCTCGAGCATGGGAATTTGCAATTGATGGCGCCCGCGGCGGAAGGTGATGGCCGAGTTGGGACAGGCGGCCACGCAGTCAAAGCACACCACACAGCGCGACAGGTCGACGGTGTGCGCGCCCGGGTCGATGCACTCGGCCTTGCAGCGGGCGGTACACAGCCCGCAGCCGACGCATTTGTCGGTGTTGATGTCGACATGGTAGAGCGAGGTGCGCGACAAGCCGCCCAGCAGCGTTCCCACCGGGCAGACGGTGTTGCACAGCAGTCGCCCGCGGCGGTAGGAAAACGCGGCGACAACGGCCAGGGTGACGAATGCCACCGCCCCCGCGCCGAGACTGAACGCGCCGGCACCGATGGCCGGGCGCCCGAGCCACACGACCATGCGGCTGAACGCCGCCGCCGGGTCGAGCAGGCCCACAATCAGGGTGATGCCGAGAGCGGCGGCCACCACCGACACCCCCACGAGGGTCCACCTCAGCGTATTCCGCGCCCTTGAGTGGAAGAATCCGCGCCTGAGGTGGCCAAGGCGGCTGAAAATGTCCTGCAGCGTGCCCAGCGGACATGCCGTCGAGCAATATATGCGTCCGAAAACGGCCGTGGCTGCGGCCCACATCAGCAGCCAGCCGCTCGCGCCGGCGAGGATGGCCGGCACAATCTGCCAGCCCGACAGCCAGCATGAATAGCCGGCGCCGACCGCGACGGCAACCGCCACCATGATGGCCACGCTGACCGCAATCCGCGCCCGGCGGGCCCACCGCCAGGGATTTTTCGTAGGTCTTTTATCCAACATTCTGCAAATATACGAAAGAAACCCGTCAGTAAGCAGTAAAATCCGATTTTTTTAAAGCAGGCGAGGCTGCCGGCAACCTTTTATGGAACGCCGGGCAGCCCCGCCCTATCGTAGTTAGTGGAAATTAAGACGTCTTATTTCAGGCGCAGGTAGGAGTAGCCGAACCGCTCGGCGGCGGCGCGGTCAAGCGATTCGCGGTCGGCGGGATTGGCGATTGAAATCATCAGCTTGGCGCGTTCGGGCAGGCTCTTGCCGCGCAGGTCGACGGCACCGTGCTCCGTAACGACATAGTTCGACTGGAAGCGTGTGGTGACCACGCCGGCGCCGGGGGTTAGGACGGGCTTGATTTTGCCCATGCCCTTGGTGGTGGTCGAGGTCATGGCGATGAACGAGCGGCCACCCTCGCTGCGTGAGGCGCCGTAGACAAAGTCATGCTGGCCGCCGATACCCGAGAAGATTCGGGTGCCGATTGAGTCGGCGCAAATCTGGCCGGTGAGGTCGATTTCGAGACACGAGTTGATGGCCATCACCTTGGGGTTCTGGCCGATGATGAAGGGATCGTTGGTCCACGCCACATCCTTGAACACCATCTCCTTGTTGTAGTCCATCAGGTCGTAAAGGCGGCGCGAGCCCAGGGCGAGGCATGCTACCGACTTGCCGGGCATGACCTTCTTTAGAGAGTTGTCGATGACGCCTTTCTCGATTAGGGGCAGCACGCCGTCGGTCATGGCCTCGGTGTGGAGGCCGAGGTGCTTGTGCCCGCTGAGGGCGCGGATTACGGCGTTGGGAATACCGCCCACGCCGATCTGAAGGGTGGCGCCGTCGGGGATGAGTTCGGCGATGGCGTTGCCGATGGCCGTCTCGGCGGGACCGGGCTCGGGGGTGGGAACCTCAACCAGGGGGTCATCGACAAGCACGGCGGCAGCCAGGCGCGACACGTGAATGACCGGGTCACCGTAGCTGAAAGGCATGTGGGGATTGAGCTGGGCGATGACCGTGCGGGCGCACTGCGAGGCCGAGAAGGCAAGGTCGGCCGACACGCCGAAGCTGACATAGCCGTCCTTGTCGGGCATCGAACAGTTGAGCAGGCACACCTCGACGGGCCACGTGCCGTCGCGGAACAGCGCGGGAACCTCGCCCAGGAAGCGGGGAGTGGTGGCGCCGTAGCCTTCGGCGATCCACCGGCGCACGTTGTTCGACACAAAGCAGGTGTCGACGATGAACGAGTCCTTGTACTCGGGCTTGCAGTAGGGAGCCTCGCCCGAGGCCACCGAGAAGCCCGAGTAGAGCACCACGTCGCGCAGTTCGTGGCCGCGGCGGGTCATGGCCGCCACGAGGGTTTCGGGCACCGATGTGCTGCCCTGGATGTAGACATGGTCGCCGCTCTTGATGAGGCGCACGGCCTCATCGGCCGTCATGAGGTTGGGAATTTTCATGGCAGTCAGGGAGTTATTTGATGGGGAAGTCGCGGTGGAAGGCGGCGAGACGTTCCTCGAGGGCGTTTACGGTTTCGGGGGTGGTCAGCATCGACACGCACACGCGCAGGCCCTCCTGTTTCGAGCCGGTGGACGGGAGCGAGATTGTCGATACGCCGTAGCGCAGCAGGGTTTTCTGCAATTCGGCGCCGGTGAAGCCGGGGTAGCCCACGGTGAAGAAGAAGCCGTCGGATATGGGCTGGTCGCCGTCGCGGTCATAGACGATGTAGAAACCGTTGTCGGTGAACAGTTTCTTGGCGATGGCGGCGCGGCGTCCGTAGTCTTTCGACACCTCCACGAAGTCGAGGCGCCCCTCGACCGAGGCCTTCAGCATCTCGGCGAAGCCATACTGGGCCGAATGGGCCACGCCCGACGAGGCGCAGTAGAGCACGCCGAATATGTATGCGTCGCCGAAGGCGGGCATGTCGTAGAACGAGCTGAGGGCCTCATACTTGCGGTCGTAGACCTCGGGGGTCATGCACACCATTGCGATGCGCTGGCCGGCATAGCTGAAAATTTTGGATGCCGACACCAGCAGGATGCAGTTTTTGGTGTACTTGGCCACGGTGGGGACAAAGGGCGCGGTATAGGGCACTCCGTAGCGCTGGCGGAAGTCCATGCCCAGATAGGCGTGGTCCTCGAGCACGATGGCGTCGTATTTGTCGGCCATGCGACCGATGATTTCGTGCTCGACCGAGGTGAAGTTGAACCAGGCGGGATTGTTGGGGTTGGAGTAGAGTATGGCGGTGATGTTGCCTTTCGACAGTGCCTGTTCGAGGCGGGCTTCAAGAGCCTCGCCGCGGCAGTCGTAGACGTCGAGCGATTCCTGTTTGAGACCCAGCAGCTTGGCCTGGTGGTGCTGGGCGGGAAAACCGGGGTCGAGGAACAGCACGGTGTCCTTGCCCGGGATGCGCTGGCTCAGGAGGATGAACAGGGTGAAGGTGCCCTGCATCGAGCCCACGGTGGGCACGATGCAGCGGTCGGGAATGTCGATGTCGAGGAAGGCCTTGAGGAATTTCGAGCCGTTTTCCTTGAGGGGTTTGATGCCGGCGATGTTGGGATACTGGTTGGCGATGCCGCGCAGCAGGGCCTCGCGCTCGGCCTCGATGCCTATGTCGGATGCCGGCAGCCCGGGATTGCCCATCTCCAGGTGAACGAAAGGCTGCCCGAGATGGTTCTCGAGCCGGTTTGCCAGGGCGAGAATCTGGCGTATGGTGGCCGAGGTGATGTCGGGAATGTTCATCCCGTCCATCTCCCGGTTGAGTTGCTCTTGACTTACTGGGGTCATGATAATGGTGGTTAGGGGTGTGTCTGGGTAGTTTTGCAATGATGACCGGGGATGGATTCAGCGGGCGGCGGCAAGGCCGGCGCGGAAAGCGGCAAGGTTGTCGTTGACAATCTTCTCGCCCTTTGCGCCGAAGACGGCGCGGATGCTGTCCTCGAGCATCTCGGCGGGGAGCCCCAGATAGGGAGCTGCGGCGCCCAGCAGGGCCATGTTGGACGAGCGGGGCGTGGCCACGCTCTTGGCGATTTCCTCGGCGGCGATGACGGTGACGTTGGGCAGGGCGTTGAGCTCGGCCATCACCTCGGCGTGTTCGGGATAGTTGGGGATGTTGACGAAGGGCTCCGAGCTGGTGATGATGCGGCCCGTGGGGGCGAGCTGTTCGACATAGCGCAGGGCTTCCATGGGTTCGAGCGAGATGACCATGTCGGCCTTGCCGCGCGGAATGAGGTCGGAGGCGATGGGGTCGGAGCTGATGCGCAGGCACGACATCACGTCGCCGCCGCGCTGGCTCATGCCGTGGACTTCGGCCTGTTTGAGATAGAGGTTGTCGCGCAGGGCGGCGTGGCCCAGGATGGTTGCTATCGAGAGTATGCCCTGGCCGCCTACGCCCGCAAGGATTATATCGGTTTTCATAGTTTCGGATGGTGTTTTTTCAATGACTGCTTATTTCTTTTTGGCGTGACGGCGGGCGGTCTGGATGCACTCGCGCCGTGCCACGATTACCGAAAGGCCTTCGTAGGCGAACTCGGCGGCGAACATGGCCTGCATCTCCTCGACCTTGCGCGGGAGCGAGTCGATGGTGTGCATGTGCTCGGGGTCGACACCGAGGCCCAGGCAGATTTCCTCGAGCTTGCCGGTGCCCTGCGAGTCCTGGCCGCCGGTCATGCCGGTGGTGAGGTTGTCGGAAATAATGACTGTCATGGGGGTATTCTCGTTGACGGCGTCGAGCAGGCCGGTCATGCCCGAGTGGGTGAAGGTCGAGTCGCCGATGATTGACACGGCGGGACGCTGGCCGGCGTCGGCGGCGCCTTTGGCCATGGTGATCGAGGCGCCCATGTCGACACAGGTGTCGATGGCGTTGAACGGGGCGAGCCAGCCGAGGGTGTAGCAGCCGATGTCGCCGAACACTTTGGGCGACTCGAACTGGCCGAGGGCGGCGTTGAGGGCGGCGTAGACGTCGCGGTGGCCGCAGCCCTGGCACAGGGCGGGCGGACGTGCCACAACGTTTTTGGCCGGTGCGTTCTCGGGAGCGACGAGGCTTTCCTTCATCTCGGGAGCGAGGGCGGCGATGCCGGCGGCGACGCTGTCGGGCGATAGCTCGCCGGTGGCGGGCAGGTAGCCGTCGAGCTTGCCGTAGATGGTGAGGCCGCGGTCAAGGAGGCCGCGCATCATGTCCTCGATCATGGGCTGGCCTTCCTCGACGACGAGGATGGCGTCGCACATTTCGGCGAGCTCGGCGATTTTCTTTTTGGGCAGGGGATACTGCGACACCTTCAGCATCGGGAAGGGGCAGCCGCCGGGGAAACATTCGTTGACATAGTTTGCGGCGATACCCGAAGCGATGATGCCGATGCGGCGGTCGGTGCCGGGGGTCAGCACGTTGAAGGGCGAGCGCTCGGCCTCGTCGCGCATGGCGTCGCGGTCGGCGAGCAGCTGGCGGTAGCGCACACGCGAGTTGCCGGGCATGAGCACCCACTGGCGGGCGTTGTCGGGATATGAGAGGACGTTCTCGGCGAGGGGCTCGTCGTCAACCTCGACCACGGCGCGCGAGTGGGACAGGCGGGTCACCAGGCGCACCATCACGGGGATGTGGAGGCGTTCGGAGAGCTCGAAGCCATAGCGGGCCATGTCGTAGGCCTCCTGTTGGTCGGAGGGCTCGAGCACGGGCATGATGGCGAAGCGGGCGTAGAAACGCGAATCCTGCTCGTTCTGCGACGAATGCATCGAGGGGTCGTCGGCCGAAATCACCAGCAGGCCGCCGTTGGCGCCCGTCATGGCCGAGTTGACGAAGGGGTCGGCGGCCACGTTGAGGCCCACGTGTTTCATCGACACGATGGCACGCTTGCCGCAGAACGACATGCCGAGGGCTTCCTCGACGGCGGTCTTTTCGTTTGACGACCAGTGGGAGTGGAGGCCGCGCTCACGGGCCACGGGATTGGCCTGTACGTATTCAAGGATTTCAGTTGACGGCGTACCGGGGTAGGCGTAGGCACCGGAAAGGCCGCCATTGATGGCACCGAGGGCCAAAGCCTCGTCGCCGAGCAGTAGTTTTCTGGTTTTCATTGGGTTAGGTTAGTTTCGCGTTCGCGTCTTTATGTACTTAGCGGCAAATTTAGCAAAATTCCGCGTTAAACCCAACCCGACGGGCTATGTTATACAACATAATGCGTCCCGGCATGCTCGCGGCAGCCGGGACGCATTGATTCTTTTCATCCGCATGTCAGCGGCGGCGGCCAAAGAGGTCCTTGAGGCCGTCCATGTCGAAGGTGAGGGTGAAGCGCAGCGTCTGGTCGAGGGGCGACGACTGGGCGGTGGCCAGCATGTAGGAGGCGTCGAGGCGCACCACGTTGAGCGAGAAGCCGGCGCCCGCGGCAAAGTACTGGCGGTTGCCCTTGTATTCGTTCTCGTAGAAATAGCCGGCGCGGAGGAAGAACTGGTTGTTGTAGCTGTATTCGGCACCGAAGCTGATGGTGATTTCGCGCAGCTCCTCCTTGAATCCGCCGGGCGCGTCGCTGAACGACTTGAAGATGCCGGTGAACGGCGACATGTCCTCCCAGCTGGCAAGGGCGTCGGCATATTCGGCCTGCCCCTCGGGGGTCTGCATGTCATAGTCGGCCTGACGCGGACGGGCGGGAACCAGCAGCTTGTTGAAGTCGAGGTTGAGCGACAGGTTGTGATAGTCGGCCAGGGGGAAGGTGAACGATGTGCCGAGGCGCAGGTTGGTGGGGAGGAACGCGGGGTTCTCGCCGTTGTTGTAGGCCACCTTCGTACCGATGTTGGAGATGTTCCAGCCCCACGACCACTGACATTCGTTGCGGCCGATGATGGGATAGGTCGTGAAGTAACCGGCAATGTCGGCCGAGAAAGCCGAGGCACCGGTCGACTGGTCGCCGGCGTATGAGTCGGAGAAGCCGAGGTCCGAGTAGATGTAGCGGAACACGACGCCCATCGAGAACTTCTCGGACAGCTTGCGCGAGTAGCCCAAGTCAAAGGCCATTTCGTAGGGGTTGAGGCTCTGCGCCACGCCGTCGATGCCGTTGTCGCTGGTCACCTCGCCCAGGGAGAAGTAGCGCAGCGAGGCACTGAGGGCCTGGTTGTCGCCCGAACCGATTTTCCAGTAACCGGCAAGATTGGCCAGGAAGATGTCGTTGACGAGTTTGCGCAGCCACGGGGTGTAGCTCAGGGCCACCGACGCGTTGGAATATGCGAAGGCATATTTCGACGGGTTCCAGAACTGGGAGTTGGCGTCGGGATCGGTGGCGGCGCCGAGGTCGCCCATCGAGGCGCCGCGGGCGTCGGGCGCGATGCCGAGCGAGGTCACGCCGGTCTGGATGGGGTTGAACTCGTTTTTGTCCTGGGCAAAGGCCGTCTGGGCCACGCCGAGGGCGAGCAAGATGAGGAGAGATATATTGCGGATTGCTTTCATGCGTGTGTGAATTGGCTGATAAGACAACTATATAACTCATAAAACGCCAAAATATTGTATAACCCGCGAATTAATCACCGCCAGCCCCGCAAACATGACGCCCCGCGCCAACAAAACGGCACCCCAAAAGTCGTCGGAGACTACGATGTGATGTCCTGCCGCCTCAATCCCAAATGCAGTCGTCGAAGACGACGATATTGTCGTTAACCCCACCAAGAGTCCCAAAAGGGCGATTGGTGGGGTGATGGGCGATTAGTCTTCGGGGGGAGTCCTCGGAGAGGACGATGTAATGCCTTGCCGCCTCAATCTCAGATGCAGTCGTCGCAGACGACGATGTTGTCGTTAACCCCACCAAGAGCCCCAAAAGGGCGATTGGTGGGGGACCCGGGAGCATCATCCTCATAAAAGTCCTCGGAGAGGACGTTATCGTGGCCAATCACGACATCGTCCTCTCCGAGGACTCACCATTACCACGACATTGCTTACCCCACCAATCGCCTTAGGGCTCTTGGTGGGGTGTCTCCGACGACTGCATCTATGCAGGAGGCGAATATGCCCCGACTTGTCGTCTGCAGACGACTGCATTTTAGCGCCTGCGTCAGTTCAGTGGTATGAGCGATATAATCGCGCGGTTGGGGTCGCTGAAGATTATGTCAGTCTCGGCAGTCTTGAGGTTTACCGACACTGCCACCTTGTAGCCGTCGGAGCGGCGCGTGCCGGTCATCTGCGCCTTGGCATTGCGTGAGTCATTGGCTATGTAAGTGATGTCGATTTCGTTAGCGATATTGAGGTCCTTCGTGGTGTAGTCGAGAGTCACGGGGTCGAACGACACCGCCTTGAGTATCTTTCCGTTCTCCGAGGCAACGCCGTAGAAACGACCGTCGCTGCAGAGGTTTTCTTTCCACAATTCGAGGTTGTCTTCGTATTCGGGTTTGATTGCAGTGGTAGCCTTTGTCCGCTTGTCAAAAGATGCATAAAATAAAGACCTGTCATTATAATTACTACTACCTTTGAATATCACTTTGTCGGAGGTCTCATACCATGATTGCGCATGGCTATCCAAGTATTCATTCCAAGGCAAGTCTTCTACGGTGCTTTCGCCGTAAGCGGTGCCCAGATGTATGTATTTAGGGTTGTTCGACAGCTCGAGGATGCCTTCGTCCAGAACCATACTTGTGCCCGTGTGATCATTAAACACGTCGTAGCCACCATTAGGGTAGATTACGGATGCGTAAGTACCAAAACCACGATAAGCAGTAGCGCCGACAAGACCTCTCGCCATTGCAAATACTCTTGGATATTCCGAATACATTATGGGAGAGCTATCGGTACTCAGTTGCTCCCATGTGCCTTTGCCGTTCGAGAGGGTGATACGCCCTATGCAACCGGGTTCACCCCAGAAACATGCAAGCAGACGTCCCGCCCCGTCTTCAACAAATGAGGAGAAGTCCGGTTTGAAAGATATATAATGGGAACCACCGATGCCTATGGTGCTGAATATAAGGCCGTCGCTGCGGCGCACTATAAGATCATGATACTCGTCGCTTACAGTCACCCGGTCGCCGTCGGCGTCGTAGTAAGCGCACAGTTCAAAGGCCATATAGTTGTCTGTCAGGTTGTACACAGCATTCGGCGATACCGTCAGGTTCGACCGCGATTCTTCGCCGTCTTCATTGACAAATACTCCTATCGCCGTGAGCTGTCCGTCATCGCCGAGTTTGAACATCTCGGTCCCGCTGAAGTCGCCGTCGGTGGCTCGTGATTGCGCCGAGCCGAGCGTAGCGAGGGCCTGGCCGTTGGCGAGGTCAAAACGGGCTATTGTCTTACCCCCCCCCGAATTCGTCTGATTCACAGGATGTTAGGCAGGTCGTAAACAGCACTGCCGCCATCATGTTGATGGATGATTTTAAGTTGATCATAAAATTGATATTGATTAATACGCAAATTTACAAAAAAATAGACAACCGCCCCCATTTTCAACAGAAAAAAAATTTCATGGCGGCAGACCCGCCTGGCATACCAACCGTCGCAGACGACGATATTGCCGCCCACATAAACATGACGCCCCCCGCGCCAACAGTCGTCGCAGACGACGATGTAATGCCTTGCCGCCTCAATCTCAGATGCAGTCGTCGCAGACGACGATGTTGTCGTTAACCCCACCAAGAGCCCTGAGGCGATTGGTGGGGGACTCGGGAGCATCATCCTCATAAAAGTCCTCGGAGAGGACGATGTGATGCCCTGCCGCCTCAATCTCAGATGCAGTCGTCGCAGACGACGATATTGTCGTTAGCCCCACCAAGAGCCCTGAGGCGATTGGTGGAGGACTCGGTAGCATCCTCCTCATAAAAGTCCTCGGAGAGGACGATGTCGTGATTGGCCACGATAACGTCCTCTCCGAGGACTCCACATCATGCCGTCATTCGCTCATCCCCACCAATCGCCTTAGGGCTCTTGGTGGGGTTAACGACAACATCGTCGTCTCCGACGACTGCATCTGGGATTGAGGCGATTATGCCACGCCTTGTCACCTGCGACGACTGCATCTGGGATTGAGGCGACTATGACACGCCTTGTCGTCTCCGACGACCGCATCTGGGATGGAGGCGACAAGGCATCACGTCGTCTGCGACGGCTGCTCGGCGAGACCCGTTACGTCCGTCATACATAAAAACAAAAGCGGCCACCCTGACGGATGACCGCTTGCGCTTCAAGATGGACTCGAACCAACGACCCTCTGATTAACAGTCAGATGCTCTAACCGACTGAGCTATTGAAGCAAGGTTTGTTCATAATTTGCGCTTCAAGATGGACTCGAACCAACGACCCTCTGATTAACAGTCAGATGCTCTAACCGACTGAGCTATTGAAGCGTGTTAGCATGCCCCCCTTTGGGGTTTTGCGGTGCAAATTTACGCTTAATTTTTCATCCGTGCAATAGTTGACGCGTTTTTTCTCGATTTTTTTCGTCTTTTTCTTCCCCAACCCATGTTTTTCGCCCAAAAATGATTAACTTCGCTACCTAAACGCCCCATTAGCGCGTTATAATATTTATGAAAAAACTTCTCTTAGCCATTATAGTTATCGCAGCCGGCGCCTCGATGGCCGTCGGCGCCGCTGACCGCTCGAACAAAACCAGGGTGGCCCGCGACCTGTCGGTGTTCAACGCCCTGGTCAAGGAGCTCCAGCTCAACTATGTCGACACGATTAATTCCGAGAAGCTGATGCGCACGGCCATCGACGCCATGCTTTATCAGATCGACCCCTACACGGAATACTTTCCCGTCGAGGACCGCGAGGAGCTCACCTCGATTTCATCGGGCCAGTATGGCGGCATAGGAGCATACATCCAGCACCGCAACGGCACGACCATCGTGTCGGAGCCCGTCTACGGCGCTCCCGCCGCACTGGCCGGCGTGCGCCACGGCGATGTGATTCTCGAGGTCGACGGCGAGGACGTAACCTCGTTCAAGGAGCCCGACATGGTGAGCAAGCGCCTGCGCGGCCAGCCCGGCACCACGGTAAACGTCAAGGTGCGCCGCCCCTATGTGGAGGACTCCATCCTCCGGTTCGACATCATGCGCAAGACCATATCGGTCAACCCCCTCCCCTACTACGGCATCGACTCGACCGGCGTGGGCTACATCCGCCTGACCACCTTCAACGAGAAGAGTGCCGGCGAGGTGCGCGACGCCGTGGCCGAGATGAAGCGCGACCCGGCCCTGAAGGGCATCGTGCTCGATTTGCGCGGCAACGGCGGCGGACTGCTCGAGAGCGCCGTGCAGATTGTCGGTCTGTTCGTTCCGAAAGGAACCGAGGTGGTGCGCACCCGCGGCTTCGAGGACAAACACCTTAAAATATACAAGACCACAAAACAGCCCCTCGACCTGAACATCCCCCTGGCCGTCATGACCGACGGTAACACGGCTTCGGCGTCGGAAATCGTGGCCGGCGCCCTCCAGGATCTCGACCGAGCCGTCGTGGTGGGTTCGCGCTCCTACGGCAAGGGCCTGGTGCAGGTGGCCCGTCCCCTGCCCTACGACGGCCTGCTCAAGGTCACCGTGGCCCGCTACTACATCCCCTCGGGGCGCCTCATCCAGGCCATTGACTACAGCCACCGCAACCCCGACGGCACCCCGGCGCGTATTCCCGACAGCCTCACGAAGGTGTGGAAGACCGTCCACGGACGCGAGGTGCGCGACGGCGGCGGCATCACCCCCGACGTGGCCGTGAGCGACACGTCGATGAACCGCCTTATATATAATGTGCTGGCCGACAACTGGGCATTCGACTTCGCCAACCGCTTCCGCGCCCGCAATCCCGAGATTGCCGACGCTGACACATGGGTGGTCGACGACTCGGTGTTCGAGGACTTCAAGGCATTCATCGACCCCGACAGGTTCAAGTATGACCGCGTGAGCGAAAGCGGCATCGACTACCTGCGCAAGGCCGCCATCAGCGAGGGCTACATGAACGACTCGGTAGCCGCCCAGCTCGACATCCTGGCCGGACTCCTCCACCACGACCTCGGCCATGACCTCGACTTCAACCGCAAGCAGCTCATCCCCATCCTGGACGAGGAAATCAGCCAGCGGTACTATACCGACGGCGAGCGGGTCAAACGCGCCCTCCGCTATGACATGGAGGCCGACACCGCCCGCGCCGTCATCCTCGACCAGGCCCGCTACAAGGAACTGCTCAAACCCCGCAAATGAAGCTGCCCGCCGAAATCTTCCTCACACCCGTCCGGCGCAAGGCGCTGGCGGCACTGGTGGCCCGCGCCGGTGAATCGCCCGTGATGTGCGGCCTGGCCGGCTCGTCGGCCGCCCTTGCCATCGCTGGACTGCCCGCCGGGACGTCACCCGCCGTCGTGGTCGGGGCCGACGCCGACGACGCCGGCTACCTTTACCATGACCTTGCCCGCATCGTCGGCGAGGACGCCCTGGCGATACTGCCGTCGGGATACAAGCGCGACATAAAGTACGGCCAGGTCGACCCGCCCGCCGTAATCCTGCGCACCGAGGCCCTGGGCCGCACCGGCTCCGACCCCTCGCTGCGCTTCATCATCACCTATCCCGAGGCGCTCGCCGAGCAGGTCGCCTCGCGCGACGAGCTCGACCGCGGCACCATATCCCTGGCCGTGGGGCAGACCGTCGACCTCACCGAGCTGCAATGCCGCCTGCGCGACAGCGGCTTCCGCGAGGTCGACTACGTCTACGAGCCAGGCCACTTCGCCGTGCGCGGCTCGATTCTCGACATATTCGGCTATTCCTGCGAGCTGCCCTTCCGCATCGACTTTTTCGGTGACGAAATCGACTCGATACGCGCCTTCAACATCGAGACCCAGCTGTCCGAGACCAAGGTCGACAGCGTGGCCATCACCGCCGACGTCGAAAGCCACGCGGCGGGCCAGTCGTTCCTGGAATTCATCGGCCCCGACACGCTGTTCATCTCGCGCGGCCCCGACCGCACCGTCGACCGCGTCCGCGCCATAGCTTCCGAGACCATGTCGGCCAGCGCCCTCCACGCCGCCGACACTTCCGACGTCGACACCTCGGCGATGAGCCGGGTGGTGGACGCCGAGGCCTTCGCGCGGCAATACGCCGGATTCCGCCGCATCACCTTCACCGCCGCCCCCGCCGAGGCACGCGACAGCGGCGCCACACTCGACTTCAACTGCACCCCCCAGGGGCTCTACCACAAGAACTTCGACCTCATATCCGAGGCCTTCTCGCGCCTTTTGGCCGAGGGCTACCGCCTCTACATCCTCAGCGACAACCCCAAGCAGTTCGCCCGCCTGAAAGTGATTTTCGAGGACCGCGGCGACAAAATCGACTTCACCCCCGTCGAGTCGACACTCCACGAGGGCTTCGTCGACCACGCCACGCACACCTGCGTCTTCACCGATCACCAGATTTTCGACCGCTTCCACAAATACACCCTCAAGAGCGAGCGCGCCCGCTCGGGCAAGCTGGCCCTGTCGCTCAAGGAGCTCAACGCCCTGGAGGTGGGCGACTATGTGGTGCACGTCGACCACGGCATCGGCAAGTTCGCCGGACTTCTGCGCACCGACGTGGGCGGCCGCACCCAGGAGATGATAAAGCTCGTCTACCAGAACAACGACATCATCTTCGTGTCAATCCACGCCCTCCACAAGCTCGCCAAATACCGCGGCAAGGAGGGCGTTCCGCCCAAACTCAACCGCATCGGCTCGGGCCAGTGGAACAAGGTGAAGGAGCGCACCAAGTCGAAGCTCAAGGACATCGCCCGCGACCTCATCCGCCTCTATGCCAAGCGCAAGGACGAGAAAGGTTTCGCGTTCTCGCCCGACTCGTACATGCAGGAGGAGCTGGAGGCCTCGTTCATCTATGAGGATACCCCCGACCAGCTGACCGCCACCAAGGCCGTCAAGGCCGACATGGAGTCGGACAAGCCCATGGACCGCCTCATCTGCGGCGACGTGGGCTTCGGCAAGACCGAAATCGCCATCCGCGCCGCCTTCAAGGCCGCCACCGACGGCAAGCAGGTGGCCGTACTCGTCCCAACCACCGTGCTGGCCTACCAGCATTTCACCACCTTTTCAGAGCGCCTGAAGGATTTCCCCGTCAGGGTCGAGTACCTCTCGCGCGCCCGCACCGCCAAACAGGTCAAGGAAATCCTGGCCGACCTGGCCGCCGGCAAAATCGACATCATAATCGGCACCCACAAGCTCATAGGCAAGACCGTGAAGTTCAAGGATCTGGGACTGCTCGTGGTGGACGAAGAACAGAAATTCGGCGTCGCCGTCAAGGAAAAGCTCAAGCAGCTGAAGGTGAACATCGACACCCTGACGATGAGCGCCACGCCCATACCGCGCACGCTGCAGTTCTCGCTGATGGGCGCGCGCGACCTCAGCGCCATCACCACCCCGCCGGCCAACCGCTATCCCATCGTCACCTCCGTCACCTCGATGGACGACGAGCTCGTGGCCGAGGCCATAAACTTCGAGATGGCACGCGGGGGCCAGGTGTTCCTGGTCAACAACCGCATCGAGGGCCTTTACGAACTCGAGAACATGGTCAGGCGCCTCGTCCCCGACGCCCGCACCATCGTGGCCCACGGCCAGATGCCGCCCGAGAAACTCGAACAGGCCATCGTCGATTTCGCCGCCCACGACTACGACGTGCTGCTCTCCACCACCATCATCGAGAGCGGCGTGGACATGCCGCGCGTAAACACCATCATCGTCAACAACGCCCAGAACTTCGGCCTGTCGGAGCTGCACCAGCTGCGCGGGCGCGTGGGCCGCTCGTCGCGCAAGGCGTTCTGCTACCTGATGGTGCCCCCGGGCAATCCCCTCTCGCCCGTCGCCCGACGCCGCCTGCAGGCCATCGAATCGTTCTCCGACCTGGGCTCGGGCATCCACATCGCCATGCAGGACCTCGACATCCGCGGCGCCGGCAACCTGCTTGGCGCCGAACAGAGCGGATTCATCGCCGACCTGGGCTACGAGACCTACCAGAAGATTCTGAAGGAGGCCGTCACGGAGCTGCGTACCGAGGAATTCGCCGACCTGGCCACCGCCGACAACGATGTGGTGCAGAGCGAGGACTTCGCCGCCGACTGCGTCATCGAATCGGACCTTGAGCTGCTGCTGCCGGCCCAGTACGTGCCCCAGGCCGCCGAGCGCATCGCCCTCTACCAGGAACTCGACTCAATCGACCGCGACGACCAGGTGGAGGCTTTCAGCGCGCGCCTGGCCGACCGCTTCGGAGCCATCCCGCCCGAAACCCGCGAGCTGCTGATGGTGCCCAAGCTGCGCCGCCTGGCCCGACGCCTCGGCATCGAGAAGGTCAACCTCAAGGGCGGAATAATGTATATCTATTTCGTGGGTGAGAGCAACAAGGCATATTACATGTCGCCAATGTTCGGCCGCCTGCTCACCTACCTCACCATGCACCCCCGCCGCGTCAAAATCCGCCAGAACGCGTCGCGCCAGTCGTTCTCAATCGCCAACGTCAAGGACGTCGCCACCGCCGTCGCAATCCTTGAGGAGGTGCTGACGCTCCCGGCAAGCTGACAAGTGGGGCGACCCCTCATTTTTTATTGAATTTTATTGAAATATTTCTTGACTTTTACAATTTTGCGTTGTATCTTTGCAATTGTAAAACTTCAATAAATATTTCAATGATATGTTATACCACTCAACTCACGACCGAAATTCGGACTTCATCAGGCAATGCCTGATCGAACTCAAAAAGCCGGGGACCCACTACGTGACCGCCCTCGACGTCATCGACCGCGCCCTCGAGGCGCCGGCACCCTGCTACTATGCCGACCTTTACCGCGCTGCGGCCATAATGCGCCGCGCCATGCGCGACGGCGCGCTGCCAGGCGGCCGCTATGCCTGCTCGCAGATGTGGCGCGACATGTTCGCCGACTTCCGCACCCTTGCCGCCCGGTTTCCCGGCGAGACGGTGGGCGAGCTGGTGCTGCGCCTGTGCTCGGGCGAGTCGGGCAATCCCCGCTTCTACATCTCGCGGCGCCGCGCCCTCGAGCTGCTCAAGCCCCACATACGCCTGATGCCCGTGGCGTGAAATCCCTCCAACCGCAATCAATCACATACCGAAAATCCATACCATGACCATAACCATTTCCACCGAAGACATCCTCCAGGGCATCTACGCCTCGTCGGCCCTGGCGACCATGAGCCGCGACTGCCCGTCGGCCCTGCTCCACCCCGACCACGCCGACGCCCTGCGCCACACCGTGCGCGACGCCCTTGCCGCCATCGCATCGGCCTCGCCGGGCGCCTGCATAAAAGTTATCAACACCCCCGCCGACAGCCTCACCGTCGAAATCCACGACTCGGTCCACGCGCCCACGGCCACCGCCACCCTGCGTCACGCCCTGGTCTCGACAGCCGCCTCCCTCATCGCCTCGGCCGCTGGCTTACAGCCGCTTCCGTCCATTCCGCAAAGCCTCTACGAACCCTTCCTGCCGTCGTGGTCGACAGCCACCATAGCCCGCGCATGACCGCGTGAGGCCGAAAAAGTTATTAACAGGGTGTTAATAACTTTTTTTCGCGCGCTGATTTCATTGTTATTCAAAAAACAATTATCTTTGCAAACTAATGGAGTCGTCCCGTCATGACACCTCCATCTCCCCCACACGAACAATATTAAAAATCGCATAACAATGGAAGTAGAAGGTAAAATCATCCAGTTTATCGGCGAGCGCAGCGGTGTCTCGAAAGCCGGCAACCCCTGGAAAACCAAAGAATACGTACTTGAAACAAAAGAGAGCTATCCCCGCAAGATCGCTTTCGACTTCTTCGGTGACCGCGCCGACCAGTATCCCCTCAACGTGGGCGACGAAATCCGCCTGAGCTTCGACATCGAGAGCCGCGAGTATCAGGGCCGCTGGTTCACCAGCATCCGCGGATGGAAGTCCGAACCCCTGGCCGCCACAGCTCCCGCCGGCGCTCCCGACCCAGTGGCTCCCATCGGCTCGGTGCCTCCCCCTCCCGCCGATGCAGCCGGTTCCGATTCCGACCTGCCCTTCTAAGCCAAAACTGCAAACGCAATGGGCGTGATTCCCAAAATAGACAGCCGGCGCCTACTGACGCCGGCTGTTCACATTATCTTCATCGGCATAATCTTCGTTGTGCCCGAAGTCCTCATGCGCATGGCCTATCCCTCGCGCGGGCCGGCTATCCCGTGGGTGGTGTATGCCAAGAGCGGCATAATGCTCGCGGTTTTCTACCTGAACTTCTTCTTCCTCATTCCCCAGTGCCTCATCAGGCGCCACAAATGGTGGCAGTTCATCGCATGGAACGTGCTGCTGATTGCCGGCGCCTCGCTGCTGACCCACTGGCTCAGCGTAATATCATGGGCGGCCAGGCCGCGCCGCCACGAGCCCGACCAGTGGCAGTCGATGATGGCCACAGCCTCGTTCCTGCTGCGCGACGGCGGCATGATGCTGCTGACGGTGTCGCTGGCGGTGGTGCTGCGCCTGTCGGGACGCTGGGTCGAGCTGGAGCGGCGTCAGCAAAAACTGCTCGCCTCCCAGCGCGAGAGCGAGCTCGA
Organism: uncultured Muribaculaceae bacterium; assembly: GCA_910577315.1. GTDB lineage: Bacteria > Bacteroidota > Bacteroidia > Bacteroidales > Muribaculaceae > CAG-873. Next base: position 15,192 of record CAJTME010000014.1, on the reverse strand, counting down.
GAACCTGCGCGCCCAGCTCAACCCCCACTTCCTTTTCAACACCCTCAACTCGATTTACGCCCTGATTGCCGTCAGCCCCGACGAGGCCCAGAAGGCCGTCCACGAGCTGTCGGGACTGCTGCGCTATGTCGTCTACGAGAATCCCGAGCGGGTGCCGCTCGAGCGCGAGATAGGGTTCGTTGAAAACTACGTGGAGCTGATGCGCCTGCGCATGGGGTCGCGCCCCGTCACCCTCGACGTGAGCTCACAGGGGAATCCCGAAATCGCCCCGCTGCTGTTCGTCACCCTGGTCGAGAACGCCTTCAAGCACGGCAACACCTCCGACCAGACACGCCCCATAAACATCACCATCAACGCCAGCGACAGCGCGATTCGCTGCACCACCGAGAACTGGTTTGACCCCTCGGCCCGCACCGACCGCGGCGCCGGCGGGGTGGGCATAGCCAACCTGCGCCGCCGTCTGGAACTGATCTACGGCGGGGCGGCCTCGCTGACGATGAAGAAATCCTCGGGCGGCACCTGCCGCGTCGAACTGAAAATACGACTGCAATGAAAGCGCTCAGATGCATCGTCGCCGACGACGAACCACTGGCCATGAAGCTCATCGAGAGCTATGTGCGCAAGACCGACGGCCTCGAGCTGGCCGGAGGCTACACCTCGGCCACCGAGGCGCTGGAGGCCATACGCCGCGCCGACTCCGACATCGCCTTTCTCGACATTCAGATGCCCAGCCTGTCGGGGCTCGAACTGGCCCGCGCGGCCAGGGAGGCCGGGGTGAGGGTGGTGTTCGTGACCGCCTACCGCGACTATGCCGTGGAGGGGTTCCGGGTCAACGCCCTCGACTACCTGCTCAAGCCCGTCAGCTACGCCGAATTTCTCGAGGCGGTGGACCGCGCGCGCGAAAGCGCCGTCCAGCCGGGGCGCGACGACACCCCCGGGCACATCATGGTGCGCAGCGACTACCGCATGGTGTGCGTCGAGTTCGACGATATAATATATGTGGAGGGACTGAAAGACTACGTCAAGTTCTACACCGCCTCGCGCGAGCGGCCCCTGCTGACCCAGATGAGCCTCAAGGCCGTCGAGCAGGCCCTGCCCGAAGCGTCGTTCATGCGTGTCCACCGCTCGTTCATTGTGGCGCTGGGACGGGTGGAGTCGTTCGGGCGCTCGAGCATCATCCTCCGCGACTCGGGGACACAGGTTCCCATCGGCGACACCTACCGCACGCAGTTCATGCAGCGCATGGGCTGAACGCCGCCCTCCCCATCATTTCAACAAAGCATGAAAATCACCATCCACCGCGGTTCCTGCCAGATTGGCGGCTGCATCACCGAATATGAACACAACGGTTTCCGTCTGTTTGTCGACTACGGCGACCCGCTGACGGGCCCCATGCCCTGCGGGACACCCGTCATCGAGGGACTCAACCACGGCGACCTGTCGCGCAGCGCCCTGCTCATCACCCACTATCACGCCGACCACATCTCGCGCGTACACGAGCTCGACGACTCCATCCCCATCTACATGGGCAAGGTGGCCATCGACATAATGACCGTCCAGGCCGAGCACATGGTGCACGCCGGGGGCTCGGAGGGCGAGCGCCACCGCCTGTTGGCCGAAAAGCTAAAGAAGGCCAACACGTTCATCCCGGCGCGGACGTTCAAGCTGGGACCGTTCAAAATCAAGCCCGTCAACGTCGACCACTCGGCCTTCGACGCCTACGCCTTCCTCATCAAGGCCGGCGGCCAGTCGGTGTTCCACACCGGCGATTTCCGCACCCACGGCTTCCGCAGCGGCCGGTTTGACGAGATGATTGAAAAGCACATCGGCCACGTCGACTGCGTGGTGTGTGAGGCCACCCACGCCTCCACCCCCGGGGAGGCCCACCAGACCGAGCGCGAGCTGCAGCAGGAATGTGAGGAGACGTTCCGTCAGAACCCCTACTGCATCATCTACACCGGCACCACCAACATCGACCGCCTTTTCGGGCTGTACCACGCGGCGCGCCGCGCCGGGCGCGTCTTCCTTATCGACAAGCACCAGGAGGCCGTCATGCAGGCCATAATGCAGCCCGAATGTATTTGGACAAAATCAAATCTGTTCCAGTTCAAGTGGCCCAAGCCGCTGGTGCTGAGGTCGAAGCGTGGCGATTTCATGGTCAGCAAGGAACTGCGCGCCACCACCCTCACCGAGCGGGGCTATGTGTTCATCGCCCGCGTCAACCCCCGCTTCAACGAACTGATAAGGCTGCTGCCGGGCGAGAAGAAACGCTACCTGTCGATGTGGGAAGGCTACATCGACCCGGCGAATCCGTCATACAACCCGGGAATGGCCAAGGCCCTCGGCGAGGACTTCGCCCTGCTGCACACCAGCGGCCATTGCTCGATGGAGGCCCTCGAAAACCTTTTCACGATGACCACCCCACGCGCCATCATACCCATCCACACCGACGCTCCCGCCGAGTTCGAGGCGCGGTTCGCGCCGCGCTGGCCGGTGATGCTGGTGGGCGACGGCGGCTCGCTCGACCTCTCCACCCTGCCGCCCCCTATTTCGGAGCCTTGAAGTTGAACACCGGCTTCACCACGGCCTCGATGTCGACCGTGGGGGCGATGTTGGCGATGATTTCGGCGGCGGGCTTGTAGGCCATCGGCGACTCGTCGCGCGTGAACTCGCTGACACATTCCGAATATATACCCTCCATGGCCGCCTCGAAATCGGCCATGTCGACGGTCTTGCGCGCCTGCGAGCGGCTCAGCACGCGGCCAGCCCCGTGGGGCGCCGAGCAATTCCAGTCGGCGTTGCCCCGCCCGGTGCATATCAGCGAGCCGTCGCGCATGTTGAGCGGAATTATGCACCGCTCGCCCCGCCGCGCCGAGATGGCGCCCTTGCGTATCATGTTGTCGTCGCTGATGTAATTGTGGACGCTCTCAAACTCGTCCTCGACCGCGGCGTCCCCGAAAAATTCCAACAACCGGCGCCCGATTGCTTCGCGGTTCAGCTCCGCCCAGCGCTGGCACAGGCGCATGTCGTGCAGGTAATCCCCGCGGGCGTCGCCCTCGAGCCATGCCCCGCCCGGAGGAATCAGCCCCTGGTAGAGGTCGGCCACCTGCTTGCCCAGGTTGCGGCTGCCGGTGTGAATCACCACGTAGAGGCGGCCGTCACCGTCGCGCCCCAGTTCGATGAAATGGTTACCGCCGCCCAGCGAGCCGAGCGAGCGGCGGATGCGGTCGGGGTCTTTCAGCTCTCCGGCACATCTCAACTCCTCCACCAGGGCGGCGCCGGCATCACCCTCGGCCACCGGCGTCTCGCACACGTCGCGCCCCGAGGGCACGTTCGCAAGGATATGGGCGTGGAGGGCGTGGAAGTCGATGTCACCAACCCCGCCGAGCCTCATCACCCGCATGCCGCAGCCGATGTCGACCCCAACGACGTTGGGAATCACCTTCGCACCCAGGTCGCCAGTGAAGCCGATAACGCATCCCGCGCCGGCATGCACGTCGGGCATCACGCGGATTTTGCATCCGACGAACGCCTCCATTCCGACCAGGACGCGCAGCTGCTCCACAGCCGCCTCCTCGACCCCGTCGGTGAAAATCTTCACGTCATATCCTTCAAATTCAATCATACCGTCTGTTTTACGCACAAAGTTAGTCAATCCCCCGCTCAATTAATGGAATTTGACTAGTTTAACATTTTTTAACTGGGGGGGGTAAAAATCTGCTTTTTTATAATTAATTTTGCCTCATAATCATTATCATACCTTAAATGCTCCGTGCCATTATCTGTGCCATCATATTTCTGGTCGCACCCATCATCCATATTTCCGCCCAAAAGATGAACGTCGAGTCATTCCGGCCCGACGACAAGGACATCACCGCCAACACCGCCCCAACACTCCGCATGGACAAGAACGGCGAGAAATGCGCACTGATAAAGATCCAGACCACCGAACGCCAGTTCATGTTCGACGTCGGCAGCCTCGGAATCGAATACATGGAGGAGCAGAACGCATCCCACCCAGCCGAGATATGGCTGTACGTGCCCCACGGCGTCAAGACCATCACCATCCAGCACCCCGTACTCGGCGTGATAAACGACTACGACCTGGGCCGCAGCGTCAAGAAGGGCAAGACCTACGTGATGAAGCTGACCTCCGACCAGGTCAGCACCCTGGTGGTTGACTATGACAACGAGCAGTTCCTGAACGTCGCAATCACCCCGCCCTACGCCACGTTCATCATCAACGGCATGAAACAGCAGCTCTCGCCCAAGGGCACGTGCGAGATTCCGCTGTCGTTCGGCACCCACACCTACCGCGTCACCGCCAAGGACTACCATCCCGCCGAATCACAGGTCATCATCAACGACAAGAACAACAAGCAATTCCTGAAAATCGACCTGAAACAGGCCTTCGGCTACCTCACGGTCGAGGCGCGTCCCGAGTTCAACGGGGCCGATGTGTTCATCGACGGCGAGCGCGCCGGCACCCTGCCGATGAAGGACTTCCCCGTGGCGAGCGGCAACCATAAGGTGCGCATCCACAAGCAGCTCTACGCGGACTATACCCGCGACATAGCCGTGACCGACAGCGCGTGGGTCAGCATCACCCCGGCGTTCAGCGCCAATTACGCCGAGGCCGAACTGACTGTTCCCGCCGACAAGGGCGCCCAGATTTTCGTGGACGGCGCCCTGCTGGGCACCGGCTCATGGAAAGGACGGCTCGAGGCCGGGCATCACAAGGCCGAGGTGCGCAAGGACAGCCACCGCACCGCCGTGGCCGAGTTTGACGTCGAAAAGGACCGCAAGCTGACCCTGACGCTCGAACGCCCCCAGCCCATCTACGGCACGCTGAAAGTGGTCACGGCGCCCCCCGGCGCCACGGTAATCGTCGACGGACGCGAGGCCGGCCTCACACCGCTCACCGACGACCGCCTCCTCATAGGCCAGCACTCGGTCGAGGTGGTGAAGAAAGGCCACCGCAACGAGAAATCCTCGGTCATCATCAGCGAGAACCGCACCAGCGACCTCAGCTTCAGCCTCACCGACATCTGCACGGCCTCGATTATCCCGTCGCCTTCCTACGCCAACATATTCATCAACGACGAGTGGATGAACCGCAACACCTCGGGCGCGCTGAAACTCGACAAGGTGGCCGGCGAATATAAAATCAAGGTTACGGCACGCGGCTACACGCCCTGGAGCCGCACCATGCGCCTCGACGGCAACACCAAGGACATCAACGTCACCCTCCACCGCGATTATGTGCGCCGCAACGAATTATACATCAACGCGGGCTTCAACCTGCTGTGCTGCCAGGGCGTCAGCTTCGGCGTGGGCGGCTACTACCACAAGTTCAACCTCGAGGGCAACTTCCTCCTGGGCCTGTCAAAAAGCGAGACGATATACTGGACCGACCAGAATGCCGACACCTACCCCTACGGCGTGAGCTACAAGCCCATGGGCGGGATGGTCAAGCTGGGCTACGGCTTCCGCATCGGCAACCGCATCCGCCTCACCCCCCAGGTGGGCTGCCAGATAGTCAGCCTCAGCGAGAAAGAGGAGGAATACAGCGGCTACGGCTATTCCCCCGTATCATCGCCCATGGCCGTCAGCGCCACTTTCGGAGCGCGCCTCAGCGTGTCGCTGTCGCCGTCGCTGGCTCTGTCGGCGTCGCCCCAATATGCCGTCGGGGTCATCAAATCAGACGGCTACAAAGCCCTGGCCGACCTCTCGTCAAAAATCAAGGGCTATTCCGACGGCTTCGGCTGCAACATCTGCCTCAACCTCTATTTCTAAACGATGAAAAGATTTCTGCCATACATAATTCCCGCATGCCTTGTGCTGCTCGCCGCATGCAACGACGGCTACGACCCGCAGGGCTCAATCCACCCGTCCCTGTCGGCCCGCTACCTCCGCGCCTCGGAAACGACGTTCGAGTCCTACTCAGCATCCGCCCAGAGCTTCAACTTCTCGGTCGAGAGCCTCAACACGCCGTGGAGATTCGGCGAGGCTCCCGCTTGGATTACCCTCGACCCGGCACAGGGTTCGGCATCGGCCGATGTGACCCTGTCGACCGGGGAGAACCAGTCGGCCGACGCGCCGCGCACGGGAATATTCTATCTTCAGTCCGCGGCATCCGACTGGACTTACAGCCAGGCTATGTCGGTATCGCAGGCCGCGGCCACACCTTTCATCACCGCCGACATAACCAGCGTCGAACTGCCCGGCACGGGCGGTACGGCCACCGTCACGCTCGAGTCCAACTACACGTGGGAGGCCACCTGCAGCTACGACTGGATTACCCTGGGCGCCGACCCCGCCTCGGGGACCCTCACCATCACCGCCACGGCCAATCCCGACAACTATTACCGCACGGCATACGTGTATGTCGGCAACGTGACAATCTACGTCAAGCAATTCCCCACCGAAATCACCTCGTCGCAAACCACACTGGCCTGCACCAACGCGGCGTCGCGCTATGAGGTCGAAATCTCAGCCGAAATCGACTGGGAGGCCACCACATCAGACACCTGGCTCGACGTACAGCCCGCCCGGGGCGACGCCGGCACATCGAAAGTGGCCGTCGAAGTCGCCCCCAACGAGGAGGTTTACTCGCGCACGGGATATGTATATTTCAAGAGCGGCACCACCAGCAAGCTGCAGCTCACCGTCAATCAGGACGGACTGGTAATCAGCGCCGACCCCTCGCTGGCCTTCACCTCGACCCCGTCCACCCAAAAGCTCAACATCACCTCAAACACCACATGGAGCGTGCTTAACGCCCCGACGTGGGTCAGCATCACCCCCGCCTCGGGCGAGGGTAACGCCGCAATCGACGTCACAGTGGCCGACAATCCGTCGATGACATCGCGCCGCGGCACCATCACCGTCGGCCATCCCGGCCTCAACCTCAGCTATGACGTTGCCGTCACCCAGGCGGGCAAATACTTCGATGCCGGCACGTCGCGGCTCGAGTTTGACGCCGACGGCGGCATACTCACCTTCGACATCAAGAGCGACGCGGCATGGACTTCGGTGCTGTCCGACGACTGGTTCTCGGCAACTCCCCTCACCGGCAAGGGCGACGCCCGCATCAGCGTCTCGGCCACCGCCAACAACTCGACCGACGAGCGCACGGGCATAATCCGATACGACTTCGTCGAGGAATCGGCGGCGGTCAACATCCACCAGCTCGCCAAATATTTCACAATCGACAACTCAACCTTCGAGTTCACCTCGCGGGGCGGCTCGCACACGGTTGACTTCTCGTCCAACGACTCGTGGACGGCTGCCGTCGCCGGAAATGCCGACTGGCTGACCCTCTCGGCAACCTCGGGCAAAGGCAGCGGCACCATAACCATCACCGCCGCCGACAATCCATCGGTCAACGTGCGCTCGGCCACGGTAATCATTACTCCGGCCAACGCCCAGGCGGTGCAGATTCTCGTCAGCCAGCGTCCGCGCACACTCGAGCTGAGCGCCCGCTCGGTGGTGTTCTTCGCCAAGGGCGGCACGTCGGCCCCCGTGACCGTCACCACCGACGGCACATTCAAGGTGACGCAGGACGGCGACTGGTTCACCGTCAACGCTCCTCAGGACGGCTCGTTCACCCTCACCGCCACGCCCAACTCGTCAAAAGAGGCGCGGCGCGGCACCATCACCGTGGCACTGACCGACCTCACCGAGGGCTCACTGGCCATCACCATCCCGGTGATACAGGGCGGCCAGGGATGCTCGTTTGTCATCGACACCTATCCCGACCAGGACACTGACTGGCTGCCGGCATCAGACGGTTCGCTCACGGTCACCGTCACGGGCTATGCCGCCGACCGGAACTGGAACAGCACCTGGAACTCCGGCATGACAATCTCGGTGACGGGCTACACCACCGACAAAGACTGGAACCGCACCCATTCGTCGGCCTGCCACGCCACCGTCACGGTCTACGGCGCCGAAAAGAACTGGACTCCGACAACAGGTTCAAATGGCTCGTTCTCATCGACCGCCTTCGGAAATGAAAATAACTGGAATGAATAACAAAACCTACAATACAATGAAAAAATCCCATCTCTTCGCTCTCGGCCTCGGCACACTCCTGCTGGCCTCGTGCTCGTCGCAGGACGAAATCGCCGACGGCCTGCTGAAACCGTCCGACCCCACACAGCCCTACACATGCCGGATGCTCCTCACCGCCGACAAACCCGCCTTTGACGACGAAGCCACCGCCCGCTCGGCAGCCGCATGGGAAGACGGCGACAAAATCCACCTCACCTTCACCGTCGGAACCGAAACCACCTACGGCGACGCCGTTTATGCCAACGAGGACTGGACCGTGAACTATTACGGACAGCTCGCCGACGGCGCCACCGGCGATGTCAAGGCCGTGTATTTCGAGAACGCCACCACCGCCGATGACCACAACGTGATTCTCAACAAAAACACAGCGGTGTACGAAGACCTCGCCGGGAAATACTCGTTCAGCGACAACACCCTCTCGGTGACCGCCGCGCTCACCCCCAAGACCGGCCGCATGCGCTTCGCCGGCGAGGATGACGAGACAATCAAGGTCCACGGCATCGCCACCTATTCCAGCTATGACAGCGCCACCGGCAGCTACACCAAGACCCAGAGCGCCGTCACTGAAACCGTCACAGACGGCTATACCCCCTATGTCTACGGCGAGTTCGAGAATGCCACGGCTCCCCGCTTAATCATCATCACGAGCGACTGGGCATATACCCGCGATTTCGCCACCACAATCTTCAAGACCGGCGAGAGCGGCTACATCACCATCCCCACCCTCGACTCACGCAACGGCTGGTACAACGGCGCGCTGTTCAAGTTCGGCGACGTGGAACTGAAAATGCTCCCCATCAAGACCAAAACCGACTTTTTCCTGATGGCCGAGACCGAAACCACCGAAGACCTCTACTGCGCCCTCAACGGCGGCAAACCCACCAAGGGCATGCCGAAAGTGGGAATTGATAGAAGCAACTGGATCAACTTAGTATCAAATTTAAAGACTATTACAAACGTAGGCTTCAAAGTCCCGACAGTTGCAGAATGGAAAACGGCTGCCGGTGGCCCGACTGCAGAACTGACCTACACCTATTCCGGCAGCAACACCCTTTCGGAAGTCGGCTGGTACGCCGACAATTCCGGCGGAACCCTGCATAAGGTGAAATTACTCGCACCGAACGCTTTCGGCATGTATGACATGAGCGGAAATGCCGAAGAATACTGCTATTATACCGATTCTAGTTCAAGTTCCTATTACTGCGGCGGCTATTACGACAGTTCTAAGGCATCGTGCGAGATAAGTTATAGTTCTTCATATTTCTATTCATCGTACTGCACCCTCCGCCTCTGCATCCGCGAAACCTTCAACTAATCTTCTTCAAACTCAGGAATGAGAACGATCATACTTGTTATTTCGATGCTGATCACCGCCGTCTCAGCGCCCGCACAGCGCTGGGAGGTGGTGAAGGGCAGCAGTGAGTACATCTACGGCGAGGGATGGGCACCCACCGTCGCCGAGGCCGACCGACTGGCCATAAACGACCTCATCAGCAAGATAAGCCTGCACGTGGCATCGTCAACCAGCCAGGACGACATCGAAATAACAGACAACGACTCAATCCTGTCGCGCACTTCGTTCCAGAGCGCCGTCAGCACCTACTCGCAGGCCACGCTCAACAACACCGAGAAGATAATCCTCGAGAACGAGCCCGACGCACACGTGGGCCGCTGGATCCGCCGCGACGAGGTAAACAAGATTTTCGAGGGCCGCAAGGCAAAGGTCATCGACTATGTGACATCGGCCGAGAAAGCCGAGATCCAGGGCAAAATCGATATCGCCCTGAAAGATTTCTATTGGGCGCTGGCGCTGCTGAAATCGCTCCAGCACCCCAACGAACTGCGCTATGAAACCGAGGACGGCGACGAGGTGATGCTATCAACGTGGATTCCACGCCGCCTGAACGACATACTCGGCAAAATATCGGCCCAGGTGGCGAGCCGCACCGGCGATGACGTGGAGGTGCGCATCCACTACGACGGCAAGCCGCTCACGTCAATTGACTACTCGTATTTCGACGGCCGCGATTGGAGCAACATCTACAGCGCCAAGGACGGCGTCGGCACCCTCGAACTCGCCCCGGGCAACCAAAGCTCGCACTATCAGCTGAGGTTTGAATATGAATACCGCAGCGAGGCCCACATCGACCGCGAGGTGGAGAGCGTGCTGCAGGCCATGAGCGGCACGCCGGTGCGCGCGGCCTACCAGACCATCAAGGCCGTGCCCCAGTCGGCACCGACGGCCCGTACGTCGGTTGCGAAAGCCTCGGCGGGAACCACACAGCTGAAAAACTCGTTCAGCCAGACGGCGCCGTCGGTTTTCCGCATGCCCGAGCCCTATCCCGACCACGACGGCAGGTATGAAAAGACCGTAAGCCGGGTGGTCGAGGCCGTGAAAAGCCGCAACTATGACGCGGCCGCCAGGTGTTTCACCCCCGCCGCGCTCGACACCTACCACCGCCTGGTCAAGTATGGCACGGGACGCGTGATGGGAACGCCCGAGCTGACTTTCTACCGCATGGGCGATGGCGTGATGGCCCGCGGGGTGCAGATGTCGTTCACCTTCCGCAACGGCCTGCGCAAGTCGTTCATCGAGGACATAACTTTCTACATGGATTCCGACGCTAAAATCGATAACCTCGTCTTCGGCCTCGACAAGACCGCCGAAGCCGACATCCTCGGGAAGGGCGTATGGGACGAGACGGCACGCTTCGCCATTATGAACTTCCTCGAAAATTACCAGACGGCCTACGCCCTGAAACGGCTCGACTACATCGAGCGCATCTTCGACGACGACGCGGTGATAATCGTGGGCTCGGTGGTGAAATCGCCGGCCACGTCGCGGCGGGGCGACTCGAACATCATCCAGGTTGGCGGCGACATAATCCGCTACAACCGTCACACCAAGGATTCATACCTGCGCGACCTCAAGCGCAGCTTCGCCAGCAAGGAGTTCATCAACCTGCGGTTTGCCGACAACGAGGTGCGCAAGCTGGGCAAGGGCGGCGAGCTGTACGCGATTCAGATTTCACAGGAATATTATTCGTCGAACTACGGCGACAAGGGCTACCTGTTCCTGATGGTTGACATCAACGACCCTGAAAATCCAATAATAAAGGTGCGGACGTGGCAGCCCGAGAAAGACCCGGATTTCGGACTTTACGGCCCCGAGCATTTCAAATGACCATCCCGACGATGCGGTCGGCGATGGTGTCGGGGGGGAGGAAGACGGTGGGGCGCACAGTGGGACGCGCCAGCCAGGTGAGCTGTTTTTTGGCGTAGACGCGCGTGTTTTTGGCGATGCGGGCCACGGCGGTGTCGAGGTCCATCTCGCCGTCGAAATATGCGAAGAGTTCCTTGTAGCCCACCGTGTTGAGGGCGTTGAGGTGGCGCATTGGATAGAGGCGGCGGGCTTCGTCGAGAAGTCCCTGTTCCATCATCAGGCCGACGCGGCGGTTGATGCAGCCGAAAAGTTCGTCGCGGGGCATGTCGACGGCCACTTTCACGATATTGAACGGACGTTCCTTGCGCTGCCCTACCCTGAGCCTGGAATAGGGCTGGCCGGCCTGTATTGAAATCTCGACGGCGTGGGCGACGCGCTTGATGTTGGCGGGGTCGACCTGGGCGGCATATTCCGGGTCGAGGTTCTCGAGCAGGGCCATCAGCCCCCCGGGACCGTGGTCGGCGAGGAGGCCGCGCACGCGGTCGCGCACCTCGGCCGAGATTGTGGGCAGTTCGTCGATGCCGTCGGTGACGGCGTCGACATACATCATCGAGCCGCCGCACATCACGGCATAGGGACACCGGGCCCACAGCCGGGGCAGCAGGGCCATTACGTCTTCCTCGAAGCGGGCGGCGCTGTAATAGTCGCCGATGTCGAGGGTGCCGACAAAGTGGTGGGGAACAGCGGCAAGCTCGGCGGGGGTCGGGGCGGCGGTGCCTACCGGCATGCCGCGGTAGATCTGGCGCGAGTCGGCCGATATGATGTGGCAGCCCAGACGGGCGGCCACATCAAGAGCCACCGCGGTCTTGCCAGACGCGGTGGCTCCTGTAATGACAATCAGTGTTGGCCGCACTGTTTATTTATACTCGCCGCTGCCGACGATTTTGGCGATCTCGACGATTACCTGCATGGCCTTCTCCATCGAGGGGATGGGGACGAACTCATAGCGGCCGTGGAAGTTGAGGCCGCCGGCGAAGATGTTGGGACACGGCAGACCCTTGAACGAGAGCTGGGCGCCGTCGGTGCCGCCGCGGATGGGCTGCACCTTGGGGGTGACGCCGGCGCGCACCATGGCCTCGCGGGCGATGTCGATGATATACATCACGGGCTCGATTTTCTCGCGCATGTTGTAGTACTGGTCGTTGATTTCGATGGTGCAGCAGTCGGGGAACTCGTGGTTGATCTTGCGCACGAGGTGCTCGAGTTCTTTCTTGCGGCGCTCGAAACGGTCGCGGTCGTGGTCGCGGATGATGTAGGTAAGGACGGTGTTCTCGACCGAGCCTTCCATGCCGATGAGGTGGTAGAAGCCCTCGTAACCTTCAGTGTGCTCGGGGGTTTCCCAGCGGGGGAGCATGATGATGAACTGGTTGGCGATGCGCATCGAGTTGATCATCTTGTGCTTGGCATAGCCGGGGTGGACGTTGCGGCCCTTGAAGGTGACGCGGGCCACGGCGGCGTTGAAGTTCTCGTATTCGAGCTCGCCTACCTCGCCACCGTCCATGGTGTAGCCGAAATCGGCGCCGAAGGCGGCCACGTCAAACTTGTGGGCGCCGCGTCCGATTTCTTCGTCGGGGTTGAAGGCGATGCGGATGGGGCCGTGCTCGATTTCGGGATGGTTCTTGAGGTATTCGACGGCCGAGATTATTTCGGCCACGCCGGCCTTGTCGTCGGCGCCGAGCAGGGTGTTGCCGTCGGTGACGATGAGCGACTGGCCCACATAGTTCTTGAGCTCGGGGAAGTCGGCGGGCGAGAGGGTCACGCCGGTGGCCTGGTTGAGGACGATGTCGCCGCCGTCATAGTTCTCGACGATGCGCGGCGAGACGTGGCGTCCCGACATGTCGGGCGACGTGTCGAGGTGGGCGATGAAACCGACGGTCGACACCTGACGTCCCGAGATGTTGCCGGGAAGGGTGGCCATCAGGTAGCCGTTCTCGTCGAGGGTTATTTCGCTGAGCCCGAGGTTCTCGAGCTCTTCCTTGAGGTGGCGGGCGAAAATCATCTGCCCGGGGGTCGAGGGAGTGAGGTTGGTGAGTTCGTCGCTCTGCGTGTCGAACTTCACATATTGAAGAAATCGGTCTACGAGGTTCATGAGGTATGGATGTTATTTGCTGATTTCGCGCCAAGGGAAGGCCTGTTTGATGGTTTTGTCGGAGTTTTCGGCCGAATACTGGATGCGCACGCCGTCGATGCCCATGCCCTGAAGCATTTCGACAACCGAGGGAGCCATGTCGCCCATGGCGCGGTACTGGGCTTTGAGGGGCTCGAAATAGCGCACGGTGAGGAGGCTCTGGTCGTTGCCGGCATATGCCTTGGCGTCGGCAAAGACGATGTTGTATTCGAGGAAGCTCTTAACGACGGCTGCCTCGACACGCACGGCGTCCTTATGGGCGGCGGGGGCGGGCACCATCGTTTCGGCCAGCTTCACCACCTGCTCGCGGGCGGCCGAGGCGTTGAGCTGGCTGTTTTTCGACTTCTGCAGCGTCACGAGGCGCTTTGCCGTCAGCTCAACGGCGCGGCTCGTGCCCAGGGCCGGGCTGACGATGGTGATGTCGAGCTTGCCCTCGTTCTCGTGGAGGGCGTTGGCCACGGCGTTGATGTCGGCGGCGGAATAGGTTTTCAGCTGCTGGGCGGCATAGATGTCAAACAGCGCGTCGCCTATCGCCTCGGGGTTGAGGAGGCTGTCGGTCAGGGTGCAGGTGGCGACAAGGTTGTTGCCGTCGGCTTTCACTTCCCAGCCCTCGCCGGCCACGCTGTCGGCCAGCGAGGCGGCAGCCTGAAGGGCTTCGGCCTTGGCGGCGCCGTTGCCGCAGCCGCCCACCGACATGCCGAGCGCGGCGACAGCCACCGCCATCGCCCCCGCCCGGAATAAATTCTTGATTTTCATAATATGATGTTTAAAATTGATTCCAATCGTAATCGTGCATTGTGCATCATGAATCGTGCATCGTGCATTGTGCATCGTGCATTATAAATCGTGCATCATGAATTGACGGGGATTTTCTCGATGCGGCGTTCATGGCGGCCGCCCTCAAAGGGGGTCGAGAGGAACGTCTCGACGATCTCCAGCGCCAGCTCCACGGGGATGAAGCGGGCCGGCAGCACCAGCACGTTGGCATTGTTGTGGCGGCGGGCCAGCGAGGCCAGCTCGGGCGTCCAGCACAGCGCCGCACGGATGCCCTGATGCTTGTTGAGGGTCATGTTGATGCCGTTGCCCGAGCCGCACATGGCGATGCCCGGATAGCAGCGGCCGCTCTCCACCGCCTCCGCGCAGGGATGCGCGAAATCAGGATAGTCGCACGACTCCTCCGAAAAAGTTCCGAAATCCTCGAATGCAAGCCCCTTGCCGGCCAGCCATTCCTCTATTTTTCCTTTGAGCTCAAAACCTGCATGGTCGCTGCAGATGGCGATTTTCTTGTTTGGGTCCACGATATTCATAATTCATTCAGTTCAATGGGTCAACGGCCCGAAAAAGGCCATAAATATAAGGATTACGTGCGCCGCAAAGTTCCCGCCGGGGAGCCCGGGCGCGTAATTAATCGCAAAAATAATAAAAATTTTCGCAAAACCGCTTGTAATTCACAAAAAAGTCGTAACTTTGTCCTCGCAAACGCATCCCACCGCTCAACCGAGCCCCGCCGGAAGCGCGAGCACAACGGCCCGCCCCCCGGGCCAAGACATATCGGAGGTTGCCCCGGCAACCGCAAAAAGCCCAGGTGGCGGAATGGTAGACGCGCTCGTTTCAGGTGCGAGTGTTGAGAGACGTGCAGGTTCGAGTCCTGTTCTGGGCACAGATTAATCCCGCAACTCATTGAAAATCAAGAGTTGCGGGATTTCTCTTTTGTTTTTGTCTACCGTTTGTCTACCAAAATTTTTCATGACCCCAAATTTTGTCT
>CAJTME010000013.1 GCA_910577315.1 uncultured Muribaculaceae bacterium | reverse complement strand
ATATTGTTGATTAGCATGATAGCGTCCTCTCCGAGGACTGCCCCACCAATCGCGTGCCGCTCTTGGTGGGGTTAACGACGATGGCGTCGTCTCCGACGACTGCTGGCGTGCTTGGGTGGCGGGGGCTTGCGCGGGCGCTGCATGCATAGCCCCTACCGCGGATTATCAACAATATGTAGCGCCGTAGGCGCCAAAACGGCCGGATGGAAAAACATAAATATGTAGGCGCCCCTCGTGGGCGCCATTGTCCTCCCGTCTGCCTTGTGTAGCGCCGCAGGCGCATTGTTTTATGGCAACGGGCTTGCGCGGGCACTGTATGCAGCGCCCCTACCGCGGCCTGGCGGCTTTAATATTGTGGTAATCAACAATATGTAGCGCCGCAGGCGCCAGGGCGTCCGGATGGCAAAACCTTAAAAAATATGTAGTCGCCGCAGGCGACCGTGTATCCCGCCAACCGCGTGTAGCGCCGCAGGCGCATTGTTTTATGGCGCGCGGGGCTTGCGCGGGCGCTGCATGCAGCGCCCCTACTGCGGCTTATCAACAATATATCGCACGGCAGGTACCAGTAAACCTGAGTATCAATTTTTTTTGTGGCGGAGGAAGTCGAGGGCGTCGCGCTGGATTTGTGAGTCGGCGAGGGCATTCGCGCCGATGTAGAGGGCGAGGGCGACAGCACCTTCGGCAAGGAGGGCAAGCAAGGGGTTGGCTATCACACTGCCGAGCAACATCATCACGGGTACAATCGCCAGGGTCAGGCAGAGATATGGGGCGAGATCGCGCAGGAAATTCCACAGCGTCGCGCCAGTCTTTTTAACCGTGAAAATGAGGGTGGCCGCCCATGTGACAACTGATGCGGCAATCTGTCCCCACAGCAATATTTCAAGTCCCCACACGGGATTGCCCGGGCGGGTGTCTGCCATAAAGGGCAAGGTGGCGAAAAGGGCGGCGAGGGCCACTGAGTCGCGCAGCACTTCCATCCACATTATCGTACGCGCATGTCCGCGCGCGAGCAGGAAGTTATTATAAAGGCCGATTAGCACGGTAAAGATGCCCCTGAACAGAAGAAGCTGGAACAGAATTATTGACGGATCCCATTTGGTGCCGAAAAGGGTGTGGAAAATCGGGGTGGCCGTAACCATCAATCCTATCATTGCGGGAAACAGTAGATAGGCGGTGAACCTGTTCATTTTCGAGCAGGCGCGCAAAAAGCGTTCGGAATCGTCCTGCACGGCAGAAAGTGTCGGCAGAAATGAGGAGGTCAGCACCTGCGACAGGGACATGATGCCCATTTTGCTCCATTTGTCGCTCTGGGTGTAATAGCCCAGGGGAGTCATGCCGACGCGGTTGCCGATGAAAAAGGAATAGATGTTGAGGAACAGGGTGTTGAGAAACGATGTCAGCATCATCCTCGACCCGATGCCTAAAAAGCTGCGCAGAGCCGCCCAAGAAAACACCGGCGAGGGCAGCCACCGCTGGGTGGTCCACAGCACCAAAGACTTTACGGCGGCCAGCGTTATGGTTTGCCAGACGATGGCCCACGCGCCATAGCCGGTGACGGCAAGCCAGATTCCAACCACGGCAGCCACGACAAGACCGAGCGAGTTGCTGACGGCCACCATCTTCACATCCATGCGCTTCATGAGGCGGTTGGTCTGCACGATGGCCGAAGCGTTCAGGATGAACGAAAGGAACATCACCCGCGAGAGAGGTATGAGGCGCCGGTCGCCCTGAAAACAGTCGGCGATGAACGGAGCGCAGAAATACAGAACGGCATATATGGCGACGGCCACCGCAAGATTGAACCACAGGACGGTTGAATAGTCGGTTTGGGTGGGTTGCTTGCGCTGAATCAGGGCATAGGAAAATCCGCTGTCGACAAGCAGCGACGCGAAGGCCTGGAAGACGAGGACAGCTCCGACCAGGCCGAAATCGTCGGTTGAGAGCAGGCGCGCGAGCACCACGCCGGTGACAGCATACAGCACCTGCGAAGCCACGCGGTCAATCACATTCCATTTGATTGTCCGCGCCGTGCGGCTTTTCAACGACTGGTCCAATACTTTACATTATTTTACCGGGAAAGCCTTTACGCCGAGCGAACGGTTCTTTACTTTTTCAGGATTGCCCTTATAGTAAACCTTGCCCGAACCCGCGCCGAACACCGAGAGCTCCTCGGTGACGGTACAGTCCACGTCGCCGGTGCCGAGAAGGATTACCTTCACCTTGCGGGCCGTCAGGCCTCCCGCCTCAATCGGGCCAGTACCGACATTCGACAGCTTGACCGACTTAGCCTTTCCGTCGACAATAACCACATGTCCCTTGCCGGTGTTTATTCCAGCCTCGACCGTACCGGCCTCGACCGTGCTCACCACAAGTGTTCCGTTTCCTATCACATTGCCCTTGAACTTGACCACAGGCACATTCGAGAGCACTCGCAAAGTGGAATCGGACGCATTCTCGACCTTTTCAAGCGATGATGAATAGACATGGAGCTTGGGAAGTCCCACCGGCACCGTATCTCCGGCGGCAACCTGGATGTGCAGGCACGATTTATCGTTGGAGAAAAGTAGCATCGACGCCATTTCGGGAGGGCAGGTGAAGAAGGCCCAGCCGGCCGAATCAGCCGAACAATGATAGTCGACATTGATGTTGTCAGTCACTTTGAGCTCGGTGAAGTCCTGCACCTCGAGCTTGTAGTCGGCAGGCTCGGATGCCATGGCCGAAAGGAACCCCATGACGAAGGTTGCGAATATTGCAAGTCTTGATTTCATGATCAATTCTGGTTAAGCGTTGGAAAAATATCGTTCTGGATGCGGTCGAGAATAGCTTCAAGTTCGGCCAGGGTTGTGGCGCGGAGCATCTCGATGCGGGTGGCCCGGAAATCGGGGATGCCCTTGAAGAGCGGTGACGCGGCGAGGTGGCGGCGGATGTGAAGGATGCCGCGGTACTCATCAATGCGGTCAACACTCTCACGAATCTGCCGGCGGATAAGGTCGAACTTGACGGCATCGTCGAGAGGGGTGAATGTGCCGGTGTGGAGCATCTGCTTCATGTCATGGAAAATCCAGGGGGCGCCTATTGTGGCACGGCCCACCATCACCCCGTCGACGCCATACTTTGCGAAAGCCTCGACGAGGCGTTCGGGCGAAGTGATGTCGCCGTTGCCGATAAGCGGAATGGTGAGACGCGGATTTTCCTTGACCCGGGCAATCATCTCCCAGTCGGCCTCGCCGGAATAAAGCTGCGAACGGGTGCGGCCATGGACGGTGAGCGCCTGTATTCCGCAATCCTGCAGCTGCTCGGCAAGCTCGACGATAATCTTGGAGTCATGATCCCAGCCGAGGCGGGTCTTGACGGTTACAGGCAGCTTGACGGCATCGACCACAGCCTTTGTGATTTCAATCATCTTAGGCACATTGCGCAGCATACCGGCACCGGCACCCTTTCCGGCCACCTTCTTGACAGGACAGCCAAAATTGATGTCGATTATGTCGGGGCCGGCAGCCTCCACGATTCTGGCCGCCTCGACCATGGGCTCGACTTCCCGTCCATAGATCTGTATGGCGGTGGGCCGCTCGCCGGGCGCGATGGTAAGTTTGCGTGTGGTTGCCTGTATGTTGCGGATGAGGGCGTCGGCGCTGACAAATTCAGTATATGTCATGTCGGCTCCCATCTCCTTGCAGATTAGGCGGAAAGATTCATCGGTGACGTCCTCCATCGGAGCCAGCATCACCGGCTTTTCGCCGAGGTCTACGTTGCCAATTTTCATATGTGAGTGAACGAACGAATTTATATCCTAAATTTTGTGCAAAATTACTCAAATTTGCGCAGACTTCACGTCTAAAACGGCACGAATGTTGGACTAAAACGCTTAAACAAGATGTCAATCGTGATGATATGGCTCGCCGCGCAGGATTGTCTGCGCCCTGTAAATCTGCTCGGCCGTCAGCACGCGCGCCATTTCATGAGTAAATGTCATTTTCGACAGCCCCATCAGCGAATCCGCGCGGTCATACACGGCTTTTGAGAACCCATACGGTCCGCCGATCACAAACACCAGATTGCGGCTCAGTGTGGATGCCTTGCGGTCGATGAATCCGGCAAATTCGCGGGACGTCATCTCACGGCCACGCTCGTCCATCAGCACGACGAAATCGCCCGGAGCCGTCCGGGCCAGGATGGCCTCGCCCTCCTTGCTTTTCTGAACGTCGGGCGTAAGCCCCCGGGTAGTCTTGATGTCAGGGATGACAACGGCCTCGAATGGCATATAATATGGAATACGCGAGGCGTAGCGGTCCATCAGTTCACGCAGGGGCTGCTCCTTCATCTGTCCCACGCATATCAGCACAATTTTCATCTCTCGGAATAATTTCTTAATTTTGCACACAAAATTAACACTTTTACCCCGATAAATCATGAAATCGACCGATGAATTAATCGACGACCTGCTCACCCTCGCCTTTGCCGAGGACGTGGGCGACGGTGACGCCACCACCCTGAGCACCATTCCGGCAGACGCGATGGGACGTCAGCACCTCCTTGTAAAACAGGAAGGCATACTGGCCGGAGTTGAGATAGCCCGCAAGGTGTTTGAAAAATTCGACCCGTCGCTGAAAATGGAAGTCTTCATCAACGACGGCGCCCATGTGAAACCGGGCGACATCGCCTTTGTCGTGGAGGGACCCACCCGCTCGCTGCTGCAAACCGAACGCACCATGCTCAACATCATGCAGCGCATGAGCGGCATCGCAACGACCACTGCAAAATATCAGGAACGCCTGGAAGGGCTGCACACCAAGGTGCTCGACACCCGCAAGACCACGCCCGGGATGCGCCTGCTCGAAAAGATGGCTGTAAAAATGGGCGGAGGCGCCAACCACCGCATCGGCCTGTTCGACATGATTCTCATAAAGGACAATCATGTGGACTTCGCTGGCGGCATCACAAACGCCGTTTCACGCGCCAAACAATGGTGCAAGGACAACGGCAAGGACCTTAAAATAGAGGTTGAGGTGCGCAACACGCCCGAAATCATGGAGGCCCTGGAAGCCGGAGTGGACCGCATAATGCTGGACAACTACACTCCCGAACGCACCGCCGAGGCCGTCGCCCTCATCCGCGAGAAGAATCCCAATGTGGAAATCGAATCGAGCGGAGGCATCACACTTGACACCCTCCGCGCATACGGCGAGGCCGGCGTCGACTTCATATCGGTGGGAGCGCTGACCCACAGCGTCAAAGGGCTCGACATGAGCTTCAAGGCCTGCTGAAAAAGCATCCTCAATGAATAAACGAAACCCAAAACCGCGCGGCGGTTTTGGGTTTCCTTATAGATTATTACGGTTCAATCAGCGAACGGCGAGCACTTCCACTTCGACGAGGACCTTCTTGGGAAGTTCCTTGACGGCGACTGCCGAGCGGGCGGGGAAAGGCGCGGAGAAACATTCGGCGTAGACCTCGTTCATGGCCTGGAAATCGCCCATGTCGTGCAGATAGACAGTGGTCTTGACCACATTGTCGAGCGAGAGGCCGGCTTCGTTGAGGATGGCAGCCGCATTGGCGATTGCCTGCTGGGTCTGGGCCTTGATGCCGTCGGGAATCTTGCCGTCGGCGGGGTTGATGGGAATTTGGCCGGAAGCGAACACGAATGTGCCGGTGTCGATAGCCTGGCTGTAAGGACCGATTGCGCCGGGGGCGTTGAGGGTTGCGATTACTTTTTTCATGATAGATTGTTTTTGGGGAATGTGTTTATTGTCATATCTTTTTTACGGATATTTGCGAGAGGAGCACGCCGCCGCTGATTTTCTCCTCGGCCATGTGCATGGCTCTGTAGGTCTCGACGGCGCCGGGGAAATTCTCGTTGAAGTCGGGAATGAAGTCAGCCGAGCCTTTGGCATCGAGGCGCCTGAACACCTCGGCGACCGTTATTTTCGATGGGTCGAGGGCGGGCTGATAGCCTTTTATCTCATGCTTGGGATCAACGTCAACAACCGAGAGCACCCCGCAGGCCACGAGTTTGTCGATTATCATGGCAACAAGGCGGGGAGGGAGGTTGTAGGCCTTCACCATGTCGGTGGTGAGGGTGGCTCCGTCGCCGTCGACGAAACGCTGCACCACCACCGCGCCGATGGCAATGACAAGGCGAGCATAATAGCCCGATGACATGCTGCGTATAGCGTCGTCAAAGCTGTAAAGGAATATGTTTTGGGACGAATAGCAGATGACACCTCCGGCAAAGGTTATGACCCATGTGAGCTGCATCCAAATCAGCATCAACGGCAGGAAAGAGAACGAACCGTAGATGGCGTTGTATTTCGACACGTACAACTGGCCCGTCACGAAGAGCCATTGCAGCACCAAAAATCCGGTGCCGGCAAAGACGCCGGCGATGAAAGCGTTGACGAACTTGACCTTGGTGTTGGGCATGAGCAGGTAGAGCAAGGCGAAAAACAGCCATGTCAGCACCCACGAGACGCCCTCGAGAACCCAGGTTATCACCGGTGACATGAAAGTCCAGTGCAGGAAAGCCTGCAAGGTTGAGCTCAACAGAATGGTAAGGCCGCTGGCGCATATCATCACCACGGGGAGGATGAGCAACATGGCGGTGTAGTCGGTTATCTTGCGCCCAAGCGAACGGCCCTGTTTGACGCCCCATATAAGGTTGAAAGTGTCCTCGATGTTGCCGAAGAGCGATATGAGAGTCCAGAGCAGGAAGATGAGGCCTACTCCGACAAATATCCCCTCGGAGGAGGACGACAGATAGGAATCGACGAAATTCATCGCATAGCCGACGGCCTGGTGCTGGGCCGGAAACATCCTGAACAGTTCATCCTGAAGGACGTTCTGCAATCCGAATCCACGACCGATTGCGAACAGAAGCGCGAGCGCCGGAACGACGGCGAGCAACGTACGGTAGGTCATGGCGCAGGCCTGGGTCTGCAAGTCGGCGTTGAAAAACGATTTCGCCGACAGCGCAAGGGTCTTGACGGTATCCACCTTCCAGTTGCGGCGCGTGTCGCGCCACACTCCGACGGTGACATACTCCCACCACCCCATGCCTTTGTCCATCCACCGGGTGACGAAGCTCTTTTTCGCGGGTTCCTGTTCCATGTCCGTCACTGAATTAACTCACATTTCACTTTGCCCACAGGGAGCTTGCCCTCGAGCTGAACGGGAATACGGGCGGCATCGGTTGTAATCCATGCGTCCATGTTGTCGGAAGTCTTTTTGCCTCCGTCGCCGGTAAACACGAAAGTCAGATGGAAACATTGATAGCGCTTGTCGCCAATCTGGACAACCTCTATGCCGCGGTAGTCGAAAGTGAGGGTTTCCTTCTGCTTGCCAGAGAATATGTTGATTGTCTCCTTATGGCCGGGCTTCCATGATTCAAACGGAAGGGAACGCATGTAGTAGTAGGACGACAGCATGTCGACGGTGGTGCCGGTATCGGTGAGGGTGCGTTTCTCATTTTTTTTAAGTTCGCCTTTCTTCACCACGCGGCGTGTGCAGTGGCCTGTGACGGTGTTGCCCGAGTATGAAAATTTAACGGTGTCGTGCTTGTCTTCGGACCCCTCGTGGGCTATTTTCTCATAGAATCCGGGGCGGAAACCTTTTTTCAGGATTGTGCCGTTGAGGGTGTCGCGGACACAGTAGAACTTGTCGGCCCAGGGCTCGGAAGCGGCCACGAGACGTGCGTAGAAATGGTCGCCCTTGTCACGGATCGTGAGAGTGGCGTGTCCGGCCTGCTTGTTGATGAGTCCCCATTTATACATGACGCGGTAAGACAACGACTCGTTGTCGAACGACGGGGCCGCCGCAAAGGAAGATATGGTAGCCGCGAGGCATATTATGAGTGAACAGAGTTTTTTCATAAGATAACGCTTAGATATTTCAACACGCAAACCCTCCTCAAGGTTTACGGTTCCCGTCAGTCCCCGTCGGGGAAAGGATTGTCGTGGGAATCGGCCTCATGGTCGGGATGGAGGAAATCGAGGGGGAGCTGGGCGCGTGAGGACTGCTCGATGTGTTTGTTGCGCCAGCATTTGCGGCACACGGCCACATAGCGGTCGTCGCCGCCAATCTCGACCTGGGCGCCGTCCTCGACGAAATCGCCGTTCGAGTCTATGCGGGCGTTCACGATGGTCTTGTGGCCGCAGTTGCAGGTGGATTTAATCTCGTCGATGGTGTCGGCAATCTCAAACAAGCGCCGCGAGCCTTCAAAAAGACGGGTCTTGAAATCGGTGCGCAGACCGTAGCAGATTACATTCGAGCCGAAATCGTCGACCACGCGCGAAAGCTGGTCGACCTGACGCTCGGTCAGGAACTGGGCCTCGTCGATAAGATACCAGTCGACTATGCGTCCGTCGCGCTCATACAGGTCGAGGGCGAAACGGTAAAGGTCGGTGTTGCCGTAAATCCATGCACATTCGCGCTCGATGCCGATGCGCGAATGGATAATGTTGCGGGCCTCGCGGGTGTCAATCACGGGTTTCATGCACATATAGTCCATGTTGCGCTCTTCAAAGTTATATGCCGTGGTGAGGAGCAGGGCCGTTTTGGCCGAGCCCATGGTGCCGTAGCGGAAATACAGTTTGCCTTTGCGGTACATAGGATTGGTTTCTATATTATTTGCCAAAGGTAGCAAACAAAATCCATCTCCCGGTCATTTTAAATAGAAATTTTATCAACACTCACCACTTTTTTCAAAAAACGCAGATTTATGGCTCTTTTTTGGCCGAAACTTGCTAACTTTGCACTTCTTAACAAACCCAACTGAATCATGCCCCACGTATCACAACGAGGCAACGACATGCCGGCCTCGCCAATCAGGAGGCTCGTCAAATATGCCAACCAAGCCGCTTCGCGCGGTGTAAAAGTATACCGTCTCAACATAGGCCAGCCCGATGTCCCCACCCCTCAGGCTGCGTTCGACGCCCTGAAGAAAATCGACCGCAAGGTGCTGGAATACAGCCCGTCGGAAGGACTGCTGTCGCTGCGCGAGAAGCTGAGGGAATATTACAAACGCTTCAATATCGACGTGGATGTCGACGACATCATCATCACCACGGGCGGGTCGGAGGCCGTGCTGTTCGCCTTCATGGCCTGCCTCGACCCGGGTGATGAAATCATAGTGCCGGAGCCGGCCTACGCCAATTACATGGCTTTCGCCATATCGGCAGGAGCCAAAATCGTGACCGTGCCGTCGAGCATAGAGAACGGTTTCGAGCTTCCGCCAGTTGAAGAATTCGAGAAGCTCATAACCCCGCGCACAAAGGGAATCCTCATCTGCAACCCAAACAATCCGACGGGTTATCTATATACGATGAAGGAGATGCTGCAGCTGCGCGACCTGGTGAAGAAACACGACCTTTTCCTTTTCTCAGACGAGGTTTACCGCGAATTTTGCTACACGGGCGCCCCGTACATCTCGGCGTTCCATCTGCCGGGCATAGAGGAGCAGGTGGTGCTCATCGACTCAGTGTCAAAGCGCTATAACGAATGTGGCATCCGCATCGGCGCCCTGATTACAAAGAACAAGGAACTGAAGGCCAATGTGATGAAATTCTGCCAGGCCCGCCTCAGCCCGCCGTTGCTGGGTCAGATTGTGGCCGAGGCCTCAATCGACACGCCGGCCGAGTATATGCTCGAGACGTACAACGAATATGTCGAGCGCCGCAAGTTTCTGGTGGACCGCATCAACCGTATTCCGGGTTGCTATACCCCCATCCCCATGGGCGCGTTCTACACCGTCGTGAAGCTGCCGGTGGATGACGCCGAGAAATTCTGCATCTGGTGCCTCACCGAATTTGAGCATGAAGGCCAGACGGTGTTCATGGCTCCCGCCTCGGGTTTCTACGCCACTCCGGGAATGGGACGCGATGAAGTGAGAATGGCCTACGTCCTCAACCGTGAAGACCTCGGCAAGGCAATGGATACGCTCGAGAAAGCTCTTGAAGCATATCCCGGACGAACCCTTTGAAAAAGTAAGTTTGAACCAATCTTTATCACAATAATGCTGAAAAAACTAATCACTGCATGCCTCTTCGGAGCCGCCTCGCTATGCTCTTTCGCGCAAGAGGCGGAAAAGGTGGACTATATCCCAAAATTCAGCGGCGTAATCCGCACCAGGTGGGAAATAGAGACAGCCGACGGCTACAACCGGTTTCAGGTGCGGAATGTGCGCGCACGCCTGCAAGGCAAAATCGCACGTCCAATTGAATATTATCTGCAAGCCGACCTGTGCAATCAGGGCAAATTCCAGTTTCTCGACGCCTACGTGCGATTCTATGCCCTGAAAGGCTTTCAAATCCGTGCCGGGCAATTTGTGATTCCTTTCGGCATAGAGCCGTTCCGTTCGCCGGGCACGTATATCTTCACGAACCGCTCGTTCATCGGCAAGGACGTGGACAACATCCGCGCCGTCGGACTTGAACTCACCTATACGCTTCCGTTCGCGCCCCTCACACTCCAGGCCGGTGTCTTCAATTCGGGCCCCATCACCGACCACTCAAAATGGACGAAAGAGAAGACGTTCGCGTCGAAAGCGGTTTATAAAATCGGAGATTTCGCCATCACGGGCGGTTTTCAGTCGATATGCCCCGATTCGGTGCGCATAAACATGATTGACGGCGGCATCACCTTCACCCACGGACGTTTTACCGCCGAGGCCGAGTATATGTACAAGCATTATACAAACAAAGCGTTCAAGACTGCACACGCCTACAATGCCTGGGTGGACTATGGAATGCCGCTCAAAAAAGGCCTGTTCAACAAGCTGTCGTTCCAGGGACGTGTAGACGGCACCACGGCCCTATCGACAGGAACCCGCAACGCCGAGGGGCTTCTGGAGGCCAACCTGCCCTACCGCAACCGCATCACGGTAGGTTCGACTCTTGCCTACGTCAAGAAAAAGCTGAAATGCGAGCTGCAGCTCAATTATGAAAAATATCTTTATCATTCCGACTACACAGCTCCGCAGGGACTCCGCGACAAGGTTGTGGCCGAAATCATAGTGTCATTCTGATGAAACTCGTATCTTGGAACGTCAACGGCCTGCGGGCCATAGTTGGCAAGGGATTCGCCGACATTTTCAACGCGTTTGACGCCGATTGTTTCTGCATGCAGGAGACCAAACTGCAGGCGGGGCAGATTGACCTTGATTTCGAGGGGTATAAGTCGTTTTTCGACTATGCGCAGAAGAAAGGATATTCAGGCACTGCCACCTATTCACGAATCGAACCGGTGGGCGACTCACGCGGCATCGGCATCGAACGTCACGACACTGAAGGGCGTGTGGTCACACTCGACCTCGGCAGCGCATATCTGGTGAACGTCTACACCCCCAACTCGCAAAACGGCCTGACGCGCCTTGACTACCGCATGGATTGGGAAGAGTCTTTCGCCGACTATGTGTGCCGCCTCGACAGCGTCAAGCCCGTCATAATCTGCGGCGACCTCAATGTGGCGCATCAGGAAATCGACCTTGCCAATCCCAAGACCAACCGCAACAATCCGGGATTCACCGACCAGGAGCGGTCGGCGATGACACGCCTGCTTGACGCCGGTTTCGTCGACACCTACCGCTATCTGCATCCCGATGAAAAGGGGGCTTATTCATGGTGGAGCTACCGCATGAACGCCCGGGCACGCAACGTGGGGTGGCGTATCGACTACTTCCTCATCTCGCGCCGCATAGCCGAAAAACTGGTGTCGGCCAACATCCATTCGGACATCCTCGGATCGGACCATTGCCCCGTGTCGATAGAGATTGACCTGTAAACCGACAGCAAGCGCGCAGGTTGATGGCCGAGGCGGCATGTTATTTTCATTAAAAAAGCTGAAAAAGGGCCTGCAAATCCATTGGATTTTAGTAACTTTGTAAGTTGCAACATGAAATTCAAACTTAACTCAGAATACCAACCCACGGGCGACCAGCCCCAGGCCATCGAACAGCTTGCCGAGGGGGTGCTTGACGGCACCGAATCGCAGGTGCTGCTCGGTGTGACGGGCTCAGGCAAGACCTTCACCATGGCAAATGTCGTGGAGAAAGTGCAGCGCCCCACCCTCATCCTCAGCCACAACAAAACCCTCGCCGCACAACTGTACAGCGAGTTCAAGCAGTTTTTCCCCGACAATGCCGTCGAATACTTCGTCTCATATTACGATTACTATCAGCCGGAGGCATACATACCCTCGGTCGACAAGTATATCGAAAAAGATTTGATGATCAACGACGAAATCGACCGACTGCGCCTGGCCACTACCTCGGCCCTGCTGTCGGGACGGCGCGACGTCATTGTGGTGTCGTCGGTGTCGTGCCTTTACGGTATCGGCAATCCCGACGAGTTCAACGCAAACGTCATCGGAATACACGTGGGGCAGAAGGTAACCCGCAACGCTTTCCTGCGTCAGCTCGTCAACGCGCTTTACGCCCGCAATGAAGTGGAGGCCAAACGAGGCACTTTCCGAGTTAAAGGCGACACGATAGACATCCGCCTCGCCTACGAGGAAATCGTGCTGCGGATTGTATTCTGGGGCGATGAAATCGAATCCATATCGACCCATCATGCCGAAGATCTCCGTCCGCTCGGCAAGCATGACACCTTCAAGATATATCCCGCCAACATCTTCGTCACCTCTCCCGCGCGCCAGCAAAGCGCCGTGGCCCAGATTCAGCTTGACCTGGGCGAGCAGGTTGAAGCTTTCCGCCGCGAGGGCAAGCCGCTGGAGGCACAGCGGCTTGAAGAGCGCGTGACATATGATGTGGAGATGATCAAGGAAATCGGTTATTGCTCGGGCATCGAGAACTATTCCAGATATTTCGACGGCCGCGAGCCCGGAATGAGGCCTTTCTGCCTCCTCGACTATTTCCCGAAAGATTATCTCACCATCATCGACGAAAGCCATGTCACCATACCCCAGATACGCGCCATGTTCGGAGGCGACCTCTCGCGCAAGACCAACCTTGTGAACTATGGTTTCCGTCTCGCGGCTGCCCTCGACAACAGGCCCCTGACATTCGAGGAATTCGAGCAGATGTCAAACCAGACCATCTACGTATCGGCCACTCCGGCAGATTTCGAACTGAAAAAAAGCGAGGGTGTGGTGGTGGAACAGGTAATCCGTCCTACCGGGCTGCTCGACCCCCTTATCACCGTAAGGCCGTCGCTCAACCAAATCGACGACCTGATGATGGAAATAGACGAACGCGTAAAACGCGGCGAGCGCACCCTTGTCACTACCCTGACCAAGCGTATGGCCGAGGAGCTCAACGACTATTTCACAAAGATGAAAATCAAGACGGCCTACATCCACTCGGACGTCGAGACCATGGACCGCATCCGTATTCTCGACGACCTCCGCGCCGGGGTGTTCGACGTGCTGATAGGCGTGAACCTGCTGCGCGAGGGTCTCGACCTGCCCGAAGTCAGCCTCGTTGCCATACTCGACGCAGACAAGGAAGGATTCCTGCGCTCGCGCCGCTCGCTCGTACAGACCGTAGGTCGCGCAGCCCGAAACCTCAACGGCCAGGTGATTATGTATGCCGACAAAATCACCGATTCGATGCAGCAGACCATTGACGAGACCGAACGGCGCCGCACGATACAGCTGGCCTACAACGAGGAACACGGCATCACGCCAAAGGCCATCGTGAAGGCACGCAACGCGATTGTAGGACGCGAGGACGAGGAAGATTTCTCGGCAGCCGCCATGGCAAAGGGCAAGCCCCTCACCGCGAAGGAAAAACGCCAGATACGCGAGAAAACAGGCACCAAGAAGTCCGCGCCCCTCTATGGCAACGAGTTCTCGACATCGGTGGACATAGCCGCCGATCCCGTTGTGCCGTACATGAACGCCGACGAGCTTGCCCGCAGCATAAACCGCCTGCGCGAGCAAATGCTTCAGGCCGCAAAAGAAATGGAATTTATCGAGGCTGCCCGCCTGCGCGATGAAATCATCAAGCTCGAGGCCCGTCTCAACACCATGAAGACAGCATGAGGCCATGAAGGAAATAGACTACAACAATCTCAGGCCCACCGACTGGCTCCCAACTTCAGTAAAAGAGATGAAGGCGCGCGGATGGGACAGCGTGGATGTGGTGCTGTTTTCGGGCGACGCCTATATCGATCATCCATCGTTCGGTGCGGCTGTAATCGGGCGCGTGCTTGAAGCGGCGGGGTTCAAGGTGGCGATAGTGCCCCAGCCCAACTGGCAGGACGACCTGCGGGACTTCCGAAAGTTCGGCCAGCCACGCCTGTTCTTCGGCGTTTCGGCAGGAGCGATGGACTCAATGGTCAACCACTACACGGCCAACCGGCGCCGACGTTCGGACGACGCCTACACCCCCGATGCACGTCATGGGATGCGCCCCGACTATCCCACAATAGTCTACACCGAGATTCTGCGCAAACTTTATCCCGACGCGCCCATCATCGCGGGCGGTATCGAGGCCTCCCTGCGCCGAGTGTCGCACTATGACTATTGGCAGGACCGCCTGCGCCCGTCAATCCTGCTTGACTCGAAAGCCGACATGCTTCTCTACGGCATGGGTGAACACAACATCGTGGAGCTTGCCCGACGCCTTGATGGCGGAGAAGCCATACGCGACATCAAGGATTTGCCGCAGAGCGTCATATTGCTGCCTGCCGCAGAAATGCCGGCGGAAAGCAGCGCGACAGACATAGTGCTTAATTCATGGGAGACGGTAAGCCGCGACCCCAAGGCTCAATCGTCCAACTTCAAGCACGTAGAGCAGCAGAGCAACGCCCTTGACGGCGGCGCGACATTATGGCAGGGATACGGCGACCGGGCAGTAAAGGTCAATCCGATGCTTCCGGCCATGACGACAGGTGAAATCGACGCAGCTTTCGACCTGCCGTTCACCCGCCTTCCCCACCCACGCTATAAGGGCAAACGCATTCCGGCATACGAAATGATACGCCACTCGGTCAACCTCCACCGCGGATGTTTCGGAGGCTGCGCGTTCTGCACAATATCGGCCCATCAGGGAAAATTCATCGCATCTCGTTCGCCGGAGTCCATCATGAACGAAGCGCGGCAGGTGACCCGCATGCCCGACTTCAAGGGATATATCTCAGACCTCGGAGGACCATCGGCCAACATGTACGGCATGCATGGCAAAAATCTCGCCATCTGTGCCAAATGCCGCAAGCCATCATGCCTGCACCCCGTTGTCTGTCCCAATCTGGACACAGACCATTCACGCCTGCTCGACATCTACCACAAGGTCGATGCGCTGCCGGGCGTCAAGAAATCGTTCATCGGCAGCGGAGTGCGCTATGACCTGTCAATGCATCCGACCGGCGACAAGCGCATCGACGCCGTCAACCGCCGCT
The DNA here is from genome assembly GCA_910577315.1 of uncultured Muribaculaceae bacterium. Classification (GTDB taxonomy): domain Bacteria; phylum Bacteroidota; class Bacteroidia; order Bacteroidales; family Muribaculaceae; genus CAG-873. The sequence continues at coordinate 84,180 of CAJTME010000013.1, read as the reverse complement.
ACAACGAAGAACTGATTGCCTCGCATGTTTCAGGTCGCCTTAAAGTTGCACCTGAACACACCGAGGACACCGTGCTGAACGTGATGCGCAAACCCACCTTCACGCTTTTCGAACAATTCAAGGAAATTTTCGACCGGGTAAACGCGCGCCACGGACTGCGGCAGCAAATGATCCCCTATTTCATATCGTCCCATCCCGGATGCCGTGAGGTCGATATGGCCGAACTTGCCGTCAAAACAAAGAACCTTGATTTCAAGCTGGAACAGGTGCAGGACTTCACGCCCACCCCGATGACGGTTGCGACAGAAATCTATTACAGCGGTTTCCATCCCTACACCGGCGAAAAAATTTTCACAGCTATCCGTCCCGAAGAAAAACTGGCCCAGCGCAAATACTTCTTCTGGTATGACCGCGCATACCGCCTTGACATCGAGCGCTCGCTCATGCGCATGCACCGTCCCGACCTCGTGAAGAAATTAATCGGAAATTCCAAACCCCAATATCACCCCAAAACAAGAAAATGATAAGTCAATTCCTTCAGGAACACAATATATTGGGCCTCACCCTGGGGCTCTGCACCTTTTTGGTCATCGGTCTTTTTCACCCCCTGGTAATCAAAGGCGAGTATTATTTCGGTGTAAAATGCTGGTGGATATTCGCAGTCATCGGCGTGGGCATGTGCGGCCTAGCCTATCACATTTCAGATCCGTTCTGGTCGACCCTCGCAGGGGTCGTCGGCTTCTCAAGCTTCTGGACCATCAAAGAAATCTTCGACCAACGCGAACGCGTGCGCAAGGGCTGGTTCCCTAAAAACCCCAAACGCACCGATTACGGGTTCTGAAGTGGGGGAATTTACATGTTGTCTCGATCCGAGTACAGCAGAAGCCCTCATTGAGTTTCGTATCCGTCAATATGTTCTTTTTCACATTACACATATTGGCGGATTGGATTTTTATTGTTATATTTGCAGAACCTGATATAATTGCAATAAAGACCTTGCCTTCCAGTGAAAACCGGATGTTTTGAATCTATTGTTTCCTTCGATACAGGAATCGCAATTCCAACAGAATCAAACAAGCCATGATATTAACACTCAAAAAAACTATATGAATAAACTCCTAATAATCATATTGGCCGTAATGACCATATGTCATCCCGTCCATGCATCATACGAGGATGTGTTCACCATTGACAACTTCTATTATAGGATAATATCCGAGACTGAACATTCAGTCAGTGTTGTGGGTATTACAAAGAATCCTTTTGGCGATTTGGTAATTCCAACAGATGTAATAATTAATGGCTCACGTTATTTCGTGACGGAAATCGGCGATGGTGCCTTCAACGGCTGCAATATGACCTCTGTTGTCATTCCAAATTCCGTGACAACAATAGGCTTTCTTGCTTTCCAGGGTTGTAACCGCATAAGTTCGGTGGAAATACCGGCTTCAGTTACAAGCATAAGCGGTGGTTCTTTTCCATACTGTGCTTCCCTTACGAATATTTTGGTAGATGCTGGAAATAAAAACTACGTGTCTTATGACGGGGTTCTGTATACGAAAGATATGCAAACATTACATACCTGTCCTGCGGGTAAAAGAGGTATGTTTACAATCCCCGAATCCGTCACAGAAATCGCCAGCGCTTCTTTCGTGGGTTGCGACAAACTCACCTATGTCGATATTCCCAATTCAGTGACGAAAATCGCCACTTCTGCCTTTTATTGGTGTAGTAGCCTAACTTCGATGGAAATTCCAAACTCAGTAAAGTCTATCGGTAATCAGGCTTTCGTGATGTGCAGCAGTTTGACCTCGGTTGAAATTCCAAATTCCGTTATCAAAATTGGAGAGAGTGCTTTCGAATACTGCACCGCTCTGACTTCGGTCATAATACCCAATTCGATAACAGCTATCAGCGCTTTTACTTTCAGTTATTGCAGCAGTTTGGCATCGGTTATAATTCCAAATTCGGTAACGACTATCGGAGAGTCTGCTTTCGCAAGCTGCCACAGTTTGACGTCTGCGACACTTCCCAATTCTGTGAAAGCCATAGGACATAGTGCTTTCAGTGATTGCAGACGTCTGACGTCAGTTGTAATTCCAAATTCCGTGACATCCATCCCTACGTATGCTTTCCACGGATGCAGTGGGTTGCCTTCGGTTACGATTCCATCATCGGTCTCAACTATCGGTACATGGGCTTTCAGTGACTGCACTTCCCTTACCGAAATCATAGTAGACGCTGGAAACAAAAATTTTGTTTCTTCGGATGGTGTTCTATATACGAAGGACATGCGGTTTTTACACACCTTCCCAGGAGGAAAAGGAGGGACGTTTACCATTCCCTCATCGGTGACAAATATATGTCGGTCGGCTTTCTGCGGTTGTCGCAGTTTGACCTCGGTTGAAATCCCTACATCCATAACGGAACTGCCCGGTTTTACATTCAATAATTGCAGCGAGTTGCTTTCGGTTGCAATTCCTACTTCTGTAACAAAAATTGGTGAAGCGGCTTTCCAGAATTGCAACCGATTGTCATCTATTGAGATTCCCAATTCCGTGACAGAAATCGGCGAATATGCTTTTAATGGTTGCAGCAGCCTGCCCTCAGTGGTAATTCCCTCTTCCGTAACTGATATCGGCGACTGTACTTTCGGTTGGTGTCACAGCTTGACCTCTGCGGTCATTCCAAGTTCAGTAACAACAATCGGAACTTGGGCTTTCTATGATTGCACCAGTCTGAAAACGATCTATTCGTTGGCAGAGGTTCCTCCGACTATCGGTATAGAATCATTCAGCGGGGTGCCAACAGACGCCAACATATACGTTCCGAATAGTACATCCAATACATATTCCAATGCGGATGGATGGGACTATTTCGACCAATTTATCGAAGTGGGCACAATAGATATAACATTAAGCGCACAGAATCTTAACCTCGAGATTGGTGAGAGCAAGAAACTTGCCGCTTTTGTTGTCAAGAGTGACGACATGACCATTGAGACCAAGACATGGACAACCTCCAATTCCAAAGTGGCCATAGTTGATAACGGTGTTGTAACCGCTGTCGGCGAAGGCATGGCAACCGTCACATTCACTGTTTTTGATAGCTACGGTTGCCCACATTCAGAGTATTGTGAAGTTATTGTCATTGATCCTGCCGGCATTGAAGACATCAAGGCTGATGAGGACGATGCGACTGCTGAATTCTACACCATTGGGGGAGTGGCAGTAAGTGGAGAAAACCTCACTCCGGGTCTCTACATCAAGCGCCAAAATGGTAAAGCCTCCAAATTTATCGTGAAATAACTGCGTCTAATGAAAAGCGGCGGAGAACAGGGTAACGGTGTCCTGTTCTCCGCCGCTTTTACTGCATAAGCCTATATCTGTCATGACTGCTGAAGCTCCTCCAGCTCCATCGAGGCGAGTTCCCATACGCTCATGGCGTTTTCAAGAGCTTTGTTGGTTTCGGAATGGCGGGTGTATATTTCGGGATCGGAGGTGGCGCCGGTGGCAAGCTGATCTTCTATTGCCTTGACTTCGGCTTCAAGACGGGCAATTTCGGCCTCGGCGTCCTCGACTTTTTTACGGGCGCGACGCACGATTTTATCATGCTCGCGCTGTTCGGCAAAACTGCGGCGGGGCTTGGAATCCGACTTTGAATCCGTGGCAGGCGACGGATTTGATGCAGCCGCAGGTTTTTCGGTTTTGGCCGAGGTCGGAGATTTGGTAAGTTCGAGCTCGCGCAGGGACTCCAGTTTTTTCTTTTCAAGGAAGTCGTAGATGCCTCCGAGACATTCGGTGACCTTTCCACCGCCAAATTCATAGACTTTTTCCACGAGGCCGTCGAGAAATTCGCGGTCATGGCTGACCACTATGACCGTGCCGTCAAAATCCTTGATGGCCTGTTTAAGGATGTCCTTGGTTTTCATGTCGAGGTGGTTGGTGGGCTCGTCAAGAATAAGCAGGTTGACGGGCTGCAACAGCAGCTTGATCATGGCGAGGCGGGTGCGTTCGCCACCCGACAGCACCTTCACCTTTTTGTCGGAGGCTTCGCCGCCAAACATGAACGCGCCGAGCAGGTCGCGGATTTTGGTGCGTATGTCGCCGACGGCCACCCTGTCGATTGTGTCGAAAACGGTAAGCGTTTCATCAAGCAGCGACGCCTGGTTCTGGGCGAAATATCCAATCTTCACATTGTGGCCGATTTTGAGAGAGCCCGTGAAAGGGATTTCCCCCATAATACATTTCACCAGCGTAGACTTTCCCTCGCCGTTTTTGCCGACAAAGGCGACTTTTTCTCCGCGCTTGATGGTAAAGGTGGCATGGTCGAACACCTGATGGCTGCCGTAGGTCTTACCGACCTCGTCGGCAATTACGGGATAGTCGCCGGAACGCGGAGCCGGAGGAAAGCGCAGGTTGAGATGCGATGTGTCAACCTCGTCAACCTCGATGCGGTCGATTTTGGCAAGTTGTTTCATGCGGCTCTGCACCTGCACGGCCTTGGTGGCCTTGTAGCGGAAGCGCTCGATGAAAGCCTCGGTGTCGGCAATCTGTTTCTGCTGGTTGGCGTAAGCGCGCATCTGTTGTTCAATGCGTTCCTTGCGCAGCTCGACATATTTTGAATAATTCACCGAGTAATCGTAAATCTTTCCGAGCGAGATTTCGATTGTGCGGTTTGTAACGTTATCGATAAACGCACGGTCGTGGCTGACCAGCACCACGGCCTTAGCCTTTGTGATGAGGAAGTTTTCAAGCCATTGTATCGACTCGATATCCAGGTGGTTGGTAGGTTCGTCAAGAAGCAGCACGTCGGGCTTGGCCAACAGAAGTTTTGCAAGCTCGATGCGCATGCGCCAGCCGCCGGAAAACTCGGATGTCTGACGATTGAAGTCGGCCCGCACAAAACCAAGACCCATAAGAGTCTTTTCCATCTCAGCCTCGCAGTTGTCAGATGCCTGCATGGCTATGCGGTCGGACAGCGAGGTCATTTCCTCGATGAGCTTATGATATGATTCCGACTCGTAATCGGTGCGTTCGGCGAGCTGTGCATTGAGTCGGTCGAGCTCGCGGTGCATCCCGTCGATATGGGAGAAAGCCTTGCGGACCTCCTCCACCACGGTCAGTTCGTCGGTTGTAATCATGTGCTGGGGCAGGTAGCCGACGGTTACGTCCGACGGAATTGCAACCGCGCCGGATGTGGGCTGCTGCAAACCGGCTATAATTTTAAGCATGGTCGATTTTCCGGCGCCGTTTTTGCCGACAAGGGCTATCTTGTCCTTGTCGTTGATTACATAGCTGATGTTGTCGAAAAGCGATTTTGCACTGAACTCAACTGAAAGAGCGTTAATCGAAATCATATATCAGAGAACTCTATTTGACGTTAAATCGGGAATCTTGAATGTCAGTGTTTTTCAAGATTCCCGATTCAGTATTCTTAGAGGGCGTTTAATACCAAATGTTATTAGACACCCTCTTAATATCGGTTAATCAATCATCGCAAGGATGACGTCCTTGACACTGTTGGCGAGGGCTTCGGCTTTCTCGGGTGTCTGGGCTTCGGAATAAACACGCACGATGGGCTCGGTATTGCTCTTGCGCAGGTGTACCCATGAATCGGCGAAATCAATATTGACGCCGTCAATGTCGGTGATTTTCTCGTCGGCATACTTTTCCTTGATCTGCACAAGCAGTTTGTCGACATTGAGCCCGGGCTGGAGCTGCACCTTGGTCTTATATATGCAATATTCGGGCATCATGGCGCGAATCTCGCTCGGCTTACGGCCGGTCTTTGCCATCAGCGTGAGGAAGAGGGCGACACCGACAAGCGCATCGCGGCCATAGTGAAGTTCGGGATAGATGACTCCGCCATTGCCTTCGCCGCCGATTACAGCGCCTGTGCGCTTCATCTCGGTGGTGACGTTTACCTCGCCAACGGCAGCTGCGGTGTAGGTGCAGCCATGTGCCTCAGTGACGTCGCGGAGGGCGCGGCTCGAGCTGAGGTTGGATACGGTTGAGCCGGGAGTATGGGCAAGGACATAATCGGCGATGGCGACAAGGGTGTATTCCTCGCCGAACATTTCGCCACCATCCTGCACGATTGCCAGACGGTCAACGTCGGGGTCAACCACGAAACCAACATCGGCGCCACTTTCCTTAACAAGCGCAGCTATGTCGGTGAGGTTTTCGGGAATGGGTTCGGGAGTGTGGGCGAAGCGTCCGTTAGGCTCGCAGTTAAGCTCGATGATATTCTTCACGCCAAGGGCGCGGAGAAGTTCGGGAATAACCACACCGCCAACCGAGTTGATGCAATCCACGGCCACCGTGAAGCCGGCCTTGGCAATCGCGTCGGCATCCACCAGGGGAAGGGCGAGCACATCGTCGATATGCTTGCGGTTGTAGGTATTGTTCACATATACTTTGCCGAGTTTGTCGACGGGTGCGAACACAAATGATTCATCCTCGGCAATTTTAAGAACGGCTTTGCCTTCCTCATCGTTGAGGAACTCACCTTTTTCGTTGAGGAGCTTGAGCGCATTCCATTGCAGGGGATTGTGTGAGGCGGTGAGAATCAGGCCGCCGCAAGCGCCCTCCTTGACAACCGCGATTTCGGTGGTAGGAGTAGAGGCAAGGCCGATGTTGACCACATCAAAACCCATTCCCACAAGAGTGCCGCACACGAGGTCAGAAACCATCTGGCCCGAGAGGCGGGCGTCACGACCCACCACGATGGTGCGCGAAGAGCGGGTTGTGCTGCCCTCGATGAACAGGGCGAACGCAGCTGTGAATTTAACAACGTCAAGGGGCGACAGGCCTTCGCCGGGAGCACCGCCGATTGTGCCGCGGATGCCGGATATTGACTTGATGAGTGACATGAGCTGTTAGGAGTTAAAAAAGTTAGATTTTCGGTTTGAAATACCGTATTGAATAAAGATAAGGAATAACGTTTGACATTTCCGACGACATGCCATACTGGCTTTTTATCACAATATTGACCTGTGCGTCGATGGGAAGGTACTGGAGAGGTGTCTGGATGCCTACACCATAACTGTATGACGAATTCAGTTCGTAATTGCCGTAACGGAACGACAGATTTCCGCCGAGCACCTCGTCGTTGCCGTCGGAACTGCCGAATTCGCCGTCGGCATAGGTGGCGATATTATAGCGTGTGAAGCGGAAATATACCAAGTCGTTATAGCTCGCTTTCTCGCCGGGGGTGCCGGGGCTGACCACCTGCATATACAGGTTGCCGTCCTCGTCCAGACGGTAATACGGAGCGTTCTCGCCATACTCAAACACGGTGTCGGCCGGGATGGAGTTCACCACGCGCTGGTCGGCGAGAAAGGCGTTTACGTAATGGTTTTCATCGGTGAGCAGTTCGGCGTAGGTTTTGCTGTCGCTGCACGAGGAAAATACGATGGCGGCAGCGGCGGCTATGGCCATGCACCCGAATGTTTTGGTAATTGTCATAATAGAGATGTGAGGAGAGGGGTTATTGGGATTTGGCGGCTGAATGTCCGCCGAGATATAATTCTTTGTTGGTGGGAAGCAGCGAGCGGAACAGCTCGGCGGCGTTTTCAAGCGTGCCGGGCAATTCCCCGCCGGCGGCATTGAGGTGGCCTCCGCCGCCAAAATATTCGCGGCACACTTCGTTCACCGGGAAATTGCCAAGCGAGCGCATCGATACCTTCACGTATCCGTCCTCTTCGCGGAGAAAAGCCGAATACACCACGCCGGGAATGGCCAGCGGGCGGTTGACCAGTCCCTCCGTGTCCCCTTTCGTATAATGGAAGCGGTTGAGTTCGTCGCGGCTGAGTGTTATAAGCGCGGCGCCCATATCGGGCCACACTTCCAGCTTTTCCAGCAAAGCATACGAGTTGAGGCGTATCGAATCTTCGGAGTGGGTCTCGAACTGCTGACGGTAGATGCGTTCCTTGTCGGCGCCTTTTTTCACGAGCTCGCTCACGACGACATAAAGTTCGGGGTCGGCGCAGTTGTATGAAAAGTTGCCGGTGTCGGTCATCATGCCTGTCAGGATGCTCTCGGCGGCTTTCTTGTCGATGTCGTCGAACATCTCCAGGGCGCATAGCACCTTGAACAGCAGATAGCAGGTCGAGGACATCTCGGGACGCGATATTGTCACGTCGGCGAAATCCTCAGGGTCGAGATGGTGGTCGATGAGCACCTTTTTAGCAGTTGCCTTCGCCACGAGATCGCCGAGCTTGCTGATGCGCTTGAGAGCATTGAAATCAAGGCATACAATGAGGTCGGCGTCTTCAATGAGCTGCTTTGCGAAATCGGGATAACGGGTGGCATCGGTGACATCCTTTGCACCCGGTACGGAACGGAGCGAAGCCAGCATCATGTCGGGGATGACAACACGGGCTTCCTTTCCGAGACGGCCCATTACGTTGCAGAAAGCCGTCGACGAACCGATAGCATCGCCGTCGGGACCCATGTGGGTCACGACAACTATGCGCTCGGCCTCATCGATAATATCGCGCAGGGCCTGTATCTTCTTGTCTTCGTGGAGGGGTGAAATCATGTTATGCTTTCAACGCTGCGAGGGTTGCACGGTTGGCTTCCAGTTTCGAGAGGGTGTCGGCGAGCTTTTTGCGTTCGCCATCGACAACAGCGACAGGAGCGTTGTTGACGAAGCGCTCGTTCGACAGTTTTTTCTCGATGGATGCCTTGAAGCCTTCAAGGTAGGCGATGTCCTTTTCAAGTCGGGCTACTTCCGCATCAACATCAATCGACGAGGCAAGAGGTACGTTGAATTCAAGCGTGCCGACCATGAACGACGCCGCGGCGGGGTCTTTCTCGGCATTCATCTTGATTTCGTCGACATTGGCCAGTTTCTTGATGAGGGGAAGGACGGAATTGGGAACAGAGCCGATGACATGGAGGTTGAGGGTTTCCTTGGCCGGGATGTTCTTGCGGGCACGGGCGGCTCGCACTCCCGAGATAACCTCCTGAGCCAAAGCGACGGTCGAATCGAGTTCAGCATTGAAACCTACGGCACCGGGCATGTTGGCATACATGATTGACTCTCCTTCGCGGCGCCCTTCGAGATGCTGCCACAGCTCCTCGGTGATGAAAGGCATGAACGGATGGAGCAGGCGCAGCAGGGCGTCGAAATACCTGCGGGTAGCTTCCATCGTGGGGCGGTCGATAGGTTTGCCGTAAGCGGGTTTGACCATTTCGAGATACCACGATGAGAAATCGTCCCAGAACAGGCGGTAAACTGCCATCAGGGCCTCGTTGAGGCGGAATTTGCCGAAGAGGTCGTTAATTTCAGCGACGGTGGCGCTCAGGCGGTTGTCGAACCATTCGACGGCCATGCGGTTTACGGTGGGAACGGGAGCATTGTCGTCGATTTCCCAACCCTGCAGCAGACGGAAGGCATTCCAAATCTTGTTGCAGAAGTTACGGCCTTGCTCGCAGAGGCGCTCGTCAAACATGATGTCGTTGCCGGCGGGAGCCGAAAGCATCATGCCCATGCGGACACCGTCGGCGCCGAATTTGGCGATAAGGTCGAGGGGATCGGGCGAGTTGCCGAGGGATTTCGACATCTTACGGCCGAGGTTGTCGCGTACGATGCCGGTGAAATATACGTTCTTGAAGGGTTCCTTGCCGACGTATTCATAGCCGGCCATAATCATGCGGGCAACCCAGAAGAAGATGATGTCAGGACCGGTGACCAGGGTAGCGGTAGGATAGTAGTAACTGATTTCCTTGTTTCCTGGATTATTGATGCCGTCAAAAAGCGTGATGGGCCATAGCCATGAGGAGAACCATGTGTCGAGAGCGCCTTCATCCTGGCGGATGTCGGCCATCGTATAGGCCGCGCAGCCTTCAACCGCACGCACTTTTTCAAGAGCTTTATCGGCGGTCTCGGCAACGACAAATTTCTCCTCGCCGTCGGCCGGGTCGATGTAATAATATGCGGGAATACGGTGTCCCCACCACAGCTGACGCGAGATGCACCAGTCCTGGATGTTTTCAAGCCAGTTGCGGTAGGTGGTCTTGTATTTTTCGGGGACGAAACGGATGATGTCGTCCATCACGGGCGAGAGCGAGATGTCGGCAAAATGCTTCATGTCTACGAACCATTGCAGCGACAGACGGGGCTCGATAGCCACTTTGGTGCGCTCGGAGAGGCCCACGTTGTTGGTGTAGTCCTCGACTTTTTCGAGCAGCCCGGCAGCGGCCAGGTCCTTGGCGATGGCCTCGCGGCAGTCAAAGCGGTCCATGCCGACGTACATTCCGGCACATTCGGCGATGGTGGCATCGTCGTTGAAAATGTCAATGGTCTCGAGATTGTGCTTCTTGCCGAGCATGTTGTCGTTCTTGTCATGCGCGGGGGTTACCTTGAGGCAGCCTGTGCCGAACTCGATGTCGACATAGCGGTCTTCGATAACGGGAATCACGCGGCCCACCAGAGGCACGATTACTTTCTTGCCCTTGAGCCACTCGTTTTTGGGATCCTTGGGGTTTATGCACATGGCCGTGTCGCCCATGATGGTCTCGGGACGGGTGGTTGCGACCACCGCATACCGACCCTCGGGATCATCGGCCACATAATATTTAAGGTAGTAGAGCTTGGACTGCTCGGTTTCGAAGAATACCTCGTCGTCGCTGATGGCCGTAAGGTTTTTGGGGTCCCAGTTGACCATGCGCAGACCACGGTAAATCAGTCCTTTCTCATATAAGTCGCAGAAAACCTTCACGACGGCCTTGCTGCGCTCCTCGTCCATAGTGAACGCGGTGCGTTCCCAGTCGCACGAAGCGCCGAGCTTGCGCAGCTGCTGGAGGATTATGCCGCCATGCTTGCGGGTCCATTCCCAGGCATGTTCGAGGAACTGCTCGCGGGTGAGGTCGGTTTTCTTGATTCCCTCAGCGGCAAGTTTTGCAATCACCTTGGTTTCGGTGGAGATTGAGGCATGGTCGGTGCCGGGCACCCAGAGCGCGTTTTTACCCATCATGCGGGCGCGGCGCACAAGAATATCCTGAATGGTGTTGTTGAGCATGTGGCCCATGTGGAGGACGCCGGTCACGTTTGGCGGCGGAATCACGATGGTGTAAGGCTCGCGGGCATCGGGTTCGGAATGGAAAAGCCGGTTGGCCATCCAGTATTCATACCATTTATCTTCTACTTCAGCGGGGTTGTAAACCGTTGCTAATTCTTTCATCGCTATATAGTTCGCTTTGGGGAATGATTGTCAAGAGGGTGTTTTATCGTGCAAAGTTACTAAATTCGGGCGTAACTGCAATGCAAAGTTCAAAAAAGTTGGGAAGCGGGCATTTCGGCGCCGAAAATTTTGTCAGTACGAGGCGATTTCACTAACTTTGTGGCACGTTTATGGAAACCGGCAAAGAAAATTCCACTCAGTCCGCAGCGCCCCGCGTCAGGCTCGGCGTCGCCCTTTCGGGCGGCGGTGCCCGCGGATTCGCCCATGCCGGCGCGTTGGCAGCTCTTGAAGAGGGCGGCCATCGCCCCGATGTCATCGCCGGCGTCAGCGCGGGCAGCATTGTCGCGGCATTATATGCCGCCGGGGTCACTCCCTCTGAATTTCCAAAGCTGTTCGCCGGCAGCAGTTTCACCGATTTCGTCGGGTTCAGGCCCAAGGGCGGCGGTGTGTTCAGCATGGTTCCGTTCATGAAATTCATTGCGAAGAACTTAGGCAAATACCATAATATCGAGGATCTGCCGCTGCCGATTTACCTTGGCGCCACAGACTTCGACCATGGTGTGCCGGTTGTGTTTGACCACGGCCCCATAGCCGAGCGTGTCATCGCATCATGCTGCATACCCATAGCGTTCAAGCCGGTCAAGATCGGCGGCATACACTATGTGGACGGAGGCGTACTGCGCAATCATCCGGCGTGGATTATCCGCGACAAATGCGACTATCTGATTGGAGTGAACGTCAGTCCGCTGGCCAACAAGGTCAAGGCCGATTCATTCTTCTCGGTGGCCATGCGCACCTACAATCTTATGGCCAAGGCAAACCAATACAAGGACATGGCCCTTTGCGACCTGAACGTTGAACCGCTCGAAATCGCCCATTACAGCACTTTCGACCTGCGGTATATTAATAATGTATATATGAGCGGCTATATCCACACCCGAAAAGCACTGCGCGACGCAGGCCTCTGGCAGAAACCGCTCCCTGCCAAATCAAACCTATAATCACTCCAAAACCTGCAATCATGAAAAAGAAAGAAGCGCTCAAACCAATCATCTACCAGTTGCTGCCCCGACTGTTCGCCAACTACAATCCGGAGCCGGTGAAAGACGGTACCATCGAGCAGAACGGATCTGGGCGCCTCAACGACATAACGCCGGGCATCTTGCGGCAAATCCGCTCGCTCGGCGCCACCCACGTGTGGTACACCGGCGTAATCGAGCACGCACACACGCCCGATTATACCCGCTACGGTATTCCGCGCCATAATCCGCACATCATCAAGGGCAAAGCCGGCAGCCCCTATGCCATCACCGACTATTACGACATCGACCCCGACCTGGCCGTGGATGTGCCGTCCCGAATAAAGGAGTTCGAACGGTTGGTGATACGCACCCACCGTGCCGGGCTCAAAGTAATAATTGACTTCGTGCCAAACCATGTGGGGCGCGAATACCATTCCGACGCCCGCCCCAAGGGCATCGAGGACCTCGGTCAGGGCGACAACAAGGAAATGTTTTTCGACCCGAACAACAATTTCTACTATATCACCCGCCAGCAGTTCTCGCCGTGGGAAGTAGACCTGGGCCAGGGGGCTGACGCTTACGTGGAATTCCCGGCCCGCGCATCGGGCGACGACTGTTTCACCGCCTTTCCGGGCAAATACAACTGGTATGACACGGTGAAGCTCAACTACGGTTTCGACCCCGGCGACCACTCGCGGCATTATTCCCCGGTGCCGTCCACATGGCTGAAAATGCTCCATATCCTGCGGTATTGGGCCGCCAAAGGCATTGACGGCTTCCGCTGCGACATGGCCCACATGGTGCCGGTAGACTTCTGGCGATGGGCAATCCCCCAGGTCAAGGAAATAAATCCCGACATCGTCTTCATCGCCGAGCTGTATGACGTGGGCATCTACCGCCAGTACATCTTCTCGGCCGGCTTCGATTACCTTTACGATAAGGTCAACCTCTACGACTCGCTCCGCGCCATCGAGACAGCCAATCATTCCGCCGCCACCCTGACATCATGCTGGCAGACCGTGGACGGCATCGCCCCCAACATGCTCAATTTCCTCGAAAACCACGACGAGCAGCGCTTCGCCTCCGAGCAATATGCCGGCGACCCGTGGCGTGTCGTTCCATCGCTGGTGGTCAGCTCAATGATTTCAACCGGGCCGTTCATGCTCTACGCCGGTCAGGAACTGGGCGAACCCGCCGCCGAGGCCGAAGGATACAGCGGGCTTGACGGCCGCACCACCATCTTCGACTACTGGAGCATCCCCACCCTGCGCCGCTGGCTCAACCACGGCAATTGCGACGGCCCGCTCACGGAAAGCGAGCAGCGCCTGCGCGATTTCTATGCACGCGTGCTCAACCTGTGCAACTCGGAGGATGCAATATCCCAGGGTAAATTCTTCGATCTGATGTATGTCAACTATGACAATCCCCGCTTCAATCCCCACCGTCATTTCGCATTCCTCCGTGCCTATGGCAACGAAGTGCTTGTAATTGCCGTAAACTTCTCAGACGAGGAGGCAAGGGTTGAAATCAACATTCCCGACCACGCATTCGACTATCTGGAGATTCCACGCGGATTTGCCATGGGTCAGGAATTGCTGTCGGGCCAGGAATCACTCAAGACACTCTCTTCAGAAACGCCTTTCGCCACCCACATTCCTCCTCATGGAGCCGTGGTGTGGAAAATCGACACTACCAAGATAAAACCTCTCAATATCGAAATCCACCAATCCCTTCACCATATTTCTATATGAATTCTGCTTTACCTCCTTTCAAAGTATTCTCCGGCACCAAGTCTCAATACATGGCCGAAGAAATTTGTAAAGACCTTGGCGTCGAACTTGGCAAAATGAACATCCAGCACTTTGCCGACGGCGAGTTTGAAGTGTCGTTTGAAGAGTCGGTCCGCGGCTGCGAAGTATATCTGGTGCAGTCAACCTTCCCCAACAGCGACAACCTCATGGAGCTCCTGCTGATGATTGACGCCGCAAAACGCGCCTCGGCCGCCACAATCATCGCGGTTATCCCCTACTTCGGGTGGGCACGTCAGGACCGCAAGGACAAGCCCCGCGTGTCAATCGCCGCCAAACTCGTTTCGGACCTCCTCACTGCCGCAGGCGTAAACCGCGTGATTACGATGGATCTCCACGCCGACCAGATTCAGGGATTCTTCAACGTGCCGGTCGACCACCTCTACGCCTCCTCGGTATTCATTCCCTATATCCAGAGCCTCAAGCTCGACAACATGGTCATCGCCACTCCCGACGTCGGCGGTGCCAAACGTGCCAATTCCTATGCCAAATACCTCGATGTGCCCCTCGTGCTCTGCCACAAACAGCGCGCCAAGGCAAACGTTGTCGCCAACATGACCGTAATCGGCGACGTCGAGGGCAAGAATGTCATCCTCGTCGACGACATGGTCGATACTGCCGGCACAATCACCAAAGCCGCCGACCTCATGCTTGAAAAGGGCGCCAAGAGCGTCCGCGCCCTCGCCACCCATGCCATCATGAGCGACCCGGCATCGGAGAATGTCGACAACTGCGGCCTGGCCGAGATGATTTTCACCAATTCAATCCCCTACTCCGGTCCGTCCAAGAAGGTGACCGTAATCTCCGTCGCACGTCTGTTCGCCGACACCATCCGCCGCGTACACTGCCACGAGTCGATTTCATCTCAATACCTCTTCAAATAAGGACCTCGGTGCAAACACACGATAGCCGTCACCCGTTCCAAACGGTGGCGGCTATCGCTTTTAACGACCTCAGAACATCGCACATGCCTCCCTTTATAATCACAAACGAGATACGACAGCTGCTCGAGACCGTTGAGCGCTCGCCAAAGTCCACCGACGAACTGACTGCCCTGCTGAAATCAGGCAGCCGGGAAAAACTCATGAACCAATATCTGAGACCGGCTACAGCCCTCGGCCTTGTGCAGATTGATGATGAGGGAGTTGTGACAATAACCCAATCAGGATTCGCCGTAATACGCTCAATCAATTTTTAACCTGCGCATGGACATACTCTAAAATAATTTCGTAACTTTGTGGTATGAACAGCGACGTAATCAAGTTATTACCCGATTCGGTGGCCAATCAGATTGCAGCGGGGGAGGTAATCCAACGCCCGGCCTCGGTCATCAAGGAACTTGTCGAAAATTCGATTGATGCCGGCGCCACGTCGGTGCAAATCATCATAAAAGACGCGGGACGCACCCTTATCCAAGTGGTTGACAACGGCCAGGGAATGTCGGCAACCGACGCCCGCATGGCATTTGAAAGACACGCCACGTCAAAAATCAGCAGCGCCGACGACCTCTATACCCTTCACACCATGGGCTTCCGCGGAGAGGCCCTTCCGTCAATCGCGGCAGTCGCACAGATTGACCTGCGCACCATGCGGGCAGGCGAGCAGATGGGTTGCCGCCTGCGCATCTCCGAATCAAAATTCGAGGGCATGGAACCGGCCTCGTGCCTTCCCGGTACGAACATGATGGTGAAAAACCTTTTTTTCCACATGCCGGCCCGGCGTAAGTTCCTGAAGAAAGACTCTGTTGAGCTGTCCCACATCCTGCGTGAATTCGAGCGTCTCGCACTGGTAAACACCGACGTCGACTTCACGATAATCCATAATGACGTAACTCTGCACCAACTGCTCAAAGGTACGCTGAAACAACGCATCACGGCTCTTTTCGGCAAAACGCTCGGGGCTCAGATAATTCCCATCGCCACAGAAACTTCCGTAGTGAAAATATCCGGGTTTGTGGGCCTGCCAAGCCATGCGAAAAAACGCGGTGTACCGCAGTATTTCTTCGTGAACGGGCGCAACATGCGCCATCCTTATTTCCACAAGGCCGTACTCAGCTGCTACTCCGAACTGATTTCACCCGAGGCGCAGCCGGCATATTTCATCAGCTTTGACGTTGACCCGGCCACCATAGATGTAAATATACATCCGCAGAAGCACGAAATCAAATTCGAGAACGAACAGCCAATATGGCAGATTCTCACAGCGGCCGTAAAACAGGCGCTCGGAAAAGTGAACGCGGCAGGTGCAATCGATTTTGACGCGCCCGATGCCGTTCCCGACATACCCGTCTTTCTCCCCGACCCGTCCGAGAAGATGCCGGCCATCGACACCGACCCCAGTTACAACCCATTCACCGACCACGAATGGACCACCACCAAAAGCAAAATAGGCCATACAAGGCCGGCACCACGCGATTGGGACAAGCTGTATGAATCGTTTGCAGCACGGCGTGACGAGCCGACCGCCATCCCCGACATGGCCGACGGTGAGGTAATCGCCATATCCAACATCACCCATCCAGCGCCACAAGCCGAGTTATTTGAGACCGATGATGAAATAACATCGTTTTTCACACTCCGCAACCGCTACATTGTGGCGCCATGTCAGGAAGGTTTGAAAGTCATACACCGCCAGCGCGCCCACATACGGGTGCTGTTCGATGAATTCGCGGCAAAACTCGCCGATGCCCCACTGCCGTCACAACGGTTGATTTTTCCCGAATCACTGTCGCTGTCACCGTCGCAGAGCGCGGTTATGTCAACCATAAGCGACATCACACGACGGCTGGGATTCGACGTGTCGTTCCTCGGCGATAACGTATGGGCCATCAACGCGATACCGTCTGTGCCGGGCATCACAAACGCCGTTGAAGCCCTCACCCGGATGATTGCCGACATCGAAGACTCCGGCGAGCTCCCCGAAACTGCCCTAATCGAGCCTGCCGCACTTGCACTGGCCCGCTCGGCATCCATGACATCAACCCAAGCCATCTCCGAAGAAGAAACACGGCGGTTGATTCAATCACTTTTGAAATGCAATGAACCGTCCTATACGCCCGACGGCCTTAAAATAATCCAGATAATAAATGCCGATGAAATTCACCGCCTGTTTAATTAGCTTCATATCGCTATGCGCTTTCCCGGCGATGGCCATGCTTGAATACACAGCCTCCGACGCTCGTACAGCCCTTGAAGCACTGGACGATTCTCTTGCGAAAAGGCAATCGTTCATAGCCCGCCGACAGGCGCAAATCGACCGCCTCGCCGACAGCCTCAGTCATCATCCCACCGATTCACGGCTTATGTTGCAGATAGGAGAACGCTACACGGCATTCAACAACGACTCGGCCCTGCACTATTTCGCCAAAGGACGCGAACTGGCCAAGGACAGCGACAAGCTTCCCTTTGAGCTTCAACGTGTTTCCCTGATGCCATTGAGCGGTTCGTTTCCGACAGCCATAATGATATATGACTCGATTGACGCCGACAATATTCCCACGGCACTGCTGCCAATGTACTATGAGGCCGGGCGCCAGATGTATAGCTACATGGCGGCATTTTCAGAAAACGACTCAAACAGCCGTGCCAAATGGAACTCCCTGGCCCTTGACCGCCAGAAAAGACTTCTTGAGGTGCTGCCGAAAGAAGGCGCGGAATACAAATATCACCTCGGCGAGTACTTTTTCCAGACAGGCGAGAAAGGAAAGGCAAGGGCCTTGCTCGAATCAGTGTTTGAAAGCGAACCCTATCAAAGCAACCTGCGCGCACGCGCTGCCCACCACCTTTCAACCATGGCACGCGAACGGGCCGATGACAACGCATACGTATATTACATCGCACAGGCAGCCATTGCCGACGTAATCGCCGCCACACGCGAAGTAGCGGCGCTTCAGGAGCTGGGCAACTACCTCTACACTCAGAAAGACGTCAACCGAAGCTACACCTACCTTACCGAGGCCCTCGCCAATGCCGTAGAATGCGGAGCGCCACTGCGTATGGTGGAATCATCACGCTCCCTTCCAATTATCGAGCGCGCGAAGACCGAACAGATTGAAGCTAAGACGCGAACGATTTATGTAATTCTCGGAATACTGGTGCTTATTCTCGTTGGGTTGGT
Source organism: uncultured Muribaculaceae bacterium (assembly GCA_910577315.1). Lineage (GTDB taxonomy): Bacteria > Bacteroidota > Bacteroidia > Bacteroidales > Muribaculaceae > CAG-873. Next base: position 66,043 of record CAJTME010000013.1, on the reverse strand, counting down.
TATCACAATGCTTGTGCTCCGCCACGAAATGAAGCGCATGAAACTTCTTCAGGACAACCTTCGACAGGCCAACCGAACCAAAGAAGTTTACATAAGCCAGTTCCTGAGCCTATGTTCAATATACATGGACAAACTGAACCAGTTCTGCAAAATTGCCAACCGAAAAATATCCACCGGCAAAGTTGACGACCTTTACAGACTTACGAAGTCGGGCAAGTTTGTCGAGGAACAGAGTAAGGAATTTTACGATGTGTTCGACAACGCCTTCCTCCACCTCTATCCCAACTTCATCACGCAGGTAAACGCCCTCCTCCGGCCAGACTCACAGATAGAGCTTAAAGATGGCGAGCTGCTGAACACAGACCTCCGCATACTCGCATTCATGCGTCTTGGAATAGAAGAAAGCGCACGAATCGCCCAGGTGCTCAATTACAGCATCAACACAATCTATGCCTACCGAAACCGCACCAAAGCACGCGCCATCGACCGGGATAATTTTGAAGATGACATCATGAAAATCAGCTCCGTGTCATGAGGGGTAAAAATGGTTTTTCACGTGCTAATTTTTCCACCCTATATCCCTATTCCGCCATATAAAAGTTTATATTTTGGTGCATGTAGCATATATTTAATTAATTTATTTTCAACAACTTATACCTATGCATCCATTATAATGCTTTATATTATGCTTATATGGTGTTGCGTCCGCGCGTGATAGGCAGTAATTTTGCAAAAGAAAAGTTGAAAAATCATTTCAGTTTTAGGGTTAGTATAGATTGTTAGTAAACAAAATCGCCGTTGGCTTAACAAGCCACGGCGATAACAATCGAAAAAATGTGTTTTATGTTAGTTATGTAATTGTTTTAAGTCATTAAAACGCAGTCAGGGAGTCCTCGTGAGAAGACTCCCTGAATTGTTTATATACAAAGTGCTTAACAATGGTAAAAAGACGCTGAATACTTTTGCACATTTTTATTATTTTGCGCAGTTTAGGAGAATTTTGCAATAATATTTTGCCGTTTGGCAAATTATTGTTTAACTTCGCGGCATGAATAATCGTTTATGGCTTTTTTATCCCGAAAATGACATTGCCCTCGCACACGGAGGCGCGAATTTCACAGCTCCCCCGGCAGCGGTGAAGCTGAGGCGTTCCGGCGAGGTACTGCCGATATGGATGGCCGATGCAGACGACCGCGTTTTATGCAACGGTGTGAATGAACGATGGCTGAACGAAGTCACTACCGCCTTCGGTTTAAAAGCGGATGTCTGGAATCATGAAGATTTCAATCTGGCTCCTACCCCATGGGGATGGTCGGAAGCCTCAAAACGAGTATTCGAGAAAAACGGCTTTTCACCAAACACTCTTCCAACTTCCGAGACGCTTGCAAAATACCGCATGCTGTCACATCGTCGCACCGCTGCGGAAATCAGCCACAGGGTTGCAGATTCGGTGAACTTCCCAATCTGGCCTGCGGCAGTGGAAGTTTCTGCCCGCGAAATCCTGCATGATATGCTGCGCAACCGCCCTATGGTTGTAAAAGCGCCATGGTCCTCATCGGGCAGAGGTGTTACGTTCGTAGACCCGGCCCACTGCGACAGCGCCATCCAAAGGCTCGAAGGCACGATACGAAAGCAGGGCTCGGTCTTGGTGGAGGAATATGCGCCCGGGCATTTCGATTTTGCGATGCTTTTCTCGTGTGAAAACGGCTGCGTAACATACCGCGGACTTTCCATATTTGCAACTGATGCGGCGACAGGCCAATACCGGGGCAACGTGGTGGACACTCAGGATAATCTCGAAGCCATTCTCAGCAAAAGGCTGGAATGTGATAAGACCGAATCGCTGCGCCGGGCACTCGCCAAGGCAATAGAAGCCATAATAGCGCCTGAATATGACGGCCCTGTGGGAATTGACTTGTTCGTGACTGAACAAAACGGGCTCAGATTGGTTCACGTTGTAGAGAGTAATCTCCGCTGGACCATGGGGTTCGTAGCCCTCGGGCTCGCAAGATATGGCAACAGTCAGGCAGTTTTTGAGATTGTACCTGGCGACATCAGCGCCTCATGCAAACCGGTGGTTCATAACGGAAAGCTTTCTTCGGGAAGCCTCGCACTGACCCCTCCGGGTGGAGATTTCTCTTTCATATTAAAAATCGAGAACCACACCTAATCCCGAAAAAGATGACTCCACCAGACCACCTCCTCATAATCGTAGACCCTCAAAACGACTTTGTTGACGGATCTTTGGCCGTTCCCGGAGCCGCAAAGGCTCTCGGAGATCTCGCCAGGTTTATAGCCGAAGGAAAAGCCCGGGACTACGCGCACGTCATAATCACCCTCGACAGCCATCCGGCCACACATTGCTCATTCAAGGCAAACGGCGGCATCTGGCCCCAACACTGCGTGGCAGGCTCGCAAGGAGCTGCAATATGGCTGCCGCTGAAAGAGGCTCTCGAAAAATCGGGCACTCCCTACACCGCCCTGACCAAAGGCACCAACCAGGCACGCGAGGAATACTCAATTTTCGGCAACGAACTTTCACGCAAGCATATAATAGACCTTGCAAAAAAATATGACGCCAACGGAGCCGACATATGCGGAGTTGCCGGTGACTACTGCGTTAAAGAGACGTTCATCGACGCTGCGGCAGTTTTCGGCACAGACCACGTGGAAGTCCTCACGCGCTTCACGGCCTCGACCGACGGCGGCTCAACTCTCAACGACATTCTAAACACCTCAAGCTTATGCGCCAGATAATCAACCACTTCACCGACGACGATCTGTACAAGTTCACAATGTGCTGCGCCGTTATCGACAACTATCCGCGGGCAATGGTAAAATATGAATTTACCGACCGCGACAACACATGCTATCCCACCGGCTTCGCCACCCTGGTGACCGAACAGGTGAAGATGCTTGAAAACCTGGTCATCACCGACGAGGAAATTCAGTTCATGAAACGAGCATGCCGCTATATTCCCCACTGGTTCTACGACTTCCTGAAAGGATACCGTTACGACAGCCGCATGGTCTCCGTAGCGCAGGATGACAAGGGGCATCTGTCGGTTCATTTCGAAGGCCCCTGGAGCCACACCATACTGCTCGAGGTAAAGGTACTCGCCATAATATCTGAGCTATATTACATCACCACCGGCGAAGCTGACAAAATCGACCTGGAGCTGCAATACAGGCAATCGTACGACAAGGCACAAAGGCTGCTGGAGGCCGGCTGCTCGTTCAGCGACATGGGAACCCGGCGCCGAGCCTCGTTCGCGGCCCAGGACACCTGCATCCGGGCCATGAAGGACTGCCAGGACCGCTGCACCAGCACGGAAGACGGAGCCTGCCGCCGTCGCTTTGTCGGCACCTCCAACGTGTATCTGGCGATGAAGTACGATCTAACCCCCATCGGCACCATGGCCCACGAACTCATCTGCGCCATCGGCGGAATGTATGGTCCGCAAATGGCCAACCACCTGGCGATGGAGGCATGGCGCGCCACATACCGCGGTGCGCTCGGAACCTTCCTCTATGACACATACGGCTGGAACATATTCAGCCTGAACTTCTCGGAAGACTACGCGAACATGTTCAAGGGATTGCGGGTGGACAGCGGCAACAACCTTGACCAACTACGCAAAATAACAGAAAAATACACCTCGCTCGGAATCGATCCGCGCTCCAAGCAGATTGTGTTCAGCAACGCCCTCGACACCGACCGCGCCATCGCCATCCAGCACGCAGCCGTCGGATTCTGCCAACCGTCGTTTGGTATAGGAACCCATTTCACAAACGATTTCCCCGGCATGAAACCCCTCAACATCGTGATAAAGCTGGTGGCAGCAAAAATCACCGAATCGTGGAACTTCTACAACGACACATGCAAACTGAGCGAGGATGAAGGCAAGCACAGCGGAAATCCCGAGGTTGTCAAACGCTTCATGGCAGCCCTGCATATCTGACAATCACGCGTATATCACAAGCGGGCGCCACAATGTGGCGCCCGCTTGTGATATACGCGGAGTCTGATTTATGCCTGCACGAGAGAAACGATGAAATCCTTCTCGTCTTCGGGATCAGTGTCGATGTTCACCTTACCTTCGCGGGCGAGCCAGCCAAGGGCGGCAAACACTTCTTTGTCTTTCAGTTTAGTTGCTTTTTTGAGCTGTTTAACGCCCATGGCGTCAGCTGCACTGAGGGCCTGCCAAACGAGGCCGGCGTTGTTTCCGATAACTTCTACATTCATAGCTTAAATAATGATTATTTTGTTAGACAAGTTGTTTATCGCAATTTGTTCGTTGTTCAAAAATTCACTTATTTCGTATCATTTTGTTTGCAAATATACAAAATAACTTTCATCTGCAAATACTAATTATACAACAATTTTAACTAAAATAAGTTTGTCGGCACGTAACCCTCGGAAAATCAGCAAAATAAAATTTCATATTTTTTAACCTAAACAGGCCGGAAATTGTTGTAACTTTACACTTTCAAACAGAAAACAAGCATGCAAGGCATCGTAATACGAAATACCGGCGCCCATTATGTGGTGGCCACAGACGAAGAACAACCCCGCGAAATCAACTGCAAGATAAAGGGAAATTTCAGAATCAAAGGAATCAGGACTACAAACCCCGTGGCAGTTGGCGACCGTGTAACCGTGGGCGAACCCGCTCCAGACGGCACAGCTTTCATCACCGCCATAGAGCCGAGGAGAAATTACATAATACGCCGCGCGAGCAACCTGTCGAAAGAATCGCATATCATCGCAGCCAACATCGACCGGGCCGTCCTGGTCGTGACGCTTGCCCACCCCACCACCTCGACAACTTTCATCGACCGCTTTCTGGCAACCGCCACGGCATATAACGTGCCGGCCCTGCTTGTAATAAATAAAATCGACCTGCTGACCGACGAAGGAGACAGCGAACTGCTCGACGCCGTCATGTACCTGTATAAATCAATCGGCTATGACGTACTCGCCCTATCGGCTAAAACAGGCGAAGGCCTCGACGACCTGCGTGCAATGCTTGCCGGAAAGCTGACACTTTTCTCGGGAAATTCAGGTGTCGGAAAAACAACACTCATCAACGACCTTATTCCTGGACTGGACCTCCGTACCGCCGAGATTTCATCGGCCCACGACACCGGCATGCACACCACCACGTTCAGCGAGCTGTTCCGCCTTCCCGGCGAGGGCGGAGGGGCGATAATAGACACTCCGGGCGTAAGGGGCTTCGGCACCATAGACTTTGACAAATACGAAGTGGCCCATTATTTCCCCGACCTGTTCGCCGTGTCGAAAGATTGCCGTTTCGGTAACTGCACCCACACCCACGAACCGGGTTGCGCCGTTCTTGCCGCATTGGAAGAAGGTCGCATAGCGCAATCGCGCTACGCGTCCTATCTGTCTATTCTTGAAGATGCCGACGAGGGCAAATACCGCAAGCCGTTCTAAGGGGCACAAACCGTAGATAATACTACAACTCTTTTAGCTTTTACCTACAGCGCCAATGATACTGACATTCCAAATTTGCCTAAAAGGTATTTACTTTCAGAATGGAGCCAAGATAGTGGTGAAGTAGAGGTCCTGTCTTTTTCGCTTAGCCAATAATCAGTCTATATCAAAATAAACTGCACTCCAAAAGTCAGATAACGGACTTTTGGAGTGCAGTTTATTTGGTACGGTCAACTTATGTATATTACGAAAGCGGAGCGAGCTGGACGGTGAAGTGACGCATCAGTTCGGTTTCCCATGTGATTTCATAACCACGGGTGATTGACTCGCGGCGATCGTACACATTTTTCAGGGCGACGGCAATCACGTCCATGTGATTGTTGGTGTAGACACGGCGGGCAATGCACAGGCGCAGCAGGTCCATGCCGCCGAAACGGTTCTCGCGGGTGACGGGATCGCGATCGGCAAGGATATAGCCGATTTCACATCCGCGCACACCGGCTTCCTTATAAAGCTCGATGGCGAGCGTCTGGGCGGGGAATTCTTCTTTCGGCACATTGGTGAGCACCAGGCCGGCATCCACAAAAATGGCATGGCCACCGGCGGGACGCTGGTAGGGAATTCCGAATTCGTCAAGACGCTTGGCAAGGTATTCAACCTGGCGGATGCGGGTGGCGAGGTTGTCAAACTCGGTGTTCTCGTCCAGACCTACGGCAAGTGCGGCCATGTCGCGGCCGTTCATGCCGCCATAGGTGAGATAGCCCTCGAAGGGGATGCAGTATTTCTTGGCACCCTCATACCAGTCGGCGTGGCGTGTGGCAATGAAGCCGCCCATGTTCACGAGACCGTCCTTCTTGGCCGACATGGTCATGCCGTCGGCATACGAGAACATCTCGCGGGTGATTTCCTTGATGGTCTTGTCGGCATATCCTTCCTCGCGGGTCTTGATGAAATATGCGTTCTCGGCAAAACGGGCGGAGTCGAAGATGACACGCTTGCCATATTTATCGGCAACACGGCGCACCTCGCGCAGATTCTCCATCGACACGGGCTGGCCGCCGGCGGTGTTGTTAGTGATGGTAACGATGATGAACGACACCTTGTCGCCGTGCTCCTCGAGAGCCTTTTCGAGTTTAGCAATGTCAACATTGCCTTTGAAGGGCAGTTCAAGCTGAGTGTCGCGGGCAGCGTCGATCGTGCAGTCAAGCGCGGTGGCATGACGCGATTCGATGTGGCCCTTGGTGGTGTCGAAGTGAGAGTTGCCGGGCACGACAGCGCCCTCCTTCACGAGGTGGGAGAAGAGTACGTTCTCGGCAGCGCGGCCCTGATGGGTGGGGATTACATATTCGAAGCCGGTGAGGCGGTTGATTACGTCTTTAAGCTCAAAGAACGAACGCGAACCCGCATAGGCCTCATCGCCCATCATGAGGGCAGCCCACTGGCGGTCGCTCATGGCGCCTGTGCCTGAGTCCGTCAGGCAGTCGATATACACCTGGTCGGCAGTAAGTTGAAACAAATTGTAGTGAGCCTCCTTGATCCACTTCTCACGCTCTTCACGAGTGGAGGTGCGGATTGGCTCGACCATCTTGATTTTCCAAGATTCAGCAAAAGGTAGTTCCATGGTAAAACGTATGTTCTGGGTTATAAAGTGGGGTAAACGTAATCATTTCAACAGCGCATCCGCCCTCCATTATCATCAATAGAGCAACAGGCAGCGCCTTTAAAGCAAGCGAGGAGTCATTCGTCGAAACATTGATAATTTCTCTATAAATAATTTCACGCGCTCACTTTCACGCCAAAGTTACGGATTTTTCACGACAGGGCAAACAATAATTATATGCTCTACAACATCTGTTGGCGAAACATTCCAACAAAAGCCACTTTAAGGACGTTATTTGAAAAATTATTTTTACCTTTGGGCATGAATATACTTGAAGCAATAAAAGTGCGCCGGTCGGTGCGCACCTATGATGGCCAGCCGCTTTCAGCCGCGCAAGCGTCACAAATCAACGACGCCATTTCCCTCGCATCGTCCCCTTTTGGCGGATCCGTCACAATCAAACTGGCAACCGTCGACACTGGCGGTGAATTCCGTCCGTCTACTTACGGCGTCATCAAGGGCGCGCGGAGCTATCTCCTTATGGGACTTGACAATGACGTGAATTCAAAGCTTTCAGGAGGCTTCATGATGGAGCAGGTGGTCTTGCGGGCTTGCCAGCTTGGACTGGCGACATGCTGGATTGCCGGTACGTTCAAAAGCAAGTCTTTCACCGATGCAGCCGCGCTGCCAGCCGGCGAAACGCTTGAAGTAGTCTCTCCAATCGGACAACCCGGCGATCGTCCTCGTTTCATGGACAGGCTGATGCGTGCCGTGGCGAGCAGCGACAAACGCAAACCGCTCGGAGACCTGTTCTTTGTAAACGATTTCTCGGTGAGCCTCACCGAAGATGGACCGTATGCCATGCCGCTCGACATGATGAGGCTCGCGCCGTCTTCGACCAACTCGCAGCCCTGGCGGGCACTCGTGAGGGGCAATCAGGTTGATTTCTACTGCGCCAAGGACAATAATTATTCAATGATTGACATGGGCATAGGACTGTGCCATTTCGCCCTCGCCGCCGACGCGCAGAACATCAGCGGCGCATTTGCAAAAAATGAACTGCCAGTTCCCGCACCCGGCAACTGGCAGTATGTCGTAAGTTTTATTGAGGCTGGATAACATTCACACGCCTTCCTCACATAAATTCCACACGAAAGCCCTGAGCCCGAGCTTAGGGCTTTCGCTGTCAAACTCCCTGAGGCGCTTCAACAGCGGCTCGACGCGCTCGTCGGGAACCATGGTCAGGATGGCTGAGGCGAGCGACGGCCACGCGTGGGAGCCATAGTGAGGTTCGCCGGAATGTGAACCACGGCCTGAGACTTGGTTCCACGCCGTGTATCCCCGGCAGTTCAGGCGGTCGAGCGCGTCGACGATGCGCTCGTAATGCGCCTGGTCAAAGGTTATCATCACTGCTTTCATTTGCTTGATTGTTTTCGTAGGTTCTTATGGAGTTTGCGTCGGGTGTTGCGGATGCCGTTATGGGCGAACACACAATACAGCACCGGCACGAACAGGAGGGTGAGGATGGTTGAGAAAGTCAGGCCGCCAATGACCGCCGTTCCCATCGGACGCCACATCTCGGCGCCCTGGCCGGTGCCAAATGCCATGGGCACCATGCCGAGGATTGTGGTCAGCGATGTCATTATCACGGGACGCAGACGCGAGCGGCCACCGTCAATGACGGCTTTCTTAATCGAGAGGCCGCGCTCGCGGTTTAGCGTGATGTAGTCAATGAGCACGATGCCGTTCTTCACCACGATACCAATCAACATTATCGCGCCGATAAGGCTCATGACGTTCAGTGTGTGGCCCGACAGCCACAGGATGAGGAACACGCCCGAGAAGGCGAACATGACCGACGACATTATGATCGCGGGGTATGTATAGCTCTCGAACTGAGCCGCCATGACGATATACACAAGGATAAGGATAAGGAGGGCGAGCATAAGCAGGTCAGAGAACGACTCCTGCTGGTCTTCATACTGGCCGGCAAGCTGAACCGACACGCCCTGCGGCAGAGCCATCTTGTCGATTGCCGCCAGCGACTTTTGCACCACATCGCTCATCGGGACACCCTGGACAATCGTCTTGACCGTAATGACGCGCTCGCGGTCCTTGCGTTCGATTGTGGGAGGAGTGAAATGCTCCACAACTTTTCCCACATCCTTGACGCGCACCGCCTGTCCTGCCGAATTGTATATGAGAATGTTCTCAATGTCGGCTATCGAGGTGCGTGCCTCGGGGTCGTACATCACCTTTATGTCATATTCCTCGCCATCCTCGCGGAAGCGCGAGGCGGTCTGGCCGTTGATGCGGTTGCGCAGATAATTTGCCGCCGTTGAAAGGTTAAGCCCGTATATGGCCAGCTTCTCGCGGTCAAAATCGACGCGGTATTCAGGCTGATAGTCCGAACGGGAAATCGTCACATCGGCCGTGCCTTCAAGACCGAGCAGCATTGTCCGCATCATCGCGGCGACCGAGTCGGTTTCGGCAAAATCATAACCATATATTTCAAAGTCGATGGACGCCTCGCCGCCCATGCCGCCCATATTGCCGCCAACCGACACCTGGGCTTTCTTATACTCGGGATAGCGCAGTAGATCCTCGCGCATCATCTTTGCGATTTCCACGATGGTACGCTCACGTTCACCGGGGTCGCTGAGGGCGATGTTCATCGACACGATGTGGGAGCCGTTCTCGCTCAATGAGGCAAACACATTGTCCGACGATGCGGTGCCGGTGGTGTAGTTTATCACCTCAATCTCGGGATACTTTTCCTGCCATTCCCTGACGAGCCGCGCTGTCGTTTCGTCGGCAATCTCCACGCGGGTGCCGATGGGAAGCTCGAGGTTGACAGAGAGGCGTCCGTCATCGGCCGTGGGGAAAAACTCGGTACCGACCTGTTTCATCAGGAAAATCGAGCCGACAAACGTGGCCAGGCAGACAAGGATGGTGATGGTCTTGTGCGATGTCACCAGTCCGAGCAAGCGGGCATAGCCATTGTCGAGGGCGTCAAGCGCACGGCTTATGGGAGTAAAGAAAATGGTGTAGATTTTTGAATGGACCGTCACGCGGCGCAGCAACAGAGAACACAGCATCGGGGTGAGTGAGAGGGCGCAGATTGTGGAAATCACCATCATTATGGTGACCATCCATCCCAATTGGCGGAAAAGCACGCCGCTCATGCCGGTGACCAAGGTCAACGGGAAGAATACGGCGATAAGCGTAAGCGTAGACGCCACTACCGATATGGCCACCTCGTTGGTGCCGTGGACGGCGGCCTGTTTCGGCGCCGAGCCGCGTTCGATGTGCGTGGTGACGTTCTCGAGCACCACGATGGCGTCATCGACCACCATGCCTATTGAAATCGACAGGGCCGAAAGCGAGACGATGTTGAGCGAATTGCCGGTGATGGCAAGGTAGATGAACGATGCTATCAGCGATATGGGAATGGTGAGGGTGATGATGAGGGTAGCCCTCCATCGTCCCAGGAAGAAGAACACCACGACAATCACAAACAGCAGGGCGTACATGACCGTCTCGACAAGCGAGTCGATGGTGTTGCGGATGTTGTCGGACGTATCGACGATAATGCCGAGTTTCACGTCAGACGGCAGGCGCTTTTGCAGCGAAGGAAGCATTTTCAGCACCCTGTCGGATATTTCGACGGAATTGGCGCCGCTCTGTTTCTGCACCACAATCATGGCCCCGCGCACACCATTATTATATGTGACCTGCGCCCTCTCCTCAAGCGAATCGTCGATACGGGCAACATCGCGCAGGTAAATATTGCGGCCCTGGAACGAGCCGACAACTATGTCGGCCATCTGGTCAGACGAGGTGAACTCGCCCTGTACGCGCAGGGAATATGTATCGGAACCGATGTCGAACACGCCGCCGGGGATGTTGCGGTTCTCAGCCGCCACCACCGAACTGATCTGTTCTACGGTCAGGTTGTAGGCTTCAAGCCGTGCGGGGTCGACATAAATATGTATCTCACGTTCGGGAGCACCTGAAATCGACACCGAACCGACGCCCGAGATGCGGGCCAGGGGATTCGCCACCGCATCGTCAAGAATCTTGTAGAGGCCGGGCATGCTCTCGTCGGCCTGCACCGACAGCAGCAAAATCGGTATCATGTCGGTCGAGAACTTGAAGATAATCGGGGTCTCGGCATCGTCGGGCATCGAGGATGACACCATGTCGAGCTTGTCGCGGACATCGTTGGTGAGCACGTCGATGTCTTTTCCGTATTCAAACTCGAGGGTGATGACCGATATGTTCTCGCGCGACGCCGAGGTGATGTGCTTCAGGTCGCTGACCGAGTTGAGGACGTTTTCCAGTGGACGGGTCACATTCTGTTCTATATCCTGGGCCGAGGCGCCCTGATAGGTCGTCATGACCATCAGTGTGTTGGTCTCGATGTCCGGGAACAGGTCAATCGGAAGGGTTTTAAGGGAGAAGAGGCCCAGCACCACCACCGCCACGAAGCAGAGGGTGGTCATGATTGGCCGCTTCACCGCGCCGCCATATAAACTCATTGACTTTCAGGTATATCGTTATTTATCATTGTTCATTACCGATACGGCCACGCCGTCGGCCAGGCGCACCTGTCCGGCGATGACCACGGTGTCGCCGTCCTCAATGCCGCTCAACAGCTCGAAAGAGTCGTCGAGCCGCTGGCCCAGTTCCACCTTCTTATATGCGACGGTGCCGTTTGAATATGTATAGACATATTTATTGGCCGAGCCGGTCTGTTTTACAACCGCGCGGTCAGGCACCACCACATTGTCGCGGGCGCCGAGATTGATTCCGACGCGGGCAAACATTCCGGGGCGTATGCGCTCGTCGTTATTCGCCACAGTCACCTCCACGGGGAATGTGCGGGTGGGGATGTCGAGCGCCGGGGCGACACGGGTGATGCGGCCGGTGAATTTCTCGCCGTCGTATGCGTCGAAAGTTACGTCAACGGTCATGCCGTGCTTCACCACGGCGAGGTCGCTCTCGTTCACGTTTATGACCACCTTGACATTAGGTGTGGTCTGGCCGACCGTGAGCACCGGCTGCGCGCCGGTCATGTCGCCCGGGTCATAATTGCGGGCAGTGACAACGCCTGTTATGGGCGATTTTAGAACCGTGTTTGTGAGGGTGTTCTGGTACTGTGCCCGCTGCGCGTCGAGCTGGGCTTTCAGCTGGTCGACGGCACGCTGGGTTCCCGCACCGATATTGAGCAATTCAACGGCACGGTTGTATTCGGTTTCGGACAATTCGAGATTGATGCGCTGCTGGTCGGCAGTGGATGCGTCAAGAGTAACGAGAGTCTGTCCGCGTTTCACGTGGTCGCCCACGTCAACAAGGATTCGTTCGATGCGGTTGCTCATGGCCGGAGCGATGTTGTTGACATTGTCGGCCTCGACATTCGCCGTGTAGGTGCGCGTCTGGTCTACGGAACGCTTGTGGGCCACATCGACCTGCACCATCGGAAGTTCTTCGTCGGCAACGGTCTCGGCCTGTTCCTTGTCGCCGCAGGCGCTGAGGATGGCGGCCATGGTGGCCGGAATCAGGTAACGGTTATATTTCATTATTTTGTCGGTTTTTTGATTTCGGGTGTGGTGTACTTTTCTACCGGCGCGTTACCAAGAAGCAGTTCAAGGTCTGAGGCGGCCACAAGATAATTGTAGACGGCCTGGTAATATGCCAGCCGGGCGCGGGTAAGCGAAAGCTCGCTGTCGCGCAGGTCAAGGTAGCTGGCCGCACCGATTGCGAAGCTTTTTTCCTGGATGTCATGTGCCCTTGTGGCCTCGCCGACGCTTTCCTGACTTGACGCTATCTGCTTGACGTTAAGCTTAATGTTGTCAATGGCAAGCGTAGCCTGTGAACTGAGCGAGCGCACGAGGTTCTCGCGTGTGTATGCCATCTGGTCGAGCTGGATACGCGCCTGTTTGATGCGGTTGTAGCGCTGGCCACCCTGGTATATGGGTATTGACAGCGAAAGGCCGACCATAGAATATGACGTCCACCTGAAATTGCGGAACGGCGAGCCGTTGCTGCTTGAATTCCAGCTGTAATTACCGCCCAACGACAGCGTCGGCCACCACGCCGCCTTCTGCACACCGAGTGTTTTTTCGAGCGCGCGGGTCTCGATGTCGTTCATGGCCAGGGAGGTGTTGTTGGTGAGGTCGGGCTGCATACCGAGTACGTCGCCATACATCGTCTGTTCATAGTCTGACAGCGTTCCAGCTACCGAAAACGGCGTGTCGGCATCCACCCCCATCAGGATGGCGAGCTGCAGATGGGCACGGCGGATGGCTATGTCGCACTGTATCATTTCAGGCTCGATGTTTTTCATGGCCACCGACGTGCGGAGCACCTCGTATTCCGAGGCATCCCCCGCCGCATGACGCTTGACGTAGGTGTTGTGGGTGAGTTCGGCCATGTCATAGCTTTCCTGCACCACACGCCGCGAGTCGTGGGCCAGCAACAAGGCGTAGTAGGCGTTTTTCACCTGATTGACCAGGTCGAGACGCGAGGCCCGTGCCTGTTCGGCGGCTTTGGCAATCTGCACGTCGCTAAGTTTCAGCGACGCCCACAGCTGGGGTGCTACCAGCGGAACCGAAGCCTGAAAACCCAGAGAATACGCGTTGTCAAGACCCATTTTGAATCCCTCGTCAGATTTAGAGCCGTCCTCAGGCACATCAGCGCCTTCCATGTCGCCCATGCCGCCGAAAGCATCGAAATCCATATAGGCCACCTGCTTCTGGAGTGTTCGGTTGTACGAGCCGTCAAAACTCAATGTGGGCAACAGTTGCCCAAGCGTTTCCTTTTTAGAATAATCGGCCTTGGCAATGTCCATGTCGGCGATTCTCACCGTAGGATTCTCGCTCAGGGCAATGGCCACGCAGTCATCCAGCGACAGTTCGGCGACTGTCTGGCAATATGTCCGCCCCAACGGGAAGCAGGCGATTGCCAGGGCCGCAAACCTGCATAATGATGGTTTCATAAATATGATTGATTATTGATTTATACCAATTAAACTTGCAGAAGTCAATTTGGAACTGCAAAGTTATGAAAACAATAGCTTTTCCAATTGTTTAGACGCACGCAAGGCGCCAATATTTTAAACATGTGAACTTTTGACCAACAATGTTGACTTTTTGCCCAACGGAAGCACATAGGCACATGAGTATCGGCAAAAAGTGGGAAAAAAGTCCTGCAAATTCAATAATTTTTACTAAGTTTGCATCGCCAAGTGCGGTTTTCCAACCCGCCCACAGCACCTGTAATATGCGAACAGCCAAGCCAACCCCGACCGCTGAAGAGCGGTTTGCCGAATATCTCCGGAGCAACCGCAAGCGCCGGACAGCCGAGCGTTTCGCCATCCTCGACAGGGTGATGGCCACACAGGGGCATTTTTCGGCCGAGGAATTGTGCGAGATGATGCGCCGCGACGACTACCCCGTTTCAGTCGCCACGGTTTACGCCACCCTTGAGCTGCTGGTGAACTGCGGGCTGGCCGTGATGCGCCGTTTTGCCGACAAGGCCAACCTGTACGAGCGGGCTTCGGCATCCGCGCCCGACCACCATCACCTCATCTGCACCTCGTGCGGAAAAATCAAGGAAGTGCGCGACCAGGCCCTGACCGACCTGATTGCCTCGCGGCGGTTCGCGGGATTCACCCAAAGCTACTTCTCGCTGAACATTTACGGGACGTGCGGCGCATGCAACCGCAAGCGGCGTGGAAAAAACGATAAGGAAAAATAAACCGATATAAACTCAAATCTACATTTCACAGGATGAAAGTTGACGTTCTCTTAGGCCTCCAATGGGGCGACGAAGGAAAAGGAAAAGTTGTTGACGTGCTAACTCCGCGCTACGACATCGTGGCCCGCTTCCAGGGCGGCCCCAACGCCGGGCACACCCTTGAGTTTGACGGCCGCAAGGTCGTGTTGCGCTCCATTCCTTCGGGCGTGTTCCAGGGCAACGTAAATATTATCGGCAACGGCGTGGTTCTCGACCCCGTGCTCTTTGCAGGCGAGGCCAAGGAACTCATCGACGCCGGCACCGACCTGGCCAAGATTCTCAAAGTATCGAAAAAGGCCCACCTGATCATGCCGACCCACCGCCTTCTCGACGCAGCCGGCGAAAAAGCCAAAGGCGCCTCGAAAATCGGCACCACCGGCAAAGGCATCGGCCCCACATATACCGACAAGACCTCGCGCAACGGCCTGCGCGTGGGCGACCTGCTCGAACCCGATTTTGAAGTCCGGTTCAAGGCAGCCACAGAGCGCCACCTCAACCAGCTGGCACGCCTCGACGCCACTCCCGACCCCGCCCAGCTCGCCGAACTTACGGCAAAATGGATGGAGGCCGTCGATTTCCTCCGTTCGACATTTGAACTGATTGACTCGGAACATTACGTCAACAAGGCCCTCGCCGCCGGCAAGTCGCTGCTCTGCGAAGGCGCCCAGGGCACCATGCTCGACGTTGATTTCGGCTCATATCCGTTCGTGACCTCGTCCAACACCATCACCGCCGGCGCATGCACAGGCCTCGGCGTGGCCCCCAACAAAATAGGCGACGTCTACGGCATCTTCAAGGCCTACTGCACCCGCGTTGGCAGCGGTCCGTTCCCCACCGAACTGTTCGACGAGACAGGCGCCGAAATCCGCCGCATAGGCCATGAGTTCGGAGCCGTTACCGGCCGCGAGCGCCGTTGCGGGTGGATTGACCTTGTCGCCCTCCGCTATGCCATCATGATAAACGGCGTCACCAAACTCATCATGATGAAGAGCGACGTGCTCGACGGCTTCCCCACCATCAAGGCCTGCACCGCGTATGAAGTCGACGGCAAGCTCACCCGCGACTTCCCCTACTCGATTGACGACACCGAACGCGTGCGCCCGGTCTACACCGAGCTGCCCGGATGGAATACCGACCTGACCAAGGCGACTTCCGAAGCCGACTTCCCCAAGGAGTTCAAGGACTACATCGCTTTCCTCGAACGCGAGCTTGAAGTTCCCATTGCCATCGTGTCGGTTGGCCCGGACCGCACCCAAACCATAGAACGCTAACTACCTATCTATACCAACCTTTAACTGAAAAACATCCTATGGCAAAAGTAAAACCGTTCCGCGGCGTGCGTCCGCCCCGCGAGTTTGTCGAACAAGTGGCATCGCGCCCCTACGACGTGCTCAACTCCCAGGAAGCCCGTGCCGAGGCCGAAGGCAATCCCCGCTCGCTCTACCATATCATAAAGCCCGAGATTGACTTTGTGGACGGCACCGACGAGCACGACCCCAAGGTCTACGACAAGGCAGTCGAGAACTTCAAGGCCTTCCAGAACGAAGGCTGGCTCGTACAGGACGACAAGGAACATTATTATATATACGCGCAGACCATGGACGGCCGCACCCAGTACGGCATTGTCGTGGCCGCCAACGTCGACGACTACATGAACGGCGTCATCAAGAAGCACGAGCTCACCCGCCGCGACAAGGAGGAAGACCGCATGAAACACGTGCGCGTACAGAACGCCAACATCGAGCCGGTGTTCTTCGCCTTCCCCGACAACCGCGACCTCGACGAGGTAATCAAGACCGTCACGGCCGGCGAGCCCGAATATGACTTCGTCGCTCCCGACGGCTTCGGCCATACTTTCTGGGTGATTGACAACGACGCGCTCATCGAC
Organism: uncultured Muribaculaceae bacterium; assembly: GCA_910577315.1. Lineage (GTDB taxonomy): Bacteria > Bacteroidota > Bacteroidia > Bacteroidales > Muribaculaceae > CAG-873. Next base: position 49,297 of record CAJTME010000013.1, on the reverse strand, counting down.
CGCGTCACCAAGGCCTTCGACAAGATTCCGTATCTCTACATCGCCGACGGACACCACCGCACCGCCGCCGCCGCCCTCGTCGGAAACGAGAAAGCCCGCCTCAATCCCGACCACAAGGGCGACGAGGAATACAACTACTTCCTCGCCGTGGCCTTCCCCGCCTCCCACCTCAAAATTATCGACTACAACCGCGTGGTGCGCGACCTCAACGGCCTCTCGCCCGCCGAATTCCTCGAAAAGCTTGAAAAGAACTTCATCGTCAAGGACATGGGCACCGTCACATACCATCCCGAGCGCCTGCACAACTTCTCGCTATACCTTGAAGGCCGCTGGTACTCGCTGACCGCCCGCGAAGGCACCTATGACGATGCCGATCCAATCGGCGTGCTCGACGTGACCATCTCGTCAGACCTCATCCTGCGCGACCTCCTCGGCATCACCGACCTCCGCTCGGACAAGCGCATCGACTTCGTCGGCGGCATCCGCGGCCTCGACGAGCTGAAACGCCGCGTCGATTCCGGCGAGATGGCTATGGCACTCGCACTCTTCCCCGTGTCGATGGACCAGTTGATCCGCATCGCCGACACCGGCAACATCATGCCTCCAAAAACCACCTGGTTCGAACCCAAACTCCGCTCGGGCCTGGTGATACATAAACTTGATTAACCCAATCCCGGAAGCCGTGTTGCCAGCCCAACCGGCGACACGGCTTCCTGAATAAAAACCCATTTAATGAAGGAAATCGTTCTTAGCGGCATCCGTTCTACCGGCAACCTCCACCTGGGCAACTACTACGGCGCCCTCCGCAAGTTTGTCAACATACAGGACGACTATGACTGCAACTTTTTCATCGCCGACCTCCACGCACTCACCACATCAACCGACCCCGCCGCCCTCCACGCCAGCGTGAAGAGCGTCCTGGCCGAATATCTCGCCGCCGGCATCGACCCCGAGAAGGCTACAATTTTCATCCAGAGCGACATCCCCGAAATTTCGGAGATGTACCTGCTTCTCAACATGCACGTCGGCATCGGCGAGCTGATGCGCACGGCCTCGTTCAAGGATAAGGCCCGCAAGGCTCTCGGCATTGCCACCGGCGACAGCCAGGCCGACGACTCGGAGGAAGCTTTCGAGCGCGAGATCATCGGCGCGTCGACCAACAAGCGCGTCAATGCCGGCCTCCTCACCTATCCCACCCTCATGGCCGTAGACATTCTCATCCAGAAGGCCACCAAGGTGCCAGTGGGCAAGGACCAGCTGCAGCATCTCGAACTCACCCGACGGTTTGCCCGCCGATTCAATTCATTCTATGGCGTTGACCTCTTCCCCGAACCCACCGACTTCGACTTTGGCGGAGCGCCCGTCAAGGTCCCCGGCCTCGATGGTTCCGGCAAGATGGGCAAGAGCGAGGGCAACTGCATATACCTCACCGACGATCCCAAGGTGCTGCGCAAGAAAGTGATGCGCGCCACCACCGACGAAGGCCCCCAGGCGCCCAACTCGCCCATGAGCGAGCCGGTAGCCAACCTGTTCACCCTGCTTGAACTCACCTCCACCCCCGAGGTGGTGACCCACTTCCGCGACGCCTACGCCGACTGCTCAATCCGCTACGGTGACCTCAAGAAGCAGCTTGCCGAAGACATCCTCGCCGTCACCACCCCCATCCGCGAGCGTGTCAGCGACATCCTCGCCAACGAGGACTACCTGCGCCGCGTGGTGCGCGACGGCGCCGAACGAGCCCGCGCCCGCGCATCGGAAACCCTCAAAGAGGTGCGTCACATCATGGGCATACGCCCCCTCTGATCACACCACACCCGGCGCCTCCGCCCCGCGACGGACGCTGAGGCGCCGGCCATTATAATGCACACATACTTACTTCATTCAATTATATCATTATCACAATGAACTTTAAATCTATCTTATGCTCAACCGTGATGTTGGGCATGAGCATCGCAGCGATGGCCGTGGAACCATCAGGAACCCTGCCGGTATTGCATATCACAGCGGATGCTCCAATTACCGACACCAAGGAATTTTATGTAACCGGCTCATATTACCTCGACCCAATGGGTACCGAAGGTGTAGAGGCATTAGGCTCAGTGGAAGCTCCGCTACCGCTGGAAATCCGCCGCCGTGGAAACTATACCTGGACGGGGTTTGACAAAAAACCATACAAGCTCAAACTTGGCAAAAAGGCCGCACTGCTCGGCATGAACAAGAGTAAGCATTGGGGACTCCTCGCCCACGCTGACGACAACCAGGGGTTCATGCGCAACATCACCGGCTTCCAGCTATCGCGCCAGATCGGCCTTGCGTGGACTCCGGCCGAACAGCCTTGTGAGGTGGTGCTCAACGGCGAATACATCGGCTTGTACTTCCTCACCGAAACCGTCCGCGTCGATGACACACGCGTAAACGTCTACGATTATGACAGCGAAATCGAAGACTGGATGGAACTCAATCCCGGCGCAACAGCCGATCAGTTCCCGGGACGCAATGACCTCACCGGCGGCTGGCTCGTTGAAATCGACAACTACGACGAGCGTGACAAAGGCGAACAAATCCACGTAGCCACAAAGCAGCAACATTCCCAGCAAGGATGGAACCACAAGATCATGGTGACCTTCGACTCGCCGTCCGACTACATTACCGACGCTCACAAGCAATGGCTTGACAACGAGTTCTCCGCTATCGACAACATGATTTACGACAATGACAAGAATAACTGCCAGTGGGCCGAAAAAGTCGACCTGACCGACCTTGCCAAATTCTTCATCGTAAACCAGCTCGTCGGCAACTACGAATCGTTCCACGGCAGCTGCAAACTGTGGCACGAAAAAGGTGAGAACGAAAAATGGCACTTCGGACCCGTATGGGACTTCGGTTCGTCTTTTCAAGACGGCCACGACATGAGCCGTCCCATCTGGGAAAGCGAATATGTCCAGCACTGGATTGAGGAAATGTATAAGTTCCCCGCTTTCCAGCAGGAAGTTAAACGCGTCTATGACGAGTTCATGGCGACCAATCCCATCGAGTCCCTCAAAGAATACCAGGCCCAATATGCCGCACGTATCGAGCGCGCCGCCCAGGCCGACAAACAGCGCTGGCCCCAGTACGGCAACGACAACATCAGCGGGAAGCTCCAAAACGTGCAGAACAAGCTTCAGGCGGCGATAGACGCCATGCCCGAGATTATAACAGGTGTAGCAGACCCCACAGAAAAAGACATCTACCTGCGTGGAGACCTTAATGGATGGAATACCGACAACAAGTTAAAAAAGAACGCCGACGGCATCTATGAGCTTCACCTCGCCAATCTTGAAAAATCCTTCAAGATAGCCGATGCGTCATGGGGTGAGATAAACTATGGCGGCGCAACCAATATCGAACTCAACGTAGCCACCAAACTGACAAACGGTTCCGGCATAAACTGTACACTTAAAGACGGTTCAGCAAATGACGTCACCATCCTTTTCGACCTCCAGAACGAAACCCTCACCATCAAAGGAGAATCAGGTGGCAATAACGATAACAATGACGATAACATGGGCCTCACCCGCCGCGTGTACTTCAAGAACGACAACCTCGCCCGCGCAGCAACCTGGTCAACCCCTCACGTGTATACATGGAGTCCCGAGGCTCACGGAAAGTTCCCCGGCACGGCCATGACCGAGACCTCAATCAACGGCCAGCAGTACTGGGTGAGTGAATGGACCGTAGACAGCGCCGACCAACACAAGCCCGGCACTACATTCCTTGTCTTTTCGGATGGTTCCAGCACTGATGGTTCCGATCACAAGACCAGTGATCAGGTTTACTACCACAACCAGGTCTATACCGCAACAGGCGCATCCAACGAACAGCTCTCGGGCATCGCAGCGGTAGAAACCGACGAAGCCGCTCCCGAGTACTATTCAATTCAGGGCACCCGCGTGGCAGCCGACAACCTCACTCCCGGCCTCTATATCGTGCGCCGCGGCAACAAAGTATCGAAAATCATAGTCAAATAAACACTCCGATAACCGGAAAAAACGCCGATGCACTGCCGCACCGGCGTTTTTTTATCGGGCTTTATTTGGTTATCAGCCCGAAAATCCGTAACTTTGCAGTCGCTTTTTAGCATCCCCGTGTGATGGGAAATTAAGAAGCAGAATCTTAATTTTGAGTAACACATTATTTTAAACAAATGAAGACTTTCAAACTCGCCGCCCAGCCCCGTACCGAGCTCGGCAAAAAAGCCACCAAGGCCCTCCGTTCCCAGAACCTCATCCCCGTTGTGCTCAACGGCGGTGAAATCATCAACCTCCCCTTCACCGGCACCCTCAAGCCCGGCGAAAAGCTCGTTGAAATCGGCAACGGCAAAGGTCTCGTGACCACCGACCTCGTTGTGTCGAACGACGCTGTGCGCAAGCTCATCTATACCCCCGACATCTTCGCTATCGAACTCGACCTCAACGGCGAAAAGCGCATGGCTGTCCTCAAGGACATCCAGTTCCACCCCGTTAAGGACACCATCCTCCACATCGACCTCCTCGAGGTGAACGACAACAAGCCCGTTGTTGTTGAAGTACCCGTGAAGCTCGAAGGCCACGCTGAAGGTGTTAAGGCCGGTGGTAAGCTCTCGCTCTCGATGAAGAAACTCAAGGTGAAAGCCGTCTACACCGCCATCCCCGAACGCCTCATCATCAACGTGGACAACCTCGGCCTCGGCAAGACCCTCCAGGTTGGCGAGCTCAACTTCGACAACCTCGAACTGATGAACGCCAAGAACGCTGTAGTATGCGCCGTGCAGCTCACCCGTGCCGCTCGTGGTGCCGCTGCCGCCGCTGCCGCCGGTAAGTAATCCCGCACTGAATGAAATATCTTATTGTAGGCCTTGGGAACATAGGCAGCGAATATGCCGGTACCCGCCACAATATAGGATTTATGGTATTGGACGCTTTTGCAGAAGCGTCCAATATTTCTTTCTCCACCGAGCGATACGGCGATGTGGCTCATGCAAGGTTGAAAAACAAACAGCTCGTGCTGCTCAAGCCCTCGACCTACATGAACCTCAGCGGCAATGCCGTGCGCTACTGGATGCAGAAAGAAAACATAGCCCTCGAAAACATCCTCGTAATCGTTGATGACATCGCCCTGCCCTTCGGCGCCATCCGCATAAAGACCCGCGGAAGCGATGCCGGGCACAACGGGCTCAAGAACATAGCCCAGATGCTCGGCACCGAAAGCTATGCCCGCCTCAAATTCGGCATCGGCAACGATTTCCCTCGCGGCTGTCAGATAGATTACGTGCTTGGCCGCTTCACTCCCGAGCAACAGACCGAACTGCCCGAACGAATCAAGGTGGCCGACGAAGCCATACGCGAATATGTACTTGCAGGGGCTCAGTCAGCAATGTGTAAATTCAATAACAAATGAAGGTAACGCTTCTGATTTCGACCTACAATCGCCCTGACGCCCTCAACGTAGTGCTCGACAGCGTTTCGCGTCAAACCCGCATGCCGGACGAAATCGTGGTGTGCGATGACGGTTCTGGCCCTGACACGGCGGCCGTGATTGAACGTTGGCGCAAACGCATGTCGGCTCCGCTCATCCACGTATGGCAACCCGACGAAGGTTTCCGGCTGGCAGCATCGCGCAACAAAGGCATCGCGGCATCGACAGGCGACTACATCATCCAGATTGACGGCGACGTGATGCTCGACCGGCATTTCGTGGCCGATCATTCACGCAAGGCAGTCCCAGGATTCTATATCAAAGGATCCAGGGTGAGGCTTACACCCGACGGAACCGATGAAATCTGTGCCGGAGGAAAATCCTTTAAAGTACCGTTCTTCTCACGAAAGGTGCTGAAAGACCGGATGAAGAATTTCAGATGCGCTCCACTCGGAATCCTTTATGGATGCCGTTATAGAACTAAAGGAAATGCAATAGGCTGCAATATGAGCTTCTGGCGTGATGACTTCCTACGTGTAAACGGCTATGATGAGGAATTCGTTGGATGGGGAGTGGAAGATACAGATTTGTGCATGCGGTTGGAAGCCACCGGAATACGTACATTCAAATTGTTCCGCATGGGATTGTGCTGGCACCTGTGGCACCGCGAAAGTTCCAATCCACACCTCGCCGAAGCCTACCGCTACATGAACCAACGGCTCGCATCAGGACATATACGGACTGACAAAGGCATCGATCAATACCTGAAAAAATGAAAAGCGAAGTACGAATAGACAAATGGCTGTGGGCCATGCGTATTTTCAAGACCCGCACCATCGCAACCGAGGCCTGCAAAAAAGGCCGCATAACCATAAACGAGGATATAAACCCGGTGAAACCGGCCCGCACCGTCAAGGTGGGCGACACCGTGCATGTGCGCAAGCCTCCTGTAACCTACTCCTTTATGGTAAAAGCACTGACCGAAAACCGTCTCGGCGCCAAACTGGTTCCGGAATATCTCGAAAACGTCACCCCGCAATCGCAGTACGACCTGCTTGACGTAGTGAAAATCTCGGGATTCGTCGACCGGCGCAAGGGGCTCGGACGCCCCACAAAACGCGAGGGGCGCGAACTGGCCCGCTTCACCGACTCATATGCCAGCGACGACGGCTGGGATTTCGACTTCGACGACCTCGGCGACGAGGAATAGTTTCTTTACCTGAATAATCCTTTAAAATAATGACCTTGAAAAAACTGGTGGCCGTCGCTATGATTGCCACCCTTGACCTGATGCAGGTGTCGGCCATCGAAGTGGCCGAGCCTTCCATCCCAGACTATACTATTGCCCTGACCGATTTTGGAGCCATCGGCGACGGACACCACGACAATTCCGAAGCCTTCCGCCAGGCCATGAGCCATCTCAAACAGCGGGGTGGCGGCCACCTCACGGTACCGGCGGGAATATGGCTCACGGGCCCCATAGCGCTTGAAAGCCACGTGGACCTTCATCTCGACCACGGCTCGCTCGTCCTGTTTTCCGACAACCGCAACGATTATCCGCTTTTCAAGTGGGACGTAAAAGGCAATGCAGCGCGCGAGTGCGTATCGCCAATCAGCGCCTTTGACAAGCACGACATCGCAATAACGGGGCACGGGACGTTCAACGGCCGCGGCGAGGCATGGCGCCCCGTGAAAAAGGCCAAATTGACCGACGAACAATGGAAAAAGCTATGCCGTAACGGGGTCGTAGACGCCGACGGTAAAACTTGGTATCCATCAGAATCCATCCGCAGCTTTTACGCACGCCGCGACGACGGCTCCCTGTTCGGCCACGACAACGATTCGCTGTGGGCCGAGCTGCACGACTTCCTACGCCCGGTGATGGTGTTGCCTGTGAGATGCGAGCGCGTGTTGCTGGAAGGCGTCACATTCGAGAACTCACCGCGATGGAATGTCAGGCCACTGCTATGCACCGACGTCACGGTGCGCGGAGTGACCGCGCGCAATCCGTCATGGGCGCAGAATGGTGACGGACTTGATATCGAATCGTGCCGTAACGTCCATGTGTCGGGCTGCACCTTTGATGTCGGCGACGACGCCATCTGCCTCAAATCAGGACGCGACCGCGAAGGACGCGAGCGGGGCGTTCCCACCGAGAATGTGCTCATCGAGAACTGCAAGGTCTACCGCGGCCATGGCGGCTTCGTAATCGGTTCGGAAATGTCTGGCGGCATCCGCGACGTCAAGGTGCGCGACTGCGTTTTCGAGGGAACTGACGCCGGAATAAAATTCAAGTCAACACGCGGACGCGGAGGCCTCATCACAGGCATCGACATCTCCGGCATAATGATGAGCGACATAATCGGTGACGCCATCACAATCGACATGTACTATGGCCGAAAGGGCGCGGAGGAAGCCGCCGTGGAAGTTTCGGAAGAAACTCCGGTCATTGACGGCGTCACAATAAACGCGGTCGCATGCGTCGGAGCTGCGCGTGCTGTCTGGATAAACGGTCTGCCAGAAATGCCGGTGCGCAACATCTCTATATCCAATTCGGTATTCACGGCCGATTCAGGAATGGAGGCCCGCAATGCAGATGGCTTAAAATTGAGTGACGTCACAATCAACGCGCCAGCACCCGCCATCATCACTCACAACGTTACCGGCTTATAAAATCTTTAACACATCGCCACGTAAAAACAACATCCCCGCGAGGAAAAGCTCGCGGGGATGTCTATTTTATACTTTTTATATTCGCTTATTCAGCCAAGCCGCGGTGGCGCAGAAGTGCGTCGACCGAGGGAGCGTGGCCACGGAAGCGGATGTAGAGAGTCATGGGATCTTCCGAACCGCCGGCTTCAAGAACGTTCTTCTTGAACGAAGCGGCTGTTTCGGGATCGAAGATGCCCTTTTCCTTGAAGAGCTCGAAACCATCAGTGTCGAGCACCTCTGCCCAAAGATAGGTATAATAGCCCGAAGCATATTCATCGCTGCCGAAGACATGCTTGAAGTAGGGCGAACGGTAGCGGAAAGTCAGTTCCTTGGGCATGCCGAGGCTGTCGGCCACCTGCTTCTCGAACGCGAGAATGTCGATGTCGCCTTCGGGATTGAGTTTGCCGTATTGCAGGTCAAGAAGGGCTGCGCCGCAGAGTTCGGCGGTGGAGAAACCGTTGCCGTATTTTGAAGCGGCGTCAAGCTTCTGGATGAGATCGTCGGGGATAACTTCGCCGGTCTTGTAGTGGCGGGCGTATGTGCGCAGCAATTCGGGTTCAAAAGCCCAATGTTCGTGAATCTGCGAGGGGAGTTCGACAAAGTCGCGGTCTACGTTCGTGCCGGCCTGGCTTTTGAGACGAGCGCGGGACAGCATGCCGTGGAGACCGTGGCCAAATTCATGGAACATGGTTTCAACCTCGTCGATGCTGAGAAGCGAGGGCATGTCGGCAGTCGGGCGGGTGAAGTTACCCACATTGAAAATTACAGGACGCGACGATGTTCCGTCGGCTTCGGTCCACGAGCCCTTGAACTCGCTCATCCATGCGCCCTGACGTTTGGACGAACGGGTGAAGTAGTCGGTCATGAATACTGCGATATGTTCGCCTGTGGCAGCGTCGGTAACATCGTAAACGGTCACCTCGTCAAAGTATTTGGGAGCGTCGGGCATTTCAGTGAATTTCACGCCATAGAGACGGCCGGCCATGTTGAAAATACCATTGCGGACAGAATCTACTGCAAAATAAGCACGCACTTCGTTCTCGTCGAGGTCATAGCGGTCGGCACGTACTTTTTCAGAATAATAGTAGTAGTCCCAGGGTTCGATGGTGATGTCGGCGCCTTCACGGTCGGCGAGGGCCTGCATATCGGCCACTTCTTCCTTAACGCGGCTGACGGCGGGGGCCCAGATTTGCGACAGGAGGTCCTCAGCATTCTTGACGGTCTTGGCCATAACCTTGTCGGTCATGTAAGAGCCGAAGTTGTCGAAACCGAGCAGACGGGCTTTTTTGGAGCGGGCCTGAAGAATCTTGTTGATGACGGGAAGGTTGTTGTAGGGCTCGGTAGTTGCCTGGGTGGTATAGCCTTTATACATTTCTTCACGCAGGGCTCGGTCGTTGGCATACTGAAGCACCGGCAGACGGCAGGGCGCATGGAGGGTGAACACCCATTTGCCTTCGCCGAGATTGCGGTTGGCAGCCTCTTCGGCAGCAACAGCGACAACATTGGCGGGAAGACCCGAAAGGCGTTCGGGATTGTCTACAACGATGGCAAAGCTGTTGGTGGCGTTGAGAAGATTCTTGTTGAACTGGAGGTAGAGGTTGGCGAGCTCGGTGTTGATGGCCTGCAATTCCTTCTTCTGGTCGGCATTGAGGAGGGCGCCGGCGCGCACGAAATTCTTGTAGTAAGTTTCAACTGCACGCACCTGGTCGGGAGCGAGGCCGAGGTCGTTGCGGTGGTCGTAGAGATACTTGAAACGCTCGAAGAGCTTATCGTTCATCATTATCTCGTCCTGAGACTGGGAGAGCTTGGGGAAAAATTCCTCGGAGATAGATTCCATCTCGGGCGAAGAATTTGACTCGGAAAGCGCACCGAACACGAGCACCACCTTGTTGAGGGTGTTGGCTGCATCCTCGAAGGCTCCGATCGTATTCTCGAAGGTCGGGGTGTCGGCGTTTGCGCAGATGGCTTCGATACCGGCCTTCTGCTCGGCGATGCCGGCTTCAAGCGCGGGGAGGTAGTCGCCGTACTCAACCTTGTCGAAAGGCGGAATCTCGTAGGGAGTGGTGTACGGTTGAAGGAATGGGTTCTGACGCGAATTGTCCATTGATTTTGCGATGCCGAGCCCAGCCAGTCCGACTACGGCCGCGGCACATAGGATTACAATTTTTTTATTCATAGATAATGGGTTAGTTCGGTAGATTTTGCAAACTTACGAAAAATATTCCGAACAAAAAAACGAAAAAAGGCCATTCACTCCATATAAACCCGTCCTGTCTGAGAATCGACAATCAGAGTTCCGTCGACCAAGACCGTCGAGTGGGTCTCTCCTGCAAAAGGGGTGACGACTATCCGGTCGCCGTCAAGCTCGACAAGTGAAAGTCCTTTAACCTGACCGTCCACAATCACGCGGCGGGCCAGATAACGCTTAGCGGGTGGCAACGGTATCGACATTCTGCCGGTTTTTTGCTGGATTAATAAGGCGCTGGAGATAACGGCGGTGACCCGTGGGGACGGCGTCATTGCGACGCCGCACGACACTTACCGAATCGACAATGGCCGGACGATGTCCGTCAGGCGCTACCCTGAGCCAGCCCGATACACGGACAGCCGTGCGCGTTGAATCGGTATAAAGGGAGATTTCCTGCTTGGCTGGATTGGAGGTCGACAGATCGGTGGTGAGGGTCGATACCGCGCCATCGGAATATTCGGCCGTGAGGTTCCAGCTCGCACTGGCGGCCGTAGTCAACAGCCGCGCACGGAAAGTATATATGTCGCCGCGCTCCCAGTTGGGGTCTGTATCATAGCTGAACGCAAGGTATTCAGAAGGCGAACGGCGCGTGATGACGGCATATTGGGGCGCAGTCCATATATCAACCGAGTCACCCGATACAGACATAGCGGCCTCGCCGGCTGCCCGCGCGCTGAGTTCGCGCTGACGCAGTTCCAGAATTTCAATGGAGCGATCTGTCACTTCCTGATAACGGGCGATGTTGTGTCCATACCAAATCAACGATGTGTCGAATTGTTCTTCCGTTACGCCGTGACGCTCGAAAACAGCTTTTTTCAGCGCGAGTTTTGACTGCTCGGTGGTATATTTGCGCGAATTGACGGACACAACGGCATCTGCAACGCGGACATCGGCCATCAGCCGCGCCATAGGCTCGGGCTGTATGACATGCTCGGGCACACGGTTGCAGGCCGCAACCAGCAGCAATCCCGCGAACGCTATGACTGGTGTCTTTTTCATTTGTCGGTTTTCTGTCCGAAAGGCAGGTGCTTTGAATAGAAAAATATCAGCAGCAATATGCCCACCGTGATTGCGGAGTCGGCGATATTGAAAACCGGATCAAAGAACGAGAATACCGTTCCGCCGACAAACGGCAGCCATTCCGGCCACACGAATGAGAATAGCGGAAAATAAAGCATGTCAACCACAAGTCCGTGGAAAAGTCCGGCATAACCTGTGCCCCAAGGGACGAACTGCGCCACCATGGGCGGCCATGGGTTGTTGAATATCTCGCCATAGAACAGACAGTCGATTATGTTACCGCCGGCGCCTGCGGCTATCAGCGACAGCGTCACGAGATAGCCACGCGATGTGCCGGGACGGCGGCACAATCCGACAATATACCATACCAAAATCCCCACAACGATGATACGGAAAAGCGTAAGGAGCAGTTTGCTGCCGAATTCCATGCCGAAAGCCATGCCGTTGTTCTGAACGAAACGCAGTTCGAAAAACGGCAGTATCTGCACGCTCTCGCCAAGATAGAAGTGGGTCTTGACCCAGATTTTCACAATCTGGTCAACCAAAATTACGGCCGCGGCGATAAGAATCGCCAGGCGGCCGTTGGTCATCAGTCTGTTATCAGCCATCAGTGTTTCTGTTCCTTACCTTCGATAGAGAGCGTGGCATGGGGAACAGCCCTGAGACGCTCCTTTGGAATAAGTTTGCCGGTAGCGCGGCACACACCGTATGTCTTGTTGTCGATGCGGACAAGCGCGGCGCGGAGATGGTTGATGAATACCCTCTGGCGTTCGGCCAGACGGGCCGACTCCTCTTTTCCCAGGGTGTAGGCTCCTTCTTCAAGAGCCTTGAAAGTGGGAGAAGTATCGGCGGTGCCGTTGCCGTCGGTATTGCGCAACGAGTTGCAGAGGTTCTCATACTCGCGCTCGGCTTTTTCGAGCTTTTCCAAAATGAGCTGGCGGAATTCCTCAAGCTCTTCATCGGAATAGCGGGTCTTTTCAGTCATGGATTATTCAGTTTTGGGTAATGAGCACTTTCACTTTCAGCTCGTCAATGTCGAGCAGTTCGACACCGGCAGCATCATCGGCGACGGGAGCGACCGCAATAGCGTCGGCAAGCACCTGCGAGGCGATATATTCGCCGAAGTCGGCAATAACCTGCTCTACCGCACCGTCGGGAGCGAAGGTGAGGGTAATACGGTCGGTGATGTCATAGTCGCGGTCCTTGCGGATGTTCTGCACGCGGTTGATGATGTCGCGGGCGATGCCTTCACGGCGAAGTTCGTCGGTAATCGACACGTCGAGGGCGACAGTAAGGGCACCGTCGTTGGCCACGAGCCAGCCGGGAATATCTTCCGATATGATTTCAACATCGGCAACTTCGATGCGGCTGGCCTCTCCGTCAAGCGAGAGTTCAATGAATCCGTCGCGTTCAAGAGCCGCGATGTCGGCCTGCGAAAGTTCGGAAATCGCCTTTGCAGCGGCTTTCATCTGCTTGCCGAGCTTCTTGCCGAGTTTCTTGAAATCGGGCTTGACACGCTTGACGAGCACACCATCCTCATTGTTCACAATCTTGAGATTCTTCACGTTGGTTTCAGTGAGCAACAGCGAGGCAATCGATTCAATCAGCTCGCGCGACGCATCGTCGGCCACGGGTATCATCAGCGTTGCAAGCGGCTGGCGCACCTTGATGTTGACCTTGCGGCGCAGCGAAAGCACCATCGAGGTGAGTCGCTGGGTGATTTCCATGCGACGTTCGAGCACGGGGTCGATGAGCGAAGCGTCACCCTGGGGGAACAGGTCGAGGTGGACCGACTGAGTGGCTGCGGGAGCACCTTCGCTGTAAGTCAGGTCGCGGTAAAGGCGGTCGGCATAGAACGGAGCCACTGGCGCGATGAGGCGTGCAAGGGTGAGCAGGCAGGTGTAGAGCGTCTGATATGCAGCCAGTTTGTCGGAAGTAAGGCCACCGCCCCAGAAACGCTTGCGGTTGAGGCGGACATACCAGTTGGAGAGGTTGTTGAGTACGAAGTCATTGATCGCGCGGGCTGCCTTGGTGGGCTCATAGTCGGCCAGAGCCTCGTCAACGGTCAGGATGAGGGAATTGAGCAGCGACAGAATCCAGCGGTCAATCTCAGGACGTTCGGCCACCGGCACCTGCGGTTCGCTGCCGGTGAAACCGTCAACGTTGGCATAGAGGGCAAAGAACGAATAGGTGTTGTAGAGCGTGGAGAACAGTTTACGGCCCACTTCGGTAACGCCTGCGGGATCATACTTGAGGTCATCCCAGGGCGATGAGTTGGCTATCATGTACCAGCGCAGGGGATCCGAGCCATAAGTGGATATGGCCTGGAAAGGATCGACTGCGTTGCCGAGTCGTTTCGACATTTTGTTACCGTCCTTGTCAAGCACGAGGCCGTTGGATACGACGGCTTTGTACGACACACGGTCGAAAATCATACCGGCAATGGCATGCAGCGTAAAGAACCATCCTCGGGTCTGGTCCACGCCCTCGGCAATGAAGTCGGCAGGATAGACCTCGCCGTTGTCAAAGGCGTCCTTGTTCTCGAACGGATAGTGTATCTGGGCGTAAGGCATCGAACCCGAATCAAACCATACGTCGATAAGGTCGAGCTCGCGCTTCATCGGGCGACCCGAAGGCGATACGAGAACGATGTCGTCGACATAAGGACGGTGCAGGTCGATTTTCTCATAGTTTTCCTTGGAATAGTCACCAGGAACGAAGCCTTTATCCTTCAGGGGATTGGAGGCCATCACGCCGGCGGCTACAGATTTCTCAATTTCATTCCAGAGAGTCTGCACGGAGTCAATGATGAGTTCCTCGGAAGCATCTTCGGTGCGCCATATGGGCAGCGGGGTGCCCCAATAGCGCGAGCGGGACAGGTTCCAGTCCTGAAGGTTCTCAAGCCATTTTCCGAAACGGCCCGAGCCGGTTGCGGCCGGTTTCCATTTGATTGTCTCGTTCAGTTCCATGAGACGCTCACGGGCAGCAGTGGTACGGATGAACCAGCTGTCGAGGGGATAATAGAGCACCGGTTTGTCAGTGCGCCAGCAATGGGGATAATTGTGCGTATGCTTCTCGGAGGTGAAAAGTTTGCCCTGCTCCTTGAGCATGAGGCATATTTCCACATCTGTGGTCATGTCGCCCTCGGCCTTGGCGGGGTCGTAGGCGTTCTTGACAAACTTGCCTTCCCACTGCTTGTACGCCTCAACATCCACGCGGTTTTTGACAAACTCACCGTCGAGCTCATCGAGCATGTAGAAACGGCCGCGCAGGTCAACCATCGGCACGATTTTACCGGCCTTGTTGATGAGTTCCATCGGGGGCACGCCGGCCTCTTTTGACACCTTCAAGTCATCGGCGCCGAATGTACCGGCGATATGAACGATGCCCGTACCGTCGTCAGTGGTGACATAATCGCCGGGAATCACGCGGAAAGCGCCCTCGCCGGGATTCATCCAGGGGATGAGCTGGCGGTAGTGCATGCCAACGAGTTCCGAACCCATGTAGGAGCCGACCACTTCATAGGGCACCAGTTTGTCACCGGGCTTGTAGTCGGAAAGGGAAAGCTCTTTTGCCTTGGGGTTGAACACCGAGTCGAGCAACGCCTCGGCCACAATCACCGTTATGGGCTGGCCATTGTATTTATTATATGTGCGCACCACGCAATACTTGATGCCGGGGCCGACGCAGAGGGCTGTGTTGGAGGGAAGGGTCCAGGGGGTTGTCGTCCATGCTATGAACGCGGGAGTACCCCACCCCGTCATGTCGCTCTTGGGGTCGGTGATTTCAAACTGAGCGATACAGGTGGTGTCTTTCACATCGCGGTAGCAGCCGGGCTGGTTAAGCTCGTGCGAGCTGAGGCCGGTGCCGGCCGCGGGAGAATATGGCTGGATTGTATATCCTTTGTAAAGATAGCCTTTGCCGTAAAGCTGGGCAAGGAGCCACCACACCGATTCGATGTATCGGTTGTCGTAAGTGATGTAAGGCTCGGTGAGGTCCACCCAGTAGCCCATATTGTTGGTGAGCGTTTCCCACTCACGTGTAAATTTCATCACCTCGCGGCGGCATGCATCGTTGTATTCATCGACCGAAATCTTGTGTCCGATGTCCTCTTTGGTGATGCCGAGACGTTTCTCCACGC
The DNA here is from genome assembly GCA_910577315.1 of uncultured Muribaculaceae bacterium. Taxonomy (GTDB): domain Bacteria; phylum Bacteroidota; class Bacteroidia; order Bacteroidales; family Muribaculaceae; genus CAG-873. The sequence goes on along the minus strand of CAJTME010000013.1, from coordinate 33,740 downwards.
CGAGTTCGACAGGCAGGCCGTGGGTGTCCCAGCCAGCCTTGCGCTTCACCTGGAAGCCTTTCATCGTCTTGTAACGGCAGAAGATGTCCTTGATGGTGCGGGCCATCACATGGTGGATGCCCGGCATGCCGTTTGCCGAGGGAGGACCCTCGAAAAACACAAAGGATGGAGCGCCCTCGCGCACCTCCATACTCTTTTCAAAAAGATGCTCTGCATTCCATGCAGCCAGCATCTCTTCGTTGATTTTCGGGAGATTAAGCCCTGTATATTCGGGGAATTTCTTCATGATTCGGTCGAAGGAATTTTTGTGTAATGACGTTTATAAAAGCATAAAGGGGATGCGTCAGCGGCAAGCTAACACACCCCCTTTTGAATCTCGTTGTCGCTGCGGGTGGGATTATTCGGCAGCGGGAGCTTCTTCGGCTTCGGCAGGAGCAGCAGCTGCGGCCTCGGCTTCAGCCTTGGCGGCGGCGAGTTCAGCCTTCTTCTTGGCTACGGCTTCGGCCTTAGCCTTGTTGGCGGCTTCTTCTGCTTCGAGACGTTGCTTGGCGGCGAGCTGACGGCGGTCGGCCATGTCGGCTTTGAGAGCGTCGACCTGAGCCTGCTTCTTAGCCTTCCAGGCAGCGAAACGACGTTCAGCCTCGGCTTCGTCGAAAGCGCCCTTCTTGACGCCACCCTGGAGGTGCTTCATGAGCAGTACACCCTCGTTGGAGAGGATGGTGCGCACGGTGTCGGTGGGTTGAGCACCAACGTTTACCCAATACAAGGCCCGTTCGAAGTTAAGAGTGATTGTAGCAGGATTAGTGTTCGGATTATAGGAACCTATCCTTTCAATAAACTTACCATCTCGTGGTGCCCTGCTATCGGCGATAACAATAGGATAAAACGCGTAGTTCTTGCGACCGTGGCGTTGTAATCTGATTTTTGTTGCCATTAACTTTGTTGATTAATTGTTTGTTTGGTCTTGCATTGAATGCGACCGCAAAGGTACAATTATTTTTCGTCACGGCCAAACGTTTCCACGACTTTTTACATTTTATCATTATTCAGCCATTTTGCCCGATGCTCAGCCGACCTCGCCGTTATACCGGGCCGACGCCTGGTTGACATAGAAACGAATTATCTGGTAAATCATGGTTTCCATGGGCTCGAGGTCATCGCACGGCCCCGTGCCGAGCAGCAGCTCGCCGGCGAGGGCCGAGGTTACGGACATGCGCTCCTCAAACGGCAGCGAGCGCAGGGTGTTGATGACATGCGGAGTAATGACGATTGCGCGGTTCATAACATTGAGTTTTTAAGATTCTGTTGCAAAATTACCACATGGTATGTGCCCGCAAAGTTCACATAAAGGTTAATATTTGTAAACAGCTTTTCAATACCATCCGCAAATCCCTGTCATTACATCATTTAACCAAATTTTTGCAAAATAAGATTGCAAACACGGCCCTTTCTTCGTTTATACTCATAAAAAATTACTATCTTTGCAGTCGAATTTTCAAAAACGACTCAACAAAAACCATAAAGATACACTCAAAACATGGAAATCAAGTTTGAAAAGACCGGCGAAGCCTGCGGTCAGATTACCGTGAGCGTCAACGAAGCCGACTACGAGGCCAAAGTGACTGAAAAGCTCAAAGAAATCGGCAAAAAGCACGTTATCCCCGGCTTCCGCAAAGGTCACATCAGCCTTCCCGAACTGCGCAAGCGTTTCGGCCGCGAAGTGAAGAGCGAATCAATCAACGACGTTGTCATCAGCGCTGTATTTGACTACATCCGCGACAACAACCTCAAGGTTCTCGGCCAGCCCCTCCCCGCCGAAGCCACCGAAATCGACCTCAAACAGACCGAATATACATTTAAATATGATCTCGCCCTCTGGCCCGAGCTCAACATGGTTCTCGACAAGACCGTCACCCTCCCCTTCTACAAGATTGAAGTGAACCAGGAAATGATGGACGAGCAGGACAAGAACCTCCGCGAGCGTTTCGGCGCACAGGTTCCCGGCGAGGAAGTTGACGCCAAGGCTGTTGTCAAGGGCTCCATCATGGAACTCAACGAAGACGGCACCGTGAAAACTACCGAAGACGCCATCCAGGTTGTCGCCGGCATCGTGGCTCCCTTCCTCTTCAAGGGTAAGGAAGAAGCCGACAAGTTCCTCGGCAAGCATGTAGGCGACAAGATTGCCTTCAACCCCTCCAAGGCAGCCGACGGCCAGGTGGCTGAAATCGCCTCGATGCTCAACATCGACAAGGAAAAGGCAGCCGAAGTCAAGGCCGACTTCGAGTTCGTCATCTCTGAAATCATCGTCCTCAAACCCGCCGAACACGACCAGGACTTCTTCGATGATGTATTCGGAAAAGACAAGGTTCACAACGAGGAAGAATACAACGAGGCACTCCGCAACATGATTGCCGCATCGCTCGCCCCCAACAGCTTCCAGATGTTCAACCGTGACGCTCACGACTGGCTCGTGAAGACCTACGGCGACATGAAGCTCGACAACGGCCTGCTCAAGCGCTGGATTCTCCTTCAGGACAAAAACGCAACCGCCGAACAGCTCGACCAGGACTTCGACAAGATGCTTCCCGGCATCAAATGGGAAATCATCTCGGGCGAAGTTGCAGAAAAGCTCGGCGTGAAAGTTGAGGAAGCCGACCTTCTTGCCCGCGCTTCGTTCATCGCTCGTCAGCAGATGCAGCAGTACGGCATGTATAATATGGACGAGGAAACCGTAACCGACATGGGCAAGCGCATCCTCGCCGACAAGAACTACCGTCGCCACATTGCCGAAGAGGTTGAGGAGCTCAAGACCTTCGACGCCCTCCGCAACGCCATCACCCTCGACGAAAAGACCGTGACACTCGACGAATTCCGCAAACTCGCCAATCCCGAAGCAGCCCAGGCTGAAGCATAAACAGGGATTCACGACATACTAATAAAAGGTAGAAGTGCTGCGCCGCTCCGGCGCGGCACTTCTACTATTTATCTGCACCGATAAACCACAAGGCGCCCGCGGGTGTTTTAGTCATAATAGCTGACAAAACGTTTCAATCTTAAAACATCCGCCAAAATGATTTCCCGTAAAACAGCCTCGCTACCCACTCCCATCGCCGTTGCACTTGCGTTCGTAAGATTCACGGCACTTGTCCTCACCGCAGCCTCAGGCGTATGGATGAACCATGCCGTCGAAGCCGGCGCGATAGGACTCGCGTCAAATATCGCCGTAGCCCACAAGGTGTGCGGCATCGTGTTCATCATCATGGCTGTCACACATGTGTGGACCAACCGGCACAGATATGCGGCCATGATGGCACAGCCAAATTCATGGCGCCTGCACGTCGACCAGCGTCTGTGGCCCATCAACGTGGCCCTGTTCCTATGCGTGGGCATCAGTGCCATAGCCATCGGTTTCGGCAGCCATTCGGCAGTGGCTTTCCACAGCGGATGCGGATTATTGCTCGCCGTAATCGGCATTTTCCACTTCACCCTCGGACGAAAAAGATAATTTTTTCTTAAATTTGCAAAATGCAAACCGATGAAAAATATGAGATAGAGACCCACCCCTGGGAACCATGGCTCCCCGCCGATGCCAAAGTCCTGTTCATGGGAACATTCCCGCCGGGCACCCACCGATGGTCGATGGACTTCTACTACCCCAACCCGATAAACGACTTCTGGCGGATATGCAGCCTGCTGTTTATTGGTGAGAAAGAAGCTCTTTACGACCGGGCCACCCGCTCGTTCAACCTCGACGCGATAAAGGCCATGACAATCGAGCGCGGAATAGCGATGAGCGACACCGTAAAACGGGCACGCCGCCTCAAGGGAAATGCCGCCGACAAGTTTCTCGAGGTCATCGAGGGCAACGACCCTACCGACCTCGTGGCGCGGCTTCCCCACTGCCAGGCAGTTGCGACCACCGGCGAAAAAGCCGCGGAAGTGATTGCATCGCTCACCGGCACCGAAGCCCCCAAAATGGGCGAATGGACAATGTGGTCGCCAGTCCCGGGCCGCAACATCGCCATCTGGCGCATGCCGTCGACATCGAGGGCATATCCGATGAAAATTGAAAAGAAAGCCGCCTACTATGCCCGGCTGTTTGAATCAGTCGGAATTCCGACAATAAAACTCCCCGGCCAACCGTAGACACTCCACCGCCAAATTTTTGCCCGATGAAAAATATCAAAACATCTTTTCTTGACATTTCCACCCTGAAGGTGCCGGTACATACTGGTGACCTCCTCGTGGCCCAGCCTTTCTTGCAGGAAGAGTGGTTCAACCGGGCAGTAATCACCGTCATCGACCACAGCGCCGAAGAAGGGACGACAGGAGCTGTGCTCAACCTCCCGATTCAGTCCACGCTGTCGGAAGTTCTCGACGGCGTCACCCGCGAGGAGCCGGTCCCGGTGTATTGCGGAGGACCGCTGAGCCAGGACCGCCTTTTTTTCGTGCATACCCTCGGCGATTCCATCATCCCCGATGCCCGTCAATACGCCCCCGGGCAATGGATCGGAGGAGATTTCGCAGCCGCAATCGACTATGTCAACCAGGGCTATCCCATCGACGGGATGCTCCGTTTCTTCGTCGGATACAGCGGCTGGACGCCCGGCCAGCTTGACGAGGAAATCGAGGCAGACACATGGGCCGTGCAGAGCGACGCCGCATCGGCAGGCAAACTGCTTGAAGGTGCCGGAGACGCCTACTGGCACAGGATTGTCCGCTCGCTTGGCTCCTTCTACAGGCATTGGCTTATGATTCCGCAGGACATCAGGTCAAACTGACGTTTTTTGTCAAACGGAAAAAAATAGCTAACTTTGCACCCCGTTAGCGAATTGAACCGGTTAGCAACTGAATATGAGTAAAGACAACGACGAGTCCACCAAGGTAGTCCAGGTGGGCCACATCGAAATAAATCCTGAAAAATTCAACAAACCCGTCGACACAACCGACCTCCCCATACTTGCCACACGCAACCTCGTGCTCTTTCCAGGCGTGACGATACCCATCGCCATCACCCGTGATTCCTCGCTCGAGCTGGCCCGACGTGCTTCTGACGAGCACCAGCCCATCGGCATCGTGTGCCAGGTCGACCCTGACACCGAATCTCCTTCGGTGACCAAAGGGTTGCACCGCTATGGCGTGGTGGCCGATGTCTTTCAGGTAGTCGAACTGCCCGACGGCTCGCACACCGCCATCATCCGCGGGCGCGAGCGCTTCCGTGTGCTCGGAAAGGGCGCCTCGGCCATTTACCCCGGCTCCCTCTCGGCCAAAGTGAAACTTCTTTCCGACAAAGAGCCTGCCGACGAAGCTGAATTTGAAGCCACGATGACAGCCGTGACGAGCATGGCCGGAGAAATCGCAACACGTTCGAGCAACGGCGACCATTCCTTTGCCAATTCCCTGTCCTCCATCAAGGACCTTGTCGACCGTCTCAACTACATCGCCACCAACATCCCCGCCGACGCGCAGCAAAAAATCGACATGCTGTCGAAAGGGCAACTTGGCCAACGAGCCATGGAGTTGCTTCGTCACCTTGTCGACACCGACAACAAGATGAAAGTCTACGAGGACGTCATGGCCCGCGCAAAAAGCAAGATGAGCGACAGCCAGCGCTCGGCTTTCCTTCAGAGCCAGATGGACGCCATCAAGGAGGAGCTCTACGGCGACACGGAGGATGACGACGCTGAATCGCTCACCCGCCGCGCCGACGAGGCCGGGATGCCTGAATATGCCCGCGCGGTGTTCGACAAGCAACTGGCCAAACTGCGCCGTCTCAACCCGTCCACTCCCGACTACTCGGTGGAATACGCATATCTCGAAAACCTCGTCGAACTGCCCTGGCACCCGGCCGAAGTTGAAAACGACATCGCGCATGCACGCGAAGTGATGGAAAGCAGCCATTACGGCCTTGAAAAAATCAACCGCCGCATCCTCGAACAGATTGCGGTGGTGCTCCTCAACAATCCATCGGCAAAATCTCCGATAATCTGCCTCGTTGGCCCTCCCGGAGTTGGCAAAACATCGTTGGGACGGTCAGTGGCCGAAGCCATGGGCCGCAAATACCAGCGCGTGTCGCTCGGTGGCGTACATGACGAGGCTGAAATACGCGGACACCGGCGCACCTACATCGGCGCAATGCCCGGCCGCATAATCAAGGCCATGAAGGAAGCCGGCGTCACAAACCCCGTGCTCCTGCTTGACGAAGTCGACAAACTCGGACGCGACCACAAGGGCGACCCCGCTTCGGCATTGCTCGAGGTCCTCGACCCGGAACAGAACACCACCTTCCACGACAATTACATCGACCTTGACTACGATCTGTCGAAAGTCCTGTTCATCGCCACGGCCAACACCCTCTCGACCATCGATCCCCCTCTGCTTGACCGCATGGAAATAATCGAACTCTCCGGCTACCTTCTTGAGGAGAAGATAGAGATTGCCCGCCGCCACCTCCTGCCGAAAGTATTGAAGGAATGTGGACTTGACGCGGAGTCAGGCTTCAACATTACCGACGAGGGCCTGACGGCGCTAATCGAGGATTACACCGCCGAGAGCGGCGTCCGCACTCTTGAGAAACAGCTCGGTTCGCTCGTGCGCAAGCACATACTTGCAAAGGCGTGCGGCGAATCGTTCCCCGACCCCGTCACGCCCGCCGACCTGCAGGGACTTCTCGGCCTGCCACGTTACAACAAGGACAAATACGAGGGAAATGAATTTACAGGCGTTGTGACCGGCCTGGCCTGGACGCAGGTGGGCGGCGAAATTCTTCTTGCCGAGGCTTCGCTCGCTCCCGGCAAGGGCGACCGTCTGTCGATAACCGGCAACCTCGGCGACGTTATGAAGGAATCGGCAACCATCGCCCTGCAATGGGTCAAGAGCCATGCCGACCATCTTCAGATTCCAACCGAAAAATTCGACCAGAACAACCTGCACATCCACTTCCCCGAAGGCGCTATTCCAAAAGACGGTCCGTCGGCCGGCATCACCATCGCTACTGCCATTGCATCGGCTTTCACATCAAGGAAGGTGCGCGAGCGCATAGCCATGACCGGCGAGATAACCCTGCGCGGCAAGGTGCTGCCAGTCGGAGGCATCAAAGAAAAAATCCTCGCAGCAAAACGCGCCGGCATCACCGACATCGTGCTGAGTTCCGAGAACCGCCGCGACATCGAGGACATTCCAGCCAATTACGTGACTGGATTGACGTTCCATTATGTCGATACCGTCGACCAAGTTCTCGCCTACGCACTCCTGCCGGAATAAGCGCGTTCGGCCGACAAATTTTTCGGCGTAAAATTTGGATGTTTGAACCATCTTGCGTAACTTTGCGTTATAAAATCAAAGCAACGCCACAGAGTTCATTGAAAATACTGCCGCATCAAAGTTGATTGGGAAACTCGTCAATTTTACGTGAAATACCGAGACAATCTTAGCCGCCCGATGGCGGGCCTCGCTCCGGCTTAGGCCGGAGGCTTTATGCCGGAGGATTACAAAGGACGGCGAGAACTCAAATCCTGTCTTTTCGGAGTTTCATCGCATCCTTTGATGTGGCCCCCACAGCGGTCGCAGCCCCAGGGGTGTGACCGCTTTTTGTATATTATCTCATTTTGTTCAGCGAGGTCAGAAGGTTGTCGAGCTTATCGCGGATTTCGCGCAGGCGGGTAATCGCCGCATAACGCCTCGACACACCCCCGGGATTGCTGCGCAGCTGCTCCTGAGCCGCTTCAAGTTTCAGCCCCTTTTCCTTGACAAGAAAGTGAATCATACGTATCTTATCCATGTCGGACGAGGTATAGAACCGGGTGCCTCCGGCATTGCGGCGCGGTTTGATGACCGTGAACTTGCTTTCCCAGAACCTCAGGGTGGAAGCGGGAATCCCGAGAATTTCTGCCACTTCGCTGATTTTGTAGAATTTTTTGTCAAGAGTATCCATATCAGTCCATAACGTGCCCGGCATTTTCCGCCTGACGAATCATTTCGTCATACTGCTCGGGGGTGAGGTCCATAAAATAATAATTCACGGGGTTCTGCGGCTCGCCACGGTGACGCACCTCATAATGCAGGTGAGGGCCAGTCGATTTCCCCGTGTTGCCGACCTTGCCGATGAGGTCTCCGCGTTTGACAGCCTGGCCAGGTTTCACCAGAATTTCCGACAGATGCGCGTAACGGGTCAGGTAATTGAAGCCGTGGTCTATGTCAATCGAATTTCCATATCCGCTCTCCCAGCCGGCCACTTTGACAGTGCCGTCGCCGGTGGCGTATACTGGCGTGCCTATGGCGGCTGAAAAATCCATACCCGCATGGAATTTCGATGTTCCGTATATGGGGTCATGGCGGTACCCGTAACCCGATGCCATCGTTTTCAGGAACTTCGATGAAATAGGCTGGATAGCCGGAATGTGGGATATGCGGTCGCTCATCGTGGCCGCCTGCGATTTAAGAAAGTCAAATGACTTTATCTGGTGGTACACCATGTTGTCCAGCAGGTCAAGCTTGTCGCTGACCGTGCGCACCAGCGACAGGTCGGTCATTGAATCGAGCGCCTCGTAATTCCGCTGGCGCTCGAGGCCGGCATATCGGGCCGCATCGCTCAATGGCTCGGCCTGCATCACCACCCGGTAGAAATTATTGTCGCGGGCTGCCAGGTCGCGCATCACGGCAAGCGCCTCGTCCGAACGGCGGTTCAGGGTGGAGAACTGCGCCTCCAGCTTTTCATTGGCAGCCACCAGCTCGCGCTCGCGTGGAAAATCGACCAGGTAATAGGCCAGCATGAAAAGCCCCGCGCCAATGACGGCGCCAATGGTTGTCTGGCGCGCCACAGCCCACATTTTTTCCTTGCGCGACGGATATACGCGCTCGTAATTTTCCGTGACTGGATTATAGCGGTAAAAGGTCTTTTTCTTGCTCATTGCTGTTGCAAAATTAGTGGTTTTATCGTAATTTTGCATAATATTTTTGTAAAATTTCCGAACAATAACACCTATATTATATATCACGTTTCTTAAAATGCTTACAGCAAAGGAAATACGCAAGTCGTTCAAGGACTTCTTCGAGAGCAAGGGCCACCGCATCGTGCCGTCGGCCCCCATGGTCATCAAAGATGACCCCACCCTGATGTTCACCAATGCCGGTATGAACCAGTTCAAAGACATCATCCTCGGCAACAAGGCGGCGAAATATCAGCGCGTGGCCGACTCGCAGAAATGTCTCCGCGTGAGCGGCAAGCACAACGACCTCGAGGAGGTCGGACACGACACTTACCACCACACCATGTTCGAGATGCTCGGCAACTGGTCGTTCGGCGACTATTTCAAGCGCGAGGCCATCGACTGGGCCTGGGAATATCTGGTGGATGTGCTCAAACTCAATCCCGAACGTCTCTATGCGACAGTTTTTGAAGGTTCGCCCGCCGAAGGCCTCGGACGCGACGACGAAGCTGCCGCAATCTGGGAAAAACATCTTCCCGCATCTCACATCATAAACGGCAACAAACACGATAATTTCTGGGAAATGGGCGACACCGGCCCCTGCGGTCCCTGCTCGGAAATACACATCGACCTGCGTTCCGACGAGGAGCGCGCAAAAATTTCCGGCGCCGAGATGGTCAACAAAGATCATCCCCAGGTAATCGAAATATGGAACCTCGTGTTCATGCAGTACAACCGACTGGCCAACGGTTCCCTCGAGCCGCTCCCCGCCAAGGTTATCGACACTGGCATGGGCTTCGAGCGCCTCTGCATGGCCCTTCAGGGCAAGACATCCAACTACGACACGGATGTTTTCACCCCGCTCATCGCCAAGATTGCAGAACTCTCCGGCAAGGAATACGGAAAGGATCAGGCGACAGACGTGGCAATGCGCGTTATCGCCGACCACGTGCGCACCATCGCTTTCTCGATTGCCGACTCACAGCTGCCCTCCAATGCAAAGGCCGGTTATGTAATCCGCCGCATCCTGCGCCGCGCGGTGCGTTATGCCTATACTTTCCTCGACCGCAAGCAGGCGTTCATGTATCTGCTCGTCGACACCCTCATCGACAACATGGGTGACGCGTATCCTGAACTTCCCGCCCAGCGCGACCTCATCATGAAGGTAATCAAGGAAGAGGAAGACTCGTTCCTCCGCACCCTTGAAAACGGCATCCGCATGCTCGACGACGCCATCCGCGAGGCTAAGGGCGCCGGCAAAAATGAAATCTCAGGCAAACAGGCCTTCACCCTTTACGACACTTACGGTTTCCCCCTCGACCTCACCGAACTCATCCTTAAAGAAAACGGCATGACGCTCGACCAGGCCGAGTTTGACAAAGAAATGCAGGCTCAGAAACAGCGCGCCCGCAGCGCCGCAGCCGTCGAGGCTACCGACTGGCAGACTGTCAACGAGGGCGAGCAGGCTTTCGTCGGATATGACAAGCTCGAAGTGGAGACTTCCATACTGCGCTACCGCAAGGTAAAACAAAAGAATCAGGAATTCTACCAGGTTGTGCTCGCCGAGACTCCCTTCTACGCCGAAATGGGCGGTCAGGTAGGTGACCGCGGCACATTGACCGATGTCGCCACCGGCGAATCTGTCGAAATATACGACACAAAGCGCGAGAACGGCATGGGTGTGCATCTGGTAAAGAAACTTCCCTCCGACATCAACGCCAGCTTCCGTGCGGCCGTCGATAAAGACATCCGCCGCGCCATCTCGGCCAACCACTCGGCAACCCACCTGCTTCACCAGGCTCTCCGCGAAGTGCTCGGCACGCATGTTGAACAGAAAGGTTCACTCGTGACTCCCCACTCTCTCCGCTTCGACTTCTCCCACTTCCAGAAAGTAACTCCCGAGGAACTGTCGAAGGTTGAACGCCTCGCCAACAAACGCGTCCGCGAAGCCATCGCCCGCGACGAGCGCCGCGAGGTTCCCATCGCCGAAGCTCAGGCAATGGGCGCCATGGCTCTCTTCGGCGAAAAATACGGCGATGAGGTGCGCGTAATCCGATATGGCGATTCTGTTGAACTCTGCGGCGGTACCCATGTGGCCAACACCGGCAACATCGGCATGATTAAAATTATGTCGGAAAGTTCAATCGCCGCCGGCATCCGCCGCATCGAAGCCATTACAGGCGAAGAAGTGGAGAACACCATAGACGGAATGAGCGCCACCGTACGCACAATCGCCGAAATGCTTAACAACACACCCGATGTCGTAGGCGCGCTGCGCAAATCGCTCGACGAGAACGCCTCGCTGCGCAAACAGGCCGAGGACGCCTTCAACGAGCGCGTCGCCTCACTGACAGCCGAACTTATCGACAAGGCCGTGATTGAAAACGGCATCAAGGTGGTGGCCCTCAAAGGCGTCAGGATGCCCGAAGTGGTCAAGAACGTTGCCTTTGGCATCCGTGCCAAATCGCCGGAATCAACAGCTTTCATCGCCGCCACGCGCGACATCGCGGGCAAACCGCTCCTTACGGTGATGCTCACCGACGACCTTGTCAAGGGTGGCCTTAACGCATCTGCCATTGTCCGCTCGGCAGCCAAAGCCATCAAAGGCGGCGGTGGTGGCCAGCCTGGATTCGCGCAGGCCGGCGGCAAAGACGCCGAAGGTCTTGAACAGGCATTCCAGACCCTCTGGGAACAAATCGCAAAATAATCGACCTGCAATACACAATACAAGGAAAAGGAAAGAGTCATGGGGAGCAAGGATTCCCCATGACTCCGCCCCAATCCTACTGACACCTTAAAACAACACCAATGATAAAGAAACTATTTCTTACAGTACTGGCTCTCTCGTCGCTGTACGGGATGAAAGCCGCCACGGTCGATACCGTCGCAATAGCCACAAAATATCTCGCCACGCCTGAAAAGGTGGTGATAATAACACCCGACGCAGCCAAAAACGGCGAACGTTTTCCTACCGTCTACATGCTCAACGGCTTTGGCGGAAACCACAAGGCGTGGCTCGGCACACGTCCCGACCTGCCCGCGCTTGCCGACGAATACGGGATGGTGATGGTGATGCCCGACGGACGCAACAGCTGGTATTGGGATGCTCCGGCCAATCCTGAAATGCAGATGGAAAGTTTCTTTGTCAACGACCTTGTCCCGTATGTCGATACAAATTATCCCACCAAAGCCGAGGCCCCGCAACGCGCCATAACCGGCCTGAGCATGGGAGGCCACGGAGCCATGTGGCTCGCGTTCCGCCACAGCGACATCTGGGGTAACGCCGGCTCAATGAGCGGAGGCGTAGACATACGCCCTTTCCCCGACCGCTGGAAAATGAAAGACGCCCTCGGCGAGAAAGATAAGAATCCTGACGTATGGGAACAGCACACGGTGATAAACCTCGTTCCCTCGCTCACACCCGGGCAACTGAACATAACGTTTGACTGCGGCATTGACGATTTCTTTGCTGAGGTGAACGACAATCTCCACGCCGAACTTGTAAAGGCCAAGATTCCTCACGATTATACCGTTCGTCCCGGCGCCCACACCCAGGCCTATTGGCGCAATTCAATTCTGTATCACCTGCTTTTCTTCAACGAAGCCTTCAACAAAGCCGGAAAATAATACCCTTATAAAAATCCACCGTAATGCTCTTAAAGACCCTTGCCCTTACAAATTTCAAGAATATCGCATTTGCGTCTCTTGAATTTTCGCCCAAAATCAATTGTCTTTTGGGCAATAACGGCATGGGCAAGAGCAATCTGCTCGATGCCATTCACTTTCTGAGCTTTGCAAAGAGTTTCAGCCGGTTGCCCGACGCAATGCTGATACGGCGCGGAGAAGATTTCGGAATCGTCAACGGACACTATGAACGTCATGGAGCCGACGAGGAAATAAACGTAGGTCTGCGTCGCGGAGCCCGGAAGAGTTTCCGCCGCGGAGGGAAAGAGTACAAACGCATCAGCGCCCACATAGGACTTTTTCCGGCCGTGATGTCAGCACCGGCCGACCAAAGTCTGATTACCGAAGGGTCGGAAGAGCGCCGCCGTTTTATCGACATGATAATATCGCAGGCCGACGCGCCCTACCTCGATGCGCTTATCCGATACAATCAGGCGCTCGAACAGCGCAACCGCATGCTGCGCGATGGCTTCACGGATCCCATGCTGTTTGAATCCGTCGAGATTATAATGGATTCCACGGCGGCGCTGATACGCCGCAGGCGGGCGGAAAATATTGCCGAACTTGCCAGAATTTTCGGCGAATATTATGCCGAAATTGCCGGTGACGAGGAGGATGCGGGGCTGGAGTATATACAGAGCGGCAGCGACCATACCTCGCTCATCAACGCCCTCGACCATGCGCGCCAACGCGACTCAGCGTTGAAGTTCACCACTGTCGGCCCTCACCGCGACGACATCGCCTTCACCCTTTCAGGAATGTCGGCAAAGCAGACGGCGTCCCAGGGACAGATGAAAACCTTCACCATAGCCCTGCGGTTGGCACAGTATGAGTTTTTGCGGCGGGCAACCGGCCAAAGCCCCCTGTTGTTGCTTGACGACATCTTCGATAAACTCGACTCAATACGCGTCGAGCGTATAATGTCCATTGTCGGCAGGGACAAATTCGGCCAGATATTCATAACCGACACCAACCGAAAGCACCTCGACGAGATCATGGCACTCAGTGGTCCTGACTATCGCATGTGGAGTGTTGACGGCGGTGTCTTTACGCGGGTAATGACTGATGGAACGGACTGAGGCGCTCGCTGTCGGCGACATCCTGAAGGCCATGATGGAGAGTAATGGCGACACGGCGGCCTTCGACCGCCATAAGATTTGCTATCTTTGGAGCGAAGTTGCCAGCGCTTACATCAACCATCACACCACCCGCCGTTTTGTCGACGGCGACACCCTTCATGTATTCATCGACTCGGGTCCGCTGAAAAGCGAGCTTGCCTACATGCTCCCGTTGTTCATCGAACAACTGAACAGAGCGGTCGGCAAACGTATAATAAAAAAAATTTCAATACACTGATAAAATGTCTACCAATCCACGCGTTCCGGCTCCTGTGAAGCCTTTCCGTCATAAACTCGACGTCCAGCTCAGGTTCAACGACATCGACATGTTCGGTCATGTCAACAACTCGGTATATCTGCAATTTTTTGACCTCGGCAAACTCCGTTATTTCGAGGATGCCCTCGGTAAAGACTTCATGAAAAGCGGACTTGCCGTCGTGATTGTCAACATCAACTGCGATTTCTTCGCTCCGTCTTTTCTCAACGAACCGCTCGCCGTAATGACCCAGACCATCCACCTCGGCGACAAGTCGCTTACGCTCGAGCAACGCATAGTTAATACAGCCACCGGCGAAGTAAAATGTATGGCCCGCACAGTCATGGCCGGCTTTGATCCGGCCACTCTTGCCTCTGCCGAGATTCCTGCCTACGCCAAAGAATCCCTTACATCATACGACAACGGTATCTGACCACATGCGAACATTATGCGCCATTAAAGCATTATAACATCAAAACTGCCTGACGCACAACGGCGGTTCGGCACAGGAGGTTCCTATTTTTTCAATTATGATGATTTACCTCCCGCCGGCCGCCTTTATTGTAATATTCCCCAGCCATGTTGCCTGCATTGATAAAAACATTCGGTCTTGTGGCCGTCAATCCCGACACTCCGCTGCTCGATGCCGTGGAAGTGAATAAGTATGCCATGAAGTGCGGATACTTTGTCCATCCCGACGCCTGCACGCCCGATGTAATAGCTTTCCTCAAGACGAGGCAAGCAAACTTAAATTCCACTTTCTACAAAGAATGGCAGGATGTGGCACGCCGGTCAGAACTCGAAATGCGCATATTGCAGATGGTGCATTATGCAACTACATACGGCACCGACTATCAAGGGCGTGCGTTTACAATGAACCCGCATTACCCGACACCCGATTTCGCGGAATTCACTCTGCTGATGCCCTGCACGCCCCGCCAACTGTTTGACCGCATTGCGGCCATGCTCACAACTCCGGGCGCCCTTTCCGATGAGTTACTCGACCTGCTGTGCGAGCAACTGCGCCAGTATCACGCCTCCTATGGCTGGACCATCGACATTGATTCTGTCGGCAACCGCGAAGCGCAACTGAGATTGTGCGACATGCTCGGCGTCGTCCCTGAAAATCCCGAAAGCCTCATTCGACTCCTCGTATTCAAGACCACAGGCAAGTCGCTGATTATAAAAAACGACACCGCCCTTGCAGCCATCACAGCCAATGCGGAAAAGATAACCGCGATGTTCCTCAACTTTTCAGCCACCCAACTCGAAGGTCTCGCATCGGTATTCTACCGCTACAAACCTATATTTCTCGCATTACGCCAGGGATTTAAAGGCATGGCCACTCCGGATGGCCAACGTGCTGCCGCCATTGTCAACCGCCTGCGCAAACTTGCGCCACGGTTCCATCGCCCCCTCCGCATCGGGGTACTTGAATCAATACTGAATCCACAACATTCCCTCGCCGACATTCAAGAGGCCGTAAAACGTGAAAAATCCAATTTAAAGCTGATAAGGGTAATCAACTATTTACGTTCTGTTGAAGCAGAATCTAAATCCAAGGCCTACATAATCCGTAACGGCAAGTTGTTTGTCGCTCCGGTCCGCCATGCTTCACAACCCGCTCATCCTGCAGCTCAACTGTCGGCGATAATCATTGATGAGCTCGCCGAACGTCTCCGAATCAAAGCGATTTCGCCCGACGGCCATGCCTTGACCGTTCGCTTTCCCGAAAATATCGAACTCGCAGCCCCTACAAGCGAGCGCCAGTTTGTCGGGAACGTTCCCTTTGGCTCAGCCTATCGCCTGCGGTCCAACAACCTCATCGGCATATATTGGCGCAACGAATGGGGAACGCGCGACTTCGACCTTTGGCTGACCGTTTCCGACGGGCGCCGACTTGGTTGGGCTGCCAACCACAAAGACGACGGGCTGCTGTTTTCCGGCGACATGACGGATGCCGACCCCGAAGCCACCGAAATTTTCTATGGACGCGGAGAATCATGGCCCGACTCCATTATTTCTGTAGCCCGTTACAACGGAGAGGCTGGTTCACGCTTCCGCCTTTTCTTCGCCAGCGACAATCTTGACGAGCTGCCAACAAGCTACATGGTAAGACCTGATTCAATTCTGTTCAGCGAAGACATTGTGTCTGACGCTCAGACAACAGCCATCGGCATCGTCACAGACAGACATCTGTATTTCGGCGCCCTCGGCTCAGGCAAAGCAAGAGTTCCAAACACCACGTCCGAACTCGACATGCTTCACGCCCTTTCATCACGCCTGAGTTCAAGCATTCCCCTCCGCACCATTCTTTTGGCAGCCGGCTTCCGCGAGCACGCCCCCACCTCGTCCACCAAGCCCGACATCGACCTCTCGAAACTCAACAAAGACACCCTCCTCAGCCTGATGCAATAGGCTGTCCACAAAGAAAGTAGGGACGACAGTATAATATAATAACACTACAATAAGTTCCCGGCAAACATTCTGTTATGAGCTGACAGAATGTTTGCCGGGAACCTGATTTTGACAGAGGCGGTGATTATTGGATTGTTGACGCAATCCAGCGGAAAAGATCATCGAGATTGTAGTCGCCCGAGTGGGGGCGGTTCCACGGAAGGGCGAAGTCCACATTCTTGCCTGCGTTCATTAGCTTGGTTGCAAGGTTGACGGGAACAAGAAATGATGTGTCGCGGTCCTTTGCTCCGTGGCGTATATACCAGTTGGGTGCCACCTTTGCGCTGCCGTTGCCAATGTAGTTCATCGGATTCATGAGTGCAACGCGGCGCGTCATGTCCGCACTGAGTTTTGCCTTTGAATCGTGCAGACGGTGACGCAGGCTGAAATCAGTGAAATTCGCGGCATCGCCGTTCTTATTGCCGAACACTTTGTTCTCGGGCGACGGAGTTTCAATCAGCACGCCCATCTGATCAAAGGCCGGCGGTGTTTTCAACGGAGTGACAGAAGCGACATAAGCAAGATACTTGTCGAGGTCAAGGCCGGTCACGAAGTCTGACGTCTTGTTGAAACGGGGAGCGTTCCCTGGACCGAACGACGGAGCCTGCCGCCCGTCACCAAACGGAGGCCTCTGTTCCCCCGCAGGTATCGGACCGCCAGGACCTGCGCCCATCGGCTCCATCTTATCCTGATAGAACTTAAAGCCGATGGAATCGGGTATCTCGCATCCTTCCTGCAATGCCCTGTGGGCGGATTCAATAAGGAAGCCCTTGAGGTATTCCTTATAATTATCTGCCGTGAGAAGGGTTCCGTCAGGCTTTGTTAGGCCAAGCGAGTTGATGTATGCTGGACATTCCGCAGCAAGTTCGTCCGAAATGACTATCTGGTCCTCGCTGAGATGGCGGACACCCGTGTTGGTGCAGCCATACAGCCACTCATATTCCATATCGGCATGGTTGAGGTCGGTGATTGGACAATAGCAGATTGCCGCGAACACATCATCGCGCACATCAGCCGCTCCCATTTTTCTGAGAGATTCGGCATAATCCTTGCTGTTGCCTGTTGCGCCCAGCAGCGACGACATGGCACCACCGGCGCTCGTTCCATCGGTAAATATCAGTTCGGAACTGCCGGGGATGGCATCATCGTTATACCTTAGATAGCGCACCGCCGCCTTCAAGTCGAGCAGTCCGTTTGGCGCGATGCCGGTATAGATCACCGAACCATCGCGCTCGACCGTCGAGTTGGATCCGCGCGAGCCGGGAATACACACCACGTAGCCTTCCGACAAGGCACGGCCAGTCGCATCCGAGGCCGAAGGAGACTTAGCCGTGGAGGCCGCATATCCACCGACATATGTGCGCAGCAACACCGGAACCCGGGGAATGTTGGCCAGTCGGTCAGGTACATATATGTTAAGGGTTTGATAAACAGAATCCTCAATATTGGTCACATAGTAGATTCCTTCGTATGCCTTGTATGACACCTCGCGTCCGTCGGGCATCGTTAGGGACTGACGGATGTAATTGTCAGGATTAAATCTAAGGGCGTCGGTCTGTGCCATCGAGGTAAGGGCTGCGCTGCCGGCAAGCAGGCCGGCCAAAATAAGTTTTTGTTTCATCAATTGGCTGTAGCTTTAAGTTTATCAATAACCTCGCCCATATTTTCAGTGAACGAGATGGTGCGCGAGGCTGTTTCGGCCGGTCCGTCGGGATATTCCGCGTTCAGGCGTATGAGGGTCGCGTTGGGATTGTGGTAGACCACACGCTCAAACGGAAAGCGTATGATGGCCGGGGTATTGTAGCCTATGCCGAGCTCCAGCAACACCACCCGACCGCTATCGGCATGCCGTTTCATAAATTCCTCATAGCGCGATGCTGCCTCATCCCAGGCTTTATCCTGTACGAAGTATTGATTTTTGCGCACATGGACGTCCATATTTCCTCCGCACACAGGGCACACGGGGACATATTCCTTATCTACTGTAAGGTCATGCGAATGACCCAGGATATTCTCGACTGTCTCCTTGTCCGAGTATAGTTTCGGGTGGCAGCCCACGGCACATTGCATCAGTCCGTAATCACCCTGCACCTCAAAAATCCTGGATGAATCGAATCCGGCCTTGCGGAACTGGGCGTCGACATTTGTGGTAATCACAAAATAATTTTTGTCCTTAACCAGATCGTAAAGCTCCTTATATAGGGGCATCGCGCCCGGCCGGAAGCGTATGTAGTCAATATGACGGGCCCAACGCGCCCAGCGTTGCCCTTCGGTTGGAAATTCGTAGAAACTGGATGAATACAAGTCGGGAAATCCATATTTCTTGATATAATCAGCAAATTCCTTACGATATTCATCCCCTGAATAATCCAAACCCGCAGCTGCCGAAAGGCCGGCGCCGGCGCCGACCACAACCGCATCGGCAGCTTCAAGCTTCTTTCTTGCCAATAACAACTTTTCTTTAAAATCATTCATAGCCCAACAAATGTTTATAGAGTGAATAATCCTCGTCCTTGAACACGTTGAACACCACGGTTTTCACGTTGCAATTCTTATGCCCCGCAAGATATTCCCTGACGGTGGCGACTGCAATGTCGGCAGCCTCGGCCTGTGGGAAACGGAACTCACCCGTCGAGATGCAGCAGAAGGCGATGGATTCCACACTGCGGCGATCGGCAAGAGCCATGCAATTGCGGTAGCAGTCGGCCAGCAGGCGTCGGTCTTCCTCAGTCGGAGCCGGGCCGTATACGATGGGGCCAACAGTATGGATAACCCATTTGGCAGGTAAGTTATATCCCCGCGTTATCTTGGCCTTGCCCGTGGGCTCGGGATGGCCCTGTTCATGCATTATATGGTCACATTCCTGCCTAAGCTCCATTCCGGCTGCCGAGTGAATGGCGTTGTCTATGCAGCGGTGCAACGGGACAAAACATCCCAGCATCTGAGAATTGGCAGCATTAACGATGGCGTCGACCGCAAGGCGCGTGATGTCGCCCTGCCACAGGCGCAGGGCCGGATACACCGGCGAGGGAGGGATTGTGTCAAGATGAACCACTCCTTTCTCGTCGCGCTGGGTGGCCAGTTCCTCGTCCTGCAATTTAAGTACTTCGTCGGAGATAGGAGCGGGATTACGCACATTCATCAGGGCGCGTAACAGATTACGCTTATCTTCCAGCGAGGCCGGGACCTTTATGTCGGAATACTCCGGCCGCTCGGAGAGGAGCGACCGGAGCAGTAAATCAAGTTTTTCTTTTTCAGAAGTCATAATGAACCAGTGTGGGGGGCGTGGTGCGGAGATCGAAATAGTCGGCAGATTCCACCGGTAGACGCAGGTAAGCCAGATCCTTGTAAGTCTTGTAGAGATGGGGCAAGACGGGATTCGATTCATAAATCTCGCGCTGCACCTCGTCGGGCACATCAAAATCAATCGTGCCTGACACTCTCGCAAACGAAGCGCCTTTCAAATCAAGAGCCGCCACTTGGGGATTTGCCTGAAGCTGTGCATAGACATCTTTTTTGGGCGAAGTTGCAAAGTAGATGTCGTTGCCGTCAATCTTCATAATCTGGAAGATGCGCAGATGGGGGCGCCCGTCAACCGAAGTGGCAAAGGCAACCTCCTTGTTCTTTTGGAATATTTCAAGCAGTTTTTCGTCCATACCCATTAATATCCGATTGTGAAACGTTCTTTGTGATGAGCCGGTTCGGCGAGTTCATCAACCATAGCCTTGGCGTAGTCCTCGACCGAAATAAAGCTGTTGCCATCCTTGTCGAATATCATGTCATCTTTGCCGAGGCGATACACACCTGTACGTTTGCCGGGGCCTTTGGCGCCCATATCGCCGAGGTTGCCTGCGGGCGAGAAGAACACCCAGTCGATGTCTTTTTCCGGAATAAGAGTATTGAGGTAAAACTCGCCGAGCGACTTAACACCGGGGAGCCATTCAGCGGGAAGAGTGCCGGTGTCGACCAAACGCACGCCGGGCTTTACGAAAAGGGTGCCGGCACCGCCTACGATAAGGAGACGTTTCACGCCAGCCTTTTTGGCGGCTTCAAGAATCTTTGGATAGTTGGTGAGGGTGTCTTCATAGATATTGGGATTAGCCCAACCGGGATTATAGGCGCTGATTACATTTTCATAGCCTTTAAGGTCTTCCTCGAGGCTTTTTTCATCAGCCACGTCCACTTTTTTAACGGTGAGGGCCGGATTGTCAATTTTGATTTTTTCGGGGTGGTTTACAAGTGCCTCCACCTGATAACCACGGTTGAGAAGTTCGTTGAGGATGGCCGAGCCTACAAAACCGCTCGCGCCGATAAGTGCTACTTTTTTATCCATATTGTGAGATTATTTATTGTTATTTGATTGAAACATCATTACTTACTATACCACAAATATAAACAATTGGTTCGCTGAATAACCCACTGACCTGTCACTTCCATTACTTTCATCAAGGTTAGTATTACTGATTGACAACCCCGACTATGCTCATGTCCAAATTTTATTTAACTTTTATTAAGCGGGAATAAAAAGGCTGCGTCTTGGTAGCTTTGTGATAATTTCTTACTTTTGTGAAGTTTTATTGAATTTCAGAATGATATGTATTATGGAGCGGAATTTCAACAAGAACGAACTATACCCGGACTGCCCGATTAGAAACATACTGAACCGCATCAGCGACAAATGGACCCTGCTGGTGCTATACACCCTCAACGGCCACGACTCAATGCGTTTCCGCGACCTTTCTGCCGAGCTGCCCGACATATCCCAAAAGATGCTTGTGCTTACCCTGCGTACCCTTCAAGCCGACGGGTTTGTCCGCAGGACAGTCTATGCCGAGGTTCCTCCACGGGTAGAATATACGCTCACCGACCGGGCCCACTCTCTCTTCCCCATTGTAAACCAGCTGATACAATGGGCCAAGGAACATATGGACGAGATATTGCTCGACCGCACGAAGGCCATGTCGGAAGGGTGATTCCACTAATACACACATACCATGCGGCCGCACCCAACACGACAGTCGAATCAAACGGAATCTCCACAATCGCGCCCATGGGCTGGGGTTCGATGGCATCGCCGAACTCATCTACAATCGGAGGTGGCGCTCAAGACTGACACATCTAACCAACCCTGAAACACAACCGCAGGCGGCCAACGGTAATTTCCGTTTGGCCGCCTGCTCTTATTTTACAAAGTATTAAAATTACCACCCTTCGTTTTGGGTGAGGTTGCGGTTACGTTCCATCTCGACGAGGGGGATGGGCCACAGCTCGTGGCGCTTCTGGTAGGCGCGGGTATACATCAGGTCGCCGAAAATGTCGGTGGCGTTCTTCACCGAAGATTCGAGCAATCCCCAGCGGCGCAAGTCCCAGTACCGCTGGCCTTCACCGGCCAGTTCGAAAGCGCGTTCCCGGCGGATTCGTCCGGCCATTTCTTCCTTGCCTCCTACTGCCAGCCATTCTGCGCCGGTGTTAAGGCCCGGCATGCCGACGCGGTCACGGATCTTGTTGACCTCGACTACAGCCTTGTCCATATGGCCGCTCTCATTGTAGGCCTCGGCAAGCATCAGTATTACATCACCGAGACGAATCAGGGGAAATTCGTAGGGGGTACGGTTATACTCACCCCAATAACCGTCGAGATTACCGTTCGGAATCCATTTCCGCCAGAAATAGGAATTCCAGCCCTCGGAATTCCGCATGAAGGCCATGGCTTCCATTGGGGCGCCGCCCTGAGTGGCGTCGGCAAGAACGAACTGCTTGTCCATGGGATTGGAACCGGCGTCAGTCCCGAGGTAGTGGGAGTACGGAGTGATTACATTAAGGCATAGACGCAGGTCGCGGTTGCGGTAAGCGTCCAGCACCTTTGTCGTGTCGCAGTCGAGGGTGGATGTTACCACAGTGCTTCCCTGGTCTATGGCCACGCACATGTATTTGCGGCGCAGCTCTGATGAACCCGTGTTAAAACCCGGGAATATATCATCCCAGTTGAATGACGAGCCATCTGGATTCTCGTACATGTCGACAAGTGTGGTTGACGGCACTATGCAATTGCTTGCAATAAGGCGCATGGTAGATTTATTGCCGAAATACGACACGATGTCAAGCGCGTAACCGGATGTGTTGCCGTCGATTGACTGGATTGAAAATATCATCTCGTCGCTGTGCTTGCCGTTGTATAGCCTGAAGAGTTCCTCATAGTCGGGATGAAGCGCATAGCCGTAATCAGCCGACTTGTTATATACGATTTCCTCAAAATCGGCAGCAGCCTCGTTCCACTGGCGGTTGAACAGATATACTTTTCCGCGCAGCGCGTATGCAGCCCCACGGGTCGCACGACCAAGGTCGGCGGCGTCCCAGCGCACCGGCAGTTTATTGATGGCCTCGCCGAGATCGTCAAGAATGTGGGCGCGGAGTTCCTCTGCGGAACAGCGGGGCGAATCAAGCGAAGCAAACTGTTCGTTTATATCACAAGTCTCGTCATAATATGGCACGCCTCCCCAGCAGTTCAGCATACGGAAATAGGCCATGGCGCGAAGAAATTTAGCCTCGCCTGTAACACGGTCGATTGTTTCCTGGCTGATTGGCATCGTTGCCACGTTGCGGATGACGGTGTTGGAACGGTGAACGAGTTCGTAGAGGTATTGCCAGTGATTCTGAACTCCGCCGCTGCTCGACGCAAACGATGTTCCGCGCGAGACATCCGCCCAGGGGGTTGTCCCGTCGGCCAGGTCGCTGCACATGTCAAACGTGAACTCCATGCCGAAGCACCATTGGGCCTTCATGGCCGCGTACATACCGACGGCAGCCTGGCGGGCATGTTCTTCGGTCTGCCAGAATGTTGTCCCGGACAACTGGTCGCCGGGGGTGAAGTCAAGGCTTTCGCAACCGGAAAGGCCGATGGAGGCCATGATGAGGGCGACTGCCGGAATATGCTTGATTTTCATTTTACAATAGCTCTGTATTTTAGAACGACACATTAAGGCCTACCGAGTACTGACGGATGGAGGGATAGCCCACTCCGGCGGCGATTTCAGGGTCGAGACCGGGGAAACTTGTTATTGTGAACAGATTGTCGATGCTGCAGTAAACTTTGAGCTTCTCGACAAAAAACTTGCGGGTGATGCTTTGGGGCACGGTATAGCCGAGCTGTATGTTCTTACATCGGAGATAGGCGGCATTGTGTACGAATGCGTCACTGGCGATGTTGTTGCGGCCATCGGCGTTGTTGCGCAATACGGGATAGGTCGAGGCATACGGATTTTCGGGTGTCCAGGCATTGTCAGTGATGTCTTTGTTGAGCGACTGTCCCATTACGGTTACGAATCGGAAGGCCTGGTTGTTGTAGTAGACCTTGTAGTCTCCCACCCCTTGCAGGAACATTGCGAAATCAAAGCCGTTCCATTCCGCTCCAAGATTAAGACCGTAGGTAAGACGCGGCAACGCTCCATAGCCAATCTCCACACGGTCATCATTGTCGAGCACTCCGTCGCCATTGGCATCGGCATAGAGGAAATCTCCCAGTTCAGGCCGCTGGAATGTGGCGAAATATGCCGGGTTGGCGTCAACCAGCGACTGCACGTAGTCCAAATCGGCCTGGTCACGCACTATGCGGTCTACGGTGACTACATACAGCTGGTTGATGGGGCGCCCTTCCTGAATCTTATATACGCCGTTGATCGACGACACATCGCCCTGGAACTTCGTCACTTTATTATTTACAAAGCCAAGGTTGAAGCCGACGTTATAGTTTACCCGGCCGATACGGTCGGCCCAGTGCAGGTCAACTTCAAGGCCCTTGTTGTTCACCTCGCCCGCATTTTGGTTTGGCACGGTTGCCGTTCCGTGTTCGAGCGGAGCGGGAAGTGATATGAGGATGCCTTTGGTGTCCTTGCTGTAAGCCTCGATTGAACCGCTAAGACGGCTATTCAGCATCGAGAAATCCACGCCGACGTTGGTCATATAGGTCTTCTCCCACGAGAGTTTAGGATTTGAAAGCACGGTCTGCGCAAATCCGCCGGCGATGTTTCCGTTGAGGATGTAATTGGCCGTGGCGAAAAGCGACTGGTACATGTAATAGCTGGTGGTGGCGTTATTGCCCAGCGAGCCGTACGACGCGCGAATCTTAAGATTGTTGAGCCATGAGGATGCGCCCCGCATGAACCGTTCTTCCGACAGGCGCCAGCCGGCCGAAACCGATGGAAAATAACCCCAGCGCTCGCCGGGCGCGAATTTCGACGACCCGTCGGCGCGGAGGTTGGCTTCAAGAAGATATTTGTTGTCCCAGTTGAGATTGAGGCGTCCGAAATACGAGCGCATGGACCATTCGGTGAAGTTGCCGCCAATCGGGCCATTGGTTGCGGCGGCGTCAATGGATGTGAGCTGGTCATCGATAAGGTCATATTTCAGGAACTGCTCGTTCTCATACTTGTTGTACTCCTGGCTGGCACCTGCAAGCACCGAGCCTTCAAGTTTCGATATGTTGAACGAATAGCTTGCCGTGATGTCCGACGACCGATAGGTGTTGGCATAGTTGTAGCGGCGTATATAAGTGCGCACGACGCCCTCGCGCAGCAACACCGGCCCGTCGGCGGTGAAACGGTAGAGGTCGCGGTCGGTTAGATGCTGCTCGACTCGGCGGGTCCAGTAATTATAGGTGTAAGAGCCCTGTACTGTGAGTCCCTTGACAGGCTGAACCCGCGCATAGAGTTTGGCCACACCCCGGCGTGTTTTAGTCGGAAATTCCGTCTTGTAGAACCACTGGCGGCGGTAGGGATTGAAATTGCTGACATTCTCTTCTTCGGGATTCTGGATGCCTCCGTAAAGACCGGTTGCGGGGTCGTAGAGCGTCATGCCCGGCACGGTGTTGAACGCGCCCGAGCCGAAGATAACGTCACCGCCGGCCGCCGCGTTTTCTGATGACGGATTGTTGCTGTCGACATAACCGAACAGGTTTGTACCCACCGTCAGCCATGGCTTTATGTTGACATCAAGGTTTGAACGGAGCTGATAACGGCTGTAATCCGTGTAATAGATTATACCGGGATTGTTGACATAGCCCAGCGACACGTTGTAACGGACGCGGCGCCCGCCGCCCGTGATTCCGATATTGTGGTTCTGCACCACCGACGGATTGCGGTAAATATGGTCCTGCCAGTCGGTATTGGGATAGACGGTCGGATTTCGTCCGGCATCGTTGCGCCATTCGTCTATCTTACCCTGGGAGAAACGCGGAGCCTGCCCGTTCATGATGAGGGCTGCATTCTGAATTTCCATGAAGTCGGCATAGTCAGTGACAAGGTTCAGACGCTTTGCCACAGTCTCGAACGCCACATTACCGCTGTACGTAAGCCTGGGTGCTGATTCGGTGCCATGCTTCGTAGTGATGAGGATGACGCCATTGGCCGCACGCGAACCATATATGGCAGAAGATGCGGCATCCTTAAGCACCGATATGCTCTCGATGTCCTGCGGGTTGAGATCGCTGATGGCTATTCCCGTCATGCCGTCGACCACTACAAGAGGGGCCGCATCGTTGAGGGTGCCCATGCCGCGTACGCGTATGGTCTGTGATTCATAGCCCGGGGTATTGCCTCCGCTGTTGGTCACGGTAAGACCTGGTGCGAGGCCGGCCAGGGCGTTGGTGGCGTTGGTGACGGGGCGGTCGGCGAGCGCGTCAGCCCCGATTGTGGCCACCGAGCCGGTAAGGTCGACACGGCGCTGGGCTCCATAGCCCACCACCACTACCTCTTCCAGCTGCGAAGCACGGGGACGCAAAGTTATCGAATACATGGTCTTGCCATCCGCGACAGCCACCTCCCGCGGTTGGTAACCGACATAGGAAATTTCGAGAGTGGCTCCTGCCGGAACACCCGCAAGGCTGAAATTACCGTCAAGGTCGGTAACAACGGCAAGTTCGGAGTTGCCTTTCACGTTAACGCTCGCGCCGATGACGGGGTCGCCATTGTCATCAAGAACCGAACCGACAATGTCGGCTGCCGCCAGCCTCGCGGCAGGCACAGACAGCACCAAAAGCAAAAATGCTATTATAGTTCTCATTCAGATTATGATTGGAGTGATTAAGAGGGTCTTTACAGAATCATGCAAATATAGAATGTTTTCCGCGTATGTGCACGAATGTGTAAATCAACAGCACAAATGTGTCGGCCAACGGCGTAATTTACATTTTGTGTCATGACAGATTTATCGTAATTTTGCAAAAAGTTTACTGCAATGACCATGACACCCTGAACGTGTTTCCGTGACATCCGTCATTTCGGTCATTGACTGCCATGCCCCCACCTTGTAATCTTCGTATATAAACCGATTGTGTTGCCCAACCTCACCAAATTTCTCGAGAACAAGACAGCGTTGATTTTCGACATATTTTTCTGCGCTGTCCTGATGCCGGCCCTCATCCTGCTCGGGCCGGCCCGCTATTGGTTGACAAGTTGGCCGGTGTTCTTCTGGCTCGTGTGCGGCTTCCTGTACCTGTGCTATTTTGCCATAAGAATTATAAATGTCCCCCGGAAAATTATCTCGAAATCATACGCGCCACTCGTCGGCCTGACGGCGGTGCTGGTGGGTGGAACCTACATGCTGTCACGCTACCGGCTTCCCGATGTCGATTTCGTGACGCCATACATGTCGGCCTACCAGACCCGCATCCGCGACCACGGGGTGATGCTCACCCTGTGGCTCATGTTCTCGCTCGTCGCGGGCTACTCGCTCTCGGTTGCCTTCGTATGCGAGCTATATGAACAGCTGTTGCTAAAACGACAGATCGAGAGCCAGCGCGACAAAGCCAACCTGGCAATGTTCAAGGCGCAGATCAGCCCCCACTTTCTGTTCAACACCCTCAATTCGCTATACAGTCTTGTCATAGGGACATCCGAGAAGGCTGAGGACGCGTTCATAAAATTCACTGACATACTGAAATACACCTATTCGTCAATTGATAAGGAATGGGTAACCGTTGATGACGAGGCCGGATATATATCATCATACATCGATCTGCAGGCTATACGCCTCGACAGCCATACCCACGTGGAATGGAATTATAAAGCCGACGAACCCAATGCATTGATACCGCCGATGGTGCTGCTGACCTTTGTGGAAAACGCATTTAAATATGGAGCGTCAACCCGCAGCGACTGCCATATCTCAATATCCCTCACGCTGTATGACGGCCAGCTAACTTTCACCACCCGCAACCGCATTGTAAAACGCGCCGACGAATTCAGAACTGAAATGCCGGTCGGCATAGAAAACTGCCGTGCCCGTCTGGGCGCATTGTATCCTGGGCGCCATACCCTCGATACCACCGAGGCCGACGGCGAGTTTTTCGTAACCCTCAATATCCAACTTCAATGAAACCCATACGGTGCATAGCCATAGACGACGAGCCCCCTGCCCTGCAAGTCATAGGAAAATTCTGCGAACGCATGGGCGGCATAGAACTTACAGTCACCACCGACCCCACCGAAGGACTTCGCCTGGCGGCCCGGATAAAGCCCGATATAGTCTTTCTGGACATAGAAATGGAAGGGATGTCCGGGCTGGACGTAGCTGCCAAAATCAGCCGCGACACATGCGTGATTTTCACAACTGCATATCTCGACTATGCCATTGATGGATTCAACCTCGATGCAGTGGACTATCTTCACAAACCTTTTGCATACTCCCGTTTTCAGACGGCGGTAGGAAAGGCCAAGCGACGGCTTTCCGCAAAACCGGCACCCGCCCAAGAATCCATAACCGTCAAGCAAGAATATTCCTCAGTTTCCATCCCACTCGATGACATTGTCTACATCGAGGCCATGGAAGGATATTCCAAAATATTCCGCACATCAGGGCGTTGCACCATCACGCGCCTGACACTGAAAAATGTCGGTGCGATGCTTCCGCCTGAAATATTTGTGCGCGTCCACCGCTCGTTCATTATCGCCCGTACAAAAGCCGAGCGTTTCAGCCGACAGGAAATAATAATGAACGATGGCACCATCATTCCAATCGGACGGCAATACGCCGAAACCGCAATTACAATTCTCGGAATAAAATGAATGATAACAAAAAAGTCTTTGACCGACTGAAATCGTGGCTCAGCCGCCTTTCGTTCCGCACGGGATTGGTTGTGGCGGCAATATGTGCAGTCTGCTACGTAATATCATTCGCGCAGATGTTGCTTCCAATATCAACCACGGCAAAAGGGGTGCTTTGGGTGATATTCTTCGGCCTGGCCAAAAGCGCCCAATACACCGCCCTGCTGATACTCGGCAAAGCCGGCCTCACCCGCATGAAGACAATCCTTCAAAAGAGATAGCCATTGACCGGCTCAACTTAAAGCGCGAATTTGAAGGTGCGCTTAGGGGTTGACAGGATATAAACCCCGCTGGCAAGCTGAATTGAGGTTTCTCGGCCTTCATAAACCACACGCCCATCCAGTGCAGTCACCAGCACCCGGTCGTTGAGTCCGAGCCCCTCTATATCAACCTGATTGCCATTAAGTTTCACTTTGACTGGCGAGACTTCTGCCGATTGGACTTTCAAGGAACTGTTAAGTTCGAAGACAGGGCGTATTACGGCTGTGCCTGAGAATGACGGGAGATAAAATATGCCTTTCTCCACTC
Source organism: uncultured Muribaculaceae bacterium (assembly GCA_910577315.1). Classification (GTDB taxonomy): domain Bacteria; phylum Bacteroidota; class Bacteroidia; order Bacteroidales; family Muribaculaceae; genus CAG-873. Next base: position 4,672 of record CAJTME010000013.1, on the reverse strand, counting down.
TGTCAACCATATCGACATCGTTGAAATAAACTGAGACAAGCTTGGAATCCATGTCGGCCGTGAGCTTGATGCGGTCACCCTCCACGGCATCCAACATCGTGAACGTGCCGAGCGGCAGACGCAATTCCACACCATGCACATCACCGGGCTTCTCGGGCTCAGTTCCACCGCCATCGTACTGCGACAGCGGGCGAATGTCAAACGAACTCCAGAATTCATATTTGTCATCGGGCTTTTCAAGGGCGCTATACTTACCCACGCTCGCATCAGGCACATAAAGCACAACATGGTTATGTGGGTCAAAATCAGCGACATCTGCCGTGGAATAGAATGCCGACGGGACTTCCTCGGCCCGACAAACAATGGTTGTAAGTTTGTCACATCCGTTAAAGGCATTAACCACCACTGTCAGCAAATCGGACGGCAACTCAATCGTCGTTAGGTTCGTGCAGTTCTGGAATACATTGTCAAAAATCACCATTCTGGAAAATCCCTCGCCCTGAGGTTCTTCCACCACAAACGATGTCATGGTCTCCGCTCCCTTGAAAGCGTCACGGCGAAGACGATGCACTCCACAGGTCTCGGTCTTTCCATTTTCATCAGTAAAAACCACATTTCGCTTCACGACCGCCTGACTTGATGAAAAATAAGGCGTCGCATACGCCTGGCACACACCGTCGCTGATTCGCTCATAACCAATACCGGCAATCACCACATCTTCCACGGCCCATGCATTGAACGACAATGCCATGCAAGACGCCAAAATCACTTTTTTAAACATCATTTCAGATAGCAACTTTAAAATTATAATCTCCAACCGACACGATATACACCCCGACGGTCAAACAATGCGACAATTTATGACCGCGATAGACTTGCGTCCCATTCATGGCGGTAATGACAATTTCGGCATCGCCAGCATTAAGGATTTCCACGACATTGCCTTTGACCGCAACCTGCGGAACCACGACATCCGCATCATCCACCGACGACATTGCCTCCGTGATGAACATGGGAGAATAGACAATCTCGCCTGCATTTGCCGGCACTACAATCGTGTGAGTTTCTCCCTTGAAAGGAGTGTCTTCTCCGGGCAAATATACTCCAAGCCCCGGCTCTGCCTCAAAAATAATCTCATCACCGGCTTTCAGAGAGGGCAACACAAGATGTCCGCCGTTAATGGCTATCCGCACCATAGTCGGACTGACCGGTCCCTCCGGCACATATTCAGACAAAGGGAATACGCGGCCTGCAAATGAAGACCAAAAGCCTTGCGTCACAGACGTATACTGCGTCACATTTTCATCCGGCACATAAAGCCGTACATTTGGCAGATTCCTGACAGCATCTGAATTTACACTCGGAGGCGTCTTAGCCATGCACACAATATTCTTAAGAGCATCCTTGCCGTCAACAATATCCGGATAAATATTCACATTGGATGGCAATCCAATTGTGTGCATAACAGGACAATCAGCAAACGCCCCTTCACGTATATAAATCATGAAACTCGCATCCTCAATTGTAACTGATGTAAGTCCATCACATCCCAAAAATGCAGCTGTCCTGATTTCTCGCACATTATATGTTGCACCCGCATCGTCTTCAAACGTTATTATACGCATGATAGTTATATCACCGACACAATTTTCGCCGGCCTCTGCACACGCATAATTCGCACCATCCTCAACCCAATATCTCACGCCATCAATCTCAAGCGAATAAGCCTGAGCAAATGCGCCGCACGTAATTAATAAATACAGCAAAGCTGTGCAAAAACGCATTAATTTCATGGCAAAATACAGATTAAGTTAACATTTTGAATTTTCGCAAATATATCTTTAATTTTCTTAACTTGCAACTCTTTTAGACTAATTTAACTAATTAGTGCAAATTTAACATTAATTTAACTATTGTTGATGTAAAGAAATTCCTGTAACCTGCTGTTATTAATAAAGATGAGCGTGGCCTTCAATTGCCTCACTTGCTGATACCCGCCATTTTCAATGCCTACTTATGACCCTGACTTCAGAATCACAACCAGTCTTAGGAACTTTTACAACAAGTTTTCGCAGCTTTGGATTATAATAATAATTATTTGGGGCAAGTGGATTGCCCGATACATATATGCTTTCTGGTTTGCTACAGTTATACACGTTCAAAGTATATGAACGCTCACTTTTCAGCCCGGGTATGCTGCCCTTTATTTCTCGTGGAGCTATTATAAATTCATCGGCCGCATCATCTGCAATATATGTCAACTTGGTGATAGCATAGTTCTCATCGTAATCTGAATTATTCCCCTTATCTTCATACATATGACTTTCACCATTTGCGCCTGCAAGGATATTGAGAATCAATTCGTCGGGTCGCTCAGTCACATTCTTTACCGTTTCGGGGTTAAATGGTATGATAGCCCCTTGTTTGAAGAAATATGGAATCTGTTCTTGCGTAAATGTCATTGTTTTCACGCAGGGACCTTCAATTAATTCATTCGTAGGGACACACAGCCATTTCCCCTCGGGAAACCAAATCTCTTTGGCGCTGATGCCGTTTACAGCAGCTTCTGTGATGGGGGCCACAAGAATGTCATTGCCAAACATGTATTCACCTTCATACGAATAGGCTTCTTCAACTCCGGGGAAATCATAATATAGAGGACGACATATGGAAACGCCGGTGTCATAAGCTTCTCTCGCCATAGTATATATGTAGGGGAACAAGGCATAACGCAACTTTACAGCTTCAAGCATGGTTGGAAAATTCGGAAATTTCCAAATCTGACGCTCAATACGGCTATCTTTGGTCGCATGAGTGCGGAAAATCGGTGTGAAAACGCCGAATTGCAGCCAGCGTAGTACAAGGTCGGGATTATTGGCATTTGATTCATCTGTCCATGCGTGACCTCCCAAATCATGTCCCCAGTAACCGTAACCGACATTTGACGCAGTCGCGGTGAAATAAGGCTGGAATGCAAGAGTCGGAAAATTGATCAACGCATCACCGGAAAACCCAATTTGATAACGATGGCTCCCTAAACCGCCCCAACGGTGGAAAATCATCGGGCGCCGTTCAGGTCTATTTTTTATCATGTCGTTAAAGAACACATGGTTGCACCAAAATGTTTCTCCGAGACCATGGGTGTATGGGCTTGTCAGATGCTGTTGCCAATCCAACCACCAGAAATCCACACCTTCCTCCTCATGCTGCCGGAGAATTGTATTTGCAAATACATTGGCAAAGTCAGGATTGTCCAATATCCAAGGGATATTATCGCCATCACCATATTTACCTTTCAAATGTGAATTCATTTGAGCGAAATATTCAGGTGATTCAGACTTAGTGATGCCATCCGCAGGATGTAGATTCAGTCCTATTTTGAAATTCTTGGAATGTATGTCTTCAAGCAATTCCTGTGGATTTGGTATTAATTTGGTATTCCAACTCCAGCCAGTCCATCCACCGCGCCCATCAGAATCATTTTCATCACCATTCCAATGCCAGTCCATGTCAAGAATCATCACGTCACACGGAATGTCGTTTTCGGCAAGTTCTGACATGATATTCCGATAATCATCAGACGTATAGGACGCATATTTGCTATACCAATAACCGAATACATAAGCAGGTGGCAGGGGAATTTTTCCGGCGATCTTAGTAAAGTCGAAAAATGCTTTTTTATAATTGTGGCCATACCCCAGGAAATAGATGTCGAGAGCATCGGTATCCTTCCGCTCTGCCCACCAGTCAAAACCTATCTCATTGTTATTTTGAAGTGCGAAAGACCTGCTTCCGTCTGGACGGACTGCCGTCCATGAGTCGTCAATGACTGCCCAACCTGAACGGAAATAAGACCATTTTCAAGTTCCGAACGCTTATTGTCCCCATTACTGCCATCAAGAGTGCGGCACGTTCCTTTAAGGTTAAGCGAATCGGTCATTCCCGGATACCATGAAACCTCACGACCATCATGGTTAAATTTAATCAAGAGGTTACGCGACGAAGCTGGAATCGTCAAAGGCTCTGTGCCCTTACGGTATTTCAGCGATAGTTTATCAGTATTGATATAGAGATATTCCTCATCTTCCGACCTCTCAAAGGGCGGTACTTCCAGATCGCGGTTTACAACCGCGAAAGTAGCCCTATCCTCAAAAACGCCCGCGCCGCTATATTCTATTCGTATCATTTCAGGAGTTAGAACGGTAAAGCGGACGTTGCCGGATATTATTGTCGAGCCGGAAGCTGCCATAGGGTTATTTACGGCATTTACCTTCAATCCAATGCCGAAGTAAAAAATTAAGCATACGATAAAGCTGCCATTCCCTAATGCAGCCAGTAGAGATTTCGCGTTCATTGATAGCGGATTTAATTTTTTGCAAATTTACAACTGGTGCAGTTCAAAATCAACAAGATGCAGCGAAAATGTAGTGAGCCTTCAATTAAAAACCGCTGGATACAAGCATGTTAACATTCCACAACGAGTGGATAAAGTAGTAATACTAGCCAGCAGTAAAGGACAAAGATGAAATAGCTCTCAGCAAAATTAAATCATGGAAAATCAAACCACCACTTGACTGCCCCCTCCCGCAATATGAATCATCAGTCCGCGCCGCAGCTATACAAAAAAAGAGCCCCGGGCGATTTCTCGTCCGGGGCTCGGATAGGGGGCGGT
>CAJTME010000012.1 GCA_910577315.1 uncultured Muribaculaceae bacterium | reverse complement strand
TTTTTTTATCCCTCCCCTGTGTATCAATAACTTACATAACAACTTTTTTCAGACCCTGAGAGGCCGGTAACGGATGTGAAACGTGGCAAACGGCCAGGCTCAGCAAAATTTCACAATGGAGGGTTTATGCTTTTTATTGGAATATTTGTATTGCCCTACCCTTTTTCTCTTTATTCTCTCGGGCTTTTTCGCTAACTTTGTTTGAAAATATCGAGACTATGAACAGAATAAAAGCTTTATTTTTGTCATTATCCATATGTGCACTGTCAGCTGCAGCTCAATCGCTGGAGGTAAGATGGCACAATGAGGCCACCGACACCACCCGCATAACCGACATGCTCAAGGAGGCTGCGGCCATAAGGTTCGCAAATCCGTCGGCACGAACGGCATGGTTCGGCAAGAAATTCATCGACACGCCGTACGTGGCGCACACGCTTGAAGGCGACAACGAGGCGCTGACAATAAACCTGGACGAACTGGACTGCACGACATTTGTGGAAACGGCGATGGCTCTGTCGTACACGGCGGGCGAGCAGCGGCTGGGATGGCAGGATTTCCTATACAACCTGCGCCGGCTGAGATACAGGGGCGGAGAAGTTAACGGATATGCATCGCGCCTACATTATATATGCGACTGGGCGATGGACAACATCCACCGCGGAAATTTCAAGGACATCACCCGCGACATGCCCAAATGCAAGTTTATGATCAGAACAATTGATTTCATGTCGGCCCACCGCGACAGTTACCCGGCATTGAAGGATTCTGTGGAATTTGAGAGAATCAAGGCGGTGGAAAACGGATACCGCAATCACCGCTTCCCCTATATAAAAACGTCGGACCTTGCATCGAAAGATGTGATGAATTCCCTGCGGGAGGGCGACATACTGGCGTTCGTGTCGAACCTGAAAGACCTTGACGTAACGCACATGGGGATGGTTGTTGTGGAAGACGGCAAGATGAAGGTACTCCACGCGTCGAGCACTGACAAAAAGGTTGAGGTGTCAAAGACTACCCTACCCGACTTCGTCAAACGCAACCGCTCGTGGATTGGAGTGCGTGTGTTCAGGCTGTCCGAGTAAATATATTACACCATATAAATAAAAAATAACTCCCGGCATCCTCGTTCTGATGCCGGGAGTTATTTTTTTATATCGCTATCCTGAGATTACTCGGGACGCTTGGTCTTTTTGCCATAGCCGTACTGAGCAGCTGCGCCGAGTTCTTCCTCGATGCGGAGAAGCTGATTGTACTTGGCCATACGGTCGGAACGCGAAGCGGAACCGGTCTTGATCTGGCCGGCGTTGGTTGCAACGGCGATGTCGGCGATGGTTGCGTCTTCGGTTTCGCCGGAACGGTGCGAGATAACAGCGGTGTAGCCGTTACGCTGGGCGAGTTCTACGGCGCGGAGGGTTTCGGTGAGGGAGCCGATCTGGTTAACCTTCACGAGAATCGAGTTGGCGCAGCCTTCCTCGATGCCACGGGTGAGGTATTTCACGTTGGTCACGAAGAGGTCGTCGCCGACGAGCTGGCAACGGTTGCCGATGAGGTCGGTGAGAATCTTCCAGCCTTCCCAGTCGCCTTCGGCCATGCCGTCTTCGATAGAGTCGATGGGGTATTTTTCAACGAGGGTCTGGAGGAACTTGGCCTGCTCTTCGGAGGTGAGCTTGGGAGCGTCGGCGCCCTGTTTCCAGGTGTAGTCGTAAACGCCGTCCTTGTAGAACTCAGAAGAAGCGCAGTCGAGGCCGATGGTAACGTCCTTGCCGGGAACGTAGCCGGCGAGTTCGATGGCCTTGATGATTACGTTGAGGGCGTCTTCGGTGCCGTCGAGAGCGGGAGCGAAGCCACCTTCGTCGCCGACAGCGGTCGAGAGGTTGCGTTCGTGGAGAACTTTCTTAAGGTTGTGGAACACCTCGGTGCCCATGCGGATGCCTTCGTGGAACGAAGTTGCGCCGATGGGGCGAATCATGAATTCCTGGAAGCAGATGGGAGCGTCGGAGTGAGCGCCACCGTTGATGATGTTCATCATGGGAACGGGGAGCACGTAGGTGTTGCAGCCACCGATGTACTTGTAGAGGGGGAGGTCGAGGTAGTCAGCGGCAGCCTTGGCAACGGCAAGGGAAACGCCGAGGATGGCGTTGGCGCCGAGGTTGCTCTTGGTGTCGGTGCCGTCGAGCTCGAGCATCTTCTCGTCGATGGCAATCTGGTCGAGGGCGCTCATGCCGCGGAGAGCCTCGGCGATGGGGCCATTAACGTTGGCAACGGCCTTGAGGACGCCCTTGCCCATATAGCGGGATTTGTCGCCGTCGCGGAGCTCGAGAGCTTCGTTGACGCCGGTCGAGGCACCCGAAGGAACGGAAGCACGGCCACGTGCGCCGGATTCGAGGATTACGTCTACTTCAACGGTGGGGTTGCCACGCGAGTCGAGAACTTCACGACCGATGATTTTTTCAATTTTCATAATGCTTTTTGCTTTTTTACTTTTGAAAAGTATGGTTGAATTGTATTGAGTGTCAGTTTGGTTTGCTATTGAATTTCAGCACTGCAAAGTTACGAAATAATCGTCGATTTTCAATGCCGGGCCATACAATTTTTTTGAAACTCAAACATGTATGCACGGGAATGTGTTGCAATATTTTGTCTTATTTAGGAGTCTTTCAAAACTTTTATCGGCGGCGGGCGGTTATATCTTATGCAATCAGTTAAATATTAATGTTATGAAAAAAATTATTCTTGCGGTTGCGGTAGTTGCAGCCGCCATGACTGCAGCCTGTTCAGGCGAGTCGGCCAAAGTTCAAGACAATGAGAAGGCGCTCAAGGCCAAAATCGAGAATTGCACCAACAGCGATTCGCTTGCCGTCTATGTTGACCAGGCACGCGCGTATGCACAGCAGCTTGTCAACGAGGGTAAGGTTGACGAGGCAAAGAAATATCTTGACGAGCTCACCCCTGCCATTGAGAAACAGGATCCCAGCCTGAAAGAGCAGTGGACAGCAGCCGTCGCCACCATCGACAAGGTATCGACCAACACGGCCGACTCGGTAGGCAGCGCTGTAAGCAATACCGCCGACTCGCTGAAGTCCAAGGCCGAAGACCTCAAGGACGCCGCAGCCGAAAAAGCCGGTGAACTGAAGGACGCGGCAGCCGACAAGGCCGGCGAGCTGAAGGATGCAGCCTCTGAAAAGCTCAACGCCGCAAAGGAAGGGACCAAGAACGCCGTCAACAACGCTGTCGAAAGCACACAGAACGCGCTTGAGAACCTGAAGAAATAACCGCTCAGCAATAAACAGACAAAAGCGTCCGCTCTCTCGATGAGAACGAACGCTTTTTATTGTCATCAGCTGAATGTTATTCGGCCTTGGGTTCCTCTGCGGCGGGAGCGGCTTCGGCAGCGGGAGCTGCGGCCTTCTTGCGCGAGCGGCGGGTAGTCTTGGCTTTTGCAGCGCCTTTGTCCTTCAGCATGGCTTCGTTGTAGTCAACGAGCTCGATGAAGCAGGTCTTGGCGTTGTCGCCGAGGCGGTTGCCGGTCTTGAGGATGCGGGTGTAACCGCCGGGACGGTCGGCAATCTTCTGAGCCACTTCGTTGAAGAGCTCGGTGACGGCCTCCTTGCTCTGAAGGTGAGCGAAAACGAGGCGGCGGTTGGGGGTGGTGTCTTCCTTGGCGCGGTTGATCAGGGGCTCGGCATAGACGCGGAGGGCCTTGGCTTTGGCGAGCGTGGTGAAGATGCGCTTGTGGAGGATGAGTGAGATGGTCATGTTGGCCAGCAGCGCGTCGCGGTGGGCTTTCTTGCGGCCAAGGTGATTGAATTTTTTATTGTGTCTCATCGGAGTTACTCTTTATCTAATTTGTAAGGTGTTATATCCATTCCGAACGACAGGTTGAGGCTCGTGAGCAGGTCTTCGAGCTCGGTGAGCGACTTTTTGCCGAAGTTGCGGAATTTGAGCAGGTCGGTCTTGTTGAAGACGACGAGCTCGGCGAGGGTTTCGACCTCGGCGCTCTTGAGGCAGTTGAGGGCGCGGACGGAGAGGTCCATATCGACCAGCTTCGACTTGAGGAGCTGGCGCATGTGGAGTTTTTCTTCGTCGAACACCTCGTTGGTGTCGGCCACCTGAGTCTCCAGAGTAATCTTCTCGTCGGAGAAGAGCATGAAGTGGTGAATCAGGATTTTGGCGGCTTCCTTGAGAGCGTCCTTGGGGAGGATAGAACCGTTGGTGATGATTTCGATAGTAAGTTTGTCGTAGTCGGTCTTTTGGTCTACGCGGAAGTTTTCAACGGTGAACTTGACGTTCTTGATGGGGGTGTAGGTGGAGTCGATGGCGATGGTGTCGATGTCATCGTTGGGGGTGACATTTTCCTCGGCGGGAATCCACGAACGTCCCTTGTTGATTGTCAGGGTAATGTTGAAGCTTGCGCTCTGATCCAAATGACAGATGACAAGGTCGGGGTTCATAACCTCGAACCCGCTGAGAGCCTTGCCGATGTCGCCGGCCTTGAATACATCTTTTCCCGAAACGTTGATGGTAACCTTCTCAAAGTCGGTGTCCTCGACGGTTTGCTTGAGGTCTACCTGCTTGAGGTTAAGGATGATGTTGGTGACATCTTCCTTGACGCCGGGGATGGTATCGAATTCGTGTTTTACTCCGTCAATCTTGATGGAGGAGATGGCATATCCTTCGAGCGAGCTGAGAAGAACGCGGCGGAGGGCGTTGCCCACGGTGATGCCATAGCCGGGCTCCAGGGGTTTGAACTCGAACTTACCGTAGAAGTTGTCAGCTTCAAGCATGAGCACCTTGTCGGGTTTCTGGAATGCTAAAATAGCCATGGATCTGATGTATTTATTGATTATTACTTCGAATAGAGCTCGACGATGAGCTGTTCCTTGATGTTTTCGGGGATGTCCTCACGCTCGGGGAGGTGGAGGAACTTGCCGGCCTTGGTGGCTTCGTCCCATTCAATCCAAGGATATTTGCTGTGGTTGAAACCGGCGAGGGCGTCGGAGATAACCTCAAGCGATTTCGACTTCTCGCGCACACCGATAACTTCGCCGGGGGTAACCTGGTAGGAGGGGATGTTCACGATCTGGCCGTTAACGGTGATGTGGCGGTGGAGAACCAGCTGACGGGCAGCGGCGCGGGTGGGAGCGATGCCGAGACGGTAAACCACATTGTCGAGGCGCGATTCAAGAAGCTGGAGAAGAATCACACCGGTGATACCCTTGAGGCGGGAAGCCTTGGCGAAGAGATTGCGGAACTGCTTCTCGAGCACGCCATAGGTGTATTTGGCTTTCTGCTTCTCACGGAGCTGTACGCCGTATTCAGAGGTTTTGCGGCGCTTGTTCTGGCCGTGCTGGCCGGGGGGGTAGTTGCGACGCTGGAGCACTTTGTCTTCGCCGAAGATGGGCTCGCCGAACTTGCGGGCGATTTTGGTCTTGGGACCTGTATATCTTGCCATTGTATTTAAGAATCAGTTTTATCCGGAACGGCTCCCGGGAGGCCTTTGTCAAGGTGAGGCGACACGGTCACCGCCTGTCGGTGCGATGCCGGAGTCCGGAAAAGTTAATTGTTAAAGTTTGAAACTAAAAGAGAAAGTAGAGATAACTGATTATTAAACTCTTCTACGCTTGGGAGGACGGCAGCCGTTGTGGGGCAGCGGAGTAACGTCGATGATCTCGACAACTTCGATGCCGGCGCCATGGATTGTGCGGATAGCGGATTCGCGGCCGTTGCCGGGACCTTTCACGTAGGCCTTCACTTTGCGCAGGCCGAGGTCGTAGGCTACTTTGGCGCAATCCTGAGCTGCCATCTGGGCTGCGTAGGGGGTGTTCTTCTTGGAGCCACGGAAGCCCATCTTGCCGGCCGACGACCAGGAGATTACCTGGCCTTCGCTGTTGGCTAAGCACACAATGATATTGTTGAACGAAGAGTGAACGTGGAGCTGGCCTTCAGCGCTGACCTTGACGTTGCGTTTCTTCTGTGCGACTGTCTTTTTTGCCATAATTCGTTATTATTTAGTAGCTTTCTTCTTGTTAGCGACGGTTTTCTTGCGACCTTTGCGGGTGCGGGCGTTGTTCTTGGTCGACTGGCCGCGCACGGGGAGACCGATACGGTGGCGGATGCCGCGGTAGCAGCCGATGTCCATGAGGCGCTTGATGTTGAGCTGGATTTCCGAACGGAGGTCACCTTCAACCTTGTAGTCGGCGCCGATTACTTCACGAACCTTGGCAGCCTGCTCGTCGGTCCAGTCCTGAACCTTGATGTTGGGGTCGATGCCGGCGGTCTCGAGGATTTTTTTGGCGGAGCTGCGACCGATGCCGAAGATGTAGGTCAGGGCGATTTCACCGCGCTTGTTCTGAGGGAGGTCAACTCCCACTATACGTATTGCCATAAATTACTGATATTTTTTCTGCAAAAATAACAAAAATTATCCTTGACGTTGTTTGTACTTGGGGTTTTTCTTGTTAATCACGTAGAGGCGACCCTTGCGACGGACGATTTTCGAGTCCGGGGTGCGTTTTTTCACTGATGCTCTTACTTTCATTGTTTCTCTTAGTTATATAGTTTCGTTTTATTTATAGCGGAATGCAATGCGGCCTTTTGAAAGGTCGTAAGGAGACATTTCGACGCGCACTTTGTCGCCGGGAAGAATCTTGATGTAGTGCATGCGCATCTTTCCGGAGATATGGGCCGTGATTTCGTGTCCGTTTTCAAGTTCGACACGGAACATGGCGTTTGATAGTGCTTCGACGATTGTGCCGTCCTGTTCAATTGCTGTCTGTTTTGCCATACTAACTTTTAATTCATTTCGGGTTTTGACTCGAACCGGTTGGGATATGCCTGGTGGATGTAGTCGAAAGTGGTGAGGATGTGGGTTTCGTCGTCATAGAGGGCGAGCGTGTGCTCGTAGTGGGCCGACGGCTTGCGGTCGCGGGTGCGGCAAGTCCATCCGTCCTGCTCGATGACGATGTTGCGCGAGCCGAGATTGATCATAGGCTCGATGCAGATGCACATTCCGTTGCGGAGCACGGCGCCTGTACCGCGGCGCCCGTAGTTGGGCACTTCGGGGCTTTCGTGCATCGAACGGCCGATGCCGTGGCCACACATCTCGCGCACCACCGAGTAACCCCGGCGCTCGCAGAAAGTCTGGACGGCGTTGGCGATGTCGCCGACGCGCTTGCCGGGACGGCAGGCGTCGATTCCGACATAAAGGCTTTCGTAAGTGGTCTTGCACAGTTCGAAAGTCTTGGGATCGATGTCGCCGACGGCATAGGTATATGCCATGTCGCCGTTGTAACCGTTGAGCTCGACTACGGTGTCGATGCCGACTATGTCACCTTCCCGGAGGGCGTAGGCCGAGGGGAAACCGTGGACGACGGTTTCGTTGACCTCGATGCACAGCGTTCCGGGGAAGCCTTCATAACCAAGACAGGCAGGCTTGCCACCATTGTCGTGAATGAATTCACGGGCAATGGTGTCAAGCTTGCGTGTGGTAACGCCGGGCTGGATCCAGCGGGCGACTTCGCCCATGGTGCGCGAGACGAGGTCGGCTGCCTCGCGCATCTTCTGAATTTCTTCCGGAGTCTTGAGATAAATCATTGAGCGATTTCTTTTAGAAGCCTTCTTGGCAATCTTTGTCGGGGATTAATTAGTAGGCGGAACCAGTTGTGCGTCCCTTGATGGTGCCTTCTTTCATCAGGCCGTCGTAGTGGTGCATCTTCAGGTGGCTTTCAACCTGCTGGAGCGTGTCGAGAACGACGCCTACCATAATCAGCAGCGATGTGCCGCCGAAGAACTGGGCGAAGTTCTGCGAGATGCCGAAGAAACGGGCGAAAGCGGGAAGGATGGCCACGACGCCGAGGAAGATGGAGCCGGGGAGGGTGATGCGCGACATGATAGCGTCGAGATATTCGGCGGTTTTCTTGCCGGGCTTCACGCCGGGGATGAAGGCGTTGTTGCGCTTGAGGTTGTCGGCCATGTCGTTCGGACGAACGGTGATGGCAGTGTAGAAATAGGTGAACGCAACAATCAGGAGGAAGAACACGGCGTTGTACCAGAAGCTGTTGATGTCGGTGAAGGCGTGGAGGAAGCCGCTCTCAGCGCCGCGGAAGCCAGCGAGTGTCATGGGGATGAACATGATGGCCTGGGCGAAGATGATGGGCATGACGCCGGCGGCATTCACCTTGAGGGGAATGTACTGGCGCTGGCCTCCGTACTGGCGGTTGCCCACGATGCGCTTGGCATACTGCACGGGCACTTTGCGGGTGCCCTGCACGAGCAGAACCGCACCAACGGTGACGATGAACAGAAGGACAACTTCAACGATGAACATCACCAGACCGCCCTGGCCGCCGGTGGTTCCCGGCAGACGTGAGTAGAACTCATACCAGAGGGCCTGCGGAAGGCGGGCGATGATACCTACAAGGATGATGAAGGATATGCCGTTGCCGATGCCGCGGTCAGTGATGCGCTCGCCGAGCCAGAGGATGAACATGGCGCCGGCGGCGAGGATGATCGTGAGATATACGACGGTCCAGAATCCGAACACCATGGGGTGGGCGGAGTTGGAGGCGCCGTTGACCTGTACCTGGAGGTTGATGAGGTAGGCCGGAGCCTGGAGCACCAGAATCAACACTGTGAGGTAGCGGGTGTACTGGTTCAGTTTTTGGCGACCGCTCTCACCCTCTCTTTGCATTTTCTGGAAAGAGGGCAGAATCATACCGCAAAGCTGAATGACAATCGATGCCGTGATATAGGGCATGATGCCCAGCGCGAAGATGGACGCCTGGGAGAACGCGCCGCCCGAGAACATGTCGAGCAGCTGCATCAGGCCACTTTTGTTGGTGAAGTTGGCGAGGGCGTCAATGTCGGAGGGCGAAATGCCCGGGAGCACGACGTAGCAGCCCAAGCGGTAGACGAGCACCAGCAAAAGGGTCACGAGGATGCGCTTGCGCAGTTCTTCGATAGTCCAGATGTTTTTGAGGGTGTCGACGAATCTCATTATTTTTCGATTTTTTGAACAGAGCCGCCGGCAGCTTCGATGGCAGCCTGGGCTGCTGCGGAGAATGCGTGGGCTTCTACGGTGAGTGCGCGGGATACTGCGCCGTTAGCAAGAATCTTCACGAGCTGGCGGTTGTTGATGTAGCCGGCTGCGCGGAGTTCTTCAAGACCGACTTTCTCGATGCCCTTGGCCTCGGCGAGGGCCGAGATGAGGTCGAGGTTGATGGCCTTGTACTCCTTGCGGTTGATGTTGTTGAAACCCCATTTGGGGAGACGGCGCTGAAGGGGCATCTGGCCACCCTCGAAGCCAATTTTACGGCTGTAGCCGCTACGCGATTTGGCACCTTTGTGACCGCGGGTCGAAGTGCCGCCCTTGCCAGAGCCAGCGCCACGGCCAACACGGGTGTTGGGGCGGACGGAGCCTGCGGCGGGTTTGATATTGCTTAAGTCCATAGTGATAATCAAAAGTTTATTCGTTGGTCACTTCTACGAGGTGGCGAACTACGTTAACCATACCCATCACGTCGGGGGTGTTTTCCTTAACTACCGAGTGATGCATTTTCTTGAGGCCGAGGGCATCGAGGGTGCGCTTCTGCACTGCGGGGCACTTGATGCGGCTCTTTATCTGGGTGATTTTGATTTTTGCCATTGGTGTTGGATTTTAGCCTTTGAATACTTGTTCTACCGACACGCCGCGGTTCTGGGCCACCTGGGCGGGCGAGCGCATCTCGCCGAGGGCGGCGATGGTGGCTTTCACGAGGTTGTGGGGGTTGGACGAGCCCTTGCTCTTTGCAAGCACGTCGGTGATGCCCACGCTCTCAAGCACGGCACGCATTGCACCGCCGGCCTTCACACCAGTACCGTGCGAAGCGGGCTTGAGGATGATGCGCGAGCCGCCGAACTTGGCGAGCTGTTCGTGGGGGATGGTGCCTTTGTGCACGGGAACCTTGATGAGGTTCTTCTTGGCAGCTTCCACGCCTTTGGCGATGGCGGCCTGTACTTCATTGGCTTTGCCGAGGCCCCAGCCTACGATACCGTCCTCGTTGCCTACTACAACGATTGCGGCGAAGGTGAAGGTGCGGCCACCTTTGGTAACTTTGGTTACGCGGTTAATGGCGACCAGACGATCCTTGAGTTCGAGGTCGTTGGTTGATTTTACGCGGTTGTTCTTATTAGCCATAACGATTATCAGAATTTAAGGCCGCCTTTGCGGGCAGCGTCGGCGAGTGATTTAACGCGACCGTGGAAAAGATAACCGTTACGGTCGAAAACTACTTCGGTGATACCGGCCTCGAGAGCTTTCTTGGCGATGTTTTCGCCAACGACGGCAGCGATTTCAGTCTTGGTGCCTTCGGCGATACCCTTTGACGAGGTCGATACGAGGGTCTTGCCGGCAAGGTCGTCGACGAGCTGAACGTAGATCTGCTTGTTGGAGCGGAAAACAGTCATGCGGGGACGAGCAGCGGTGCCGGAGATGCGGCCGCGGATACGGGCCTTGATTTTGTTTCTTCTGTCTATCTTGGAAATCATGATGGTGTCAATTTATTTATTTGGCACCGGCAGTTTTGCCGGACTTACGGCGAATAACTTCGCCAACAAACTTGATACCTTTGCCCTTGTAGGGTTCGGGCTTGCGCAGGGAACGAATCTTGGCGCATACCTGGCCGAGGAGCTGCTTGTCGTCGGAGGTGAGGATGATGAGCGGGTTTTTGTTACGCTCTGACTTGGCCTCAACCTTGACTTCGGGGGGAAGCTTGATATATATTGCGTGCGAGAAACCGAGGGAGAGCTCGAGCACCTGGCCCGTAGCTGCGGCACGGTAGCCGACGCCAACTAATTCCATTTCTTTCTTGTAGCCTTCCGAGACGCCGACAACCATGTTGTGGATAAGGGCGCGGTAGAGACCGTGCTGGGCGCGGTGCTCGCGTTCGTCGCTGGGACGGGTTACGTAAACGTGACCGTCCTTCACTTCAACGTTGATGTCGGGATTTACTTTTTGCTCGAGGCTGCCGTTTTTGCCTTTTACGGTTACTACGTGGTCTTTAACCTCGACCGTAACGCCGGCAGGGATTGCGATGGGAGCTTTACCTATACGTGACATTTGCTTGGTGGATTAAAGATTAGTAAACGTAGCAGAGAACTTCGCCGCCTACTTTAAGTTCGGCAGCTTTTTTGTTTGTCATCACACCGCGGGAGGTGGAGAGGATGGCGATGCCGAGGCCGTTGAGGACGCGAGGCATGTCCTTGTAGCCCGTGTACTGGCGGAGACCCGGACGCGAAACGCGGCGGAGACCCTTGATGGCGTTGACGCGGTCAACGGGATCGTACTTGAGGGCGATTTTGATGGTGCCGGCAGGGTTTTCGCCTTCGATGAACTTGTAGTTCAGGATGTAGCCCTGCTCGAAGAGAATCTTAGTGATTTCTTTTTTCAAGTTTGAGGCGGGAATCTCGACAACGCGGTGGTTGGCCTTGATAGCGTTCCTCAATCTTGTAAGGTAATCTGCTATGGGATCTGTCATTGTTATTGGTTGTTTAAATTGATTGGGAATTGGTTCCCAACAATATTTAATGCTCTTGTGTTTATAAAGAAAAAAGGGAGGGAGCCGACCTTTTCGCTTGAGAAGAAGGTGGGAAGGGAGTGCCGGCCCCCGGATTTTGCATGAATGCTTCGGGTATAAGCGTTAACGACGTGCTTACCAGGAAGCTTTCTTGACACCGGGTATCAGGCCGGCGGAAGCCATCTCGCGGAACTGGATGCGGCTGATGCCGAATTCACGCATGTAGCCTTTGGGGCGGCCGGTGATGGAGCAGCGGTTGTGCATGCGCACGCGGGAAGCGTTCTTGGGGAACTTCTGGAGCTCCTGGTATGCCTCGTAGTCGCCCTGGGCCTTGAGAGCGGCCTTGCGCTCAGCGAACTTGGCGACGAGTTTGGCGCGCTTCACCTCGCGGGCCTTCATTGATTCTTTAGCCATATTACTTCTTTTCGTTTTTGAAGGGGAGACCGAAAGCCTTGAGCAGAGCGTAGCCTTCCTCGTCAGAGTTGGCCGAGGTCACGAAGGTGATGTTCATGCCCATGAGCTTGTTGATATTGTCGATGTTGATCTCGGGGAAGATAATCTGCTCGGTGATGCCGAGGGTGTAGTTGCCGCGGCCGTCGAGCTTGCCCTGGATGCCCTTGAAGTCACGGATACGGGGCAGAGCCACGCGGATGAGACGTTCGAGGAATTCGTACATGCGCTCGCGGCGGAGGGTGACGCGGACGCCGATGGGCATTTTCTTACGCACCTTGAAGTTCGAGATGTCCTTGCGCGACAAGGTGGGAACGGCCTTCTGACCGGTGATTGCGGTGAGCTCATTGATGGCGATGTCGATGAGCTTCTTGTCCTGGGTTGCTTCGCCGATGCCTTGGTTGATGACGATTTTCTCCAGGCGGGGCACCTGCATCACGGTTGTGTAGCCGAACTCCTTGGTCAGGGCGGGCACGATGCGGTCCTTATAGTCTTTGCTGAGTGTAGTTTCCATTATTTGATCTCCTGTCCTGATTTTTTAGCGATACGAACACACTTGCCGTTTTCGCGGCGGAGGGCGATGCGTGTGGGCTTGCCGCTCTTGGGATCGATAAGGCTGAGGTTGGAAATGTGGATGGGTGCTTCTTTCTTGATGAGGCCGCCCTGGGGATATTTGGCTGAGGGCTTGGTGGCCTTGGTGACGATGTTGGCACCCTCTACGATGGCACGGCACTTTGCACGGTCGACGGATAGAACGCGGCCTTTGTGGCCTCGGTCGTCGCCACTGAGCACGTAAACCATGTCACCCTTTTTGATATGTAGCTTGATCATTGTGGTTGAGTTAGCTTGTTTGAGTGGATAGTGTTACTTAGAGTACTTCGGGGGCGAGCGAGACAATCTTCATGTTCGAGGCGCGGAGTTCGCGTGCCACGGGGCCGAAGATACGGGTGCCGCGGAGTTCGCCGGCATTGTTGAGCAGCACACAGGCGTTGTCGTCGAAGCGGATGTAGGAACCGTCCTGACGGCGGATTTCCTTCTTGGTGCGGACGACGATGGCCTTCGATACAGTGCCTTTCTTAACGTCGGAGCTGGGAATAACGCTTTTAACCGACACGACGATGATATCGCCGACGGAAGCGTAGCGACGGCCGGTGCCGCCGAGGACATGGATGCACAGGGCTTCCTTGGCGCCGCTGTTGTCGGCTACGGTCAAACGGGATTCAGTCTGTATCATGTTTACTTAACTTTTTCGATGATTTCTACTAAGCGCCATCTTTTGGTCTTGCTCAGGGGGCGGGTTTCCATGAGGCGTACGGTATCGCCGACGCTGCATTCGTTGTTTTCGTCGTGAGCGTGGTATTTCTTGGACTTGTTGACGAATTTGCCGTAGATAGGATGTTTTTCCTTCCAGCGGATGGTGACGGTGATAGTCTTGTCGCCCTTGTTGCTCGACACAACCCCGATGCGCTCTTTACGTAAGTTTCTCTTTTCCATGATTAGGTGAGGGGGTTATTGGTTTTTAAGTTCGCGCTGACGCAACTCGGTCTTGACACGTGCGATCATGCGGCGGTCGGCGGTAATCTTAGCGGGGTTGTCCAGGGGCGAAACGGCGTGGTTGACCTTGAGCTGAAGATATTCCTTCTCCATCTGGGCCAGACGCTCGCGCAGGTCGGCGGTGCTAAGTTCTTTGATTTCTTCTTTTTTCATAATCGTTTACACGTTTTGAGTGGGGTCATAGTCGCGGCGGACGATGAACTTGGTGGTCACGGGGAGCTTCTGGGCGGCGAGGCGCAGGGCTTCCTTGGCCACTTCGAAGGGAACGCCTTCCACTTCGAGGATGATGCGGCCGGGGGTTACGGGAGCGACGAAGCCTTCGGGCGAACCTTTACCTTTACCCATGCGGACTTCGGCAGGCTTCTTGGTGATGGGCTTGTCCGGGAAGATGCGGATCCAGATTTGGCCCTGACGTTGCATATAGCGGGTCACCGCGATACGAGCGGCTTCGATCTGGCGGCCGGTGATCCATTTGGATTCGAGGGTCTTGATGCCGAACGAGCCGAAGGCCAGCTGGTTGCCGCGTTGGGCTTCGCCCTTCATGCGGCCTTTCTGCTGGCGGCGGAATTTGGTTTTCTTAGGTGCTAACATTGTTGTTTAGGCAGGGGTTGAGGTTTAACGATTGTTTTTGGCACCGCGACGGAAACCACCGCGACGGGGAGCGCCTGCTGATGCGGGACGGCCTTCCTTCTGGGTGGCGGTGAAGTTGGGGGCGAGGTCGCGTTTTCCGTACACTTCGCCACGGCAAATCCATACTTTCACACCGAGAACACCAACTTTGGTGTGGGCCTCGACGAGAGCGTAGTCGATGTCGGCGCGGAGAGTGTGCAGGGGAGTGCGGCCTTCCTTGAACATTTCGCTGCGGGCGATTTCAGCGCCGTTGAGACGGCCGGAAATCTGAATCTTGATGCCTTCGGCACCGGCGCGCATGGTCGAGGCGATGGCCATCTTCACGGCGCGGCGGTAGGCAACCTTGCCTTCTACCTGGCGGGCGATGGTCGAAGCCACGATCTGTGCGTCGAGCTCGGGGCGCTTAACCTCGTGAACGTTGATTTGAACGTCCTTGTCGGTGATTTTGGAGAGCTCCTTCTTGAGGGCTTCCACGTCTTTGCCGCCTTGGCCGATGATGAGACCCGGACGCGAGGTGCATACGGTGATGGTGATCATCTTCAAGGTGCGTTCGATCACTACGCGCGATACACTGCACTTTGCGAGGCGGACGTTAAGATATTCGCGGAGTTTGTAATCTTCGAGGATGTTGGCGGGGTATTTGCCTTTTTCGCTCCAGTTGGAGTCCCAGCCACGGATAACACCCAGACGATTGCTGATAGGATTAACTTTCTGTCCCATAATTGTTATGCCTCGTGGTTTTTGCTGTTATCAATAGTGTCAACGATGATGGTGACGTGGTTTGAACGCTTGCGGATGCGGTAGCCGCGGCCCTGGGGGGCGGGGCGGAGACGCTTGAGCATGGGGGCGCAGTTCACGTAGATGGTGCTAACGTAGAGCTCGCCGCTCTCGGCCTTGCGTTCATTTTTTTCTTCCCAGTTGGCAACGGCGCTGCGCAGGAGTTTTTCCACGCGGGCGGCCGCTTCTTTATTGGAGAACTTGAGGATGCCGAGTGCGCGGAACACTTCTTTACCGCGGATCATGTCGGCAACCAGGCGCATTTTGCGGGGGGAGGTGGGGATGTTGAGAAGCTTTGCGAAAGCGATGCTCTTCTGCTCCTCTTTGCGCTTGTCGGCTGATAATCTTTTTCTTACACCCATTTTATTGTTTCTTTTTTTATTCGAAATGTGTTAACTGGGCCCTGGATTATTTTTTCTTATTGCCGGCGTGACCGCGGAAGGTACGGGTGGGAGCGAACTCGCCGAGTTTGTGACCTACCATGTTTTCGGTTACGTATACGGGAATAAACTTGTTACCATTGTGAACTGCGAAAGTGTGGCCAACGAATTCGGGGGCAATCATCGAAGCGCGGCTCCAGGTCTTGATCACGCTGGATTTGCCGGATGCATTCATCGCCTCGACCTTCTTTTCGAGTTTGACGCTGATAAAGGGTCCTTTTTTAAGTGAACGACTCATAATTACTTTGATTTATCAGATTACTTCTTACGTCTTTCGATGATGTACTTCGACGAATGCTTTTTGGGAGCGCGAGTCTTGAGGCCCTTCGAGTAGAGACCCTTGCGCGAGCGGGGATGTCCGCCGGATGCACGGCCTTCACCACCACCCATGGGGTGATCGACAGGGTTCATGACTACGCCGCGGTTGCGGGGACGGCGGCCAAGCCAGCGCGAGCGGCCGGCCTTGCCCGACGACTCGAGCGAGTGTTCGCTGTTGCCGACAACGCCGATGGTGGCCTTGCAGGTTGCGAGCACTTTGCGGGTTTCGCCTGAAGGTAATTTGATAATCGCGTAATTTCCCTCACGGGATACGAGCTGGGCGAAGGTGCCGGCCGAACGGGCCATGAAGGCGCCCTGGCCCGGACGGAGCTCGATGGCGTGGATCAGCGTGCCGACGGGGATGGCGCTCAGGGGAAGAGCGTTGCCGATTTCGGGAGCTGCGTCGGGACCGCTGACTACGGTCTGGCCGACTTCGAGTCCGTTGGGTGCAATGATGTAGGCTTTTGCGCCGTCTACGTAGTAAAGGAGGGCGATGCGGGCCGAACGGTTAGGATCGTACTCGATTGCTTTTACTACGGCAGGTACTCCATCTTTGGTTCTCTTGAAGTCGATGATGCGGTAGTTGCGCTTGTGGCCGCCGCCCATGTAGCGGTTGGTCAGATGGCCTTCGGCGTTACGGCCGCCGGTGGAACGCTTTCCACCGATAAGAGATTTCTCTGGTGCATTAGCAGTGGAGGTGCGCACGATTGTCTCGCCGCCGACTTTAACGGCCTCGGTGCGCTTGAATACACCAATAACTTTGTGACGTTGGCCCGGAGTAGTGGGCTTGAATTTTTTTACTGCCATTTTTTATCAGATGTTGCTAAAAAAGTCGATTGATTCGCCTTCGGCAACCGAAACCAGGGCTTTCTTCCACTGGGCGGTCTTGCCGCGGAGGAGACCGCTCTTGGTCCAGCGCGACTTGTTTTTGGCGCGCATGACGGCGGTGTTCACTCGCACCACTTTAACGCCGTAAAGGGACTCGACCAATTCCTTGATCTGTCCTTTGCCGGCATCGGGAGAAACTGCGAAGGTGTAGACATTGAGCTTTTCAGTCAGTCTCGTTGCCTTTTCGGTGAGGATGGGTTTGATTGAGATTTCCATTGTCTTGTTTCCTCCTGCGTGATTAGAGTTTGTTTACGACTTCAAGGCCACCCTCGGTGAGGACGATGGCATTGTTGTCCATGATTACGTACGTATTGAGGTCGGACGCATTGGCAAGCTTTGCGTTCGGCACATTACGGACTGACAAATATACGGAGTTTTCCTTAGATGACAAAACCAGGAGAACCTTTTTGCCGTCGATTTTCAAATCTTTTGCAAATTTTATGAATTCTTTGGTTTTGGGAGTCTCGAAAGTGAAGTTTTCAACCACAACAATCTGGCCTGCTGCTGCCTTGGCCGAGAGGGCCGAGCGGCGGGCGAGAGCCTTGAGTTTCTGGTTGAGCTTGAAGCGGTAGTCGCGGGGACGGGGACCGAAAACACGGCCGCCGCCTACGAGAACTGGCGAGTTGATGTCGCCGATACGGCTGCCGCCGCCGCCTTTCTGCTTGTGCAGCTTGCGGGTCGAACCGCTCACTTCCGAGCGTTCCTTGGACTTGTGGGTGCCCTGACGGTGGTTGGCCAGGTATTGCTTAACGTCGAGATAGATGGCGTGCTCGTTGGGCTCGATACCGAACACCTCGTCGTTGAGGACTGCCTTGCGGCCAGTGTCCTTGCCTTCTTTAGTTAAAATTGCGACTTCCATGTTATTTCTCAATTAAGACGATTGAACCTTTGCTACCGGGGATAGAACCCTTAATCATTAACACGTTGTGTTCGGGGATGACCTTCACTACCTGAAGGTTCTGGATGGTCACGCGCTTGTTGCCCATCTGGCCGGCCATGCGCATGCCCTTGAACACCTTTGCGGGATACGAGCACGCACCGATCGAACCGGGAGCGCGCAGGCGGTTGTGCTGACCGTGGGTCGACTGGCCTACGCCGCCGAAGCCGTGACGCTTCACAACGCCCTGGTAGCCCTTACCTTTCGAGGTACCGATGATGTCGACGAAGTCGGATTCGGAGAACATGTCGACGGTGATGGTGTCACCGAGCTTGTATTCCCCGCCAAATCCTTTGAACTCGGCCAAGTGGCGCTTGGGAGCAACACCCGCTTTGGCAAAGTGGCCGATTTCGGGCTTGGTCAGATGCTTTTCCTTGGCATCCTGGAAGCCGAGCTGGAGGGCGTCATAGCCATCGGTCTCGACAGTCTTCACCTGGGTTACTTCGCAAGGACCTACTTCGATAACAGTGCACGGCACGTTCTTGCCGTCGGCACTGAAAACGGATGTCATTCCGATTTTTTTTCCAATTAATCCTGGCATTTCTTTAATTATTTGATTGGTTGGTTTGGGGTCTTCTTTGTTGAAAAGATTAAGGAGAGAGAAGAATGAGATTTATGGTCGGGGCATCAGACCTTGATTTCCACTTCCACGCCGCTGGGAAGCTCGAGCTTCATGAGGGCGTCGACAGTCTTGGCGGTCGAGTTGTAGATATCGATCAGACGCTTGAACGACGAAAGCTGGAACTGCTCGCGCGACTTCTTGTTGACGAAGGTCGAGCGGTTGACAGTGAAGATGCGCTTGTGGGTGGGCAGGGGGATGGGACCGCTGATTACCGCGCCGGTGGCCTTCACAGTCTTCACGATCTTCTCGGCGCTCTTGTCGACGAGGTTGTGATCGTAAGATTTGAGTTTGATACGGATTTTCTGGCTCATATATTTGTTTGTTTTATTGTTTACTTAAGCAGGTCTACGCGGCCCTGGCATTCGGTGAGCACAGCCTTGGCGATGGTGTTGGACACCTCGGCGTAGTGCGAGAACGACATGGTGGAAGTTGCGCGACCGGAAGTAATGGTGCGGAGGGCGGTAACATAGCCGAACATTTCGGCCAGCGGAGCCTTGGCCTTCACCACGCGGGCACCCGAGCGGGAAGTTTCCATGCCTTCTACCTGACCGCGGCGCTTGTTGAGGTCAGAGATCACATCACCCATCGATTCCTCGGGGGTAACGACTTCGATCTTCATGATGGGCTCCATCAGCACGGGACCGGCCTGTTCGCAAGCCTTCTTGAAGGCCTGGATGGCGCAGAGCTCGAACGACAGCTGGTCGGAGTCGACCGGGTGGAACGAACCGTCGATTACGGTCACCTTGAGCTGCTCGACGGGATAGCCGGCGAGAACGCCGTTCTTCATGGCGTTGGTGAAGCCCTTCTGGATAGCGGGGATGTATTCCTTGGGGATGTTGCCGCCCTTAACCTCGTCAACAAACTGGAGGTTGCCGTCGAAGCCTTCGTCAACGGGCTCAACGCGCACGATGATGTCGGCGAACTTACCGCGGCCACCGGTCTGCTTCTTGAACACTTCGCGGAGCTGAACGGGCTTGGTGATGGCTTCCTTGTAGGTAACCTGGGGACGGCCCTGGTTGCACTCAACCTTGAATTCGCGCTTCAGACGGTCGATGATGATGTCGAGGTGAAGCTCGCCCATGCCCGAGATAACGGTCTGGCCGGTCTCCTCGTTGGTAGCGACACGGAAGGTGGGGTCTTCCTCGGCGAGCTTCTGCAGGCCGACGCCGAGCTTGTCAAGGTCCTTCTGGGTCTTGGGCTCAACGGCGATACCGATAACGGGTTCGGGGAAGTCCATGGCTTCGAGCACGATGGGAGCCTCTTCAGAGCAGAGGGTGTCACCGGTGCGGATGTCCTTGAAGCCCACGCCTGCGCCGATATCGCCGCAGCCGATACGCTCCATGGGGTTCTGCTTGTTGGAGTGCATCTGGAAAAGACGCGAGATACGTTCCTTCTTGCCGGAACGCGAATTGAGCACATACGAGCCAGAGTCGATGTTGCCCGAGTATACGCGGAAGAAGCACAGACGGCCTACATAGGGGTCGGTGGCAATCTTGAACGCGAGGGCACACATGGGAGCGTCGGCCGACGGCTCGCGGCTTTCAACCTGGTCGGGATCGTCAACGGCATGACCTTCAACCGCACCGGCGTCGGTGGGGCTGGGAAGGTATGCGCAGACTGCGTCGAGCAGGCACTGAACGCCTTTGTTCTTGAACGACGAACCGAGAATCATGGGAACGATGTCCATGCTCAGGGTAGCCTTGCGCAGTGCGCGCTTGGTCTCCTCGACGGTGATGGTCGAGGGATCGTCGAAGTATTTGGTCATGAGATCATCGTCATATTCGGCGATTTTCTCAAGCATCTTGTCGCGCCATTCCTCGGCCTCGTCCTGGAGGTTTGCGGGGATTTCCTCGACGGTATAGTCAGCGCCCATGCTCTCGTCATGCCAGAAGATAGCCTTCATGGTGATGAGGTCAACAACGCCCTTGAATGTCTCCTCGGCGCCGATGGGAATCTGGATGGGGCAGGGATTTGCACCGAGCACATCCTTGAGCTGGCGCACCACTTCAAAGAAGTTGGCACCCGAGCGGTCCATCTTGTTCACATAGCCGATACGGGGAACATTGTACTTGTCGGCCTGGCGCCATACAGTCTCAGACTGGGGCTCCACACCGCCTACGGCGCAGAATGTTGCCACAGCGCCGTCAAGCACACGGAGCGAACGTTCCACCTCGACGGTGAAGTCCACGTGTCCCGGAGTGTCAATCAGGTTGATTTTGTACTTGTCGTTGTTGTACTTCCAGAAAGTGGTGGTGGCTGCGGAGGTGATTGTGATACCGCGCTCCTGCTCCTGTTCCATCCAGTCCATGGTGGCGGCGCCGTCATGCACCTCACCGATCTTGTGGGTCAGGCCGGTATAGAAAAGGATACGCTCCGAAGTGGTGGTCTTACCGGCATCGATGTGAGCCATGATGCCGATATTGCGCGTATATTTAAGTTGTTCGTCAGATTTAGCCATTTTGCTTTTGTCTTATCGGATGAAAAATTAGAAGCGGAAGTGAGCGAACGCACGGTTGGCCTCGGCCATCTTGTGCATGTCCTCTTTGCGCTTGAAAGCGCCGCCCTGATTGTTGAAGGCGTCGACGATTTCAGCGGCCAGTTTGTCGGCCATCGTCTTGCCGCCGCGCTTGCGGGCGTAGATGATCAGATTTTTCATCGATATAGATTCCTTGCGGTCCGGACGGATTTCAGTCGGAACCTGGAAGGTGGCACCGCCGACGCGGCGCGACTTAACTTCCACCTGGGGAGTCACATTTTCGAGAGCTTTTTTCCAGATTTCGAGGGCGGTAAGCTCTTCGTTGGGCAGTTTCGACTTCACAGTCTCCAGAGCCGAGTAGAAGATGGTGAAAGCGGTGTTCTTCTTGCCGTCATACATCAGGTGGTTGACGAATTTGGTCACACGCACTTCGCCGAAAACGGGATCCGGAAGGATCACACGCTTTTTAGGTTTGGCCTTTCTCATTGTAGGTTTTTACCGAATTGTGTTTTTGATTGCTTGGTTGCTTGCGTCGGGGACTTCAGCCTTTAATAGTTGCTCGGGGAATGTTCGCGATGGCGGACTCTTCCGCCGTGCAGGCTTACTCAACCGTTATGTCAGCTTTTCAAGATTTCAAAAACGAGTTTAAAACTTTTTGTTGTGAATTAATCTCGCGGTGCTTTCAGATTTTACTTCACCTTCGGGCTTGATTGCTCAAAGATTACTTCTTGGCTGCACCGGCCTTAGGACGCTTGGCTCCGTATTTCGAGCGACGCTGAGTGCGGTCCTTCACACCCGATGTGTCCAGTGTGCCGCGCACGATGTGGTAACGCACGCCGGGGAGGTCTTTCACACGACCGCCACGCACAAGTACAATCGAGTGCTCCTGAAGGTTGTGGCCCTCGCCGGGGATGTAGGAGTTGACCTCCTTGCCGTTGGTGAGGCGCACACGCGCAACTTTACGCATAGCCGAATTAGGCTTTTTGGGAGTGGTGGTGTACACACGGACACACACGCCGCGACGCTGCGGGCAGGAGTCGAGTGCAGGCGACTTACTCTTGTCGACCAGAGCCACACGTCCTTTTCTTACTAATTGCTGAATAGTAGGCATCTTAGTTTTTTGGTTTGGTTCTTTAGTTTCTTATCTCTGTTGATACTTTGTTTTCATGTCCAAAAAGCGCCCGACCGCACACCGAACACCCTAATCCACAAAGGATTACAGCCATTCAAGGGACGGACAGACCCTATTTTTCCGCTGCAAAGTTACGAATTATCCCATTAAAAACCAAACATTTGACACTTTTTATTTCTTTTTATTTGCCCGGCCCTCAGCAGCACCGCAGGCACCCCGCGCCACTCCCCTACCCCTCATCCCCAAATCCACCCCGAAAGCACGAAAAAAACATTTTTTCAAAAAAAGTTCCCAAAAAATTTTGTCAATTCAAAAAACCTCCTTAACTTTGCACCGC
Source organism: uncultured Muribaculaceae bacterium (assembly GCA_910577315.1). Classification (GTDB taxonomy): domain Bacteria; phylum Bacteroidota; class Bacteroidia; order Bacteroidales; family Muribaculaceae; genus CAG-873. Next base: position 84,284 of record CAJTME010000012.1, on the reverse strand, counting down.
AAAACGACAGAAACGCCTTTCAGATGCAAGACTCCGTAGCTCAGTTGGTAGAGCAACTGACTCTTAATCAGTGGGTCGAGAGTTCGAGCCTCTCCGGGGTCACTAAAGGGTCTATCAACCCGACGAAAATTCCTGAAAATCATTGGTTTTCAGGAATATTTCTTTTTACCCCACTACCCAATCGGCGCAAAATAATATTGAAACTGCGGGTGTGCAAGAAGGATGCACTTGAACCCACCTTTACTTTCGCTCCTATTTGGGGTCAGCGAACTGGATTTATTTGAGACGGAAGCCGGTTTTGTAATGTGAAATAGATTTCGTACCTTTGTAGCCGACTAAATACCATAGAGTTTTGTAATCCTCATCGGAGGGCAAAGGGAATAATGCCGGATAAGATGACTGGGTAAAACCATTCATCTTATCCGTTTTTTATGACACGTTATGAAAAAAGAAAGACATCTTGACCGCGACAGCCTCGACTTCGGAAATGAAAGGATTCCGAAGTTGTTCAGCCAACTGTTCTTTCCGACTCTGATCGGAATAGTTTTCAATGCTCTCCTTACCATTATCGACGGTGTATTCGTCGGGCATGGTGTGGGAGCCAACGGCATCGCCGCCGTCAACATCGTGGCACCTCTCTTTATGGTAGTGACCGGCCTTGGACTGATGTTTGGCATCGGTTCGTCAGTGATAGCCAGTATTCGTCTCGCCAATGGCGAGATAAAGGCAGCCAATATCATAAGCACCCAGGCCTTCCTTGCAGGCGTTGCCATAGTTGTGATTATTTCTATCCCCTGCTTGGTTGCGCCTGAAAGTGTAGTGAGGATGCTTGGCAGTAGTGATGTGTTGCTGCCGGACACCATAAGTTATTTGCTGTGGCTGCTTCCAGGCATGGTGTTCCTGCTGATAGAGTGCGTAGGCATGATGCTCGTGCGCCTCGATGGCTCGCCACGATATGCCATGTGGTGCAACATCGTGGCGGCCACTTTCAACATAGCATTAGACTATATTCTTGTCTTTCCCATGCAGATGGGAGTGGCAGGGGCTGCGATTGCCACGTCGGTAAGCTGTGGCCTTGGCGGAATCATGGTGCTCGTTTATTTCTTGTGCTATTCCAACACTATGAAATTCCATCGATTGAAGATGTCGTTGACAAGCCTGCTGCTCACGCTGAGAAACGCCTGGTATATGGCAAAGATTGGCTTTGCCACATTCCTTACCGAGATTGCCATGTCGGTGATGATGCTTACGGGCAACTATGTGTTTATCGGTGCGTTGGGCGAGAATGGCGTGGCGGCTTTCAGCATAGCCTGCTACCTTTTCCCGGTAATCTTCTCCATGAGCAATGCGGTGGCGCAGTCTGCACAACCCATACTCAGCTATAATTACGGAGCCGGCAATATGAGCCGTGTATCCAAATCGCTCAATACTTCGCTTATAGCTGCCGCAATCTGTGGCATTATCGTCACCGCCATTGTCGCCTTTGGAGCGAAGCCCATTGTCATGATGTTCCTTTTGCCGGATTCCGGAGCGTTTGGCATCGCTTGCGAGGGGCTTCCCAAGTTTGCGCTGTGCGGCCTGTTCTTCGCCTTGAACATAGCCATGATAGGGTTTTACCAAAGCCTTGAGCAATCCACGAGGGCAACAGTTTTCACCCTCTTGCGAGGTATCATTTTCATAGTGCCGCTGTTCCTGACGCTCCCTCATCTGATCGGCACTTCGGGTATGTGGCTCGCCATTCCCGCATCAGAGTTGCTCACGCTGATTGTCATCGCCATCGACTTTGCAGCCAATCAGCACAAGCGCAAAGCCGCAGAGGCATAAACCATCGGCGATTGTCATATGTTATCCATAAATAAATCGAATAAATTATGAAGATAATCGCCATCAATGGCAGTCCACGCAAAGGGTGGAATTCTGACCGGATGCTTCTCAGCTGGGTTGACGGGGTTAAATCAGTATGTAACGATGCCGATATTAAAGCCGTCAATCTCTATGACCTCACTTTCACAGGGTGCAGAAGTTGCTTTGCCTGTAAATTGAAAGATGGTAAGTTCTTTGGCACTTGTCCTATAAATGACGGAATCCACGACATTCTTGCCGGCATCCGCCATGCCGATGCCGTGGCAATCGCTGCTCCAATTTATTTCGGCGACATAAACGCATATACAAAATGTCTGTTGGAGAGAATGATATTCTCAGTCATGACCTACGGCAACCCACCACGCAATATGGTTGAAAATCCCGTGGAGTTCACAATGTTGTACACCATGAACGCTCCTGAGGATTTTGTGGAGGCACACAACTATCTGTCGCGCTGCGATGAAATGGAAACCACAATCGGCTGGGCCTACAAATGCAAAGTGGAAAGAGTTACTGCATATAACACTTATCAATTCACTGACTATTCAAAGTATGAATCAGAATACTTTGACGAAGTTGACAAGCGCAATTACCGTGACACACATTTCAGCCTTGACTTAAAGGCTGCATTTGATGCCGGAGCAAAATGTGCGGAGAAACTTCTTAAAAAGTGAGAGGTATGAGTTGCATAAAGATACATATGATGCACTGCGGGCGGGTTCGCGTCTCACCGTCGCTTCCTTTTGGTGATGGCAACATCATCAAGGCTTCCGGACTGTTTCTCCCAAAGAAAGATAAAATATGGCTTCCTGTAACATGCGTCTATATCGAACATCCAAAGGCAAAAATACTCGTTGACACAGGTTGGAACCGTATGATGTCGCCCGCCGGTGTACTCGACAACAAAGCTCAGGCTACGCAGCTGGGGCGAATGCTCGTGCGTGTCAGCGAAGGATATGTGGAGAAAGGGATGACCGCGTCCGAGCAACTTGCACGCATGGGCGTGAGACCGGAAGATTTGGATTTTGTTGTCCTGTCGCATCTTGACTGCGACCATGTCGGCGGACTGCGCGAACTGGTTGGAGCCAAGCATATCATGACCTCGGAAGATGAGATTGCAAGTGCCTCGGCATGGTTGGAGTCACACACGCGCTACACCCCTTCGCTTTGGAAAAATACCGGTATCACGGGGTTTCAATACACAAAGAGCGACCTGGGCCCGGTAGGCGAATCTTACGACCTGCTTGGCGACGGCACAGTGCAGCTTGTACATATTCCCGGCCACAGCAAAGGACTTTTTGCAACACTTGTGAGCAACAACGGAAAGCGGGCAATGTATTTCTCTGACGGAGGCTATGCCACACGTTCATGGAAAGAGCTGATTCTGCCCGGAATATGTGAGGATAAAAAGTCTGCTTTGAAATCTCTTGAATGGATAAAATCTGTCAGCGAAAGCACCGACTGCATAGACTCCTTTGCCTGCCACGATCCTGAAATCGCCCCACACATCACAACAATCTGACAATCATTGCAGAACCGCCGACTTTTGGAAGGTCCTGCCTGGAGAAACCATCGGATTCAGGCAAGGCATCTTTCAGATCCTGACTGAGATTTTTATAAAATCCGGAACCGTATTTGTTTTCAGCGTCACGAGCAACAATGTCACGCCCAACCGACCAATAGAAGCGTAGCAACTCTTGGTTAACGCGGGTTGCAGCCTTTATTTGGGCGCATCTGTATCGGCCTTTCAACACCTGTATCCACCGGGAGTAGTCGGCATCTGTTTTTATAAGTTTGCTCACGATTTATCGGAGTGAAGCGGTTGGTCGTGGCATGCTGCCGCAAAGGTACTCATTTTTATTTGAAACCGGCAGCTTATACGAAAACTTCTCTTTTTTCAAACGCAATATAAGATATTGTCACACCGACATGTACAGCATGATCTCCCGACGGCCACAAACATTCTCCCCAAAATAACACGAGGGAGCTCCCTGCGGCAGGAAGCTCCCTCGGTCAACCAATCTATTTCACCTACTGAGCCAAAGCAACATTTGCTTTACGGCGTTATTTCAGGATTACCTTGCGGACTTCTGTTCCGCGTACTTCTATGAATACCCCGTTGGCAGGGCGGTCCACTTTGCATCCATGAAGGTCATAGTAGCCGTCGGCCGGTCCGTCAAGCGGCGTCACAACTGCATCAACCGAGGTTGTGCTGCCGGTGCTCTTCACGATGGAAATTGTATTGGCCACGGTGTTCACGCACACCGTGTAGTTTCCATCTTCCGGCACGCTCCACTGGCGGTCGTCAGTGGCATCGGTCGAAACCTTGCCGGCATCCTCGACATCACGGAACATGAAATACTTCGCGTCCCAGCTGCTGGCGCCGCGCAGGGCGGTTGCGATTTTGAACGACGCGGCCGATTCATTTTCCATTGCCACCAGGGCAACGTCCGACTTATATTCATAGGGCGAGCCAGCCACCTGGCGCAGGGGCGTTGCGTCTGCGATATTCCATCCGCCCGGAGTGGCATTGCCCACCAGGTAGAGCTCGCAGTACTTTATTTCGGTGGCCTGATAGTCAGACAGAGTGATGCTGGCTTCAAGGCTCTCGGTATCGACAACGATGAGATAGTTTCCGTCAGCGGCCACCGATGCCTGCTTGTAGCCGTTGTCAAGCGAGCCGCTGGCAAGTGTGAAATCACCGCTGACAACCGTAGAAGCCGCATCAACAGCCACACCATATTCGGTGCCGCCCCATTCAGGGTTCTCCATGAATTTGAAAGTGTTGTCAGTTCCGCCCTTGAGATAGATGGTGCCGGAAAATACTGACGGATTCTCATCGGTCGAGAGGAGGGCCTGGGCATCGTCGAGATTCCAGCCATAGGAAGTGGCGCCCCCGATTACATACAGACAGCCCTTGTCATCAGCGCTTGCGGTCATAGCACCGGAGAGAGCCACCACGGCCAACGCACATTTAAAAATTGCATTCATACTTATTTATATTTAGTTAATTGGTTTAATCGATATTGCATATCCGCCGCCGGGAGCAGCCTTAAGGTTCAGGACTGATTTGGACGACACTTTTTTCTTGCTGATTTTATAAGATTGAGGATTGGTGAGGTAGTGGGCGTCATCTGCGTCCGCATATATTGTGGCCTCATACTTGCGGCCATCGTCAAGGAAGTCAAGTTTCAGGCTTGATTCATGTCCATCCTCATTCGCAGTGCATCCGACATACCAGTCGTCCTTTCCCTTGGCCTTTCGGGCAGCCACGATATAGCGTCCGGGCTCGGCCTCAAGATATTTGCTTTCATCCCAGTCAACGGCAACGTCCTTGATGAATTGGAAGGCATCCATATATCGGTTATACACCTCGGGGACATCGGCAGCCATCTGCAGGGGGCTGTACATCGTCACATACAGGGCAAGCTGGCGCACCAGGGTGCTGTTCACATGCCCGTTGCCGTCGGGATTTACGGTTTTCATGTCCATCTCGAAGATGCCCGGGGTATAATCCATCGGGCCACCCTGCAGGCGCGTGAACGGCAGCACCGTGGTGTGGAACGGCTTATTGCCGGCGAAAGCCTCATATTCCGTTCCCCTCGCACTCTCATTGCCGATAAGGTTCGGATAAGTGCGGCAAAGACCCGTGGGGCGCACGGCTTCATGGGCATTGACCATGATGTGATGCTTGGCCGCCTCGGTCACGGCATAGAGGTAGTGGTTGTTGAGCCACTGGCCATAGTGATGCTCGCCACGCGGAATCATGTTGCCCACATAACCGCTTTTAACCGAATTATATCCATACTTCTCCATAAGGCTGTATGCAGCCTCCATATGGCGCTCGTAGTTGCGCACCGAGCCGGAAGTCTCATGATGCATCATCAGCTTGACACCCTTTGAATTGGCATACTCGTTCAGCATGGCTATGTCAAAGTCGGGATAAGGTGTCTGGAAATCGAACACATGGTCCTTTGAATGGCCGAACCAGTCTTCCCAGCCTACGTTCCATCCCTCGACCAGCACCTGGTCGAAACCATGCTCTGCGGCAAAGTCAATGTATTTCTTCACGTTTTCATTGTTAGCCGAATGTTTGCCGTGACATTCAACCGACGTATAGTCCAGGTCGTTGATTTTCACCGACGGAGCGTTGGTATAGCTCCATTCCTTCGGACCGGCAATCATTTCCCACCATACGCCGACATATTTGACCGGCTTGATCCACGAGGTGTCGTCATATGCACAGGGGTCATTGAGATTGAGGATGAGGTTTGACGCCAGCATGTCGCGGGCATCGTCGCTAACAATCACCGCGCGCCACGGAGAATGGCACGGAGTCTGAAGGTGGCCTTTGTTGCCCTGGGCATCGGGAGTCAGCCACGACTCGAACACCAGGTTTTTGTCGTCAAGGTTGAGGTGCATGCACGAATAGTCGACCAGAGCCGCCTCGTGGATATTGATATACAGGCCGTCGGCGGTCTTCATCTGCAATGACGTCTGCACACCGGTGGGCGAGAACAGTGTCTGCGAGGCATTGCTGCATATCGCCTCGGCCATCTTGTCGCGGATTTCCGACAGGCGGCACTCGGTGAAATCATATTCCTGGGTGTCATAGTCGCCTGCGACCCACCAGGCCGTATGGTCGCCCGCCATTGCAAACTGGGAATGTTCTTCCTTGATTATGAAGTAGGTCAGCACCCCATCCTGAGGGAACTCATAGCGGAAACCGATGCCGTCGTCATAAACGCGGAACCTTAGGTTCATCTTGCGGTAGCATCGGGGCTGGTCAAGCTTGACCAGCAGTTCGTTGTAATTGTTGCGTATGTCCTTGTTCTCACCCCACACCGGCGACCATGTCTCATCGAACGACGATGTTTCGACGGCGGTCTGGCAGAAGCCGTCCATCATGTCGGGGCCGTCGGCAAGTTCAAGCCCGAGTTTCGACGGCAATATCACCGGCTTGCCATTATAGGTGACCGAATAAACCGGCACACTGTCTATGACCTCTGCATTCAGGACTATTGCCCCGGAAGGAGAACTGATATTGGCGGCATGAGCTTCCGTAAAGGCAAAGCTCACGCCCGCTATGGCGAGAGCCATAGCAGACAAGCTTTTATATATCATTGATTTTTAGGGTTTTATTTCGTGAGTCTTACAATTTTGCATCCATGAGCCGGAAGCGAGGCGGTAATGGACGAGGCACTGCCTTCGTCGGCGTGTTTCCACAGGTCGCGCACCTTCCATTCGCCCGATATTCCAAGTTCGGAAAAGTCTACACTCACGCTGCGGGCATTGTCATCGCGGTTGAACATACCGATAACATAGTCGCCGTTCGACATCTGGCCATACCATACCTGATTGTTCGGATCGTTGAGTTTGTCGCTGAGGGGATGACCTACAAAGCGGTCTTTGTTCAGTTCGAGGAGCTCGGTGTTCTGATAGAACTTTACGTTATCACCTATGGTGGTGTACTGGTCGGCCACCGTTACAGGGCCGCCGGCCATGAGCTGCAGCGAAACCACCGTTTCTTTCTCGGCATCGGTCGAGAAGGTATTCAGGCGGATAAAGTCTCCGTCAAGAATCACCTTGTCGCGCCCGGCGATATGCGACCAGTATGTGAACCCGTCGAACATATTCATGCAGTTGGGCCATGTCGTGTAGGACTTGCCTTTGTCGGCGGCCGAGCAGTGCCACCATCCGCCGCCGGCAGTGTCGGCTACGATACGGACCATATTGCCGTACATGGCCTCAACCTCGGCGTCGTTATACAGATGGGGCATGACAAGCGACGTGAAGATGCCATATTTCTTGGCGGCCTCAGCGATATAATTAAGGGCCCGGGCATACGACTCGCGGCCATAGCCGTGACCCACCACCCCGATGTTGCGGTCCTTGCCGTCCTCATACCACGACAGGAAGTCCATGCGTATGTATTCGATGCCGAGTTCCTTGTAGTGTTTGAAGAAACCGTCTATGTATTCCTTGCAGCCGGGATTCTCGGCGACAGCCCAGTTGAACCACATGTTGTCGGTCGAGGGGTTCATTATCTCTGTTGTCCCGTTCCAGTACAGACCCCCGAAGGTGTACTCGGTTCCCTCGATTTTTGTCTCGCGCGGGCCATGAATCCACAGCGGATTGTCATAGACGCCCACCTTCAGGCCCTTGGCCTTGCATTTCTCCACAAGATCTTTCAGGGCCATGGAACCGTAATGGGTCATATACCCCGTGGCATCGTTCGACAGCATGGGGATGAAGCCGTCGGTGCAGACCATGTCATAGCCGTAGGGCTTCAGTTCTTTCACGACCCAGTCGATGATTTTGTCCCATTCCGCCGGGGTAATGTCCTGATCGGAATTGGAAATGCCGTTCTGCTCGTTTACATAGCAGTATTCATATACGCTCCAGTAGAGCGGAGCCTTGAACTTATGTATGTCCTCCACGGCGGGGAGTTCGGGAAGCTCGTATTTTGGCGGATAACGCATTTCGTAGTAGTCATCGTTGGCACACCCTGCAAGCATAGTTGCCGTCAGTGCCGCTGCCAGTATATTCATTTTTTTCATATTCAATGGTTAAAAGATTTTTCAGTCGAGATACTTGGCTTTGATTGTCATTTCCTTGATGTTGAGAGTAAGCTCGTATTTGCCTTCCTTCACAACTTTCCACTGGTCGTCGGGGCCCGTGGTGTAGACCATGTCATTGGCGGCCACACCCTTTTCCGACACTTCGACATCAGCCCGCGACGGGCGGTAGAACGGAGCCGAGAAGTCCTTTTCGCTGCAAGCCTTGAATGTTCCCAGCTTGAGGTGGCCGGTCCATGTATATTCTCCGTCCACACCCTCTGCCGGTGTGAAAACCGTGGCATCGTCAAGGCTCCAGCCACCCGAAGTAGCCTCACCTATCATGTAGAGGGGAGCCACAACCGCGGCATCCTCAAGGTACTCGGCGTTGAAGGTCATGTCGGCAAGATTGAAAGTGAGACGGTATTTTCCGGCCGCAACCACCTTCCATTGGTCATCGGGGTCGGTGGTGAACACCATTCTGTTGTCGGCTACTCCTGCCTTCGACACTTCGCAGTTGGCCATCGCCGGACGATAGAACGGCGCGCTGAAATCCTTTGTCAGGCAAGCCTTGAATATACCTTCTTTGAGGGCACCTTCCCATACATAAAGGTTCTCTTCTGCGGCGGTCACCTCTGTTGCGTCATCCAGGCTCCATCCGCCGGCAGTAGCCTCGCCAATCAGATAAAGTGACGGAAGAGCCACTGAACCCGAAAGGAATTCGGCATTGAAGGTCATGTCGGAGGTGTTGAAGGTCAACCTGTATTTACCGGCCGTTGTCACAAGCCACTGGTCATCGGGGGCGTCGGTGAATACCATATCATTGGCGGCCACGCCTGTTTCCGACACTTCACAGTTTGGCGTGGAGGGACGGTAGAACGGCGCCGAGAAGTCCTTAGTCTCACTTGCCTTGAAAGTTCCGCGGCCCAGTTCACCTTCCCAAACAAAGACATCGTTGTTTCCTGCGGTTGCCTCGATAACGGTCGCATTGTCCCAGCTCCAGCCGCCTTCGGTGGCGTCACCAATCATATAGAGCTTGCGGGCGGGTGTGAACACTCCGGTATATTCAGCCGCGATAGTCCAGTTCTCAAGATCGAACGTCAGACGGTAGATGCCGGGCTCTTCCACATTCCATTTATTGTCGGGGCCGGCGGTATACACGAAAGTATCGCTTTCCACGCCGTCCTTGCCAATCTTGCATCCGCCGTTTTCGGGTCGGATAAATGGCACATCCCAGCTGCCGGTCGTAAGGCATGCCTTCACCTCTCCGGCAGTCAACGGACCTTCATATACAAATATGAAGTCTGATTTCTTTTCAAGCTGGGCAGGAGAATTGATGTCCCAGCCATTGAAGTCACCCACCAGATACACGGCGTCCGTTACGATGGGTTCTATGACGGGAGCGTCCTGCGGGCGCATGAAATCGGCGCTCATCGTCCAGTTACGCAAGTCGAAACGGAGGTTGTATATGCCCGCCTCGGTAACTTTCCATTTGTCATCGGGATCTCCGGCGTGCATCGCAAAAGTCGTTTCAGCGACTCCCACGCTGCTTATCACCGCCCCGGCGCTGGCCGGACGGATGAAAGGCGCGTCCCAGCTGCCGGTGGAAAGGCACAGCTTCATTTCGCCGACATTCAGAGGCCCTTCCCAGGTGAAAACCAATGGGTCTTCTTCTGTGGCGGTCATAGGCGTGGGGGCGTCGATGCTCCAGCCGTTTGGTGTGGCATCACCCACCAGATACAGCGACGATGTCTTGATTGGAAGATTGCCGTCGATTATTATAAGCTCTTTCTCGCCGTCACATCCCGCCGACATAACCAGCAGCAGAAGCCCTGACAAAAAAGATAGTATATTATTCAGTCTCATGATTCTTATTCTGTTAGTTGCTGTTGATATTATCTGCCATAACCCGGGTTCTGGACGAGTATCGAATTTGAGTTCAGGATGGTTCGGGTAATGGGGAATATGGCTGTGTGGTTGTCTGTGTCCGGATTCTTATCCCACCACTTGCCGGTGTTGAACTTTCCGAAACGGATCAGGTCAATGCGACGGCGGCTTTCCGCGAAGAATTCCCTGCCCCATTCGGCCAGCATTTCATTCTCATCGAAGCGTACCTTACCTTCGGGCGAATAAAGCACATCGTCATGATTCTCGACCGGATAGTTGCGCTTGCGCACCGAGTTGAGCAGTTTGGCCGCGCCATTGCGGTCGCCTGCACGCATCTTACACTCGGCCAGCGAGTAGATAACCTCAGGCAGACGGATTTCCGTGTAATCACTCTCAAGCTGATTGGGGTCATTGTCGTCATAGAACGGATATTTGACAAAATGCCATCCCGAGTTATGGTCACCGTTCATCAACACGCTGTTTTTGTCAGACGGCCATTTATCTGGTGCAATCGACTGGAATTTTCCGACTGCGTCACGGATGTAGAGGTCATAGGGCACTTCCGGCGCGCGAAGGCGTTTCGTGGCCCCGGTCTCTTTATCAGTATATTCAAGGTAGCCGAAGAGGAACATGCCTTCCCTGCGGCTGTTGCCAAGGTTCTTGTACAGCTTCATGCGCTCGTCGCCGGGATATTTGCGGAAGTTCTGAATCGGCATGCCGAGTTCGTAGTCATAAAGCTGGCCGTCCAGGTCATAACTGGGCGAGGCGGCATACTTGGTGTTGTGTCCGATTCCTGATTTTGTGTCGTTGAAGAAATCAGCGGCTTTCGAAGGAACCGTCCAGCCGTAAGTGTCGCCGTCATATTGCCAATGAGTGTAGCCTTTCGATGCCGGGAATCCAAATATGACCTCGTCACAATTGTCATTATCCCAGTCAAAGGCGGCGTCCCAGCGGTCGGCCACGGCATAATCGCCGTAAACCCCGTCAAGGATGTCCTGCGCGACTGCGGCGCAGTCCGAATAACGGTCTTCTCCGACATACACCTCCGCATTCAGGTAAAGACGGACAAGCAGGGCGGCTGCCGCAGCCTGGGTCCACTGGCCCTGGATTGATGCGTTTGAGCCGAGGCCCTCTTTCTTTATGAGCAGCCCGGTGCAGTCTTTCAGCTCGTCTTCGATGAACTTGAAGATGACCTGCGGCTCGGCCTGCGGGTTGTTCGGCATGTCGCTGTATGTCGTCACAAGGGGAACATTGCGGAACGAGTCAAGCAGGCGTATGTAGAACCATACGCGCAGGGCGCGGCACTGGGCCTGCAGGTTATCGAACTCAAGCTGCGAGAAGCCGAATCTCTCGGGCGTGAACTTGCCCAGGTCTTCAATTACGAGATTGCACTGCATGATGCCCTGGAAACAGCCGTTCCATTCGGTCTGCGCTTCGCCAAGGTCGTCGACGGTCCATGTATGGTAGTGGAGGCGTTCCCACTTGCCGCCGTCATACCACCAGCCGTCGCGGGTTGGGGTGATGAGCTGGTCGGCGGTCAGTTCATTGAGGACATGGCGGCTGCCGATGCTCCAGAACGCATGCTCAAACGGGCGGAATGTCGCACGTATGACATCCATTTTTGTATTGTAGTAGTTCTCAGACCCGACTTGATCATACAGAGTCTCATCAAGATCCGTGCAGCTTCCCAGCGCCACCATTGAGATTGCTGCGACTGCTATGTTTCTGAGGAATTTCATTTAATCAGTTTTTTATGTTATTAGAAATCGACCTGCACGCCGGCAATGAACTGGCGGGTAGAGGGATAATATGAACGGCTGCCCTGTGCGCCGGGCTCAAGACCGTTAACCTGATATGTCGACGGATCGACTCCGCTGAATTTGGTCAGGGTGAACACGTTCTTGACCGTGCCGTAGACCCGCACACGGTCCAGGAACCGGCACTTCGGGAGATTGAGTGTATATCCGAGCGTGATCATATCCAGCTTGAAGTAATCGCCGCGTTCGAGGAAATAGTCGCTTACGACAGGAGCGGCGTTGGGCGATATGTCGAAATTCTTGCCATAGGCCTTTTTAAGCACATTGCCGTTGAAGTTTCTCGTTCCGTAATAGAAGTCGTGGATATTGAATATGTCATAGTCAAACGCTCCACGGAAGAACAGCGACAGGTCGAAATTGCGGTAGCGGAAATTATGGCTTGTCGACATTGTGAACTTGGGCATGCCGTTGCCCACGATGCAGCGGTCTTCATCCGTGGCCTGCGATGCCATCACAATATCACCGTCCTTGTCATAGACCAGCCAGTCGCCGTCTGAGGTGATGCCGGCATAGCGCCACATGTAGAAGTTGCCCAGCGACTTGCCTTTTTCTATGCGCTGTAGGTTGTAGAAGGGATACGGATCCTGAGTTCCGCACACATTATAATAGTCCTGGCCGACATACTGGGAATTGCTGAACTCGACAAATTTATTGCTCATCACCGTTCCCACCACGCCAAAGCTGTACGAGAAGTCTTTGTTGTCAACCACGTTGAAATTCACATCAAACTCAAAGCCGGTGTTTTTCATCGTGCCGACATTGACGAAAGTCTCGTCGTGGATATTCGGCGGCACAGGCACCTTATAGTTGCCGAGCAGGTCTTGCTGGCGGCGGTTGAAATAGTTCAGCGAGCCGTAGATGCGGTTGTTGACCAGCGAGAAGTCAATACCCACGTTCCAGTTCTTGCCTTTCTCCCATTTGAGGTCGGGGTTGACATTCTTGCCCGGGCCCCACACCTGGAAGTACTTGCCGTTATAGAAGTAGTAGCCAAATCCCGACATGGTGTTGATCGACAGATAGCTGCCGAAATCCTGGTTACCGGTCACGCCATAGTCGGCGCGGATTTTAAGGTCGTTGATCCATTCGATGCCGCGCATGAACGATTCCTGCGAGATGCGCCAGCCGGCCGATACGGCGGGGAAATTACCCCATTTATGGTTCTGTCCGAATTTTGACGAACCTTCGTGGCGCAGGGAGGCGGTCAGCAGGTATTTGCCCTCATAGTCATAGCTGACGCGGCCGAAGAACGATATGAGTTTGGCATCGTTCTTGTAGCTGCCCATCATGACCTCGCCTTCTTCCTTGGCCCATTCGCCCGAGCCGAGGTTGTCGGCTCCGAGGCCGTCATTGGGGAAGTCCTTGTTCTCGGCGTTGAAGCCCGAGTACTGGGAATACTGATATGAATAACCCACCATCGCCTTCACATTATGCTTTTCGGCAAAACGGGCGCTGTAATTGGTGAGCCATTCCACCACATACTGCCGCTCTTTCGAATATGAACGGCTCGCAACGCCGTCGTGGCCGTCGTTAATCGAGCTGGTGCTCGTCGACGGGCGGAAATAGGAATTGTTGTTGCTGTACTGATGGTCTGCAAACATCACCTGGGTGGTGAGATTATGTTTGCTTTCCCCGTTCTTGGCCAGCAGGGGCAGCAGGTTGAGCTTAACGGTGCCGTCCCAGTCGAGGAGCTTCGTGTCGGCGTGGTCTTTTTCGAGTTTCTGACGTTCCACGGGATTGCTGCCTACGATCTGTCCATAGAAATTATAATACTGCGACGGATTTTCCGGGTTCATCAGCGGAGTCGTGGGATTGGCCTCGAGGGCATCTTTAAACACGCTCCAGTCTGCGGCGTCACGGTAGATGATGCGGGGGGCAATGTTCATCTGTATGGTGAAGAGGCCGCCTTTGGTGGTGTGCATCACCGACGCACGCGCGCCATATTCCTCGCGGCTCGAACGCAGGTCGATACCGTTGGCGTCGCGGTAGTCGGCGCTCACGCGGTAATTGCTCCTTTCGTTGCCGCCGCTGACGGTGAGGGTATGCTGCATGGTGAAACCCGTGCGGGTCACGGCGTCAAACCAGTCAAGGTTGCCGCCAAGGTCCACGCCGCGGTCACCCCAGCCCAGGCGCACGTCACGATAGTCCTGCGCATCCATCATGTCCAGGTCGCGGTTGACCACGTCCCATGCGAAATTGCCCGCATAGGTGGCGTGGGTGTTGCCGTCCTTGCTGCCTTTCTTCGTGGTCACGACGATTACGCCGTTCGAACCGCGGGTACCGTAAATGGCCGAGGCGGCGCCATCCTTAAGGATGTCGAACGACGCGATGTCGTTGGGATTGATGTTGGTGAGGTTGCCGCCGGGCACGCCGTCGATTACAATCAGCGGACCGAGGCCGGCCGAACGCGACGACACGCCACGGATCTGGATGCTCGCCTGATTGTTCGGGTCGCCCGAGCCGGTGTTGGTGATGGACACGCCGGGAACTTTGCCCTGAATCATCATCGACGGGTCGAGGGTGCTAACCGTGAGGAAGTCCTTTTCACTAACATGCGAGATTGCCGAGGTAAGTTCTTTTTTATCCATGGTGCCGTAGCCGACAACCACAACTTCGTCGAGAACCTCCGAATTTTCTTCCATCACGACATTGATGGTCGTGCGTCCGTTGACGGCCACATCTTGTGATTTATAGCCTACATAACTAAAGTGCAATGTCGATTTCGCATCAGCTGTAAGGCTGAAATTTCCATCTATGTCAGTCGCGGCGCCGATTTTGGTTCCAGGTACGGTGACGCTGGCTCCTATCAGTGGTTCCCCTGATGAATCGCTGACCGTTCCCGATATGCTGATTTGCTGAGCCGGCAATGAAACTGTCGACAGCACAAACAGCAAAAGGTACAACAGCCTTAATGGCAATTTAAACTTTTCCATTTCGTGATAATTAGATTTAATTGGTTTGTTTATTGCAAAATTAGGCACTATGGCGATTCATGTCAATGCCACACATCCAAAAAGTAGTGGTTTTTCAGTGGTAAAGCACTGATAACAAACCATCTGACTCAGCCCACCCCGGCCATTTATGTAGTTGAAAGCGAAGCCTTTTTTCCCCTGAAAAAGGCCATCAAAGACAATGGCGGGAACCATGTCCCCGCCATAACGTAACGGTTGCCCCCGCCTGGCGGCAGGCAACCTTAAAGTGTTGGACGACCCCGCGTCAGTTCCCCTCCGAGTTGCGGCCTATCTTCGCAACCTCGCTTTCCAGCGAATTGCGGTCGCCTTTCGCCTTATTCCTGACCTTGGTTCTGTAATTATATATTGTGGTCAGCGAGTACCTGAGGAATTTTGCGATTTTGTCGCTGTCGGTAATTCCCAGGCGTATCAGGGCGAATATTCTTAGCTCGGTGGTGAGGGTTCCCTGCTTCTTGGGTATTATTGATTCTTCCGGCAGAAGTAGTTTGTTGAAATCCTCGACAAATGTCGGGAACAGGCTCAGGAACGTCTTGTCAAACTGGTCGTAGAACGACTTCAGCTCGCTGTCAATCATCTGGGTCGATTTGATCAGTTTCTGCAGCTCGGCAGTCTTGCCGCTGTTGACAAGTTTGCCCACCGACTTCCTGTATCCGTCCAGCATCTCGATATATTCCAGCGAGCGGTCCATATATTGACATATGTACACCTCTTTCAGTTCTGAAATCTCGGCGATGGCCGTATATGCCTCCTGCAGCTTGCCGTTTGAGCTGATCAGCTGCCGGTTCAGGTCGTTCAGCTTGTCGTTTGATTCGATAAGCTGGCCGTTCAGTTCGTTCAGCCTGTCGTTCGAATCCGTCAGCCTGCTGTTCAGGTCGCTCAGCTTGTTGTTCGCAGCCTCCACTTCCCTGCGGCCGGCGGCGATTTTCTGCATCTGCTTGCGCATGTAGAAAAGCAGCACTATCAAGATGACTGACAGCACCGTTATTATCATTATCGTGCGCTCCAGGGTCTTCTTTTGGGCATGCACGGTCTCGACATATATCCGGTTTATCATCGGATACGAGTCGTTGAGTTCGATTATGCGCTGTTTGGCATTGCTCTTGGCCGCATCCTCCACCGCTATCGTCAGGAAGTTGTAGGCCCGTTCGAGATCGCCTTCCTTATACAGCATCAGGGCCAGCTGTCGCAGCGACACATATTCCCTGACAGCCGTTTTCATATCCGATATTGACGATATGATCAGCTGCCTTTTCTGATTTTCGAGGTCGTTCACCTTGCCGTACGCGTCCGAGAGGGTATAGGAGCAGATGGCCAGCTCGTGCTCGGGCAGCTCGTGGTCGCGGATGAAAGCTTCGAGCATGTCTATCGCTTCCTTCGGCCTGTTGTGCACGTTGAGCTGGTCGGCCTTGATGATTGCGTAGAAAACCGATTCCGGGTCGTTCACCGTCAGCAGCGAGTCGCGGTAGGCGTCGGTCAGCCTCTCGTAATGCTCTTTCTCGGGCTTGAACGTCGCAAAATTGGCCAGGTTGCCGTATAGCGTCCGCTTTGTGTGGAAGTAATAGGCGCGCAGGTAATCCGGCAGTTCTTCCGCCCGTATCGAGTCGACAAGCTCCAGCGCCTCATGATACATCCCGACGTTGCTCAAAATATTGGACTTGTTCAGCATGGCGTTCATCGTCAGGTTCCTGTCGCCCATTCCACGGGCCAGTTCCAGCTGCCGCTGCGCCATCACATACGCAGAATCTGCATTGAACGAATGATACTCGCCGTACAGCCGCCCCAATCCCTTAAACCGCTCCTGTTCATCGTCCGAGAAAGCGGCGAGTTCCCGGTGCATTTCATTCAGACGGGCGAGTTTGGCCTCGACATACTTGTCGCGGTCGGCGACGACGCTGTCGAGCTGATGCAGCATCAGCTCGGTCGGAACCTGCCCCTTCGCCCATATTGCCGGCAGCCAAACGATAAGGATTATTAATATTATAAATGGTCTGTGCATGGTATTACAGACACAAAGTTACGAAATTTTTTCGCAACCGCACATGCCCCGGCTCTAAAAATTAAAAAATCCGGCGCCGTCACACGGTCACCGTCTCCGCAGGCGTCATCTTCGCCCAGTCGAATTCGGCTACGAGCTCGCGCGCCGACACCGGCGCGTCCTCCGGAATCAGGCCGGCCAGCCATGCCAGCCGTCCGAGTATCTCCCCGGCGGTGCGGGTGCGCCTCAGCTCGGCCATGCTCAGGCTCTGGTCGCGTTTCGACAGGCGCCTCCCCTCGGCGTTGCACAGCAGCGGCACGTGCCCCCACGCCGGAGCCTCCGCGCCGAGCAGTCCATACAGGTATATTTGCTGTGCCGACGACAGCAGCAGGTCGCAACCCCTCACAACCTCCGTCACCCCCATCGCCGCATCGTCAACCACCACCGCAAGCTGATAGGCCCATGCCCCGTCGGCCCGCCGCAGCACAAAATCGCCGCAGTGCCCGGCAAGGTTCACGCTATGGTGCCCGAACAGGCGGTCGTCAAACTCAATCTCGCGGTCGGGCACCCACAGCCTCACCGCCCCCTCACCCCCGCAGTCGCCGAACGGCGGCGCGGCTGCCGGCCGGCAAGTCCCCGCATACACCACCCTGCCGTCTGACTGGTGCGGCGCCTGCGTCGCCATGATGTCGGCCCGCGTGCAGCGGCAGCGGTACAGCAGCCCCGTCGCCATCAGTCGCTCCAGCGCCGCCTCATACTCCGCCCCGCGCATGCTCTGGCAATACGGCCCGACCTCTCCGGCGCCGTCCACGCCCCCCTCGTCCCAGTCCAGACCCAGCCACGCCAGGTCATCCTCGATTTGGCGGGCATACTCCATGCGGCTGCGCTGAGGGTCAAGATCCTCTATGCGCAGCACCCACCCGCCGCCGCGGCTCCTGGCCGACAGCCACGACACCATAGCCGAAAAAACATTGCCCAGGTGCATCCGCCCCGTGGGCGACGGCGCAAACCGCCCCTTAACACATCTATTGTTCATGCCAAATATTAATACCTAAACTTATCAGCCGCAAAAATAACAATTCCCCCCCACAAAAAAAAATCCCTCCAAGCCCCCACCCCCTCGGAGTACTCCGAGCCCTCCGAGTACTCCGCGCCCTCCGAGAACTCAAAAAAATTCCTAATTCCTAATTCCTAATTCCTAATTTCTAACTATCTTTGCGCCATGGAACACTACATCGTATCGGCGCGGAAATACCGCCCGTCGACGTTCGCCTCGGTCGTTGGCCAGGGTCCACTCACATCAACCCTCAAGAACGCCATCGCATCCGACCGCCTCGCCCACGCCTATCTTTTCTGCGGCTCGCGCGGCGTCGGCAAAACGTCGTGCGCCCGAATCTTCGCCAAAACCATCAACTGCACCGACCGCACCCCCGACGGCGAGGCATGCAACCAATGTCCCTCATGCCGCTCGTTCAACGAAGGCCGCTCGCTCAACATCGTCGAGCTCGACGCCGCCTCTAACAACGGCGTCGACGACATCCGCGAGCTCACCGCCCAGGTTCAGGTACCACCCACCTCGGGCCGCTACCGCGTATTCATCATCGACGAGGTCCACATGCTCTCGTCAGCGGCCTTCAACGCCTTCCTCAAGACCCTCGAGGAGCCCCCGGCCTACGTGATTTTCATCCTCGCCACCACCGAGAAACACAAAATCATCCCCACCATCCTCTCCCGCTGCCAAATCTACGATTTCAGCCGCATCACCGTCCCCGACATCGCCGCCCATCTCGCCCGCGTCGCCGCCGACCAGGGCATAACCGCCGACCCCGCCGCCCTCAACGTCATCGCGCGCCAGGCCGACGGCGCCATGCGCGACGCCCTCTCAATCTTCGACCAGGTTGCCGCCTCAACCCGGGGCGACATCACCTACCAGGGCACCATCGCAAACCTCAACGTCCTCGACGCATCATACTACAACCGCATCCTCGACGCCATCGCCGTCCGACCCGCCGACATCCCCGCCGCCCTCGCCGTGTTCCACGAAATCCGCCGCAAGGGATTCGACGCCCAGTTCTTCATCAACGGCCTCGGCCAGTACCTCCGCGACCTCATGCTCGCCGCCTCGCCGGCAACCCTCCCCCTCCTCGACCTCCCCGACGACCGCCGCGCCGAGCTCGCCGCACGCGCCGCAAACCTCACCCCCGACTTCCTCTACGCCGCTATGGGTCTCTGCAACGACGCCGACCTTAACTACCGCCTCTCATCCAACAAACAGCTCCTCACCGAGCTCACAATCATCCGCATCGCCCAACTTCTGAGCCCCTCGACCGTTAAAAATGGTCAGGCCGGGGGGCCCATAAAACCTATACAAAAGGTAACCGGGGAGACCACCCCAACCCAACCCGCACCCGCACCGCAACCCAAACCCGCCCCGGCACAACCCGCCGCCCCGGCTACCGCCCCGACGCCGGCCCCGGCTGCTCCCCGCCCCGTGGCGGCCCCCGCGGTCCCGCGCCCGTCCGTGCCCCGCACAGCTGCCGGCGCCCCCACCCTCCGCGTCGGCGCCCTCTCCATGCGCGGCCGCCCCGACCCCAAACCCGACGCCACCCCCGCCGCCGGCACCCTGCGCGACGAACCATTCACTCCCGCCCAGGTCGCCGACGCATGGAAAGCCTACGCCGCCGCCCGCCCCTCCGAGCCCCCGCTGGTCAGCCTCATGGCAAAATCAGTCCCCGAAGCCGCCCCCGATGGCCGTTGGGTACTCGCCGTCGACTCCGCCGTCAGCCGCAACCTTATCGCCTCCCACCTCGACACCCTCATTCCCCACATGCGCGACGCCCTCCGCAACGACGCCTTCAACCTCCACATCCGCGTCACCGACACCGGCCTCGGCCCCGAATTCTGGAGCGACACCCAGGTCCTCGCTCACCTCATGGAGCGCCCCGCCTTCGCCCAATTCTTCAAAACCTTCAACCTCACCCTCCGCTAACCCCCCGCCACAAAACAATGCGTCCGCGGCGCTACACAAAGCTGGCGGGGAGACAAGGCCGCCTGCGGCGACTACATATTTTAAGGCTTCCCCATCCGGGAATTTTGGCGAATTTGGCGCAACATATTGCTTGTGGTTGGTGGTTGTCGCGGTTGTCGGGGGGGGAACAATGCGCCATGCGGCGCTACACGCAGTTGGCGGAAAAACAATGGCGCCCACAAGGGGCGCCTACATATTTTATTTCCCCATAACCCACCATTCCCCGCCGCAGTCATCGCAGACACGATTGATGCAGCAGCGCACCCCAGCCGCAGTCACCGCAGACACGATTGATGCAGCAGCGCACCCCAGCCGCAGTCATCGCAGACACGATTGATGCAGCACCGCACCCAGCCGCAGCCGTCGCAGACGCGATTGACATGGCATAGCGCCCGCCGCAGTCGTCGCAGACGACGCCATCGTCGTTAACCCCACCAAGAGCGGAACGCGATTGGTGGGGCAGCGCACCTCAGCCACAGTCATCGCAGACACGATTGATGCAGCAGCACACCCCAGCCACAGTCGTCGGAGACGACGCCATCGTCGTTAACCCCACCAAGAGCGGAACGCGATTGGTGGGGCAGTCGTCGGAGACGACGCTATCATGCTCACCAACAATATGCCCCGCCGAAGGCGCCCAAAAAAACAAAAAAACATGTAGGCGCCGCAGGCGCCATTGCCCCCCACCAACATTGTGTAGCGCCGCAGGCGCATTGTCCCCCCACCAACCGCGACAACCACCAACCACGACAGCCACAAGCAATATGCAGCGCCAAAGGCGCCCAAAAAAACAAAAAAACATGTAGGCGCCGCAGGCGCCCCTGTCTCCCGCCAACCTTGTGTAGCGCCAAAGGCGCATTGTCCCCCCACCAACCACGACAGCCACCAACCACGACAAGCCACAAGCAATATGTAGCGCCAAAGGCGCCAACCCTACCCGCATGGCAAAACAAAAAGAGCATGTAGGCGCCGCAGGCGCCATTACCCTCCCCGCCAACCTTGTGTAGCGCCGCAGGCGCATTGTCCCCCCACCAACCGCGACAACCACCAACCGCGACAACCACAAGCAATATGTAGGCGCCAAAGGCGCCCACCCCCCCCAAAAAAATATGTAGGCGTCCCCACGGGGGACGCCCCTGTATCACCGACGCCGCCACTCGCTCGGCGTCACACCCCGCATGCGCCTGAAAAACTTCGTCAGCACAGCCTGATCCGCAAACCCCGCCGCATCAGCCACCTGCTGCACCGTCATATCCGTTTCCGACAGCATCTCAGCCACCCTGTCAGCCAACTGCTCATTGATATAAGCCAGCGCACCGCGCCCCGTCACACCCCTCACCACCTGCGACAGATACTGAGGCGACAGACACAGCCGCTCAGCATACCATCCCACCGCGTGCTCGCGCAGCACATGACTCGACACCAGCCGCGAGAACCGCCCGAAATGCCGCTGTTCAATCATTCCCGGCTCAGGCCGGCTGTCCCGCAGCCCCTCGGCAAGCTCGCTCTCAAGCAGCCCCAGCGCCGCCGCCAGCCGCTCCGCGTGATAGATCCGTTCCGAGTCCTCCCCCGCCACCTCGCTCAGCATCGACAGCATCCGCCGCCAGTGCGCCCCCCTCACAACCGGGTCGGCCTTCGCACGCTCCACAAGCTCCTCCGGCAGCCGTCCCCCGAAAGCCACGCGCAGCGCGTCGCTCCCAAACTCAACCACCGCCACCGACAGGTCATCGCTGCCACCCGCCACCGACACCACCCCCCTCGGCAGCCGCCACACCACATCCCCCGCCGTGGCCACCCCCTCGATGCCGTCGGCCACAAAGGCAAGCTCACCCCTGGCGACGAACCACTGACAATGACCCTCAGCGCAGCACTCCACGCCCTCGTGGACCGCCACGCTGTCAAGCCAGATGTCAGAAACAAAACTCATCAACGGTAGAACTTTAAATTCAATAAAGCAAAGACTTTAAAAGGTTCATAACTATACGCCCCCTCACGGAATCCCAAATCAACAGCACATGCGGCCGCTTTCTCCATCCGCGAAATTAGCAACAAAATCCCCATTACAGACAAGTCCACACCGCCTTACCTCCATTACAGACAAATCATCCTCCATTACAGACAATATCCCCCTCACCCTTTCCTCCTAACTTTGTTCTCGATATCATACCTACCGAATTCCTTACATTCCTTAGAATCGATACCATCCACTTAACTGATTATAATTAAACCAATTAACCAAATAACTTACTAAACTTTACTTTTACATGAAAAAGCTCTTACTCGCACTGGTGGCGGTCATATCCGTTGCCTTCTATGGTAGAGCCGATGAGCATTTCACACTCTATGCCGATATAACTTCAACCGGTTGGAGTGATGTATATGTTCTCGCCGGCAATTCCACTGCGTACTATTCCAGCTACAAAGGCACCAAAGTAACCGGAAACATCTATAAATTCGATTTCGATTGGGGTGGCCTCACTCGCATCTGTTTTTCAAGCAATTCCGATTTTTCCAATGTCAACCTCAGCAGCAACACTGTTATCGGCCAACTGACCAGAGACAACCAATCCGCCAACTGGAAAATCGATGCAAACTCTAAAAGGCTGTATGTACTGGGCAACCCGTCAGAGAACCAAATCTCCAATTCTTATGTATACGACGAATCCCAAGCCACACAAACCTACAAATGGGTGATCCGTCGTGGGACCAACGGCCAAAACAACTGGGCCAACATCGACCTTACCGAAACAAGCGAAAATTCCGGCATATTCAAAGCGGAAAATGTCAATATCAAGGGTTATACCTTTGGTATTCAAAAGCAAAAGGAGGAAGACAACTCTGAGGTCGCATGGTACTATTCTACCAACTCCGCCGACAACAACATCACCGCATCGCAGCTCAACCGTGCGCTGAGCGCAGGAACTTCCAACGGCACCAACTGGTATATGGATGTAGAGGGATCTTACACCTTCACATTTAATTCCAATGCCAATACCTTGACCATCTCAGGCACCACCGTCGACCCCATCGACCCCACCTATCCCGAAAAACTCTTTGTTCGCGGTGACATCAGCGGCACTGATTGGACCAACACCACCTATGTTGAACTCACATCCGAAAGCGAAGGTGTTTATTCAAAAGAAATAACTTTCTCCAACGCCACCGGCGACAACTACTACCGCTTCCTGTCATCCAACCCCGCCAAATATTACGGCGCTAACACTGGAAACACAACTCCGACTCTCGACACCAACGAAACCATCAAGGAACTTGATGGCTATGGCGCAGCATCCAACTTCAAGGTAAGCAATCCCGGCAACGACACCTATGTCCTCACCGTAAACCTCAAGGACATGACCGCCAAACTCTCCAAGAAGTCCGGCGACACCCCCATTGACCCCACCGAGAAATTCGTTGTATATTTCCGCAACACCCTCAACTGGGCCACTCCCAAAGCCTATGCCTGGACATCCGGCACCAAATACCTCGGCGAATTCCCCGGCACCGCAATGACCCACGTCAGCGGCAAAATTTGGAAAATCGAGCTCGACCGCAACGCCCAGTACATAATCTTCAACATTGGCAACAACAACGCTCAGACCGCCAACTATAAAGTCGTCAACGGCAACATCTACGAACCCGGCAAGAGCAACAACTACGAGGGCGTTGAATTTGACGAATCCATGCTCATCGCCAACCGCATCTACCTCAATGGCGGTGCAGACTATCACAACTACTGGGATGGAACTCCCACATGCAAATTCAACCTCCTTTCGAACGCAAATCAAACGAGTGCCGAATTCCAAATGTACCCCATCGAGGAAGGTTCGACAATGTTCTATTGCGATGTTGAAAATCCCGAACTCTACTGCGGCGTGACATTCTATGTCAAAAACAAGAAAGTCGCCAACAATACAATTGAATATAACAGCCGTCTTAACAACGGCATTAGCTTCGATGCCGTAAACTGGAACAAGTTCATATACGGTACAGGTGATGGCGTTGCCATCCAGTCATACATCACATTCGCTGAATGGCAGGACATGCGCACTCACGAAAAAGACAACCTCTACTTCATCGGTTCCAATGTTGGCACTGGCACTGGTACAGGTTGGGATCAGAGTAAGATCATTTCGGCTGAAAAAAGTGAGGGCGTGTTCATCCTCCCAATAGATGCAGCTGCAGCTGATTGCAAATTCAAAATGTCTTTCATTGACGCCACAGCCGCATACTATGAATACTTGAAGAGCAATCCCACTACACTCGCAGGCAAAACGCCCGCGTTCGGCGACCTCCGCTGGTGGGCGACCTTTAATCTCGGCATCGTAGGCCCGGCCAAAAACACCCGCGACAATGCCGAAGATGCTGGAGACGCCGAAGTGCATTACGCCATCAACCGCACATCCGAAACCAACGACTACAACCAGTTCAACTGGGCTGCCTACGGTCTTGACGTATCGAAGCCTCACTACATTATCTACGACGAACTCTACAAGACAACCGTTCTGCTGCCCTTCAACCCGCAACCAAGCATGAGCATCGGCGACGTTACCGTAACACAGGAAGCCACTGATCTCAGCGTAGGTGATGAAATCCTCGGCAACGCCCTCTCGGGTTACGCGCAGCTCCCCTATGCCAACCATGCTAAGGCAAACGTCACCGTAAACAGCACCGACATCAGCACAATCTCCAGCTATAACTATGACGTCCGCTACGACCTCTATTATTCTGAAGATGACGGCGACCTCATGTCGCTCGGCCACTACAATGGTGTCCCCACTGCTTTTGAGATGGACTATATCGTAGTTGGCAAAACCGCTGACATATACGGTCGTGCCACTTACATCGAAAAGACTAACGAGGATAAGTACAAATTCCAAAACGACCTCATCATTGATGGCGTCAACTACAAGGGTCAGCCCCTACGCTTCCGTGTCCGTCCTATCAAGGGCACCATGAACTATGAAGGTCAGCTCCTCAGCCCCATCGCCGTCAAGGAAGGTTCTTTCAAGAAACTTTTCCGCAGCAGCCAGGAAGGCACAGATGTACCCCGTTGGGACGCCACCGCCGTCGTGGAATATGAAGCGAACTATAAACACGCCATGCACAAACACGGTGACAACTCCGCTCCCGACAACATCGCATGGTATCCCGCCTTCCAGGTCAATGCCATCGAGAACGGCGTGGCAGGCCGCATCGCCGACAAGGATAACTGGATTGTGGCTGCCGACCCCACCTTCTATAACGGCGTGACACCCCACACACCCGTGTTCAATGCCTCCAACTACAACCACATGGAACACAACTGGTCGTACATCGCCAACATGAGTAACAAAGA
This sequence comes from uncultured Muribaculaceae bacterium, assembly GCA_910577315.1. GTDB lineage: Bacteria > Bacteroidota > Bacteroidia > Bacteroidales > Muribaculaceae > CAG-873. The sequence continues at coordinate 58,850 of CAJTME010000012.1, read as the reverse complement.
CGACCAATATGGTTCATACCACGTCCTTGTCGAGGGTGTTGGCTACGGCGACGTTTCAGGCCAGTCAATCAAGACCAACCTACGCTTCAAGGGCTACGCTGCCTATCCTTTCATTGTCAACCCCGACCAGGAAATCATCGTGAAAGGCAATGCCCCGGCCCGTTTCAAGGTCAACGGGAACTCCCGCGCCAACGGCCAGCTTGAACTCGCCGTGGTTCACGTTCCTGCCCAGGTTAATACCGGCTCTGAATTTGTGGACAAAGACCTTGAGATTGAGCTCACCTCCGACAACCTTTCCGGCATCTCCGAAGCCGAAATCGAAGGTGTTGACGCCCCCGCCGAGTACTACAACCTCCAGGGTCTCCGCATCGAAGGCGAAATCACGCCCGGTGTCTACATCGTCCGCCGTGGCGACAAGGTCACCAAGGAATACGTGAAATAAACCCATAAGTTAACCGATAAGAGGTAACTTATACACTTGATATAATTGGTAAGACAGGGCGCGACCGCGAGGCCGCGCCCTGTCGCTTTTCATTAAATCTCCTAAAAACCACTTACAATTTTTTACTTGCTTATTTCTTGACATGTAAAAGAATTTTTCTTAACTTTGCCGCCGAAAGCTTGCCAAATGCAGCTACCACACGCCCCAGTACGTCATTTTGTCGCGCAATCCCAACCATAACACACATCATATGAAAAAACTGTTATCGCTGTTCACCGCCATCACATTATGCTTCTGCGCCGTGACAGCTCAAAACGTGGCCCGTGTCTACGGTGTCCGAGTTTACTCCGAGCCGGCAGCCCCGACGGCCCTCGTTTCATTCTCTGCCGACAATCCCGCCGACATAACCGAGGAGCTCGACCTCTCCCAATTCCCAATCATCCGCGCCGGCGCCTGCGACGGCACAACCTACTACCTCCTCGTCTGCGACGCCGACGGCATGCTCGCCACCGGCCTGTGGGCCGTCGACCTCGCCTCAAAGCGAATCTCCCTCGTCAAGGCTTACGACTATCAGGTCGACACCCCCGCCTCAATCGTCGCCTTCGACATGGCATGGAATCCCGCCGACGGCATGCTCTATGCAATCGGCATGGATCTCAGCTCGGCCGTAATCACCGAAAACGGCATTGAGGCCGACCTCGGCTACATCCGCATCGACCCCGCCACCGGCGACGGCACCACCCTCGGCACCCAGGGCATCGTCGCCATACAGACAATTGCCTTCAACGACTACGGCGACCTCTTCGGCGTCGCCGACGACGGCGCCCTATGGGCCCTCGACGGCCGCACCGGCAAGCCCCTCGAGGCCATGGAAGACACCGGCTACATTCCCGCCGGCCTCCAGAGCATGACCTACGACGCCACAGCCGGCGCCTTCTACTGGGCTGCCCTCACCGAGGCCGGCGGCGTCGGCGCCAGCACCCTCGTCCGCATCGACATGACCGAAGACTGGTTCTTCACCGTCAACGACCTCGGCAAGATCAAAGACACCACCGAGCTCGTCGCACTCTACGTCGACCCCAACCCCATCAGCCCCCTCGCCCCGCAGGCTCCCGCCGATTTCACGGTGGTTCCCGCAGCCGACGGCTCGCGCAGCGCCACCCTCTCGTGGACCAACCCCTCGCTGACTCGCGCCGGACAGCCCCTCTCCACCCTCGACATCACCGTCTATGCCGACGGCAAACCCGTCGCCACTCTCATGGGCCGCACCCCCGGCGCTGACGACACATACACCTATGCTGCCGCTGCCGACGCCACCGTCGACCTCAGCGTCGCCGCCTCGACCAACGGTGCCGAAGGCGAGCACGCCTACGCCAACCCCGTCTTCGTCGGCACCGACCGCCCCGGCGCTGTAACAGCCCTCGCCGCCTCGCGCCCCGACCCCGACAAATACGACATCACCGTCACCTGGAACGCACCCGCCACCGGCGCCCAGGGCGGATGGTTTGACGCCGCACAGCTCACCTACCGCGTCGTGCGCCGCCCCGACGGAAAGGTCATCACCGAATCCACCGCCGCAACATCCGTCACCGACACCGACATCACCGCCACCGGCGCCTATATATATGATGTGACACCCTCCACCGCAGCCGGCGCCGGCACAACCGCCTCGACCGCGCCCTGCATCAGCGGCCCCGCCATCACCCTCCCCTACACCATGGACCTCACCGACGAGGCCCAGGCCAACCTCTGGACCGTCGTCAACGGCGACAACGACCAGTTCCTATGGTCAATCCTCCGCAACTGGGGCGGCTCTGACACCTCCTTCCGCTTCTATCCCGAAACCCTAGTGGGCGGCGTCGAGCCCACCGACGACTGGCTCATATCGCCCGCCTTCGCCCTCGAGGCCGGCAAGCACTACGCCATCTCCTACGACGTCCGCCTCTGGGGCGACCTCTTCCCCGCCACATATCAGGTGAAACTTGGCCAGGGCCTCACCCCCGCCGACCTCACCGCCACCCTCGAGGACAACGTCGGCGCCATCACCGACCTTGAGTGGGAAACCCGCTCGATTCCCTTCGCCGTCGACCATGACGGAAACTACAACATCGGCTTCGGCGTAACCCTCGCCAACCCCGTTGAGATAAAAGGCGTCTACGTCCGCGAAATCTTCGACATCGACCTCGCCGCCACCGGCGTCACCGGCACATCGGGAACCGGCGTCGGCGCACCCACCACCTACACCGTCACCGTCGAGAACTGCGGCTTCAACGCCGTCTCCGACTTCACCCTCGCCCTGGTCGACGCCGACGGCAAAACCCTCGCCTCGCGCACCGTCAACCAGGAAATCCCCGCCCTCACTTCGGCTGAAGTAACCATCGACTGGACTCCCGCAACCGCCGGCACCTATGCCGTCAGCGCAAAAGTCACCGTCAGCGGCGACCCCAACACCGCCAACGACCTCTCGCCCGCAACCGAAGTCCTCGTCCTCCCCGCCGGCAAATGGCACGAAATCACCGACGGCACGACCTTCACCGCCTTCGCCCCCTTCTGCCTCCGTTACAAATACTCAGCCGCCCAGACCCTATACAGCGCCGCTGAAATGGGCTCGGCAGCCGCCCGAATCGAAGGCATCATCTATTACTACTCGCTGATGACCACCACCGCCCCCGGCCCCTTCAGCGCCAAGATTGCCCTCGCCAACACCGACGCCACCGACTTCAACTCAGGCTCCACCCTCGCCCCCTCAGACTTCACCCAGGTATTCGACGGCACCGTCACCATCGACCCCGCCAAGAAAGCCGTGACCCTGATGTTCGACGAACCATTTGAATACACCGGCGGCAGCCTGTGCATCTTCACCCAGCACGCCTCCGAAACCACCGCCAGCGTGATATTCGACGCCCTCTCCCCCAAGGACGGCAACAACGTGACCACCGCCTACTACAGCGACACCGAACCCTTCGACTTCACCGGCTACGGCGCCCTCTACCGCGACCGTCCCAACATCTCGCTCTTCCTCAGCGAAACCTCCGGCGTTGAAGACATAACCGCCGACACTCCCGTCCTCACCTACGACCGTGCCACCCGCACCATCCGTCTCGACCGCGAGGCCACCGTCAGCGTCTACACCCTCCAGGGCACCCTCCTCCTCCGCGCCACCGGCACCGCCATCGACGCCTCAGCCCTCTCCGGCCCCGCCATCATCACCACCGGCGCTGCCACCATCAAGGTAATCCTCTGATCCCATCCCCTCCCCATAAAAAGCCATCCCACCCCGGATGGCTTTTTTTATCCCCCAACCATCCGTCAAAGCCCCCCTCCGTCGGAAGCGACGGAGCCCCCGCCACCAGTCGTCGCAGACGACGCCATCGTCGTTAACCCCACCAAGAGCCCCAAAAGGGCGATTGGTGGGGCGATTGGTGGCCATATACTATCGAGTCCTCGCAGAGGACGATGTGGTGGACAGCCACGATCACGTGCTCTCCGAGGACTTTTGCGGGTGAGGCAAGTGGCGGAGCCCCGCCCATCCACCCGCATGGCAATATGTAGCGCCGAAGGCGCCATACCCACCCGCACCGCAAAACAAAAAGAACATGTAGCGCCGCAGGCGCCCTGTCTCTCGTCGTCCCACCAACATTTCAGGTTCGTTAGAGCCTAATTATCAGAATATTTTTATAATTTTGCAACTGCAATGGACAACATCATTAATCATTCTTCACATTCCTTGGATAGTTTCAGCTTTGAGGCTCTCACCCGGTGCATATCCTCTATTCATTCCGCATTGCAGACATCGGCGGTTAATGCCGTCAACCGATTTGCTACAATTCGGAACTGGCTGATTGGCCGTTATATTGTGGAATACGAGCAATGCGGAAATGACCGCGCTCAGTATGGCGCAAGACTGCTGTCCAATCTCGTTGAGCAATTGAAAATATCCGGTCTTAACGTGACATTACTCAAGAATGCGCGCCGGTTCTATATGCAATACCCTCAACTTGCGGATGCCGCAAATTCAATTTGTCCGATGCTGTCGGACAAATTTCCTGAGCTTTCAAATATATTATCCCTTCAATTAAATGCACGTCCAATTTGTCCGACGGCGTCGGACAAATTCACAACTCCGGCTAAAACGCTCATATCAAATCTCTCGTTCTCCCATATTGTCGAGCTCCTTACGGTAGATGATCCTCTCATTCGTTTCTTCTACGAATTTGAGTGTATGCGCAATGTATGGAGCGTTAAGGAACTTCGTCGCCAAATATCCACGAATTTGCACATAAGGGTCGGGTTGAGTCAATCACCCGAATTGGCAATACAGAAACTTTCAGAAATAACCGAACATCAAAACTCCGTTCTTCAAATCAAAGACCCTTTGGCGTTGGAATTTCTCGGACTAAATGCCGGTGAATACATCACGGAAAACGATTTGGAGGACAGTCTAATATCCCATCTTCAAGAGTTCATGCTTGAATTGGGTAAAGGCTTCTGTTTTGAGGCACGACAAAAGCGCATGATTATTGATGACCGATATTATTTCGCTGACCTTGTTTTTTACAATCGCTTGCTGCATTGCAACGTTGTGATTGAACTGAAGAATGATGAGTTCAAGCATGAATACCTCGGTCAGCTCAACGCCTATGTGTCGTATTACAGAGCAAATGAGATGCAACCAGGTGATAATCCGCCTGTTGGCATATTGCTTTGTACACGAAAAGGAAAACGAATGGTTGAATATGCCTTAGCCGGTATGGATAATTCTTTATTCGTTTCGACCTATCAGTTGTGCCTCCCCGACAAGAAACAGCTCGAAAAGTTCCTGCAAAATGCAATCAAATAGCATAAACAATACTGCTCTAAACGCCACCACCAGTCGTCGCAGACGACGCCATCGTCGTTAACCCCACCAAGAGCGGCACGCGATTGGTGTAGCCCCGCCCATCCACCCGCACGGTAATATGTAGCGCCGAAGGCGCCATACCCACCCGCACCGCAAAACAAAAAGAACATGTCGCGTCGAAGGCGCCCTGTCTCTCCCAGCCGCACTATTTATAAAAATCTCTAATTTTTTGGCTATTGGCGTGGGATTTCGTAATTTTGCCCTCCGTATGACAACCAAACTGACCATCGACGAAGGCAACTCATCCACAAAGCTCGGCCTGTGGCACGGCGACCACCTGACAGAGGTGGTCACCCTCCGCCACGCCACCCTCGACGACATACGCAACTTCGTCAACGGCCACGCACCCGTCGACGCCCTCATATTCTGCTCGGTCTGCCGCCGCGACAAAGACGACACACGCCGCCTCCTCGCCCCGTTCGCCCGAAAGGTCATCATACTCGACGCATTCACCCCCATGCCCCTCGCCATCGATTATGCCACCCCCGCCACCCTCGGCCCCGACCGCATAGCCGCTGCCGCCGGCGCATGGCAACTCGCCCCCGGGCGCCAGTCGCTCGTCGTCGACATGGGCACCGCCATAACATACGACGTCGTCACCTCCGACGGCCACTACATCGGCGGCAACATCGCCCCCGGCATCTTCGTCCGCCTCGAGGCCCTCAACCACTTCACAAAGGCCCTCCCCCTCGTCGAGACCGACGGCCCAGTCCCCCGCTGGGGCAACGACACCGCCTCGGCCCTCCGCTCGGGAGCCATACGCGGCGTCGTCGGCGAACTCCAGTACTACCGCCACTGCCTCCTCGCCGACCAGCACCCCGAAGTATTCCTCACCGGCGGCTCCGCCGACCTCATCACACCGTTCATCACCACCCCAATCCACGTTGAGCCAAACCTCGTGCTCATCGGCCTAAACAGCATCCTCAACTACAATGAAAATCAATAAGCTCCTGCCCGCCATCCTGGCAATCATCGCAATGGCACTCCCACTCGCAGCCCCCGCCCAGAACGGAACCATAACACCCTACTCCCGCTTCGGCTACGGCATGCTCCGCGACAACGCCACCTCAGCCCAGCAGTCGATGGGCGGCGTCGGCTACGCCATGAACTCCGGCCGACAGATCAACGTGATGAACCCCGCATCATACGCCCGCATCGACTCCCTCACCTTCCTCTTCGACATGGGCGCCGACCTCACAAACCTCTGGAGCACCGAGACAACCGCCGCCGGCGACCGCCTCTCCGAACACCAGATTGGAGGCGGCCTCAACTACATCACCATGCAGTTCCCCCTCGGCAAACGCATGGGCATGAGCATCGGCCTCCTCCCCTGGAGCTCGGTCGGATACGCATTCGGCAACACCATCGACAACGGCTACACCAACCGCCAGGGCTCAGGCAGCATCAACGAACTCTACCTCGGCATCGCCGGACGCATCGCCGGAGGCCTCACCGCAGGCGTCAACATCGCCTACATGTTCGGCTCAACCATCAACGACACCTACGCCATCACCGACCTCGGCTCCACATCCCTCTACGAAAACGAGCTCTCCGTCCACGACTGGCACCTCGACGCCGGCCTCCAGTACACACAGACATTCGGTCCCAACCGCCTCACCCTCGGCCTGGTATGGAGCCCCGCTAAAAAACTCCTCGGCAAAATCCGCACCTACGCCTACGACGTCGACGCATCCTCGGAGGCCGAAGAACACGACTCATACAAAACCAAAGGCCTCTACTCCCTCGCCTCCACCTGGGGCGCCGGCATCAACTACGAGTGGAACGACCGCCTCATGATTGAAGGCGACTTCACCTACCAGCCCTGGTCAGACGCGAAATACGCCGGCGAAAAAGGACAGCTCGCCGACCGATACAAAATCGCCCTCGGCGCCCAATACCGCCAGGCAACCCGCGGCTCATACGCACGCCGCATCCAGTACCGCCTCGGCGGCTACTTCAACCGCGACTACATCATCGTCCGCGACAACAACGTGCGCGAATACAGCCTCACCGCCGGTGTCGGCCTCCCAGTCCCCGGCTTCAAGACCGTCCTCAACATCGGTCTAGGCTGGGTACACCGCCAGGCCCACCCCCAGGCCCTCATCAAGGAGAACTACCTCAACATCACCCTCGGCATAAACTTCAACGAGATGTGGTTCCGCAAGAGCCGTATCTACTAATCCGCTCCACCACGTGCGTCGCCTGCCCGCAATAGCAATCGCCGCAGCCGCCCTGGCCTCCGCCTGGTCGTGCAAGGAGGAGCGCCAAAGCTTCGTCCCCGACGTCAACGGCGCCGCCGTCCCCACCATGACCACACGCGACGTCTCCACATTCATCTCCGACTCCGGCTACACCCGCTACCACATCACCACTCCCGTCTGGCAGATGTTCGAGGACGCCCCCGAACCCTTCTGGAAATTCCCCGAGGGCATGCACCTCGAGCAATACGACGAACAGCTGCGCCCCGCCGCCAACATCGTCTGCGACTCGGCCACCTACCACTCGCGCCGACGCCTATGGCAGCTCGACGGAAACGTCGTCATGGTCAACACCCTCCGCGACTCATTCCTCACCCAGCAACTCTTCTGGGATCAGGCCCGGCAGCTCGTCTACTCAGACTCGTTCATCCACATCGTCCGCTCCGACCGCATCATCGACGGCTACGGCTTCGAGTCAAACCAAAACATGACCGCCTACACCGTCAACCGCCCCACCGGCATCATCCCCGTCAGCCGCCCCGGCGCGCAACCAGCCGCCAATGCCGGCCACGACACCCTTCCCGCCGCTGCCGCTCCCCGCGCCACTGCCCCGGCCCGCGCATCCGAGCGCCAGCCCGCCCCCGCCGCCTCGCCGTTCCGCATGGCTCCGACATCGCCCTCATCCCCCACCGCCCAACCAACCCACGCCCCCTTAAAGCGCCTGTAAAATGGACTATACCACCTGGCTCATACTCTCAATCGTCTCTCTCGCATTCTCCGCCCTTTTCTCGGGCGTCGAGATAGCCTTCGTCACCTCCGACCGCGTCCGCACCGAGCTCGACGTAGCCCGCGGCGGCCTAATCTCCAAGATTATAAACCGCTTCTACGCCAACGGCGAGTTCTTCATCTCGTCCATCCTCGTCGGCAACAACATCATGCTCGTCATCTACGGCATGGGAGCCGCCGCCCTCCTCGAGCCCTGGCTCGCAACATGGATCAGCTCATCGGCACTCGTCCTCGCCGCCCAGACACTCATCTCAACCGCCGTCATCCTCCTCACTGGAGAATTCCTCCCCAAGACAATCTTCCGCATCAACCCCAACTCCTCCCTCAAGATTTTCGCCCTCCCCGTCTTCATCTTCTACCTCCTCTTCTATCCGATCTCCTGGTTCTCGACCTTCCTGTCGCGCATGCTCATGCGCCTCGTCGGCATCAAGAGCGCCGAAGGCCGCCTGCGCGTGATTTCCGTCGGCGAACTCAACGACTTCATCGAGGAAAACATCGACAACCTCGAGGAAAAACACCACGAAGTCGAAAACGAAGTCAAGATTTTCCAAAACGCCCTCGACTTCTCCAGCACCCACCTCCGCGACTGCATGACACCCCGCAACGAAGTCGTCGCCGTCAACATCGACACCACCTCACGCGACCAGCTCTCCGAACTCTTCACCACATCGGGCCGCTCCAAAATACTCGTCTTCCGCGACGACATCGACACCATCCTCGGCTACATCCACGTCTCCGAGCTCTTCGACCCCGCCGCCGACTGGAAAGAACACATCAAGCCCGTGCTCTTCGCCCCCGAAAACCTCCTCGCCAACAAAATGATGCGCCGCATGCTCCAGCAGAAAAAATCCCTCGCCGTCGTCGTCGACGAATTCGGCGGCACAGCCGGCCTCATAACCCTCGAGGACCTCGTCGAGGAAATATTCGGCGACATCCAGGACGAGCACGACAAATCAGGCCTCACCTGCACCGAAACAGCCCCCGGCATCTACGAATTTTCGGGCCGCTGCGAGATTGCCGCCATCAACGAGCAGTTCCACCTCGACATCCCCGAGGACGACGACTACCAGACCCTCGCCGGCTACATCCTCCACGCCACCGGCACCATCCCCGCCCAGGGCGACCAGGTGCTCCTCGCCGACCTCCGTTTCGACATCCTCTCCACCGCCGCCAACCGTCTCGAGCTCATCCGCGTCACCCGCATCGAAACCGAAAAAGAAGAATAACACCAACCAAAAAGCATCAAGCACAACGAATAAAGGAAAACGAGAAAGGATAAAGAAAAAGGAGAAAGTAAAAAGACAAAAGCGGAAACAGAAAAAAGAATAGGAAAAAATTCCTAATTCCTAATTCCTAATTCCTAATTCCTAATTCGAAAAAATTCCTAATTAAAAAAATTATGCTCCGCTACGGTAAGGCAATATTCATGGTGACGGCAGCCGCCGTCGTGGCGATGTTCCTCTACGTCTCCACAGGCCTCGTGCGCGACCTCTCCGCCCAGGAACGCCAGCGCATGGAGATTTGGGCCGACGCCACACGCGAGATTGTCGCCTCATTCGATTCCGACAAAGCCGTAGACATCGACTTCCTCCTCCGCATCATCGAGTCAAACACCACCATCCCCGTCCTCCTCACCGACGACGCCGGCACAATCCTCCAATACCGCAACTTCGACCTCCCGCAACCCGTCGACTCCCTCAACCCCGGCGCCCTCTCCCCCGCCAACGAAGCCTTCCTCCAGTCAAAGCTCCACGCCCTCGCCAACACCCCCAACGTCATTGACATCGCCATATCCCCCGCCTCGGTCCAGCACCTCTACTACGAAGACTCCACCCTCCTCAAACGCCTCTCCTTCTACCCCTACGTCGTCATCGCCGTCATGCTCGCATTCATCGTGGTCGTCTACGTCGCAATGCTCTCGTCCAAACGCGCCGAACAGAACAAGGTATGGGTCGGCCTTTCAAAAGAGACAGCCCACCAGCTCGGCACCCCCATATCATCCCTGATGGCATGGATGGAACTCCTCCCCGACATGGGCGTCGACACCGCCACCGTCGCCGAGATGAACAAGGACGTAAACCGCCTCAGCACCATCGCCTCGCGCTTCTCCAAAATCGGCTCCGTACCCCAGATGGTTCCCGCCGACCTCAACGACGTCGTCGGCTCAGCCGCCACCTATATGGCCACACGCATCTCATCACGCGTCCGCCTCACCTTCACCCCCGCCCCCGGCGCCATCCCCGTCGAACTCTGCGCCCCCCTCTTTGAATGGGTCATGGAAAACCTCATCAAGAACGCCGTCGACGCCATGGAAGGCCGCGGCACCATCGACGTCACCACCGGCACCGAAGGCCGCACCGCCTTCGTCGAGGTCACCGACAGCGGCAAGGGCATACCACGCAAGAACTTCAAACGCGTCTTCAACCCCGGCTACACCACCAAGAAACGCGGCTGGGGACTCGGCCTCACCCTCGCCCGCCGCATCATCGACCAATACCACATGGGCTCGATATTCGTCAAATCCTCCACCCCCGGCATCGGCACCACATTCCGCATCACCCTCCCCCTCAGATGACAGATGCCCCGCAGCCTCAAACCAGGCTGCGGGGCATCCGCGTTCAAATCAGCTGTCAGCGCACCACCACCTTGCGCACGGACTCGCCGCGACGCTCTATATAGATGCCGGGCGTCGGATTATCCACCCTCACGCCCTGCAAGGTATAATACACCGGTTCGGCTCCGTCTGCGCTCTCCACATCCGTGATGCCGCTCGGAATATCCGCAAGCACGGCGTCTATGCCTTTAAGCTCCATATAGCCGTATTTTCGGCTGTTCACAAACTTCACCTGGTTGACCCTGTCGGCCACGTCGGCAGTCCACAGCGCCGTATAGTCCGCGCGGCTCTCCACGGGACATTCAAGCGTGCCTTTCTGCCCGCTGTCCAGAGCGATGTATTTGGTCTTGTCACTCACGAATTTACTGCTGGCTATGCCGATGCTCGTGAAGCACTTGCCAGCCGGAGCCACAAGCGTGAAGTTACCGTACAGCATCAGTTTCCCGGCGCTGGGATTGTCCACCTCCTTGCGGAGTCGCGTATGGTTGGTGCTGGCCCAGCTGCCGTTCTCGAGCCTCAGCACCGTGCCATTGTCGTTGAACTCGCCGTTGTCGCAATTCCAGGCCTTGAATAGGTTCCGGCTGTCGTCATAATACCATTCCTCATCTCCGGGAACCCCCGACAGGGTGCTGGCATCAATAAAATTGAACGTGGCCACATCCGACGGCACAGGCTGCTCGGCGGCCTCGATTACAAACGGAGTCCATTCGCTTGCGACAGCCTGATGCTCCATCGCCGAAGTCCAGCGGTAGAGGTATTCACCGGGAGCGAGGCCGCTGACCGCCGCCTCTGCATCGCCGTCGTCGTTGCCCGCCGCAGCCAGTGTCAGCACCGTCTCGGGAGTGTCGGCCCGATGATATTCCAGTTTCATGCTTCCGGCCACCTTGCCGTAATGCGTCCAGAAGTCATTGGAGGCCAGGAACAGTTCCGGCACGTTCTCCTCCACAATGCCGGCCACTTGCAGCACACCGGTGAACTTCGCCGATTGTCCGTCAACTTCAACGTCGTGTCCCGCAAGCACAGCCACCGGATGAAGCTCGCGGATTTCGCTGTTCTCCCACGGAACGTCGCGCCTGAAAGCCGCCGGGCAGCCGTAGGGAACATAAATGGGAGCATAGTCCACCACAGGGGTGCCGGTCGAATAATCCCATGAAGTTGCGAAATTATATACACCGAGCACGTCTATAGGCTCGGAAGCGCACCACCACACCTTAACGCCGGCTTCATTGTGCATCCCGAACACCTCTCCGAAATTTTCAACCGTAGCTGGCAGAACCAGGTCAGTAATCGCCGTATTCCCGAAAGCGCTGTTGCCAACATAGCGCAGCACTGGGGAAACAGGCACAGTCTCCAGACTGCCGCACGAGGCGAACGCAAAGTCATCGAAAACCTCTGCCTTCGTCAGACCCGACAGATTCTTGAGTATTGAGTCGTTCATGAAACAGCAGCGGCCGACGGTGGCCACGTTTTCCATACCCGTCACGGTCGTCAGCGCGGGACAGTAGCTGAACGCCTCTCGTCCGAGTTCAGTTACCGCCGCGGGAATGTTTATTTCTGTAAGTTTCTCGCAATATGAGAAGGCATAATCGCCTATTGTGGCCACCGACGCGGGCAGCGCAACCTTTTCAACATGCGAGTTATATAGCGCGTACTCGCCGACGCCGGTTATCGTGAACACATACTTGCCGTATTCAATCGTTTCAGGAACGGTTATGGTGCCGGCATAAATCATCCAGTTGCCGGTATAATCGTCATCACTGCCCTCTACCGACGGCTTGAAGGTCACGATTGCCTCGGGGGAGTCGCCAAGGGCCGTGATGCGCAGGCGCAGTCCACCGGTCTCGAACACATCGCCCACAGCGAGTTCGTCATCACCGGGTTCAGGGTCAGGTTCGGGGTCAGGATCTGGTTCAGGCCCGGGATTTACGGTCGGAGCGGGCGCGGCAACCCATGTTTTCCAGGTGCCGGTCTCAAGGCCGGGGGCGAACATCCATCCGTCTATGCAACCGTCCTCCAGCACGCGGCCAGATGCGCCGACCTGCGAATACGAGAAGCTGTCATCATCGACATGTCCGCCCCAATACGACCAATAGCCGTCATACCAGCCGCCGTGCCACCAGTCATCGGGGTGCAGCGGCTCATACCCGTCATACGAATAGCCGGACATCGCAAAAATGCCGTCCCCGTCGGGATATTCCGTCGTGCCGTCCTTAACGATGGCAAATCCGCCGTCGCCGTCGGGATCCCAGCCGATGCCGCTGATTGTCGAGCCATACTGGGTACCGCCTTCTGTGGCAACGTACAGCTGGGGATGCGAACGCGCGACTGCTTCGAGGGCGTCGATGCCGGTCCCGGTGCCGTCCCATCGGTAGCCGAACACCAGGGCGTTTTCCTGCGCTTCGGCAGCCCATTGAATCACAACATAGCACTTGTTTTCGCCCTCGCCGGCCCACGATTCAACGGTTGAGAAGTCAAAGTCGGAAGGCGAGGGAATGGCGCCGGGTTCTTCATAGCCCGCCGCGCGGTAGGGCACGCCCTGCACCTTGAACGGCACAGCCCGGGCGCCCAGCCCCATGACACTTAAAAGCGAGAACAGTAAAAGTTTTTTCATCTTGCAGATTTATTGATTAGGTTAAACAGGTTGCGTGAGCGCACTTGTCGGCCTGAAGATGAAAAACGCGAATATATGTCCGCCAGCCGCCTTCCGCCGCAGCGGAGGATCGGATATGCCAATCTCGTCCTCGCAAGATTCATCTCGGGCAACAAGGACTTGGCAGGTCTTCCGGCTTGCTCGGATAGCGGCTCTCCTTCCCATGGCGCGCGGGCCTCAGTGGATTTAATCGCCGCCCCCTTTCAATGGAGCTTACGGCAGCGGGACTGCCCGGGACTTTCACCCGGTTCCCTTTTCAACGGCTTGCGCCGTCACCAAATCGGATACAAAGATACAACACACGTCCCCTTTTTACAAAAAAATCTCCAGAAAACCGCATTACCCTCTCCCTGAAGCCAAGACAGGCGTGGCTCCCGTTGCGGGGACCACGCCTGTCTTTTATTTAATGTGTAAGGATTCTTACTTCACGTCCGGGTCAACGCCCCACTGCTGCTGGGCGAGACGGCGGTAGTTGTTGTAACGCCACATTGCGTTGGCCTTGGCGGCGGCGAAGAGTTCGCCGGCCTCGGCGGGATACTGCTTCAGAACCGAAGAGTAGCGCACCTCGCCTTTGAGGAAGTCCTCGAACTTATCCCAGTCGGGTTCTTTCGAATCGAGGGTGAAGGGGTTCTTGCCTTCCAGTTCAAGAGAGGGGTTGTAGCGCCACAGGTGCCAGTAGCCACATTCAACGGCGCGGGCTTCCTCAGCCTGGCTGTGACCCATGCCGGCGCGGAGGCCGTGGTTGATACAGGGCGAGTAGGCGATGATGATCGACGGGCCGTCGTAAGCCTCAGCCTCGCGGATAGCCTTGAGGGTCTGTGCATTGTCGGCGCCCATGGCGATCTGTGCGCAGTAAACATAGCCGTAGGTCGAGGCGATGAGGCCAAGGTCTTTCTTGCGGACGCGCTTGCCGGCAGCGGCAAACTTGGCGATGGCGCCGACCGGAGTAGCCTTCGATGCCTGGCCGCCGGTGTTCGAGTAAACCTCGGTGTCGAGCACGATTACGTTTACATTCTCGCCCGATGCGAGCACGTGGTCAAGACCGCCGAAACCGATGTCGTAGGCGGCGCCGTCACCGGCGATGATCCACTGGCTGCGGGCCACGATGAAGCCTTTCAGTTCGAGCAGGGCCTTGCAGGTATCGCAACCGCAGGCTTCGCACATCGGCACGAGCTTCTCGTAAACCTCGCGGGTAACGCCGGCCGACTCGCGGTTTTCGAGCCACTGGCTTGCAAGAGCCTTCATTTCGTCGCTGCACTTGTCACACTCGGTCATCTTGGTCATCAACTCAGCCACGCGGGTGCGGATCTTGTTGGAGGCAATCTTCATGCCGAGACCGAACTCAGCGAAGTCCTCGAACAGCGAGTTTGCCCATGCGGGACCGTGGCCCTTCTCGTCGGTGCAATAGGGGGTCGAGGGCACTGAGCCTGAGTAGATCGACGAGCAACCGGTTGCGTTGGCCACCATTTCATGATCGCCGAAGAGCTGCGAAATGAGCTTGACATAGGGAGTTTCGCCGCAGCCCGAGCATGCACCCGAGAATTCAAACATCGGGGTTGCGAACTGGCTGTTCTTGACGGTCTGCTGAACGTCAACAAGGTGAGCCTTCGAGGCAACCTTCTCGGCACAGTAGTCCCATTCGGCCTGTTTGTCGAGCTGGGTCTCGAGGGGTTTCATCTCGAGAGCCTTCACGCCCTTCTTGCCGGGACATACGTCAACACAGTTCGAGCAGCCGAGACAGTCGAGCACGTCAACGCTCTGGATGAAGCGCATGCCGGTGAAGGTCTTGCCGATTGCGGGGATGGTGGTGTCTTCGCCGAAGGGAGCGGCTGCCATTTCGGCCTGGTCGAGAACGAACGGACGGATGGCGGCGTGAGGGCAGACATATGCGCACTTGTTGCACTGTATGCAGTTCTCCTCGAGCCATTCGGGAACGAAAGCGGCCACACCGCGCTTCTCATAGCGGGCTGTACCCTGCTGCCATGTGCCGTCGGGGATAGCCTCGAAGTCCGACACTTTCAGCAGGTCGCCGTCCTGCGCGTTGATGGGGCGCACGATGCGGTTGATGAATTCGGGATCGTTGTTGGCCTTAACCTCGTCGTCGGGGAGCTGAGCCCATGCGGGATCAACGTCCAGACGGTGGTATTCGCCGCCGCGGTCAACGGCTGCGAAGTTCTTGTCAACCACATCCTGACCTTTCTTGCCATAGCTCTTGACGATGAATTTCTTCATCTGCTCTACGGCCAGGTCAACGGGAATAACCTCGGTGATGCGGAAGAACGCGCTCTGGAGGATGGTGTTGGTGCGGTTGCCGAGGCCGATTTCCTGGGCAATCTTGGTGGCGTTGATATAGTAGACGGTGATGTTGTGCTCGGCGAAGTAGCGCTTTACCTTGTTGGGAAGGTTCTCGGCGAGTTCATGGCCTTCCCAGATGGTGTTGAGCAGGAAGGTGCCGCCGTCGCGCAGGCCGCGGGTAACATCATACATGTGCAGGTAAGCCTGCACGTGGCATGCCACGAAGTTGGGGGTGTTCACCAGGTAGGTCGAACGGATGGGTTCGTCGCCGAAACGGAGGTGCGAGCAGGTGAAGCCGCCCGATTTCTTCGAGTCGTATGCGAAGTAAGCCTGACAATACTTGTCGGTGTTCTCACCGATGATTTTCACCGAGTTCTTGTTTGCGCCCACGGTGCCGTCAGCGCCGAGGCCGTAGAACTTGGCCTCGTAGATGCTTGCGCCGCCAAGGGCCATTTCAGCCTTCGGGGGAAGCGAGGTGAAGGTAACGTCGTCGATGATGCCGACGGTGAAGTGATCCTTGGGCATGGGAAGGGCGAGGTTCTCGAACACGCCGATGATCATCGCGGGAGTGGTGTCTTTCGACGCCAGGCCATAGCGGCCGCCCACGATGAGGGGGGCGTTCTCCTTGCCGTAGAAAGCTTCCTTAACGTCAAGGTAGAGGGGTTCGCCGGTGGCGCCGGGTTCCTTGGTGCGGTCAAGCACGGCGATGCGCTTGGCGGTGGCGGGGATGGCGGCCATCAGGTGCTTCACCGAGAACGGACGGTAGAGGTGTACCGAAACGAGGCCCACCTTCTCGCCCTGGGCCAGCATGTGGTCGATGGCTTCCTGGGCGGCCTGGGTAACGGAACCCATGGCGATGATGACGCGGTCGGCATCCTCGGCGCCATAGTAGTTGAACAGGTGGTATTCACGGCCGGTGATTTCAGAAATCTTGGCCATGTATTCCTCCACGATTTCGGGCACGGCCTCATAGTGGCGGTTGCAGGCCTCGCGGTGCTGGAAGAAAACGTCGCCGTTTTCAGCCATGCCGCGGGCTACGGGAGCCTGGGGAGTGAGGGCGCGGCTGCGGAACTTTGCCAGCGCGTCGCGGTCGAGAAGCGGAGCCAGGTCATCCTGCTCAAGCATCTCGATTTTCTGGATTTCGTGCGAGGTACGGAAACCGTCGAAGAAGTTTACGAAAGGTATGCTCGACTTGATGGTCGACAGGTGGGCGACGCCGGCAAGGTCCATTACTTCCTGAACCGAGCCCTCGGCCAGCATGGCGAAGCCGGTCTGTCGCACGGACATTACGTCCTGGTGGTCGCCGAAAATCGACAGGGCGTGCGAGGCGATGGTGCGGGCCGAAACGTGGAATACGGTCGGCAGCATCTCGCCGGCGATTTTATACATGTTGGGAATCATCAGCAGCAAACCCTGCGATGCGGTGTAGGTGGTGGTCAGCGCACCGGCCTGCAGCGAGCCGTGCACGGCGCCGGCGGCGCCGCCCTCGCTCTGCATTTCCTGCACCATTACAGTTTCGCCAAAGATGTTTTTGCGACCTGCGGCAGCCCATTCGTCAACGTATTCTGCCATCGTCGACGAGGGGGTGATGGGGTAAATGGCGGCCACTTCCGAGAACATGTAGCTCACGTGGGCGGCTGCCTGGTTACCGTCGCAGGTCAAGAATTTCTTGTCCTTACTCATAGTTATTTTAGGTTAATACTAAATTTCGGTGTTTAATCCGACTGCAAAGTTACGAAATTTATGCGACCCCACCCCCTAAAATCGTACGAAAAAAGGTGCACTTATGTTATTATTGTGTTAAATCCCCCGCCCTCCGTTTCTCCCATCCCCTCCCCTGTTTCCCAGGTCCAGCCTGTCGCCGGCGACGCGTCGTTCAAAAAAATGCGCCAAATCCTTGACATCGGGGCAAAAATGTTGTAATTTTGCACGAAATTTGGGTACAATGCGCCAACGGCGCCCATCCCCCGGTTTGCAAGACTAAATTTGCAAGATTATATGACTAAACGACATTCAGCCAGAATATCCACCTTCGGCTCCCAAATCACATCGGTCATAAGCGTGGCCCTCGTGCTGCTGATTCTGGGAATACTGGCCATGACTCTCGAGGCTTCCCGCTCGCTCAGCGACGACATCCGCCGCAACATCGGCTTCGTCGTAAAGCTCTCGCCGTCAGCATCGGCCGACGACGTAAACCGCGTCAAGCACCTCGTCAGCGCATCCCCCGCCATCGACAGCTACGTCTTCGCCTCGCCCGACAACATACTCGCCGAGGAGTCGCGCCTCATGGGCGAGGACCTTGGCGAAATGCTCGACGAGAACCCCTTCGGAGCTGAATTCGACGTACGCCTCAAGCCCCGCTATGCCTGCGGCGACAGCATCACCGCCATATCGGCCGTAATCGCTGCCGACGATGCCGTCGACGAGATTGTCACCGAAACCGCCGTCGTCGACTCAATCAACTCGGTAATCCGCCGCCTCACCGCCATCCTCCTCGCCATCGCCGCGGCCCTCCTCATCATATCGTTTGTGCTGATAAACAACACCGTCAGCCTCGCCATCTACTCCCGCCGCTTCATCATCCACACCATGAAGCTCGTCGGGGCCACCGGCGCGTTCATCCGGCGCCCCTTCCTGATTGCGGGACTGGCCACCGGCGCCACCGCCGCCGCAATCGCAATCGCGGTCCTCGCCGCCATCCGCGCCTACTCAACCTCGTTCGACGCCGCACTCGACTCCGCCCTCCCCTGGCCCTCGATGGGCTGGATTTTCGCCGGGGTCCTCGCCTGCGGCCTCCTCATCTGCCTCATCGCCTCGATCATAGCCACCAACCGCTATCTCCGGGCCGACTATGACGAAATGTTCAAATAAAATTCTCCTCAACGCATCATGGAAAAATACTCTGCATCATCCAAAAAAGCCGACGGCATCAGCCACGAGGCCTTCGACACCCTGCCCCTGGCACGCAACAACTTCATCCTCATGGCCGTCGCCGGAGTCATGATTGTAGGCGGCTTCCTCCTCATGCTCGGCGGTTCAAGCACCACCGAAGCCTTCAACCCCGACATCTTCAGCACACGCCGCATCGTCGTGGGCCCCGCCATCTGCTTCCTCGGATTCCTCGCAATGGCAATCGCCGTATGCCTCAAACCACGCAAAAAATAACTGAAAGATAAATAATGGATACACTCAACGCCCTCATCATGGGCATCGTCCAGGGCCTCGCCGAATACCTGCCCATCAGCTCGTCGGGCCACCTCGAAATCTGCGGCAAGCTCCTCGGACTCAAGCTCGACCCCGAGGCAAGCCTCGAATTTGACGTCATGCTCCACGTCGCCACCGTTCTCAGCACCATCGTCGTGCTCTGGCGCGAATTCGCACCCCTCTGCGTATCGTTCTTCACCTGGAAGCGCGACGACAATTTCAACACCGTCGTCAAAATCCTCATCTCCTGCATCCCCGTCGCCGTCGTCGGCATCTGCTTCAAGGACTTCATCGAAGGCTTCTTCGACAAGAACATGACCATAATCGGCGTGTGCCTCATCATAACGGCCGCGCTCCTGTCGTTCTCCTACTTCTTCCGCACCCGTCCCCTCGACGACTCGCCCAAAGGGCACAAGGCTTACACCCCACGCGACATCAACTACTTCGACGCATTCATCATCGGCTGTTCGCAGGCCATCGCCGTCCTCCCCGGCCTCTCCCGCTCCGGCACCACCATCGCCACCGGCATCCTCATCGGCGACAAGCGCGAGCAGGTGGCCCGCTTCTCGTTCCTGATGGTAATCATCCCCATCCTCGGCCAGGCCCTCCTCGACGTGAAGGACTACTTCACCGAACCCGCCGCCACTGCCACCGCCGATTCCATCGGCTGGCTCCCCATGCTCGTCGGCTTCCTCGCCTCGTTCCTTGTCGGATGCGCCGCCTGCAAGTGGATGCTCAACATCGTCAAGAAAGGCAAACTCGTCTGGTTCGCCCTCTACTGCCTCATCGTCGGAACCCTCTGCATCGTCCTATGAACCTCGTTGACGGCGAAATAATCTGCATCGACAAGCCCCTGGGCTGGACCTCGTTCGACGCCGTCAAGCGCGTCCGCGGGGCAATCCTCCGCCGCCTCGGCGTCAAGAAATTCAAGGTCGGCCACGCCGGCACCCTCGACCCCCTCGCCACCGGTGTGATGATCATCACCACCGGCCGGGCCACCAAGCGCATCGAGCAGCTCCAGGCCGGCGTCAAGGAATACGTCGCCGACATTGCCCTCGGCGCCACCACCCCCTCATTCGACCTCGAGACCGAGATTGACGCCACCTTCCCCACCGACCACATCACCCGCTCACTGGTCGACGAAGCCCTCCTGCGCTTCCACGGCCCCATCGAGCAGGTGCCCCCCGCCTTCTCGGCCTGCAAGGTCGACGGAAAACGCGCCTACGACCTCGCCCGCAAGGGCCGCGAGGTAAACCTCAAGGCAAAACTCCTCGTCATCGACGAAATCGAGCTCCTCGACTTCTCCCCCCGGGCCATCCGCATCCGCGTCGTATGCTCGAAAGGCACCTACATCCGCGCCCTCGCCCGCGACATCGGCCTGGCCCTCGGCTCGGGAGCCCACCTCACCGCCCTGCGCCGCACCCGCGTGGGCGACGTATCGATTGCCGACTGCCTCTCCATCGACCAGGCCGCCGCCATAATCGCCGAAGCCCCCCTCGAATTCCCCGACGACTGGCAAAACAACACGAAACAACAATAACACGTCATAGATATGAAGCTATCACAATTCAAATTTAAGCTGCCCGACAACCTCATCGCCCAAGATCCGCCTTTCCACCGCGACGAATGTCGCCTGATGGTCGTCGACCGTCACACCGGCGACATCGAACACAAAATGTTCAAGGACCTCCTTGACTACTACGGCGAAGGCGACGTGATGGTATTCAACGACACCCAGGTGTTCCCCGCCCTCCTCTATGGCAACAAAGAAAAAACCGGCGCCCGCATCGAGGTGTTCCTCCTCCGCGAGCTAAACGCCGACAACAAGCTTTGGGACGTCCTCGTCGAGCCCGCCCGCAAAATCCGCATCGGCAACAAGCTCTACTTCGGCGAAGACGGCGGCATGGTGGCCGAGGTAATCGACAACACCACCTCGCGCGGCCGCACCCTCCGCTTCCTCTACGACGGTCCCCACGATGAATTCAAGCGCGACCTATTCGCCCTCGGCAACACCCCCCTGCCCGCCTACATCACCCGCGAGCCACGCCCCGAGGACGCCGAAGCCTACCAGACCCTCTACGCCCGCCGCGAAGGCGCCGTGGTCGCTCCCGGCGTAGGTCTCCACTTCTCGCGCGAACTCCTCAAGCGCCTCGAGATACGCGGCGTCGAGCAGGCATTCATCACCGTCCACTCAGGCCTCGGCTCTTTCCGCGAAATCGACGTCGAAGACCTCACCAAACACCGCATGGACTCCGAGCAGATGGAAGCCAACGAACTCCTCGTCAACACCGTCAACAAGGCAAAGGACGCCGACAGGCAGGTATGCGCCGTCGGCACCTCAGTCCTCCGCGGCATCGCCTCCGCCGTCAGCATGGGCGGCCACATGAAGCTCTACGAGGGATGGACCAACAAATTCATCTTCCCGCCCTACGACTTCACCGTATGCACCTCCCTGCTCACCGACTTCCACCTCCCCTACTCCACCATGCTCATGATGGCCGCAGCCTTCGGTGGCTACGAACACATCATGAACGCCTACGAAGTCGCCGTCAAGGAAGGCTACCACTTCGGCTGCTACGGCGACGCCATGCTCATAAGATAAATTAGGAATTAGGAATTAGGAATTGCCATCCGGCCCCCGAGCTCTCCGAGCCCTCCGAGAACTCAAAAAACCACCCGGATGGCAATTCCTAATTCCTAATTCCTAATTCCTAATTCCTAATTCTTCTCCTCCCATCTTCTTGCGGAGGCGCCATTTCGCCTGCTTCACCGATTCGGGACGTACCCCGGTGAGGCGGGCGATGTGCTTGTTGTCAAGCCCGAGCGCCATATAGACCGCAAGCTTCACCTCGGCGTCGCTCAGTCCTGGCCAGCGCTCCTTCAGCCTGGGCACGAAATCCGGGCTCACCTCGGCAAAAGTCGTATAGAAATTCTCCTGCTCGTTCTTAACCGCCCCATGCGTCTTGATTGCCGCCTCGAGCCTCGCCGCCGCTCCGGGAGCAAGGTCGCCGGCCTCCGACATCCGTCCGATTTCCGAACTTATCGAGTCCACAGTCCGCTCGTTTTCCTCCATCGCCAGCTGCATCGCCATCACCCGGCGGCGGCTCTGTTCAAGGTCGAGCTCGGCTTTCATCATGGCCATCTTGCGCCGCTGGACATGGCGGTAGGCCGTCCATGCCGCCACGCCGCCGACCACAATAAGCGCCATTATGACAGCCATGAAAACCACCGTATGCCGGCGCCGTTCGCTCTCGGCGGCCACGCGCCGCTCACCAATCTTCCTCAGCACATCGGCCCGCAGCACCTGCTCGGCCTTGCCGCCCTCATTTATCGTATCGCTCAGACGGCTGTACTCACACATTCGCCCATAAGCTCCGGCCAGGTCCCCCAGCGAGTCAAGCACTTCCGCGCTGTATTTCAAGTAGGCAGCCCTCAGCGCAGGCGCTTCCTGAGCTCCCGCATGCTCATCGGCCAACGACAGATAGCGCCGCGCCGAATCAAGCCGGCCATCCTTCGCAAACTCAACGGCAAGATACGATTCCAGCACTCCGCGGTCGCCTTCATCACACCCCTCCCATTCATAAGCCCGCCTCAGCGCAGCGGTGTCACCGTAAAATGAGTACAGGTTATACAGCACCGAATTCATCACCGCCGGGTCCCGTTCCAGCGTCCCGTCGGCAAGCATGGCGCGCATGGTCTCCTCAGCCTCCCTGTCGCGGAACGCCAGCCTGTGGTTTATCGCCCTGTTGCCACGGTTTTTAAGGATATTGTCATCAAGTCCCCCAACCCTGAAGAGCGAGTCGGCCCGGTCAAGCCATTTCATCGACTCGGGAATGTCGCGCAGGTCGGTGAACAGCATCCCCAGGTCCATGCACTTCGCGCCGGCCAGATAATAGTCTCCCACGCTTTCAAAAAACTGTATGTCCTCCGAAATCTTGTCATACGTCTCGACATCCAGCGGGTCATAATACGGCTCAACGTTCCACCTTATCCGCGCCAGGTCGTAGGGGTGGCGGCCCGAGTCGGCCAAAGCCCGAGCCTCGGCATCGCCGAAAAGCGCCGCGGCCTCGTCCTCCTGCCCCAACCTCATCTTCAGCCGCGCGTCAAAATACTCGGCCCTGACACGCTTCGTCATGTTCGCCGAGTCCGCCGCGGCCATCGCGTTGAGCTTATCGACGTCGCACTGTATCGTGCCGTAGTCCGCGCCGTCGATGAATTTCCATTCCACCGCCTCGGTAAGCGAGTCGAACGGCTCGCCCACACGCGCCCAGCCGAAAGGGAATATGCGGTCTGTGCCGCGACCGCACCCACCGGTGGCCATCAGCACCACGACAAGGAAAATCAGTCTTATCACATTTTTCATTTTCAAGAGGATTTGCGAAGTTGTCATTTTGCTACAAATTTAGCACAATTTCGGCGCGTAGACCAACAAAAACCGTCATGTAGACCATTTGTAGACGCCTGTTTTTACCACTGCGGCCCATTTCTTCGCTACCTTTGCGCCATCATGCTTACCCTTATCCTATGCACAGACAACTACTCATCGCGGCCCTGACCCTGACATTCTCATGCGGACTGACGGCCAGCGCCGCCACACTCACATTCAAGTACAACACGTCCGACAAAACGGCCACCATCACCGGCTGGACCGGTTCAGAACCGACCGACGAACTACGCATCCCGCTCCAGAGCACCAACCCCGACGACGGTATCAAATATAAGGTCACCGCCGTTGCCCCGGGCGTGTTCAACGACCTCGACAAAATCACCTCGGTCTACATCCGCAAGAACATAATGACCATCGGCGGCTGCACCGGCAACGACCGCATCTCGTACGGCGTGGGTCTCGCCAACTTCTACAACTGCCCCAACATCCAGTTCTTCGAGGTCGAGGAAGGCAATCAATATTTCAAGAACACCGGCATCGGCATGCTCGTCTCGGCCGACGGCTCGATTCTCTACCGCGTACCTTCCGACTGCGACACCGACGCCAACGGCCGTATCAGCCTCGCCGCATCAATCACCACTATAAAATCGGGCGCGTTCAGCGGCAACCGCACCATCTCGACCCTCGCCATCCCAAAAGGCGTGAACTACATCGAGGATAACCCCGGTTTCAACTACATGACCGCCCTCTCCCGCTTCGAGGCCGACCCGTTCAGCACAACCTTCGTCGTCGACGACGACTGCCTCTACTGGCTCCAGCGCGACGCCGTCGTGAGTCTCCCGCCGCTGTCCGCCAAGACCTCATTCACCCTCCCCTTGCACACCACCGACATCCACGGCGGCGCATTCGCCAACTGCACCAACCTGCGCGAGATAAAGTACAACCGGTACATCAACGACATCGGCGACTTTGCCTTCGCCGGCTCGGGCATCGTCAACGCCGAGATTCCCGCCACTGTCCGCTACAGCCTCGGAAAATACGCTTTCGCCAACTGCCCCAACCTGACGTCAATTGCCATTCACGTTCCGGGCGCAGCGATTCCCAAGAATTTCGCCCGCGACTCCAAGGCCCTGCGCAGCGTCACTTTCGACGCCGACCCCAACAGCATAGGCAACTCCGCGTTCTTCGGCTGCACATCGCTCTCCGAATTTCCCTTCCTCCCCGACATCGTCTATGGCGACAGCGCATTCGCCAGGACAGGCTTCGAGAAAGTCGAATTCCTCGAAGGACCCTACTATGAGCGCATGGCCCAGCCAAAAGCCCTGTTCTTCAACTGCAGGAACCTCACCACTATCGACTTCTCAAAAATCCACCTCGACGATGACGCCCTCTACTATTGGGAATTTTTCGACGGCTTCGCTTCATTCTGCCCAAACCTTGCGACAGTGATATTCCCACCCAGTTTCCACTCAGAGGGCACACCCTTCGCCGGCTGCAACGCCCTTAAGAAAGTCTTCCTGCAGCGTTTCTACGCCTTCGACCAGATATTCTCCCTGAGCGGTTACCAGACATTCTCGCCCGACATATATTACACCCTGGGCGAATACACCACCGAAGATTTATTCAACGAAGACCGCAAAGCCCTCCAGCGCCTCTTCCGTCTTGACAACGGCGCCACCCTAAACGCCAACATCTACATGGGCGTCTGCGACCCCATCGACATCAGCCTCGGCGACTCCGCCACCGGCGTCCGCGGGCCCGGCTACGTCATACCCGGCTGCACATATTACATCCCCGGCCATTCCGACGCCGAATACCGCGACGCCCCCCGTGCCGTCGAGATGTTCGAGCTAACTTTCGAGAACAACACCGTCCTCAACCGCGGCTACATGCGCAGCACCTGGCAGATTGACGGCGTAACCCTACGCGGCTGCATCTTCAACCGCTCGGGCGAAATCCATCCATTTAACTTCGGCCTCTGCACACCGCCCATCCCCTACGGCCAGATTCACGAAATAGAAGTGCTCTACACCGTCAACGGCGTCGACATGAGCACAGTATATCCCGACGGCTTCTTCTCCCGTCCCAGCAGCGGTGTCCCCGACGCCTCCGCCACCGTCGACGGCCCCTGGAACATATTCAGTCTCAGCGGCATAACGCTCCGCCAAGGTTCCGGCGCCCCCGACACATCCACGCTCGCCCCCGGCGCATACATAATACAGACACCCTCCGAAACTTCAAAAATCTTCATACAATGAACCTCATTAAAACCGCTACACTCCTCATGGCCACCGCCGCCGTCCTCAGCGCCCCGGCCATGGAGCTGACCTACCAGTTCGACACCGAGAACCTCACAGCCGCCGTCAGCGGCTGGACAGGCAACGACGACACCGCCAACCTCACCATCCCCGAGACGGCCTATTGCGACCAGCTCGGCCGCACCCTCCCCGTCACCACCATCGCATCCGACGCCCTCAACAACCTCAGCGCCCTGCGCTCGGTCACCATCTCGAAAAACATCGAGGAAATATCCGGCTGCCTCCACAACGGCTACACCGTCGAGGGCATGACCAACTTCATCGGCTGCCCCAACCTTGAAAGATTCATCGTCGACGCCGACAACCGCTGGTTCGTCACCACCCCCGAGGGCATCCTCATGTCATATAAATCCACCGTCCTCTACCGAGTGCCCCAGGCTGCCGTCCTCGACCACCTCAGCATATCGCCCACCTGCCACGTAATCGTCCGCAACGCCCTGCGCGACAACACCACCATCAAAAGCATCACCCTCCCGCAGTCCATTTCCATCATCGACCCCGAGGCCGGCCTCACCTCCATGACAGCCCTCTCGCGCATCCTCAACAACACGCTCATCTTCTCCGAGGCCCACGACTGTCTCGTCCGCCGCGACGACATGACCCTCGTCGCCTACCCCGCCGCAAAAGAGGCATCCGTCCTTGAGGTTCCCGCCGGCGTCCAGGCCGTGGCCACCTCCGCAATCGCCAACAATCCGTTCATCACCACCCTGCGCTTCACCGGCCAGAGCATCACACTTGACAAAAACGCCGTTTCCGGCTGCTCAGCCCTCACCACCGTCATCCTGCCCCCCACGGCCCGCGTCACCACCGGCTCGTTCGGCTCGTCAAACGGCATCGACCGAATCGTACTCGGCACCCTCACCGGCGACAAATGGCCCTTCACCTACAACGGAGGCCAGCACACGGTCAATTTCTTCGTCACCGCCGACTCAGGCGACTGCCCCGACGGCCAGCTGACATTCGCCGACTTCTACCGCGCCAACTACGGCGCCCGCGTCAGTCCCCTCTTCTACTGCGCCGCCGTCACACCCCAGGACGGCTACCCCGTCGACGGCGCCGAATACTACGTTCCCGCCAAAGCCACCGTCAACTACACCCAGGCCAACCGCGCCCTCGACATGTTCACCCTCTCGTTCCGTGACGACAGCGGTTTCGCCTGCATTGAATCGCACCCCATGTTCGACAACGTCAAGATGCTTTCCTGCACCTTCAACGGTTCACAGACCGACACCTTCAGCACCGCGGGCACCGTCACCGGCATGTTCCCCTACGGCCTCGTCACCACCGCCACCCTCAACTACGAGGTCGACGGCGTCGCCATGTCCTCCACCTACACCGTCGACCAGCTCGGCGGCCAGATGAACGGCATCACAGCCCCGGTTGGCAGCCCCGCCCATGACGCCGCTCCCCGCCTCGTCATATACCGCAGCGCCACCGCCCCCGGCGGCGCCGTCTATCTCGACCTTCAGGGCCGCCCCCTCCCCCGTCCCGCCGAAGGCCAACCCTGCATAATGACACAACCAAAGTAAGTAGAACTTCATAATACCGAACAGGGCCACCCGCGAGGGCAGCCCTGTTTTTTTATTGTCAGTCAGATCCGTTTACTTCACAATCAGCAGATAGTAATTCTTCTTACCTTTCTGCACGATGATGTAGCGGTCGTTGAGCAGCATGTCGGTAGTGGCCGGAGCGTAGGCGTCGGCTATCTTCTCCTTGTTTATCATCACGCCGCCGCCCTGGGCCAGCTTGCGCAGCTCGCCCTTCGAGGGGAACACAGCGGCCTTGTCAACGAGCAGGTCGGCCAGCTTGATGCCGTCCTCGATGTCCTGGCGCGACACCTCGAAGGTGGGCACGCCCTCAAACACCTGCAGCAGTGTGGTCTCGTCGATTCGGTGCAGGATGTCGGCAGCCTTGTTGCTGAACAGAATCTGCGATGCCTCCACTGCGGCCTCATACTCCTCGGCCGAGTGCACCATGGTGGTGATTTCCTTGGCCAGGCGCTTCTGCAAGGGGCGGGCGCCGGGATTCTCGGCCTGTTCGGCGACGAGCGCGTCGATTTCCTCGCGGGTCAGTTCCGTGAAAATCTTGATGTACTTGGCCGCGTCGTCGTCCGATACGTTCAGCCAGAACTGATAGAACTTGTAGGGCGAAGTGTAGCGCGGGTCAAGCCATACGTTGCCGCTTTCGGTCTTGCCGAACTTGCCGCCGTCGGCCTTGGTGATGAGGGGGCAGGTCAACGCGAAAGCCTCGCCGCCGACGGTGCGGCGGATAAGCTCGGTGCCGGTGGTGATGTTGCCCCACTGGTCCGAACCGCCCAGCTGCAGCCGGCAGCCCTTCTCCTTGAAAAGGTGGAGGAAGTCATAACCCTGGCACAGCTGGTAAGAGAACTCCGTGAACGACATACCCTCGCGGCTCTCGCCCGAAAGGCGCTTCTTCACCGAATCCTTCGCCATCATATAGTTGACGGTGATGTGCTTGCCCACGTCGCGGATGAAATCCAGGAACGAGAAATTCTTCATCCAGTCATAATTGTTGACCATCTCGGCGGCATTGGGCGCGTCCGAGTCAAAGTCAAGGAATTTGGCCAGCTGCGCGCGGATGGCCTCCTGATTGTGGCGGAGGGTCTCCTCATCGAGCAGCTTGCGTTCCTGGCTCTTCATCGACGGGTCGCCGATCATGCCGGTGGCGCCGCCGATAAGGGCGATGGGCTTATGGCCCGAGCGCTGGAAATGCTTGAGCATCATCACGCCCACCAGGTGGCCGATATGGAGCGAATCGGCCGTCGGGTCGATACCCAGGTAGGCCGTGGTCATTTCTTTTTTAAGTTGTTCTTCAGTGCCGGGCATCATCTGGTGGATCATGCCGCGCCAAGTCAGTTCTTCAACAAAATTCATCGGTTTATATATTTCTTATTCTTAATTTCCAATTCAAAATGACGAAACAAATCAGGTGAGAGGCAAACGAAGAAAGGAAAAAAGAGGAAAGGAGAAAAAGGAGACGAAAGAAAAAAGGAGAAAAACAGAGAAGATAAATAGAAAAAAATTCCTAATTCCTAATTCCTAATTCCTAATTCCTAATTCCTAATTCCTAATTCCTAATTTAAAAAATTCCTAATTATATTAATTTATTTCCGTAAACGCCAGCGGAAGCAGCGACTTCACCGACGGCAGCCGGTAGATCACATCGCGGCCAACCAGCAGCACCTCCACGTCATGCCCCGCCAGCACCTCATATTCCAGCAACGCCTGCCGGCACGCGCCGCACGGAGCACACGGAGCCACAGTCGGCTCGCCGTCCACACCGCGCGCGGCAATGGCGATGCTCTCAAACTTCGCACCCGGAAACCGCGCCCCAGCCGAATAACACGCCGAACGCTCGGCACAGGTTCCCGACGGAAAAGCGGCGTTCTCCTGATTGGCGCCGCAAACAACCTCGCCGTTATCCAGGCGGATGGCAGCGCCGACGCTGAAATGCGAGTAAGGCGAATACGAATTGAACGTATATTGGCGGGCAAGGTCAACCAGCCCACGCTGCGCGTCGGTAAGCTCGCCGTAGGCATATTCGGTGACCGGCACCGTGATTTGGATGTCTTTCATAACTGCAAATTTACTCTTTATATATTGAAAAACGAAATTAATGCCCCCAAAATTTTATTATTCGGGGAATTTAAGCTATTTTTGCAGCTTGAAAACGCGGCTCTTGCCGACATCAACCCCGATTAATAAAAAAATCATATCATAAAATGGAAAACAACCAGCCCCAAGCTCCCGAGCAGGGAGCACAGGAAGCACAGGACATCATCACCCGTGCAAAGGCCAACAGCAAGCTCATCCTCGGCCTCTCCATCTTTATCCTCGTGGTAATCGCCGCAATCCTCATCTGGTTCTTCGTCGCCAAGAGCGGCAGCGCCAAGGCCGACGAGGCAATTGGCCGCGCCGACGTCGCCCAGAACGACTCCGTAGCCCTCGTCCTCTACAAGGAAGCCGCCACCCACGGATACAAGAGCGGCAACCGCGCCAAGATGGAAGTCGCAATCCGCCTCTACCAGGAAGGCAACTACGAAGAAGCCCTCTCTTACCTCAAGGACACCTCGGCCGACGACCACATCGCCGCAGCCGGCGTATACACCCTCATGGGCGACTGCTACGTTAACCTCAAGCAATACCCCGAAGCCCTCAAGGCCTACGACAAAGCCGTCAGCAAAGCCGACAAGAACCCCTCAATCGTTCCCATCGTCCTCATCAAGGAGGCCAACGTATACCGCGCTGAGAAGAACTACGAAGGCGAATACAACGCCCTCAAGACAATCGTCGACGAATACCCCCAGTTTATCCAGCAGTCCCAGACCGACATCCGCAAATACTACGAACGCGCAAAAGCTGCCGCAGGAAAATAAACAGCCTTACGGCTGAAACCCCGATAAGGCTGTGCAACGTCACAGCCTTATTTTTTTATACCCCGCCCAACCGCCCCTACCTAACAACCAGTCCACCCCATGAGCCTCAACAACCTCGCCACCCGTCCAGTCGGACGCCTCCTGTGGGAATACAGCCTTCCCGCCGTAGTCGGGATGCTCGTAATGGCCCTGTACAACATCGTCGACCGCGTGTTCATCGGCCAGGTCGTCGGCCCCGAAGCAATCGCCGGAATGGCCCTCACATTCCCCCTGATGAACATAACCACCGCCATCGGAGTCCTCGTCGGCGTCGGCGCCTCAACCCGCATATCCATCCTCATGGGACGCCAGGACAAGCCACGCGCCGAACTCATGCTAGGAAACGCAACGACCCTCACGTTCATCAACGGAGCCACATACATCGCCTTCTTCGCCATATTCATGGACCCCATCCTCCGCCTCTTCGGCGCCGGCGACGTAACCCTCCCCTACGCCCGCTCATACATGCTGTGGGTCCTTCCCGGCCTCCTGCTCACCAACATCGCCTTCGGCCTCAACAACGTCCTCCGCGCCACCGGCTATCCCACCCGCGCCATGATGACAATGATAATAGGCGCAGTCACCAACGTCATCCTCGACGCCGTCCTCGTCCTCTGGCTCGACATGGGCATGGTCGGCGCAGCCATCGCCACCGACATCGCCATGGCCGTATCCGCATGGTTCGTCGTCAGCCACTTCTTCCGTCAGGGCGTCAACCTCGGCTTCCGCCGCCACACATTCGGCCTGCGCCTCGGCATCATCGCCGACATCGTCTCCATCGGTGCCGCCCCCTGCATCGTCAACGTCGCCTCATGCCTCATCAACGCCCTCATCAACCGCGCCCTCGTCGCCCACGGCGGCGACATGGCCATCGGCGCCGCCGGCATATTCGTAACCTTCACATCCCTCCTCACCACCATCGTCCTCGGCATCTGCATGGGTCTCCAGCCCATCATCGGCTACAACTACGGCGCTGGCCTGCTGCCCCGCCTGCGGCGTGCCTTCTGGCTCGCGGTCGGCGTCAGCTCCCTCATCTGCATCGCCGGCAGCATCTTCGGCCTCGCGTGGCCCGGCCTCGTAGCCCGCGCCTTCACCGCCGACGATTTCCTCATCGGCCAGACCGTCTTCTGCCTCCGCCATTGCCTCTGGGCCTTCTCCGTCGTCGGCTTTCAAATCATAGCCACATGCTTCTTCCAGAGCATCGGCGCCCCCGCCAAGGCGATGTTCCTGAGCCTCACCCGCCAGGTCATCTTCCTGATTCCGCTCATCCTCTGGCTCCCCGGACAGATGGGCGTCAAAGGCGTCTGGCTCTCTTTTCCCATTTCCGACCTCCTCGCCACCGCCGTCACCGCCATCATGATCATTTACCAGTTCCGGCAGATTGACCGCCTCTCAGCCCTCAAAACCGCGGCCATTTAGTCCAAAACACTGGTAAAAACCACCTATTTTCACTTTTTCTGAAAAAAAGTTGCAGAAATATTTGCACAGAACCAAAAACCGTCTTAACTTTGCACTCGCAAAACGGCAACAACGCCAACTCTCACAAAGAGGCAAGCGAGCCTAAAAGGTGTGGTAGTTCAGCTGGTTAGAATACCTGCCTGTCACGCAGGGGGTCGCGGGTTCGAGTCCCGTCCATACCGCCAGAGGAGAGAGGAGAATGAGAAATAGTCAGTCTTTTGATTGCGTTTCTCATTCTTTTTTTATATAAGTCCATATCCCATGCCCGCAGAAAAGCTACATATAAAAAACATGGTGTGCCGTCGTTGCGTGATGACGGTCGAGGACCTATGCCGCGAGCTTGGCATCCAGGCCGCCGTGTCGTTGGGAAGCGTCGACTTTAACGTGATGCCCGACGTCCGGGTAATGGACGCTTTCTTCAACCGCCTGCGGGCTGTGGGCTTCGAGCCATTGAAGTCACACGAACACGTGATGCTGGAAAACATCAAGGCCGCCATCCGTTATTACGCCCGCCACAACACGGTCGATGAAAAGGACAGGCTGTCCGACTACATCGCCAGGACCATACCTCTCGATTTCCGATATGTCAGCCGCATGTTCTCATCACTCGAGGGGAGGACGGTCCAGAGCTACCTTATGTCGCAGCGGATCGAATACGTCAAGGAACTGTTGTTTGACGACGAACTCACCCTCGCTGAAATTGCCGACAAGGTCGGCTTTTCGAGCGTGGCCCATCTGTCGCGCGCTTTCAAGAAATCGCAAGGGATGACCATATCCGAGTTCCGCGACACCGGATCGCGCTCGGCGATTGACGAAATCTGATTTCAGCACAATTGTGCAACAATATGTGGGATTGTTGTAACATACACGGGCGTTTCATGTTGTAACTTTGCAGCATGGAATTCATATACTCACTGATAAACATGATTGCCGAGATGGCGCCCTATCTGCTGCTCGGCTTCCTGGTGGCGGGAGTGCTGTATGCGTTCGTGCCAGGTAAATTCTACCGCAACCATCTTTCCCGACCGGGAGCATGGGCGGTGGTCAAGGCGGCGTTGATTGGCGTTCCGCTGCCGTTGTGCTCGTGCGGAGTATTGCCCACGGCCGTGTCATTGCGCCGCAACGGGGCATCACGCGGCGCATCCACATCATTCCTCATCGCCACTCCTCAGACCGGCATAGACTCCATCGCGGCAACTTATTCGCTTCTCGGCCCGGCGTTTGCCATAATCCGGCCCGTCGCCGCCCTTGCCACCGCGTTCATCGGCGGCATGCTTGTCAACCGTGAGGACAAGGCCAATGACAGCTGCGACATGGAAGTTGACACAATCGACGCACCTCCATCACGCAATTTTGCCGGACGGATAAAGGATGCGCTGCGCTACGGCTTCGTCGAGATGGTACAGAACATCGGCAAATGGCTCATAATCGGCCTGGTCATTGCCGCCGCCATCACCGTCTTCGTTCCCGACGGTTTCTTCACCTTCTTCGCCGGCTACCCGCTGCTTTCAATGATTGCCGTGGTTATGGTTGCAGTGCCCATGTACGTGTGCTCAACCGGCTCCATCCCCATCGCGCTCTCATTGATGCTCAAGGGCCTTAGTCCGGGCGCGGCATTTGTCCTTCTCATGGCTGGACCGGCTGCCAATTTCGCATCAATCATCATCGTCAGCAAATCCCTCGGCAAGAAAACAGCCGCCATATATCTCGGCACGATAGTCATCGGCGCGATAGCGATCGGGTTGTGCATTGACTATTTCATGCCGCGCCACTGGTTTACAACGCCCATGGTGGCAGGCCACGCAAATTGCCACCTTGACGTAGGGCTCTTTTCCGGCATTTGCTCCGCGCTTCTCGTAATACTCCTCATCAACGCCCTTATCAGAAAATACACATCTCATAAATCAGAAAAAATGGAAAACGAACAGACAATAACCGTAAAAGGCATGACCTGCGGCCACTGCAAGGCCATGGTCGAGAAAAACCTCGCAAAACTCCCCGGTGTCGAGTCCGTCACCGTCGACCTCGCTTCCGGCCTAACGAAAATCCAAGGCAACCCCGACCCCGCCGCCGTAAGGGAAGTCATCGAAGACCTTGGATTTTCCATGGGCTGAATCCCGCCACATTCAGCCGCATGAAATACCATGCACAGCGTTCCCCGTTAAGTTAAGAGGGTGTTTAATAACAAATGTTAATGCCGGGGCGCTCTGTCTTTGAGTGATTTTGCCGTAACGATGAGGGAGTGTGCCATTTGGCACATGACCGAAGAGGAGCGGCAAAAGCGCCAGAGACAGAGCGTGCGAAGGTATTATTACATTTCATATCCTTTTTTATCTTCTGATATATCAATGGCATTAATCCAAAAATTACTTTTGCATCTCATGTTTCGGGCGTTTTTCACGCTTCGTATCAGTCGTGTACATCAAGTACACTCCTTCTACTCAGCATGAAAACCACTCCGAAACATGAGACCCCGACATTAACATTTGCTATTAAACACCCTCTAATCTTGGCGGGGAACGTTTTTCCATACTTCCCCCAAAAACCGGGCTGAAATTTTTTCAGCATTTTTATTTGCAGGTTTAAAAAAAGTCACTACATTTGGGGCGACAATTATCAAACGACTGAATACCACAAACCTTATACCCTAAACCTGAAAAACTACCCGTTATGATTATCGGCGTACCCAAAGAAATCAAAAACAACGAAAACCGCGTCGGCATGACCCCCGCGGGCGTCAAGGAACTCGTCGGCCAAGGCCACAAAGTCTACGTCCAGCACACCGCCGGCGAGGGCAGCGGATTCTCCGACCAGGACTACATCAACGCCGGAGCCTCCATCCTCCCCACCATCGAGGAAACCTACGCAATCGCCGAGATGATTGTGAAAGTCAAGGAACCCATCGAGCCCGAATACGCCCTCGTCAAGAAAGGCCAGCTCCTGTTCACCTACTTCCACTTCGCCTCCGACCGCGCCCTCACCGAAGCCATGCTCGCCTCAGGCGCCACATGCATCGCCTACGAGACCGTCCGCGACACCCGCGGCACCCTGCCCCTGCTCATCCCAATGAGCGAAGTCGCAGGCCGCATGAGCGTACAGGAAGGCGCACGCTTCCTCGAAAAGCCCCAGGGAGGAAAAGGCATCCTCATGGGCGGCGTCCCCGGCGTCAAACCCGCCAAAGTCCTCATCCTCGGCGGCGGCGTCGTAGGCCGCAACGCAGCCCTCATGGCAGCCGGCCTCGGAGCCGACGTCACCATCACCGACATCTCGCTCCCCACCCTGCGCCACATCGCCGAGACAATGCCGCGCAACGTCAAGACACTCTACTCATCCCGCCACAACATCGAGCAGGAACTCCCCACCGTCGACCTCGTCATCGGCTCCGTACTCATCCCCGGCGCCAAAGCCCCCCATCTCGTCACCGCCGACATGCTCCCGCTCATGCGCAAAGGCTCAGTGATGGTCGACGTCGCCATCGACCAGGGCGGCTGTTTCGAGACATCCCATCCCACAACCCACTCCGAGCCCACCTACGAAGTCGACGGCATCGTCCACTACGCCGTGGCCAACATCCCCGGCGCCGTCCCCTTCACCTCGACCCTGGCCCTCACCAACGCCACCCTCCCCTACGCCATACGCCTCGCCAACATGGGCTGGCGCGAAGCATGCAAAGCCGACAAAGGCCTCGCCGAGGGCGTAAACATCGTCGACGGACAAATCACCTTCCAACCCGTCGCCCAAGCCTGGGACCTCCCCTACCACAAACTCGAACTCTAATTAAAATTAGGAATTAGGAATTACCCGAGCCCTCCGAGAACTCCGAGTCCTCCGATTCCTTCGAGAACTCAAAAACCCCCACCCGGATGGCAATTACTAACTCCTAACTCCTAATTCCTAATTCCTAATTCCTAATTCCTAATTCCCAATTCTAAAAAAAAGCTCCCCCGGGAGCTTTTTCATATTTTTTGCAAATCTCAAACAATTATTTTAACTTTGCAACCCCCAACTTTTTTGCGCGCCCGCGTGTTTTGGGTTAAAAGTAGAAAAACCTTATAAAATCCCAAATGAAAAAACTGTTCGCTTCGATACTCGCCCTCTGCGCATGCCTCTGCGCCCTGGCCGAAGCCCCCGACGGCTACTACCAGAGCCTCAACGGGAAGAAAGATGCCGACCTCAAGAACGCCATCTACCAGCTCGTACACAATTTCACACAGGTTTCATCCTACAACAACCTGCCACGCTACTTCGAGCGCACCGACGTATATCCCGACTCGCGCCAATGGTGGGACATGTACGGAAATGCCCCCATCTACCTCCCCTGGTCGGGAAAGCTGCTCAACCGCGAACACTCATTCCCCAAAAGCTGGTGGGGTGGTTCCACCGGCATCCCCGCCTACGTCGACCTCAACCACCTCTACCCGGCCGACGCCGCCGCGAACCAGGCCAAAAGCAACTGGCCCCTCGGCAAAGTCGACATGACGGCATCCACAAAATACAACAACGGCGTCTCCATCGTTGGCTACCCCGTCACGGGACAGGGCGGCGGCAGCCAGAGCGTTTTTGAACCCGCCGACGAATACAAAGGCGACTTCGCACGCACCTACTTCTACATGGTCACCTGTTACCAGGACCTCACCTGGGTCACAAAATACTCCTGGATGATGGAACAGAACACCTATCCCACCCTCAAGGGATGGGCCTCGAAACTCCTCCTCGAATGGCACCGCAACGACCCCGTCAGCGAAAAGGAAATAAACCGAAACGAGGTGGTATATTCAATCCAGAACAACCGCAACCCCTTCATCGACCATCCCGAACTCGCCGAATACATCTGGGGCAACAAAGTCGGACAGACTTTCAACGGCGGAAGCGGCTCGCAGCAACCCACCGGCGACCCCAACCTCGTCACTCCCACCAACGACATGGCCCTCGAATTCAGCCAGGTCGCAATCGGCCGCTCCACCACCGCCATACTCCAGTTCCGCGGCGAAAACCTCACCGGCAACTTCGAGCTCATCCTCTCGGGCTCCGACAAGAAAATGTTCTCAATCCCCTCAACCAAGCTCAGCACATCGCTCGTCAACCAGCCCGACGGCACGCAGATAACCGTCACCTACACCCCCACCGCAATCGGTAAGCACGAGGCCAGCCTCATAATCGTCGACGGCGGCATCACCGGCTCGCGCATCGTCCGCCTCATCGGCGAATGTCTCGAAGTGCCCACACTCACCGCATGCACCGCCACCGACCCCACCGACATAACCAACGACTCATACCGCGCCAACTGGACCTACCCCGCCAACGAAACCGTCGACTACTGGGTAATAAACCGCACCCGCTACGTCTCCGGCACAGCCACCGCCGAGGAAGTCCTCGCCGAAGCCCCCGGAACCATCATTGAAGACTTCGACCAGAGCGACTCCGAGTCCTACTCAGTCCAGTCTGTCCGCCTCGGCTACCGCTCCCCCGCCTCCAACGTCGTCTTCGTGGCCCATGCCGGCATCACCGGCGTACAGGCCGACCAGGGACTTGTCGTTCAGGGCTTCGACGGCATAATGCGCTTCATCTGCAGCGCCGACCAAACCGGTGCATGCATCTACGACATCTCGGGCAAACTCGTCATGTTCATCGACACCATCCACAACAACATGGACATCGACATCCCCGCCGGCATCTACCTCGTCACCACCGACCAATGCCACACCCCCGTCAAAGTCGCAGTTAAATAAGTTGAACATAGGAATCAGAAATCAGAATTTGTCCCAAAAGCACCGCCCCCTCCGAGAACTCCGCCCCCTCCGAGAACTCAAAAAATAACCCCGCCCGGCAATTCCTAATTCCTAATTCCTAATTCCTAATTCAAAAATTTGATCAACCCCACCCCACTAATCCGGCCATGGTTCGGGCGGCGATGCCGCCCCGACCGTGGCTGGACTTCCGTCAAATCAGCCCAAGCCGCCCAGGCCCGCACCCTCGCATGGCTCCTCACCACAGCCCGCGACACAGCCTACGGCATCCGCCACCGCTTCCGCGAAATCGGCTCATACGACACCTTCCGCGCCACCGTCCCCCTCGTCACCTATCCCGACCTCCGGGCCGACATCGAGCGCATGGTTGCCGGCGGGCGCGACATCCTCTGGCCCGGCCGCTGCCGCCGTTTCGCGCAGTCAAGCGGCACATCCGACGGAAAAAGCAAATACATCCCCGTCACCGACGCCTCCCTCCGCGTCAACCACTACGCCGGCGGCGCCGACGTCGTTGCCCGCTACCTCAACCTATACCCCGACTCCCGCCTATTCGCCGGCAAGAGCTTCATCCTCGGCGGCAGCTTCGCCACCGAGCACGCCACCCTCCCCCCCGGCGTACGCATCGGCGACCTCTCCGCCAACCTCATCGAGAACATCAACCCACTCGCCAACCTCGTCCGCATCCCCTCGAAAGAAATTGCACTCATGTCCGACTGGACCCGCAAGCTCCCCGCCCTGGTCGAGGCCTCCCTCCGCGAGAACGTAACCAACATCTCCGGCGTCCCCTCCTGGTTCCTGACCGTCCTGCGCGAGGTCATCCGCCGCGCCGGCGCCACCACCATCCACGACGTCTGGCCCAACCTCGAGGTATTCTTCCACGGCGGCATCGCCTTCGGCCCCTACCGCGACCAATACCGCGCCATCACCGACCCCGCCCGCATGCGCTACCTCGAGACCTACAACGCATCCGAAGGCTTCTTCGCCGTCCAGGACCGCCGCGACACCCCCGGCATGCTCCTCCTCCTCGACATCGGCATCTTCTACGAATTCCTCCCCCTCGGCAGCTCCGACGCCCTCGATGCCATCCCCGTCTGGCAGGTCCAGCCCGGCCACACCTACCAGCTCATCATCTCCTCATGCAACGGCCTGTGGCGCTATGCCATCGGCGACACCGTCCGCGTCGAATCGGTCGAACCGCTGCGCATATCCATCGCCGGACGCACCAAAAGCTTCATCAACGCCTTCGGCGAAGAGCTAATGGTCTACAACGCCGACAACGCCCTCGCCGACACATGCGGCATCACCGGCGCCTCCGTCGCCAACTACACCGCCGCCCCCGTCTATGCCGACGGTGCCGCCCGTGGACGCCACCAATGGCTCATCGAATGGAACACCCCCCCGGCCTCAGTCGAGGCCTTCGCCGACGAACTCGACCGCCAGCTCCAGCGACAGAACTCCGACTACCAGGCCAAGCGCACCGGCGGCATATTCCTCGACCGGCTATCCATCACCACCGCCCGCCCCGGCCTGTTCGACGACTGGCTCGCATCCACCGGCAAACTCGGCGGCCAACGCAAAGTCCCCCGCCTCGCCAACGACCGCACCACCATCGAAGCAATCCTAAAACTAAACACCCCAAAAAACGCCGAGTACTCCGAGCCCTCCGAGAACTCCAAAAAATACCCGGATGGTAATTCCTAATTCCTAATTACCACCCGCCCGGCAATTCCTAATTCCTAATTCCTAACTCCTAATTAAATATGAGACTTCCCGCCCTAATCCTCACCCTTGCCGCCACCATCCTGGCCGCAGCCCAGTCCGCCCCCAAATACATCTTCTACTACATCGGCGACGGCATGGGCCTCTCACCCGTCATGACCGCCCAGGCCTACAACCGCGACGTCCTCCGCAACGACAAGCCCCTCCTCATGATGCAGTTCCCCACCGCATCAGTCTGCATGACCTACTCGGCCAGCGCACCCATCACCGACTCAGCCGCCGCCGGCACCGCCCTCTCCACCGGCACCAAGACCGTCAACGGCATGCTCGGCGTCAACCCCGACACCGTCCCCCTCACCTCAATAGCCCGCCAGTTCAAGGACATGGGCTACGGCGTCGGCGTCGTAACCTCCGTCGCCCCCGACGACGCCACCCCCGGCGCCTTCTACGCCCACGTCGCCAGCCGCAAGATGTACTACGACATCGACATCCAGGCGGCCCGCTCGGGTTATGACTTCCTCGCCGGCGCAGGCCTCCGCGGCCTTGCCGACGCCAACGGCAACCCCACCGACGTCGAGGCCGTGATGGCCGAAAACGGCGTGCAGCTCATTTACGGACCCGACGAAATCAACAGAATCTCCTCCGAAAAAGTATTCCTCCTCAACCCCCGCGACACCCCCAACTGGAACATCGGCTACACCATCGACTCCATCCCCGGCGTCCTCACCCTCCCCGTCATCACCCAGACCTGCCTCGACCACCTCGAAAAGCAGTCGCCCGACGCCTTCTTCATGATGGTCGAAGGCGGCAACATCGACCACGCCCTCCACGCCAACGACGCCGGAGCCGCCGTCAAGGAAATCCTCAACTTCAACCAGGCCCTCGCCATTGCCTACAACTTCTATCTCGCCCATCCCGACGAGACCCTCATCGTCGTCACCGCCGACCACGACACCGGCGGCATGAGCCACGTCCACTCCCGCCTCAAGCTCGACAACCCCCTCAGCGTATTCGACTACCAGAAAGTCTCCAAAGAAGCCTTCAGCGAATACTGCAAGGGCATCCTCCGCTCCCGCATGGAATACCGTTGGGACGACATGCGCCAGTACCTCGAGGAAAACCTTGGCCTCTTCACCCACATCCCCGTCAGCGACACCCGTCTCGCCCAGCTCAAGGAAATGTTCGACAAGACATTCGGGATGCGCAACACCGCCGACCAGCAGACCCTCTACGCCTCATTCAACTCATTTGCCGTCGAAGTATTCAACCTCATCAACGACGCCGCCGGCACCATCTTCACCACCACCAGCCACTCCGGCAACCTCGTCCCCGTGTTCGCCGTAGGCGTCGGTTCCGAACGCTTCCGCGCCCTCAACAACAACACCGACATCCCCGCCACCATCCGCCAGATCGCCGGAATAAAATAAAAGCAAAGCCCCCGCCCCTACCGCCTGCCGCCCAACCCGTAGGGGCGCAGCATGCTGCGCCCGCACAAGCCAAACCCGCGCAAGCCCCCCGAGAACTCCGAGCCCTCCGAGTACTCCTCGCCTCCACCCCCCGCCCCCACAAAAAAATTAACGTTTTTTTTGTAAACTTAATTTTTATTCATAACTTCGCGCTCATTATAACATTCAATCCCTCACAAATGAAACCAATCCTGTCTCTCCTCACCCTCCTCCTTGCCGGCGTTGCCGGCGCCGGGGCGCGAACAATCACAGGCACCATCCTCGCCGACAATGACTCCACTGCCATTGTCGGCGCCGTGTGCCATCTCAAATCAATCCATACTGCCACCGTGACCGACCCCGACGGCCACTTCGCCATCTCCACATCGACCACCCATCCCGACACTCTCGCAATAACCGCCACCGGCTGCTCACCCCTCGACATCATCATCCCCGCCGGCTCGCGCAACATCAGCCTCGGCTCCCTCTACCTCCCCGACGCCGTCGCCCTGCGCGATATCACCGTCACCGGCCAGTCAATGATCGACTCCCGCGGCCGCACCATCGTCTACCCCGCCGCCTCCGACGTCAAGGCATCATCCACCACCATCAGCCTCTTTCAGAAACTCCCCCTCGCCGGCCTCGACGCCAACCCCATCAACCGCACCATCTCCGTCGACCAGGGCAGCCCGATGATTCTCATCGACGGCGTTCCCGCCTCCATGGACCAGGTCAACGCCCTTGCCCCCGGCGACATCGAGCGCATCGAATACTCCCGCATCACCCCGGCCCGCTACGCCGACCGCGGCACCACCGGCCTCATCGCCATCACCCTCCGCCACCGCTCCGACGGCGGCCAGTTCTACGGTTGGGCCCGCTCCGCCGTCAACACCGCCTTCGTCGACGCAAACATCCGCGCCTCATACCACCAGGGGCCCTCACAATTCTCGGTCAGCTACAGCCCCTCGTGGCGTAACTACCAGAAAGCCTACGACTTCACCTACCGTTCCTACATCGGCGACGACTTCCGCGTCGACCTCCGCGAGACCGACCGCAACCCCTTCAACTACTTCTCCAATCCCCTCCGCTTCAAATACGTATTCAGCCCGTCGCTCAAAACCCTGTTCTCGGCAACCTTCAACGCCTCAATCGACTCAAACTCGCGGCGCTACATCGGCTCGACCTCCGATTCCCAGCTCGGCGACTACGAATACTTCACCCGCGCCAAGGGCAACGCGTTCATCCCCTCGCTCGACCTCTTCTTCCGCCACGACTTCAACGACCGCAACTCGCTCGAGGCCCAGGTCGTCGGCACCCTCAGTTCCGACGACTACCGCCGCACCAACGACTACACCATCCCCGGCGGCGACTACACCATGGACGTCAACACCCGCCGCCGCTCGCTCATTTCCGAGATAAGCTACATCCACACCTTCAGCGAGCGCACATCCCTCTCCGCCGGCTACCAGAACACCGTCTCCCACAGCCGCAACACATACCTCACCACCGACTACGAGCCCATCCTCACCGAAAACAACAACTACCTCTACGCCCGCCTCGGCCAGCAGGTAGGCAAAGTACATATCTCGGCTTCCACCGGCCTCAAGATGTTCTGGATAAAGAACGACCTCAACCGCCGCCACTTCATCCGCAACCTCTCGTCCATCCAGGGCTCCTGGAACATCGGCCACGGATGGAACTTCGCCGCCGCCTTCCAGTACTCGCCCGGCATCCCGTCACTCTCGGCCCTCACCGACTACCCCCAGCAGACCACACCCTACCTCATCTCCAACGGCAACCCCGACCTCAAGGTCGCCGAGTACTTCATCTACCAGGCAATGCCCTCATTCCAGTACAAAAAGTTCCAGACCTCCCTCCTCCTCAGCTACTACACCACCAACAACGCCTTCATCGACGACGTGTCATACCTCGGCGACCGCCTCTTCCTCTCCCGCTCCGTCAACGCCTCGTCCGACCGCCGCTTCGACGGCTCCCTCTACCTTAAAATCAGCGGCCTCG
This sequence comes from uncultured Muribaculaceae bacterium, assembly GCA_910577315.1. Classification (GTDB taxonomy): domain Bacteria; phylum Bacteroidota; class Bacteroidia; order Bacteroidales; family Muribaculaceae; genus CAG-873. Next base: position 16,233 of record CAJTME010000012.1, on the reverse strand, counting down.
CCGGCTTCGGCGCAAGTCTCAACGTCATGTTCCGCCATTACGCCTGTGCCGGTGACGGCTGGCGCCACCACCTCAACTCCCTCTCCGGCTCGCTCTACCTGTGGTGGAACCGCGGCCCCTTCACCGTATCCTACTGGCGCAAGCTCCCCGGCAAATACCTCAACGGCCAGTATGTCGGCAAGGACGAGAACGGCGACGCCCTCGCCTTCGAATACACCCCGGACAAACACTGGACCCTCGGCGTCAACTGGATGTACATGTTCGACACAAAGGGCACCCGCTATCCCTCCTGGAACCTCTCATCCGTCAGCCCCGCCACAACCGACCGCTACATCAAGAACAACGCCAACATGGTCGTATTCACCCTCAGCTACACCGCCGACTTCGGCTCAATCTTCCGCACCGCCCGCCGCAACCTCAACAACTCCGACAACGGCTCGTCACTGCTGAAACTCTGATGCCTCCGGCAACAATGAAAAACGGGGCGTTTCGCAATCACGAAACGCCCCGCTGATATTTATCGGATGTCGCGGAAGGTGCATTACACAACGCCCTGCGCCATCATCGCGCGGGCCACTTTCAGGAAGCCCGCCGTGTTGGCGCCGCGCAAATAGTCAACATAGTCCGAACCATCCTCCTTGCCATAGCGCACACACTGCGCGTGGATGTCGGCCATGATTTCGCGCAGGCGGTTGTCAACCTCCTCGGCACTCCACGTCAGCTTCTGCGAGTTCTGCGCCATTTCAAGGCCCGACACCGACACGCCGCCGGCATTGGCCGCCTTGCCCGGAGCATAAAGTATCCGAGCGGCCTGGAACTCCCTGATCGCGCCCGGCGTCGAAGGCATGTTCGCGCCCTCGCTCACCGCGATGCATCCGCCCTCAAGCAGCGCACGCGCGTCATCAGCGTCAAGCTCGTTCTGCGTGGCCGACGGCATCGCTATGTCAGCCTTCACATGGCGCCACGGACGCTCGCGGCGGTAATACTCACACACATCCGCATGCTTCTCGGCAAACTCCGAAATGCGGCCGCGGAACAGCGTCTTCAGCTCGAACACCTCGTCAAACATCTCCTGCGTCAGCCCCTCGGGAATCACCACCGAGCCATCGCTGTCGCTCAGCGACACTACCTTCGCGCCCAGTTCCAGCAGCTTCTGCGCCGTATAGAGCGCCACGTTGCCCGAACCCGATATGGCCACACGCTTCCCCTCGAGGCTGATGCCCCGCGTCGCAAGCATGTTCAGCAGGAAATACACGTTGCCATAGCCCGTCGCCTCAGGGCGCACCAGCGAGCCGCCGAAGTCCAGGCCCTTGCCGGTGAACGTGCCCGTGAACTCACGCGTCATCTTCTTGTACCAGCCGAACATGTAGCCCACCTCGCGCGCGCCCACGCCGATGTCGCCCGCAGGCACATCCGTGTCAGGGCCGATCTGGCGCCACAGCTCGTTCACGAACGCCTGGCAGAAACGCATGATTTCCATGTCGCTCTTGCCGCGCGGCGAAAAGTCACTGCCGCCCTTCGCGCCACCCATCGCAAGGGTGGTCAGCGAATTTTTGAAAGTCTGCTCAAAGGCCAGGAACTTGAGAATCGACAGATTCACCGACGAGTGGAAACGTATGCCACCCTTGTACGGGCCGATGGCATTGTTATGCTGCACGCGGTAGCCCATATTGTTGCGGACATTACCGTGATCGTCAACCCACGACACGCGGAACGAGATGATCCGGTCGGGGATACACAGACGTTCCAGAAGGTTGACACGCTTGAACGCCGGATAGCGGTCATAGATGTCGGCGATGGAGCTCACAACCTCCTCTACCGCCTGAATGTACTCGGGTTCATGTGGAAAACGACGGCGCAAGTCGTCGAGAAATGCTTTTTCATCCATTGTTTACTAATTGTACCTGAATTTCTTGCGTTTAGCAATATAAATTTGAATTTCGCCCGCAAAGTTACACAAAATCCCCCAAATATCCAAATTTCTGCCATCAAACCATCCCTCCGAGTACTCCGAGAACTCCGAGAACTCCGAGAACTCAAAAAACCACCACAACCCCCACCCGGATGGCAATTCCTAATTCCTAATTCCTAACTCCTAATTCCTAATTCAAAACAAACCATCCCCCCTCCCCGCTTGTTGAAATTGTTGACACAATTCACCGCAATATGCAGAAAACCGCCCATCCACTCACAGCCCTCGGCCTCCTCGTAGCGCTCGGAATCGTATTCGGCGACATCGGCACATCGCCCCTCTACGTCATGAAAGCCATCATGCACGTAAACCCCGCCGCAGCCCCCGACTACGTAATCGGAGCAATATCATGCATAATCTGGACCCTCACCCTCCAGACCACCGTCAAATACGTCCTCATCGCCCTCCGCGCCGACAACAAAGGCGAAGGCGGCATCCTCGCCCTCTTCTCCCTCGTCCGCCGCCTGCGCCACCGCTGGCTATACATAATCGCCGCCATCGGCGCCTCAACCCTCATCGCCGACGGAGTCATAACCCCCGCCGTCACCGTCACCTCGGCCATCGAGGGCCTCCGCGGCATCTACCCCGCCGCCCCCGTCATCGCCATAACCATAATGATAATCTGCCTCATATTCTTCGTCCAGCAATTCGGCACATCCAAAATCGGACGCTGCTTCGGCCCCTTCATGCTCGCATGGTTCCTCATGCTCGGCATCCTCGGCACCGTCGCCCTTACCTCCGCCCCCGCCGTCCTCAAGGCCTTCAACCCCGTCTACGCCGTCCGCCTCCTCATCCACTACCCCGGCTGGTTCCTCATCCTCGGCGCCGTATTCCTCTGCACCACAGGCGCCGAAGCCCTCTACTCCGACCTCGGCCACTGCGGACGCCTCAACATCTCCGTCAGCTGGATATTCGTCAAACTCATGCTCATCCTCAACTACCTCGGCCAGGGAGCCTACATCATCACCCATCCCGGCATATGGGCCTCCGACACCAACCCCTTCTACGCCATAATGCCCCAGGCCTTCCTCCCCGTCGGCATCATCATGTCAACCGGCGCCGCCATCATCGCCTCCCAGGCCCTCATCAGCGGCTCATTCACCATATTCAGCGAAGCCATAAACCTCGACTTCTGGCCACGCCTGCGCATCGCCTACCCCACCGTCCTCAAAGGCCAGCTATACATCCCCTCCATCAACCTCTTCCTCTTCCTCGGCTGCATCATCACCGTCCTCCTCTTCCGCACCTCATCGGCCATGGAAGCCGCCTACGGCCTCGCCATCACCGTCACCATGCTCATGACCACCGTCCTCCTCTCCTTCTACCTCCGCCACCGTGGCCTCCCCGCATGGCTCGTCGCCACATTCGCCGTCGCCTTCCTCGCAATCGAAGGATGCTTCCTCGTCGCCAACCTGTTCAAATTCATGCACGGCGGCTGGTACACCATCCTAATCGCCGGAGCCGTCTGCGCCGTCATGATCATCTGGCACCGCGCATGCCACATCCGCCGCCGCTACATCCAGTTCAAACCCATCGCCGACCACGCCCCGGTCATCGCCGACATCCGCGCCGACCGCGACATACCAAAATACGCCACAAACCTCGTCTACATATCCCACTCCGACGACCCCGCCCTCGTCGAAAGCAAAATCCTGTACTCAATCATCAACAAACAGCCGAAACGAGCCGACCGCTACTGGATACTCCGTGTCCAATACACCGACACCCCCGACACCCTCACCTACACCGCCACACCCCTCGCCGACGGACGCATCTGGTGCGTCGGCCTCAACATCGGCTTCCGCGTCCAGCCCAAAATCACAGTCTACCTCCGCCAGATAGTCGAAGACCTCGTCGCCGCAGGCCGCATCGATCTCGTCAGCACCTACCCGTCCCTCCGGCGCCACGGCATCCCCGGCGACTTCCGCTTCAGCATCATCCACCGCATCTTCTCACCCTCCAGCAACTGCGCCAAAGGCGAGCGCACCGTCATGCGCCTCTTCGAGCGCCTCCGCCACCTCGCCGTATCCCCCGAGCGTGCCATGGGCCTCGACACATCCACCACCACCGTCGAAAACGTCCCCCTCATCATCCCCGGCCCCTCCACCACCCGCATCCAACCCCAAGATCCCTAAAAAAACCTCCAAGCCCAAAAACTCCAACCCCTCCAAAACTCCGAGCTCTCCGAGTCCTCCGAGAACTCCAAAAACTCCGAGCTCTCCGAGCCCTCCGAGAACTCCCCAAAAACCCACCCGCACGGCAATTCCTAATTCCTAACTCCTAATTCCTAATTCCCAAAAAACCACCCGCATGGCAATTCCTAATTCCTAACTCCTAATTCCTAATTAAAAAGAAACCAGCTCCCTCCTCATCTCAATGCGCAGCTTCGCCCCCTCCATCACAACCCGCGCCTGCCGCATCATGTCAACAGTCGCCTTATCCGTCAGGCCGTAAACCGCCGACACATTGCCCCACTCGCCGGTGGCCTTCACGATAAGCACCTCATAGCCGCCACCCTCAATCTCCTCGGCATAAACAAACCCCGCGACAAGGCCATTGTTCGCCCCCACAACCATCTCACCCATCGGCAACGTCTCGATAATATCATACAGACGGTTGCCCACATTGCGTATCTGCGGCCCGTCAAGACCGTTCACATACGCAACCTCAAGACTGTCCAGAAACTCCGGACCCGCCACATCAACCGAATCCGCATTCTCAGCCACCTTCATTCCCGGCAGAGCCGACACAGCCCGGAACGCATCATTCAGCGACCCGGCGAACACAGCGGCAGCCCCGGCAACAACCGCAGCCGCCAATACCAATAATTTCTTCATAATCAAAACATTTTAATACAACCTAAACGCCCCGCCACCCCACAAAGTTGCACCCCAAAACAAAAGCGGCCGCCAATCAAACGATTGACAGCCGCTGCCCGTACCCGAACCCGGGATCGAACCGGGATGGATTGCTCCAACGGTGTTTGAGACCGTCGCGTCTACCGATTCCGCCATTCGGGCTTACAGACCGCAAAGATACACACTTTTTCCCACCCGCGCAAGCCAAAACCCCAATTTCCACCAAAAAACAATATTTTCCATCCTTCCTCGTTATTATATATGATGAAAAAGATTGCAATCATTATCACACTTATAACCCTGGCCATCAGCGCCTCAATCCCGGCCAGCGCACGGCGGCTCAACGACAAGCTCGAGAACCGCCCCTACGCCGACATGCGCCGCTGGCACCTCGGATTCTCCGTCGGGGCCAACACCATGGACACCCGCTTCGCCCACAACGGCTACATCACCGACGACGGCGAGGAATGGCGCGCCGAGCAGGTAAACTACGCCCCCGGCTTCTCAGTCAGCGGCCTCATCGCCCTCCGCCTCAACAACTACTTCTCCCTCCGCTTCTCCCCCGGCATGATGTTCGGCAGCCGCGACATCCGCTTCCTCGACCTCACCACCGGCGCCGAGGACAAGCAGAACATAAAGTCAACCTACGTCACCCTCCCCGTCGACCTCAAGTTCGCAGCCCTCCGCGTCCGCAACGCCCGCCCCTACATCGTCGGCGGCATCATGCCAGCCTTCGACGTCTCAAAAAAACGCAACGACCTCCTCAAGCTCACATCATCCGACTTCTACCTCTCCATCGGCTTCGGTTGCGACTTCTACCTCCCCTACTTCAAGCTCATCCCCGAGCTCAAATTCTGCTTCGGACTCACCGACATCCTCACCCACGACCGCCCCGAGATGGCCGACGACCCCACCCGCCTCAAATACACCAACTCCATCGCCAAGGCCACCTCAAAAATGATATGCCTCACCTTCTACTTCGAATAACCACATGCTCAAAAGATTAGTCATATCAGCCATCGCGGCGCTCGCCGCCATGGCCGCCGCGGCCCAGAACGACGCACAGTTCTCACAATACTACGAGATTCCAAACCTATACAACCCCGCCGCCATAGGCCTCACCGACAACATCCGCCTCCGCGGCGCCGGACGCCTCCAGTGGCTCGGCATCGACGGAGCGCCCCGCACCTTCCTCTTCGCCGGCGACATGCCCTTCAAGCTCTTCAACCGACGCTTCGGCACAGGCCTCGTCCTCCAGCAGGAAACAATAGGCCTATACTCATCCCTCAACCTCAACGCCCAGATAGCCTACAAACTCCGCAAATTCGGCGGCGAATTCACCGGCGCCCTCCAGATTGGCATGTACGACCAGCGCTTCAAAGGCTCAGAAGTCTACCTCCCCGACGGCGACGACTACCACCAGAGCGGCGACGAAGCCATCCCCACCACCGACCTCCACGGCACGGCCCTCGACCTCGGCGCAGGCATATTCTTCAACCGAAAGACCTGGTACGCAGGCATATCCATGACCCACCTCACAGCCCCCGCCATAAAGATGGGCGGAGAGAACGGCGGCGCCGGAAACGACGAGAACATTTACGAATTCCACGCGCCCCGCACACTTTATTTTACCGCCGGAGGCAATATTCCGCTGAAAAACACGTTATTTGAAGTGATGCCATCGCTGCTGGCAAAAACCGACTTCTCATTCTGGTCTGCCGAAGCCACCATCCGCGCCCGATACAACAGATTCCTGTCATTCGGCGTCGGATACCGCTGGAACGACGCCATTATCGCAACAGTCGCCGCCGAAATCAAAAACTTCTACATCGGCTACTCCTTCGACTACGCGACATCGGCCCTCCACTCCGCCTCCTCCGGCAGCCACGAAATCGTCGTCGGATACGCCCTCAAGCTCGACCTCGGCGAAAAAAACCGCAACCGACACCGCAGCATACGCATAATGTAATCTAAAACAATCATTTCGCAAGCGAGACAACCGATATGACCAACTTCCTCAAACCTCTCTCCACGACACTTCTCCTGAGCTCCGCAGCCCTCGCCGCGGCACTCTCCTCATGCGCCACCGGCAGCCGATCGTCCGCCGGCGGAGAAGTCACTGGCATCGGCGGAACTTCATGGGCCGAGCCTACCCCCTACGGAATGGTCCTCGTCGACCGCGGCTCCATGAAAGTCGGCGTAAACAAAGCCGACTCCGTCTGGAACCTCGCCGCAGACGCACGCGGCATCAGCGTCGACGGATTCTGGATGGACGAAACCGAAATCACAAACGGAAAATACAAGCAATTCGTATTCTGGGTGCGCGACTCAATCATCCGCGAGCGCCTCGCCGACCCCGCCTACGGCGGCAACGAAGACTTCAAGATCGAAGAAGACCGCGACGGAAACCCCATCACCCCACGCCTCAACTGGAACAAGCCGATTCCCTGGCGTAACCCCAACGAAGACGAACAGCGCGCCATCGAGAGCCTCTACCGCACCAACCCCATCACCGGCGTCAAGGAACTCGACGGAACACAGCTCAACTACCGCTACGACATCTACAACCACACCGAGGCCGCACGCCGCCGCAACCGCATCGACCCCTCGCGCCGCGACTACAACACCGACCGCCCCGTCGTCGCATCAATGCCCACAATCTCAAAAGACACCGCATACATCAACGACGAAGGCCGCATAATCCGCGAGACAGTCACACGCCCCCTCTCCGGCGAGTTCGACTTCCTCAACACATACATCGTCAACGTCTACCCCGACACAACCGCCTGGGTCAACGACTTCGAGAACGCATACAACGAACCCTACGTCCGCATGTACTTCTCACACGGCGGCTACACCGACTACCCCGTCGTCGGCGTCTCATGGGAACAGGCCAACGCTTTCGCCAACTGGCGCACCGACTTCCTCCGCCGCTCCCTCGGCAAGGAAGGCATATACATCGAGCCCTACCGCCTCCCCACCGAGGCCGAATGGGAATACGCCGCCCGCGCCGGCATCGACGAAAACATCTTCCCCTGGGACGGCGACATAGCCCTCAGCGAAGACAAAGGATGCTTCTACGCCAACTTCAAGCCCGGCGAAGGCAACTTCGTCCGCGACGGACACATAATTACATCACGCGTCGGAACATACTCCCCCAACGACTTCGGCCTCTACGACATGGCCGGCAACGTCTCCGAATGGACCTCCACCGCCTACACCGAATCCGTCGGGCGCCTCACATCCGACCTCAACCCCGAATACCGGTACAACGCCGCCCAGGAAGACCCCTACAAGATGAAACGAAAAATCGTCCGCGGAGGCTCCTGGAAAGACGTCGCCCACAACATCCGCTCCGACCTCCGCATGTGGGAATACCAGAACGAACAGCGCTCCTACATCGGATTCCGCTGCGTCCGCACCCAAATCGGCTTCGCACGAGGCAACAAACAGAAAACAAACCGAAAATAAGCCCCCTCTCAACATAACACCACAATGGGAAAAGTACAGCAATACCGCCGCGGAATCGGCGCCTTCATATCATCCGAGAAAGGACAGCGGTTCTTCAACTTCGCCTACTCCATCGGCGCAGCCATCGTAATCTGGGGCGCCCTCTTCAAGATTCTCCACCTCCCCGGCGGCAACGCCCTCCTGTCCATCGGCATGGGAACCGAGGTCATGATGTTCATCCTCACCGCCTTCGACCGTCCCCCAAAAGAATACCGCTGGGAAGACGTCTTCCCCGCCCTCCGCGACAAAGAAACCGATGGCGATGAAAACAGCGACAGCGACTCAAACCCGGTCCAAAACGCCCAAAATGCCGCGTACTCCGCCGCCGCACCCTCCGCGCACTCCGCGTCCTCCGAGTACTCCAAAGCCCACCCCATCTACCCTGCGGTAGCCCCCACCACCCCCCAGGAGACCACCGAAGCCTACCTCGACACAATGGCCGCCCTCGCCACCGAGATGCAGCACCTCCGTGCCTCGACCCAGGCCCTCAACAACGTCTCCGACACACTTCTCGAGTCCTACCGCGCCATCACCGAGAACTCCGAAAACATCACCCGCTCATCCCAAGGCTACGTCGAACAGATGCAGGCCCTCAACCGCAACATTACGGGCCTCAACACAATCTACGAGATACAGCTCAAGAGCATATCCTCCCAGCTCGACGCAATCGACCGCGTCAACCAGGGTATCAAGGACATCCGTGACATGTACGAACGCTCTGCCTCAAAATCAGCCTCATACTGCGAAGAAACCGAAAAAATGGCCCTCTACATGCAACAGCTCAACAAAGTCTACGAGCGCATGCTCACCGCCATGACCGTCAACATCTTCAACCCCATGATGGCCCAGCCCCAGTCCCAGCCCGCACCCCAGCAGGAACCAACCGAATAACCTCAGCCCCTCCAAACTAAAAACCAAATGGGTTCAAACTCAACACGCCTCACACCCCGTCAGAAGATGATCAACCTCATGTACATCGTCCTGACGGCTATGCTCGCCCTGAACGTCTCATCAGACGTTCTCGACGGCTTCGTGCAGGTACACGACGGCCTCACCCGCTCAAACGACAACGTCGCGCGCCGAAACGAGACCGTCTACCGCGCCCTCGAATCCTTCGCCGCCCAAAACCCCGGCAAAGGCGCCCAGTGGCTCGACAAAGCCACCCAGGTACGCCTCGCAACCGACTCCGTAATACAGCTCGTCGACTCACTCAAGCTCCAGATCGTCCGCAAGGCCGACGGCAATGACGCTGACCCCGAGAACATCCTCAACCGCGACGACCTCGAGGCCGCCGCAGTCGTGATGCTCGCCCCCGGCAACCCCCGCGGACGCGCACTCCGCCAGCGCATCGACTCATACCGCGAATACATCTCCGCATTCCTCCCCGACTCCATCCGCCGCGCCAACATCGCCGCCGTCCTCTCCACCGATCCCATCCTCCGCAAAGGAACCCTCACACCGCAAACCTGGGAAGAAGCCAAGTTCGACCAGCAGCCCGTCGTAGCCGCCGTCACCCTCCTCACCAAACTCCAGAACGACATCCTTTACGCCGAGGGCGAGGCGCTCACAACCCTCTACGGCCAGGTCGACGCAGGCGACGTCCGCGTCAACGAACTCAACGCCTACGTCATGCCCCAGTCACGCATGGTGATGCGCGGCGGTAAATACTCCGCCAACATCGTCCTCGCCGCCGTCGACACAACCCAGCGCCCCACCGTCTACATCGCCGGCAAACCCCTCGCCAACGACCGCGGCCTCTACGAACTCACACCCAACGCCACCGGCACCTTCACCTACGACGGATACCTCGAGGTGCCCCACGGCGACGGAACCGTCACCCGCCACGACTTCCAGTCATCCTACACCGTCATCGAGCCCATGGCCACCGTATCAGCCACAATGATGAACGTCCTCTACGCCGGCATCGACAACCCCGTCGGAATCTCAGTTCCCGGCGTCGCCATGAACGACATATCCGCCACCATGACCAACGGCACCCTCACCCGCTCCGGCGACCACTGGGTCGCACGGCCCTCCGCCGTCGGCAAGGACGCCACCGTCACTGTGACCGCCAGCATGGACGGGCGCCAGGTACAGGTAGCGCAGACCAACTTCCGCGTCCGCAAACTCCCCGACCCAACACCCTTCATCGCCTTCACCGACGCCAACGGCAACACCGACCACTACCGCGGCGGCAAACCGTTCGGCAAAACACTCCTCCTCAAGGCCGAAGGTCTCCAGGCAGCCATCGACGACGGACTCCTCGACACTCCCTTCCGCGTCGTCTCCTTCCAGACCGTCTTCTTCGACTCAATGGGCAACGCGATGCCCGAAAACTCCGACGGAGCCTCATTCTCCCAGCGACAGCGACAGGCTTTCCAGCGCCTCCAGCGCGGAAAACGCTTCTACATATCCGCCATCAAGGCCATCGGTCCCGACGGCATAACACGCGACCTCTCGCCAATGGAAGTCATCGTTAACTGATTTTTGATATTGTTTGATATGAAATCCCTAAGATACATCCTCTCCGCCATCACCATCGCAACCGCCGCCCTCGCCGCCGTCGCCCAGGACACATCATCTGCCTCGGCTCCCGTGCGGCGACGCACCGACCGCGACCGCAAGGAAGCCTCTGCCACACCCGGCGTAACAGGCCGCATGCAGGACTTCTACTCCGCCGACAACACATCCCTTTCCGACGCCGACCTCCAGTGGATGCGCGTCATCTACCGCCAGATCGACCTCGAGAAAGACAAGAACGCCCCCCTATACTTCCCCGAAGAACCCGTCGACGGTCAGGAAAACCTCTTCCGCATTATCATGCGCCTCCTTGCCGACGGCAACCTCAAGGCCTACGAATACCTCGACGGACGCGAAATCTTCACCGAAAAATACCAGTCCGCAGTCAAGGACATCCTCGACCGCTTCTACATCATCTACACCCCCGCCAAAGGCTCCACCGAAAAGAACCCCCGCTTCACAATCGACGAAGCCGACGTTCCCGCCAACGAAGTCCTCTCCTACTACATAATCGAGAAATGGGTCTACGACACCCGCAACAACCGCCTCCGCCCCTCCGTCGAGGCCATCTGCCCCGTCCTCCATCGCGCCGGCGACTTCGGTGGCGACGCAATCCGCTACCCCATGTTCTGGGTTAAATACAGCGACCTCCGGCCCCACCTCGCCCAGCAGACCATCTTCCTCAACGACGACAACAACCTCCCCACCTGCACCTACGACGACTTCTTCAACCTCACCATGTACGAGGGCGACATCTACAAGACACGCAACCTCAAGAACAAGTCCATGGCCCAGCTCTACCCCGACCCCGAGGACCGCAAGCGCGCCCAGGACTCAATCCAGGCCCGTCTCGACAAATTTGAAGAACGCCTCTGGACGCCCACCCGCGAGGAACTCCTCGCCCAGGCCGAAGCCAAAGCCGCCGCAGAGGCCGCAGCATCCGGCGACTCCACCGAGGTGAAAGCCGAAGAAAAGAAACCCGCCAAATCCGCCCGCGCCAGCCGTTCCAACGACAAAGCCCGCTCAAAGAAAAAGCCCGCGAAAGTCAAGGAATCCTCCGCCTCAAAATCCTCCTCCGCCACCAAATCAGTCCGCCGCCGCAAAAAATAAAAAGGAAAAATAAAGAGGAAGAATATAATAAAAGAATATAATAAAAGAAAAAGCCCCGCAAGGGGCTTTTCTCATATCCAAAAAGAATCCCGGCCCGAGAACTCCGAGCCCTCCGAGAACTCAAAAAACCACCCGCATGGCAATTCCTAACTCCTAATTCCTAATTATAAGATTAATAATCCACTCACCCCCAGCATCGCAACCGCGCTCGCCCCCAACAGCGGCGTCAGCGCCCTGCCCTCGCGCCGTCCCAGCTCACGCCATATCACGGCAGCCGCCGCAAGATAGACCGAAGCGACCCACACCGACGCCGGCAGCAGACATCCCGCCGCCACAGCAGCGTTGCCAAGATAAAGCCACCTCACCGTGCCACGGCCCCACTTCACCGCCAGCGTGCGCTTCCCCACAGCCCGGTCATCCTCCACATCGCGGTAATTGTTCACGATAAGCACATTCGCCCCCATCAGTCCCATCGCCAGCGAACCGAGCGCCACCTCCCAGTTCCACGACAGCGTTTCAACATAATAAGTCATGTTCACAGGCACGATGCCGAAGAAAAACACCACCGCGACCTCCCCCAGGCCGTTCGTCGACAGCGGAAAAGGCCCCGCGCTGTAAGCGAACACGCCCACAGCCACAAAAGCCCCAACCGCAAGCAGCCACCAGCCGCCCCAGCCAACCAGGCTCAGACCCAGGCAGCACGCAAGCCCCAGCGTTATGTACACCGCGCGCTTCATCGCCCCGGGCGAAATCTCACCCTCCGTCACACCGCGCCGCGGCCCCTCACGTCCGGGCTTGTCACGGCCCTCCTTATAATCAAAATACTCATTCGCAAAATTCGACGCCACCTGCGCCATAACCGCAAACAGCAGGCATATCACCCACGGCACCGCGTTGAAATTCCCGAACTTCAGGTTATACGCCAGCGCCGTCACCACGCCCGCCACACTCACCGGCAGCGTCCGCAGCCTCATCGCCTCAATCCAATATCCTATCATAGCAGCAAATCAGGTCTCAGGGCCTTCGTCCGTGCAAGGGCCATTTCATGCTTCCAAGCGTCTATTTTCGCCTCATGTCCCGACAGCAGGATTTCCGGCACCTTCCAGCCCTTGTAATCTGCCGGACGCGTATACACCGGCGGCTCCAGCAGATTGTCCTGGAACGAATCGCTCAGCGCGCTTTGCTCATCACCGATGGCGCCCGGGATCAGCCGCACTATCGCGTCCGCTATGATGGCCGCCGGCAGCTCACCGCCCGTCAGCACATAATCCCCCACCGAGATTTCCTTCGTTATCAGATGCTCGCGTATGCGGTAATCGATACCCTTGTAATGCCCGCACAGGATTATGATATTGTTCAGCATCGACAGACCGTTCGCCATCTTCTGCGACAGGATTTCACCGTCAGGAGCCGTGAAAATAACCTCATCATAATCCCTCTGGGCCTTCAGCGCCGAAATGCAGCGGTCCACAGGCTCGATCTGAATCACCATTCCCGCGTCCCCGCCAAACGGATAATCATCCACCTTGCGGTGCTTGTTCGTCGTATAATCACGCAGATTATGCACATGCAGTTCAGCCAGGCCCTTGTCCTGCGCCCGCTTCAGAATCGAGCAACCCAGCGGCGACTCCAGCATCTCAGGGATGACCGATATAATATCTATTCTCATAAGAATTTCAGAAATTAATTACAAACGGCAAAGTTACGAAAAATTCGCAACATCCCCCAAATCACACACCCTCCTCCCCCGCCACCCCCTACCTTTGCAACAAAAACCACCCGCCCGAAAACCCCGCCCCCCCGAGCCCTCCGAGAACTCCGAGAACTCAAAAAATACCCGCATGGCAATTCCTAATTCCCAATTCCTAATTCCTAATTCAAAAAACCCACCCGCATGGCAATTCCTAATTCCTAACTCCTAATTCCTAATTCAAAAAAATTCCTAATTCAAAATATGCTCAATCTCCGCCCCCACTCCACCATCCCCGGCACCCTCATTCCCGTCGGCCCCGCCCCCTACCTCCGCCTCCCCTCCGGCTGGCAGCCATTCGCCGCCATCGCCGGCAACTACCTCCTCACCCGCGGCCTCGACATCGCCATCGCCACCCCCGCCGGCAAGCTCTCCGCCCCAGTCACCCTCTCCGCCGCCCCACTCTGCGCAGCCATCGCCGGCACCACCCTCATCATCATGACACCCGCCGGCCCCTCATCCTACACCCTCAACCCCGACACACCCTCCCTTACGCCCCTCGTCACTCCCTCCGCAACCACCCTCGGCATAATCGCCCGGTCAGCGGCTCCCGTCTCCGTCGACCTCCCCGCCGTCAAAACCTCCCAAATACCCTCCGCCGTCATCCAGGCCATCTACCGCCTCGACGACGCCGTCAGCGCCGAAGGCATCCAATGGCAACCCGTAATCGCCTACATCACCGCCACCACCCCCACCGGCGACCCCATCATCACCACCGAGCCCAAACTCATCACCGCCCCCGACGGCATCGAATTTTCCGGCAACATACCCCTCCACAGCAACGACGGCGACACAACCCTCGCCACCACCCTCGAGACACCCGCCTGGCAACTCACCGTCATCGGCGACAACGACCTCCGTGCCGCCTGCCCCGATGCAGTCATCACCCTCAACGTCGCCACCATTCTCCCCCGCTTCGACCTGTCCCGCACCCCCGCCGTAATCCCCCGCCGGCGCGCCGACGATTCCGCCTTCTGCACCGTCACCCTCGCCCCCTCCCGATTCTCAGCCGCCGCCCGTCCCGGTCCGGGGCGTCAGGCCGCAATCGCCGCCGCCATCGCCACCTTCGACTCCTCCGGCGTCCCAAAATCCACCCCGCGCTCCTACACCTCCGTCATGCTCTCCCCGCCCCACTCCTTCACCGCCCGCCACGCCGCCGTCGCCCCGGGCATTGTCCTGTGGAGCGACCCCACCGTCTCCCGCGCCCTACCGCCCTGTGCCTCAACCTTCGCCGCCGCCACCGGCTCCGTCGCCTGGCACGCTGCCGTAAAAGTCACCTTTGCCGACGGCTCCTCGCTCGTCACCGCCACCGAGGGTCTCGACAACGCACCCCTCTCCTTCGGTCCCATCCTTTCATACCCTGCCCCCGACGCCGTCTCCATCCACATCATCGTCAAGGCCACCGGCCACCCGGTGCGCTCCGGCACCTTCCCCCTCTCTCCCGACCCCTCACGGCGCCGCGCCATCTACATCCATTCAACCCTCACTCCCTTCACCCTTCCCGACACCCCCGCTGCCTACACCATCCCTGCCCAGCAACCCGCCGCCGTTCACTTCCCCGGAACCATAGCCGCGGCGCCCGCATCCGCGCCCCTCGCGCCCGCATCCCTCGCCACCTTGCCTGCAGTTAACGCCCTGGCCGCGCCCACCGCCTCACAGACCGCCTGGGACTACGGCCGCTCACGCTTCTACGCATTCACCGCCTCAGGCATCCATCTCCTCAACGTCGACCTCACCAAACCGCGCATATCAACCTCCGCCATCGACCGGCGCGTGGTCGCGGCCCCATGCGCCGTCGCATGCTGCGACGACAACATCGCCGCCATCGCATCATCCGCCGTAATATCAATTTCCGGCGCAAGAACATCATACATTGCCGACGCCGGCACCGCCACTGCCCTCGCCTGGAGCTCCGCCCACCGCGAACTATGGCTCATCTCATCCGACTCCACTTATATAATAAGCCCCACAACCACCCACACCTACAACCTCTCCGACATCTTCATCCCCGCCGCCACCGCCGGCAACCTCCTCCTCGACCCGCAGGGCTACTGCCGCCTCCCCGACCACAACGACGCCCCAGGCACCGTCGACATCGCCCTCACAACCTCCGTAACCCTCCCCCAACCCCTCATAAACCCTGGCCGGCTCACCGTCGACGCCCACGGACGCTTCACACCCCTCACCATCAACGTCACCCGCCACGGCGCCCCCGCTCCCGACCAAATAATTTTAACTTTTCTTCCAATAGTATTCAGCAGCTGATACAATCCTCCAATATACGCCCAAGCAAAATATAATGCATAAAGAATAAGTCCATTTTCAAATGTTCCCCATCCCAGTATAACTAATAAAAAAACAGAAAAACCTATCCATATCATCATCATTTTTGACATACAATTATCCCATGAAACAATACATCCCATAATCGCTAAAAATAAAATCATTATTCCAACCATATTAAAATTTGTCACTTCATTCAACTGCCAAGAAAAATATCCAGTCGAATTTAA
>CAJTME010000011.1 GCA_910577315.1 uncultured Muribaculaceae bacterium | reverse complement strand
GGTTTTATAAGTTGGAAGAAAGAGCGTAATAATTTTAAAATTGGGGATGTCGTTTACCTGTTTAGCTCGAAGGAACGTAGAATTATTTTCAAAACGCGTGTTGTATGTGAAGAGATGCGTGCGGATGGTGATTTCTGGATTGAAGTTCCGCCTATGCACATGACATGGCGTCTGGAGGCAGTTCAAGAATATATGGGCGATAATCTAAATGAAGATAAGCTTATGCAATACGGATTCAAAGGCGGCCGTAGTATCCAGCATCCAATGTGCAATAATCCGGAATTATTCTCGTATATTGAGGCGCGTTTTTCTGAGTGATAATAAATCACGTAAGAAGGGATAATCCAGGCAATTATTGATACAGTTTGCTTTAATGTCAGCCAATAGCTGATTGCCTTGAAGACCCCTAATTACGTATGTGATTCAAGGAATACACCAAAGTATTGGTGCCAAACTTATAGGCAGCCGCGTAACGAGCGGAGCAGAAAGTCAGATTCCGGTGATTACAGCACTCCAGAGAATAATCGTGTCCCGGCTTGGGACATTTTTCATATTGAGAGGAGTGTTATAATGTTAAATACCAATAAATACAATTTAACTCCTCGGATTGTTCATCCGTAAATGATGTTTTGATTGAAGTGAAAATAAAGAACTATTTACGACTCTTGCCAGCAAGGCGTTCTAATGTCGGAATGAGTTCCTCATAAGCTGCCGCTCCGAAAAGGCCGCGGATTTGGTAAAATCCAACAGGCTTAGTTTTTTCTCCGAGTTTTGATTCCCAATAAATCCAGTTGCCATAACATATTTGTGCATCTGATACAGAATCATATGCAGTAGTCAAGCCATTCATGCCAACCGTCCAATCACAAAATTCAGGACTTACATCTCCAGAGATCCAAACATCAGGATTGGTTCCCAAAGCGATTTGATAATCTATTTCAGACTTGTCATAAGTAAGAAGCGCCATGCACATTTTAGCTTCATTCTCATCATAACCTTTCTCAATCAATTGGGAAAGTGTGCCATCAAGAAGATAGTCCCAATCATCATCGTCCCCGAAAGAGAAATGAGCACATAATTCTCGATATTTTTCAAAATCAATGGGTGTGTCAACAGGATACCCCTTGGATTTCCAATAGTGTAGTAGCTTCTTTATCCCCGCTCGATTCCTATATACAATAGGCATAGATGTATCACAAAAATCATCGTATTTAAAATAAGTTTCATTTGCTTTGGTTAATAAATAAAGAGGTAGATGGTACGTTTCTGCGTATTCACCACTAATTTCTGAGTATGCGAACAAATCATTAAGAATATCTTTGTCATAATCATTACTTTCAAGTATGGTGATTGCTTCATCAGCTCTATTGGCAATGACTAAGGATACTAATTCCATAGTTCTATTGGTCATTTGTTTTCTCATAATGATTAGTGTTTTTAAGGAATGAATGAGGTTTATGTATGACGTTTTTTTACAGGAACCGATATATTTGTTACATAGCAAATATACAATAGTGGATTCAGTTAGTCTTCACTTATGGATGTTCCTTTTAATTATGATTTTTTTGAGGCTCTTTGCCTGTGCTTTAAGTTTAAGTCTTGTAAGGTACGACCGAGTGGGGCTTCTTTAGCTATCAACAGAAGATCATCGTCGAGTTGGAGAGCATAGAGCACACGGGCATAGATTCCGATTGAAACAGTCGGAGACCCTTTTTCAATGCGGTTAATCGTAGGAGGTGAGCACGTTGCCCGCTCCGCAACCTGAGCTATTGACTGGTTACGGCGAAGCCGGGCAAGCTTTATCTGCTCACCCATAATCGCCATTTTTTGCTCCAACTTTCGGGGCAACTTTGTCCCCATAGTGCTCTTTGCCACGATATTTAAGTTTTAGGTTATAGTTACGAGTTATGAGGTTGAAGTCTGGAATCATAGTTATGAGTGACGATGTACTTCATAACTTATAACTCTGACCTCATACTTACATAAAGTGATGTAAAGATAGTAAAAATATTTATTATGTGATATATTGTGGGTAATCAAACTTTTCAGAACGTTTATTACTCAGTGTGCTTTTGAGTGAAACTTGTTTCAGCGTGATGCTGTTGGCGGCGTCGCGTTTCTTTTGATTTACGACTTCGGCGTATATCTGAGTTGTGGCGACGTTTTTGTGGGTGAGTATCTTTGAGACGGTGTAGATGTCGGTGCCGTTGGTTATCAGCAATGTGGCATAAGTATGGCGCAGGCCGTGGAAGGTGATCTTCTTGATGATACCGGCGGCTTTCAGCCAACTCTTGAAGGGCTCACGAGTGTGGGCCCGGCTCAATCCTTTGAATACGAGTCCACGGCTCGGTTCCCCACAATAGGACAATGCTTCCTCACTGAGAGGAAGGGTGGCTTGTGTCTTGGTCTTCTGAGTGCTGATGCACATACAGTAGACTCCATCAGGAGACACCTGAATGTTGTCCCACTTAAGCTGAAGGACGTCGCTGATACGTAAACCGGTGAGGCTGGCAAAAAGCGACACCCGTTTCAAGACATCTACTTTGCAGGGTGTAGCCCCGAGTTTCCTGATTTCTTCAATCTCAAGAAAGTTGGTTTTCGGCTCCTCCCAGTCCATGAATGAATTATTTCCCGATGCAGAAGCGGTGGAAGATGGTTTGGAGGATTTGGGTGGAGGTTATGGAGCCGGTGATGGTGGCGAGGGAGTGGATGGCCTGGCGGAGGTGTTGGGCGAGGAGGTCGGGGGTGAGGCCGAGGTCTATGCCGTCGATCAGTTGGGTGAGGGCGTCGGCGGCTTCGGTGAGGGCGGCGTGGTGGCGGGCGTTGGTTACAATAATGCTTTCGTCGTCGGGAAGTCCGGCGGTGGCTGCGGCGAGTATGGCGTTGCGCAGGTCGCTTATGCCGGTGCCGGTGAGGGCTGAGATGGCGAGCGGGGCGGTGCCGGGTGCCATTGCGCTGAGGCTTTCAGTGGCCTGGGTTACGCTGTCGGGAATGGTGTCGATTTTGTTCAGGACGGGAATAAGCGTGGCGTCGGGGCGGATGGAGCCGTCGATGAGCGCTTTGTTGGCGGACGTTTCGGGCGACTGCAAGTCGTCGGGGGATAGGAGCCAGATGACTACGGATGCTTTGGCCACGCTGCGCAGGGCGCGTTCGATGCCAAGCGATTCGATGGGGTCGTCGGTGGTGCGTATTCCGGCGGTGTCGATGAAACGGAAAGTGTGGCCGTCGATGTCGATGGTGTCTTCGATTGTGTCGCGTGTGGTGCCGGGAATGTCGCTGACGATGGCGCGGTCGGTGTCGAGCAATGTGTTGAGCAGCCGGGATTTGCCGACGTTCGGACGGCCGATTATGGCGACGGGGATGCCGTCGCGCAGAGCCTGTCCGGACGAGAATGTGGAGGCCATGCGGGTGACCATGTTTTGAATGTCGGAGGCAAGTTCGCGCAGTTTGGCGCGGTCGGCGAAGGTCACGTCTTCTTCGGAAAAGTCGAGTTCGAGTTCGAGCAGGACGGCAAGGTCGAGCAGCTGTTGGCGCAGGCTGTCGATATTGGCTGAGAAACGGCCCTGGAGCTGGGAGATGGCCAGGCGGTGGGCTGCGCGGGATGAGGAAGCGATGAGGTCGGCTACGGCTTCGGCCTCGGCGAGGTCCAGGCGTCCGTTGACGAAGGCCCGGCGGGTGAATTCGCCGGGTTCGGCCATGCGTGCGCCGGAGGCCACGAGGAGGTGCAGTAGTTCCTGCTGGATGAATGTGGAGCCGTGGACTGATATTTCGACCACGTCCTCGCCAGTAAACGAGCGAGGATTGCGGAATACGGTTGCGACGGCCTGGTCGAGTGCGGTGCCGTCAGGACGGGTAATTGTGCCGAGATGGACGGTATGTGATTTCGCGTCGGCGAGGCTGGCGCCTTTCCAGACTGCGTTGGCGATGGCGATGGCTGCAGGCCCGCTGACGCGGGCAACGGCGATGCCTCCGCGGCCTGGAGGGGTGGAGATTGCGCAGATGGTGTCGGTGGTCACTTGTTCCATATTCTGATGCTGTTTTGGCTTTCGACGATGTTCTCGATTGAGTCTGGCAGGGCGGCGAAGAAGTCAAAGCCTGTGACGGCCTCGACTTGGTCGATGGAAACGACAGTCGACTGGGCTCCACCCTCGACGTATGAGTTCGGCATTATGAATCCGATGCCCATTGGCGGGTTGGCCTCGGGCGCGAGAATCACCTTGAAGAATCGCTCTGGAACGGGAATTTCAGATTGGCCGATGGTGCGGGTCAGGCGGTCGGACAGTACCGGGCCGGCGACAATCACGAGTGTCCCGTGGCGTTCGACCCATTTGCGGGTGTTTTTCTCGACGGTCGCCCATGCGCCGGCATTCAGTTTATTGTCCTGCGGGCACATGTTCGTGAGGTAATGGCAGTCTTTCATGGCCTCGAGGCTCCATTTGTTGTCGGCGGCCGGAGCCATGTGTCCGCGGTCAAATCCCGAGCGCTTGTAGTCGGCCAGGGTGGCGCAACCATTCACCCGCGCATCCGGGGCGAAGTTCACGTCGGAGCTGTTGCGGGTGTATGGACCGTCGGTATGCTCGGGCGTGAGTGTCCACACCACATAGTTGGGCTGATGGGCCTCGGCGTTGAATGCGACCGTGAAGCCTTCATAGTGGAGCATTTCGTTGGTCAGTGCGCCGGGGATTGAGATCTTTTCGAGGTCGGTGAAATCTACGTTGCAAGTGTCGGAGGGTTCGGATTTGACTGCTGAGCCCGTCGGCACAAGTGCGACGACGGCCACTGCCACGAGAAGCATGGCGATGACCACTGCGGGAGCGGAAGATTTCTTTTTGCGTCGGGACATGATGAATGATTGGTGATATATGCCAGCGCAGGAAAGCGGATGTCCGCTTTCCTGCGTATGGCGGAATAAGAGTTGTTATCAGCGCATTGCGTATGCGGCGCCGGCGGTGGCCAGTTGGCTGTAGGCATACAGGCCTGCGTCTGAGAGCTCGACGACGGTTGATTCGCCGTCGGGGGTGGGGAGGGCGATGTGCTCGTCGTCAACGAACGAGAAGATGGTCATTTCCGAGCCGTCGGGCATCTGCATGGCCCATGAGCGCGAGTCGGCATGGAAATTAAGGCGGACTTCCGAGCCGTCGGTCTCGCTCTTTATGGTGTAGCCTTTCTTGTCAACCGACACGAGGTAGCGGCCGTCGTTGCCTTCTACCACGGTGGTGCCGCTGGCAACGGGGTTTGAGCCGCTCCAGAATTCGATTGAGTTGAGCACCAGTACGTCGGCCAGGGCGGACACTTCATAGACGGGGAGCACCCAGAAGGCGAAGAATACGAGTTCGTTGACGAACTTGTTGCCAATCTGGCGGTTCCAGGTGAGGAGCTTGTTGGTGAGGGTGAACGAGCCGATGCACGAGGGCAGCAGCATGGAGCCCATAAGGGCGCACACTACGGCAACGGTAAGAGAGGTCTTTCTCATTGTTTTTAGTTTATAGGATTAGGGTTTTCAATATTCAAATGTGCCGAACTCGCTCTTGATGACGAGGCGGTTGGCGGGAGCGTCCTCGACGTGGCCCACAATCTTGGCGGGAATTCCGAAGCTTTCCGAGATGCGGATTACCTCGGCGGCGTGTTCTGCGGGGAGGTAAATCTCGAAGCGGTGTCCCATGTTGAACACCTTATACATCTCGCGCCAGTCGGTGCCGGACTGCTTCTGGATGAGGGTGAACAGGGGGCCGGGGGGGAAGAGGTTGTCTTTCACAACAAGTTTGTCCTTGACAAAGTTCATGATTTTTGTCTGGGCTCCGCCCGAGCAATGAATCATTCCGTGAACCTGGGGACGCAGCTTGTCGAGGATGGCTTTCACCACCGGGGCATAGGTGCGGGTGGGGGAAAGCACGAGCCGGCCGGCGTCGAGGGGCGAGTTTTCAACGGCATCGGTGAGGTTGCATCCGCCGCTATATACGAGCTCGGCGGGAATGGCGTGGTCGTACGACTCGGGGAATTCCTCGGCCAGGGCATGCCCGAAGACATCGTGGCGTGCCGAGGTGAGCCCGTTCGAGCCCATGCCGCCGTTGAATTCGGTCTCGTATGTCGCCTGTCCGTAGGAACACAAGCCCACGATGACATCGCCGGCGGCAATGTTGGAGTTGTCAATCACATCCTTGCGGGGCATGCGGCAGGTGACGGTCGAGTCGACGATTATGGTGCGGACAAGGTCGCCCACGTCGGCGGTCTCGCCGCCGGTGCTCCAGGCCGAAATGCCGTGTGCGCGAAGGTCGGCGAGCAGTTCTTCGGTGCCGTTGATTATGGCCGAGATTACCTCGCCCGGAACCAGGTTCTTGTTGCGTCCGATGGTCGATGAGACGAGGATGTTGTCGGTGGCGCCCACACAGAGCAGGTCGTCGATGTTCATGATGAGGGCATCCTGAGCGATGCCGCGCCACACCGACAGGTCGCCGGTCTTGCGCCAGTACATGTAGGCGAGCGACGACTTCGTGCCGGCGCCGTCGGCGTGCATGATGTTGCACATCTCGGGGTCGCCGCCGAGGATGTCGGGGATGATTTTGCAAAACGCGCCGGGATAGAGGCCCTTGTCAACATTCTTGATGGCGTTGTGGACGTCTTCTTTCGAAGCCGACACTCCGCGGAGTTTGTAACGGTGGTCGCCGGAATCTGTCATGTCTTTATGCTTATATGGTTGGTTTTCGTTTATTTCAGTCGTTTGATGTTGTCGGCCTTGCCGGCGACCCACACGATGTCGCCCGGGGCAAAGACCAGGTTGGGGTTTGAGTCGATGAACTCGCCGTCGCGGTTGACGGCCACGACGAGCACGTCGTAGGTGTTTCGCAGCGAGGCCGACGAGGGCGTCTGGTTGACCAGCGGCGAGTTGAACGACAGCAGCACCGATTTGAGCTTCATCTCGTCGGGCGAGGGACCGCTGTCGGCGTCGGGGTTAATCTCGACTTTCGGCAGCAGGCGTTCGATTTGCTCGTCGGTGCCGATGACGCCGATTACGTCGCCGGGAAACAGGCGTTCCTTGCCTCCGGGAATGGGAATAACGGCATGGCCGCGCTGTATGCTTACGATATTGACTCCGAAGGCGTGGCGCAGGTTGGAGTCCATCAGGCGCTCGCCGGCGAAGTCGCAGCCGGTGCCGACGGTCATGTAGGCCATGTGGAGGTCGCTGACGACACGGTTGTTCTTGCCCGAGCGGCGCAGGTCGCGCTCGTTGAGGTTGTCGAAAAATTTGTTTTCGAGCTGTCCCATGTAGGCGCTCAACCGGCGGTAGAACAGCAGTCCGATGAGTATCACCACAGCCACGGCCACGATGAGTCCTACCTTGGCCGAGTATACCCGGCTGACGGCGTGGATGATGAATCCGAGCGCGATGAGCGAGCGGAAAACCATCAGGACTATGCAGGGAATGTTGTTAGATACGGTCATTCCGCTGCCGTCGGACGCCGGAGCCTTAACCGGCGACACCAGCGCAATCAAGAAGGGCGACATGACCACCAGCGTGGCTATGACCGATATGAGGTTGCCGGCCGAGGGCACGATTTCCATGAGCCACGGCCTGACGTAGGTGTCCATGAGCAGGGTGATGGCGATGAGGATTATCGAGTAGACGACGGTGCGCCACAGATGGCGCCGCAACACCGCTCCCCACTGGCGCCCGGCAGCCTGTTCCTTTTCGCTCTGCGAGCCGTAGCGGTCAATCAGGAAATGCAGGCGTTCGGGCAGATGCCTCTCGACGAAATTATATGCCGGCACGGACATCTTGATGAAATATGGTGTGGTGAATGTGGTGATTACCGAAACGGCAACCACAATGGGATAGAGGGTGGGTTCGAGAACTTTCAGGCTCATGCCGAGGGTGGCGATGATGAAGGCGAACTCGCCGATCTGTGTGAGCGAGAAGCCCGAGCGTATGGCAGTCTTGAGCGTCTGGCCGGTGATGAGCATGCCGAAGGTGCCGAAAATTATCATGCCGACGATTACGACAAGCGACAGAATCAGTATCGGCAGCCAGTATTGGCTGAGGATGGCCGGCTGCACCATCATGCCCACCGATATGAAGAACACCGCGCCGAAGAGGTCCTTCACGGGCGTTACCACGTGCTCGATGCTTTCGGCATAGCTGGTGCCGGCCAGAATCGAGCCCATCACGAAGGCTCCGAGCGCCATCGAGAATCCGCAGTAGACCGAGAACACCGCCATTCCGAGGCACAGCCCCATCGACACCACCAGTAATGTCTCGCCGTTGAGATAGCGGCGGCAGCGGTTGAGGGCCGAGGGCAGCACATAGACACCCACCAGGAACCATATTATAAGGAAGAACAGCAGTTTTCCGACGCTCATCAGCATTTCGGAACCTTCCACGCTGTTGTTGATGGCGATTGATGAAAGCACCACCATCATCACCACAGCGAACAGATCCTCTACAATCAGCACGGCAAGCACCTGCGAGGCGAATTTTTGCTGGCGCAGACCCATGTCGGTGAAGGCCTTGAGGATGATTGTGGTCGATGACATGGACAACATTCCGCCGAGAAACAGGCTGTTGATGAAGTTGAAATGCAGGATATGGCCCACGGTGAAGCCGGCGCACATCATGCCGGCCACGATAATGATGGCCGTGACCACCGCCGACCCGCCCGAGTTGACGAGTTTCTTGAAACTGAATTCAAGCCCGAGCGAGAACAGCAGCACCACGATGCCGATTTCGGCCCAGAAGTCGATGTTCTCGAGTGTTGTGACCGACGGGAGCCACGTGAAGTTGGGACTGGCCAGGAAACCGGCCACGATATAGCCCAGCACCACCGGCTGTTTCAGCCATTTGAACAGCACCGTCACGACGGCGCCGAGCAGCAGGATGAACGCAAGGTCGGTTATGAGGCTTTCGATATTCATTCTCTAAATGTTGATTTGATTTGCGAGGGTGATTGAGCGGGTGGGATAGAGGCGCTCGAACGAGTTGAACAGCCCCACGTAGTCGACGTTCTCCTTGAGCACGACGACCAGATTGAGGCGCGTTTCGGCCTGCTCGAAATCATACTCGACATAAAAGTTGCTGAGCACCACTCCGTAATGTTTCAGCACCTCGCGGTATTTGTGGATGTCGTTCAGTATCTCGCCGACGCGTACCCGGATGATGCGCGATTCCGAGCGCAGGCTGACGCGGTGTTCGATACGCTCGAGCTGCACGAGGATGAATAGTATCAGCCCCGTGGCGACGGTGGCAATCCAGTACATCCCGCAGCCCACGGCCATGCCGATGTTGGCCACCATCCATATCCCGGCGGCGGTGGTGAGGCCGCGCACCGAGCCTTTCATCTGGATGATGGCGCCGGCGCCGAGGAAGCCGATGCCCGAAATCACCTGGGCGGCCATTCGGGTGGGGTCGCCGTCGCTGTATTTCTGTGCGACGTAAACCGACAGCACCATGGCGAGCGCCGAGCCCATCGCAATGAGCGAGAAGGTGCGTACGCCGGCCGACTGTCCGCGTCGGCGCCGCTCGAAACCCACGATGCTGCCGAGCAGCATACTCAGCAGCAGGCGGTAGCATGTGCCCACGAAGGTCAGGTGGTCTGACGTGACTGTCTGTACGATTTCCGAGAATAGGTTCATCAGTTGAGTTCGAATGAACGGCTGGCCAGGCGGTAGTTGTCGGCGAATAGTTCGACAGTGTATGTGCCGGCTGTGAGGGCCGTGTTGACATCCCAGTAGATTGTCACGCCCGCGATTTCCTCGCCGGCGTATTCAACCACTTTCTTGGCCGAGCATGCCAGCGACGCGCCCTCGAAGCTGAACGAGCCACCCCCGCCCAGGAGCTGACCCGACGGGGACACGATGCGGAGGTATATGGTCTTTTCGCCGACAGGGGTGGAGTTGTTCTGCGGAATGGTGAAGGTCACCATCAGCTGGGCGGCTTTCTTCACTTTCTTTTCCTTCTTGCCCTTCTTGTTGAGGGCGGTGAGGTTCACGCCGGTCACGTTGAGCTTCTCGGCCAGGGTCATGCGCTCGCTGAGCACTTCGTTGCGTCGTGCCGTTTCCTGTACGCGCGAGCTGAGTTCCTCGTTGCGGCCCTTTATCTGGGCGTTCTCGTCGCGGAGCTGCTGGTTCTCCTGATTGAGGCGGTTGATTTCCTCTACATAGTGGCGCAGCAGATTGCGCAGGGTTGTGATTTCGTCCTTGAGTTTCTTGATTTCCCGGGCGCTCTTGTTCTTTTGGTTTTTGAGCTCCTGATTGAGTTTCTCAATCTGCAGGCGCGCGGTCTCGTATTTTTGGGTAAGTGCCATTTTCACCGAGTCGTCGATGACGAGCTGGCGCGAGTTCTCGAAAATGGCAAATTCGTTGTTGAGGGCGTCATAATCGTTCTGAAGCTCCTTCTGGGCCATGTCGAGTTCGGCCTGTTCCTTGAGTGCCACGGCTTCTTCGAGCGCCTTCTTCTGGGTGGTTGACGCTACGATGAACCAGACTGCCAGGCCGACCACAGCCACGGCCAGGCCAATTATTATCCAAAGCATCAGCTTCTTCTGGTCTTTCCCGACGGGCTGCTGGGGCTGCGGCGTCTCGGGTTGCACGTTGTGTTGTTCCATCTATTATCGTTTCATTGATTAAGCATTGCAGAAAAACGGTTATAAAAAACCGACTACAAAATTAACAATAATTAGCCGAATATCCTCAAACAGGCGGCCAAAACTTTGCCGTCTGCAAAAAATATCGCTGCGTGTGCTGAAAAGTCGGAAAAAATTCTTACCTTTGCAGCCGAAAAGTGGCATGTCCACATCGGGGCGTAGCGCAGTCCGGTAGCGCACCTGGTTTGGGACCAGGTGGTCGCAGGTTCGAATCCTGTCACCCCGACCGCTTGATTGATGCAGGCGGAGCTTGAACATCAAGCTCCGCCTGTTTTTATTGATTTACTGGTTGCCATCGCCTTCAAGGGGGCGGCCATCGGCTATCATGTTCTGGAATTTCTCAATTGTCATAGTCAACTTATTCTTTTACGGTGCAAAATTATAAAGAATAAATCGGGGGGAATGTGCCAGTTTTGCGGGAAATCCAACCAATATCACATGGTCAGTAGCGTCAAGGAGATGCTGAGTTGGCGAAACATTGCATATTTATAAAGGATGTAGCGAGGGGCGATTGTCTTTTTCAATTAAAGCAGTAACTTTGCATATGGATATTTTAGGCATGTATAAGATCAGGCAGACAGAGATAGCTGATTTGGATTCAGTAATGGCTATATTTGACTATGCGAGAACGCGGATGCGCGAGTCGGGTAACGCTACCCAATGGGTTAACGGGTATCCGTCGAGAGAGGTGGCCCTTGGCGACATCAGAAAGGGCAACAGTTATGTGATTGATTCTGAAAATGGCATAATCGGGGTGTTCACCTTCGTTGTCGGGGATGAGCCGAATTATTCGGTAATAGAAGGTTGTTGGCCCGATAACAATCCTTACGGAACGATTCACCGTATTGCCGCCGCCCCGGGAGCAAGGGGGATTGCAGACCTTGCCCTCGGCTTTTGCAAGAGGGCCGGAGTCAACATCCGTATCGACACCCATGCCGACAATTCGCCCATGCTCGGCTGGATTGCAAAACGCGGCTTTTCGTACTGCGGTATAATCTATGTCGAGGATGGAACTCCCCGAAAAGCCTTTCAGCTGTCATGCGGTATGTTATGATTCAGATTCCATAAATTGCCTCTGAATTTTTTTAGGCAACCGTCCTCTTACGTAGCGATATGAACGGTCAATCAATTCTTTGGCCACTGAGTCCGGGGCCGGTGTCTCATCAAGGTTGAACTGAATCATGTGCCGTTTATGCCAGTGCCATGCCTGACAGACATAGGAGTGTCTGTCAATGATTTCGTCAAACTCGTCGGGATTCCATTTCAGCTGAACGACATTGCCCAACACAAGAGCGAGGCAACAGAAAATCTTGCCGCCGATTCTGAAAACGACATAGTCAGGGCCGAAGGGCATATCTTCTGTAGCATGTGGCTTTGACAGGCAATAATCGCGTACTTCTTCAATATTCATTGTTGCAGGGGTCAGAGATAGTCGTCGCGGTGTGGGGTGAAGACGTCGACCACTTCGCCCCGTTCAATCACCTCGAACGAGTGGGGCGTGTTGCCGGGGATTGCGTAAGTGTCGCCCGGATGCATGATCACGTCTATCTTCTCGTCGCCCTCGACAATCAGGCGGTATTTTCCTGAAATTACATATCCGCACTGCTCGTGGGGATGGGTGTGGAGTGTGGCGAAGTTGCCTTTCTCGTAATTCATCTTCGTCACCATTGATTTCTCGCCCACGGCGAGCGAGTCGAGGTTGACTCCCTTGAATGTCTTTTTGAGCGGCTCGTCGCGGCGCACGAATATCTTTCCAGTTGTTTTCATGTTGAAGTTTTAAAGAGTGAGTTCCATCTGTATGTCGCCACGGGCGTACGCGGGGTGGTATTCGGGCAGTTCCCTGAAGCCCAGCCTGCGGTACAGTGCTATGGCGGGTTTCAGGCGTGTATTGCTTTCGAGAAACAGCCTGGCCGCGCCAAGTTCCCTGGCTTTGCTTACGACGGCGTCGCAAAGGCGCCCCCCGAGGCCTTTGCGCTGGATTGCGGGATTGACGGCCAGTTTGGCAAGTTCATAATCATAGGGAGAGTCGGCCGGCATGGGGCAAAGGGCGCACACGCCCGCCGGTTTGCCGTTGTACAGCGCCACGAATATGTGGCCGCCCGGTTCAATGATGTGTTTTTCGGGATTTTCAAGCACCTCGATGTCGTGCGGCTCGAGTTGCCAGTGGCTTTCAATCCATTGGCGGTTAAGCTCGTAGAATGCCTCCCGGTGGTGGGGCTGGTATTCCACGACCTCAACTTCGGAATTTTCCCTTGCCTTCTTTATGGCCTTTACGCGGCTGGCCATGGATTCGCGTGCAAGAGCTTTTTCCCACTCGGCGAGTGCGTCCCATAGATCGTGGTCACATTCCGAGGAGATCTGTTCGACGGCGCGCTCGACGTCGCGCAGTTGTGCCGTCAGTTCCTTCGCCAGTTTTTTGCCGGAGTCGGTAAGGACAATCAATGTGCGCCGCTTGTCTGCGTCGTTTCCTATCTGGACGACAAGGCCGTATTTCAGCATTTCCTTGACGATGACGCTCACCGATGGGTGCGACTGGCCTATTTCCCTTGCGATTGCCGTGACGCTTTTTGGCTGCTCGTCGACGAGCGAGTAGAATACGGGGAACCATTTCGGCTTGATTTCCACGTCGTAAAGTCCGTAAATTTCGGCGGCGTCGTGTGCCAACTGCTCGGTCAATACCCTCAGCCGGCTGCCGATGGCCGCCCTGCCTGTGCGCTCAAAGAAATTCATTGCGTAATCAATTATGTAATTAACTACGCAAAATTATGAATAAAAATCGACATGGCCAAAAAATGTAGTAATAAAGCTCCATAGCCTTGCTTGCGAGATTGGATTTCCACGCACGACTCGCGTTGGACAAAATAAAGCACCTTGTTGAGCGTCAGCAAATCAATTTTGTGCTCCCTTGATTTCGTCAAGCCTTTTGGCCATAAGGCGGCTGCTTTATCCAAACTAATAATATCATTGATTCTTTAACGTACGGCAAATACTGGTTCAAGAATCTGCAATCCAAGTGCCGATTCAATCTTGAAGATTGTTTCGATACTTAGATTCTCCGAGCCTTTGAGCACCCGGGATATGTATTGCTGTGAACAGCCCATGCGCTCGGCGACGGCTTTTTGGGTAATTCCCAGTTCCTCCATCTTGTCAAGCATCATCATGGCTATTTTTTGAGAATAGCGTAGCCACTCTTTATTTGCCTGACGCTCCATAGCCTTCTCTCTCCAACGGGATGGAGTCGAAGGCTTGTAAGCAGATAATTTGTCTTGTAACTCTTTCATAGCCGATGTTATTAAAGTTCTGCAATATATTCTATGAAACTCTCATCATCGATAATCTTCTCATCTAAAAGAAAATTCCTGACTTTTTCAATTTTGGCAAGTTCTGCGGCTGTATGTTCTCGTTCCTGCATCGTAGCAGTAAGTTTTATTGCACCTCCGGTAACAACATACACGCCCTTTGCCAGTTTAATGGCGTATATTCTCAACCAAGACGACCGCCCTACAAGATTTTTCAGGCGCGCTTTCTCTTTACCTAACAAACACTCCGCAATGCGGCTGTTGCTTAATGGTCGGAATATCAAATCAAGGTTTGCCTCAGGAGATATGTCCATCATAATGGCTTCAAGTCTTTCACTGTCGTCAATGGTGCGGCTTATGGCATCATTGATATTTGTTATCTTGAAATAACTTTCCAAGTCTTTGGAGTTGGCTTTGAAAAAACTTCTCAGCCAAGCCACGTCGTTCCATTGGTCGAACAGAGAATACAGAATGTTATCCTCATCGCCATCATATCTGACCGCCCAAAGCCGTCCATCTTCAGTTATATCGTCGAAAGTCATATCCTTTAGTTTTCTGCAAAGATACAAAATCTTTATACTATATACAACTTATGAGTTGTATTTGTTTGTCGCAGTATATTCTTTCATGTAAACAACGTGATTGCAATAAAAAACCGCAAGACTATCAAATAGCCTGCGGTTTTTGAAAAGAAGTGGAGCTGGAGGGACTTGAACCCTCGTCCAAACGCGGAACTAATGAGCTTTCTACGTGCGTAGTCTTTGATTGGTTTTCGTGCCGTGGCAGGCCAAAGACAGCCAACCGCGACCTTATCCTCTTGGATTTCGGCTCCCTGCCCGAGGCTGCGGGGCGCCTATTTCCGATTTACTTACACCACCGGGTCGATCCGTCTCGGAAAAAGGACAATCGGGTGATGTCTCGTCCCTGCGACTGTCGCGGGGATAAAGCCAATCTACTGTGCTTCGATTAGGCAGCGAGAGCGAAGTTGTTTTCGCCAGTTAAATTTTCTGATGCCGTTTTTATAGAGGCGAACATCTTGCCTCTGCACGCTTACACACCACTTCTACACGCTGTCAAAACCAGTCAGCCCCGTATGTATGGAGTGCTTCAAAGCATACAAAATTACATTAAAAATGCGGTCTTGCCAAATGATTAACAATGTTTAACGTGCGGCGAGGGTGGCGCGGCGAATCTTGAAGCCGGTATGAATCATCACCAGGGCCATCAGCGGGGTGAGGTAGTTGAAGATGCAGAATGGCAGGTAGGTGGCGGTTGCCACGCCGAGCACTGACGACTGGGTGACGCCGCACGAACTCCACGGAATCAGCGGCGAGGTGGCCGAAATCGAGTCTTCGAGGGTGCGGCTGAGCAGGCGTGGCTCCATGCCGTGACGGCGGAAGAGGGTGCGGTACATGTTGCCGCCGATGATTATGGAGAGGTATTGGTCGGCGGTGGTTGCGTTGAGGGTGAGGCCCGAGGCGACGGTGGCGGCCACAATCGAGGTGGGGCGGCGCAGGCGGCGCGTGAGGGCCGCGGTGAGCGAGGCAAGCATGCCGGTGCCTATCATGACCGAGCCGAAGACCAGGGCCGAACTCACCAGGAACACCACGGGCATTATTCCGAGGATGCCGCCGGTCGAGCACAGCTGGTCGACGGCGGGGATGCCCGTGGCCGAGGCGTGTCCACTCCACATTTCCGAGGCGATGTCCACCAGCCCGATGCCGAGGCCGGGTTGGAACAGGAATGCCCCGGCGGCGCCGAGCAGGGCGCTCGCGGCAAGGACGGCCAGGGTGTTGACCTTCAGGGCTATCAGGGTGAGCGTCGTAAGTGGGATCAGCAGTGTCCAGGGGGTGATGTTGAACGACTGCGACAGGCCGCTTAGCATTTCAGCCGACCCCTCGATGGGGGCGCCCCCGGCGGTGAGTCCCTTGATGGCGAACACGGTCAGGGCGATGGTCATGGCCGGGACGGTGGTGAACATCATGTAGCGGATGTGGGCGAAGAGGTCCACGCCGCAGCATGTCGAGGCGATGACGGTGGTGTCGCTCAGGGGCGACACCTTGTCGCCGAAATATGCGCCCGAGATTATGGCGCCGGCTGTCCATCCCGGGTGATAGCCCATCACCGAGCCTATGCCGACGAAGGCCACACCGATGGTGGCTATCGTGGACCATGAACTGCCGGTGAGCACCGACACCAGGGCGCACACGGCGCAGGTGGTGACCAGGAACCAGCCGGGGTTGAGCAGCATCAGGCCGTAGTCGACCAGGGTGGGGACAACGCCCGACAGCATCCACGTGGTGGCCAGTGCGGCGATGCACACCAGCATCGGTATGGCCGGCAGAATCTGGGTGGCGCTGCGGCGGATGCCCAGCGCCATTCCGCGTCGGCTCACGCTGCCGTTGGCGCCGGCCAGCACGAGGGCCAGGGCAGATGAGCCCAACAGAACCCACGGCGAGAATTCCGACACGGCGGTGGGGCCCATGAACACTATTATCAACAGAAAAGAGACGAACAGCACCGCTACCGGGACTGCCGACAGCTGCCACGACGGAACGCGTGGCGACAGGGGGATGCGTGAAAAAATATTGGTCACCTTAAAAACAAGTTGTTTGTCATCGCGGGCGTTGCGTTATGCCGGTGCAGTCACACGGCGCGCCCGCCAAAATCTTTTTACCTTTATCAGCCGCAAATTTAAGCAAAACGATTTTTAAAACCTAAACCTGGGCGTATTTTGCCCCGGTTTTTAGTATTCGTTAAGGCTTTGTGGCATATATTGGCACAATCGGGCGCCGTCGGGCGGCCGGAATACAACAAGGCGCGGCCTCACGGTCGCGCCTTGCCTAACCATTTATATCAAATATAAGTCTACCTCTTATCGGGGTCTACTTATGGGTCCCAATAGGTTTTATCGAACTATTTCCTTGGTAACTTTGCTGCCGCGGCGCACGATGTAGACGCCGGGGGTGATTTCGCCTTCCACGCGCACACCCTGCATGTTGAAGTATTCGGCGGGAGCGCCGGCCTCAACATCTGCGTCAGCGATGCCCGAGAGGCTTTCGCCGACATTGGTTGTGGCCGTTACAGGAATTGAGAGGAATACCATGTCGGTGCGGGGCGCTGCATAGGCCGAAGCGCGGCGGCGAGCCAACTGGGCCTGCTCAAGCTTGTCACCGGTACCGTTGCCGTCGGTCTCGGAGCACCAGTATACTTCCGGATTGAGGTCGCCTGTGATGAAGGGGAACTGGAGGTAGAAGCGCGATTCGTATGATTCCTTGGCAGGACGATTGTCTGCGCCCATCAGAATGTCTTGAATTACGAAGTTCACTGATTTGTCATCCTTGACGGTAGCCCAGTTTTGATCGGCGCGGGTATAATGAGCCGTGGCGATGCCGTTCTGGCACTGGAATTCGTTGCTTTCGGCAAGGTGAACGCCGTGGCCGCTTGGCTGCTCGTCATCAACGTCAAAGAAGTAATTGAGACCATGTTCATCAGTGGCATTAAGAGTGCCGGTAACGTGGGCATGCCATTTCTTTCCATCGAGACGATAGGCGATGTTTTTCTCTACAGCAAGTGAGGGTTCGGGAAGAGGGAAGTTCTGAGGATTGGAGATCTTCCAGTCTGTGAACGAACGGAATTTAGCCTCATAGCCCTCCGAGGAGTTTGTGTTGTCGGTATATGTGCAACGTACGCCGACCTTAACAGCATCGCTTGTGCCGACAGGGAGGTTTCTTACCTCGGCACTATAGCTTTTGGCCGCTTCAATGCCGCGGAATGTGGTTAACAGGTTGTCCTCCGAGGCTTCTGTAGTTTCGAGAGGATTGGCGGTTTCTGCGTAGTACAGGCCGTAATCGAGATGATAATCAGGGGTGCCGTCATTATTTTCATCTGCCCAGAACGAAATGCCCTCGGATGTATTGATGATTGCGGTGCCTGTCACGGTATTGGCTTTGTTGATTTTGGTGGCTCCGTGAGCCTCACGCCCTTTCAGTTTATCACCGAACTGGAGTGCGTGTTCATCGTCGATCGTCTCAGCGTAAGCAGCCGGTGTGCTCATATCCAGCGCGTTGATGCTGGGCGCGGGTTTGAACGGAACGAGGGCTGTGGTCTTATAGTAAGTGTCGATTACGACATAGTATGTGCCGTTGCTGACCTGACCGGCCTTGATCCACCAGTCGTACATGTTGTAGCGCGAGTATTTGCGACAGCGTCCGGGGATATATGATATGGCGCCATTGTCATTGACGTCTTCGGTTTTTATGTAATCGCCGGCTTCTTTTGCAGCAGTGAGGTCGCCGTTATATTTGGGCGCGAGGGTCGGGCCTACGAGACCGAGGTTGAAAGTAGCCCACCAGCGTTGGTCGCAACCGGCTACCTGGGTGTTGGCACCGTTCTTGACATCTGTGTAACGGCCTGTTCCTCCGTTGTACTCATTCATGCGGCCGGTGGCGTCAATCCACGACATTTTGAATTTGACTTCTTCATTGGGGTTTTGAGGCATTACCTGGAACATGAACACATCTTCTGAACGTTGGGAGACACCCATAATGCCGTCAAAGCTGAGGTCTTTCCAGTCGGAGTTTTCTTCAAGGCCGTTGCGTCCCTTAATGTTATTGCCGAGGTAGTAGACGGCTTCTTTATTCGGATCGTCGCGGCGCTCTTTATACTGCTCGTAAGTTACGTAGGATTGCTCGGCGCGGCATACGCTGCCGTCTGTGTTGCCTGCAACGGACTTTTCGCAACCGTAGATGAACTTGAACCAATTGCCGTTTTCCCAGTCATATTTAGAGGCTTCCTGCGGTTTGGTGGAGTTATATACGAGGCTGCCGTTTTCAACTTCAAACTGCACGCCCCAGAAATCGTTGTAGTTTTCGGGAACGGGAGCATAAAACAGGGGAAGGAGGGCGTTTACGTTGTCTTCCTTCTTGCGGTTGTCTGACATCTTGACGCGGTATTTACCGGCGACGGGCTCGTTTGAGCCTTTCTTAATAAAGTGGGCGTAAAGAGTACGGCTATTGATTTTAGAATCACGTTCCCAGTCAAAACCTGCGTTGAAGTAGACGAAGTTTTTGGTTGACCATACTTCGTCCTCGTCGTCGCCGTCGTTTTTTAATTTGATGGTGACGGTGAGGTTGTTTTTGTCGCGGGCGTCGAAGATGACGTCGTATTTGCCGGTGGTTTCAATCTTGTAGTTATGGTCGTTTCCGTTTTATAACGGCTTTGGTCGGTGTGTTCAGTTCAATTTTTGTGCCGTTCTTGTCCTCAAATTCCGACTTGTATTCGGTTGCGGGGTTGGTTGCGGTATTTACAATTACGAATTGATCGCCGGCGGTGAAATCCTTGCCGTAGCAAGTCCAGACATTGCCGTCGTTGGACATGGATGAATTGTCGTTCCAGCCGTTTTGGCTTGTCTTGACGCTGAATGTGCCGGTGAGGGGGGTGGGATCGTCGGGATCGGTTATGTCGCCGCCGAGATTTCCGATTGTGAGCGTTTTTTCGGATACGTTGTAAGATATTTTGCCGCTGAAGTTGGCTTTGAAGGCCATGTCTTTACCGCTGCCACCGTCGACCATATCATAAACGTTGTCGTCTTCCATCTGTTTATTGTCGGTGGTTACTTGGCCTTTCCACTCCTTTTGGGAAATTTGGAAGCCTTCTCCAGCGTTGATTGTTTTGGTTGAGCAGTCAAAGGTGTAGATGTTGCCGTCGGTGGTCTCCATCTTCCACGAATCCTCGAACGCCCAGCTGCTGTTGTTGCCTACAATGTAGTAAACAGCAAAATTGTCGTCTGAGCTGCTGCCAATTTCAGTAACTTTCACCTTGTGGTTGGATTTGGTGTAGGTGATGGTGTAGCTGCCGGCGTTTGTAACCTTGAAGTTGTAATCGTTAGCGCTGGTAACCTGAGTATCGTACTCTGTGCCGAGGACGACGACAACGGGCTTCGAGAGCGCTTTGTATTCGGTGCCGTTGTCGTTGATTACAAATTCAAAGTTCTCCGGCGCACTCTGGACGTCGACGGTATAGGTGTCACCGTTGGCGTTCATGGTCAGATCGCTGCCTTGAGCATCCCAACCATTATAGTTGGAATGTACTGTGACGGCCGCCGATGCGCTGCCGGGACTTGCGGCGGCGAACGCGATGATGGCCATCAACGCGAGTATAAACTTTTTCATAAAAAAATAAGATTAGTAAATTATCACTTGATTGATTGGTAAGTAAATTGCACTTGATAGAATTAGGTATCAGGAAAAAATGGTATCAGTAAGGTAAGCGGTTGGTAAGGATTTTGCCCCGATACTTGGTTTTGCGCCCGGGTATGGGCCGTGGCGCGGTTGCGGCCAGGGTTGGCATGGCCGTAAATTCAGGTATGTTCAGGTCTTATATGTCACTGGTCTCCCATGGTGCCCGTATAGACTCACGGATTCGGGCGGAAATGTCATTATACAAAAAAAACGCGAAGAGTCTGTATCGTTGACTCGCTCCGCGACATAGAGGCTCTGGCTTGCCCTTCAAAAGCCGAAACGAGCAACGCCAGAAGCCTCACGCTATATGATAACCTAAAGTATCCAACCTAAATGTGATAGGCAGGATACTTGTCGGAATGTGGCATAGCACACCCGATATAATTGGTGTAATCATATATCCGAGGCGTCTATCGTTGGTCTTGTTTTCTGCTCTTGATTAGAAACTGCCAGATTCCTATGTCGCAAAAACAAGCGTCGGATAAACGCTTTTAGATTAATATCTTATATCAGCAAGGTGTGTCCCCCTCCGGGGTGTTTGCTGCTGATATGCGTGGCAAAGTTAAGGATATTTGTTGTGAAATGCAAGAATATGGCTAAGAATTTTTTGGATAAGTTTGCGTTTGCCCCATAAATCGTAGTGCTGGTGCGGAGACAGGGCGCCTGCGGCGCTACACGGAGTTGGCGTGGAGACAAGGGCGCCCACGGGGGCGCCTACATATTTTTTTTATTTTGCCATGCGGGTGGGTTGGCGCCTTCGGCGCTACAAACTGCTTGTGGCTGCGTGTCGGTTATGGGGAAACAATGCGCCTGCGGCGCTACACAGGGTTGGCGGGAGACAGGGTCGCCTGCGGCGACTACATATTTTTTTGTTTTGCCATGCGGGTGGGTTGGCGCCTTCGGCGCTACATGTTGTTAGTGAGCACGATGGCGTCGTCTACGGCGACTGCGGGTGCGGTGAACTTCATGCTGACGGGCGGCAAGGGGTATGTCGCGCCGAAGGCGCCCTGTCTTTCCCGTGGCAGGCGCCCTGTCTTTGTGCAAATGAAAACGGCCGCCGGGGAGGGCGGCCGTTTGGCGTCAGACATCGGCTTTTTTCTTGCGGCGCGTGGGCTTTTTGGCGGGTTCGGGCTCGGGAGCCGGGCGGCGTGCCTGGTGCTCGATGTTGTATTGCTCGATGTTTTTCTGCATCGATTCCTTCTCGCGGGTGAGTTCGGCAATTTCGCGCTCCTGGTTGCGGATGGTCTTGAGCAGCGAGTTGAGCTCCTCGTTGTCGACCGACAGGGGATATTGCTCGTCGACGCGCACGAGGAAGTCGGCCAGCACGTTCATGTAGTTGATGAAGGCCTGGTAGGGCGTTTCGTAGGGGCTGAAGTTGGCGTGTACCGAGCCGTCGGCGAAGTGCTTGGTCGACATGTAGTAGAAGTGGTCGGATGCCTGGAGATACCACCAGTCCTGTTTGAGGCGGCGGTCCTCGCAGAGGCGCACGCGCTCGCCGGCGGCGTAGAGCTTGTCAAGAGCCTCGCGCTGGAGGGCGTTGCCGAGCCATGCCGAAGTGTCGCGGGCCTCGTCGGCTGCCGAGATGGGATGGACAACGGCGAGTTCACCCACTGACTTGAGCTTCGACACGGCCTCGGAGGGCGTCCAGAATTCGACACCGCGCTCGGCGGCGAAGCGGGGCAGCGCCTCGAGGAACTGGAAGATGCCCGTGGATGCCGGCTGCATGCCGCCGAAGGTCTCGAGGTTGAGGCAGATGTTGATGATCTGTTCGTCGGCGGGGGTTGAGGCGATCCAGTCGATGTATTTGTCGGCGGTGAGGGGGAAGGCGTCCCACGAGGTGTCGGAGAAGCGGAAGGCGATGTCGTCGGAGAGCTTCGAGTTGCGCAACAGAAGCTTGAGCTTTGGCGCCGAGGCGGCGGTGTAGACATAGTTGGGCGATTTCCAGCCGAGGATGTGCTTGGCACCCTCGGTGAGGCATCCCTTGAATCCCATGGCGAGCACCTGGGGGGCGATGTCGTCAGAGTAGATGAGCTCGGTGTTGCGGAACACCTTGGGCTTGACGCCGAACAGCGAGTGGAGTTTGTCACACTGGGCCTTGACCTGCTGGGCGAGTTCCTCGGGGTCGCAGAGGGCGGCGAGCGAGTGGGCGTAGGGAGTGGCGAGGAACTCGACCTTGCCGGTGTCGGCGAGCTTCTTGAGGAGGTCGATGAACTCGGGTACGTATTGCTCGAACTGCTCGATGGCGGCGCCGGTGATGGAGATTGAGCAACGGAAGGCCCCCTTGGTGTCGTTGATCATGCGCAGGAGGGTCTCGGCGGCAGGCATGTAGCTCTGGGCGGCTATGCGGGTGACGATGTCGTCGTTGAGGAAGTCGTCGTAGTAGTAATGGTCATTGCCGATGTCGAAGAAGCGGTAGCGCTTGAGTCGGAACGGCTGGTGAATCTCAAAGTTGAAGCTTACGGCTTTCATATCGTGTGGGGGTGGGGGTTAGCTGTGTTGTAATACTTTATTATATATGTCGATGACCTTTTTGCCGGCCTTGTCCCATGTGATCTGGGCGACTTCGGCGAGGCCTTCCTCGCGGAGCGACTTGTAGAGGGCCGGGTAGGAGATGATGGC
Organism: uncultured Muribaculaceae bacterium; assembly: GCA_910577315.1. GTDB lineage: Bacteria > Bacteroidota > Bacteroidia > Bacteroidales > Muribaculaceae > CAG-873. Next base: position 85,975 of record CAJTME010000011.1, on the reverse strand, counting down.
GTTGATGGCATCGGCCATGGCGTCGATGTCCCAATAGTCGGTCTTGATGACGTGGTTGAGGATTTCGGCGCATCCGCTCTGCTTGGAGATTATGGACGGAACGCCCATCTGCATGGCCTCGAGGGGCGAGATGCCGAAGGGCTCGGAAACCGACGGCATGATGTAGACGTCAGAGGCCTTGAGCATCTCGTAGACCTGCTTGCCTTTCTGGAAGCCCGGGAAGTGGAAGCGGTCGGCGATGCCGCGCTCGGCGGCGAGGGCCACCATCTTGTCCATCATGTCGCCCGAACCGGCCATGACGAAGCGCACGTTGTGGTTGTTTTTCAGCACCTTGGCGGCGGCCTCGACGAAATATTCGGGGCCTTTCTGCATGGTGATGCGGCCCAGGAAGGTCACCACTTTCTCTTTGGGTTTGGTCACCTCGACGTCGAGCAGTTCGCGGCTGAGGGGCACGACGGCGTTGTGGACCGTGGTCACCTTGGCCGGGTCGATGCCATAGCGTTCGATGACGGTCTGGCGGGTGAGGTTCGACACGGTGATGATGTGGTCGGCGTGTATCATGCCGTCGCGCTCGATGTTGAACACGGTGGGGTTGACGTTGCCGCGCGAGCGGTCGTAGTCGGTGGCGTGGACGTGGATCACCAGCGGCTTGCCCGTCACCTGCTTGGCATGGATGCCGGCGGGGTAGGTGAGCCAGTCGTGCGAGTGGATTATGTCGAAGTCGAGGGTGCGGGCGATGACGCCGGCTGTGATGGAGTAGTTGTTGATTTCCTCCAGAAGGTTGTCGGGATAGCGTCCCGAAAATTCAAGGCAGCCGAGGTCGTTGGTGCGCATGTAGTTGAAGTCGGCGTAGATGTGGTCGCGCAGGCGGAAGTAGAGGTCGGGGTCCATGAGGCGCCCGATGCGCTGCTCGACGTAGTCGCGGCTGACGTCGCGCCATGCCACCGGCACCTGCGAGGCGCCGATGATGTTGGCGAACGAGCGGTCTTCGTCGCCCCAGGGTTTGGGGATGACGAAGGTGATGTCCATGTCGCCGCACTGCCACATGCCTTGTGTGAGGCCGTAGGAGGCGGTGCCGAGTCCGCCGAGGATGTGAGGGGGGAATTCCCACCCGAACATTAATGCTTTCATAGTAATTCAGTAAACAAACAAGGGGGGAATTGGGGTCAGTCGTTGTTGAACCTTTTGATGAGGCGGACGGTGCGGAGCACCTCGGCCACGTTGGTGGCGTGCGATACGGCGCCTCGGCCGCGGAAGGGCGGGTTGCCGTCGTAGAGCTGCGACAGGGAGCCGACGCAGCCCTCGGTCATCTCGTCCTCGAAGCCTATGAGCATGCGGTCGATGTAGCTCACGCCGCTGTGGCCGAACACCTTGAGGTATGCCTCGGCGTAGAATCCCATGAGCCACGGGCGGGCGGGACCCTGGTGGAGGGCAAGCTCGCGTTCGTCGGGCGAGCCGAGATAGGTGGGGCGGTATCCGAAGCTCTTGGGCGAGAGGGTGCGCAGGCCCTTGGGGGTGAGCAGCTCGCGTGTGACCACGTCGAGCACACCCTTGCGCTGGCGGCGGTCGAGGGGCGAGTGGTCGAGGCCGATGGCCACGGCCATGTTGGGACGCACCTCGGGCGAGGCGTAGCGGCCGTCGACATAGTCATACAGGTAGCCGCTGTCGTTGAGGAACATGTCGATGAACGGCTGGCGCATCTTTTCGGCGGCGTCGAGCCATTGCTGGCGGCGCGGGGCGAGGTCGCCGTTGTCCTCGGCCAGCGAGGCGGCGAAGACCAGCGCGTTGTACCACAGGGCGTTGAACTCGACAAGGTAGCCCGAGCGGGGAATGATGGGGCGCCCCTCGTGGTTGGCGTTCATCCACGACACGGGCGTCTCGGTGCCGTCGGTGGTGAGCAGGCCGTTGTCGGGGTCGACGCGGAGGTTGGGATGGCCGTTTTCAAGGATATAGGTGATGGCGCGGGTCACGAAACCGGTGTAAAGCTCGCGCGCGCGTTCCATACCAATGTTCTTGGCGTATTGCTGTACGGCCCAAAGAGCCCACAGGGGGATGTCGGGCAGGTCGATGCCGTTGATGCGGCTGTCGAGTTCGCCCGAGTCCATGAACCGGAGCAGGGCGGCCGACGCCGTCGCCATTATCGCCTCGAAGTCGGCGCGGTGGTCGATGGCGAGGGTGAGGCCCGGCAGCGACATGAACGTGTTGCGGGCCAGTACGGTTCCCCAGGGGAAGCCCGAGAGTATATACATGCCGTCACCTTCCTTGATGTAGAACTGCTTGGCCGAGTTCTTGAGGCAGTTGAAGAACGACGAGCGCGGTGTGCGCGACTCGATTTCGGCCTCGTACATCTTCTTGAGGCCGCGGGGCTTCACCTCGCTCACGCCGGCCGAGAAGATGACCGACTCGCCCTTGCGGATGGGTACCTCGAAATAGCCGGGCACCCACAGGTCCTCGCAGTAAGGCACGCCGCGCTCAAGGTCCTTGACATACTCGATGCCGTTGTACCAGTTGGGCTCATCGACCCACACGGGTTTGTGGCTGAACTGCATGTAGAGGGTGGGGTAGCCGTCATACAGGCATGTGGCGACGCCATTGTCTACCGGGACTACATCGCGGTTGATGGCGTCGTTGGCGATGCAGAGGGCGTTGCTCTCGCGGAAGGCCAGAAAGGGGCGGAAGCGCAGCGTCGTCGGCGAATGGGCCTCGACGAGGGTGTAGCGTATCAGGATGCGGTTCTCGTGGGAGATGAACACCTTTTCCTTGGTGAGGATGACGCCGCCGACGCGGTAAGTGATGCGCGGCACGCTCTCGCAGTCAAACTCGCGGAGATATTTATGGCCGTTGGGGCTGTAAACGCCTCCCTGATAGCGGTGGATGCCGAGGTTGAAGGGCGCGCCGTGCTGTATTACGGTCTCGTCGAGGCTCGACAGCAGCACATGGGGCTTGTTGCCCATCTCCTTTATGGGGATGACGAGCAGGCCGTGCTGCTTGCGCGTGTTGCAACCGACGAGTGTGGTGCAGTGGTAGGCGCCCGCCTGGTTGGTGCGCAGCATTTCTTTCGGCAGCGACTGTTCCAGGTTGATAAGCAGGTTCTTATCAAATTTAAGGTAACTCATTGTAGGGCTATGTTTGTGTTTCTTTGGTTATTACTTTCAGTAAAGAGCAATAGTTATGCGTCACGAAAGTAGCATTTTTTATTTTAACTACAAAGTAAAACGGCAAAAAACTTTATAAAACTTTTATTTAACAAATTTTATAAAAAATATTTGCATTTTTGGTATAGATATTTTAACTTTGCACCGATGTTTTAACTATAATGGCTAAGAAGCGATATCATAAAGGATGAAAAAACTGATACTGATGTCATTGGCACTGCTTATGCCGGCCCTTACGATGAGCGGCCAGGCATATTCCGCACCCCGGATTGGCGACAACTGGAGCGCGGGAGTCAGCGTGGGCGTTGCCTCGCCGGTCAAAGGCCACAGTTTTTTCGGCAATATGCGCCCCACCGTGGGGCTTGACGGCTCGCGCCGGCTCACCCCGGCGTTTTCGCTGGGCGCCGAGGCCATTTTCGGTTTCAACACCTCGCGCTGGCCGGGACTCGTGCACAGCACGACGGCTTTCGACCGCTCGTATGTGGGCGTGTACGGTGCCATAGACCTGATGCGCCTTGGCTCCCGTCCATGCTCGTCGCGCTTTTTCTCGCTGGGAATACAGGCCGGCTGCGGCTGGGGGCATGACTTCCGCACCGCCGGCGTTCCCGACCATAACTTCTTCGCCACCAAGGCCGGCCTGTTCGTAGGCCTGAACGTGTCGCCGCGTTTTTCGGTGAACCTGGCGCCATCGGTGCTGTGGGACATGAGCGACGCCCGCTCCCGGCAATCCTCGGCCGCCTATTCGGGACGTCAGGCCGTGTTCAACCTTCAGGCCGGAGTGCGTTACAGCTTCGGCCCCGGGTTCCAGTGCGTGCCCATCTACGACCCGGCTCAGGTCGATGCCCTCAACGGCCAGATAAACAGCCTGCGGGCCTCGCTGGGCGAGGCCGCCGTGCAGGTCGAGACCCTCAGGGCCGAGAACGCCCGCCTGACGTCGCAGCTCGACGAGTGCCGCGCCAAAAAGCCCGAGGTGGTCAAGGAAGTATCGGTCAACAACCGCTTCAACACCGAGCGCGACATATTCTTCCTGCTCGGCTCGGCCACCATCACCCCAGACCAGATGCCCAACGTCGAACTCGTCGCCGCATATCTTAAAAACCATCCGGGCTCGCGGGTGGTTATTAAAGGGTACGCGTCGCGCGACGGCAACCATGGCGCCAACGTGCGCCTGGCCGCCAAGCGCGCCGAAAGCGTCAGGGCTGCCCTCATAAAGCACTACCACATCGCCCCCGACCGCATTTCGGCCTCGGGCGCAGGCATAGGAGACCTCTTTGACGAGGAAGCCTGGAACCGCGTCAGCGTATGCACACTCGAAAATAAATAACATTCAGCCATATCTCCTCGAAAACGATTACAAACTAACATTTTTTTCAGACTTCCGCCGCTGTTGAGGCGGCGGAAGTCAATTTTTTAAACACACACAACTATGCTGACAACTATAATCGGCTCTCTCGCCTCAATCTGCATGATTTTCGGCTACATGCCCCAGGCCATAGCCACCATCCGCACCCGCGACACCGAGGGCATCGCAATGCCCACCTTCCTGATGATGGGCCTCGGCTCGCTTTTCTTTGTGGTTCAGGGCATCCTCACCGACAACTGGCCACTTGCCATCACCAACATAATAACGTTCACATGCTCGGCCATTATCTTCGGAATCAAGATTCACAACGACAGAAAGAAGAAAAAATAGGCCGCCGTAACAAACCCGCACAGTAATTCGTTATCACCATAAGGATTATAAACAGCACACGACTATGAAGACCAAAAATTCAATGCTTGCCGCGGCAGCCGCCCTCATCGCGGCAGCGACGCTTGGCGCCTGCTCGCAGAGCAAGCCTGACGCCGACGACACCACCATGGCGTTCAGCACCCTCAGCGGACATGCGACATACCGCCTCGACAACACGGCGAAAATTTACAACACCGACCACGACATAGCATATTTTGACTCGGCATCGGTAGTGATGCCGACGGTAATCTACAATCACGACATCACCGCGTTGCAGGACTCGATTATCAGCGCCGCCTTCGACACCGTGACCACCAACCACACCGACGCCATGAAATCGTTCTTCCGCAAGGTTGCCGACGAATCGGGCTTCACCGCGGTCGAGACCGATACGGCCAGGCGCAGCGATGTCGACGGCCTGTCGATTGTGCAGGGCGACATATTCAACATGTCGGGCGACGTGCTCACCTATCGCGTTGCGTCCTATCAGTACTCGCCGGGCGCCGCCCACGGCATGACAATTACAAAATACATCACCTATCTCATTCAGGAAGGGAAGCTCGTCACCCTCGACGACCTGTTCTCGCCCGAGGGATTAAGGCAGCTGCCGGGCCTGATACGCGCCCGCGCCGAGGAACTCGCACCGTCGCTGGGTCAGACCGACATCACCTCGCTGCCCTCGATGGGTAATTTCTACATCAGCCTTGACGAGAGCATCGTGTTTGTCTACCAGCCATACGAGGTAGCCAGCTACGCCCAGGGCGCCATAGCCGTGCCGTTCTATCCCTACCAGCTCTCCGACCAGATGACTGCCGAGGGTCTCAGAATTTTCGGGCTCGGCGAATAACCACGGCCTGTGGCTTCATGTTTCCGATGGTGGCCTTAGAGTCAGTGTCCCGTTCTGAACTGGCTCCAGGGCTGCCAGCGTGTCTGCGCGGTAAATTCCCCCGATGGATATTTCCCTGGAATTTATGCACACGCTGACAGTGTTGAACGATTCAACCTTGTCAAGATTGATTATGAACGATTTGTTCACTCTTGTGAACCTTTCGTTAGGAAGGGAATGGGCCATTACGTTCATGGTGATGCGCGTCATGATCTTTCTGTCAAGAAGGTGGATTATGAGGTAGTCTTTAAGACCTTCGATATACAGAATATCATCGGTCGGCACTCTTACGAAACGTCTGTTGGATTTTACGGTTATGACGGACTGCGGTTTTTTTCGAGCACAATCCAGCAATCTTTTCTGTTCGAGCGCCCTGTCCACGGCCTGGTGGAATCGCTGTGTGTCAATCGGTTTCATCAGATAGTCGATTGCTCCGGTGCCGTAGGCGTCGAGTGCGTACTCTCCATGAGCAGTGGTGAATATCACCATCCGTCCGTGTGCGATATCTCCGGCAAATCCAAGTCCTTCGACGCCTGGCATCTCTATGTCGAGAAAAACGAGATCGGCCTTGTTTGTCTCAAGCCATTCACGGGCCTTGTCAGGACTGTCAAACATAGCTTCCGCATCCAGTTCTATCCTGCTTTTCAAAAGCCGTTCCATAACTTTCAGCGCCATGGGATCGTCATCAATGACTATACATTTCATATCGGGATGGTCAATATAACACAGCAAGTGCTGCCATGTTGCGTGAATGAATATGAATATTTTTCTTCATAAATGAGGTTCAGCCTCCGCAAGGTGTTGCTTATTCCGATTCCACCGCCCGGTCTTTCTCTGCGATAGGTCGGATTGAACTGGTTTACGCACCTGAACGTAAGTCTGGCGTCATGTATGTGAACCGTTATATCCACGTCAGGCTTACCGTCCTCGTGACAAGCATACTTGACGGCGTTTTCAACAAACGGAATGAACAGCATTGACGGAATTCGGGTGTCCGTGTCCCCGGAATCGGCATGGATGTGAAACGAGAAATCATGCCTGCGGATCCTTTCGAGAGTGAGATAGCTGCGTATGAACGAAATGTTCTCGCTGACGGTGGTGGTGGGGCGGTGGATGTTCCTGAGCTGGCAGTCGATTAACGTTCCAAGTCCGTCAAGGAACGTTTCAGCCTGGGCCGGAGATTCATATATTAATGCTCTGATGTCGTTCAGCAGATTGAATACCAGGTGAGGGTTTATCTGTTTGCGGAGAAACACATATTCCTGCCTCGCCGACTCTGCGCGTAGAAGTGTGGTGCAGTGGCGCGTACGAATGAGGTCCTGAAGCATGAGGATACAACTGATTCCGCCGACAAACAGGACGAGCGTTATGACGGTTCCGGCCATTGTCGATACCAAAATGGCTGTATGCACTCGGTTGTCAAGGGCATGGTGCCGGACCGACATGGTAAATGCGGTCACGGCAATGGTGAATATTGCGAGCGATACGCTGATTGCGGCGAGGTATGACCTGATTCTGCCGCGTTTTCGGAAATACGGGAAAATCAACGCTGTATTGGAATAGGTCAGCAGTGCCAGAAATAAGAACACCACAAATGCCCGGAGCATGTTGGCGGATGATAAAACGGGCTGTCCCGGAGTTTCAAAAAGAGTGCCGAGGGCAAATGTCAGGAGTGCCGATGACAGCATCAGGTGGCGCAACGTATGGTAGCGCCGGCTTGTAAGCAGCTCCGTAATATGTGAGACGTTATTGATTTGCATGGACATGCAGTCCTGGGCAGGCGGAGGTGGCAGTTCATATAGCTGATGACGGAGATAGCCGGAAAGGGCGACGGTGTGGTCAATGGCTTCTTCGGGCGATGTCTTTGCAAGTCGGATTATGTGCGTGAGGCTTGAACGAATCTTGACGCTGTCAAGTCTGTGGGCTATGGTTTCGGTATATGCCTTAAGCTTTGCGGTTGCAGAATTGACCTCATCACATTCCTTGTTGAGCCAGTTGTGCATGGTCAGGATTCCGAATGACAGGAAGGTCAGTGACAGAATAATTGAGATTATCGCTGCATTCAGCATAAACCACGGGGGCATCCCGTCAGGAAAAAGTGAAGCTGCGCCTATGCGTTGACGTATTATTTGCTGGGCGGCGATGCAAGGGATATTAAGGATGAAAAATGAACAGAATATGGCAATTCCATATATCCCGTAGCGTCCCTTCATCAGGAGGCGTGGCATAAAAATCCATCCGTTCACCACGAATATGATGAAGAACATTGCCAGCTGTGGCGTAAGCAGCCACAAAACTCTGAATCCGGCCGTATCGCCGGATTCGACATAGGCTTCAGCCGCGATTCCCTGCCCGAGGCTCGTAAGCAGGACAGACCATAAAAGATATTTAAAAACGGTTTTCAACGCAACTTCTTAGAGAGTCGTACATTTGTCATGAGATGGGTTTATGTCACAAAAATATATAGAATTGATGAATATTCAAAATCCACATGAAGGCTTTGCGGCATGTTTAGCGTAAATTTGCTGGGAAAAACGGCATTTTTGCTTGTGCGATACATCAGTTGAGCGTCATTTTGTCTACGTTTTAAAGCGTTTCGTCTACAAACCTGCCCCGAACCCCGTTTCAGATTGATTATGCGGTTGTGATCGAGTAATTTTGTAGCATAGTTACGTTCGCTCACCTAATCAAAATAATATATGAATCAAAGCAAAACAATTGTGAGGCTTGTCATTGCTGCAATCGTCAGCTTTGCGGCGCAGGCAGTCTCAGCAGCAAAGACGACAATCGACGGTGTGGTCTACCACTGCAACACAGAGAACATGAAGGCGTCGGTCCAGGGATTTGCAGACGACAACGGAAAAAGCAAGCTTGTCATACCTGACAAAATTACATACAAAAACAAGAGCTACAAAGTGACTTCGGTAGCCAATGAGGCTTTCAGGGGTTATCCAGGGCTCAAGACCGTAGTAATCGGCAACAATGTGGAGACGATTGGTACAGATGCGTTCACCTCCTCGGGGGTCAAGAATCTTACGCTCTCAACGCGACTCAAAATTATAGGCGCTGCGGCTTTTGGCGGTACGTCGGTGGTTGATGTCGAGCTTCCGGCATCTCTTGAAATAATCAGGGCGAAAGCTTTTTTCAACTGTGGAAGTCTACAATCCGTAAGGTTCAGCGGCAGCAAGCTTACGGAAATCGGCGAGCAGGCGTTCGCATGGTGCAGGGCCCTCACTTCTTTTTCAATGCCAGCAAGCGTAAAGACTCTGGGCAAAGAGGCTTTTGACGATTGCACGGTCCTGAAAAGTGTCGATATTTCACCGTCTTTGACTGTCATACCTGACTTGGCTTTTAACCTATGCCCTCTGGAATATATACATATTCCGCCCTCGGTCACGCAGATTGGAGAGGCGGCTTTCTGCGGCCATGCCACGTCGACTTTGATTATTCCGGGAACGGTCAAAACAATCGGAGACAGCGCTTTCGAACTTGGCCAAGGGATATATCTGGTGCTTAACGAGGGCATAGTCAATATAGGATACAGAGCTTTCGCAAGCTCTAAAATCGTTGCGGTTAAAATGCCGGCCAGTGCAGTTAATGTAGGAGAAAGCGTGTTCTCTGAATGCTATTCGCTGAAACAGGCAGAGCTCTCGCCATCCCTTACGGTCATTCCAAGAAAAATGTTTTGGGACACTGATCTGTCATCCATCACTATTCCTGACGGAGTCACTCACATAGGCGAAAGTGCTTTTTACAATAATATGAAGCTATGGAGGATTGATTTTCCGCCGTCGCTCAGGGTTATCGGTGATAAGGCTTTTCAGTACAGCGGCTCGCTGGAAAATTTCGTTTTAAATGAAGGCTTGCAGAAAATCGGAGCCCGCGCATTCGGGGACTGCAAAACACATGAGCTCGACATACCTTCGTCCGTAACGGAAATCGGCGAACTCGCATTCATTGGATTCAGCTATCTTCATTCAGTGACGGCAAAGAATCCTGTTCCACCGGTTATCACGGAGGACTCATTCTCAAGTTGGACCTATGAAGATGCAAGACTGGTGGTTCCAAACGGGTCTGAGGATGCCTATGCGTCCGCTCCCGGTTGGCGTCGTTTCAAGACAATCGGCGACACATCTGGAATCGACGGAGCGCAGCTGGAAGATGTAGATGAGGTTGAGACGCGTTATTTTGATGTCAACGGCATGGAGATTGCCAACCCCGTCACGGGAGAGGTGTATATACGCGTGCATGACGGAAAGGCCGAAAAAATACTTCTGAAATAATCAGGAATACAGGAACTTCCAACTCATGGCTGGGGCTGGTGGCATGAAAAACGTGCTGCCGGCTCCTTTTTTTGATTGCATGGCGTGGAACGAGACATGTGACAAGCCAGAAATTATTATTTGCAATTTTTAACACTAAGGGTTGTCATTTTTTCGTACTTTTGACGTCAAATGGATGTAAATCGAAAAATAATTCAAATTGTCACAATATTCACCTAACCGAAAATTTATGAACAGATTGTTCAAGCGCGGCTTGGCCATGATGATGGCCCTCGTTGCCGCAACCGGCGTGTTTGCACAGGACCCCCAGCAAATGCCCGAACTGCCTGTCGATTCGGCAGTGCGCATCGGTGTGCTCCCCAACGGACTCACCTACTATATCCGCCACAATGAGACCCCCAAGGGCCAGGCAGACTTTTACATCGCCCAGAAGGTTGGCTCGATTCTCGAGGAAGACAGCCAGCGCGGTCTCGCCCACTTCCTTGAGCACATGTGCTTTAACGGCACCGAGAACTTCCCCGGCAAGGGAATCATCAACTGGCTCGAATCCATCGGTGTGAAATTCGGCTATAACCTCAATGCCTATACCGGCGTTGACGAAACCGTCTACAACATCTCGTCGGTTCCCGTCGCCCGCCAGAGCGTGCAGGACTCCTGCCTCCTCATTCTTCACGACTGGGCCAACGCCCTCACCCTCGCCCAGGAGGAAATCGACGCCGAGCGCGGTGTGATTCACGAGGAATGGCGCCGCTCGATGGTCGGCCAGATGCGTATCATGGAAGAACTCCTTCCCAAAATCTATCCCAACAGCAAGTATGGCGAACGCCTTCCCATCGGTATCATGGAAGTTGTCGACAACTTCCCCCGCCAGGCTCTCGTGGACTACTACCACACATGGTACCGTCCCGATCAGCAGGGCATCATCGTCGTGGGTGACATCGACCCCGACTATATCGAAGGCAAAATCAAGGAGATGTTCACCCCCATCAAGATGCCCGAGAATCCCAAGGAACGCGTATACCTCCCCGTCGAGGACAACGACGGCACCATCTATGCCATCGGCAAGGACGCCGAAATGACCGCGCCCGTAGCTCTCATTTTCTTCAAAACCGATGAGATGCTGCCCCGCGAAATGCGCAACACCCAGGCATTCTTCCCTGTAAAATACATGACCGGCATCGTGGCTGCAATGCTCAACGCCCGTCTCAGCGACATCGCAAACACATCCGATTCGCCCTTCGCCCAGGCCAGCATTGACATTGACGACTTCTTCCTCGCCAAGACCAAGGACGCCCTCTCGCTTCAGGTCGTAGGCAAGGGCGGCGACATCACTCCCGCCGTCGAGGCCGCATACCGCGAACTTCTCCGTGCCAGCAAGGGCGGCTTCACAGCCGGCGAGTTTGAACGCGCCAATGCCGAACTCCGCTCGCGCTACCAGCAGCTCTTCGACTCGCGCAACAATACTCCCAACGAAAGCTATTCAAAGGAATACGTGCGCGCGTTCATTGACAACGACCCCATTCCCGGCATTGAAGTCGAGAAGCAGATGATGGACCTTTTCTCGCAGATGCTTCCCCTCGAACAGGTCAACACCCTTCTTCCCCAGCTCGTGAGCGACGAGAACCGTGTGGTTCTTCTCATGCTCCCCGATGCAGAAGGCTTCACCATCCCCACCGAACAGCAGCTCGCCTCGATGCTCGAGGCCGTTGAGGAAGAAGACCTCGAGCCCTACAAGGACACCATGCGCGAGGATCCCCTGATTCCCAACCTCCCCGCTCCCGGCTCAATCAAGTCTCAGAAAACCGTAGAAAAGTGGGGCGCCACTGAGTTCACCCTCAGCAACGGCCTTAAGGTTGTGGTTAAGCCCACCACTTTCAAGGACAATGAAATCAAGTTCCTCGCAGTGGCCAACGGCGGCTACTCGCAGCTTCCCGACGACCAGGCCAACACCGTTATCTTCATGCCTTATGCAATGATGAAGCACGGCCTTGGCGATTACTCGAACTCCGACCTCAACAAGTATCTGCAGGGCAAGCAGGCCCAGGTTAACTTCTCGATTGGCGAATACACCCGTGACATGAGCGGTGAGACCACCGTGCAGGACCTTCCCGCCCTCATGGAGCTCATCTACGCCAACTTCACCGAGTTCAACGTGACCGCCGATGAATTTGCCGCCGCACAGAACATGTTCAAAGGCATCCTCGCCAACCAGGAATCTACCCCCGACTACGCTTTCGGCAAGCTCATCAAGAGCACCCTCACCCCTGCCGCAGCCGAGCAGGCAATCAGCACCGCCGCAATCGATGCAGCTGACCGTGACGCCACCGTCAGCATCGTTCGCCAGATGCTCGCCGACGCTTCCGACTACACGTTCTTCTTTGTCGGCAACATCGACCTTGATACCTTCAAACCCCTGATGGAGCAGTACATCGCCACCCTCCCCGTGGGAGGCAGCACTGTCAAGTTCACCGCCAACCCTGCGTTTGAACTCCGCAAGGGCCAGAACAATGTTACCGAGTCGATGGCCATGTCCACTCCCCAGACCTGGGTGTTCTACGCTCTCGCAGGCAACATGCCTTATACTCCCGCCAACAAGATGATGGCTTCGATGGCCTCGCAGATTCTCAGCAAGCGCCTGCTTGACAAGATCCGTGAGGAAATGGGTGCCACCTATTCAATCGGAGCGGTCGGCGACATGAGCCGTCTCGGCGACATGAACGTAACCTTCCAGATTCCGTTCCCCATGAAGCCCGAAATGCGCGAGGAAGCTCTCGCCGCAATCGACAAGATGATTGTGGAAATGGGTCAGAACATCACCCCCGAAGAACTCAACCCCATCAAGGAATTCATGGTTAAGACCGCAACCACCAACCTCGAGGAAAACTCGGCATGGATTGGAAACATGGGTGGCGAAGCCCGCAACGGCGTCGACATCTTCAACGGCCAGGCCGACGTCATCAACGCCATCACTCCTGCCGATGTGATGAAGTTCTGGAACGATGTGCTCGCCCAGGGTAACCGCAGCCTCATCCTCCTCAACCCCGCAGAATAATCAACCGCATAACCTCAGCTGAACGCCGCCTGCCACCCGCAGGCGGCGTTTTTCGTTGCCCGCGGGTGGACAATGGTCGGCATGGCGATTTTAAACTTTTTTTAACTTCGGGAAATTTTTTGTAACTTTGCGGCCTGATTGCAAATTCTAAGGTATAAATCTATTTCATTATGAGCATTACAGGAGCACTCAATCTCCGTCCTAAGTTATGGAGCGCTCTAAGCCATTATTCAATGGCTCGTTTCCGCGAGGACATCATCGCCGGCATCGTTGTGGGCATCGTCGCCCTGCCGCTGGCAATCGCGTTCGGCATAGCTTCGGGTGTGAGCCCGACAATTGGCCTTATTACGGCCATCATAGGCGGTTTCATGGTATCGTTCTTCGGCGGCTGCTCGGTGCAGATCGGTGGCCCGACCGGTGCATTTATCGTGATTGTCTACAATATCATAGCGCAGTTCGGCCTTACAGGGCTTGCTGTCGCTACGGCCATGGCCGGTGTGATTCTGATAGTGATGGGCCTTTTCAGGCTCGGTACCGTCATAAAGTTTATTCCTTATCCTATAGTGGTGGGATTCACGGCCGGTATCGCCCTGACGATTTTCTCAACGCAGATAAACGATTTCCTCGGCCTTGGATTGCGGGATGTGCCCGGCCAGTTCATTCCCAAATGGGGAATGTTCCTGTCGAATCTCGGCAGCATTGATCCCTGCACGTTTGTAACCGGCCTGGTGGCGCTCGGCATAATAATCGTCACACCGATGATATCGAAAAAACTGCCCGGTGCGCTCATCGCAATCATTCTTGTTACACTCGGCGCATGGCTGCTGTCCACCTATACCGGCTGGTACCGCATCGAGACCATCGGCGACCGCTTCGGCGACATGCCCACCGACATCCCCATGCCCCACGGATTCCAGCTCAATATGGCCACCATCAACATGCTGCTTCCGTCGGCCTTCACCATCGCCGTTCTCGGCGCGATTGAATCTCTGCTCTCGGCCACGGTCGCTGACGGCGTCACAGGTTCGCGCACCAACTCAAACACAGAACTCATCGGTCAGGGCATTGCCAATCTCACCGTTCCCTTCTTCGGAGGCATCCCCGTGACTGGCGCCATCGCCCGCACCATGACCAACATCACCAACGGCGGCCGCACACCTGTGGCCGGTATCGTTCATGCTCTGGTTCTGCTTCTGATATTCCTTTTCTTCATGCCGCTCATCAACTATGTGCCTATGGCATGCCTGGCCGCAGTACTGATAGTCGTGTCGTACAACATGAGCGGATGGCGCACGATAATCGGTATCTTCCATTCGCCCAAGAGCGACATCTGGGTGCTGGCCGTGACTTTCCTGCTTACCGTAATCTTCGACCTCACGATTGCAATTGAACTGGGTCTGCTGCTTGCGGTGGTACTCTTCCTGCGCCGTGTCATGGAGAATACCGAGATCCGCGCCTACTCAGGCACCCTTGATGTGGACGAGGGCACCGACAGCCCCAACCACGAGGTGCTCGAGGTGGCCAAGGGTGTGAGCGTATATGAAATCGACGGCCCGTTCTTCTTCGGTATCGCCACGAAGTTCGATGAGATGATGCGCACGACAGTCGGCGATGTCAAGCCCGTTGTCCGCATAATCCGCATGCGCAAGGTGGCTTTTATTGACGCGACGGCTCTCCATAACCTTGAGCTGCTCATCAAATCTTCTCAGAAAGAAGGCATACAGATTGTGCTGTCGGGTGTCAAGCCCAATGTGCGCGAATCACTCGAGCATGCCGGCATCGACCGTCTTATCGGAGCTGACAACATCTGTGACCACATTACCAAAGCCGTGCGCGAGGCGAACATGATTGCCGCCTCGGGCAGTGCGAAAGAGTCGCTTTAAGTGAATTATGCAATATGCTGAACCATAATCGTTTATGAAAATGGTTCACGCAAAAGCCGATTTTTTTTGTTAAAAAAGTTTGCCACCTCAAATATTTGCATTAACTTTGTAGCGTTTTTGAAGCACTAAACAATTGTTTAACTATTTAATCAAAAAGAAAATGAAAAAGTTAGTTCTTTTCCTCGCTGTTGCTTTCAGCGTATCTCTCTTCTCCTGCGGCGGCAACGACAAGAAAGCCGAAGCTGACACCGCTGCTATGGACACCGTAGCTGTTGTAGAAGAAACTGTTGCTGAAGTTGTAGTTGACTCTGCTGCTTGCGACAGCTGCGCTGCTTGCGATTCTTGCACCGCTGCTAAGGCTGAATAATTTAGGCACTGCTTAAATCAACCTCATAAGTCGACCCACACCGTGGCCGACTTTTTTTATTTGAGCCATATCGGAAATTATGCCGGTGTGGCTTATTTTTTGCTAATTTTTGTTGAAATGCTGTGGTGATGTGCGTTTTTTTTGGTAAGTTTGCACCAAGATGAAAAAGACCATTCTATTAATTTTGTCCGTACTGCTGTCATCCTTATATGGTTTTTCCCAAATCAACACCGACCGGGTGCTGCGCGTAGGACAGAATGCCCTATATTTCGAGGACTACATGCTCTCGATTCAATATTTCAACCGCGTCATACAGGCGAAACCCTATATGGCGCAGCCCTACTTTTTCCGTGCCATCGCTAAAATAAACCTGGAAGACTATGTCGGAGCCGAACAGGATGCCTCAAAGGCGATAGAACTCAATCCGTATCTTACCGACGCATGGGAAGTCAGGGGCGTGGCCCGTCAGAACCTCGGACGCAATGCCGATGCCATTTCCGACTATGATCATGCCCTTGAGTTGCTTCCGCGCAACCGCCAGCTGCTTTTCAACAAGGCCCTCGCCCAGCAGGACACGGGCGACCTTTCGGGTGCCGACTCAACGTTCACGTCTTTGCTGTCGTTTTATCCCGGATTCGACTCGGGCTATCTGGGACGTGCGAGACTACACCTCGAGCGGGCCGATACCGCTGCCGCAGTGGCCGACATAGACAAGGCGCTGAGCATCAATAAAAACGCTGTAAACGCCTATATCATGCGCGCGGACATCGCCATCAACCGCGACAGTGATTTTGAGCGTGCCGCTGCCGACATGGACGAGGCCATCCGCCTGCAACCCCGCCAGCCGGGACTGTATGTCAACCGCGCGTACCTGCGCTATAAGCTCGACGACTTCTTCGGCGCAATGGCCGACTTCGATTACGCGATACAGCTCGACCCCATCAATGAGGCCGCAATCTTCAACCGCGCGTTGCTTGAAATGGAAACCTCGGCCAACGACAAGGCCCTTGTTGACCTTGACCGCCTTGTCGAACTTGATCCCAACAATACCAGGGCCTATTACAACCGCTCGATTGTCAACCATGCCAAAGGGCGCAACAGGCAGGCTGTGGCCGACATCTCAAAGGTCATAGACGAAGTCCCTGACCTTCCCGACCCATATTTCCTGCGAAGTGAGCTATACCGCGCCCTCGGCGAGATGCGCTTGGCCGAGCGCGATTACAACAGGGGCATTGACCTGTCGCGCAAGGCCCAGAAAATGGCCGATAGCTTCGGTCCAGGTGAGATTGCTCCTGAGCAGGCGCAAGCCCCCGCCCGGCAGCCCGGGGATTCGCAGCCACATGAGACCAGCGCCGAGGCCGCCAGGCGGTTTGCAACCCTCCTCACCGTCGCCGACAACGCCGAGATACATGAGGAATACAACAATTCGGCCATACGCGGCAAAGTGCAGGACCGTAATCTCCACATTGAACCCGCATCGTGGATGGAGCTGGCATATTATACCGCCAATTCCGAACTGCGTCCCGACACATATTATATAAAGGAGGTGGACGACATCAACGCAACCCGCCTGCTGCGCTACACAATCCGCGTCACGCCCGAAGTGCCCTCGCTCGATTCCGACCTATCCGCAAGCCATTTCCAATCAATCGAATATTACAACTCATATCTGTCGACGCATACCCCCCGCGCCATCGACTACATTGGCCGCGCGATGGATTTCATGACCATACACGATTATTCATCTGCCATACGCGACATCGACCGCGCGCTTGCCCTCACACCCGACCTTGCCGTGGGCTATCTGCTCAGGGCCCAGGCGGGATACCATAACTGGCAGCTCGACGAGCGTCCGTCGGCAGATGAACAACAGGACGCCCTGACGCGTTCGACTCTCAGGCGAAAGGCCCTGGACGATATTCTTTCCGACCTGACGAAAGTGCTCGACATGTCGCCTGGCATGGCCGAGGCCTGGTACAACAAGGCCATAGTGCACCTCGCGCTCGAAGACTACACCTCGGCCCTCGCCGCCCTTAACAAGGCAATCGAGATCAAGCCGGACATGGGCGAGGCCTGGTACAACAGGGGATACGTCTACCTGCGTCTCGGCAACGAACGTCTCGGCATCGCAGACCTTTCGCGTGCCGGCCAGCTGGGCATAATTCCGGCCTACAATTTGATAAAACGAATGACTAAATAATCCAACATAACCGACATAATTTAAAACCATGTTTACTGAAAAAGACCTGAATCAACTCTCGGCCCACGGCATAACCGCCGCGCAGGCAAATGCGCAGATGCAGCGTTTTGCCACGGGCTTTCCTTATCTGAAACTCCACGGCAGCGCCGCCGTAGGGCATGGCATCAAGGCCCTCACTCCCGCCCAGGAGGACGAAGCCGTGGCACGTTGGGAACAATACCTTGCCGACGGTGGCGAAGTGGCCAAGTTCGTGCCCGCATCCGGAGCGGCATCGCGTATGTTCAAGGCGATGTTTGCTTTCGTAAACGGCGCCGACGATGTCGCTCCGGCCGGTTCGCCGGTGGCGTCCCTGCTTGCCGATATTGACAAGCTGCCGTTCCTGAACGAACTCGATGCAGCAACCGTCCGCCTCTACGGCATGCCCGCCAAAGCGCTCCTTGAAGCCGGTCGTCAGAAAGAAATCATCAGCGCCCTCATTTCCAAGGAAGGAATGAACTACGGCGCCCTTCCCAAGGCCATGCTGACTTTCCACCGTTATGCCGACGGTTCCACCCGCACGCCGCTCGAAGAACATCTTGCCGAGGGCGCGCAGACAGCCGCTTCGCACGGGCAGGTGAACCTGCATTTCACCGTATCCGCCGACCACCGCACTCTTTTTGAGGAAAAAATCAAGGAGGCCGTCAAGCCAATGGAAGACCGCTTCGGCGTTAAATACAACATCTCACTTTCCGAGCAGAAACCGTCAACCGATACCCTCGCGGCCACTTTGGACAATCAGCCGTTCCGCGACAGCGACGGTCAGCTCGTGTTCCGTCCCGGTGGTCACGGCGCCCTGATCGCAAACCTCGGCGACATGGATTCGGCGGTGGTGTTTATAAAAAACATCGACAATGTGGTGCCTGATTCCCTGCGCGAATCCACCGTGCGCTACAAGCAGGTGCTTGCCGGCACGCTCATCCTGGTTCATGACCGCATCGAGAAATACCTGCGAATGCTGCGCGACGGCGACTATTCAGCCGATGACCTCAGCCGTATGGTTGATTTCATGCGTTCAACCCTGTCGACCGACAGCCCGCTTTTCGACTCGCTCAGCGAATCGGAACTCGCCGATCTCCTGGGCGCCAAGTTCAACCGTCCTGTGCGCGTGTGCGGAATGGTTCGGAACGATGGAGAGCCCGGTGGCGGCCCGTTCATGGCCGAAAATCAGGACGGTTCTGTATCACCCCAGATACTCGAATCCACCCAGATTGATCCCGACAATGCCGAATATATGGCGATGATGCAGGGTGCCACCCACTTCAATCCCGTCGATCTTGTGTGCTACATCAAGGATGTCGACGGCAAGCGCTTCAATCTTCCCGACTATGTCGACCATCAGACTGGCTTCATCTCGTCCAAATCCCTCGGCGGACGCGACCTCCGCGCCCTCGAGCTCCCCGGCCTTTGGAACGGTGCAATGAGCGACTGGAACACCGTCTTTGTCGAAGTTCCCTCGTCGACCTTTAATCCCGTCAAGACCGTCAACGACCTGCTTCGCCCCGCCCACCAGGCTTAATCCTGCGCGTAAAGGCTAAATTTAATAAACTCACCCCGGCCGGACTCTTGCATCAGCAAGCCCCTCCGCCCGGGGTGAGTTTTAGTATCAAACCGCTTTTACAACAAACCGCAAGGACTTGAACCGCAAAAGGACATAATTACGGTTGTATACCTATTCTCTTTTAAATCAAACCGCAACTAAACGTCTCAACTGGTGGTGTGCTTGCCGGTTGTTTATCTATTCTCTTTTAAATCAAACCGCAACCGCTGCCTTCGCGATGCCTGGGGTAAAGGCGTTGTTTATCTATTCTCTTTTAAATCAAACCGCAACGGCGAGGCAGGAATATGTGTTTCTCCGCAGTTGTTTATCTATTCTCTTTTAAATCAAACCGCAACTATATTGTCATCAAAGGTGAAATAATTTGGGTTGTTTATCTATTCTCTTTTAAATCAAACCGCAACAGCCAACGTTGCAAGGAGTTGACGGCACGGGTTGTTTATCTATTCTCTTTTAAATCAAACCGCAACTATTTGCGGTGCTGCCAACTCCGTCCACAGTTGTTTATCTATTCTCTTTTAAATCAAACCGCAACCAATATGGGTTCAACCTTTTCAAACACGCAGTTGTTTATCTATTCTCTTTTAAATCAAACCGCAACTTCTGTTTAAGGCGCCATTGCTCGACGACGTTGTTTATCTATTCTCTTTTAAATCAAACCGCAACCGCTGCAAAGTTAATATGTTTTCCGGCTCTGTTGTTTATCTATTCTCTTTTAAATCAAACCGCAACCTATGCTTTGTATTTGCTTGTTAAAGTGCATATTAAGAGGCTTTGAAGCCTCATGGAAGCGGCTGATGTATGGTCTTTTTTGCAAAGGTATTAAAAAAATTCCAATTCTAATTGATGGCCAACCTCTTTATCCTTTTTTATGGCAGATTTTTTATCGTTTTGTTTGGGTGGGGCTTTCCAGAAGTTGAACATGTTGCTGTATTGCTTGTCGGTGACACGAAGGATTTTCACGCTGCCGCTTTCGGGTAGACGGGCTATGGTGCGTTTCTCATGGACATCAGCATGCTGGTGGGAGGGACAGGCTCTCACATAGATTGAGAACTGCATCATTGTAAATCCATCCCGTTCCAAAAGTTTTCGGAATGTTGCTGCAGCCTTGCGCTGGAGTTTGGTTAAAACCGGGAGGTCAAAGAATACGAACAACCACATTATGCGATATGCGTTTAACCTATTATTAGTCATGGGAATTCCGGCAATGATAATTTTCGGATGTCTTGTCTTAGATATGACGAGAAGGAAGCGGTGGTGGATGACAGCGCAAGCTGTAGTGGCTTTATTGTCCTTCCAATGAGCACGTCGCGGTTTAGGACTCTGACAAGTTCCGTTTTTGAAGATCTATCAATTTCATAGCAGTTATTCTTATATAGATTAAAGACTATTTCGTCGATGAACGGTCGATAAGGCTCCATCAAATCGTCACCCAATGGGAAAGGATTGTAGCGGTTGTGATGGAATATGCCGAACGCCGCCGACAGCCCTGAGCCGAGAATGGCCCTTATAGTGGCGGCGCGCATGATGCTGTACCCATAGTTCAGCAAGTCATTGGGAGGCTGTCCATATCTGTCGCGTGAGAAATCATCGCCAAAAAGTTTTGTCCAGTATATTCTGGCGGCAGCCCCTTCACGATTGTCAACATCTCCGCTTTTCACATTATTATAATATGGCGACAAAACGCGTCCCTCCTTACCGAGCTTGTCAAGTAAAGCCGATTGGTTCCTGATTTTGTACTCGACCACTTGTTTCCACGCCTGCTTTTGTAATGGGGTGGAGGCTGTGGTCTGTGCACGGAGGGTCTCGGACTGGGTGCTGTTGGCGGTCAAACTTGTGAGTATGGATTGTGGCAGGTGGCTGTTGTCGCACAGCACCACAATCGCATTGTTCCGGGCGAGTTCATTTAACAGGGGGATGGTCATGCGTACCAACTGATTTTCAATCATGACAATGCCGATGTCGGCTATCGGCCGTGCCGTCTCGCGGTCAAGAGCCCGTTGCGAAATGACCATCTGGCCATTTCGCAACGAGAGTTCTGCCGGATTGCTGAATATCAGAGTCTGCTTAATCATTTTATAAATGAGATGTTGCCGAGGATATCAAGGGTGAAGTGTTGACCTTCGACCAAGGCTTTGAGTTGGGTGTGAAGCATGGAAATAGATGGACGTAGAGCTTCGCCGGAAGAATACGCACCTGCTGAGACCTTTAATTCTGTCGAAGGTCTGGCTTCCTGATTATGCGTCATAGTTATGCGAGCATAGGTGTTCTTTGATATAATCATTGATGTTAGGCCTGTAATCCGATAAAGACGCCGTTGCAGTTCATTTGGCGATGCTTGCCACAGTTCCTCGGGTGATTCTTCGTATAGCAGGACTTTTGTTCCCCTTTTCAATATGCAGAGCAGGGGTAATCCTTGCGGGCCGGTTTGGGGCATCAATGCTGAATTGGCCTGTCCACGGCTTTTTGCGGCATAGTTTGTGGCTGCCTCAAGGTTGTTGATTATGGTGAATGTCCGCTTTTCCTTTCCCTTGGCATCTTTGCCGGCGTAAATGGCAAGAGCGTAGTTGCCGTCGTTCGCAACATAGTGATGTCGTCGGTATTCTTTGGGCGATATGTCGCGCAGTTTCCTGAGGGCGATAGGTCGGGTAATAGATGGGACGTAGCATCTTACTTTTTTGATTGGGATGCGTTTTTCTTCGTTCATCCAAATGGTGGATGCCATGGCTTCCTTGAATCCGAGCCGGGCTACAGCATCCCGAACCTTTTCACGCACAACCGGGTCGATGATTTTTTCAATGTCTTTTTCCGATTTAAACGAACTGAGCGGTACTCTGACTGCATACTTTACTGCGTCGTTGCATTTGACCGCACCATATATCGTGTCAAGATGTAAGGAGGCTCGGGCGGCATCGCAGTTGTGAATCTTATCGCCAATCCGTCTGCGCCCGCGCTTGTGCATATTGTCGGGCGTGTCCGAGGATACGAGCGTTGACAGTTGTATTTGCTGTATGTCCTCCTTGAATGTCGACCATGGCAATGGCAGGAATACTTTTTCGCGGTCATGATAGCCATCACGGCGATAGGCTGTGGCCAGTTTTTGGTAGTCAGCTACGTCTATGCAGGCAATCACTATTGCGTCAATGAGATGATGGGTGTGGTTTACGCGGCTTTTCCGGGTATATTCTTCCTGGATGCCCCATGCTTTGCGGAAGTCGGCGGTGGCTGCGCCCTTTACGGTATCGACACGTTGGAAAACCGATTGCAGGAACAGTCGTGAATAACGGCTGATAAGACCGATTCCAGCCCCTTGACGTCGGCTGAAACCCTCGGGAACGGATTCCATCTTGAAGCGATGGTATTTGCTAAGCCAGTAACGGCGTTCCAGCTCAAGACTACGGCGTTTCTGAATGGTGCCGTCTTTTTTGGCCTTATCCATTGATGGATCGGTGCGTAGCCTGCGGATTCGTTTTGTGAGTTCATCGGCTTTTTCTTTCATGAACTTTACCCGTTCGATTATTTCATCGTAGTTTGGCAGTTCGGATGGGAGTCGTGTCTTCTTCGTCTCACGGTTGAATCGTGCGTCGCACAGGGTGAGGTTTTCCAGGGTGCTGTCTCCTCCGGCACTGCGCGGGATTGTGTGTTCGATGTCATATTTCGGGTTGGAGCCGAATAAATCAGCAATTCCGATTTGATTGCCCGTATACAGGCATATCCCCTTTTGTTCTGTCCATAGCCTGTATTTCAGCAGGTCGCGCTCGCTGACATCGCTGGCGTCGATGCCGAGGTGTTCTGCGATTGCGATTGCGTGTTTGGCCCGCTCCTTTTCGTTTTCGCGGTTCTCCCGGTATATGGCCTGCCGGGTGTTCGAGTCATTGAGTTCACGGGCAAACTCAATGTGTATCTCGGTGGTTTCGTCGACCAATCCCTTCCGAAGCAAGGCATTTACGAGATGGCGTATCTGATGGAGCGAGCGCATTGCCATTGGATTTCTGATGGCGGAAACTCTTGGCGAGCCGAGCAAAACTAACCCTTCATTGTCGGGTTGGGCTTTGGGGTACGTCTCGATCCGGGACGGGTGGTATAGCTCTTTCAAGGCTTCGTCAGTTACATGATATGTTTCTTTCAGAAAATCCTTAAGCCATTTTTCTAGAGTTCCCGGGGTTGTCTTTGGGTCATAAGCCTCAAGGTGATGTACAATCTTGTCTATCGCAGCTTCCCGCATAGGCTCTATGTTCCATTCATAAGGGGGCATGACACTGCCGAGGTTGGCAAGGAGTGCCGCATGGGGATAGATTAGCCCTTTCCTCAGCAGAGGAAGCATCTTGGATATGGCTTTTCGGCTCAAAGACCCATAAGCCTCTGGCATCGTTATTTTTGAGAACGATGTGGCGTCTTTTTCATTTAACTGCAGCTTGTCGATGGCAAATTGTCTCAGTTTGTCGGCGTTTTCAAAAAAGTGCAGGACGTGCCAGATGTCGTCAGTGATTTGACTGATGCTTTTGTCTTTTGCATCAACGTAGACCTCAGCGATTCCGCGTTGCCAGTCAGAACCGAAGATTGAAGCCAGGGCAGCGGTGACTGGGCAGCCGCTCACCGACAGGTCTGATGGATAGTTGAATTGGGCATGCCCTGATTTTTTTATCAGTGCTTTTGCAATATCGCCAAAGTCGAATGTTTTCTTTGACTTGCGCATGAACAGCGGAATGATTGCCTTGCGTTCATCGGCGCTCAACGGTCGCGGTTGGCTGTCGAAATCTGTGCGGATTCTGATATTGTTGATGAATTGCAGCATCCTGAACTCTTCGAAATCAGGGTGAGTGACGTGGCATCTCGTTTTAGATGGTTCAAACGGACATTTTCCCACAGAAGTTTTCTGCGATTTTAGCGGCCTTTGGCTGAAAATGGCTTTTTCAAGCTTTTCGGTAAGTTCGGGGTTCAGCTCCTGCTTGCGGCAGATAGCCTTGAACTCTTCAAGATAGTGGCTGTCGCGGGAGGTATAATGTGTGCGGATTCGTTCACCCCGTTGATAGAGTTTCAGGAAGTATTCTGCGAGGTACGTGCATCCTTCACGCTCGATGGCTTTGCTAAGTTCGTCGATGCCTGATTTTACCTTTCCGTCCTCGTTGTCCTTCCCTTCGCTTTTTCTGTTTGACCGAAATCCGCGTCGCTGGGCTATGTGGTATAGCGCACGGCCCAGTTTGTAGCGGTCGCGTTCGGTGTCAAGATTGAGTTTGCGGTGAAGGCAGTCGCATCGGTCGGCATACGGGTTCTTGCCGGCGATGTCGTCGGTGGCTTGCCAGGACATGAAGTCGTCAGTCGCCGGATATATTTTCCGCAGTCTCCATGCCGATAGCAGTGGTTGGGACAGGGTGGGGCAGAGTCCGTTGTCCGACAATATCCTCAACAGCCTCAGTTTTCTAAGCTTCCGTCGGTAATAGGCTCTCCGCAGGGCGCGGTGTCCGGTGCGTTCAGAGGCTTTTGACGACTCAACGCCTTTCTCTATCTTTACGCCTTCCGGGAAAATATGCACCCCTCGTGCAATCAGTCTGCAATTGTCGCCCGTGCGGTCGATTAAGGCCCATCCGAGACTGTTCGTTCCGGTGTCAAGGCCGAGTATACGTTTTGTTTCCATGGATTATTTATGTGAATTTCCGTAAAATTACATAATAAATTTTGCAATTCAAAAGAAATTGTGTATTTTTGTGGCAGAAAAATAATTTCTCTTTTATATCTTATCGCAATAAGGCAGTAATTGCCGAAGGAAATTATCCTTGGCTCCGCTTCGGTGGAGCCTTTTTATTGTTAAATTTAGTGAAGTTTGGCTTCAGTGAGATTTTTTTCGTAACTTTGCGTGTTGAAATGACAATTATGCGCAAATTTATCATATTCTCTTTGTTGGCGGTGCTGTTCTGCTCGTGCGGAGAGTACCAGAAAGTGCTGAAAAGCACTGACTACAACTATAAGTTTGAATTCGCCAAGCAGGCGTTCGAACAGAAGCGTTATGTGCAGGCCGCCACGTTGTTCAAGGATTGCAGCACGGTGTTCAAGGGCACCGACAAGGCCGAGGAGTCCCTCTATCTGCTGGCCCTTAGCAATTATGAGAACAAGGACTACATCAGTTCTGGCGCCTACTTCAAAACTTATTACCAGCGTTACCCGAAAGGAAAATACGTGGAGCCGGCCCGCTTTTATTGTGGCTACGGCTATTATCTCGATTCTCCCGACCCTCAGCTTGACCAGACGCCCACCATCAAGGGCATAGAGGAGCTGCAGGCATTTCTCGACTATTTCCCCAGGAGCGATAAAGTCGCCCAGGCACAAAACGCTATTTTTGAACTTCAGGATAAGCTCACCCTCAAGCAGCTGCAGAACGCCCAGTTGTATTACAATCTCGGCAACTACATGGGCAACAACTATGAAAGCTGCATAATCGTGGCTCAGAATGCAGTGCGCGACTATCCTTATTCAAAATACAAGGAAGAACTTGAATTGCTGATTCTCAAGGCCCGTTTCCAGGAGGCTGACATGAGTGTCGACGAACGCAAGCAGGAACGCTTCCGCGAGGTGATTGACGAATACTATTCGTTCATCAACAATTACCCCGACAGCCCCAACCGCTCGGAGGCCGAAAACATCTACACAATCGCAAGAAAATACGTAAAAGACTAAATATCCATCATTTAACTCATGGACTACAAGAAATCAAACGCACCTCTCAACACCGTAACCCGCGACCTCGTGGAGCTCGCCGAAGATACGGGCAACGTCTATGAAACCGTCTGCATCATGGCGAAGCGCGCAAACCAGATTGCCGCTGAAATGCGCCACGACCTCGAGAAGAAGCTGCAGGAATTCGCATCGCTCAACGATTCGCTGGAAGAAGTGAGCGAGAACCGCGAGCAGATTGAAATCTCGCGCTATTATGAAAAGCTGCCTAAACCGACCCTTATCGCAACCCAGGAGTTCATCGATGGCAAGCTTTACTACCGCAATCCGACAAAAGACCGCTCGAGCCTCGATTAAAATAAACCGAAGGTTTGGCAGTTAACGGAAAATTGCGTATCTTTGCACCCGATTAACAAAATCATATATTATTAACTACTTAAATCATCTCAAGAATGCACTTAAATTCTGAAGAAAAAGTACAGATCTTCGAGAAGTACGGTAAGAGCAAGACTGACACTGGCTCGCCTGAAGCGCAGATTGCATTATTCTCCATCCGTATCGCTCATTTGACCAAGCACCTGAAGTCAAATCACAAAGATCATACTACAGAGCGCGCTCTTAAGATGCTGGTAGGTAAGCGTCGTCGTCTGCTCGACTACCTGATGCGCAAAGACATCAGCCGCTACCGCGCCATCATCGCCCAGAAAGAGCTCGGTATCCGCAAGTAAGCCCAGCGCTCGCTTAACGATTACAACAGCATCGGCTGCCCTAAGGGTGGCCGATGTTGCTTTTCATACCTGTTTTTTACACCTGTGCAGTTAAACCTTTGGCACCTTGAAAGTGTCATAATAGGAAATACAACTTACGAATGAAAAAAATTGCCTTTATCGCGGCCATCTCAGCCATGGCCATAATGGGCGCCGGATGTTCCGTGATTCAGCCCAACAAGTCAAAATATCCCAAAACGATGAGCGGTGCGGCAGCCACGCAAGTTTCTCCCGCTCCGGCCGAGCAGCCGACGGTTGCGCCAGGCCCTGAGAGTCAGGCTACCGACAGCGCCGCGGCAAATCCCAATGTAGCTATGCTGACCATGAATACGCGTCTTGCCCGTGACCTCGGCGGACAATGGAGCATTGTAATGGTTAATGGCGTGACCATTGACCGGGACGAGGACATGCCGTACATCACCTTCGAGCCCTCGTCCGCTGCATTCTATGCCAACAACGGTTGCAACACCCTTAACGGCGCTTATTCGGTGGATGCCAACGACGTCGTAACATTCTACAATGTGCTCTCGACGCTGCGCTATTGCGCCGACGTGGAGTTTGACAACATGATAAACACCATTGTGACGGACAATGTGTCCACCAAGTTACGCATGAGCGAGGTAGGGCAGGAAACTTTCGTCGATTTTCTCGGTGAAGGCGGCAAGACCGTGATGCGCCTCCGCAGGGGCAACCTTGAGTTCCTCAACGGCCAGTGGATTGTGGAAAGCATCGTCGGCCTTGATAAGCTCGAGGTGCCTGCCGATGTATTCTTCGACCTGACTGAGCTGAAATTGCACGGCAACACCGGCTGTAACTTCGTCAACGGCGACATCTACCTCGACCACCGCCGTTCCAATGCCGTTGATTTCAGTAACATGGGTACCACACGCATGGCCTGCCCCTATACCCACCAAGAAACGGCGTTCCTCGTCGCCCTCGAACAGACGGCCTCGGCCATCAGCGACGGCAACGACAAGGTGATGCTGCTCGACGCTGCCGGCAAGGAGCTGATGACGCTCAAGCGCGGCGAAGTCAAGGCCGAGTGATAATTCCGCTCGCTGCCCTTATTAGTGGCTTAGGACGAATTTATGTAAATGACGCGCCCGAAACCGATGCACACTTCATCGGCTTCGGGCGCGTTTGTTGTAATCACGGGTGATGATGTGTGCTATTTTGTTTTATAAACAAAAATTTAGAAATATTATCAACCTGTTTCGGCTTTTTATTGTTATCTTTGCATAGACATAAAACACAGCCTGAACCCAAGCACAATTATAAATATATAACACCATACATTAATGAAAAAAGATTTAAGCTCTCAGATTAAGCTCGACCGCATCCCACGCCGGTATTACTGCCCTGAGAATGAAATCGAAGCAACCGCCCTCGCCCGCGAGGAAAAGATCGACACCCGCATCTTCGAGACTGCCGACGATGGAGCGGAGTTCATCGCCGAATACTTTGTAAAGCACATCAACCGCTATATCGACCGCAAAGGCAAGTGCGTGCTGGCTCTCGGAGCCGGTGCGAGCACACACCGTGTCTATTCAGCCCTTATCCGCATGCATAAGGAAGGGAAGGTCGATTTCCGCAATGTTGTGATTTTCAACATTAGCGAATTCTTCCCCCTCAATCCCGAGGGCCCCTCGACTCTTGCGCGCCTGCGCGAAGTTTTCCTTGACCACATCGACATTGAGGACGCCAACGTGCGCACCATCAATCCCGGTGTGACCAAAGAAAATATGTTTGATTATTGCCAGGCCTACGAGCAGTCGATTCAGGATGAGGGTGGCCTCGACCTGGCCCTCTGCGAGATTGGTCCCGGCGGTTCCATCGCCTTCAACGGCCCCGGCAGCGCAGCCACGAGCCAGTGCCGCCTTGTTCTGCTCGATGAGGAGACACGCCATGGCATCGCCTCTAACTACAAGTGCGACGTCGCTCCGACCACCGCGATAACCCTCGGCATATCCGACATTGCCGACGCCCGCCGCGTCGTTACGATGGCCTGGGGCGAAAACCGTGCGTCGATTGTGCGCAAGGCGGTCGAAGAACCCGCCACCACAAACGTGCCTGCGTCGCTTCTGCAAGGCCATAACCACATCAAGGTGGTGATTGACCTTCCTGCCGCCGAAGACCTCACCCGCATCAGCCACCCCTGGAAGGTGACCTCCTGCGAGTGGAACGACAAGCTCATCCGCCGTGCCATCGTGTGGCTCTGCGACATGACCGGCAAGCCCATCCTGAAACTCACCAACAAGGACTACAACGACTGGGGCCTCGGCGAGCTTATCGCCCTCTATGGCTCGGCCTACAACGTCAACATCAAGATATTCAACGACCTCCAGCACACCATCACCGGATGGCCCGGAGGCAAACCCAACGCCGACGACACCTACCGTCCCGAGCGCGCCAACCCCTATCCGAAGCGTGTGATAGTGTTCTCGCCGCACCCCGACGACGACGTTATCTCGATGGGCGGTACCCTCAAACGACTTGTCGACCAGCACCACGACGTGCACGTGGCATACGAAACCTCGGGCAACATCGCTGTCGGCGACGAGGACATGATGCGCTACTTCCTGATGATGGACAAAATCGCGCCCATGTTCGGCGTCAAGGACGGTTACGAGAAGCTGTCGAAAGAGGTGCACGAGTTTGTCAACGGCAAGAAAGCTGGCGATACGGACAGCGCCGACATCCGCGAAATCAAAACGATGATACGCCAGGCCGAAGCCACCATCGCCTGCAACTATATCGGCGTCAAGCCGCAGAACATTCACTTCCTGCGCCTTCCGTTCTACGAGACCGGCACCATCAAGAAAGGCGAGCTTTCGCAGGTCGACGTTGATATTGTCAAGCGCCTGCTCGAAGATGTGAAGCCTCATCAGATTTTCGTTGCCGGTGACCTTGCCGACCCCCACGGCACCCACAAGGTCTGCACCGATGCCGTGCTCGCAGCCGTCGACGAGCTTAAAGACGAAGAATGGATGAAGGACTGCCGCATATGGATGTATCGTGGCGCCTGGGCGGAATGGGAAATTGACCACATCGAGATGGCCGTGCCCATCAGCCCCGAGGAGCTGCGTTTCAAGCGTAACTCGATTCTCAAGCACCAGTCGCAGATGGAGAACGCTCCCTTCCTCGGAGACGACGACCGCCTGTTCTGGCAGCGAGCCGAAGAACGCAACCGCGGCACTGCCAAACTCTACGAAGGGCTCGGCCTGGCCTCATACGAGGCAATCGAGGCATTCGTGGAATACAAGCCTGTCAAATAAAAGACTCAATTAATAATTAGTGGGCGCGGCTGATTAATCAGCCGCGCCCACTACGTATTATATAAACTCTCTTTGCAAGAGATACTTAGTACTTTGCAAAGATAATAAAAATATCTCATTTACAAAACAATAGGCGCATTGGGCAGCTCGGAAAACGGGACGATTATTGTTGTGTTTAGTCAAACAACAGAATCGTATGGTGTAATTCTCAATTTATCAAAGAGGTAGCATTGGGTAGTATCTCTTGCAAATAGATACTTACTAATTTTTTCAATAATAACCTTATAATCAACCAAATGAAGAAATTATTATTATGGACTGCCTTGACTTTCACGGGGATTTCGCTGCCGGCCCAACAGTTTGAGTACGGGGGCCTGAACTATGAGGTCAACGATGCATCGGCTTGGACCGTAACCGTCACGGGAGCGACGGACGAAACCGCCCTTACCGACCTTGCGCTTCCCGCCACAGTCAAATACAACCGGGCCACTGCCGATAACCGAACGGAGACCGTGTTATGCACCATATCCGCAATCGGCCGCAACTCGTTCAATGGCTGTAAGAACCTGCTGTCGGTGACGATGCCCAACACCGTTACATCAATTGCAATGAGTGCTTTTCAAGGCTGTACCCTTCTCGAATGCGTCGAATTGTCGGATAATATCGAGTATATCGGCAACTCGGCTTTCAGTGGCTGTGCTTCTCTTATGGATGTCGATATGCCGTCCAAGCTGAAGACCATCGACTACTCCGCATTCAGCCAGTGTACCATCCTGAACCGAGTATCCCTCAACAGCGGACTTGAAACCATAGGCCAGTACGCATTCAGCAACAACGACGCACTGCGGGAAATTACCATTCCTGCGTCAGTAAAGACAATTGGCCAGCTGGCTTTTTACCGCTGCAACGTGTTGCGCAAAGTGACATTTGAGGGTGCGGTTGAGAAAGTGGAATCCCGGGCTTTTGACTATTCATATGAGATAAGGGAAGTCCACGCCCCGGGGGTGGAGGAATGGTGCAAAACTATTTTCGCCGATGAGACCGCCAATCCGCTGCTTACGGCTAAAAAACTGTATTTTGGCGGGGAAGCGGTTACAAATCTGGTTATTCCTGCAACAATCAAGAACGTCCCTGAATACTCATTCCGCGGATTGGAAACCCTTGTCTCACTCACTTTGGAAGACGGGGTTGAACGAATAGAACGCCGTGCTTTCGCCGGGTGTCCGAACCTTGTCGATGTTGATTTCGGCAATACCGTCAACACCCTTGGCGTGCGGTCGTTTGAATATTGCACGGCGCTTAAATCCGTGACGCTCCCAAACAGCATCGCCGTGCTCGGTAACTATTGTTTTGGAAACTGCACCGGCCTCGAGCGTGTCAACTGGAACCGTGGCGTCGAATCCGTGCTTGAAGGTGCCTTTAATTCCTGCAGTGCGCTGACGACCATTGATGTGCCCGATCTCTCGCAATGGTGCACAATCAAGTTCTCATCCAATTCCAATCCACTCTTGCAGGCAAACATCATGCTGATAAATGGAGAGGAGCTCGAGGAACTCGTCATTCCCGCCGATGTGGTGGATATTCCCGATTATGCATTCGATGGCGGAGCTGATTTCAAATCGCTGGTTGTCCCCGACAATGTCAAGACCATCGGCACGCGGGCATTTTGGGCATTCGACAAGCTTGAAAAAGCCTCGATTGGCAGCGGCGTAAATATGCTCAACCTTTACAGCCTCGGAACCTCATATGGACTGAAAGTGCTCAATCTTGCTGATGGCGAAACGCCCATGACGCTGATCGGATATACCGACTGGGGCTCGGGCTGGGCCATCCCGACGGCAATAACCGATGTCTATGTCGGGCGTCCGCTCACCGTGTCGGGTACCTTTGCGCCCGAATTGCATTACCTGACCTTTGGTCCAGATTTAAAGACTGCCGATATGATTGACTATACAAAGTTCGGCTCGCTGAAACTTATCACATGTCTTGGCACTGAGCCTCCGGCAGTGGATGAATTTACCGACGAGCAATACCGGCGCATCGTGGTGAAGGTGCCCTCAGGCAGTGAGGATGCCTATAAAGAAGCCGACATTTGGAAAAACTTTGTCAATATCTCCGACAATCCCGAATATGCCAAGGACAACATAAAAATCGAGTTGGAAAAGGACTGGTACAGCGCCTATCCCGAGAACCGAAACTATTATACACCACAGCCGTTCGGATATACGATTACTCCCGAAATATTTGCCGACGAGCCTGTCGAATTCACATCGTCCGACACCTCAGTGCTGACAATCAACAAGGACGCCGCGCCAGTGGTGCGCAAGGCTGGCGATGTGAAGGTCACCGCCACCATCGTG
This sequence comes from uncultured Muribaculaceae bacterium, assembly GCA_910577315.1. GTDB lineage: Bacteria > Bacteroidota > Bacteroidia > Bacteroidales > Muribaculaceae > CAG-873. The sequence goes on along the minus strand of CAJTME010000011.1, from coordinate 53,752 downwards.
AGCAATGGCGCCACCGCAGAGTGTGACGTTACGGCATATTCCGAGCCTAAGTCGGTGTCATTCGCCGAAGGGTCGCGTCTCACACTTAACGTCGGCGACATCCATCAGTTTGATTTCGCTGTCAACCCGATGATGATTGAGCCCCACATGCTGACATGGACTTCCAGCGACCCCGAGGTGCTGGATGTGGACGAAGACGGTGTGGCCACCGCCAAGTCGGTAGGGAGCGCCACTGTTACGCTCGCTACCTACAACAACCGCAAGGCCACCTGCACGGTATCCGTCGACCAGCGTCTTGGAGTAGGTTCGGCTGTCGCTGACACGGATGCCCCCATCGATGTGTTTACACCGGCCGGAGTAAAGGTTGTGACTGCCGGACGCGCCGACGACCTCAAAACACTTGCCCCGGGCATATATATTGTGCGTCAGGGCGAGGCGGTCTATAAAATCACCCTTTGAGGCAATCTTCCCACTGCATATCAATCCGGGCGTACGGGCAATCCGTATGCCCGGATTTCGCAAATCCATGGGCTGTCTTATTTTGATGCTTGGAGGAAATTTCATATCTTTGTGGTCTAAAACATAACGATATGATTGGCAACGGCAACTATGAACGCCTGTTCGGACTGATTGGGTTCCCTTTGGGGCACTCGTTCTCTCAGAATTTCTTCAACCAAAAGTTTGAGTCGGAGAAAATCAACGCGCGATATGTCAATTTTGAAATCAAGACGATTGACCGCGTGCCCGAGATGCTGGCCGCTCACCAGAACCTCGCCGGCTTTAATGTGACTATTCCATATAAGGAACAGATTTTCAAGTATCTTGATGCCATCGACCCCGAGGCTAAGGCAATAGGAGCTGTAAATGTCGTGAAGGTGTTCCGCCAGCCTGACGGTTCGCGTTCGTTGAAAGGCTACAACAGCGACTGCGTTGGTTTCGGCGACTCGATAAAGCCCATGCTCAAGCCGGTCGTGCATGCCAAAGCGCTGATTCTCGGTACGGGCGGAGCATCAAAAGCCGTTGAGTTCGCCCTCAGGAAACTTGGCCTTGATACGCTTAAAGTGTCGCGTACGGCAAAGAAGGGTGTCATTACATACGGTGACGTTACCCCGACCCTGCTGGATGAATATAAGGTCATAGTCAACACAACTCCGCTTGGAATGTATCCCCACGTGGACGAATGTCCTGATATTCCCTATGAGGCTCTTGGCGAAGACCATATCTGCTATGACCTGCTGTATAATCCCGATGTGACCCTTTTCATGAGGCGCGCTGCGGCTCATGGCGCCACGGTAAAAAACGGCCTTGAAATGCTGCTTTTGCAAGCCTTCGTTTCGTGGAATATCTGGAAAAAATAATCTATAATGTAAATTGCTACAAGCTTATATGAAAACCCTTTCAAAAATCGTGTATATCACGATTATAGCGCTCATAGTCATCCCGTTTGCCGCATTCGGCATGCAATGGGCCGTCATTTCGGCTCCGATAGCGTTGCTCTGCGGACTGGTGTATGCGTTTGTGTTCGAGAATCCCTTTCCGAAATTTAACAAGAAGTGTTCCAAGTATTTGCTTCAGGTCGCCGTGGTGTGCCTCGGCTTTAACATGAACTTGCAGGAATCGCTCAAGTCAGGCGCCGACGGCATGATGTTCACCGTGGTGTCGGTGGTCGGCGTGATGGCAATGGGTGTCCTGTTCGGCTACTGGTTGCACCTCAACCGCAAGACATCCTACCTCATCTCGTCCGGCACGGCCATTTGCGGCGGCAGTGCCATTGCGGCTGTGGGCCCGGTCCTTAAAGCCGATACCGACGAGATGGCGGTTTCGCTCGGTGTTATTTTCATCCTCAACTCCATCGCTCTCTTCGTGTTCCCCCCGCTTGGCCACATGCTCGACATGACGCAGACACAGTTCGGCACATGGGCTGCAATCGCCATTCACGACACCTCGTCGGTGGTCGGTGCCGGCGAAGTGTACGGTGAGGTCGCGCTGCAGACGGCCACACTTATCAAACTCACCCGTGCATTGTGGATAATTCCGCTTGCATTCGCCACGATGTTTATTTTCCGCGACAAGACCGGGAAAGTCTCAATTCCATGGTTTATCTTCATCTTCGTGCTGGCCATGATCGTGAACACTTATGTTCCCCTGCCCGAGGCCTTCACCGCCACGATGGTGTGGATTGCCAAGCGCGGTATGGTCGTGACTCTGTTCATGATTGGCGCATCGCTCACCATAAAGATGATTAAGAGCGTGGGTATCAAGCCATTGATGCTTGCTGTCGCCCTGTGGGTGATTATCAGCGTATCCAGCCTGTTTGTAGTGCTCCGTACGGTGCAATAATCCGTACATAACAAGTCGACGGCATGAAGCCGCCTTTCTCATACTTACCCGCTCTTCCGGCTGCTGTTGGCTGGATGGCGGGTATTTTGTTATGGTGGAAAGGGTGCGGATGGTGGCTGCCGGCTGTCGTGACGGCCGTTGGAGTGATGTTCATGGTATGTCGTCGGCAATATATCGCGTTCGGCCTGTATGCCGTCGCTGCCGGGTGGATTGTAGCGGAAGCTAACCGAGCGGCGGAAGCACCGCCGTGGGTGTTCGGAGGCGGTGAAAGGACGGTCAGTGGTGTGATAGAGAGTGTGTACAACACCCGGCGGGCGCAGACGCTGGTCGTGCGTGCCGATTCTGTGGAGTATGCCGGACGTATGGTTGCCGTGGAACCTTTTGGAATGCAGGTGGCGTCGCTGCCACGGTGGATTGAACCGGCTGTGGGGGCAAAGGTTCGGTTCCGGGCCGATATTGAGCCTCTTGATGCCGGTGGCCATTTTCCATATCAGGCCGATTATTCCACTTTGTTTTTGAAAAGAAAGGTAGTGGCGGGGGCTTTTATTGCGGAGGAGGAGATGACCGAAGGCGGCGTAGAGCCATCCATGACCGCATGGTTTGCGTCGCGGCGCCGCGAAGTAATCAGAGTTCTTGCACATAGCGGACTGTCTGACAAGTCCTACGGGTTGTTGACTGCGTTGATTACAGGTAATGGAGATGAGCTCGAATCCGACATGCGTGATAATTTCCGTGCCACAGGATTGGCGCATGCGCTGGCCCTTAGCGGCTTCCATGTCGGTATGATTGTGATGCTCGTTGGGCTGGCTCTTTTCCCGCTGAGGGCGTGGCCCTCGGCTGCCCGGCTGCGCATTGCCCTGTCGCTGTTGATGCTCTGGGGCTATGTGGCGATGGTCGGGATGCCTGAGTCGGCAGTCAGGGCCGGGGTCATGCTGTCTGTATTCATGCTTGGCGGCATTGTTGGCCGGGGGGTGAACACGTTAAATTCACTCTGCATCGCCATTCTTGTCCTCCTGGCCCTGTGGCCATACAGCCTCTTCTCTGTCGGATTTCAGCTGTCGGTGTGCGCTGTGCTTGGTATTCTGGCGTTTGCCGGGCCATTGAACCCTTTTTCTCCGCGCGATGGATGGAAATTCAGGATTGGCGAGGCCGTTGCGGTGACATTGGGGGCGGTGCTTGGAACAATGGCGCTGACAGTGTTCTATTTTCACCGTTTTCCATTGGTGTTTGTGCTGTCAAACCTTCTTGTGGTTGGCCTGTTGCCGGTTTTGATGACGGGTGGGATTGTGCTGGTTGTGGCAGGCTGTTTCGGTGTCAGGATTTCATGGATTGAACGGGGCATTGACCATATCGTCGGTTTTGTTGATATGTTTACACAATGGCTGTCGTCAATGGGGTGGGCTGAATTGTCAGGCCTCTATGTCAGTGGACTTCAGGCAATGCTGTTCGGGTTGGCCGTGGTGTCTGTTGCCATCCTGATGAATGTCACGCGCCGCACATGGCGGATTTGTGCCGTATGCGCGGTGGGTGTTTGCCTGCTGCTGGTGCCTGCGGTGGCTGATGCCGACCCCGTCAGTGAGGCGTTTTCGGTGGGACGGAAAGAAAATGTGCCACTCTTGGTGCGTCATGGCAACAAAGCTGTGCTCGTGCCAAGGTGCCGGCCACATCTTGTGGAATCTTCGTCGCGCCGGGCGATGCGCGAACTGACGGAATATCTTGATGTCCGTGGTGTTGACACGGTCATGGTCACTGCTTCCGACTTCACCCTTGGGCCTTACAGACGGCAGGGCGGAGTGGTTGTACGCAGGCGTGTTCAACGGTAGTTTGACGGCAGGAAGGGGTCGAAATATTTCTTTATGTACTTAGGCCGCGTGTTGCGGGTTTTTACCCGGCTGCGTATCTCGGGATGAGTGTCGAGGTATTGAAGCACTGATATGCGGTCGGCCACGGTCGGAGCGTTAGCCATCATTGCGGCTGATGCGTCCAGGTCGTTTCCCACGAGCCGAAGGGCCATTATGTAATGCAGCCCTGAGCCGAACGCAAGCTGGCAGTAGCGGTAGGCCACAATGTCGGCTTCGTAAATCTGCATGGGCGTGTAGCGCATGGGATAGCGGATGACCACATCTGTGGTCGCTATGGCTGTGGCGGCCATCAGTCCGAGTTCGACCGGGAAGTACCCGTCGGTCGCATTATCGGCGAGCACCGACGCGCCCGTTAGAGCCACGGCGCCGAATATGCGCCAGAAACGATGGCGGTTGCGGCGTTTCTTCTCGTACTTATTGTGGGCATAGGCATGCTGGAGCGCATAATGGGCTGCTTCGGCCGCAAACAATGACCGCAGCACGGTCGTATCGCCTGTCACAGCCTTGTGCAGCCCGCCGGTCATGAAAAGGTAGCCGTTGGGATAGCCGAAAACGGCAATGTCACTTTCGTCAGTTATCGTGAGTGTCGCGGTTGGGCTTATCGCCCTTATTCCGCTCGATTCCACTATATGCTCGCTCAAATCATACAGACCTGGCGCGGTAGGCACGGTGCGGAAATATTGGTCGCAGTTGCTCAGCTCATTTATCAGTTCGCGTTTGATGTCGCGGTCGCCCGACGAAGCGAGCGATTTGGCGGTTTTGCGAAATTCCGGGTTCGTGTGGCGCAGGAGCTGCCAGAACGTCGGAGCGTCCGGCGCCTGCAGCACTGTATCGGCAACGTCACACTTGATTATTATGTCGCGTATGGCTTTCTCGGAAAGCTCGGCTTTTGCAGTTATGAAGGCCGTCAGCAGCAGAAATATCGATATGAGCCTTTTCATAAGCGGATGGTGTGGTTGTGAGGTGATGAGGATATGAAGCATATGGTTGACAACGCGCAAACGGACAAACATTTGACTTATGGCCTTTTATGGCCGGTTCAACGTTTGTCCGTTTGCGGGTCGTCCGCCGATAGGCGGCTGTGTATTTTTTTGTGGATTATTTCAGGAATGTCCTGAAACCGACACCGGTTATTTTACCTTGAGTGTCTGACCGGGGCGGAGCTTTGCCGATGACTTTATGCCGTTGAGGCGGCAGAGGGCCTGGACTGTTGTGCCGTTGCGCGATGCGATGCGGCTGAGGGTATCGCCTTTTTTCACCTTTACGCTGCGGTGGGAGTTCTTTGAAGACGACTTTGAAGCCGACGCCTTGGGTTCGGCGGTCTTTTTGTTGCCGAATTCGACCTTGTGCGTGGCGCGGTAGTTGGCTGCGTAGGCCGCATTGGCCTCGGGCGAGAAGTTTCGGGCGTTCTGGTAGGTGTTCTTGTCGAACGTGTAGAGGTCGGTATGCGTTGTCTGGTTCGCAAAGTCGAATATTGCCGCAGGGTTGATGGCATATCCCATGTAGCGCGTCTCGAAATGGAGGTGGGAGCCGAACGAGCGGCCTGTGTTGCCTGCCAGGGCGATGGGGTCGCCGGCGCGTACATACTGGTCAGGTTCTACGAGGAATTTCGACAGGTGGCCGTAGACGGTTTCAAGGTCGTTTGTGTGGCGGAGGACAACGTAGTAGCCGTAGCCTTTGCGTTCGTATTTGGTGAGGCGCACCTTGCCGTCGAATGCCGCGCGGATGGTATCGCCGGTGTTGGCCTTGAGGTCAATGCCCTTGTGCATTCGGCGGAAACGCTTGCGGTAGCCGTAGGGAGAGGTTACATACCCGGGGTGGGGGATGGCATAGTGGCTCACGTCGATTACGGCAGTTTGCGGAACGGTGGCGTTCTTGTAGCAGTTTACGAATCCGCTTTCCCAGCCTTCGGTGTAGATGTCAAATTCGGGCTCTTCTTCTTCGGCGAAGAGGGATTCAAGATACTTGGTGGTGTTGTCAACCTCGAGATTATTGTGGCTCTGCGACGCGATAAGGTTTCCGTGCTGTTCCGAGTGTTGGCCGGGAAGCCGGTAGCTTTGGGCGAAAGCTCCGACGGAAAGCATCATCGAGAAGGCGAGTGAGCCGAGAAGTGTAAGTTTGCGAGAGAGTTTCATGGGCGGTCAGGACAATTATTGGTCAATTTCATCGGGAGCGTAAGTCGCGGCCAGGGTGGGGATGGGGTAATCGAAGATTTCTTCCGGCTTGAAGAAGCGGTTGATTTCGATTACAGCGTTTTCGGGAGAATCGGAGGCGTGGACGATATTTTCCTGCCCCGACATTCCGAAATCGCCGCGTATGGTGCCGGGAGCGGCGTTGCGGCAATTGGTTGCGCCAACCATCGAGCGGACGACAGCAACGGCATCCTTGCCTTTAAGCACCATCACGATTACGGGAGTTACGGTCATCGAATTGACGAGCATCGGGAAGAATGGACGGTCGACAAGGTGAGCGTAGTGTATCCGCAGAATCTGTTCGTCGAGCTGCATCATCTTGATGCCGGTGATGAACAGTCCCTTGCGCTGGAAGCGGGTGAGCACGTCGCCCACGAGACTGCGCTGGATGGTGGAAGGTTTTAGGATAACGAAGGTCTGCTCCATGACGAAAATGTTAAAATTTTTCGGTGCTTTTTTCACACTTTGTAAAGTTACAAAAATAAGCGGGAATAGTGAAATAATCCAGTTTTAAAAAATGCAAATTAGATTAATGTTTATAAAATGGTTGGTTTATTGCCCTGAATTATAGTTAGTTATTAAAAATATGTTTTATAACATATTTCCAACTTTTAACTTGGCAGAAGTGTTGCGCGGTGTTAATAATGTTAATCGGGATGCGGCCTGTCTGGGCGGAAAAAGAGCCATGCCGGTCATGACCGTCTGGTGGGTCATGACCGGCATGGCCGGTATGAGTTTTGTAAGCCTTTCCGGGGGACGGATTACATGTTCATGCCGCCGTCAACCTGGATAACCTGGCCGGATACATAGCTCGACAGGTCGGATGCGAGGAAGAGGGCGACAGAAGCGATGTCCTCAACCTTGCCGCCGCGGCGCAGGGGAATTTTCTTGATCCATTCTTCGCGTACTGCGTCGGGAAGGGCCTCGGTCATGGCTGTTTCGATAAAGCCCGGGGCGATGGCGTTGGCGCGGATGCCGCGTGAGCCTACTTCCTGAGCGATGCTCTTCGCGAGGGCGATGAGGCCTGCCTTGGAGGCGGCGTAATTCGACTGGCCGGCGTTGCCGTGTACGCCGACTACAGATGCCATGTTGATGATGGAGCCTTCACGCTGGCGGAGCATGATGGGAAGCACGGCGTTGATGAAGTTGAACGCGCTCTTGAGGTTTACGGCGATAACGGCGTCCCACTGCTGCTCGGTCATGCGCATCATGAGGCCGTCTTTGGTGATGCCGGCGTTGTTGACAAGGATGTCGATGCGGCCAAAGTCGTTCTTGATCTGATCAACGACTTCTTTGGTCTGTTCAAAATTGGCGGCATTCGAGGCGTAGCCTTTAACCTTTACGCCGAGGGCGGCGATTTCGGCTTCGGTCTGCTTGCCGTTTTCGTCAATTACGAGGTCGGTGAAAGCGATGTTTGCGCCTTCCTGGGCGAAACGCAGGGCAAGGGCTTTGCCGATGCCGCGGGCCGCGCCGGTGATGAGGGCGGTCTTTCCTTCGAGAAGTTTCATAGGGTTTATATTTTGTGTTTGAATGAATTTTCCGGCTGCAAAGTTACGAATTATTTTCGGTTTGGCAATTTAGGGGGCATCATAAACACTCCCTAAACACCTTCCTCTATCGGGCTGAAGGCGTTGAGTAGCGTGCGCATGTCGCCGGGACTCACGGCAGCTTCGGGAACAATCACGAAATCCTGAACGCGGCTGCCGGTCTCAATAATAAGCCTTCCGCCGGTTGCAGTTAAGCTTTTTACAGGCACGACGGCCAGTTTCAAGGACTTAGGCAGGGTGCCCGGAATCCTCCTTACTGGTCGCATGGATGGGGCGGCGGCAAGAAATACGTAGCCGCGGGTGAAAGTTGCCGCAGTCGTGCGCGAGCGCGATATTACATCGGGGTCGAGGGCGTGGTTTAGCATTACGAGCGACATCACCATGGGATATACGATGAATACGAGCATCAGCCCTATCACCGATATGCGCCAGTCGGTGAATATGCCGGTAGCTATCACGGCGAAAGATATTGCAAAAAGCCACCACCGCCTCCCTGCCATTCTGCGGGCCATCAGTCCGAGGTAGACCGACGGCGCCACTGGGGCAAAGGAAGCGGTGGAGATTGTGATATTGTCAGGCAACATTATTTCTTAATGCCGTCGCGGCGCAGGAGGGCGTCGACAGTGGGATCCTGACCACGGAAGCGGCGGTAGAGCTCGCCAGGGTCTTCCGAGCCGCCGCGTTCGAGGACGTTGGTGCGGAACGAATCGGCGGTGGTGCGGTCGAAGATACCGTGCTGCTTGAAGTAGTCGAAAGCGTCGGCATCGAGCACTTCAGCCCATTTGTAGCTGTAATAACCGGCGGCATAGCCTCCCGAGAAAATGTGGGAGAACTGGGGGGAGGTCATTGTGCCGTCGACGGGGGCGAATATTTTAACAGGTTCGACAGCGCTGATCTCGAAGGCGACGGCATCAGAGACAGGCTGTTTGATTGTGTGCCACGCCATGTCGAGGAAACCGAACATCAGCTGGCGCATGCAGGCGTATGCGGCGCCGTATTGCTGGGATGCGACGAGGCGGTCGATGAGTTCCTGGGGAATGGAGTCGCCGGTCTGGTAGTGGCGGGCAAAGCCGTCGAGGAACTCTTTTTCCGTGAGGTAGTTTTCGTTGAACTGGGAGGGGAGCTCCACGAAGTCGCGGTAAACGTTGGTGCCCGAAACCGAGGCGTACGTGCCTTTTGCAAGCAGCCCGTGCAGCGAGTGGCCGAATTCATGCAGGAATGTCTCGACTTCGTATGGCGTGAGCAGCGAGGGGGTGTCGCCGGTGGGTTTGGTGAAGTTCATCACAATCGACACGTTGGGGCGGTGGTCCTTGCCCTCGGCATCCACATACTGTTCAGAGAAATTGGTCATCCACGCACCGGGACGCTTGGAGGCGCGGGGGAAGAAGTCGGTGTAGAGCACGCCGACGAAACTTCCGTCGGGGCCGGTAACGTCATAAGCCTTTACATCGGGATGGTAGACCTCAATCTCGGGGTTGTATGTGAATTGCAGGCCATAGAGCTTTGTGGCGAGGCCGAATACACCGTCAATCACGTTGTTGAGTTCGAAGTAGGGACGGAGGGCCTCTTCGTCAAACGAGTATTTGTCGGCCTTGAGCTTGTTGGAATAATACGAATAGTCCCACGGCATAATCTCGACGGGCGCGCCCTCGAAGGTTGAAGCAAAGCGGGTGAGTTCAGCCATCTCGGCTTGCAGCGGGGCTGTATAGGCCTCGCGGAGGCTGTTCAGCAGATCGTAGACGCCGGCGGGATTCTTGGCCATGGTGCGTTTGAGCGAATGCGAGGCGTAGTCGGGCGAGCCGAGGAGGTTGGCTATCTGGCGGCGCACGTCGGCGATTCGTTTGAGAATCTCGATATTGGAATATTCACCCTGCATGTTGCGGCCCGAGTAGAGGCGCCACATGCGTTCGCGGAGGTCGCGGCGCGACGAGTTCTTCATGAACGCCATGTAGACGGGTGCGTCAAGTGTGAAGAGGTATTCACCTTCGCGGCCTTTCTCTTTGGCGGCTTCGGCGGCGGCTGCAATCGAACTTTCGGGCAGACCTGCGAGGTCATCTGCGGTAAGCCAGATTTCGTAAGTGGCCATTTCCTTCAGCACGTTCTGGCCGAACTGGGTGGTGAGGTTGGAGAGTTCGGCCGAGAGGCGGCGGTAAGTCTCGCGGTCCTCGCCCTGGAGATTGGCACCCTGGAGGGCGAACGAGTCGTATGTGTTCTGAAGGAGGGTCTTCTGCTCCGGGGTGAGGTTGAAAAGTTCGCGGTCGTCATAGACCTGCTTTACGCGGTTCCAAAGACCCTCGTTGAGTACAATCGAGGTGGAGTAGTCGCTGAGCTTGGGCGAGACGCGCATGGCGATTTCCATCATCTCGTCGTCGGAGTTGGCCGACAGCAGGGCGTAGAATAGGCCGAGGGCGCGGTTGAGGTCTTCGCCCGAGCGCTCGAGTGGCTCGATGGTGTTCTCGAAATCGGGGCGGGCGCGGTTGTTGACAATCGCGTCTACCTCCTGCCGGGCCAGACCGATGGCGCGGTCGATGGCCTCTTCCCAGTGGGCATTGGTTATCTTCGAGAAGGGCGCGGTGGCGTTGTGGGTGTCAAATGGTTGGAAGAGAGGATTTTCAGCTTTGGCCATAATAGCAAAGAGAATGAAAATAATTGAAAGAAATTTGCGCATGGTGGTAGCGTTGTGGTTTGATTCCACAAAGATACACAAATCGCAGTTAAAATACAACTATTTTGAAGGCGTGATGGCGAAAGTTGCCAGCAACGGATAGTGGTCAGACCATTTTATGTCGCCACGGCTTATCCGCAAGGGGGTTAGATCGCCGCGGTAAAGGATATGGTCGATGCGGAAGTAGAAACGGTCGCGGTTGAACGTTATCATCGGTCCGAAGCCGAGCTCAGGATACACCTGCCTGAATTTGTAGTCGGCCAGTTGGCGGAGGGTGTAGCATCCCGGCACATCGTTGAAGTCGCCGGCCACTATTACGTTCGGTCCGCCCCAGTGCTCGATGAATCTGATCAGGCGCCGGCAATCGTCCGCTCTCTGGACTGCTGCGGCCTGAATCTTGGTAAGCAACTGCGATTTCACCTCGCGGACACTGCTTTTGATTGATTTCGCGCCTTCGGGATCCTTGAGGTCGGTGATTTCGTGGAACAGTTCCTTGTCCTGGCTCGACAGTGAGTATGATTGAAGGTGGACGTCAAACAGTGTTATTTTTGTACCTTCGATATTCAGCCTGAAAGCCGCAATTTCATTGCCGGGCTTGTTGGGCCCGGGCAGGTGGATTGACTCCGCCGGATATTTTGACAGGAGGGCGTTGCTGTAGCCGTAGATTAATATGTAGGGATATGCGCGGTGCAGCGAGTCAATCTGTTTGCTCGTGATGCGTGTGGGTTTGTAGACCGACAGCAGCGGACATTCCTGCAGGTTGACCACGTCAGGTTGGGTGAGCAATATATAACTTATCATAGGGTTGACGTCGCCCGGGTATTGCTCGGTGAGGTCGTAAAGGTTGGCCACGTTGTAGGTCATGAACGTGAACTTTGGATTTTTGGCATAGTCGGCCATGGACGGGCGGGACAGGTTCAGTGGCGAAAATTCCCAGATGGCTGATGCGCAGGCAATGAAGGTGAGCAGGCATAGCATCAGGGCTTTACGGCACCATAACAGGTCGAGCACCGTGGCCAACAGCATCAGCAATATCCATCCAGGCAGGGTCATTACCATCAGGCATATTCCCTTGAGTGACGCCGGGTCGATGTTGCCGCCGAACGAGCCGGCAATCAACCCTGTGGCGCAGATTATGGTGAATGTCCACAGCATTACGTCCACTATGCGGTGCCATGTAGATTTTGTAGAACTCATTTTTCAGTGGAATTTTGGTTGAACAGAATGTCTCGTTCCTCGCCGGTCAGCGATGAGTAGCCCGAGCGTTCGGCCTTGCCGATTATGTGGGCAGGAGGGTTGTGTCCCGTCGACGGGCGGTTGGCCAGCAGTCCCGCCGCCACTCCCGCAATGATTCCGCCGATGTGCGCCAGGCTGCCCCCGGTGTTTGAGCCAAACAGGCCCATGATGCTGTCCAATGTCAGCAGTATGGGCACGAAAAACGGCGACAGTCCCCAGATGGAGAACCCCGAGCGTCTGTCGGTCTGGCATGCGCACATCACGGCAATCACTGCGGCGGAGGAGCCGCAGAGAGTTACTGACGTATTGCCGGATGCGGCAGATGCGGCGGCAAACAGCGCCCCGCCCATGATGCCGCCTGCGATGAATACCACGAGAAGCCTGAGGGCTGAGGTGCGGGTTTCATAACGGCTGCCGAAGCTGAGCAGCAACGCGAGGTTGATTACCAGATGTTGCGCCCGGTTGTGGAGCAGCGAATAGGCTGCCAGTCGCCATGGCTCGGAGGCCGTGGCGTGCCAGTCGCCGCCGAGCGAGATGTCGGGCGAGATGAAAAACACGGCGATAATCAACGCGCTCAGGACAAGCGTCGCGGAGGAGTCGGAGAGAATTCGGAATGCCTTGAGCATCAGAAGAACCAGTGGTTGTTGAATACACCCTTCTTTTTCCAGTAAAGAATCAGGAACACGCCGGCTATCATGCCGCCGAGGTGGGCGAAGTGGGCGATATTGTCCGTGGCCGAACCGAGGCCGTAGGTGAGTTCAAGGATGCCGTAGCCCAGCACCATCCACTTGGCCTTGATGGGCACGGGAATGAAGAACAGGTATATGGGCTGATTGGGGAAGAGCATGCCGAAGGCGAGAATCACGCCGTAGATGGCGCCGGATGCCCCGACCATCGGGCCGTTGACCAGGGCGTTTATCTTGGCCAGGGTGGGGTCGGAGTATTGATAGCCCTGCGAAAGGTGCCGCCATCCCTGATCGATTATTTCGTGGAGCTGTTCGGGGGAGAACATCGAGGTGTAGTGGCTCAGTGCCACCGCATAGGCGCCCATCTGCACCAGCGCGGCGAAAATACCGCATGACAGATAGTAAAAAAGAAAGCGCTTCGAGCCCATCGACCGCTCAATGATTCCGCCGAACATCACCAGGGCGAACATGTTGAAAAACAGGTGCATGAATCCGCCGTGGAGGAACATGTAAGTCACCAGCTGCGCTACATTGAAGGCCGGTGAGGTAAAATAGTGGAGGGCGCACCATTGCATCAGGCGCGAGTCGATGACAGGGACAAAACTCATAGCCAGCCATAATATGACGTTGAGAATCAACAGATTCTTAACAACCGGCGGCATGTTCTGGAGTATTCTGTTCATAGATGGAGATTTCAAAATTATTTGAACTGCAAAGATAGCTATTTTCCGTCAAACGGGCAACTCGATAAAAAAGGCCGTGCCGGTCGCGGCACAGCCTTTTTGTGGGTCGGGAAGGTTATTCCTCCGGTTGGTTGGATCTTGGTGGGGGCAGCGTTTTGGCCGGGTCGAGCGTGGGCTCGGCTGTAGCTTCGGCTGTAGCCGCGTCTTTTTGAGCCGGACGTTTGCGCGGCCGTGGTTTTGCCTTGGGCTTTTCTTTCGGTGCCTCGGGACGGGCGTCTGCGTCGGCAGGGGGCGCCTGCGCTTCCTGGGCGGGCTCTGCCGTCGGAATTGCTTCGGTTTGCGGAGCGGTTTCAGGTGTCTCGGCCTGCGCGGCTGCGGGATTCTTTTTGCGCTTGCGCTTGCGTTTGGGCTTCGCTTCGGTGTCTCCGGCGGTTGCTGCGGGCACTGCCTCTTCGGCCAGTTCGAGGTCGCTGAGGTTTTCGGCCGCTGCGCCGCGTTGGCGGGCCTTGTTGGTGACCTTGTCGGCTTTCGAGGCGTTCATGTCCTTTTCTTCCTTGAGGTCGATTTCGTTTTTCTCCGAGTCGAGCACGCGGTATTGCAGATAGGCGAGCGACTGGTCGGGAAGCACCTTGAAGCAGCGGCCGAGCTTGCGGCGCCACTTACCGTACATCGATGTGAACAGTCCGCGCTTGATGTATGCGTCGACAAAGGGGTGGACATACATGATGAAGCCTTTCAGACCGAGGGTGTTGACAACATATTCGAGCTTTTCATAGAGGGTGTCGGTGAACAGCAGCGACGGCTGTACCTCTCCCTTGCCGAAGCACGACGGGCAGGTTTCGGCAGTGGTGATGTCCAGGGCCGGGCGCACACGTTGCCTGGTGATTTGCATCAGTCCGAATTTGCTGAGGGGCAGGATGTTGTGGCGGGCGCGGTCGTTGGCCATTATTTCGCGCATGTGCTCGTAGAGTTGCTGGCGGTGTTCGCCTTTGGCCATGTCGATGAAGTCAACCACAATTATGCCGCCCATGTCGCGCAGGCGCAGCTGGCGTGCGATTTCGTCGGCGGCGCGCAGGTTGACCTCAAGGGCGTTGGTCTCCTGGTCGTTGGCGGCCTTGGAGCGGTTGCCCGAGTTGACGTCGACCACATGCAGGGCCTCGGTGCTCTCGATGATGATGTAGGCTCCCGAGCGGAACGACACCGTTTTGCCGAACGACGACTTTATCTGGCGGGTGATGCCGAAATGGTCGAATATGGGCTCGTCCTTTTGGTAAAGCTTCACGATGTCTTTTGCCTCGGGGGCAATCAGGCTGACATACTTGTCAATCTGGGCGTGGATGTCGGGGTCGTTGACGTGGATGGCCTCGAACGATGGGCTGAACACGTCGCGCAGCATGCCGACGATGCGGCTTTCTTCTTCAAAAATGAGCGACGGGGGCGTGGCTTTCTGTGCTTTGGCGACTGTTGTGTTCCAGCAGTTTACCAGGGTTTTCAGTTCGTGGATGAGTTCGGCCACGCGTTTTCCCTCGGCTGAAGTGCGCACGATCACGCCGAAATTCTTGGGCTTGATGCTCTCGATGAGCTGGCGCAGGCGCATTTTTTCCTCGGCCGACTTGATTTTCTGCGAAATCGAGATTTTGTCGCTGAACGGAATCAGCACCATGAAACGGCCTGTGAAGGTGATTTCGGTGGTGAGCCTGGGGCCTTTGCTGGATATGGGTTCCTTGACAATCTGGACAAGGAGTTCCTGACCCTGCTTGAGGGTCTCGGCGATTGCGCCGTGCTTGTCAATGTCGGGCAAAAGTTGCATTTTCTCAATGGCGGGGACGCGCCGACGGTCCTCGCCAAGGAGCTGTGAGATGTATTCCTGATAAGAGGCGAAATGGGGGCCAAGATCCAGGTAATGTAGGAATGCATCCTTCTCGTAACCCACGTTGACGAATGCGGCGTTCAGGCCCGGCATGAGCTTTTTGACCTTTGCCAGGTAGATGTCGCCCACGGCATACGATATGTTGCGGGCCTCTTTCTGGAGCGACACCAGCCGGGAGTCTTCCAGAAGGGCAATCGACACATCGGCCGCCTGCACGTCTACGATAAGTTCACTTTTCATGGGGTTGAGAATTGGATTGCTGAATAAGACACAAAGGACAATTGATGGATTTTAATGGCGCTTGGCGTGAATCTCATCAAGTTTGTCCTTTGCATGTCGTTGAATCGCGTTAAACGGCAATAAACGCCGGGAAGAACAGCTTACTTCTTCTTGTGACGATTCTTGCGAAGACGTTTTTTACGCTTGTGAGTAGCCATCTTATGGCCTTTACGTTTTTTTCCGCTGGGCATATCGGCGATAATTAAAAAGTTAATAATTTCGGTTTATTTTACATCTTCCATGAACACTTTCGCGGGCTTGAACGCGGGAATTTTGTGCTCGGGAATGACGATGGTGGTATTTTGTGAGATGTTACGGGCGGTTTTTTCGGAACGCACCTTGATGATAAAGCTGCCGAAGCCACGCAGGTACACGTTATTTCCTGCGGCCAGCGACTCTTTTACAACTTGCATGAATTTCTCAACGGTTTCAAGGACGACAGGCTTGTCGATGCCGGTCGACTTTGAAATCTCGCTAACGATGTCTGCTTTTGTCATTGTCGTTGAATATTTGCGATTTGATTAGATAGTGATTGCGTTTAAAAGCGGTGCAAAACCGGATGCCGGGAGGCTTTTCCGGTTTTGCAGCTGCAAATATCGTAACTTTTTTTCAATTGACAAACAATAAATGCCTGAAATCTTGATATTTTTTGATTTTTTGAGGCAAACAGACCGTTTACTTTGTGCCGGATTCGGTGTCGCCGGAGTTTTCGGGCGCCGGGGATTCCGGGACCGCTTCGTGGCTTGCCGAATCTTCGGAAAGCGGCGCCGTGGAGGCTTTGGCGTCGGCAGCTTCGCTGGCTTTCTTTTCTTTCAGGGTCTTGCGGTGCTCGTTGCCCAGAAGTATGCCCTCTATGAGGCTCCCGGCTCCGAACACAACCAGCGAGATTCCGGTGGCAAGCATGATTTTGGGGTCGTGGATGTCGGGTCTCTGCAAAAATATGTAGACGGCTCCACCGACGAGCGCGATCGGTATTATATACAGCCATCCCGGCAGCAGCACGGGCCGGGCGCCGATTGCGAGGATATAGAACTGATAGAGCGCGCTGAACGCCACGAGGATGCCGAACATAACCGGCACGAGCGGGATGAACGTGTCCTGGAATATCAGCATGCACACGCCCAGGATGACGGCGGCGGCGCTGGTGAGCCAGCTGAACGTGGCCGCGAAAACTCCCCGTCCCTCGCGTCCGCGCTTGCGTTCGCCCTCAAACACGAGCATGTTGAGCACTCCCGCCAGTATGAACAGGATGCCGCCGGTGGTCACGACACCGGTCGAACGGATGGAAGCATGGGTGATTATCAGGACTATGCCTGCCGCAAGCACCAGCAATGCGGTGAATATGAGACTTCGACCTTTCATAAGAATATAGGGGTAAAAATAGTTAAACGTTACGGCTATCGCCGCCTTTATTGATAAACAAACATCTGGCGGCTTTTGCTTTTGTGACCCCGCAAACAATTGCCCGGGCCGCTGCAAATATACAAAATCCTCACAACTTTTTTCATATAGCAGTTGTTTTTAAAAAAAGATTGTAGTAACTTTGCGGTGCAAAAGCGTGCAAAACCCGCGCTGCAATTCATCAACGCTACATGCTTGCCGGCAGTTTCCGTTTAGGAATCCCACACGGCTACCTGACACATTCCCCCATCCACATTTTATTACTGTCCTTTTTGAAGAACAATTCACAACGGGTGTTGATGCCCGCTACTATATAAATATGTATAATATATCCGACCTCGAAGCTTTGTCTGATGCCGACCTTAAAAAGGTGGCTGAAGAACTTGGCATCAAAAAAATAGACCTTTCGGCCAAACAGGAATTAATTTACAGCATCCTTGACGAGCAGGCCATAGCCAAAGCCGCCTCCGGCGCTTCCCGCAAGCGCGAGGCCTCAGGCGAAGAGCCCAAAAAACGCACACGCAAGAAAAAAGAGGCTCCCGCCGAGGCAAAAGAACCTCAATCCCCGGCCCCCTCGCCCGAATCTGCGCCCGCCGCAGCATCGGCACCAGCCGAGGAAGCCGCTCCCGAGCAGCCTAAGCGCCGCCGCGGCCGTCCGTCGAAAAAGGAGCTTGCCGAACGTCAGGCTGTCAAGGTCGACGCTACTATGACCGAGGCGCCCGCTGACGAGGCTCCCGCCACAGAACAAACAGAGGCTGCCGCCCCGGTTGCTGAGGCTCCCGCCAAGGAGCAGGCGCCTGAACCCGCTGCCAAATCTGAAGAGGCTGCCCCGGCTCCCCAGCCGTCGGACAATGAACCCGAGGCCACCCAGGGCGCCAAGGTGGAAGAAGTCCGTCAGGAACCCGCCCAGCCTCAGAAAAGCAAGTTTGCTCCAAAAGGCGATTTCAGCTCGTTCTTTCCCCTGCGCGAAGGCCGCAAGTTCGTTCCGCGTTCACAGCAGGACAAGGAGTTCGCTCACGAGCAGCCCCGCCGTCAGCCCGAACCCGCGCCGGCGGCTCCCATTACCCTGGTCGAACCCGGCCAGCCCATGCCGCAGCAGCCGCAGAACCAGGGCAAGAAGAAAAAGAATAAGAACAATCAGGGCATGCAGCAGCCCCAGGGTGTCGTGGCCGACCAGCGCCTGCAACCCGCCCAGCGATATGATTTCGAGGATTTCCTCCAGACTCTTGGAGTGCTTGAAATAGAGCCGCAGGGCCACGGCTTCCTTCGTTCGAGCGACTACAACTACCTCCCGTCGCCCGACGACGTGCTCGTCAGCCAGCAGCAAATCAAACAATACGGCCTTAAGACCGGCGATGTCGTCGAGGCCACCATCCGTCCCCCGAAGGAAGGCGAGAAGTATTTCCCGCTGTGCCGCGTCCTGCGTGTGAATGGCCGTTCGCTCGACTTCATCCGCGACCGCAAGCCCTTTGAACACCTCACCCCCCTCTTCCCCGACGAGAAATTCGACCTCACCGGCGGTGCCACCACCTGCAATATGTCGACACGCGTGGTCGATATGTTCGCCCCCATCGGCAAAGGCCAGCGCGCCCTCATCGTGGCCCCTCCCAAAACAGGTAAGACCTTGCTCCTTAAAGATATTGCAAATGCCATTGCCGAGAATCACCCCGAGACATACATCATGATTCTCCTCATCGACGAACGTCCCGAGGAAGTGACCGACATGATGCGCAGTGTCAATGCCGAGGTTATCGCGTCGACATTCGATGAGCCCGCCGACCGTCATGTGAAAATCGCCGGAATCGTGCTCGAGAAGGCGAAGCGCATGGTGGAATGTGGACACGACGTTGTGGTGCTGCTCGACTCAATCACCCGTCTTGCCCGCGCTTACAACACCGTCGCTCCCGCGTCGGGTAAAATCCTGTCGGGTGGTGTTGATGCCAACGCCCTCCAGAAACCCAAGCGTTTCTTCGGCGCGGCCCGCAACATCGAGGGCGGAGGCTCCCTCACCATCATCGCCACGGCCTTGACCGAGACTTCATCCAAGATGGACGAAGTTATCTTCGAGGAATTCAAGGGTACCGGCAACATGGAGCTCCAGCTCGACCGCCGTCTGTCGAACAAGCGCATCTTCCCCGCCGTTGATATTGTTTCGTCCTCGACGCGCCGCGACGACCTTCTGTTGCGTCCCGAAACTCTCAACCGCATGTGGATTCTGCGCCGCTTCCTGGGCGACCGCACCCCCATCGAGGCCATGGAGTTCATCAAGGACCGCATGGAGCGCACCCGCGACAACGACGAGCTGCTCCGCACCATGAACGATTGACAATTGTCCGCCACGACGTTCTTTATGATGTCTGTATGAAAGAATATATCGGATAATTGTTGAAAAAATTTGGTAATTCAAAATATTTGCCTAACTTTGCAGCATGACAAACTCACGCAACATGATGAACATGATGATGCGCAGCCGACTCCGCCGGATGTAAAGTTGTCATGTATCCAGATAAACTTCTTGAAATCCGGCTCCGCGAGCCGGATTTTTTATTTTACACAGATAACCAGTAAAAAAGATTGATATGGACTACAAGAAACTCCGCTTCGAGACACGCCAGATACACGCCGGCCTCGACCCCAAGGAAAAAACAGGCTCGCGCGGCCTCGCAATCTATCCCACTGCGGCCTACCGCTTTGAAACCTGCGAATATGCGGCCAACCTGTTCGAGCTGTCACAGCCCGGCAACATCTACACCCGCCTGCAGAATCCCACCACTTCGGCTTATGAGGAGCGCATAGCCGCGCTGTACGGCGGGGTGGGCGCCGTAGCCACCTCATCGGGCATGGCCGCCACCCTCGTGACCCTCACCAACCTGGCGTCGGCCGGCGACAATATCGTGGCCTCTCCATATCTTTATGGCGGCACTTATAACCTCTTCCGTCACACCCTCGACCGCCTCGGCATATCCATCCGCATTGCTTCGGGAGAGGCGCCCGAAGATTTCGGGAAGCTTACCGACGACCGCACCAAGGGCGTGTTTATCGAGAGCATGGGGAATCCGACCTGCGCCGTGCTCGACATCGAGGGTGTCGCAGCTGTGGCCCACGCCGCCGGGGTGCCTCTGATTGTCGACAACACCTTCGGCGCGGGCGGTTATCTGTGCAATCCGATAGAGTGGGGCGCCGACATCATCGTTGACTCGGCTACAAAATGGATTAACGGCCATGGCACGGCCATGGGCGGCGTGATTGTCGACGCCGGTTCGTTCGACTGGTCGAACGGTCGCTTTCCCAACATCGACGGCCCCTCGGACGGGTATCATGGACTTAATCTGCGCGAGGCTTTTGGCGCGGCGGCGTTCATCGCCAAATGCCGCGTCGACGGATTGCGCGACCTCGGCACGTGTCCGTCGGCCTTCGACAGCTATCTGATGTTGCTCGGTCTCGAAACGCTCTCGCTGCGCGTGCGCCATCAGGTGCAGTCAACCCGCCGCCTCGCTGAGTTCCTGCGCGATGACCCCCACGTGGCCCGCGTCAGCTTCGTCGGCTTCGGCGACAGTCCGTATCATGAACTTGCCTCGAAATATTTCCGCTTCGGGTCGTCGGGGGTGCTTAATGTCGAGCTGAAGGGCACGCTCGAAAGCACCGTCAAGTTCGTTGAAGCTCTCCAGCTTGCGGCGCACATGACCATGATTGGCGATTCAATCACAGTCGTGACCCATCCCGCATCCACCACACACAAGCAGTTGAGCGAGGATGACCTGCGGGCGGCGGGCGTGACGCCGACCCTCCTGAGAATTTCGCTCGGCCTGGAAGATGTCGATGACATAATCGACGACTTCCGCCAGGCTTTTGAGAAAACCGAAGAGTGAGCGGACCATGGTGAAGTTCTATCATCACGACAGGCCGTTTGAACTGGAATGTGGCGGCGTGCTGCCTTCGCTTTCGATTGCCTACCATACTTACGGCACCCTCAGCGCCGCCCGCGACAATGTGGTGTGGGTGTGCCATGCGCTCACCGCAAACAGCGACGTTGCCGACTGGTGGCCCCACACTGTCGAACCGGGCCGCTTTCTCGACCCCGGCAAATGGTTTGTGGTCTGTGCCAACATTCTGGGCTCGCCCTACGGGTCCACGGGGCCGATGAGCGTGAATCCGGCCACTGGCCAGCCTTATTACGGCGACTTTCCGCGCCTGACCATCCGCGATATGGCCCGGGCGCATGCCTTGCTCGCAACCCATCTGGGGGTGGACCGAATTCATGCGATGGTCGGTAGCTCGGTTGGCGGTTTTCAGGCAATTGAATGGGTGTGCGAACAGCCTGAACGCTTTGACAAGCTTATCCTTATAGCCACTGATGCCAAGGCTTCGCCCTGGACAATCGCCGTTGACGAGACACAGCGCATGGCAATCAAGGCCGACCACACTTACGGCGAACCGCGCCCCGATGCCGCGCGCGACGGACTGGCCGCCGCCCGGGCCATAGGATTGCTGACCTACCGGGGGCCGGAAGGCTACAACCTTACCCAGCAGGACCCGCCCGGGTCGATGCCGGCGCCCTCGGCCCACCGCCCATGCACCTATCAGCAATATCAGGGCGAAAAGCTGTGCCGCCGCTATGACGCGTATTCCTACGTGACTATTCTCGACGCGTTCGACACCCACGACGTGGGCCGCGGGCGCGGAGGGGTCGATGCGGCATTGGCCCGCGTCACTGCAAACACGATTGTGGTCGGAATCTCAACCGATATAATTTTCACCCCGGCCGAGATGCGCACGCTGGCCGCCAAGATTCCCGGGGGCGCCTATGCCGAGATTGACTCGGCGTTCGGCCACGACGGATTCCTTGTCGAGCACGACGCGTTGAACAACATAATACATCCTTTCATAAACACCCTCTGAATATGCGACCCATAAAAATAGGACTTTTTGGACTTGGCGTTGTCGGCAGCGGCATCGTTGAGATAATAGGCCGTGCACGTAACGCCCATGCCGAGATACGCCGGATATGCGTCCGCGACATAACGAAAAAGCGGGCGGTCGAGGTCGACCCCGCGCTGCTCACCGACAACGCCGCCGACATTTTTGGCGACCCGTCGATAAACCTCATCGTGGAGGTGGTGGACAACCCGGACGCTTCCTACCGTATCGTCACCGAAGCCCTGCGCCGCGGCATCCCCGTGGTGTCGGGCAGCAAGGCCATGATAGCGCGCCACCTGCCTGAACTGATTGAGCTGCAGCGGCGCCATAACACCGCCCTCCTCTATGACGCCTCGGCCTGCGGTTCAATTCCCGTCATCCGCAACCTCGAGGAGTATTATGACAACGATCTGCTGCTTGAGGTGAAAGGCATCCTCAACGGTTCGTCGAACTATATCCTGTCGCGGGTTTTTGACCATGGCGAAGACTATGGGGCGGCCTTGCGCAAGGCGCAGGAACTGGGCTTTGCCGAGAGCGACCCCACATTCGACATCGAGGGTTTCGACTCGCTGTTCAAGCTCATCATAATCACCGTCCACGCCCTCGGGGTTTACGTCGCTCCCGACAGCATTTTCACCTACGGCATATCGACCATTCACGATTCCGACATACGCTATGCCCGTGAAAAGCGGGTGAAAATTAAGCTTGTGGCACAGGTCGTGAAGGTGTCTGACGAGCGCTTCACGATGTTCGTGATGCCGGAGTTCGTCAGCCCGTCAAAATACATATACAGCGTTGACGACGAGTACAACGGCGTCGTGATACGCGGCGAGTGCTACGACCGCCAGTTCATGTTCGGCAAGGGCGCCGGAAGCCTGCCCACGGCCTCGTCGATATTGAGCGATGTCATGGCGCGTCTGCATGGCTACCGCTATGAATACAAGAAAATGGGCTTTGCCGGGCGCCCGGCGTTCACCGAGGATGTTCCGCTGCGTGTGTATGTGCGCTACGGTGCCACCGCCGGGGTGCGCGACCTTCCGTGGCTTGCCGTGCGCGAGCAATATTTTTCAGAATCCGGCAATTATATCATAGGCGACATCCGCCTCGCCGACCTCCATGCATCACGTCCGCTGCTTTCAGCCCAGGACGTCTTCCTGGCCCACATTCCCCTCTTTTTCACCGACCGCGACAATTGATGGATCACCGAAACCGTCAGATTCGTAAACAGGATGAAAAAAACGGTGGAAATGTTTTGCCAATCAAAAAAATATGCGTAATTTTGCCCCGCTATTTGTAAAGCACCAGACTGATAATAAATCAAACCATTAATATAAATATGATCATCGTACAAGTAAAAGAAGGCGAGAACATCGAACGCGCTCTCAAAAAATTCAAACGTAAATTTGAAAAAACCGGCATCGTGAAAGAACTCCGCAGCCGTCAGGCTTTCCAGAAGCCCTCTGTCGTAAACCGCAAGAAAATGATGAAGGCAGTTTACGTGCAGCAACTCCGCGCTACCGAAGAATAATCACCTCTTCAAGCATTTTCTCCCGATTTTATTTGGAAAAATAGAGAAGTATAGCTAAATTCGCAATCGTAAGCCTTGGCAAACCTCGCCGGCTTCCGATAGGCAATGACAGAGCTGTACGACTCTTTCCTGAATTACATACGGTGTGAGCTGAATATGTCGGCTCATACCGTTTCGTCGTATGCCTCCGACTTGCGCCAGTGGGAGGCTTTTTCCATTGATGCCTTCGGCCCGCATTTCGATGCCGTCCAGGCCGAGGTTAACGATTTGCGCCTTTGGGTGGCGCATCTTGCCTCCAAAGGCATCTCCCCGCGGTCGATACGCCGCAAGATTCAGACCCTCAGGGCTTTCTACCACTATATGATGCGCCGGCACGGATTGCTGAACAATCCCGCCGAGGAACTCGTTCCGGCACCCCTGCCTAAGGCGCTTCCGAGCGTAATACGCCCCGACGACACCGGGCGCCTCCTCGACGCGCCGTTCGACAGCACCGATTTCGTCCAGGTGCGCGACCGCCTCATCATCGACATGCTCTACTCCACGGGCATGCGCGCTTCGGAACTCACCGGGCTGCTCGACTCAAATGTGGATGTGCGCGCCGGCGAACTAAAAGTGCTTGGCAAGCGTAATAAAGAAAGAATTATCCCCTTCGGCGATGAATTGAAAGAAATGATAACCCTCTACCGCACCCTCCGTCCCTCCACCTCCGCGCCCGAGCTTTTCGTGCGCGACGACGGACGTGCGCTCGAATACCGCCATCTCAACGCCATCGTCAAGGGTGAACTTGCGGGCCGCGTCAGTTGTTCTAAACGCACACCCCACGTGCTCCGCCACTCCTTCGCCACCGATATGCTCAACGGAGGGGCCGAAATCACGGCGGTGCAGCAGCTCCTCGGCCACTCATCGCTGGCCACAACACAGATTTATACCCATCTCTCCTATCGAGAACTCCAACATAATTACCAACTCGCGCATCCACGCGCACAAAAGAAAGGATAGACCATGGACGTACGCATTCAAGCCATCCACTTCGACGCTTCCGAGAAGCTCGTCGCATTCATCAATAAGAAAGCCGAACGCATCGCGCGTCACTACCCCGCTCTGACAGCAGTCGACGTAACCCTCAAAGTCGTCAAGCCCGAAACGGCCATGAACAAGCAGGCCATCATCAAGCTCACCGTCCCCCAGGAACCCGAACTCGTGGCCGACAAGACCGCCGACTCGTTCGAAGAAGCCATCGACCTCGCCCTCGAAGCCCTCGACCGCCAACTCGAAAAACGCAAAGATAAATAATAAACTCCAACCGATAAACCACGGCCACGCCCCCGCGTGGCCGTTTCTTGTTTAATTATCTAACTGTTTATTTATTATTTCTATCAAAGCATTGGCCTAAGCATCCCCTGTCTTTCTGGTAAAAAGGTAAATAAATCAGCAATTTATATTGGTAAATCACGGAAAAAAACATTAATTTTGCGACATTGAACCAATATGATTCTTTATGTTGCGAAATATTAGACGTGCGCTTGCCGTTTTCAGTATCATTGCCGTTACCGCGCTGTTCCTCGACTTTACGGGAACGGTGCACGCGTGGCTCGGCTGGATGGCCAAGATACAGTTTCTTCCCGCCTTGCTCGCCCTCAACGTAGGGGTGATTGCCGCGCTGGTTGTGCTGACCCTGCTTTTCGGGCGCCTTTATTGCTCGGTTATATGCCCCCTCGGCATCATGCAGGACGGCTTTGCGTGGTTCGGCAAAAAAGCCAAGCGTAACCGATACCGTTATTCTCCGGCTAAAAACGTGTTGCGCTATTCCATGCTCGGCGTGATGGTGGTTGCCATTGTCCTCGGCATAGGAAGCCTCGTTGCCTTGCTCGCCCCTTACAGTGCCTACGGCCGAATTGCCGGCAGCTTCCTCTCGCCCTTGTGGATGTGGGGAAACAACCTCCTTGCCAAATGGGCCGAACATAGGGGCAGCTATGATTTCTACACGGTCGACGTGTGGCTGAAAGGGTGGGTGACCCTCATTGTGGCCGGCATTACATTGGTTGCGCTTGCGGTGCTTGCCTGGCGCAATGGCCGCACGTATTGCAACACCATCTGCCCTGTCGGTACGGTCCTGGGTTTTCTGTCGCGCTTTTCCCTGTTCAAAATCGTCATTGACACTTCGCGGTGCAACGGCTGCGGCCTATGCGCCCGCAACTGCAAGAGCGCCTGCATCGACTCCAAGGCCCACGCCGTGGATTATTCACGTTGCGTGGCCTGCATGGACTGCGTGGGCAAATGCCATCAGGATGCGATTTCGTTCCGTCTCGCCAAATTCCGCAAGGAAAAGACACCTGCGCCTGCGCCCGACCCATCCCGCCGCAACTTCGTAGCCGCTGCCGCCGGTGTCGCTGGAGCGATGGCTTTGAAAGCCGAGGAAAAGGTGGTGGACGGTGGCCTGGCGGTCATCGAGGAAAAGAAGATACCCCTGCGGCGCACCCGCATCGTTCCGCCCGGTGCCCGCGGGCTGAGGCATTTGAGCTCACATTGCACCGCCTGCCAGCTGTGCGTATCTGTATGTCCCAACGAAGTGTTGCGCCCGTCCACAGATCTGCTTACATTGATGCAGCCCGAATCGTCCTACGAGCGCGGATATTGCCGCCCCGAGTGCACGCGATGCTCCGATGTGTGTCCTGCCGGTGCAATCCTGCCGATCGACAGGGCCGACAAATCGTCAATCCAGATCGGTCATGCCGTGTGGATAAGGGAAAATTGCGTGGTGCTGACCGACGGCGTCAGCTGCGGCAACTGCGCCCGGCACTGCTCCGTAGGCGCCATCAGGATGGTGAAGTCCGATCCGTCAAACCCCGGTTCGCCCAGGATTCCCGTTGTAAACGAGGAGCGCTGCATTGGTTGCGGAGCATGCGAGAACCTTTGTCCCGCCCGCCCGTTCAGTGCCATATATGTCGAGGGGCATGAGACCCATAGAATCATTTGATAACCGTTTTCACTCACTATGAAACAAAACATATCACGCCGCGATTTCCTGCGCCGTCTCGGCCTCGGCACCGCCGCCCTGACAGGCGCCGCGTTAGTCGGTTGCGATTCAAAGAAAAATCCCGTCACCGGCGAGCCAACCGTCGCCCTCGGTGAAATCCCCACCGACCAAATGACCTACCGCACCAATCCGAAGACGGGCGAGAAAGTGTCGCTTCTCGGCTATGGCTGCATGCGTTGGCCGACACTTGGAGGCGGCAGTGCCCGCGATGGAGCCGATGAGATTGATCAGCAGATGGTCAACCGTCTTGTAGATACGGCGATAGCCCATGGCGTAAACTACTTCGACACATCGCCCGCCTACTGCAAGGGGCTTTCGGAGCGGGCCACCGGCATCGCTCTCAGCCGGCATCCCCGCGACAGCTATTTCGTGGCCACAAAACTATCCAACTTCGCCCAGTCCACCTGGAGCCGCGAGGCGTCGATGGCCATGTACCGCAATTCGTTCAAGGAACTGCAGGTCGACCATATCGACTACATGCTGTTGCATGCCGTCGGCATGGGAGGCGGAATGGATGAGTTTGAAAAACGCTATATCGACAACGGCATGCTCGACTTCCTGGTGGCCGAGCGCGAGGCCGGCCGCATAGGCAATCTTGGATTTTCGTATCACGGAGATGTGAAAGTGTTCGACTACCTTCTCTCCCAGCACGATAAATACAAATGGGATTTCGTGCAGATTCAGCTCAACTGGGTCGACTGGAAGCATGCCAAGGAAGTCAATCCCCGCAACACCGATGCCGAATACCTTTACGGCGAGCTCGCCTCGCGCGGTATTCCGGCAATAATCATGGAGCCCCTGCTGGGAGGGCGCCTCTCGAAAGTGCCCGACCATATTGTCGAGCGCCTCAAGGAGGCCGAGCCTCAGCGTAGCGTTGCTTCGTGGGCTTTCCGCTACGCCGGTACCCATCCCGATGTCTTGACTGTGTTAAGCGGAATGACCTACATGGAGCATCTTGAAGACAACCTGCGCTCGTTCTGTCCCCTCAAGCCGTTGACCGCCGAGGAGATGGAGTTTCTCTATGCCACGGCCGATTTGATGATGGAATATCCCACAATTCCGTGCAACGACTGCAAGTATTGCATGCCGTGCCCTTATGGACTCGACATTCCAGCTATTCTCCTCCACTACAATAAATGTGTAAACGAAGGCAATGTCCCCGAGACCTCCGAAGGGGAGGAATACCGTCGTGCCCGGCAGGCGTTTCTCGTCGGCTACGACAGGTCAGTGCCTAAATTGCGCCAGGCCAGCCATTGCATCGGATGCAACCAATGCGCGCCGCATTGCCCCCAGCAGATTGACATCCCCCGTCAGCTTCGCCGTATCGACCGATTTGTCGAGAAGCTGAAACAAAACCCGGCATAAAATATATAATTAGGAATTAGGAATTAGGAATTAGGAATTAGGAATTAGGAATTTGCCAATCACGGCAACTCGGGTCTGCCCGAAAATTCCTAATCCCTAATTCCTAATTTCTAATTCCTAATTCTTATAGAATTACTGCCTGCCGCTGACGGCGGGAGTGCGGTCGATTTTGGCGATAAGGCCCTGAAGTACCTTGCCCGGACCGAGTTCGGTGAACTCTACGGCACCGTCGGCAACCATGTTCTGCACCGACTGAGTCCAGCGTACCGGAGCGGTGAGCTGTGCGATGAGGTTCGCCTTGATTTCAGCGGGGTCGGTGTGGGGTTTGGCATCGACGTTCTGGTAGACGGGACACTTGGGAGTGTGGAAGTTGGTGCGTTCGATGGCTTCGGCAAGTTCGGCGCGGGCGGGTTCCATGCAGGGGCTGTGGAACGCGCCGCCAACTTTCAGCTTGAGGGCGCGGCGGGCACCGGCTTCGCTGAGCAGCTTGCAGGCTGCGTCGATAGCTTCTTCCTCGCCCGAGATTACGATCTGACCGGGGCAGTTGTAGTTGGCGCAGACAACAACGCCATCAACGCCGGCTACGATTTCCTCGACCTTTTCGTCGGGGAGGCCGATGATGGCGGCCATTGTCGAAGGTTTCAGTTCGCAGGCCTTCTGCATGGCGTGTGCGCGGGCAGACACAAGGCGCAGGCCGTCCTCGAAATCAAGGGCGCCGGCGGCTACGAGAGCCGAAAACTCGCCGAGCGAGTGGCCGGCGGTCATATCGGGGGCGAACTCATCGCCGAGCGACTTGGCCAGCACAACCGAGTGAAGGAACACGGCGGGTTGGGTGATGTCGGTGCGGCGGAGGTCTTCGTCAGTGCCCTCAAACATGAGGTCGGTGATGCGGAAGCCGAGGATTTCGTTGGCTTTTTCAAAAAGGTTGCGGGCGGTTTCGTTGGACTCGTAGAGGTCTTTGCCCATTCCTACGAACTGGGCGCCCTGACCGGGAAATACGAAAGCTTTCATAGCTAATATTTAATGTGTAATGTCAAAAGTCTGATGGAACACGAGCCCGGTTGGAGCATAAAAAATCCTAATTGGGCCGGACGTATCCCTAAATTTTGCTGCAAAGATACGAAAAATCGGGGGAATATTCGTAACTTTACGCTCACATACTTCTCCAACCGGTAAAACACGCAAATAAAACAACCTGATTATGACCCTGATAGCAATGCTGCCCGCGTTTCTGGGCAACCTGCGCGGAACGCAGCTTATAATAGTTATTCTTGTGGTGCTGCTGCTTTTCGGCGGTAAGAAAATACCCGAACTCATGCGCGGTCTCGGCAAAGGTGTCCATGCCTTCAAACAGGGCCTCGCCGATGCAAAAGAAGAGATTGAGAAGCCTGTCGAGCCATCAAAAAAGGACGACAAGGCTGAAACTCCCAACAACTGACCATGGCCGGAGGGCAGACCTTCTGGGACCATCTCGACGTCCTGCGCGGAGTGTTGCTGCGGATAGCCGCCGTTGTCGGCGTGCTGGCCGTGGGGGCTTTCTGCGTGATGCCGTGGATGTTCGACCATGTTGTGCTGGCGCCCTGCCGTGGCGATTTTCCCTTCTACCGTCTCCTTGACCTTATCGGCGAGGTAAGCCCTCTGCCGGGCGAGCTGTCGGCCCAGGCCTTCGAGCTCCATCCCGTCAGCCTCGAGCTTGCCTCGCAATTCTTCATCCACATGTCGGCCTCGTGCTGGGTCGCGGCCGTGGTGGGTTTCCCCATAATCATCTACCTGCTGTGGACCTTCATCTCCCCCGCGCTCTACGAGCACGAGAAACGCGGAATCCGCCGCGCATTCCTGTTCGGAAACGTGATGTTCTATCTCGGTGTCGGGGTGGGGTACTTCGCCGTTTTCCCGCTCGCTTTGCGCTTTTTGGCCACATACAGTCTCAGTCCAGGCATAGAGTCGATGGTGTCGCTCGACTCGTATATGGATAATTTCTTCACCTTGATACTGGTGATGGGAGTCGTGTTTGAACTGCCCCTGCTCGCATGGCTCCTCGGCAAAATGGGATTCCTGACACGAGGATTCTTCAGGAAATACCGTCGCCACGCCATCGTCATACTTCTCATAGCCGCCGGCCTGATAACCCCCACCGGCGACCCATTCACCCTCTTCGCCGTCTTCATCCCTATCTATGCCCTTTGGGAATTCAGCGCCACCCTCGTCCCCTCGGAAGAAGCGTAATACTCCAATTCCTAATTCCTAATTTCTAATTCCTAATTATAAAAAATGCGTCTGCTCATCAAGGTCATCATCGCAATCGCCGCCGGAATTGGCGCGGGATTTATATTCCCCGAATGGCTTGCCAGGTGTTTCGCCACATTCAACTCCGTATTCTCCTCCTTCTTGGGCTTCTTGATACCGCTGCTTATCGTCGGCTTCGTGGCGCCGGCCATAGCCGAGCTGGGCAAGCAAGCCGGCAAGATGCTCGTGGCGACAGCGCTGGTCGCCTATGCCATGACCTTCGGCGTCGGTATGTTGGCCTATTTCACGGCCTCCACGACTTTCCCGAGCCTGATTGCCGCCGATTCCTACATCACCTCCAATATGGCCGCTGCCGCCGATGGCCCCCAACCGTTTTTCACGATGGCCATTGACCCGATGTTTTCGGTGATGACGGCCCTGGTGCTCGCCTTTGTGCTCGGCCTGGGGGTGTCACGCCTGACATCCGTGTCGTTGCGCAACGGTCTCAACGATTTCCGCAACGTCATCACATGGGCAATAAACAAAATAATCATCCCCTTGCTGCCCGTCTACATCTTCGGCATATTCCTCAATATGACCCTGACCGGGCAGGTCGGGCCGATACTGCTTACTTTCTCTAAGATAATATTGATTATCTTCGCCCTCCACATCGGGGTGCTGGTGGTGCAATACCTCATCGCGTCGCTGTTCTCGGGGCTTAATCCGTTCAAGGCGCTGTGGACCATGCTTCCGGCCTACTTCACGGCGCTCGGCACGCAATCGTCTGCCGCCACCATCCCTGTCACATTGCGCCAGACCGTTGCTATGGGCGTCGACAAGGACGTCGCCGGCTTTGTGATACCGCTGTGCGCCACCATCCACATGTCCGGTTCCACGCTCAAGATTGTGTCGTGTGCCCTCGCGCTGATGATTACCCACGGCATGCCCTACGATGCCGGAATGTTCGCCGGCTTCATCTCCATGCTCGCCATCACCATAATCGCAGCACCGGGCGTTCCCGGCGGAGCGATAATGGCCTCGCTCGGACTGCTTTCGTCAATGCTCGGATTCAGCGATGCCGACAACGCGCTGATGATTGCCCTGTACATCGCCATGGACTCGTTCGGCACCGCATGCAACATCACCGGCGACGGTGCCATCGCCCAAATCATCGCCCGCATTTTCAAAAAATGAAGGCAGCAACTTGATGTGTGGAAAAAATGTTGTATATTTGTAACCTAAATCATTCAATGATATGACGCAACTTATTATAAATGTAGAAGATGCTGCTCTGCTTCCAAGCTTGCGCAAGATTTTGGGTTCGATTAAGGGAATCTCCATCGCCGAAGAATCCAAAACAAAAAAAAACGGCCTGCAATTGGCTCTGGAAGACGCACGGGAAGGACGTGTCAATCATTATGATTCAGCCGATGCTCTTTTCAAGACTTTGGGAATATGAACTACGGGATTGTCACCACCAATCGCTTTGAAAAGGCTTTGAAAAAATGTATCAGGAGGGGGAAAGATATGGGGAAAATAAAGGCTGCCATATCTTGTTTGGCTGAAAATGGAGAACTCCCCGTCTCTTATCGTCCCCACAAGCTTGCAGGTGACTATGCCGGATGTTGGGAATGTCACATTGAACCTGATTGGCTGATGGTATGGAGGCAGAATGACATCGAGTTAACCCTGCTTTTTTTAGATACGGGAAGCCATTCAGACCTGTTTTAAAAAGAACTGAAACTTTGATTTTATAAGAACAAAATATTTTATAGCTATGAAAAAAATAATTACCCTCGCTTTGGCTGTCATGGTGGCTTGCTCCGCGGCTTCGGCTCAGCTTTGCAGCACCAAGGAAGGCCAGAAATTCACCTACCGGCAGACTGAGACAAAGGAAAAGAAAGAACTCGTTTCGACCTCTACCGTCGTGAAGGTTGAGACCGCGGCCGACGGCGTGGTGTCGGTACGTATGGAAGACAAGACAACAGATCCGTCCGACCCCATGCACGACCAGACCATGTTCAGCGGCTACCGCTTCAACCCCGCCGACACCACTACAACCAACATCATCATGGGTGCCGATGACTTCAAGGAATTCATCATCGGCATGATCAAACAGGGGGCCGAGGCTGCCGGCCAGTTTGTGAGCGACGCCCAGATGGCCGAGGTTGAGAAAATGGTGAAGGTTTCCGGCGAGATGGCCCTCCCGCTCAATCCCAACGCCGTGGCCGGACAGACCTTCTCCAATTCAACCCTCCGCTGCACCATGGGCCCGCAGTCAATGAAACTCCTGCTCTGCAAGGGCAAGTATCAGGGCCGCGAGGAAATCGAGGTGCCTGCCGGCAAGTTCAACTGCGTTAAGGTTGAATATCAGGTGCGTTCCACCGGCATGGGTCCCGACACCCCCGACCAGTATGTCACCGCCTGGTATGCCGACGGCATCGGCATGGTCAAGCAGATTGATGCCGACAAGAAAGGCAACGTCCGCTCTGAACAGGTGCTCACTGCCATCAGCGAATAATCGGTCTGAAAATATTGAAAAATAAGTCCAATTAGTCAAATCCGACTGATTGGACTTTTGATTTTTTTTCGTACCTTTGCGAAAATTTTTCAATCGAGAATGAAACAGGTTAGCTATGAAGGGCTCACGTTCGAGCCTTATATAACTCGTGAAACTATAGATGCCCGTGTGAAAGAGCTGGGCAAGGACATAATGCGCGATTGCGCCGGTAAATCGCCCCTGTTCGTATGCGTACTGAACGGGGCGTTTCCTTTTGCCTCCGACCTCTTCCGTGCCTGCGAAGGGCTTGAAGACGCCGAAATCGCCTTCATCCGTCTCAAAAGCTACGAGGGCACCGGTTCGACCGGCGTGGTGAAACAGATGCTCGGTCTCACCGACGACATCCAGGGCCGCACCGTGATTGTGGTGGAAGACATCGTCGACACCGGCAACACCATCGCCCGCCTCGTGGCTGACCTTCAGGCAAAGAACCCCGCCGAGGTGAAGATTGCCACCCTCCTGTTCAAACCCGAAGCCCTCGTGCAGGATGTCCGTCCCGACTACGTAGGCTTCAGCATCCCGAAGAAATTCATAATAGGCTTCGGGCTCGACCTCAACGGCAAGGCCCGCAACCTCAACGACATTTACATCCTCAAAGAGGACTGACCATAAAATCTAATCTCCAATAAGTACAATGCTCAATCTCGTAATTTTCGGCGCTCCCGGCAGCGGCAAAGGCACGCAAAGCGAGCGTCTGATTTCTCATTTCGGCCTCCATCACATCTCGACAGGCGAAGTCCTCCGCGACCACATTGCCCGCGGCACCGAGCTTGGCAAAATCGCCGACAGCTACATCTCGAAGGGACAGCTCATTCCCGACGACCTTATGATCCGTGTGCTCGAGCACGTTCTCGACGCCAATCCCGAACTCGTGCAGAAGGGCGTCATCTTTGACGGCTTTCCCCGCACAATCGACCAGGCTAAGGCCCTGAAGGAAATGCTTGCCAAGCGTGGCTCGCGCGTTCACGCCGTCGTCGGCCTCGAAGTTGAGGAGGACGAACTCGTGCGCCGCATGCTCAACCGTGGCAAGGAAACCGGCCGTGCCGACGACAATCTTGACACAATCAAGAACCGTCTGCAGGTCTATCACACCCAGACCTGCCCCCTGCGCGACTATTACATCGGCGAGGGAAAATATCACGCCATCGACGGCAACGGAAGCGTCGACGAGATTTTCGGCCGCATCCACGATTCGCTGCATCAGCGTGTGCCTGAGCTCGCCGAAGCTTGAACGCCGGCATAATATTTAAAAAATCAAGATACGCACGGACGTGCCTTTTCAAGCCGTCCGTGCGTATTCTGTTCATAGCCACCGAACCACGAAATCACCCCGAGCGTTAATTATTAAACATCCTCTAACTATCACCGAACCATGAACCACCCATACTGCACCTCCCGGGGCTGTGACCTCGTCAATCTCTACCAGCAGGCATTCATCGACAATTTCCCCCTTCCGGCCATAACTGATTTTGTATCCGCCAAGACCTTGACCTACGGCGAAATGGCCAGGCGCATTGCCCGGCTGCACATGTTTTTCGAGGCCGCCGGACTGCATCCCGGCGACAAGGTGGCTCTGCTCGGCAAAAACAATCCCACGTGGATATGCGTGTTCATGGCTTCGCTCACCTACGGCACGACCATCGTCCCCATCCTCAACGAATTCAATCCGGCCGATGCGCTGAACATCGTCAACCATTCCGATGCGCGTGTGCTTTTCGTGAGCAATTCCATATGGGAACACCTGTCGCTCGACGCTATGCCCCAGGTCGAGGCCGTGGTGTCGCTCGATTCCCGCAAAATCCTTGCCGAGCGCGGAAAAAAGCTCACGGGATTTGTGCGTGGCCTCACCCGTCGTTTCAATAAGCTCTATCCCGACGGATTCACGCGCGATGACATAGCCTACCGCTCCCAGGCCGACGATGCCATTGCGATAATCAACTATACATCCGGCACCACCGGCTTCTCAAAGGGCGTTATGCTCACCTACGACAACCTTGCCGGCAACGTATGTTTCGGTGTTAACTCGCGCCTGCACTACTGCGGCTCGCGGGCGTTGTCGTTCCTGCCACTGGCCCACGCCTACGGATGCGCTTTCGACATGCTTGTCCCGTTGGCCGTCGGCGCCCACGTCACTGTCCTCGGCAAGACGCCCACCCCCAATCTGCTCCTGAAAGCGATGGCCGAGGTGCGTCCTAACCTTGTCATCTGCGTCCCCCTGATTCTGGAAAAGATTTACCGCAAGATGATTGTGCCGATGATTACCAAGAAACCAATGCGCTGGATTTTGGCCGTCCCCATGCTCGACCGCGCCATTTACAGCCGCATACGCGCCAGGCTTGTCGAGGCCTTCGGTGGCCAGTTCGAGGAGGTCATCATCGGTGGAGCGCCGCTCAACCCCGAGGTCGAGGAGTTCCTCCACCACATCAAGTTCCCGTTCACCGTCGGTTACGGCATGACCGAGTGCGGCCCCCTGATAAGCTATACTCCCTGGCGTGAATTCATCCCCGGAAGCGCCGGGAAATTGCTGCCTGGAATAATGGACGGCAAGATTTTGACCGACGGCACGGATGGTGGCAACGGCGAGATCATGGTTCGTGGCAAGAATGTGATGGCGGGCTATTACAAGAATCCCGAAGCGACTGAAACCGCTCTCGAGGAGGACGGTTGGCTGCATACCGGCGACATGGGTAAGCTCGGCGGTCCTGAAAACCGCACGATATTCATCCGCGGTCGATACAAGACCATGATTCTCAGCGCTAACGGCCAGAACATCTATCCTGAGGAAATAGAGGCGAAGCTGAACAACATGCCTTATGTGTCCGAGAGTTTGGTCGTTGACCGCGACGGTCGCCTGGTGGCGCTTGTCTATGCCGACCCCGAGGCGGTGGAATCGCGCAAGCTCACCGATGCTGAACTCGTTGATGCCATGGAACAGAACCGTAAGGATCTCAACCGCCTTGTAGCTCCCTACGAGCAGGTTTCCGCCATCGAACTCGTGTCCGGGGAATTTGCCAAGACCCCCAAGCGCTCGATCAAGCGTTTCATGTATAAATAGACGCCTTACCCATAATTGTTAAGATTGAGCGGGCGGAGTAATTTCAACTGAAATTACTCCGCCCGCTCAATCTCCGCCAACCGCTTGCGTCGCGGCTGCGGTCAGTTGCCGTAGCTCAGGGTGGTGTAGTACCGCAACGAGCCGTTCTGCGAGTAATCGGTTGAGAAGGCAAGGCGGATGAACTGGTTGCCTGTACCCCACCATGTCGCTTCCATTCCCGAGCTGGTGTTCTGCACGCTGTAAGGCGAGCCGTAAGCATTCACGAGGGAATTGTAGGTGAGGTTATAGCGGTTCATGTCGTAGAACGAAGTCGAGTATATGAACCTCGAGCCGCACAAACCTCCGGCGTTGTTGTAGAACAATACTGCATCGGGCCACATCATGTTGAGCTTGGGAACGTCAGACACATAGACCGAATTGTCGCCATACGACGTGATGGAGTATCCGTTGTTTACAAGCGCGTTTACAGACAGGTTTATGGTTGTGCCGAGTGTGATGCCCAATATCGAGCTGAACGGACGCCACGCACCGGGAACACGCCATCCTGGAGGTGGAGCAGGGCGGTACCATGCGTGTGGCGGTGGCATGTTGGGACGCATCGGGCCTGGATGAGGGCGTGGAGGCGGAGGAGTGGACGGACGGTAGCCGGGGCGTTGGGGACCCGGGCCTCCGAATCCCGGGTGGCCGCCAGGCCGATTATTGCCGTGTTGCGGCGGCCTGGAATTGTTGCCGGGACGGTTGTTTCCGGGCCGGTTGTTGCCCTGCGGTGGGCGGTTGGATTGTCCGGGTTTGTTAGGCTGGTTCGGGCGGTTGGGCTGCGTAGGTTTGTTCGGTTGTGTGGGCTTGTTGGGCTGTGTCGGCCTTGTAGGCTGTTGGGGTGTTGAGGGCCTGGTGGATGGGGTTGTCGACGGACGGCCCATGTTTCCCGGTCGGGTGGCCGGCGTTGTGGTGCGCTGGGGTGTGCTTTGGCCGGAATTGTTGC
The DNA here is from genome assembly GCA_910577315.1 of uncultured Muribaculaceae bacterium. Classification (GTDB taxonomy): domain Bacteria; phylum Bacteroidota; class Bacteroidia; order Bacteroidales; family Muribaculaceae; genus CAG-873. Next base: position 17,321 of record CAJTME010000011.1, on the reverse strand, counting down.
GACCGCGTGCATCTATCGAGGGTGTCAGCATCGCCCCGCATATCAGCAGGACGGCTACGGTGTTGAATATTCGCTTCATGGGTCTTGTTGTTTGTGTTTTAAGCCGGTTGTATTACCTTCTTACATATTAGAGTGTCAAACCGCCCAAAAAGTTTAATCGACAGTTGAATTTGACAGCGTAAAATACATTTCGCGCAGGTCGTTTTCTGAAATATCGGCTGGATTGTTGCGCAGGTTCGGATGCTTGCTGCCCTGTACGAGCGCTTCGATTTGCTCCGGGCTCAACGCGAGGTCGGCAAGGTCACGGCGCAGACCGATGGTGGCGGCCAGCGTGTCGATTGCCGTCGCGAGATGTTCCGCCGAGTCATAGCCGAGCGACGTGGCGAGGGCATTTATGCGGTCGCAGCCGTGTGCCGCGTTGAAGCGCAGGAAGTGGGTGAGGGTCAGTCCGCAGGCTTCGCCGTGCGCTATGCCCAGCTGATTGGTGAGCGGGTAGGAGCAGGCATGTGGGGCCGATGTCTTGGGGATTGCGAATGACATCCCTGCGATGGTTGATGCCTCTGCCATTGCCTCGCGTGCCTTGATGTCGTCGGGATTTGCCACTGCCGTCGCCAGGTTGTCGAGTATCAGCCGGGCTGCATGGATGGCCAGCGCGTCGCACACCGGCTGATGGTGGCGGCTCCAGTATGCCTCTATCGAGTGGCACAGTGCATCCATTCCTGTGGCGGCTGTAAGTTTGGGCGGAGTGGTCAGGGTCAGCCTGGGGTCGACGATTCCGATTGCCGGATAAAGGCTTTCGGCGCTTATCGGTGCTTTCAGGCCGATTGAGTGGTCTGAAAGAACCGCCACTGATGTTACCTCGCTCCCGGTGCCGGAGGTGGTGGGAACTGCGATAAGCGGCAGGTGCGCTGCCGGAATCTCGGCGCGTCCTTGCAGGTAATCTGTGGCGGTTAGTTCGCTTGGCCCCTTGCACAGCGCCGACGCGGCTTTGGCACAGTCCATCACGCTGCCCCCGCCGAGCGCAACCACGAAATCATGGCCGCCGCGCCTGAGCAGTTCTACGCAGGCGTCACATTCCCTCACGTCGGGATTCGGCGTGACGTCGCTGAATATGTCCGATATTTTGTTTTCCGACAGCTTGACGAGCCTGTCGGCGGTGCCGTTCTTGACGAACGATGGCGACGTGACCAGCAGTCCCTTCGTGCCGCCGGTTGAAACGATGGCTTCGGCCATCCTGTCGATGGAATCCGTGCCGAATATGACTTTAACTGGTTGAAAATACTGCCACATGGAGATAAATTATTCAGTGGATGTTATTAAACGCCCTCTTAACCTCCCACTATGTCAAAGCCCGGCGCGGAGGCGTCGGGCTTGAATATTGGGATGATGTGGGTTCAATTATTTGAGCGCGTCTTTTACGGCGTCGTTCGGAACCATTTCTTCTTTGAATACGTAGGCTCCGGTCTTGGGCGACTTCACCATCTTGATAACTTTCGAGTAGGTGCGGCCTTCGCCCTTCTGAAGTGATGCAACGGTTTTCTTTGCCATATCTCAGGGGGTGATTATTTGATTTCTTTATGTACGGTTACACGCTTAAGGATGGGGTTGTATTTCTTAAGCTCGAGACGTTCTGTGGTGTTCTTGCGGTTTTTGGTGGTGATGTAACGGCTGGTGCCGGGCATACCGCTTGCCTTATGTTCGGTGCATTCGAGAATAACCTGCACGCGATTACCTTTAGCTTTCTTTGCCATTGCTTAGAATCCTAAAAATTTAATGTCTTTTTCGTTGAGGTATCCTTTTTCGGCGGCCTGGATCATGGCGGCGTTGAGGCCGAGTTTGTTGATGGTGCGCAGGCCGGCGGCGGAAATCGTAAGAGAAATCCAGATGCCCTGCTCAACCCAGTAGAACTTCTTGTTGAAGAGGTTTACGTTGAATTTGCGTTTGGTGCGACGCTTTGAGTGTGATACATTGTTGCCCACCATCGCTTTTTTGCCGGTAATTTGACAAATCTTTGACATGGCTGTTACGGTTTATCTATTTTATTTCCTTGTAAAATAAAGAGTGTCGGTGGCGCCAATCGCAGGTCTCATATCACCCCGGAGTGCATCTTTCTCCCGGGCTTTCAAGGATGAGCCACAAAACAGAGTGCAAAGTAACGATTTTTTTTGGACGTGGCCAAATTTTTACAACTTTTTCTTTTATTTATTTTCTCGCTGTCGGTTCGGAGGCGCCTCACTGGCCCTTTGGCAGAAGTTCAAACGTCGATACGTAGATTTCGGTGACGGTGTGCTTGATGGCGGCGCGGTCTTCCCATATGCGGGTGCGCAGCTGACCCTCCACCAGCAGCCTGGCGCCTTTGCGGATGTATTTCTCGGCAAACTCGGCGTTGGCGTCCCACATCACTATGCGGTGCCATTCGGTGCGCTCGGGTATTGGGTTGCCTTTCGGGCCTGTGCGCGCGGGCTCGCGGGTGGCGAGGGAAAATTCGGCCACGGGTCTCGATTCAACATATCTTATGGTGGGGTCGGCTCCTACGAAGCCGCACAGGATTGCTTTGTTCATGGCTGTTATCGCAGGAATTTGGGTGGAAGGATATAGATGCCGAACGACAGCCCCACGCCCCATTTGGCGCCCGGCACCGTCGTGTAGTTCAGGTAGCCGGTGAGGGATGCGAACGGAAAGTTGTAGGTGATGTCGGCCTCGCCGAAAAATTCGGGATTGCTGAACCAGCGGCCATAGCGGGGAGTGTCGTTGCCTACCTCCTCAATATTGCGCAAGGGGACGAACGCGTATCCCCCAACGCGGGCCGAAAGGTTCGCGTTGAGCTTGTAGACGGGTATCAGTCCCGCCGACAGGAAGCTGTTGGCCCTCAGCGCGGGATGGAAGGCGTTGTTGGCCGCGGGGGTTGGAATGAAGGCCGGCGCCGTGGTGATTGAGGCGCTGTAAGTGTCCATTAGTTTGCGGGTCGACAGCATTATGTCGGTCTCGATGCCGAGCGCGAAATGGTTGCCCAGGGTGGGGTAGTTGCGTGTCTTGATTTCGCCCTGTACCCATTTTTGGCCGCTGCCTATCATGCCCATCGCCGCAGCCATGTATGAGTGGCCCGAGGTGGGAAAGTTCGGGGCGTCGAGGGTCGATGAGGTGTAGCGCGCGAAGGCTTGTCCCAGTTTCAGTTCGGAACGTATGCGCCCCTGCTCGTATGAGTCGAGGCGGTTGTTGCGGTAGTACGACGAGCGCAGTGCCCCGTAGCCCGCGCCTATCTCGACCATACCCAGGCGCCCGGTGGCGAAGCTCCAGAAGGCGCGTCCGAAATATTCGTGGTTGATGATGAATGTCGGTTCGCTGGCCTCGAAAAACATATGGTCTGTTTCATAGAACCGTTCGCGGCTCACGACGGCCTGGACCCCTATGGCCGATGACAGCGGGGTGTGCAGGTAGATGCGTCCGTTGACCATCCCGGCCATGTTGGTCTGGCCTATCCACGCGCTTATGCCTGCGTTGAGGCTGCGGAAACTCAGGGTGGAATAGTCTGCCGAGATGTAGAGGAAGCTGCTTGTCGATGACGAGATATATCCGCCCAGCGACCCCCTGAACCTGTTTTTGACGGCGGCTTTGAGTGTCAGGGTGAAAAGCCCGGTCGAGTCGTTGTATATGGCCTGCGGATACAGGTCCTGGAGCTTGCCCGAGGATATGGCGCGGTAGAAAGCCTCGCGGGCGCGTGGAATACCGATTGTATCCTCGTCAGAGCGGGGTCGGAACAGGTATTTTATGTATTCGTTCTGCCGTGGCGACGCTCCGCTCACCTCAACTTTGTCGAAACGCAGGTAGGGCGTGGCTGATTTGAAGGCCGCACGCTCGAGGTTGCGGGTCGATTTGGGAGTGCGCGACACCACCCGTCCGCGTATCGAATCCATCATCGACATGGCATGGTCGTAACCCACCTGATATATGCGCCTGGCCGCGGGGAAGTCGAGCAGCGAGAATTCATTGAGGTCAATCTTCAGCTTGATGCCTTCGTCGGCGGGCAGCTCGTAATCGTTGTTCTGGATTACAAGGTTTTCTATCTGGTCCATCAGGGTGGTCTGTGGCCCGAGGTCTTCGGTAGATACGTCAACGCCTATCATTATGGAGGGTGCGAACGTGTCGCGCATGACGTCCACAGGGAAGTTGTCGTAGATGCCTCCGTCATAATACAACACCCCGTCGATTGATATGGGCTGGAACACCACCGGGAACGACATCGACGCGCGGATGGCGTCGCCCAGCTGCCCCGAGCCGAACACGTGCTTGCGCTTTGCCGCCGGGTCGGAGGCTACACACCTGAACGGCACGAACAGCCGGTCGAAATCCCCTCCGCATTGAGCGGTGTAGGCCGAGAACAGGTCCATGAAGGCGAAACTCATCGGCTGGGGCGAGATGACCGAGGCCGGTACTGAGTCGGCGGCCGCCGACTTTTTCCCCAGCGGGAACGAGAACATCGACGGCGACTCGGCCTCGCGGTTGAAATAATATGTCAGGTTCGGGTCGATTTTGCCGGTCGACCAGTATGAGAATCCCCTCGAAAGTATCAGGTCGAGCATCTCGGCCGGCGTGTACCCCATCGAGTATAGACCGCCCACAATCGAGCCCATCGAGGTGCCGGTGATGTAGTCTATGGGTATGTCGTTGTCTTCAAGTGCTTGGATTACACCGATATGGGCAATGCCCTTGGCGCCGCCTCCGCTCAGCACCAGCCCGACGGATTGTCTGGGCTCCTGGGCATGAATGGCGGTGAATACGACGGCGAAAACTGTGAATATTAGTGTTGTGAGACGGCGCATGGGCGATGTGGGTTTTGCTTGCAAAGGTAGCAAAAAATGCGGTATGCACCCAAAGTGCAAGATTTATTTTCTAACTTTGTGGCTCAACCAAGTCAACTCTTTTGCAATGAAAATCCGATACATGCTTATGTTTGGCGCGGCGGTGCTGTTTGGCGCTACCGGCTGCGGCCATAAGGAAACCGATGAACTTAGCCATCATCACGACCATGCACATTCCCATGAAGACCATGACCACGAAGGTCACGACCACGGGGATCACGACCACGAAGGCCATTCCCACGAAGGCCATTCCCACGAAGGTCACGACCATGAATCTGCTCAAAAGGATTCCCACGAAGGCGATGACGTCATCACGCTTTCGCCCGAAGTGGCCGCCCGCTTCGGCGTTGCGGTCGATACCGCCGCTGTCCGCGATTTCGGCGGGGCGGTGAAGGTCAGCGGCCAGATATTGCCGTCGTCCGAGGGTGCCGCCGTCATATCGGCCCCTGCCTCGGGAATCCTCACGCTCAATCCGGGCATCAACCCCGGCGCGGCGGTCAAGGCCGGCGCGGCGATAGGCTCCGTGAAGGCTGATGCCGTTACGGGCGGTGACGCTAACCGTGCCGCCAAGGCATCCCTTGACGCCGCCAAGGCCGAATGGGACCGTGTGGAACGTCTGTATGCCGACCGCCTCGTGACCCTCGCCCAGTACAACGCGGCCAAGGCTGCCTATGAAAGCGCCCGTGCTTCTTACAGCGCTCCGGCTGCATCGGGCCGCGCCGTGTCGCCCATCTCGGGCGTGATAACCTCGCTCGATGCCCGCACGGGCCAGTTCGTCGAGGCCGGCTCTCCGGTTGCCACCGTGGCCGCCTCCGGGCGCCTGACCCTCCGTGCCGATGTCCCGGCCAGGGAATACGCGGCGGTTGCTTCGGCAAGCGACGCCAGGGTTGTGCTGCCGTATTCCGGCGGAACTGTCCTCCTCAGCGCCCTCGGCGGCAAGCGCACAGGTGGCGCTGACGCCATGGCTGCCGCTTCGGGTGGCTATGTTCCGGTCACATTCTCCTTGCGGAACGACGGCTCGCTGATTCCGGGCACGGCTGTCGAGGTCTATCTGCTTGGCGCCGATGCGCGCCGCGCGCTCACGGTGCCGGTCAGCGCCGTTTCCGAACAGCAGGGCACATATTTCGTCTTTGTGCGCCTCGACGAGGACTGCTACCGGAAGCTCCCCGTGACAGTAGGCCAGAGCGACGGCCATGACATAGAAATCATTTCGGGCCTTAAAGGCGGCGAACACATCGTTTCACAGGGCGTCACGGCTGTTAAGCTCGCCCAGGCATCCGGCAACGTCCCCGAAGGTCATTCACACAGCCATTAACGCAACGCCATGCTTAACAAAATCATACATTGGTCGTTGGCCAACCGCCTCAGCGTCCTTGTGCTCAGCGCGGTGATTCTGGTGGCCGGATGCTACACCCTGATGCACACCGAGGTCGATATTTTCCCCGACCTCAATGCCCCCACCGTCACCATAATGACTGAGGCCCCGGGTATGGCCCCAGAGGAAGTGGAGAAAATCGTCACTTTCCCTATCGAAACTTCAATGAACGGAGCAACCGGCGTGCGCCGCGTCCGCTCCTCATCCACCACCGGCTTTTCGGTGGTGAATGTCGAGTTTGACTGGAACACGGACATATACATCGCCCGCCAGACCGTCTCCGAGCGCCTGGCTCTCGTTGGCGAGGAACTCCCCGCCAGCGTAAACACCCCCCAGATGGGTCCGCAGTCGTCGATACTCGGCGAGATGATGATTATCGGACTGACAGCCGACTCCACCACAATGCTCGACCTGCGCACTATTGCCGACCGCGTGGTGCGCCCCCGTCTGCTTGCCATTGGCGGCGTGTCGCAGGTCAGCGTCCAGGGCGGCGATGCCCGCGAGTTCCAGATAAGGTTCTCGCCCGAGAAGATGAAAACCTACGGCGTGACGCTCTCCGAGCTGATTACCGCCGCCGAGGGCATCAACGACAATGCCACCGGTGGTCTCCTCTATGACTTCGGCAACGAGTATATTATAAAAGGTGAAATCAACACCACCTCCACCGCCGAACTTGAACGCGCCGTCGTCCGCTCCGACGCCGCCGGCATCGTGACGGTGGGCGACGTGGCCGAGGTCGTCGTGGCCGGCGCCCTGCCGCGACTGGGCCTGGCTTCGGTCGAGACGCACCCCGCCGTGCTGATTACCGTCACAAAACAGCCTGCCGTCGGCACCATCCAGCTCACCGAACGCATTGACGCCGAACTCGCCGACATCGCCCGCACTCTGCCCTCCGACGTGCACATCGCCAACAACATATTCCGCCAGGCCGAATTCATCGACAACTCAATCAGCAATCTCCAGCGGGCCCTGCTCGAAGGCGCTTTCTTCGTGGTCATTGTGCTGTTCTTCTTCCTGATGAACCTGCGCACCACGCTCATATCGGTGGTTGCCCTTCCGATGTCGATAATCATAACGGTGCTCATCCTGCATTTCATGGGCTATACCATCAACACGATGAGCCTCGGCGGCATCGCCATCGCCATCGGTTCGCTTGTCGACGATGCCATCGTTGACGTCGAGAACGTCTACCACCGCCTGCGCCAGAACCGGGAACTCCCTCCCGACCGACGTCGCCCAATCCTCCGCGTGGTCTACGAAGCCTCGGCCGAGGTGCGCATGCCTATCTTCAACTCATCGCTCATCATCATCGCCAGCTTCATGCCCCTGTTCTTCCTCACCGGCATGGAAGGGCGCCTGCTGATTCCGCTCGGCGTGTCGTTCATCGTGGCGCTCATCGCCTCGACCGTGGTGGCCCTCACCCTCACCCCCGTGCTGTGCGCCTACCTGCTCAGTCCCCGCAAGAAGGAAAACGAGGCCATGGGCCGCGAGCCCTGGCTGAGCCGCAAGATGCGCGCCGCCTATGGCCGGGCGCTCTCATGGTCGCTGGCCCACACCGCCATACTCCTCACCGGCACCGGCATTCTCTTTGCCGTGGCCCTCGGGCTGTTCTTCACCCTGGGCCGCTCGTTCCTCCCGTCGTTCAACGAAGGTTCGCTCACCGTCAACGTCGCCACCCTCCCGGGCATATCCCTCGAGGAAAGCGACCGCATCGGGCGCGAGGCCGAAAAAGTCATCATGTCGGTCCCCGAGGTGATAACTGTGTCGCGCAAGACGGGACGCGCCGAACTTGCCGAACACTCGTTCGGCCCCAACGTCAGCGAGCTCGACGTCCCCTACAAGCTCGACGGACGCACCCGCAATCAGGTCGCCCGCGAGATTCGTGAGAAACTTTCCGACTTTCCCGGCGTCAACGTCGAGATAGGACAGCCGATTTCCCACCGAATCGACGCCATGCTCTCGGGCACGGAATCGCAGATTGCCATAAAACTGTTCGGCGACGATCTCACGCGCCTCTACGCGCTTGGCTCGCAAATCAAGCAGGCCATCTCGGGCGTCGGTGGCGTGGTCGACGTCAACATCGAGCAGCAGGTCGAGCGCCCCGAGCTGGTGATACGCCCGCGCCGCGAATTGCTCGCCCGCCTCGGCATCACGGTTGCCGATTTCAACGCAGCCATCTCCACCGCCATAGCTGGCCGCAAGGTCTCGCAGGTATATGAGGAGGGCCTGCCTTACGACGTTACTCTGATTGCCGACCCCGATTCGCGCTCGACCCTCGCCGCCATCCCCGACCTTACCGTCGATTCAAACTCGGGTCCCGTGCCTTTGTCGGAAGTCGCCGAGATTGTGTCTACGTCCGGCCCCAACACCATCAACCGCGAGAACGTCAAGCGCCGCCTGGTGATTTCGGCCAATGTCGATGGCCGCGACCTGCGCGGAGCCGTTGATGAAATTCGCGGCCGCATCGACAGCGAGGTGCAGCTCCCCGAAAATTACTACGTCAGCTACGGCGGCCAGTTTGAAAGCGAAGCCAAGGCCTCGCGCACTCTGATGCTTACCTCGCTGTGCGCCCTGCTCGTGATACTCATGCTGCTCTACGCCCAGTTCAAAAACGTGGCTGAGTCGCTTGTAATCCTCCTCAACATCCCCCTCGCGCTCATCGGTGGCGTCCTGATTCTGGTTATTACCGGCGGCGAACTGAACATTCCGGCCATCATCGGCTTCATATCCCTCCTCGGCATCACCACGCGCAACGGCATGCTGCTCATAAGCCGCTACAACTCGTTGCGCGAGGAGGGCATGGATCTTGACCGGCGCATCCGCGTCGGGTCGTCCGACCGCCTGCTCCCCATCGTGATGACTGCCCTCACATCGGCCCTCGCGCTCATTCCCCTTGCCGTCAACGGCGACAAGACCGGCAACGAAATCCAGTCGCCCATGGCGTTGGTGATTCTCGGCGGTCTCGTCACCTCGACGATTCTCAACGTATTTGTCGTCCCGGCCGTTTACCGCTTAATAAATAAATCGAAATGAGGAAATACCATATAATATGTGGCCTTTTGCTGTCGGCGCTCCCGATGGCGGCCGAATCGCCTTTCCGTCCCATCATAGCCTCGGTCGTGGATGGAAACAACACCATCCTGGCCGGCGAGGCCTCCATCAGCGCCGCGCTTGAATCGGCCCGCGCCGAAAACACCCTTGAAGGCCCTGAAATCGAATTCGAACACCTTTGGGCTTCCGGCTCGTCCGACAAAAAGTGGAACATCGGCGTTACGCAGGAATTTGCCTGGCCCGGCCTGTATTCGGCCCGGTCGGCGGCTGCCCGCGCCGACGCCGAGGCTTCGCGCCTGGTCCTTTTGGGCGTGAAGGCTGACAAGGCATTGGCCGCCAAGCAGCTAATCATTGATTTGGTCAACGCCCACGCCCGGCTGGAATATTATACCGATGTGCGGACGAATCTCGACCGCATCGCTGCCCTCGTGCAGAAGTCTTACGACCTGGGCGAGGCCACCATTCTCGACCTGCGCAAGACCAAACTCGCGCTTATCGACAGCGACCGCGCGCTCACCGACATACGCGCCGACATCGCCACCCTCCGCTCATCGCTCGAGGGGCTCGGTGCCGCCCTCCCCGAGGGTGATGCGGTCTTCGGCGCATATCCCGTTCAGGATTGCTCGCGTCCCACCCGCGAGACCGACGCTCTTCTCTATGCCATCCACGATGCTGAGACAGCCGCGTCTGCCGCTAAGTCCAAAGCTGTCAGGTTTGAGGCGTGGCCGACCCTCGCCGTGGGCTATCGCCACGCGTTTGAGGAGAACCAGCATTTCAACGGCCTCTCGGTGGCCTTGCGTCTGCCGTCGTTCTCTCAGGGGAAGCGCCGCCGCGCCGCTGCCCTTGAAGCCGAGGCCCTGAGCATGGAGACATCGGCACGCATTGTGGAGGAAACCGCCGAAAACAGCGGCCTGTATTCTGCCGCCGTGGCCCTGGCCGCCGGCATGGAGCGCTACCGTGAGCTGAGCGGCGACAATTCCTACCTCAGCTTGCTGGCCAAGGCCTATGACGGCGGCGAACTCACCGTCATCGACTATCTCAACGAAGTCAACCTGTTCACCGCCGCCCGCCTCAACTACCTCGACCTGGAATACCGCTATAACCAGACCCTCGCCCGCCTCAACCGCTACCGCTCGATGGACTTCTGAACGCCTTCCCCGCCGGCACGGAGCATGAAAAGAAAAAGAGGCGCTCTCACGAGTACCTCTCTTCCCATTCATCACATTATGCTTAAGTTAAAGTGCTATCGATAATGCGTTCAAAAGAGTTTCAATATCGGCTTTCCACAACGTCCCAGTCGACGATGTCCCATAGTGCCTTGAGGGCGTCGGCGCGACGGTTCTGGTAGTCGAGATAATATGCGTGTTCCCATACGTCGAAGGTCAGCAGCGGGGTGAGACCGTCGGTCAGCGGGTTCTGTGCGTTTGAGCCTTGGGTGATGATCAGCTTGCCGTCATCGTCGCGGCACAGCCAAACCCATCCCGAGCCGAACAGGCCCACACCGGCGTCTACGAACGCCTCCTTGAACTTCTCGAACGAGCCGAAATCGCGGTCAATGGCCTTGCGGAGGTCACCGCCCGGTTCGCGGCTGCCGTTGGGCGAGAAGGTGAAGAAGTAGAAGATGTGGTTCCATGCCTGGGATGCGTTGTTGAACAGAGGGCCTTTGGCGTTGACGATGATTTCTTCAAGTGCCATGTCCTCGAATTCAGTCCCCTTGATAAGGCGGTTCAGGTTGTCGATATAGGCTTTTTCGTGCTTGCCGTAGTGGTAGTCGACTGTTTCTGCGCTGATGGCCGGCGCGAGGGCGTCGCGGCTGTATGGCAGTTCGGGCTGTTCGTATTTCATATCAGTTATAAGTGTCGTTTAGGTTGTTTGTCTATACCTAAAACGCACTTCGCCCGAAAAAGTTCAACAGTTCATCAAAACTTCATCCACTCGGCCGACGAAGCGTCGGAAGGCATGCGCCAGTCGCCGCGCGGCGACAGCGTCACCGAACCCACCTTCGGCCCGTCGGGTAGGCACGAGCGCTTGAACTGCTGGGCGAAGAAGCGGCGCATGAACGTCCCGAGCCATTTCCGTATCGTTTCATCGTCAAACCGTCCGTCAAACGCCTTTTGGGCCAGGAGGTATATCCGCGCGGGAGTGAAGCCGTAGCGCAGCATGTAATATAGGAAAAAGTCATGCAGCTCGTAGGGGCCCACGAGGTCCTCGGTCTTTTGGGCTATGTTGCCCTGCGCGTCGGGCGGCAGCAGTTCGGGCGACACGGGCGTGTCGACAACGTCGAGCAGGGCCTTGCGTCCTTCGCCGTCGGCAAGCTCTGTCGCGAAATAGCTCACGAGATGTCTCACGAGGGTTTTGGGAACGCCGGCGTTGACCGCATACATCGACATGTGGTCGCCGTTGTATGTGGCCCATCCGAGGGCCAGCTCCGACAGATCGCCCGTGCCGAGCACCATCCCGCCCGCCTGGTTGGCGACGTCCATCAGGATTTGGGTGCGCTCGCGGGCCTGGGAGTTTTCGTAGGTTACGTCGTGTTTGGCAGGGTCATGGCCGATGTCGCGGAAGTGAAGGTTGACGGCGTCGGCTATTGAAATCTCGCGCGAGGTCACCCCCAGTGCTTCCATCAGCGTTACGGCATTGTTGTGGGTGCGGTCAGTCGTGCCGAAGCCGGGCATCGTTATGCCTATGATGCCCTTGCGGTCCAGCCCCAGGGCGTCGAATGCGCGCACCGCCACCAGCAGCGCCAGGGTCGAGTCCAGCCCTCCCGATATGCCGATTACCAGGCATCGGCATCCAGTGGCGTCCAGGCGCTTGCACAGCCCCGCGGTCTGTATCTGTATGATTTCCTCGCACCGGTCGGCCAGGTTTTCCTTGTCGGCGGGCACGAAAGGCAGGGGGTCGACGAGGCGCAGCAGTCCCGTGCGGCTTGCGGCCCGGGTGCCCGTGGCGGCCACGTCAGTATGCCGGCGGTTGGCCCTCTGGCAGTCGGCGAATGTCGATGTGTGGATGCGGTCGTGGCGCAGCGCGGCGATGTCTATGTCGGCCACGGCGCTCTTCGGGCGCATCAGGTGACGGTCGCTTTCGGCAAGGATGCGCCCGTTTTCGCATATCAGGTTCTTGCCGTTGAACACCAGGTCGGTGGTCGATTCCCCGAATCCGGCCGACGCATATACGTATCCGCAGATGCAGCGCGCCGACTGTTGCGACAGCAGCTGCCTCAGGTAGGCGTACTTTCCGATGACGTCGTCCGATGCCGAGAGGTTGGCGACGATTTCCGCCCCGTTGAGGGCGAGCGTGCAGCTGGGAGGAATAGTCACCCACAGGTCCTCGCATATCTCAACGCCAACCTTCACTCCGTCAACCTCAAACAGCAGGTCGGTCGAGAACGGCACCGTTCCCAGCCGTCCCAGGTCGATTGACCCGGGCTGCGGCCCGGCTGGCGCGAACCACCGACGCTCGTAGAACTCGTTGTACGTCGGCAGGTAGGTCTTGGGCACTACGCCCAGCACCTTCCCGCGCGTGATGGCCACGGCGCAGTTGTAGAGGGCGCCGTCGTGGTGCAACGGCATGCCCACGATAACCAGCGGTATGCCCGCCGGGCACTCGTCGACAAGCCGTCCGAGGCCGCCAAGAGCGGCGTCGAGCAGCGTTGAGCTGTGAAACAGGTCCGCGCAGGTGTACGCGGTCAGGCACATCTCGGGAAACACGACGAGGTCTGGCGCCGACGCCTCGTGTTCGGCGAGCATGGCGAGGATGGCGTCGGTATTGGCGCCGACATTGGCTACGGTGACCTTGGGCGAACAGCTTACGGCCCTGAAGAAATCGTTTGTCATTGTATGTTGAACTTGCCTTATTCAAACCGCAAATGTAAATATAAGTTTTCGATATTTAATATTTTTTAGAAAAAAATCCTCCAATGCCATGTAAAAATCAGCCAAAAAGGACAGCCGCGGCAAAAAAGTGGACGTTTTTTTTTGCAAGTTTAAAATTAAGGTTTAAATTTGCGTAATCTTTTGAAAAAGCGGACTTGAAAAATCCTCGAATCAAATACCACGCGGCTCTTTTGAGACGCACCTGAGAATGCTAACATAATAATCACAATCCATAAAAAGCAACTTACTTCACAGCCAACAGGCATGTTTATTCCATGCCCTTGCAACAAAGGACAACTTCAATTAACCTAAACATAAACCAATATTAAATTAAAACAAAAAAAGTATTAATTGATTATGGAAGCTCAAAAGCCCTCCGTTCAAGCCGGTAAGCCCGCCGGTAAGGACAAGAAAACCTCCAACGCCCCCGGCATCAAAAACGCATCGTGGGTAATCCTCATCTGCGCCATCGTTTGCGTACTCCTCTTCATCTTCTGGTTCGGTAACGACATGCACTTCGACGAAGACGGACATCCCCAGAACCTTTGGGGCACCGTTTACAAAGGCGGCTTCATCGTGCCTATCCTCCAGACCCTCTTCCTCACCGTTATCGTGATTTCTTTCGAACGTTGGTTCGCCCTCTCGGCTGCCAAGGGTAAAGGCTCCATCGCCAAGTTCGTTGCCGATGTGAAGAACTGCCTCAAAAAGAACGACATCGCCGGTGCTCAGGAACTCTGCAAAAAGCAGAAAGGCTCTGTTGCCGCTGTTGTCAGCGCCGCCCTCGTAAGCTACAAGGAAATGGACGCCAACACCATCCTCACCAAAGAGCAGAAGATCGCCAACCTCCAGAAGCAGGTTGAAGAAGCTACCGCCCTCGAAATGCCCGCCCTCCAGCAGAACCTCCCCATCGTGGCTACCCTCACCACTCTCGGTACCCTCGTTGGTCTTCTCGGTACTGTAATGGGTATGATCAAATCGTTCCAGGCTCTCGCACAGTCCGGTGCTCCTGACTCGACCGAACTCTCGACCGGTATCTCTGAGGCTCTTATCAACACCGCCTTCGGTATCGCAACCGGTGCATTCGCTGTTATCTCGTATAACTTCTACACCAACAAGATCGACAACCTCACCTACGCCATCGACGAAATCGGCTTCTCTATCGTGCAAACTTTTGCAGCTACTCACTAATCCCAATTTTCCGAATTTTAAATATCTCAAAATAAGGTAAATATGGGAAAAGTAAAAATTAAAAGAAAGAGTACGCTCATCGACATGACCGCGATGAGTGACGTGACTGTTCTTTTGCTTACTTTCTTCATGTTGACTTCAACCTTCCTCCAGAAGGAACCCACCATCGTCTACACCCCCTCGTCGGTGTCCGAAGAAAAAGTGCCCGCCAACAACCTCGTTACGGTGCTCGTTTCGTCGGCCGACAAGAGCGGCAAGCTCGATGACCCCTCGGCTGTGGAAGGAAAACTCTTCATCTCGTTCACCGGCGACGCCGACTCGACATTCTCCAGCGAAAAAATCCGCCAGATGATGCTCCAGGAAGCCGTCACCATCTACAACGAACAGCACAAGAACGCACCTGTGCAGCTCACAAACGGCCAAGTGGCCGAGTTCGGCAAAATCAACATGTTTGGTGTGCCTTTCCGCGAGCTGCCCAACTATCTCTCGATGTCAATCACCGAGCGCGACAAGTTCCAGGGCGATATGAACAACCCTCTCGTGGGTATTCCTATCGACGACAACAAGAACCGCGACGGCCGTCTCAACGACTTCCAGATCTGGCTCAAGGCCATCTACAACGTGGCCCAGCAGATCAACAGCGACCAGACTGCCGGCATGTCTCCCGAAGAGGCTCGCGCGGTCCAGAACCTCTATGCCGCCCTCATGCGTCAAGGCGAAGGTATCGCCGTGAAGGCCGACAAGGACACCCCCTTCACAACCGTACAGCGCGTCTTTGACAACCTCCAGACCATGAAGCTCAACAAATTCAGCCTCATGACTGCTCTCAAATCCGAAGATGAACCCACTAATTAAAGGTAAAATCCAATGGCACAAATAGAACAATCCGACGGCGGCAAAAAGAAAAAAGGCGCCCAGAAAAAGATGTCTATCCACGTGGACTTTACCCCCATGGTGGACATGAACATGCTCCTGATCACCTTCTTCATGCTCTGTACTACGATGATTAAGTCGCAGACCCTGCAGATCATCCTCCCCACCAACGAGGACGTGAAGAAGGAACAGCAGGCCCAGGCAAAGCAATCCGAGGCAATCACCCTCATCCTCGACACCGAGTACGAGGGCGACAAGCCCAAGGTTGACGCTGAAACCGGCAAGACCGTTCACAATATCTATTATTATGAAGGTATCGCCGACACAACGTTCTCGTCGCCCCGCTACCTCCGCAAGGAAGCATTCATCGGCAACCAGAACCACGAGCCCCAGGGCATCCGCAAGATCCTCCGCGGCAAGAACATGCAGGTGATGGAAGAATATGAGAAACTCAAGACCCAGTGGAAGAACAAGGAAATCACCAAGGAAGAGTTTGACAAGCTGGCCAAGCAAAACTCGGCCGACTCCGCCAAGACCCGCCCCGTTGTGGTGATCAAACCCGGTCCCAACACTACCTACGAAGGTCTCATCAACGCTCTCGACGAAATGCAGATCAACCAGATCTCGCGTTACTCAATCGAGCTTCCCCACCACACCGACACCGTTCTGCTGCGTCGCTACGAACAAGAACACGGCGAGACTATTATCCGTCCCACTATCCGTCAGAAGTGATTTATTAACCTTTAACCGTTACAACGAAAATGGCAAAAGACGTAGATCTTTCATCAAAAGAGTGGCGCGATATAGTTTTTGAAGGCAAAAACAAGGAATTTGGTGCGTATGAAATGCGCGCCGGCTCTGAAAAACGCCACACACGCGCTGTGGTCATGGTGCTCGCAGGTCTTGCAGTAATCCTCGTGCTCCTCATCCTCTCGCTCACCGGCGTATTCTCCAAAGGTGAGGAAGAAGGCCCCGACGCTGCCATCGAGCAGGAAATGGCCACTTTCGCTCCCGAAGAGCAGATTGAGGAAGAAGAAATCGAAGAACAGGTGCAGATTGAACAGCCCGAAGAAGAAATCATACAGCCCGAAGAAGTTGCCAACGAGCAGCGCGTAACCGAGCTTATGATCGTTGAAGATGACCAGTTCGATAAAGAAAAGGAAGTTAAGGACAAAACCGAAGTGATGGAAAACGAGGCCCAGGCCGGTGT
This sequence comes from uncultured Muribaculaceae bacterium, assembly GCA_910577315.1. Classification (GTDB taxonomy): domain Bacteria; phylum Bacteroidota; class Bacteroidia; order Bacteroidales; family Muribaculaceae; genus CAG-873. Next base: position 893 of record CAJTME010000011.1, on the reverse strand, counting down.
TATGGACATCACCGAAGGTACCAACGACCTTAACAAACAGATCGTCCGCGAACAGGTTATCGCAGAAGAACCCAAAGCCCCGGAACCCGAAAAGGTTTATACGATGGCGATGGTAGAACAGAAGCCGGAATTCCCCGGCGGTGAGGCCGCCATGTACAAATGGCTCGGCGACCACATCTCCTATCCCGCCCAGGCCGCCGAAGAAGGCGTGCAGGGCCGCGTGGTGGTTCAGTTCGACATCTCCAAGACCGGCTCGATCGAAAACGTTAAGGTTGTGCGCGGCCGTCACCAGGCCCTCGACAAAGAGGCTATGCGCCTCGTCAAGGCAATGCCGAAGTGGCAGCCCGGCCGTAACAACGGTCAGCCCGTGAAGGTTACATACACACTCCCCGTGACCTTCAAACTCCAGCAGTAACCGCTTTTGAATTCCATACTCTCCGAAGCTGCCGTCCCTCCCGGGCCGGCAGCTTTACTTTTATCCCCCCGGTACTCCCGCAATTGTCCCGATACAGTGTCGCCCGCGGCGACTGCCCGCCCCCACCAATCGTCTTGGTGGGGTTAACGACGATTGCGTCATCTCACAAGGCTGCCGAAGATACAAGGGCGCCCACGAGGGGCGCCTACATATTTTAAGGTTTTGCCATCCGGCCGCCCCGGCGCCTACGGCGCTACATACTGCTTGTGGCTGCTTATGGGGAAACAATGCGCCTGCGGCGCTACACACGGTTGGTGGTGAGACAATGGCGCCCACAAGGGGCGCCTACATACTCTTTTTGTTTTTCCATTTGGGTGATTTGGCGCCTACGGCGCTACATACTGCTTGCGGCTGCTTATGGGAAAACAATGCGCCTGCGGCGCTACACACGGTTGGTGGTGAGACAATGGCGCCCACA
>CAJTME010000010.1 GCA_910577315.1 uncultured Muribaculaceae bacterium | reverse complement strand
GGGTTAACGACGATAGCGTCATCTTCGATGACTGTTGGCGGGGCCGATGGTGGGTATGGGAAACAAAAAGCATGTAGGCGCCCCTTGTGGGCGCCATTGGCTTCCCGCCAACCGCGTGTAGCGCCGCAGGCGCATTGTTTTATGGTCGCGGAGGCTTGCGCGGGCGGTGCATGCAGCGCCCCTACTGCGGCTTATCAGCAATATGTCGCGCCGAAGGCGCCAAACCACCCGCATGGCAAAACCTTAAAAATATGTAGTCGCCGCAGGCGACCCTGTCTTCCCGCCAACCGCGTGTAGCGCTGCAGGTGCATTGTTTTCCCATAAAAAAACTCCCGTCGCGGGATATTGCCACGACGGGAGCTGTATTGAGCCGCAAGTGGATTACTTCACGTATTCCTTGCTGATTTCATTGCCACGCACAACGATATAGAGACCGGAAGCAGGCTGGTCCACACGTACGCCCTGAAGGTTATAATACACCGGAGCAACGCCATTTTCAGTCTCCACCGAGCTGATACCCGAAACATACGTTCCGCAGAAGCCCGACGCATTGTATATACCATTGTTTACAAATTCGAGGTCCTGGGTCTTGCCATTGTCACCGCCGGGATTGAAGATAATCATCATCTTCGGATTCTCGTTGGTGACGTTGCAGGTGAACCTGTAATAACCGCTGGCGGCATCATAGGGAAGCTCCTGGCCGGGCCATACACCGCCGGTGTAGTTTTTGTTGCCATCGTTGGCATCCCATACCCATGCCTTTACAGTGCTCCAGTTGGCGGTGTTGTCGAAATAGGCAGTCCAGTTGCCGTCGACAGGCTGGGGGTCGGGAGTGGGATCAGGAGTCGGATCGGGATCGGGAGTGGGCTGAGGATCGGGCAGGGGGTCAACGGAACCCGTGCGGATTTTGCCGACCGACGCCAGCTCGTAAGTGATCACGTCGATGTCGTCCTTCTCGTGGGTGGTGGAAGCGTCGGCGCTGTACGAGTCAAACACGTTGTCCATCATCGAGGGGTCGAAGGGGCAGCAGTCGATGCCGCTCTCGCCACGGGTTGCGATAACACGCACACCGATGCCGTTGGATTCGAGCCACTCGCGGTTGATGCCGAGGGCCGACAGGGGAATGTTCATTTCATAGAACGAGTCGAATTTGGTATCGTGAGGCTTGAGATTGGAGGGGTAGGGGGTAGCGAGCAGGTCGTCATAGCAGTCGGCGTCATAGATATTCCCGATAATCGAAGGATCGGAAATCAGGGTGCCGCTGATGTCATAATCGGCAGTTGTTTTCTGGCGCCAGAGATGCGAGGGGTGGAAACCCTCTTTCATCTCATATTTGATGCCGAGCGAATTGAAAGTCTTGCAGCAGGCGGGATTGTCATATTCCGTGTTGCCCTGGGCGTCGATGGCGGTGAACATAGCGGCGCCGGCATTTACCTCTATACCCTGGCCGCTCATGATGAAGAAATGGTCGATATGGCTTGAAAATTCAACGCCACATTCATTCTTTCCCCAGATGTGTCGGCCATCCTTCACCTTGCCGTTGAGGCCTACCGAAGAAGGATCAACCGAAAGGGCTACGATGAGGGGAACGTTGCCGATGCGGCCATAGTCGGTGAGGGGGCCGTCGCCTTCGCGGGCCCAGGTGTCGCCGGTGTTGCACATCTGCCAGGCGATGTAAAGGTTGGCGTCGTCCCAGGCGGCATATACCGCATAGAGGTCGAGCACGCAGTTTTCGTGGGTGCCCTTGAAGGCAGTCGACATGTCGTTGGCGCCACAGGTGGCCACGATCATGTCCTCGGTCCAGTCGTCGAATTCACCGTCGATGGTGATGGTGGCAGCCTTGCCAACACCGTTTCCTGCATTGGTGGAATAGAACGCACGAGTCTCCACGAGACGGTCGCCCGAGTCCTGGGCGGCCATGGCCAGCGGAAGCATTACAGCCGCTCCGAGAGCCAGAGTCTTGATAGTTTTCATGGGGTTTATGATAAATAAGTATGAGTAATAATTGGCACTGCAAAGATAGCCAATTATCCCTGTAATCACAAGAAAAAAGCCCTCAAAAAGGGTGTTCAAAACTATGTTGATAACCCTGTTGAAAAGCTGTTGAAAACCCTGGGAGCCAACCAGGGGCATAACGACGGCATGGACTGGACATCCCCGGTTATGAACCTTATGGACATGTTATTCAAACTCTTTTTGACAGTTTTTGACTGGGTTTTTCCCGAAAATTTATTAACTTTGCACTTTATAAACATGGTGTTGATAAAGTTTGAATCTTGCTGATATTCAGCATTGAAGGGTGTAGATAAGCTGTTGATAACGGTGAATATTAGTTCAATAACCCTAAAATGCAAATATTCAGGTCAAAAGTTATTGAACTTTTTGACACCCCATTATTATTGTTTCTTTTTTAGATTGAAAAAATTTTTTTCTCAAAAATATAAAATAAAAAGAAAATGGATGTTGAAAACCGCCGGGACGAAGCCTCGCTCAAAGAAAAAATAAACGAGCTGAAAAAGGAGAAAGGCGCCGTGATTCTGGCCCACTATTATCAGCAGGGACCCATCCAGGACATCGCCGACCACATCGGCGACTCGCTTGCCCTCGCACAATATGCCGCCACACTGAAGGATGCAAAAATAATAGTGCTATGCGGCGTCCATTTCATGGGAGAGACCGCCAAGCTTCTCTGCCCCGGCAAGAAGGTGCTGGTGCCCGACGCCTCGGCCGGATGCTCGCTGGCTGACAGCTGTCCGGCCGATGAGTTCAAGAAATTTGTCGAGGCACATCCCGACCACACCGTCGTGTCGTATGTCAACACATCGGTCGGCGTGAAGGCCCTCACCGACGTGCTCGTCACCTCGGGAAACGCCCGCAAGATCATCGACTCGCTTCCCGCCGATGAAAAAATAATCTTCGGTCCCGACCGCAACCTCGGCAATTACATCAATTCCACCACAGGCCGCTCGATGCTGTTGTGGGACGGAGCGTGCCACGTGCACGAGAAGTTCTCGGTCGAAAAGATTGCCGGGCTTAAAAAACAGCATCCCGCCGCCAAGGTGCTCGTCCATCCAGAATGTAAGAAACCCGTGGTGCTGCTCGCCGACAAAGTTGGCTCGACAGCCGCCCTTCTGGCCTATGCCAGGGAATCGGATGCCACCGAATTCATCGTCGCCACCGAGAGCGGCATCCTGCACCAGATGCAGAAAGACTGCCCCGGCAAGACCTTCATCCCCGCTCCGCCCGACGATGCCTCGACATGCGGTTGCAACGACTGTTCGTACATGAAGCTCAACACCCTCGAGAAACTCTACCGCTGCCTGCTCGACGAGGCTCCCGAAATCCACATCGACCCGGCCATCGCCGAGGCAGCCCGCAAGCCCATAGAAAGAATGCTTGAATTATCGTAATAGATTATGGAATACAACCACAAAGATATAGAATCCCGTTGGCAGAGCCGATGGAAAGAAGACAAGACCTATGCCGCGCGTATCGACAGCAGCCGTCCGAAATTTTATGTGCTCGACATGTTCCCCTATCCGTCGGGCGCAGGCCTCCACGTTGGCCATCCCCTTGGCTACATAGCCTCGGACATCTATTCCCGCTACAAACGCCTGCAAGGTTTCAACGTGCTTCATCCGATGGGCTACGATGCCTACGGCCTGCCCGCCGAACAGTATGCCATCCAGACCGGCCAGCACCCCGAGAAGACAACCACCGTTAATATCGCCCGCTATCGCTCGCAGCTCGACAAAATAGGTTTCTGCTATGACTGGGACCGCGAGATACGCACCTGCGCCCCCGAATACTACAAATGGACCCAATGGGCGTTCATCGAAATGTTCAACCACTACTACGACACCGCCCTCGGCAAAGCCATGCCGGTGGCCGACCTCGTGAAGCATTTCGAGAATCATGGTACCGAGGGCATCCATGCCGCCGCAGGCAAGGACATGGAGTTCACCGCCGCCGAATGGAACGCGATGGACGAGAAGGCCAAAAGCGACACCCTGATGAACTACCGCATCGCCTATCTGGGCAACACGATGGTGAACTGGTGTCCGGAACTCGGCACCGTGCTCGCCAACGACGAGGTGAGCGAGGGCGTCAGCGTGCGCGGCGGCTATCCCGTGGAACAGAAGCTGATGTACCAGTGGTGTCTGCGCGTGTCGGCCTATGCTCAGCGCCTACTCGAAGGCCTTGACAAAATTGACTGGACCGACTCGCTGAAAGAGACCCAGCGCAACTGGATAGGCCGCAGCGAGGGCGCCGAGATGCGATTCAAAATCGCGGGACGTGACGACATCGACCTTGAAATCTTCACCACACGCGCCGATACAGTTTTCGGCGTCACCTTCATGGTTCTCGCTCCCGAGAGCGCTTATGTGAAGGAAGTGACCACTCCCGAACAGAAACAGGCTGTCGACGAATACCTCGCTGCCGTCAAGCACAAGACCGAGCGCGAGCGCATGATCGACAAGAAGATGACAGGCGTGTTCACAGGTTCGTATGCCGTAAATCCTCTTACGGGAAAGAACATCCCCATTTATGTGAGCGACTATGTGCTCGCCGGCTACGGAACCGGCGCCATCATGGCCGTTCCCGCCCACGACAGTCGCGACTATGCTTTCGCCCGCGCCTTTGACCTTCCCATCATCCCCCTCATCGAAGGGGCCGATGTGAGCGAGGAGAGCTTTGATGCGAAAGAAGGAAAGATGATCAACAGCTGCGGTGCCGAACTCGACCTCAACGGCCTTGATGTGAAGGAAGCCATAGCCAAGACAAAAAAATTCATAGCGGAAAAGGGCCTGGGCCGCGTAAAGGTCAACTATCGCCTGCGCGACGCCATCTTCAGCCGCCAGCGTTACTGGGGCGAACCGTTCCCGGTCTATTACAGGGACGGCGTTCCTCAGATGCTTCCCATGGAATCGCTGCCGCTGCTGCTGCCTGAAATCACGGAATACCGTCCCACCGAGACCGGTGAGCCTCCCCTGGGACGCGCAAAGAACTGGACCACTCCCGAAGGCTGGCCCCTTGAACTGAACACCATGCCCGGTTTCGCCGGTTCGTCGGCCTACTACCTGCGTTACATGGATCCCCGCAACAACGACGCGCTGGTGTCGGAAGAGGCGAACAATTACTGGCGTCAGGTCGACCTTTACATAGGCGGTACCGAGCATGCCACAGGCCATCTCATCTACTCGCGCTTCTGGAACAAGTTTCTCTACGACCTCGGCAAGGTGTGCGAGGACGAGCCGTTCCGCAAGCTCATCAACCAGGGCATGATTCAGGGACGTACGTCGTTCGTGTACCGCATCAAGGACACCAATACCTTTGTCAGCCACGGCCTCAAGGACCAGTATGACGTGACGCCGATACGTGTCGACATCAATCTTGTCAGCAACGACGTGCTCGACACGGAGGGCTTCCGCAACTGGCGTCCTGACTTCGCCACTGCCGAGTTCATTCTCGAGGACGGCAAGTATGTGTGCGGCTATGCTGTTGAGAAAATGTCGAAGTCGATGTTCAACGTCGTGAATCCCGACGACATTGTGGAACGCTATGGAGCGGACACCCTGCGCCTGTACGAAATGTTCCTCGGTCCGCTCGAGCAGTCCAAGCCGTGGGACACCAACGGTATCGACGGCGTGAACCGCTTCATCAAGAAACTCTGGAACCTGTTCTACAAGGGCGACACCTGTCTCGTCGACGACAGCAAGCCCACGCCCGAGAACCTCAAGACCCTCCACACACTCATCAAGAAAGTGACGGCCGACATCGAGAATTTCTCATACAACACCTCGGTTGCCGCGTTCATGATATGTGTCAACGAGCTCGGAAAGCAGAACTGCCATTCGCGCGAGGTGCTGGCCGATCTTCTGGTTGTGCTCGCGCCGTTCGCCCCGCATGTGGCCGAGGAGCTCTGGCACACTGCCATCGGCAACGAAACCACCATCTGTGATGCCGTGTGGCCGAAGTGGAACGAGGACTTCCTGAAAGAGTCGAGCGTGACCTACGCGGTGTCGTTCAACGGAAAGGCCCGCTGGAACCTCACCGTAGACGCCTCCACCCCGAAAGACGAGATTGAAAAGCTGGCCCTTGAAAACGAGGCGTCGGCCAAATGGCTCGACGGCAAGGACGTGAAACGCGTCATCGTGGTTCCCGGCAAAATTGTCAACATCGTAGTGGGATAAGTCTACAATAAATTACAGAATATCACGTTATAAAATGAGGCGGAAAAGCCTTCGGTGCCTTTTCGCCTCATTTTATCCAATGCAATGGAAAAAAAGTTAGTTTTCGCCACCAACAATCAGCATAAGCTTCAGGAGCTTCGCCAGATAGCGGGCGAGGGGTATGAAATCCTCTCGCTTGCCGACATAGGGTGTCATGACGACATACCCGAGACGGCCGACACTCTTGAAGGAAACGCGCTGATGAAGGCCCGCTGGGTCAATGAGCGTTACGGATATGATTGCTTTGCCGACGACACCGGCCTTGAAGTCGCCGCACTTGACGGCGCACCGGGTGTGCGGTCGGCCCGCTATGCTTCCGAAACCGGACACGACAGCGCCGCAAACATGGCGCTGCTGCTTGAGAACATGCGCGGCAAGACCGACCGCAGCGCAAGGTTCCGCACCGTGATAGCCCTCATCAAGGGGGGAGAAACCCATTGCTTTGAGGGTGAGGTGAAGGGGGAGATACTTGAAGCGCCGGCAGGATGCAGCGGCTTCGGATATGACCCGGTTTTCCGTCCCGAGGGGTGGTCAATTACTTTCGCAGAGGCCACGCCCGACCAAAAGAATGAAGTGAGCCATCGCGGACGTGCGGTGCGCAAGCTTCTCGAATTCCTTAAATCTGAATAAATAACAACAATAAGTTTGCTAATTATATGTTAAGAAAAATCTTTCTCCTTCTTCTGGTAGTTACGGCTGTCTTCGGCGTGTCGGCCCAGCATGCCCCCGGCTCGTGGAAAGTCCTTCCCATGTCGGGCATGGACTTCGACGATGTGCTCGACACCCCTGAAAAGGTATATTATCTCACCGGCAACGCCCTCTATGCTTACGATAAGGAAGCCGATGAGACCATTTATTATACTCCGGGTTCAAAAATATCGGACAGCGGCATACAGTCAATCGCCTATAACAAGGCAGGCAAATACCTGCTGTGCGCCTACACCAACGGAAATATCGACCTCATTTATGACAGCGGAAAGGTTGTCAACCTTCCTGAAATCAAAGACGCCAACCTTGTGGTTGAAAAAGGCATCAACGACATAGCTTTCGACGACAACCGCATCTATGTGGCCACGACCTTCGGCATAGTCATCTATGACGACCAAAAACATGTCGTGGTGGAGTCGGCTATATTCAATGAGCCGGTATTCCGTATCGCCATCCTTGGAGACAATATGGTTATAATAAAGCAAGATTCAACCTATAACCTTTATTATTCTCCCAAACTTGGCCGTCATAATTCCATGGATAAATTTACCAAAATTTATGATAATGTTGGCAGAAACGAGATTTATTCTGTTGGAGATGACGCCTATTTGACACTTGGCACTAATGCTGTAAGAAAATGCACCGTGAATTTCACTTCTGGTGGAATCAGTGTGAAAAATCTGGAAGGAACTTTCCCGGGTGTAAAAAGGATTCAGACCTATAAGGATGGATATTTCGTCGTTTCGGATAACGGAGTTACGTTAATCGGTCAAGACGGAACCAAAGGTGAGACCACAGCCATTCCGTCAGATTTTGTAAAGCAGAAACTCTCTTTCTGGAATAACTTGAAATCTGTTTGGGCCGGTGACTCAAATGGTTTGGGTAACTATGACCTGGGTGGTTCTACTGCAACCGTTCTGCGTGACAAATATTACCCTGAGTCTTCAAAACAGTTCAATAATTGTTTCTATACCGATACTCCTGATGGCAGTGAAGTTTATTTTAATGGCATAGGCCAATCAGCCTTTCATCCGAGCAGCCCAGGTGATGAATACACAACTCCCCTGTTAATAGAAAGTTATAATTGGAATGACGGAACTATTACTCCATTGTATCCCAATGTGACTTCTCAGTATTCGTCAATGACCCAAAATATTCAGAACTCCACTCACCTGAATCTGTTATACGGTGGAACCGGAAATTGCCTTGTGGATCCCGTTAATCCCTCTTTGGTGTATGTAGCCAATCAATTTGATGGTTTGATGATATTGAAAGACCGAAAGATTGTAAAGAGGTTCTATGAAAAAAACAGTCCCCTGTTTTCAGGTTGGAACTATCGAATCTTTTATTTGTCGTTCGATACATTCGGCAATTTGTGGATAGGTATTTGGAATATACTTTCTTCGCCGGTTACAAGTAATGGTTTTACACATCCACGTGGTCCGTATGTCGTTCTTAAAAAAGAAGGATTGGATAAACTTCGTGCCAATGTGGATGCTGATCTGGTACAAGCAGATTGGTCTACAACAGCTTTCCCTGAAAATGACGGAGGTAATGTGGATCCTAAATTAATATTTTCTTCCAAGACAGGCAAAGCTTTGAATTTCTATGGAAACTTTAGCGGAAGAATATATGGATACGATACTAAAGGAACTTCTCAGACAACAGACGATAAGTGTGTGGTTTATACTGGTTTCACTGATCAGGATGGCAATACTTCTAATCCTACAAATAAATCCTGGCTTGTTGAAGATAAGAATGGCGATTTCTGGATTGGCACAACTACCGGTGTGTATGTGTTGAAAGATTTTGATCAGATTGCGGATGGAAGTTCCACAACTTTGAATACTATCCGTCCGAAAGTTGCCAGAAATGACGGAACCAATTATGCGGACTATCTGCTGTCAAGCGACCAGGTGCTGTGCATAGCTGTTGACTGCAACAATAATAAATGGATTGCGACGTCGGCATCTGGCCTGTATCAGGTGAACGAGGACGGTACTGAAATTCTCGCCGAGTTCAACAAAGATAATTCTCCGCTTGTTTCAAACTGCATAACAATGGTTGCGTGCAATCCCAACGGAAACGACGTTCTGATAGGCACTCCTGAAGGTATGTTCGTATACAGTTCGGACTCGGCACCTGCTCAGGATGATTACTCGTCTGTCTATGCCTATCCCAATCCCGTCCGTCCTGACTATACCGGTTGGATTACCATCAATGGCCTCATGGATAACTCGCTTGTGAAAATAACCGATGCACAGGGTCATGTGGTGTGGCAGTCCAAGTCGGAAGGCGGCATGGCCATCTGGAATGGTTGTGATGCTTCGGGCAATCGCGTTCGTTCGGGCGTGTATATGGTGTATGCTTCCCAGAATGCAAGCGGCGATTCGTCTGGCGCGGTTACAAAAATTGTGGTCATCAATTGATATTGAATGAACGGTAAACTGAAATATACTGATGATGTTGACAAGAGCCTGGGTTTGGCCGGAATGGCCATAACCCTGGTTGCTTGCGACAGCGAGGAACTCATCGCCTCCGTGTCGATGGAGGATGACGAGGAGCCATTGGAAATGGCCGGTGAATTCTTCTTCGGAGGAAATCCAAGATTCTCGGCAAAAATAGCGTGGAATGAAATACTGAGGCAGTATCAGATAACAATGAGCCTGCTTCTCGGGAATGTGCTGTGCCGAAATCTATGTACTGGCCATGACATTGACAACGATGTGCTCCAGAGTATTCATGAAATCATACTTTCTGAGGGCATGGAGAACTGCTCGCTGGAAGAAGATGAGATAGACGCTCTGTATAATAAGAATTACAGGTATTATCATAATCTTTTCAGTCATCCCTCGGTGGGATTGGTAGCCCGTGATTTTGCCACCACTCTCAGGATGCAGCGCCGCATGAGTGCCGGTGAGATAATCGAGAATCTCAGGAGGTTGTCTACAATTTAACCTTATGACATGAAGATTCTCCTTCTTGGCGATTACAGCAATTATCACGCCTGTCTTGCCGAAGGTTTGCGCCGGCAAGGACATAGTGTGACGGTTGCCTCGGATGGCTCGGGATGGATGGATACTTCGCGCAATGTCTCTTTGCGGCGTCCTTTGCCGGGATATGCCGGCGGAGCGTTGCTGTATATGAAAATGCTTATCGACGGACGAATCAAGGGATATGACATCGTGTCCCTTATCAGTCCGTCGTTCGTTACACTGCGACCTCACCGCCTGCGCAGGATTTTTGAGAGGTTAAGGAGGCACAACGGAGCTATCTTTCTGTCGGCGACCGGAACTGACAAGGCTGTGATGGACATGTATTTTGCAGATGATTGCCCGTTGAGATACAGTGAGTATTTCATGGCCGACGGCTCAGCCAATCCTGCTGCGTCAACTTTTGCGCAAAAGGATTTGGAATGGTGCAAGGGGGCGATTGGCGATTTTTGCGAGTTCATTTATGATAACGTGGCCGGGGTAACGACAGCCCTGTATGAATATGATCTTGCAATGCGCAGGCGTCTGGACGGCGACATGGTGTCTTATGTGGGGATTCCTGTCGATTTGGAGGCCGTAAAACTTGTTGATACTCCATTGATGGCTGATGGAAGGCTTCACATGTTTCTGGGGCGCCATAGTCACAGGATGGCCTTCAAGGGCACGGATATAATTGGACGTGTAGCTGAAAAGGTTGCTTCGGAATATCCCGACAGATGTGTGCTCGACATTGTGGAGAACATTCCTTATGCGGATTATTTGCGGCGGCTCCGCAGCGCTGACTTTGTTCTTGACCAGCTTTATTCATATACACCGGCAACCAATGCGCTGCTGGCTATGGCAGCCGGTCAGGCGACATTGTCGGGCGGAGAGCCGGAATATTATGACTTCATAGGGGAAAAGGATCTAAGGCCAGTTATAAATGCTGTACCGGACGAGGTGGTGCTGTATGACGCGCTGCGCTCGGCGGTACTGAATCCGTCTGTAATCATCGAGGCGGGCGCCCAGGGTCGTGAATTTGTTCGCAAGCACAATGATGTGGACGTGGTGGCGCAGCGTTGCATGGATTTCTGGACATCTAAATTATAATGCCGTGATACTGGAGGTTCAAATATCAACGTTCGGACCCGACGGCCTGAAAAGGGTCGGGGAGATGGCTTTGCCGCGAGTTGCCGGGGTGAGATATTTGGTAAGCCTGCAGAATCCAGACAATCTGTCCCTGACAGTGCCGTCAAGCCTTGACAGACCTGATGTCGAGATTTTTGAGCATGCCGACAGGGGATTGAGCGTGAACAGAAATGCTGCCATCGAGCACAGCGACGCCGATGTAATATTGATAGCGGATGATGACCTTGAATATACGGCGGAGGGACTGAGTTATGTAAAAAGGGTGTTCGATGAGAATCCATCGTTGGATTTCGCCACGTTCTGCTATGACGGCGATGATCGAAAGGTGTATCCTGAGTATGAATTTGATATAAAGGCTAAATTACCGAGCGGCTATTACCTTACTTCGTTTGAATTGGCGATAAGGCGCAGATCGCTTGGTGGCTTACGGTTTTCTCCGCATATGGGTGTGGGAGCTCCTTTATTCGGCTCCGGAGAGGAAAACGTATTTATGTATAAACTGGCCCTTAAAGGGTTGAAAGGCCGTTTTTTTCCAAAAGTCATTACGACCCACGCCGGGTTGACGACCGGTTCGCGTGGCGCGACGGCGCTTAGCCTTCAGGGGCAGGGAGCGTGGCTGTGGATCCGTTATGGATGGTTGGAGGGTTTTTTAAGGCTTATGCGGGATGTTCCGAGGCGAAACGCACCCTTGTTTAAGGCATTGAGATATGAGGTGAGAGGATTCTTTTTGGCTCACAAATATTTTTACAATCAGGATAATTGAAAACTTATATATTTGTTGGCTTTATAGAAGGATTCCTAAATCCACATGCTATATTTAGGAATTTTGGACAGACATATTCCAATATTCTATAAGTAATTAACGCTATTAAAATCATTAGGATAAATTCAGAAATATAACAAATAGTATATCTGAAAAAACTCGAAACTCCAATGATTGATATTAATATTCTTGCCAACAGACTGATATAGCATTGATGAAACGCATATATGAAAAATGATGCATTCACAAAAAAATGAAAAGCTCGACGGTTGTAGTACTTAATTAATTTTGAGCTTACAAATACGACTATATTTAAGCTGGATAGTACGATTCCATACATTAAGATATTATATACCAGTGTATTGTATTTTTGTAGAAAATAGGTTGACAATAAGAATATGATGCAGCTTATCATTACTTTCAGTTTTGATAAAGGTAATAAGCTAACTTGATTCAAAGCCAACGAGCAACCTATTATATACCAATTGAATCCATACAAATTAATGTTGGCAAAAACAGTAATAGCAAGAAAAACTATCATTATTATTATGTTTTTGCCTATTAACATAGCAATCGGAGACAATATGCAGAATATCATAAGATTGCGTATGAACCAAAATGCAAATGCAACTGGGTATGCATTGTTCGGAACGCTCCAATATGATTCAATGGCTGCACTCCAATCTATGCCTTCATTTGAAATAATGCCCAATCCATTGTAACCTAATATATGATATTTGATAATTAACAGGATAAGACAAAAAGTACACCATAAAAGGTATGGTATTAGCAAAGTTCTTGTTCTTTTCTTTAATTTGTTTAGGTATATATTGAGAGTAAAAACATGTAGATTATTAAAGAATAAATATCCTGAAATAACGAAGAAGAGCGGAACACAACCAGCTGTCATGGTATATGATAAGTTATCAGTCAAGTCCATGGCGCTTTGACTGTGTGGAATTTCCATAACATATTGTGAAATACTGCTATGAATTAGAACAACTCCCAACAATAAGATAAATTTCATTATTGTAATGGTTGTTGATTCAGTATTGTTTATTTTATAAGTATTTATGAGCATTTTTTTATTAAGAATTATACATAAAAAAATTACTCGTCGTCACGACGAGCAATCTCTTTAACCTTAAATCTAATACCATGAAAAACACAGTGCAAAGGTAGTACTTTTTATGTTATATAACATAGTTTTTGAATATAAAAATTCTTATATTAACATTAATTAAGAAAAACTCAGTCAAAAATAGAATAAGTTTTAAAAATCAGGGATGGTACACACCTTGTGGAGTGGGATCCGACACAATTACCGGCAGTTTGTAAATGCCCGACAGCATGTCGCGCAGGTTCATGACGGCTTCTTTACGGGCCCGGCGGACGGTCCCTTTCGCATACTGGCGTCGCAGCCATTGCTGTTTGGCCTTGGCCTTGATTGAATTTTCCTCGGCGACGGTGAATTTATCCGAACCGAGAAAAGACTCGTTCCATGTGTCGATTACGCGATAGGCGTCGGGTTCGGTTGATTCATATACGTCTATGATTTCGGGGGGAAGAACCACGCGGACGGTGTCGTTGACGGTGTCAACGCGCAATTTTTCCAAATCGAAACTGATTGAACCGCGCAGCTGTTGCCTGGCAAAGATATGGCGTTTGCCGATATGAGCCTTGATTGGAACATCCTCATAAATCTCCATGGAACACAGGTTTACCATGCCCTGCACGTCGCGGACGGTTGCAGTTCGCATGGTGACGTTGTCGGGCGTTTCCGAATTTTTTATCCAGAAGAAAAGTCCGGCGGCTGCTCCGGCAACGACCAGAATCAACAATAGTTTAAGGATAAGTACAGTTTTGAATAATTTCATACCGTCAGGATGGGAGCAGGGTGATGGAGGGTTTGAAGACAACGACGGGGGTGTAGCCGGTGTCGGCGAACATGTTGTCGAAATACATTACCGCCTGTTTTTTAGCCCGGTCAATCAATATATTTTTGAACGCGGGGTCGTTTTCCACCTCCTTCTTGAGGCTTGCGTTCATTTTTTCCTTTATCTCGGCGCGTTCCTTTGCGTTTATCTGCGATCGGAGGCCCGTCACGCGGTAATGCTCTTCCCTCATGCCGAGGTCGCGGCCGGCGAACTCTGTCTGCACCGGGGGGAGCATGATTGTGATTGTTTTCGAATCTTCATCAATTTTGACATCGTCAGGCGAAAGGTTCGACAGGTCTATGTAAGCCTTGAGGTATGTGTCGTAGGAATATGCCGCGACGCGGTCGCCGACTTTAAGGCTCGCCATCAGTGCGTCGGCGCTTTGCTTGAAACCCTTAGCCTTTGAGAAGTCCATATCGTCTATGGTAGCCATTTTGGATATTGACATCGAGGCGAGCACAAGTTTGTTGGCCGACCGTATTTCGGAGAACCAGTCGGGTGTATGTTCAGCGCGCGAGCATGCGGCCGTGACGGCAAGCGCGGCAAGTATCGTAAGGAAACATCTCATGATATTATAACGTGCAAACGGGGCGCTTAGTACGGAAAAAACAGGAGGCTTTTAAGATTTTGCATCCCAAAAGCCTCCTGCCGGTTATTTTCACTGACGTGTCACACGGTGAGGATTTCTTTTTCCTTTGCGGCGAACAGGTCGTCGATTTGTTTCAGGTATTTGTCGTGGAGCTTCTGTACGGAAGCTTCGGCGTCTTTCTCCACATCTTCGGGCATGCCTTGCTTGATGGCTTTTTTAAGGCCGTCGATGGCGTCGCGGCGGGCGTTGCGCACCGAAATTTTGGCCTGCTCGGCCTCGGCTTTCGACTGCTTCACGAGGTTTTTTCGGCGTTCTTCGGTGAGGGGCGGAATTGACAGGCGGATTATCTCGCCGTTGTTCTCGGGCATGATGCCGAGTTCGGAGTTGATGATGGCCTTTTCTATTTCCTTAAACATTGATTTTTCCCAGGGGGTGATGGTAATTGTGCGGGCGTCGGGCACGGCAACGTTGGCCACATTGCTGATGGGAGCCATTGAGCCGTAATAATCCACTCGGATACCGTCAAGAATTTTCGGATTGGCTTTGCCTGCGCGGATATGTGCCAGCGATTCATCGAGGAATGCAACTGCCATTTCCATTTTTTCCTCGGCAGGGGCCAGATAGGTTTTGGGGTCAGTCATGATATATAATGTTTTAAATTTACAGTTCGGGGCAGAGGAGATTATGAAAAATCAGTAGACCAGGGTTCCGATGGGTTCGCCGTCGATGACCTTGGCGAGGTTGCCGGGAGTGTCCATGTCGAAGACCACGATAGGCATGTGGTTTTCCTTGCACAGTGCTGTGGCGGTGAGATCCATCACGCGCAGGCCGCGGTTGTAGATTTCATCGTAGGTGATTTCAGAGAATTTGGTGGCGGTGGGATCTTTCTCGGGGTCGGCGGTGTAGATGCCGTCCACGCGGGTTCCCTTGAGCATCACGTCGGCCTCAACTTCGACGGCGCGGAGGGCCGAGCCGGTGTCGGTTGTGAAGAACGGATTGCCGGTGCCGCCGGCGATGATGGCCACTTCGCGGCGTTTGAGGGCGTCGATGGCTTTCCATTTCGAGTATTGTTCACCGATGGGGAACATGTTTATGGCCGTGAACACCCGTGCCGTCTGGCCTATGTTGGTAAGGGCCGAGCAGAGGGCGAGCGAGTTGATGACGGTTGCGAGCATGCCCATCTGGTCGCCCATCACGCGGTCGAAGCCTTTTGCAGCGCCGCTGAGGCCGCGGAAGATGTTGCCTCCGCCGATTACGATGGCAACCTGGACCCCGCCGGCCACGATATTCTTGATTTGCTCGGCATAGGAACTGAGGCGTTCCTTGTCGATGCCGTAGCCCTGATGTCCCATGAGCGATTCACCGCTCAGTTTGAGAAGTACTCTTGTATATTTTGTCCTCATTTTTCCATGATGTTTTGAATGAGTGCAAATATAGCGATTTTTTTTCAATAATGCCGTTCACTGACATAAAAAAGCCCCGCCGGGTTGGCGGGGCCGAATTTTGGCTATTTATATGGGTGTTTTGTTAGACTGTTTTGTCAGACTTATTATATTGTTCGTTATGAATTTGAGCGTTTGACCAATAGCCGGCTTAGCGGTAGTCGGAGAAGCGTTCCTGAAGTTTTTTGCGTGCGAAGAAGATGCGGCTCTTCACGGTTCCGAGGGGGAGGTGCATGTGTTCGGCGATTTCGTTGTACTTGTATCCTGCGACGTGCATCGAGAAGGGGATGCGGTATTCGTCGGGGAAGGAGTCGATGACCGAGGTGATTTCAGCGGCGTGGAACGATTCTTCGGGAGCTTCGAGACCCGAGTCCTGCGAGAGGTTGAGGTGGTAGAGGTTGTCGGTTGTATCGACTACGGTTGCGGCGCGCTGGCCACGGCGGTAGTTGTTGATGAAGATGTTGCGCATGATGGTGAATACCCATCCCTTGAAGTTGGTGTTTTCTGCGTACTTGTCTTCGTTGTCGAGGGCTTTGAGGGTGGTGTCCTGCAGCAGATCGTATGCGTCGTCGCGGTTGGAGGTCAGCATGTAGGCAAAATTAAGAAGGTTGCCTTGGAGTTGCATGAGGTTGGATTGGAATTTTTCGCTCTTCATAACTTTAAATTTTTGAGGTTTTATTTTTCGGTTTTTGTCTGATGACATTGCAAAGATGGGGCATAAATCGGCTTTTGTCAAGGTTTTTAGTGTTAATAGATGTTAATCGAGTAGATTTTGTTGCAACAATAATATAATATATTGAATATCAATTAATTAAAATTGATACAAATTGTTACACCGCTGTTACAACATGGTTGAATTAACGTTATTGTGTATAATTTGTAACATGTTTGTATCTGAAAATTGCATGCTGATTGAACCTTTCGGAACAACTGGTGAACAATGGCGACGAGCGTTAAACCAGGCGGGGAGGAACCAATATTTGCAGGTTGCTTGTAAATATTTTCGTAACTTTGTGTCGTTGAATGTTATTATCAAGGTTCAGACCCTTACACCCTCTTATAAATTGGATACTTCAGAACTTGATTCGATATTGATGCTGAGTGCGTCGGAAGACTCGGTGCTTGTGATGCCACGCGACTTTTCGGAGTCGGCGCGGCCATTCGATCCATTGCTTGACACAGCCCGCATCATGTCGCTGACAGCAGCCGATACAACCGCCGTGGCTGCAGACAGCGTCGTTGCCGTCGTGCCCGCGTGGAAAGACGGCCTTGAGCCTCAGCCCCGCGCGGTGCGCCCGGGAAATTTTTCAGGCTTCCTGATTGTGCTGACGGTTCTTTTTGTGGTGCTGGCCTTTAACTTCAACAATCTCCGTCGGCTTGTCAAGGTTTATGGCGAGGAACTTGTGAAGGTTCGCCACGGGCGCGACAATGTGTTTGACGACCGTCCTGCCGGCGATGTACGGGTGATGGTGGTGCTTATCCTTCAGTTCATAGTCGGCGCCGGCATACTTGTGTCGGGAGCCGTGAGCCGGATGTCGTCGGGCGACGCCGGGCTGCTGACCCTTCCGCTGGTTGGTAAGATTACCGCACTTGTGGGCCTGTACTATCTTTTCGAGCTGGCCGCTTACCAGACCGTCGGTTATACCTTCTCTACTCCAGAGGGCAGGCGCGAGTGGATCAGGGGTTTCAATTCGTCGCAGGCACTGCTTGGGCTGGCGCTGGCCATCCCTGCCATAATGGTGATTTTCTATCCTTCGACGACCCTGTGGATGCTCGAAATTGGACTTTTGGTCTATTTTGTGGCCAGAATTATGTTCATAGTGAAGGGATTTAGAATTTTTTACAATAAAATAACCAGTATTCTTTATTTTATTTTGTACCTTTGCACCCTTGAAATTATACCGCTGATTTTAGTGTATAAATGCTCGGTCTCCGAGTTTGTGTGATTCCGCCCGCATCGTCCATAAAACACACTGCGGGCTAAAATTATAGAGAAGTGAAAGTAAAGAAAATTTTAGTATCGCAGCCGAAACCTTCATCTGAAAAGTCTCCTTACTTTGAACTTGCCGACAAGTACGGCGTAGAGGTGGTTTTTCGCCCCTTTATAAAAGTCGAAGGCCTTTCCGCCCGCGAATTCCGCGCCCAAAAGGTCTCCATTCCTGACCACAACGCCGTAATATTCACAGCCAAGACAGCCATAGACCATTTCTTCCGCCTTTGTGAGGAAATGCGCTATCAGGTGCCCGACACACAGATGTACTTCTGCGTGTCCGACCAGATTGCGAACTACCTCCAGAAATACACCGTCTACCGCAAGCGCAAGATTTTCTGCTCGCCCACCGGCAAGCTCGAAGGTCTGCTTCCCTATATGCAGAAGCACAAGAAAGACAAGTATCTGCTTGCCGTGTCGGACGTAAACTCGGGCAGCGACGCCGAGATTCTGAACGGCGTCATCAATTATGACCGCGCCGTCATGTACCGCACCGTCAGCAACGACTTCGGTCCCGACGAGGCGTTTGATTACGACATGCTCGTATTCTTCTCGCCCCAGGGAATCGATTCGCTGATGAAGAATTTCCCCGACTTCAACCAGGGCGACATAGCCATCGCCACCTTCGGCGCCACCACTGCCAAGGCGGCCAAGGACGCCGGCCTCCGTGTCGACATCGAGGCTCCATCGGTGAAGGCTCCCTCGATGACCGCCGCCATCGACCAGTATCTGGCCGAGCACAACGGTGTGCCCCAGGCCGAGGAAGCCGTCTAAGACATTATTTCCAGCATCATGAAAGGCTTGCGCCTCTACAAGAAAGAAAAGCTCTGCTCGACGGTTGCCATCGAGCAGCTTTTTATGCGTGGAGGCGAGGGCGTGCAGGGGGCGCTGGCCTATCCCCTCAGGGCCGTCTGGCGCAAGAATCCGCGCCGAAGTTCCGACGCCCCCGTCGCATTCGTGGTGTCGATTCCCAAGAAGCGGCTGCGCCATGCCGTAGACCGTGTGCAGATGCGGCGGCGCGTGCGCGAGGCCTACCGCCTGGCCCGTCCCGCATATCCCATGCCCGACGGCACCCGTGTGGATGTCGCGTTCATATATGTAGCCGATAAGCTGTGCTCATACCGCTCGGTCGAAAAGGCCATGGCTAAGTTGATGACTGCCATCAGCGGCTCTCAGTGCAAGGAAGGCGATGAATAGGTTTTTCGTCGTTCTGTTCTCGCTGCCGGTAAAATTCTACCGCGCCTGTATATCGCCTATGTTTCCTCCCTGTTGCCGGTTCGCGCCCACATGCAGCGAGTATGCCCTTGAGGCCCTCAGGCGGCATGGCCCCTGGCGGGGAGGGTGGCTGGCGTTGCGGCGCATCATGCGCTGCCATCCCTGGGGAGGCAGCGGCTACGACCCCGTGCCATGACGCGTCCCCTCGACAGATATTCCGACATCCATTCCCACGACCGCACCCGCGAGCTGTGCGGCGACACGGTGGTGAACATCGTTCCCGGCGAGTCTATGCTGCCCGGCGGCACATACAGCGTCGGGATACATCCATGGGAAAGCGGTCGCGCCATAACCTTGACCGAGTTGAAGTCGCTGGTTTCGATGGCCCGTGACCCGCGGGTGGTGGCCATCGGCGAATGTGGTTTCGACTGTCTGCGCGGCGGTTCGCCCGAGGCCCAGCGGCGCCTGTTCGATTTCCAGGCCAGGCTCGCCGCCATGGTTGGAAAACCGTTGATTATTCATTGCGTGAAATCCGACGACCGGCTGCTGAGTGCCGCCCGGCGCCTGCGACCTGCCGAGGGCATGTGGATAGTCCACGGTTTCCGCGGCAAGCCCGAGGCTGCCCGTCAGCTTCTTCGTGCCGGGCTGTCGCTGTCGCTCGGGGAGCGCTACAACGAAGCCACCGCCGCGGCCATCCCGCCCGAAAGGCTTTACCGCGAGAGTGACGCGCAAGCATAACCGTTATAGGTCTTTAACGCTGCCGTTTGCCAAATTTTTACTAACTTTGCCGCATGATTAAGAATTTGCTTTTTGACCTTGGCGGGGTCATTATGGACATCCGCAAGGAACGATGCGTTGAGGCTTTCGAGGCCCTCGGCCTTAAGGATGCCTCGGGATATTTCGGCGAGTTTTCCCAACAGGGGCCGTTCATGGCTCTCGAGCGGGGAGACATCAGCGTGGCGGAATTTCACGAGGCCCTGCGTCCCAATCTTCCCGCCGGCACCTCCGACGAGGCTATCGACGCGGCATTCTGCCGTTTCCTCATCGGGATTCCCGCCCATCGCCTGCGCGCGCTTGAGGAGCTCAAGGCCAAATATAATGTGTATCTGCTGAGCAATACCAATCCCATCATGTGGGATTCGACCATACGCACAGAATTTGAGAAGGACGGTCACGACCGGGAATATTATTTCGATGGCATGGTGACATCGTTCGAGGCCAACTCGCTCAAGCCCGAGGAAAAGATATTCCGATACACCGCCGACACCCTCGGCATCGACCCCGCCGAGACATTGTTTTTCGACGATTCGCAGGCCAATCTCGATGCCGCGGCCAAACTCGGCTTCAAGACCGCCCTGGTGGCTCCCGGCACGGAATTTGTCGACATACTGCATAATACGGTGGAGTAATGAAATCTTGTGTAGCCGCCGTCGGCACTTTCGACGGCATTCACGTAGGCCACAAGGCCATCATAGATAATGTGATGCGCATTTCAGGGGAAGAAGGCCTGGAATCACGCATAATCACCTTCACCAACCACCCCCTCAGCGTGGTGGCCCCGACACGCTGCCCCCTGTGGATTACCTCGCGGGATGTGTCGCAGGAACGGATAGAAGAATTCGGCATAGGCCGCGTGTCGTACCTGAACTTCACGCCCGAGCTGGCGGCCCTCACAGCCGCGGAATTCATGCGGCTGCTGCGCGAGCGATATGCCGTGACGGTTCTTGTAATGGGCTATGACAACACTTTTGGCCACGACCGCCTCAAGACGCACGACGAGTACATCGAGGCTGGCCGGAGCGCCGGCATAGATGTGCGTTTCATCGACAGGGCTGTCACCGACGATGGCGAGACGCCATCGTCCTCCAAGGTCAGGCATGCCATCGCCGACGGCGACATCGACCGTGTCCTCAGCCTGCTCGACGACCAGCATATTTTGGAAGGCACCGTGGTGCGCGGCAAGCGCAACGGCCACAAACTCGGCTTTCCGACCCTCAACATCGACATGGCCGGCATGCAGCCCCTGGCCGAGGGCGTATACGCCGCCTGCTATTTCCCCGACATGTATGACGACCAGGAGGATTATACTGCCGTGCTGAGCGTGGGACGCAATCCTACCATCGCCGACGGCAACGCCCTCACCTACGAGCTGCATGTGCCGGGGCATGACCTGGGCGAGATGTATGGCGAGAAAGTTCGATTTGCCGTGGGTCCCAGGCTGCGCGGCGTGCAGAAATTCGGCTCGCTCGACGAGCTTAAAAAAGCAATCCGAAAAGACATCCGTCAGGCCAAGGCCATCTACGGATAAACCCTATCAATATGAACGACCAGAATCCCGATTCTTCCAAACCAGTGGCCGAGTCGCCCGTGAAAAAAAAGTCGTGGGTGAGACGCTACCTCGCAATCCCCACCGTCATAGGGCTGGCGGTGATTGTGTATGTGTGCGTTTTCGGCGAGAAATCCGTGGTGCAGCGCTTCGCCTACCAGCGCATGATTGACAGCCTGGAAATATGCCTCAAGAGCCAGCGGGATTCCCTGGCCTATTACAAGGACCTCAACCGCCGCCTATCGACCGACCCCGAGCTGATGGAACAGGTGGTGAGGGAACAATATAATATGAAGCGTCCCCACGAGGACGTGTATGTAGTGGAGTAAATTATGGCAAATAAAATAGAAAACAATCCCTCAACCTCGCGGGCCGCGCTGTGCTCGCTGCTGGGCAGCCTCGGCCTGCTCGTGATAGCCGTGGCCGTGCTGATACCTATAATTTCGGGAGGCTTTCCCGAGTCGCCCCTCTATAAATGGCTATATTCGGCGGGTGCCGCAATCTGCCTGGGCGCGTCGCTGTTCACCAAGGCTCCGGCCGGAGCCGACCTGCGCGAGCGCCGCTGGGTGCGTGTCGAGGCATGGAGCTCGCTCTTTTTCTGTGCGGGCGCCTTTTTCCTGTGGTATCCCGGTTCGACGGCGCGCGACTGGCTCGCCTTCACCCTTGCCGGCGCGGTGATACGCATAATCGTATTTTTCCGCAGCGTCAAAAAGCCAGCATAATACGCAGTATTTCTTTTTAGCATGAAGCGTAGTCTTGTAGCGATGGCCATAGGCACATTTGCCCTGGGCATCGCTGAATTCGGCATGATGGGCATCCTCGGCGATGTCGCCCATGGCATCGGTGTGAACATCGTTGAGGGCGGCTACCTGATTTCGGCCTATTCGCTCGGTGTGGCGGTGGGCTCACCGTTGCTTGTCCTGTTCCACAAATGGCCTTTGAAGCGCCTGCTGCTGTTGCTGGCCGCCCTTATCGTTGCCGGCAACGCCTTTACGGCGCTGTCGCCCAATTTCGTTTGCCTGCTGTGCGCGCGTTTCATCGCGGGACTGCCCCACGGGGCGTTCTTCGGTGCGGGGGCAATCGTGTGCTACCGTCTGGCCCGTGAGGGGCACGGCGCGCAGGATGTGGCCGTGATGGTGGGCGGCATGACCGTGGCAAACCTCGCCGGCGTTCCCGCCTCGACATGGATTGCCAACGCCCTGAGCTGGCGCATGTCGTTCGGCATTGTGGCGTCCATCGGTCTTCTGGCTTTCATCTGCATCCGTGCGTGGGTTCCGCGCATGGCGCCGCTGCCCGACACCGGCATCCGCGGGCAGTTCAGCTTTCTGCGCCGTCCCGAGCCCTGGCTGATTTACGCCGGTGTCTTTTTCGGCCAGGCGAGTGTTTACTGCTGGTTGAGCTATGTTGAGCCTATAATGACCCGCGTGACTGGTTTCCCGGCCGCAGACATGACGTGGATAATGATGGTTGCCGGCCTTGGAATGGTCGTCGGCAACGCGATGGCCGGCAAATTGGCCGACCGCTATGGCGCGTCGGGCGTGTGCGGATGGCTGGCCACCGCCATGATTGTGGTTATGCCCGCCGTATATTTCTGTTCCGATATGAAAGCGGTGTCGGTGGTGCTCATGTTCATCGCCACCGCGGGTCTGTTCGGCATCGGAGGCCCGTTGCAATACCTTATCGTGGGGTATGCCAAGGGCGGCGAGATGCTGGGCGGGGCCGGCATACAGATTTCGTTCAACGTGTCGAACGCCGTGTCGGCCGCGCTGGGCGGCGTTGCCATCCATCACGGTCTCGGACTTGCATCGCCGGCGCTGGTGGGTGTGCCGTTTGCCATTGTGGGGGCGAGCGCTCTGTTCATTCTGCACCGCCGCGAGAAAAATCTTGTGAAATAACGCATAACATTGTTAATTAAAGTTAATTTCGGGGGGGGTAGATATTTTGAGTACTATTTACATATCTTTGCATATCTTTGTACGATAAATCACAAATATTTATCCTTAACAACTTTAACCAATCAATTTTTATGTTAAAAAAATTACTCCTGCCCTCTGTGGCAGCGATGGTGCTTGCGGCTCCTGCCGCGAGCGCTGATGTCACACCCGCCGGGGACGTCCTCTATGTAATGGGCGGCATGAACGGTTGGGACATCAACAACACCAATGCAGTGCTTCCGCGTGTGGCTGATAATGTTTACAAAGGTGTCGTGCGCACCGAAGGCGATGTCGAACTGCGTTTCTATACCGTTCTCGGCGACTGGGAAAGCAATTCAATCGGCGTGGTTGAGGAAGACAGCCAGCAGATGTTTGACTTCAGCGGCGGCAATGTCGCTACTGACTTTGTCGAAGGCAAAGGCAACTGGTATCTCTTCAACCAGGCGCCCGGCCTGATGGAAGTCACTGTTAACTTCAATGACAACTCTGTCTTTTTCGAGAAACTCCACCCCGAATCGGTAACCGTCAAATCGGACCAGGAACTTACCCTGACGGACGGTTCATTCAGCTTTGACGGCGATGCCGAGGTTCTGTTTGAAGTTTCGTTCAGCAATGGCTCGACCTGCACCCTGGGTGGCGAGCGCTGGTATGACATGGAAGGTAATGTAGTGGACAACAAGCAATACATGGACGAATCGTCGAAATCCATGGCCTTCTACGGTCGCCCGACTGATGTGCCTGTCGTTGTGATGGGCTGCAAGGCTGACGACCCCGTCAACTATACCGTCAATTTCGAAGAGATGACCGTGAGCCTGAAGCGTTCGTCGTTCGATCCCACCGTGCTGACTTTCGAGCTTAACGAGAATGAATCTCCCCTCATCGTAGGCGATGGTTATAATATTGGCCAATTCCTGAACGTGGACAGCCAGCTTAGCTGGAACGACATTTATCTTGAAATCGTCAGCGGCAACGCCGAGCAGTGGGATTCTCAAAACTTCATGCCCACCGAGGCCGGCGAGCTGACCCTGGCTTTCTACTCGAACGAGATTCCCGACAAGCGTCTTGAAAAGACCTTTACCGTCCTGCCCCAGCACCCCGAGGCTTATAACCTCTATGTGCGCACCGGTGAGTGGGAATATGCCATCGCCGACATCGTTCTTGCCAAGGACGCCGAGAAAAATGGCATGTACCTTGCCACCGTCACCATCCCCGAGGGTGAGGGCGACTTTGAGTTCATCTTTGGCGGCACTGAGGAGCTGATGAACCAGGGCATTTATCAGATTTCCCGCAGCTGGGAATCGCCGGAGCAGATGAACCTCAACGAGGAAATTGCCCGCAGCCGTTTTGAACGCGGTTCAACCGGCCTCTTCTTCAATATTCCCGCCGAGTTCCGCGGCCAGACCTACGTGTTCCGCCTCAACATCGGTGAGTGGAATCTGGAAGTTTACCGCGAGGGATACAACCCCGACCTTGTCAACATTGTTCCCGCCGAAAGCAATCCTGAATATGCCGTGAAGGGTCGCAACACCGAGTTCCGTTTCGCTGTGGACCGAAACCTCAACTATGATTCTGTGCTTGAGGGTTCAGATTATATGTGGAACAGCGGCTGGGGCACCGAATATGTGGATGACCAGCTCTATTACTACATCAATGTCTACTGTCAGGAAGATATGCCGGAGGACGAATTCACCCTCATCATCGGCAAGCGCGATGACAACGGCGAGTTCACAGAACTTTACCGTCAGACAATCGCAGCGGCTTTCGTAGAGCTTGAAGCTGTAGAACTGCCCGAGGAAGTGACCGTATGTGTCGGCGAGTTCGTCAAGATTCAGCCTGTCACCGTTCCCGAGAACGCTTCCACCGGTTTTGGCTGGGACAGCGACAACTGGAACGGCTATGTGGAAGATTACTTTGGTAATGATGTTACTATTCTCGGCATGCAGGAAGGCGTGGTTAACTATGTGGTCCGTGACCACACAAACGGCAATGAACTTGCCCACATGACCGTGACCGTGCTGCCCAAGCAGGCTGCCGTGGCCGAGCACATCTTCCACGTGCGTCTCAACGAGGGCGACAACCTCAACCTCAACCTGTCGGCTCACGCAACCCGCGACTACGCTCCCGCCTCGTGGACCTCGTCGAACGAGGAGGTGGCTACCGTTGACTCGGAAGGCAACGTGACAGCCGTCGGCAACGGCACCGCCGTAATCACCGCCGACTGCGGCGAGCACCAGGCTGTGATGGGTATCCAGGTAGGCGACATCTCGGGTGTTGAAGAAACAGCGGCTGTCAATGTCAAGGCCTACGGCCACGACGGCGCCATCTATGTCAGCGGCGTGAAGGCCGGCCAGGCCATCAAGGTCTATGACGTGGAGGGCCGTATGGTTGGCAACGCCACCTCCAACGGCTCCGTTGCCAAGTTTGAAGTTGGCAAGGGCGTGCATGTTGTTGCCGCCGGCGACAACGTGTTCAAACTCGGTCTCTGATAAAACCATGACATAACAGGGCGGTGGTGTGTAAAAGCGCCACCGCCCTTTATGTATTTGGACCTCAACCGGGGGCGTTACAACTATTTAACTAAAATTTCATCATAATTTGGGCGCTGTTGGACGTTATTACGGAAAAATTTCGTAATTTTGTGGGCGCAAAAATAAGGCTCCGTTCCCACGGGGCTCCCGCAGAATACTTACGCAATTGATATTCAACCCAATAATTACAATTTACAATTATGACTAAAATCGGTATTAATGGTTTCGGACGCATCGGACGCTTCGTTTTCCGTGCCTCGACCAAACGCGATGACATCGAAGTAGTTGCCATCAACGACCTTCTTCCCGTAGATTACATGGCCTACATGCTCAAATATGACACCATGCACGGCCAGTTCGACGGCACTGTTGACTATGACCTCGAAAAGAGCCTCCTCATTGTCAACGGCAAGGCCATCCGCGTTACCGCTTGCCGCGACCCGAAAGAAATCGCATGGGGCGAAGTAGGCGCTGAATACGTTGTTGAGTCCACCGGTCTCTTCCTCACCAAGGAAAAGGCTCAGGCCCACATCGAAGCCGGTGCCAAGTACGTGGTTATGTCGGCTCCCTCCAAGGACGACACCCCCATGTTCGTTTGCGGCGTCAACGAAAACACCTATGCCGGCCAGCAGTTCGTATCGAACGCTTCCTGCACCACCAACTGCCTTGCTCCCATCGCCAAGGTCCTCAACGACAAGTTCGGCATCGTAACCGGCCTCATGACCACCGTTCACTCGACCACCGCTACCCAGAAGACCGTTGACGGTCCCTCGATGAAGGACTGGCGCGGCGGCCGCGCTGCTTCGGGCAACATCATCCCCTCCAGCACCGGCGCTGCCAAGGCTGTAGGCAAAGTAATCCCCGAACTCAACGGCAAGCTCACCGGTATCTCGATGCGTGTCCCCACCCTCGACGTATCTGTTGTTGACCTCACCGTAAACCTCGAGAAGCCCGCCACCAAGGAAGACATCTGCGCTGCCATGAAGGAAGCTGCCGAAGGCGAACTCAAGGGTGTTCTCGGCTACACCGAAGACGCAGTCGTTTCCAGCGACTTCCTCGGCGACGCCCGCACCTCGATCTTCGACGCAAACGCTGGTGTTTACCTCACCCCCAACTTCGTGAAGGTTGTATCGTGGTATGACAATGAGATCGGCTATTCGAACAAGGTTCTCGACCTCATCGCCCACATGAAGAAATATAACGGCTAATTTAGCTTTTTCAGCTGTCAAAGGCCATTTCCCATCGGCGGGGGATGGCCTTTGCTTTGTTTTTTAGGGAAAGTTCGCGGTAATGGAGTGGCCGTTTAGGCGATTTTAACTCATGGAATATGTGTAGATTGTCGGATTATTCGTATCTTTGTGGGTTAAAAGCAGATATTTACTCTAATACCGAAATTATCTCTCTTGCAAAATGGCTAAATACATATTTTCCTTTCTTGTAGCCGCCGCGTTTGGCACTGTCTCTGTTTCGGCCCTCGATGTCGAGACCACCGCCGGCTCGCTCAGCTCACAGGTGACGAATCCGGCCGGGGTAACCGAGCTTAAGCTCTCGGGTGTGCTCAACGCCGACGACTTCAAGTT
This sequence comes from uncultured Muribaculaceae bacterium, assembly GCA_910577315.1. Classification (GTDB taxonomy): domain Bacteria; phylum Bacteroidota; class Bacteroidia; order Bacteroidales; family Muribaculaceae; genus CAG-873. Next base: position 87,882 of record CAJTME010000010.1, on the reverse strand, counting down.
CATCGACGAGTCGATGACTTCGCTTAAATCGCTCGATCTCGGCAATGTCACCATCGCCGCCACCGAGTGCAACGTTCCCGGCATGACAAACGCATATCCGGCCAACACCATTCCCGCCAATGCTTTCGGCGGTTCGAAAATCGAATCGGTGGTGTTTCCCACCTCCACATTCTCGCTGGGCGACGGCGCCTTTGCCGGCTCGGCAATCAAGTCGCTTACGCTGCCGTTGAGCGTCGCCAATGTTGGCGACGGATGTTTCAGCGGCTGCACTGCCCTTGAATCCGTAACGGTGGCCAACGGCACCCTCGGTGTCGGGGTGTTCGCAGGCTGTTCATCGCTCGCAACGGTCTCGTTCTCCCTTCCCAACACCGCCATTCCCGCCAATACGTTCAGCAACTGCACCGCCCTGTCGACGGTGTCGGGTTCGGCCAACATCACCTCCATCGGTTCGCGTGCGTTTGCCGACTGCACCTCGCTGTCGTCTTTCTCGTTCGGCCGCAGCCTGCGCAGCATCGGCGAGGAAGCTTTCATCTGCTCGGGGCTCACGGCGGTTGACCTCTCGAATGTGACGGCGCTGAAAGAAATCGGCGCATGGGCGTTTGCACGCATGCCACAGCTGGAGTCGCTCAAGATGTCCTCATCTTCCCAGCTGAGCGAGGGCATGGTATTTGACTGCCCTGTACTCAAGGAATTTGTAATCTCAGGCCAGGCTACCGAGATTCCCGACTATGCTTTTGCAAAAAATACGTCGCTCGACAACCCCGGACTTCTTGAAGGGGCAATCGTACGCATTGGCAATCACAGCATGCACGGCATGTCGCAGGTGCAGGACGTATCGCTGCCCGAGACCCTCGAGGAAATCGGCGACGGCGCCATGCAGAATATGACCGGCCTAAGGTCCATCACGGTGAATTCCGATGCCCGTCCGGCCATAGGCAAGGACGTATGGGCTGGTGTGGAGCAGGCTCAGGTAAACCTGATTGTTCCCAAAGGCCAGTACAGCGATTACAGCACTGCCGACCAGTGGTGCAACTTCCATGTGCTTGACGTAAGCAATTCGGTTGACGCCGTGATCGGCGACCAGCTCGACAACCTCAAGGGCCGCTTTGTCGGCGACGAGCTGCAGGTTTCGATCAGCGGTGTCGAGATTGACGAGATTGCCGTCTATGACCCTGCCGGCATGCTCCTCGTGTCGGGCGAGCCTGTCGCAGAATTCGTCAGCCTTGACATGGCCGGCTTCCAGACCCGCGTGTTTATTGTCAACGCCCGCCTTTCTGACGGACGTGTGGCTTCGTTGAAAATCGCAAAACGTTGATATATACCTGTTATGGGCAAGAATAAACTGAGCAAGTTCGCCGAGATGAAAACCATCGACCTGGTTTTTCAGTACCCCTACGGGCGCCTGAAGGAAGAGGGCTTTGACTCGTTTCCGTTGCGCGGACGGTGGAAGGAGTTTTTCGGAAACGACAATCCCATCGTCCTTGAGCTGGGCTGCGGCAAGGGTGAGTACACGGTAGGACTGGCGCAACTCTATCCCGACAAGAATTTCATCGGAATAGACATCAAGGGCGCGCGCATGCACGCCGGCGCCACCCAGGCCCGCGACCTCGGGCTGAAAAACGTGGCTTTCCTGCGCACCCAGATTGAACTGCTCGACTGCTTCTTTGCCCCCGGTGAGGTTAGCGAGCTGTGGATCACCTTCCCCGATCCGCAGATGAAAAAGGTCACCAAACGCCTCACCGGCACACGCTTCATGGGACTTTACCGCAAGGTTATGCCCGACGGCGGGGTGGTGCGTCTCAAGACCGACAGCCCGTTCCTCTATGCCTACACCCGCGCCATGGTGGAGCTCAACGGCCTGGCCAAGGAGGTGGACACCGACGACCTGTACCATTCGGATATGGTCGACCCCATCCTCTCGATACGCACCCACTACGAACGTCAGTGGCTCGCGCGCGGCCTCACCATAAAGTACCTCGCCTTTGCCCTCGACCACGCCACCGCGCTTGTGGAGCCGGAAGACGATTTCGAGCGCGACACCTACCGCTCGTATTCGAGGGGAACACTTGAGGCGATGCATGATGCTCAATGCACGATGCACGATTCATGATGCACAATTCATGATGCATGATGCACGATGCATGATTTGGTTCTTATAATGCACAATTTAACTGTCCTGATTATTAACTGTCCTGATTAATGGAAACTCTTTATCCCAACCTCATACTTGACGCGCTCCGGCAGGTGCGCTATCCCGGCACCGGGAAAAACATCGTCGACATGGAGATGGTCGAGGACGACATGCGCATCGACGGCAACAAGGTGTCGTTCTCGCTGATTTTCCCGAAAGCGACCGATCCGTTCATCAAATCGGTGGTGAAGGCGGCTGAACAGGCCATCCTGACTTTTGTCAGCCCCGAGGTGGACATTGTCGGCAACATCGCCGTCAAGACTCCGGCTCCAGCGCCGGCAGCCGAGGCTGCGCCGGTTCTTCCCGGCGTGAAGAACATCGTGGCCGTGTCGTCGGGCAAAGGCGGCGTGGGAAAGAGCACCGTTGCCGCCAATCTCGCCGTGTCGCTCGCCCGCGAGGGCTATCGCGTGGGGCTTCTTGACGCCGATATTTTCGGTCCGTCCGTGCCGAAGATGTTCGGCATTGAGGACGAACAGCTCTATATGCACGAGGTTGACGGCCGCAACCTCATCATTCCCGCCGAGCGCTACGGCGTAAAACTGCTTTCAATCGGCCTGGTCATCGACCCCGACAAGGCGGCGGTGTGGCGCGGCTCGATGGCGTCCAACGCCCTCAAGCAGCTCATCGAACAGGCCGACTGGGGTGAACTCGACTATTTTCTCATCGACATGCCTCCCGGCACCAGCGACATCCATCTCACCCTGGTGCAGACCCTCGGCATCACCGGCGCGGTAATCGTCACCACGCCCCAACAGGTCGCCCTGGCTGATGCCCGCAAGGGTGTTTCGATGTTCCGCGACCCCAAAATCAATGTGCCTGTGCTCGGCATCGTCGACAACATGGCGTGGTTCACTCCCGAACGCCATCCCGACGAGCGTTACTACATCTTCGGCAACGACGAGTCGGTCGACAAAATGGCCGCTGAATACGACGTTCCCGTGCTGGCCCGCATCCCGCTGGTGGCCACCGTCGGCGACCACAACGACGCCGGCCATCCCATCGCCCTGGACGATTCACTCACCGGCGCCGCCTTCGCCCACCTCGCCCATGAGGTGATAGATGCCGTCGACCGCCGCAACGAGGAGTTGCCAGCAACTGTAAAAGTCGACGTGTCGAAGAAATGAAAAAGATACTGATTGTCAACGGCCCGAACCTCAACCTGCTCGGTGTCCGCGAGCCGGGCATCTATGGGGCGGAGTCGATGGATGCGATTCTGGCGCAGTTGCGCCGTGAGTTTCCCGACGTTGAGCTGGACTATTTCCAGTCCAATATCGAGGGCGCGCTCATCGACCGGCTTCACTCGGCGGCCTACGGAACCGACCGCGCGGACGGCATCGTGCTTAACGCTGGCGGCTACACGCACACATCCGTGGCGCTTGCCGATGCCATCGCGGCGATAAATGTGCCGGTGGTTGAGGTGCATATATCTAATGTACACGCGCGCGAGGAATTCCGTCATCATTCCTATATCTCGCCGGTGTGTGCCGGCACCATCGCCGGCTTCGGCCCGCGCGTCTACTCCCTGGCCGTTCGGGCACTCGCCGGAAACTGAAGCGGCCTAAAAAACAATGCGCCTGCGGCGCTACAAAAATATACAATGTCGCCCAAGGGCGACCACATGATTCTATAAGTAAACAAACTACGGTTTAACTTATTATGTAGTCGCCCTTGGGCGACATTGTATATTTTTGTAGCGCCGCAGGCGCATTGTTCTCTGGAAAGCCGCTGGGTTGGGTCAGTCTTCGACGGGGTTGGTGATGGTGATGGGGCGGGGGATTACCTGGAGCTGGTCGTCGAGGGCGCGGGCTTTGTTGATCCATTTGCGGAAGGCGTCCGACGAGAGTTCGCGCAGGGCCTGTTCCTCGCCGCTGGAGCGGTCGACCGGCTTGATGTACTCGTTGGGGGAGAACACCACATAGATTGTGTTGCGCTCGGTGCCTTTCTCGGCAGTCAGCTGGTACTGCTCCTCGTCGCCGTCGGTCGAGGCGAAAAAGACGTAGCGGGTGTTGGCGTTGACCTTGTGGGTGGGGTTGGTCTGTGCGTAGAAAGGCAGCATGCGGAACACCGTCTTGTCCTCGCCCTCGAGATAGACGGTGAGATAACCGTCGACAGGGGTGATGAACGCGAGGAAGCACTTGTCGCCCGAGATGAAGGCGTTCGACTCGGCATCGTCGCCGGTGGCGTTGCGAAGGATGCGCACGTCGAGCTGGGCCTGGGCGCGGTTAACCTCGCGGGCGCGGCCTTTGACCTCGCAGGTGACGACGAGGTCGTCACCGTCAATCATCAGTCCGAACTTGGGCTCGCCGATGGTCTCGACCCATTCGCCCTTGACGAGCGACGAGGCCGTTGAGTAGAAATCGACGCTCTCGCCTTTCTTGCTTGAGCGCATGTCCATCTGGGTGTTGAGGCTCAGCACGGTTCCGAATTCGCGGGCGATTGCCTCGATCATGGCCCGTTCGAGGGCAATCTGCTCGGCCTGGTCACGGGCGATGTGGCGCGGCACATAGTACTGGTAGGTGCCCTTGACTTCCTTTACCTTATTATCGGTTGCCGCCATAACCGCCGGAGCGGCGGTCATGGCGGCAAGGATGAGTGATATTATCGCTTTTATGCGCATGGGTCAATCAATAGTAGCTGGACTGGGTGGTGAAAGTTCCGTAGCCGTCGGCGCCTTCTACCTTCACGTTCTGGTAGACAACGGCAGGATAGCCACGCTCAGTGTTCACAAACGAGGCAATTATGTAGTAATAATAGGTGGTGCCGGGAGTAAGATTGGGAATTTCACAATAGAGGCTGTTGTTGAAGTAATCATAGTCCCAACGTCTGCTGTAATCTACCGCGTCGGAGAAGTCGGGCGATGTAGAGTAAACAACATGGATGTCGTAGCCAAGGGATGCCGGGGCAAACTCATAAGATGAAGGTGCCGATACAGAAAGGCTCACACTGGTGTCGTATGCTGTGTAGGATGCGTAAGTGAACTTTCCGATGTATTGCTCGCCGCTGGTGGTGGTGAACGAGTTGTCCGGGATGACGAGCGTCACATTTTCGATGGTAACCTCATCATACCAATCAGTAGATGGACGATAACGGAAATTGCCGGTCACTGAGAAGTAGTATTTCGTGTCTTCTTTTAGGTTGATTAGGCAAATTTCGATATGGTTTTCGCCGTTCATTATGAGACCGTCTTCCTGAAAGTAGTTATTGTTATTATAGCCGTCATAGATGATTTCTCTGGTGTCGGAGCCAGAGAGATCGGGGGTGGTGCCGTACTTAACGCTAACTGATCCATAGTCACTGAGCATCATCATGGTCTCGTCGTCAAAGAAAACTTGGAACGAGGCGGTGGTGTTGGTTATACCCAAATACTCAGTGTGGGCGCGGGCGATGTCAGAGTAGTCACCCTCGGCTTTGGTGGTAAACTTGCTGTCGCCGGAGGGCACGAGCGTGAGGTGAGAATATTCGTAGGTACCCCAGTCGGTCTCATATTTATGTACTTCTACATCCACAGAAATCTGATACTCGGTGTCGGGAGTCAGATTGGTAATAATGTAGCGACGTGTGATGTAATACTCATCGTCCATAATGGTTTCCCCAGTGTAAACACTATAGGTTTCCTCGTAGTTTGAGGTTAAAATTACACCGCTTATGCCGTCAATCATTGACGCTGTAGGATAAGTGACATCAATGGTGGCTGAGGTGGGGGTTACCGATACTATTGCGGCAGAACATTCGAGGGAGCCGACCTGCTCGGGACCTTCGTCGGCGCATGAGGGAAGCATCACGGCTGCCACCAGGGCAAGGAAAAGATATTTGATGTATTTCATTTTCGCAATGTTTTTAGGTGGTTAGAAACGGTAGCCGAGCTGGATGCCGAACATGCCCCAGTGGAGGTTCTGGTCACTGGAGAGGCGTGTTTGGTGAATCATGTATTGCGCGTCCCACACGGGGCCGGCATAGAAGTGGTTGGTGATGTTGAGACCCACGGCAACGGTGTAGCTGACGCCGAAGCATGCGTCGCCGTCGCCAAGACCGAACTTTACCTCCGAGCCATCGGTGGGGATGGGATTGCCGTCGGTGTAGAACTCATGCTTGAAGCTGACGGCGCCGCCGACAGCGACGGTTCCGTATATGCTCATGTTGCCGAAAATTTCGGTGGAAGTGTAGCGGAGACCGGGCATCAGTTTGAATACCGGGGTGGACGATACGGCGCTGAACGGAGCCATGGCGCCTATGCGGAGGTCGAAGGCGCAGTGGTTGCTGGTTTTGGCGCGTACGCCGAACTGCACGTCGAAGGCGGCGCCACCGGCAAATTTGGCCATCAGGTTGTTGCCATCCATGAACAGGGCGGTGCGGGGCGTTGTGCCCGTTGTGCCGCCGATGCCGGCCTCGATAAAGAAGCCGCCGCGGTTGGCGTTCTGGGCGTTGGCGCCGACAAAGGCCACCAGCGCCAGAAGGGCGATGATAAGTTTTTTCATTATGGTGCGTTTTTTGATTGGTTTTCCTTGGGGGTGAGGAGGGCCGGGAGTACTCGGAGGGCTCAGAGTACTCCGGGCGCTTTAAATTTTCAGTCGATCAGCTTCCAGGAGTCCCATTCGGCCGATGCGGCGGGCGAGGAGAGGACGGTTGGAGTCTGGTCCTTGCGGTTGACGATGGTGGAGTGGCGGGCGACGTTCTCGTTGAGGTAGTCCTTGAGGTCGACGAGCGAAACGTTGCCTTCGGTTTCCTGGAGGCGCTTGAGCAGGAAGTAGGTGAACATGCCGTGGCCTTTTTCGTTGTAGGGCATTGCGGTCTGGTCCTCGCTGGTGGCGCAGAACACGGCAACCTTGCCCGTGAGGCCCTGCTTTTTGGGGACGCGGGCGATGCCGCGGGCGGCTACAACCATCGAGCCGTCGCGGGTGGCACCGCTGAAGCATGCGTCGAGGAAGACGGTGGCCGAGCGGAGTTTCATGCTGCCGAGGTCGCGGTAGATGGAGGCCAGGGGTACGCATACGTCCTTGTTGACGCGGGCGGCGTCGACGGGAACGAGATAGGGGTCGAGGGTGGCGTCGTCGGGCGCTCCGTGGCCGGCATAGTAGACGATTACCTTCATGTCCTCGCCCACGACGTCATTGATGAGGCGGAGGTCGGAGAAGGCGGCTTTCATTGCGCCGTAGGTGGCGTCGTTGAACTGGAGGATGTTCTTTTCGGGGATGCCGAGAGTGCGCTTGCAGTAGAGGGCGAAGGTGTTGCCGTCGTTGAGGGCGAAGGGCACGTTGGAGAGCTTGCCGTAGTTCTCGTTGGCGATGATTACGGCGAAGGTGTTGTTGTTGGTCTTGCCGGTGAAGGGGATGTTGAGGTCGACGTCGCTGGGCTCAACCTTGGCGGTAGAGGCCACGGACTTGGTCTGTATGTCGCTGCCCGAGGCGTTGCCGTATTTGGCGGCGAGCTCTTCCTTGCGGTCCCAGTGTTTCTTGACTGCGGCGCGGTTGAGTCCGTATTCGGCGAAGGTCGAGGTGGTGACGTAGGCGGGAAGGTCGGTGAGTTCGGCCAGGAGCTTGCAGCCCTTGAAGGAGTCCTTGCCGATGGCCTCTATTGACTGGGAGAGGCGGGCGGTGGTCATGTTCTCGCAACCGGCAAAAGCGTTCTGGCCGATGGCCTTGATGCTGATGGGGAGCTCGATTTCGATGAAGGTCTTGCAGTTCTGGAAGGCGCTCTGAGCGATGGTTTCGGTGCCGAAGGGAATGCGGATTTCCGAAAGGTTCTCGCAGTTGAGGAAAGCGTTTTCACCGATATGGGTGAGCGAGCCGGGAAGTTCGGCGACAATGAGGTTGGCACAGTCGCGGCAGAGGTTGTTGGAGATGGTGGTCACGCCTTCTTCAACGATAAGTTTTGTCACGCGGTCTTCACGGAACGGACGGTCCTTGCCATAGTTCTTCATGGGGCCGGTGCCCGAGATGGTGAGGACGCCGTCGCTGAGTTCCCAGCGGACGTTTTTGCCGGCTTTTCCGGAGGCGGCCCAGATGGCGGAAGCGCACAAAGCAACCAGCAAGGATAGAGTTAAGATTCTTTTCATTGCAAAATTGGTGGTTAAGGAGGATTATTTTATAGCGCAAAGTTAAGGAATTTTAGCGTTTTCCGCAAGGAGAAGGACCGATTTTAACAATGAAAAAAGCCGGATTTCACGGCCGACATGCTGTCGTTTCCGTGAAATCCGGCTTTTGGGTCTTTTTGCGGGCTGATGGAATCAGTTGCGGAGAATCTGGAAGAACTCCATGCGGCTCTGGTGGAGGATGTTGAGCAGGCGCTCGAAGTAGTCCTCGACGTCGGGGGTTGAGTCGATGAAGATTTCGGTTGTGAGCCAGCAGTCCTCGTTGTCACATACGGCTTTCACGACCTTGTAGTCGGCGTTGATTTTGTTGAGTGCTTCGAGCACCTTGAGACGGTCGACCTCGGGATGGTCGGCGAAGTCGAAGATGCCGGGCATCACGATGTTGAAGTACTGTTCGTCCTTCTCGTTGTTGCCGATGATGAAGTAGCCGCCCTGGTATTTGAAGGTGAGGCCGTAGTCTTTCTCCTCATACTTTACGCCGTTTTCGGAGAGCCAGTTTTTGTAAATTTCCATAATGATATTTGGGTTAAGTGAGTTGACGTGATTATTGATATTGCATGAATCCGACGCGCGGGCGTGTTTCGGCCGATGACGTGTTCTCGAGCTTGCTGCGCGAGGCGGCATAGTCCTTGAGCATGGCGTCGGTGAGCGAGGGACGGGTCGACTTGATGGAGTCCTCCAGGCCGCTCTGTGTGAGGGGTTCGTCGCGGAAGGCGGCAATCATGGCGGCGTCGTTGACGATGAACGCTATGTCCGAGGCCACGTATTTGTCGGTGAGGTCGGCGAGGCGCTGGGTGTCGATGGGGTCGCAGGGGCGGTCCTTGAGATAGAGGTCGAACATGAGCTTGCGGGTGTTGGCGTCGGGCTCGGGGATGTAGACCGAGATGTCCAGGCGTCCCTTGCGCAGGATTGCCTTGTCGATGCGTTCAGGCTGGTTGGTGGTGCCGATGACGAAGATGCCGTCTTTGGCGCAGTTGTTGAGCTGCGAGAGGAATTCGTTGACCTCGCCGGCGATGTTCTCGGCGCTGCGGCTTGAGCGGTCGGGCACCATGGCGTCGAACTCGTCGAAGCAGATGATGACCGGGGCCTGCTGACGGGCTTTGTTGAAAAGTTCGGCAATCTTGCCCTGGGCACCGTGGACATAGATGCTGCCAAGGTCAGAGGCCTTGATGAACTTGTAGTTGAAGCCCGATTCCTCGGCGAATTTCTCGGCGAAGTATGTCTTGCCGCATCCGGGAGGGCCGTAGAGGAGCATGCCGTTGGGCGGGGTGAGGCGGTAGCGCTCGGCTTTTTCCTTGTTCTTGAGGATGAAGAGCACTTTTTTCTGCAAGAGGTCCTTGAGGTCGTCCATGCCGGCGACGTCGGCAAATCCGTTGCCGCGCTTCACCTTGGCTTTCTCGGCCATCTCGTGTGACTTCTCCTCGGGTTCGGCGCTCTTCTGGCGCATCATGCCGGGGTGTTCGGGTTTTTCGATTTTCTGGGCTTCGTTTTCGTCATCGCCCTTGGGGGCCGCGGGCTTGTCGAAGGGTGACTTCTGCCCGTCGAGCGCGGCCAGGATTTGGTCGGCGCCGAGGCGTTCGGCCACTTTCATGTTCAGGGCTCCGGCGATGGTGTCGCGCAGCCATGCGGGCACCTCCATGGTGGCGCGGGAAAAATCGAGCTGTTTTTTGCGAGCGAGGTGGACGGCAGTCTTGAGCTTGCGTTCGCGCTCGTCGGCGTCGTCTATGACGGGGAGCTCGAAATCCCAGGGCGCGCGGCCGGTGAGCAGGGCGAAAATCACGGCCGATGCCGAGAAGATGTCGCCGGCGGGGTCGTTGGAGTTGCGCCATCCCTCGGGCGAGCGGTAGAGCGGTTCCATGTCGGCGGTGAGGTAGTGGCGCTCATTCGATTTTGCCCTGGCTATGTGGCCCATGTCGATAATCTGCACCGACTTTGTGTCGGGGTCGTACATTATGTTGCGCGGGGTTATATCGTTGTGCACCAGTCCTTTTTCGTGCAGATATGAAAGTCCCTGAATCACCTGGCGGTAAATCGAAACAATCTCGTCGAGCGAGAACGGCGACTTGTCGTAGCCGAGCATCTCAGACAGCAACCGGCCCGAGAAATAGTTCGTGATGATGTAGGGATATTCCTTGCCGTCGGGAGCGGTGTAGGTGCCGTCGGCGACATGGGATATGACATAAGGGTGTGAAAGACCCCGGCAAAGTTCTATTTCGGCCACTTCGCCCGACGGTGTCTTGAGTTCGGACGAAAATCTGTCGGGAACATAAAGCTTCATGAACAATGGCCTGAAATTATCACCGGTGTCGGCGATGCGGTAAGTTTCGTTTACTTCTCCATCTTTGATAAAGGAATTGACGCTGTACCGTCCTATCCGTGTGTCGTTGGAAAGAATCATAAATTTGAAAAAATTTTAAATGATAAATAAGGATAAAAAAAGTATGGATTGCAAAGATACTAAAAATTATGGCAAAGTGGACTGAGGAAAGGGTAAAAAACCGCTTCTGTGTTTATCCATCGGAAATAATGACCGCTACGGGTGAAAAAAACGGGAACTGAGGATGCCCGAACCGGGAAAAATGAGTAAATTTGCAACCCGTTATGAAATACGGTTTTGATAACGAGAAATATCTCAAAATTCAGTCCGAACACATCAAGGAGCGCATAGCCCAGTTCGGAAACAAGCTCTACCTTGAGCTCGGAGGAAAACTTTTCGACGACCACCATGCCAGCCGCGTTCTGCCCGGATTCCAGCCCGACAGCAAGCTGCGGATGCTCCAGCAACTGAGCGACAAGGCAGAAATCGTCATTGTAATCAGCGCGGTCGACATCGAGAAAAACAAAGTCCGCAACGACCTCGGCATAACCTACGACGAGGATGTCCTGCGCCTTCGCGGCGAGTTCCAGAACCGGGGATTCATGGTGGGCTCGGTGGTGATAACCCACTATAACGGCCAGAGCAGCGCCGTTGCTTTCCGCCAACGCCTCGAACGGCTTGGCATCAAGACCTACTGCCACTACACAATCGACGGCTATCCGACCAATGTGGCCCTGATTGACTCCGACGAGGGTTTCGGCAAGAACGACTACATCGAGACCAGCCGCCCCCTGGTCATCGTCACCGCCCCCGGCCCCGGCAGCGGCAAGATGGCCGTGTGTCTCAGCCAGCTCTACAACGAGCACAAGCGCGGTATCGAGGCAGGCTATGCCAAGTTCGAGACATTCCCGGTGTGGAGCCTTCCGCTGAAACATCCCGTCAACATCGCCTACGAGGCCGCCACCGCCGACCTCAACGATGTGAACATGATTGACCCCTTCCATCTGGAGGCCTACGGCAAGACTGCCATCAACTACAACCGCGACATTGAGATATTCCCGGTGCTGAACGCCCTTTTCGACGGCATCTACGGCGAGAATCCATACAAGTCGCCCACCGACATGGGCGTGAACATGGTGGGATTCTGCATCAGCGACGACGAGGTTTGCTGCAAGGCATCGAAAGACGAGATCATCCGCCGCTACTATACCGCCCTCAACCACCTGGCCGAGGGTAAGGACAACGAGAGCGAGGTCAACAAAATCGCCCTCCTTTTCAAACAGGCGCATATCGACACCGCCTACCGCCGCCCCACCGTGGCCGCCCGCGAACGCGCCGAACGCAGCGGTGTGCCCTGCTCGGCCATCGAGCTTGCCGACGGCACCATCATCACCGCCGAGACCTCGGCTCTGCTCGGCCCCAGCGCGGCGCTGATTCTCAACGCAATCAAGCATCTCGCCGGCATTGACCACGGCGTCAAGCTGATTCCCCGCGCGATGATCGAGCCGATACAGTACACCAAGACAAGCTATCTGCGCAGCCGCAATCCGCGCCTGCACACCGACGAGGTGCTCGTGGCGCTGTCAGTTCTCAGCACCCATGATGAGAATTGCCGCCGCGCGCTGGAACAGCTGCCCGAACTGGACGGTTGCCAGGTTCACTCGACTGTGATGCTCGGCGAAGTCGACCGCAAGATTTTCAAGAAACTCGGTGTGGGCCTCACCTGCGACCCTGCCAAGAAGAAAAAGTGAGGAATAACAGCAACAATACAGGGAAAGAGCGTCCGCCAGGGCGCTCTTTTGTTATTAAACACCCTCTTAGAGGTAAGTAGCTGCGGTAATGTTAAATTAAGATAAGCGGCGATAACTTTATGGGTCGAAAGCGTTTTAATGTTACAAAACCGTTTCAACTATGAGAAAACTACTATCACTTCTAATTCTAAGCTTCTGGGTAACAGCTGTTTTTGCCCAAGAGCCCGTTGCGGTGGATTCGGTTGATGTCATTGAAATAGAAAAAATCGAATTTACCCCCATAATGGCCGGCGAGCGGGGATTGTTTCCCTCGCCCGAGCTTGACCCCGAACCTATCGATCCCGAGGAGTTCGCCCCCGTGAAACACGGCTGGGTCAGCCCGTACGCGCTGCCTTATTCCCGTCATTGCACCGGAGGCCAGAACTGGCACCGCATGTGGATAAACACCGCCGTGCTGTCGGGAGCGTTCATCGGCACGCTTTTCGTTCTCGAGCTTCTGCCCGAGGACGCCACTGCCTGGAACCGCGCGTCAATATCGCAGACGCCGATGTTCAAGCGCTGGTACCGCAACATATTCGTGCTCAATCCCGAATGGGACCACGATAAGTTCATTTTCAACTATGTGCTGCATCCCTATGCAGGCGCGGCCTATTTTATGGCGGCCCGTTCGTGCGGGTTCAGCTTCTGGGGCTCGATGCTCTATTCGGCCGCGATTTCCACCATCGGCTGGGAATTCGGCATCGAGGCGTTCATGGAACGTCCCTCGTATCAGGATTTGTTCATAACCCCGGTTGTCGGGAGCATCTTCGGCGAACTGATGTATAAGGGCAAGCGCGCCATCGTCGACCGCGGTTACGAGTTGCTGGGCAGCTGGTTCCTGGGCCGCGCGGCCTGCTTCCTGCTCGACCCCGTCAACGAGGTCATCGACCTTTTCAGGGGCAATCCGGCCAAAGTCGCCTCACATTCGCGCCGCCGCATATCAGGTTCGTTCGGCTTCTCGCCCAATTCCGTGGCGCTGACAATCAATTTCTGACCCGAGGGGGTGTCCGTTTTCGGACAGGTGTTCACGAGCGAACACCTGTCCTTTTTGTTTTTATGTTGGTTATTAGTCAGTTAAGTTTTTGGCACGGGTTTTGAGGTATGTATGCCAAAAACTGATTCAATGGACAGAGAAATAACTCCCCAGGAGCGGCGCAAGGCCCTCCGCAAACAAATCATTATCTATGGCTGCGTGGCTTTGGCAGCGGCTGGACTGCTGCTGGTTGTATTCAACATGGCCCGCGATAGCGTGAACGTGGCCGACCTTAAATTTGCCGCCGTTGACCGCGGCGACGTCGACGCCACCATCCCGGCGAGCGGCACGGTGGCCCCCGCCTTCGAGGAAGTAATCAACTCGCCTATATCGAGCAAGGTGGTGGAGGTCTACCACCGCGCCGGCGATGTGGTGGAGGCGGGCACACCGCTGCTGAGGCTCGACCTCGACGCGGCCCGCACCGACTATGACTCGCAGCTCGACAAACTCGCCATGCTGAGGCTCCAGCTCGATCAGCTCAGGGCCAACAACCGCACCCGCCTGAGCGAGCTGAAAAAACAGATAGAGGTGTCGCGCATGAAGCTGCGACGCCAGGAGGCCGAGTTGAAAAACGAGCGCTACCTCGACAGCATCGGCAGCGGCACCACCGACCGCGTGCGCGAGGTGGAACTGGCTTGCAATTCACAAAAACTCGAGTTGGAACAGCTTGAGGAGCAGCTGACTAACGAAACCGATGTGAAAAAGGCCGACGAACAGCTGAAACTCCTCGAAATCGAGATAATGGAAAAAGAGCTGGGCCAGCTGGGCCGCACCCTCGGTGACGCCGAAATACGCGCGCCGCGCCGTGCCACCGTCACCACCATCGCCGACCGCCTCGGCGCAACCGTATCGGCCGGACAGCAGGTCGCCACCGTGGCCGACCTCGGACATTACAGGGTTGACGCGCAGGTGGCCGAGAGCTATGCCCCCGACCTCAAGGCCGGCAGCCGCGTGTGGCTCAAAATCAGCCGCCAGACCCTCGAGGGCCTTGTCGGCGCCGTATCGCCCACGGCCCGCAGCGGCATGCTCGACGTGCGCGTGACGATTCTGAACGACAGCGCCACCGTGCTGCGTCCAGGCGTGAAGGCCGAGGTGAAGATTTCCAACGGCCTGCGGGCCGATGTGGTGCGCGTTCCAAACCTCAGTTTCTACACAGGCCCCGGAACCTATCAGCTTTATGTGCGCCGTCCGGGGGCCGGAGAGCTCGAGCGCCGGAATGTGCAGCTCGGCGCCGCCGGTTACGACTATGTCGAGGTGGTGTCGGGGCTGAATACCGGCGAGCAGATTGTAGCCTCCGACACCAAGCGGTTTGAAAACGCATTGAACGTGAAACTCAAAGAATAAACCAATAATAATGATAAAGCAATATTTCAAGCAGGCATGGCGGATGATGCGGCAAAACAAGCTGTTCTCGGCCATCTACATCGGCGGCACGGCCATAGCCATCGCCACCACCACGGTCTTTGCCGTGATATATTACGTCAAACTCGCGCCCATCTATCCCGAATACCAGCGGGGACGCACCGGCTATGTGACGCTTGTCGCGTGCGATATGAAGAGCGGAGCCTACGGTCAGGGGCAGTTAGGCTACAGCTTTGTGCGTGATTACCTGTATCCGCTGAAAAGTGCCGAGTGTGTCAGCGGATTTATGGGAACGTCGTGGGACAATAATTTTGTCGTTGCGTCAGACGGGCTCAGCACCATTCCTGTTGACCTCAAGCCCACCGACCCTGCGTTTTTCGACATCTACGGGTATGATTTCCTGGAGGGTGCGCCGTTTTCCCAGACCGATTTAGACAATGGCGTGCGCAGGGCTGTGATTACCGACGTGCTGGCCAATAAGCTGTTCGGGACAACGGGCGACGTGGTCGGCAAGACGGTGAGCCTCAACTATGCCGACTTTGAGGTGACGGGTGTCGTGCGCGCCGGCAGCACAATCAACAAGTTCTCTTATGCCGACATTTTCACGCCTTACACCACCTATACCGGCTATGACAACCTCTTTTTCTGTTCTCCGATGGGAGTGTTCAGGGCAGTGATTGTGGCGGACGACATCGAGGCTGTGCAGGCCGAACTCGCCGAAGCTGTACGTAAATACAATTCGTCGCAGGATGAGGAAGAAGTTGAAATCTACAATCAGCCGTCGGTTCATGCCAAGGAGGCTTTCGGATTTTGGCCGGGCCAGGAATTCTCACTCGGCGAGGTGGTGAGGAAAAACCTGATAATCCTGCTTGTGCTGCTGTTGGTTCCGGCGCTCAACCTAAGCGGTATGATTTCGGGGCGCATGGAGATGCGCTCGGCCGAGCTGGGCGTGCGCAAGAGCTTCGGCGCCACCCGCGGCAAGCTGCTGTGGCAAGTCGTGTGGGAGAACTTTCTCATGACGCTCATCGGCGGCGCAATCGGCCTGTTGATAAGCTGGGGCGTCATTTATGCTACCTCCGGGACAATTCTGCAGATTCTCAACAGTCATGACGCCCTGTTGAGTGTGGAATCTACCATAACTCCCGACATGATGTTCTCGCCGTGGGTATTCCTTATCGCCCTCGTGCTGTGCCTGGTCCTCAACCTTATGGCAGCCCTCGTTCCCGCCTGGTGGAGCCTCCGCCGCCCAATTGTCCAATCCCTGAAAGAAAAATGATATGAAAATGATATTCAAAAATCTTTGGAACCGCCGTCGCGGTAACCTGTGGCTGTTCATCGAACTGGTGCTTGTCGCGGTCCTGTCGTGGGTCATCGTCGACCCCGTGGCGGTGAGCGTGGCCGACACGTCGCTGCCGTTGGGCTATGACGTTGACCGCCTTGTGATAGCCTCGTTCGGGTCTTTGCCCGCCGATGCTCCCGGCTATGACGGCCGCTATGATTCGGTTGACGACAACCGTCGCGCCGTGGATGCCGTTATGGCCAAAATCCGTAATAATCCCGACGTTGAACAGGCTTGCAACCTTATGGGTTTCAATCCTATCGGCTCAACGACAATATCGAACGAACAGCTCTTTACGGGGAATGACGTGATGGATGTGATGTCGATAAATGTGGTTGACTACCCTCTTGACGAGCATTTTTTCGAAACTTTCGGCATCGGCACCGCCGAGGGCAGTCTCTCGCCCGAGGAACTTTCCCGCCGTCCGCGCGGCGCAGACCCGGAAGTCATTATCTCAAAAGAGGTGGGCGAGATTTACTGGCCCGGCGAATCGGCTATCGGCAAGCGCTTCCTCTATAAGGTGAATGAAGAGACCGGCGACACGCTCTGGCGCCGCGTGGTGGCCGTGGCCGACGGGGTGCGCTGGCAGTCGATGATACGCTCGGCATGTGTAAGTTACCGCACGGTCAATGACAAGGATAACCACTTCCCTCTGAGGACGTACAATGTGGTTATCCGCCTGCGGGACGGCATTGACAAGGCCGACTTTATAAACGGCTTGCTTGCCTCGGCTCAGTCAGATTTCCGCGTAGGGAATTTCTATCTCAACACCGTCGGCGCCTACGATGAACTGCTGTTCAAGACCGAGGACAGCAACGGCGTGCACGCTGGCCGCATGCTGAACTATGTGCTCGCGTTCTTCTTCTTCATCAACCTGGTGCTCGGCACGGTGGGCTGTTTCTGGCTCCAGACGCGTAAGAGGGTCGAGGAAATCGGAGTGCGCCGCTCGTTCGGGGCAAGACGCGGACGCATCGTCGGGATGCTCGTGGCCGAGAGCCTGACCCTCGCAACTGTGGCATTCATCATCGGCGACCTCATCTACCTGCAATGGGCGCTCAAATACGGCCTTGACAACGGAGCCGACAACAACTCCATGTATTTCGAGGTGCATAACTGGGTGAGCAGCTTCCCCGAGCATTTCATCATCGTTTCGGCGATTGTGTATGCCGTGATAATGTTGAGCGTGGTTGCCGGCACGCTGATTCCGGCAATCAACGCCTCGCGGGTCAACGTAACGGACGCCCTGCGTGATGAATAGTAAATTTTAAGGAGTACTCGGAGCGCTCCGAGTACTCCGAGTGCTCCAAAACCAATACAGAAGATGATAAAGCAATATTTCAAACAGGCATGGCAGATGATGCGGCAGAACAAGCTGTTCTCGGCCATTTACATCGGCGGCACCGCGCTCGCCATCGCGGCCACCACGCTGTATGCCATGCTGACCTATGTCAAGATCGCCCCGATATATCCTGAATACAACCGGGCGCGCACCGTCATCTTTGACCGCGTGCACACGTCTGACGGCGGCGGAGGCGAATGGCAGAGCCAACATAGCTATGAACTGCTTGCGGAGCTGCTGTATAATCTTGACGACGCCGATGTCGTAACCTCGTTCTATGACCCGTGGGACAATGAGAATTATATCAAGGGCCAGGACGGCGAGACGGAGATAAAGGTGGTTCTCAAACCGACCGACCATAATTTTTTCAAGGTCTATGAATATGAGTTCCTCGAGGGAAAGCCGTTTGGCGAGATAGACCTGCGTGACCGCCAGCCCGTCGCGGTAGTGTCGGCGGGAACGGCCGAGAAAGCCTTCGGAACATGGAAGGGTGTCGTTGGCCGCGAACTGGTGATGAATTTCGTGCCATACCGCGTGGTCGGTGTGGTTAAGGACGCAAGCTCGGTCTTTGACCGCTCATACGGCGAGGTGTTCGTGCCATACACAACCGTCAAAGGCTACGATTCTTCGTTCGGGCGCAGATACCACGGCAGTTTCCGCACCACCATATTGACCGACAACGTTGAGGGCATCCGTGCGCAGGCCAAGGAATTCGAGCGCCGCTTCAACACGTCGCAGGATGAACTTACGCTGGATCTTGTCAACCAACCGCTCACCCATCTGCGCTGGGTTTTCAATCCGTGGCCTCACCAGGACTTTACCGTCGGAAAGGCCCTGCGCGGCGAGTTGCTGATGCTGCTGATACTGCTGCTCGTTCCTGCCCTGAACCTCAGTAGCCTGATTTCGAGCCGCATGGACATGCGCTCGTCGGAACTCGGCGTGCGCAAGTCGTTCGGCGCCAACCGCGGTGTGCTGTTGTGGCAGGTGATGTGGGAGAACCTGTTGCTGACCGGCATCGGCGCCCTGGCGGGACTTGCCGTGGTGTGGGCGATGATGCTGTTCACCTCGGGCGAGATACTGACCGTTTCCAATGGATTCTTTGACAATGTCGCCGCCCCGACGAGCGTCAACATCGACATGTTCTTCTCGCCCGGCATATTCCTTATAGTCCTCGGGCTGTGCCTGCTGCTCAACCTGCTGTCGGCTCTTGTGCCCGCGTGGATGAATCTCAGGAAACCGATTGTCTCGTCCTTGAAAGAAAAGTAAGTCATGAAGAATATATTAAAAAATCTATGGAACCGCCGCCGGGCCAACGCGTGGCTGTTCGTTGAGCTGATAATCGTCTCGATTCTTACGTGGATAATGGCCGACCAGCTTGTGCCGAGCCTCTATGACACGTCACTCCCCAATGGATATGACCACGACCGCATGGCGATAATCTCCGTGGCGTCCTTGCCCGACAACGCTCCGCAATATGACGCCACGATGGATTCGGCCGCGATGCGCGAGGAAGCCGCCGCCGGTATTCATGCCAAAATTCGCGCTTATGAAGCCGTGGAACATGCCACTGAAATGGGAGAATATCCCTTTCCCGGAGGCGAGTCCAATTCTTCGAAGACATACGTTGCCGAAAACCCGGCGGATGACTCCG
This sequence comes from uncultured Muribaculaceae bacterium, assembly GCA_910577315.1. GTDB lineage: Bacteria > Bacteroidota > Bacteroidia > Bacteroidales > Muribaculaceae > CAG-873. Next base: position 68,772 of record CAJTME010000010.1, on the reverse strand, counting down.
TCTACATGTTTTCGCCGAACTATATGTTTGTTCCGGCCGATGATGATTTTTTCCTGACTTACGGTATCGAGGCTGAGCCCGGGTCGCCGTCGGCCGCGGAATTGTCAAAACGGAATATGCTTGCCAATAATGAGTTGGTTATCACCCGCCTGGTGGCCGAAACTTTTTGGCCGGGGCAGAACGCTGTCGGCAAGCATTTAATCACCAGCGATTCCTGGTCAGGCACCGATACGGTCACGATGACTGTGGTCGGTGTGGTGAATGACGTGCGCTGGACCAATATGCACAGGGCCTACACCGTAGTCTTCAATGGCGGCGGTTATCAGCCTGCCGGCGATATGCTCACCGTTATGGTGCGTATTCGTCCTGGCATCGATATGGATGATTTTCTCGCCGGGTTCCGTGACTGGGCCAAGAGCAATCTAAGGCTGGGCAACTATTATTTCAAGTCAGCCATGAGCTATAACGAGATGATGGACGATACGCTGCGCTCCTATAATGTCTATACCGAGCGGCGGCAGGTCTACCTTTTCTCGACATTCTTTCTGCTCAGCCTGCTGCTCGGCACTATCGGCTGCTTCTGGCTGCAATCCCGCAAACGTGTGGCAGAAATCGGCATCCGCCGTTCGTTCGGAGCGCGCCGTGGCGACATTGTCGGCATGATTTTGGGCGAGGCGGTCACATTGGCCACCCTGGCCTTCCTGACGGGCATAGCCATATACCTGCAATTCGCGCTCAAGCTCGGGCTTAACGAAGGATTGAGGGCCGAAGACCTCGACGACTGGTCATGGATCTCGAATTTCTGGCAGCACTTCGCCATAATCTCGCTCATCGTATATGCAATAATAATTCTCTGTGTGGTCGTCGGCACGCTGATTCCGGCAGTCAATGCCTCGCGGGTCAATGTCACCGACGCCCTGCGCGACGAATAGTGAATTTCAAGGAGCGTCTGGAGTACTCTGAGTACTCCGAGCCCTCCGAGTACTCAAAAATAATAAATTCAAAACTCCAACAATATGATTACTTTAACCGACGTAAACAAGATTTACAGAACCAAGACCATCGAGACGCAGGCGCTCGAAAACGTCAACCTCCACATCGGCGAGGGTGAGTTTGTCAGCATCATGGGCCCCAGCGGCTGCGGCAAGTCAACCCTGCTTAACATCATCGGCCTGCTCGACACGCCCACTTCGGGCAAGGTCGAACTGGTGGGCAAGGATGTAGCCGGCCTGTCGGACAAGGCCCTTGCCGCCCTGCGCAACCAAACCCTCGGCTTCGTTTTCCAAAGCTTCCATCTCATCTCCTCTCTCAATGTAATCGACAATGTGATGGTGCCGCTGATGTACCGCAGCGGTGCCGGCGACAAGCGCGCACTTGCCCGCGAGGCTCTGGAGAAGGTTGGCCTCAGCCACCGTCTCCATCACATGCCGGCCCAGCTCTCGGGCGGACAGGCCCAGCGCGTGGCAATTGCCCGCGCCATCGTGGGCGACCCCAAAATCATCCTTGCCGACGAACCGTGCGGCAACCTCGACTCGCGCATGGGCGCCGAAATCATGGAGCTGCTCCACGGCCTTAACCGTGACGAGAAGCGCACGATAGTCATGGTGACCCACAACGAGGAGCAGGCTGCCGCCACCGACCGCATCGTGCACTTCTTCGACGGACGGCAGGTGAAATGATGCACAATGCATGATGCACGATACACGATGCACAATGAATCGCAATTAGTTAGTAATTATAATCTTAGATGAAATTGACAACTCGCTTTTTCATAATTTTCGTGGTTTTCGGCGTGATGCCGGGAATTCATGCCTTTGCTGCCGGACAGCGCGACATCACCTTGCAAGAGGTGATCGCGCTGGCCCGCACACGGAGCGTGGACGCCGCCGTGGCCGCCAATGAGCTGAGGGCGGCGTATTGGGAATACCGAACTTTCCGCGCCGACCTGCTGCCCGAGGTGACGTTCACGGCAACGATACCGAGTTTTAACAAACGCTATAATTCTTATCAGCGCGAGGATGGCTCGTACACATTCCTGCGCGATGACAACATAATGATGAACGGTGCCCTCACCATCGACCAGCGCATCTGGCTGACCGGCGGCACGCTGTCGCTGACGACGTCGCTCGATTTCGTGCGGCAGCTGGGCGATGGAGCGGCCAACCGGTTCATGAGCGTGCCGGTGGCGCTGAGGCTCAACCAACCGCTGTTTGCCGTCAACGACGTGAAGTGGAACCGGCGCATCGAACCTGTGCGCTACAAGGAGGCCCGCGCCAATTTCGTCAGCCAGACCGAGGAGGTGGCGATGCTCGCCATCAACTATTTTTTCAATCTTCTGAGCGCGCGCGAGGAATATGCCAGCGCGGCGCAGAACGTGGACAATGCCGAGAAACTCTACGAGGCCGCGAAGGTGAAGCGTGAGATGGGTCGCATTAGCGAGAATGACCTTCTGCAGATAGAACTGAACCTGCTCAACTCGCGTTCATCGCTCACCTCGGGCGAGAGCTCGGTGCGCAGCTGCATGTTCCAGTTGCGGTCGTTCCTCAATTTGCCCGAGGATGAGGAACTGGTGCCCGTGGTGCCCGAACAGGTGCCGTTGGCCGATGTGAACTTCCAGGATGCCCTCGGGCATGCCCTCGACAACAATTCCCTTGCGCTGAACATACAGCGGCGGCAATTGGAGGCCGACTATGAGGTGGCGAAGGCCCGGGGCGAGCGCCAGCAAATCAATCTGTTCGCCCAAATCGGTTATACCGGCGCCGACCGCACCTTCGGGGCGGCATACAGCAACCTGCGGGCCAACGAGGTGGTGCAGGTGGGCATATCGGTGCCGTTGCTCGACTGGGGCAAGCGCAAGGGCAAGGTGAAGGTGGCCGAGAGCCAGCAGGAACTCACCCGCGACCGCCTGCGCAAGGAGCGCCAGGATTTCAATCAAAACCTTTTCATACTGGTCGAGCGGTTCAACAACCAGCGGCGGCAGCTCGAACTGGCCCTGCGCGCCGATGAAATCGCCACGCGGCGCTATGACAGCTCGGTCGAAACCTTCCTGATCGGAAAGCTCTCGGCGCTCGACTTGAACGACTCGCAGGAAAACAAGGACACCGCCCGCAGCAAATACCTCTCGGAGATGTTTTACTACTGGTATTACTATTATCAACTCCGCAGCCTGACCCTCTGGGACTTTCCCACCGACAGCCCCGTCGAGGCGGATTTTGAGGCGATAGTTAAATAATTACGCTCACCCACTTAAAAAAATTGCTTATCTTTGTAATATGATTCTTGTAGTAGACGATGATCCGACCATCCGCGCGTCGCTCGGCATGTTGCTGAGGCGGGGCGGTTATGAACCTGTGGTGGCCGACGGGCCCGCGGCGGCGATGGAGATTGTGCGTTCGCGCGAGCCTGAGCTGGTGTTGCTCGACATGAACTTCTCGCGCTTCACCACCGGCGAGGAAGGATTGACGCTGCTGCGGCAGATAAAGATTTTTGCCCCGAAAGTGCCCGTGATACTTATGACGGCCTGGGGCAGCATCGAGTTGGCGGTGGAAGGGATGAGGGCCGGCGCCTTCGATTTCATAACCAAACCGTGGGACAACCGCCGTCTGCTCGACCGCGTGGCCGTCGCCCTCGACATGGTCAAGGAGACGCCCGTGAACCAGCCGGCCGCCAACCCTACATTCGACCGCAGTTTCATCATAGGCAACAGCCAGGGGCTGAGGGCGGTGCTGGCCACCGTGGCGCGCGTGGCGCCCACAAACGCGCCCGTGCTCATCACCGGCGAGAGCGGAACCGGCAAGGAACTGATTGCCGAGGCCATCCACCGAAACAGCCGCCGCCATGCCGGACCATTTGTCAAGGTAAATCTCGGAGGCCTGTCGCAGTCGCTTTTCGAGAGCGAGATGTTCGGCCACAAGAAGGGTGCGTTCACCGACGCAATCGCCGACAGGGTGGGGCGCTTCGAGGCTGCCGACGGCGGCACAATATTCCTTGATGAGATAGGCGAGCTCGACATGGCCTGCCAGGTGAAGCTGCTGCGCGTGTTGCAGGAACAGCGGTTCGAGCCGCTCGGAAGCTCGAAAACCCGTCAGGTCGACGTTCGCATCGTGTGCGCCACAAACGCCGACATGCCCGCGATGGTGGCTGCCCGCACCTTCCGCGAGGATCTGTTTTACCGCATCAACCTTGTCAACGTTGAGCTACCGCCGCTGAGGATGAGGAAGGACGACGTGCCGCTGCTGGCCGAAAAGTTCCTGACCGACGCGGCCCGCGCCAATTCGCTGGACGTGCCCGCGCTGGGAGCCGACGCGGTGACATTCCTCAAATCGTTGCCCTATCCGGGCAATATCCGTGAGTTGAAAAACCTGGTGGAGCGAACACTGCTGATATGCGGTGGCGCGACACTGACCGAGGCTGATTTCCGCCGCAGCGGCGCGAACGTGGCCGCCGGGGACGTGGCACCCGCCACGGGCACGCTCGACGAAGTGGAGAGGGAGCGCATAGTAGCCTCGATGGAACGCCACGGCGGCAATGTGTCGCGTGTGGCGGCCGAGCTGGGGCTAAGCTGGGGCGCGCTCTACCGCCGCCTTGAAAAATTCAACCTGAAATCATGAAGCTGAAGTTTCTGTTTGTGGTGATGGCCGTGCTGCAGCTGTCGGTGTGGGGCATCTTGCTCGGTTTCGGCATCGACACGCGTACCACGGTGTTTTACGTCGTCGAGGGTCTGACGTTGCTGAACGTCGTTTTCCTGATATTCTTTTACAGCCGGCTGATGCGTCCGATAGATTCCCTTGCCAACGGCCTCGACCTTTTGAAAGCCCAGGACTGGAACACACGCCTGCGGCCTGTCGGGCAACCCGACGTCGACAGGATTGTCGATACGTTCAACGACATGCTCGAACGCCTCAAACAGCAACGCATCCGATATGAGGAGCGCACCCACTTCATCGACCTGCTGATTCATGCGGCGCCGATTGGCGTGGTGATTCTTGATTATTCGGGACATGAGGCCCTTGTCAATCCCGCTGCCCAGGCCATGGTGGGGCAGAGCGCAGGGCTTGAAACGTTCCTCGGGGGACTGGCGCTGGGCGAGACGGCAGATTTCAACACCGCCTCGGGCGATACGTTGCGATGCTCGTGCCATTCGTTCATCGACCGTGGCGTCGAGCACCGTTTCTACCTCATGGAAAACATCAGCAACTCCATCGCGGCGGCCGAGCGTGCGGCCTACGAGAAAGTGATACGCATAATCGCCCATGAGGTCAACAACACCGTGGCTGGGCTTACGTCGGCGTTCGACACCGTCATTCCCTCGTTGTCACAGCCCGAGATGGCCGAGGACATACGGGCCGTGCTGCAGTCGTGCATGGAGCGGTCGGCCAGCCTCGGGGGCTTCATCAGCCGCTTTGCCGATGTGGTCAAGATTCCGCAGCCCATTCTTTCCCCGGTCAAGCTCAACGGGTTTGTCGAGAGGACAAGGCCGTTCCTGCAGAGCATAGGCTCCATGAAATCGGTGCCTGTGAATTTCGAGCTCTCGGCTCCTGACGTTGCAGTCATGATTGACGAGGCGCTGATGGAACAGGCCGTGGTGAACATAGTTAAAAATGCGGTGGAGAGCATCGCGTCGCATTGCCGTGAAGGCGAGGGAGAGGTGCTGGTTGCCACGCGATGCGAGGGACGTAAGGCCATTCTGGAGGTGAGGGACAACGGCGGGGGAATCTCGGCTGAGAAGTCGCGCAAGCTTTTCACGCCGTTCTACACCGACAAGCCCCTGGGCCAGGGCATAGGGCTGCTGTTTGTGCGCGACGTCCTGCGCCGCCATCATGCCCGTTTTACTCTTGCAACCAGCGAGGCCGACGGTCTCACGCGGTTTACGGTTGAGCTTTCCCGGCCTTCTTAGCCAGGTCTGTGAGCCATTTGTGTGCCGCCGGGTCGAGCTCGGCGAGGGGATTCATTACAAAATCGCGCAGGTGGGCGCGCGGATGCGGCAGGGTCAGCGAGGGGGTATCGACCACCAGCCGGTCAACAGCTATTATGTCAATGTCAATCGGGCGGTCGCAGTAGCTTCCGTCGGGATTGCGGTGCGGGCTGCCGGCGCCTACGGCGAGCTCGACTTCACGGGTTATGGCGAGCACATCGGCGGACGGAATGTCGCGGCGCGTGTCTATCCGGACACCGGCGTTGATGAATGTGTTGGGTGACTCATATCCCCAGGGCTCGCTTTCCACCGGGCGCGACACGGCGACGCCGCACGGGGCGAATCTTGAAGAAAGCAAAGCAACCGCACGGCCAATCAAGGCCATGCGGTTGCCGATATTGGAACCTATGTTGAGGTGTATTGTCATTAGAGCGATGTGCGGGCCACTTCGACTTCCTCGAAGCCTTCGACGATGTCGCCGACCTTGATGTCGTTGTAGCCTGAGATGGACAGACCGCAGTCGTAGCCCGAGGTGACTTCCTTGACATCGTCCTTGAAACGCTTGAGCGAGCCGAGTTCGCCGGTGTAGCGCACGATACCGTCGCGGATGAGGCGCACGCGGTTGCCGCGCTTGATTTTGCCTTCGCGCACGATGGCGCCGGCGATGGTGCCCACCTTGGAGATGTGGTAGGTTTCGAGCACTTCGGCCGAGCCGGTGATTTCCTCCTTGATTTCGGGAGCGAGCATGCCGGCCATGGCGTCCTTGACTTCCTCGATGGCCTGGTAGATGACCGAGTAGAGGCGGATTTGGATGCCCTTGGCCTCGGCGGCGCGGCGGGCGGCGATTGACGGGCGCACCTGGAAGCCCACGATGATGGTGTGGTCGTCGGCCGATGCGAGGGTTACGTCGCTTTCCGAAATCTCGCCGACGGCCTTGTGGATTACGTTCACCTGGATTTCCTCGGTCGAGAGCTTGATGAGCGAGTCGGACAGGGCCTCGATCGAGCCGTCCACGTCGCCCTTGACAATCACGTTCAGTTCGTGGAAGTTGCCGAGGGCCTTGCGGCGGGCGAGTTCCTCGAGGGTGAGGCCCACCTGGGTGCGCAGTCCCTGTTCGCGCTGGAGCTGTTCGCGTTTGGATGCGATTTCGCGGGCTTCCTGTTCGGTCTCGAGCACGTTGAATGTGTCGCCGGCCTGGGGAGCGCCGTTGAGGCCCAGGATGAGTGCCGGGGTGGCGGGACCGGCTTCCTTGATACGCTGGTTGCGTTCGTTGAACATGGCCTTGACGCGACCGAAGTGGTTGCCGGCAAGGACGATGTCGCCGATGCGGAGCGTACCGTTCTGCACGAGGACGTTGGCGACGTAGCCGCGGCCCTTGTCGAGGGTCGATTCGATGATGGTGCCGGTGGCGCGGCGGTTGGGGTTGGCCTTCAGTTCGAGCAGTTCAGCCTCGAGAAGCACTTTCTCCATGAGTTCCTCGACGCCGATGCCTTTCTTGGCCGAGATGTCCTGCGACTGATATTTGCCGCCCCAGTCCTCGACAAGATAGTTCATCGCGGCGAGCTCTTCCTTGATTTTGTCGGGGTTTGCGTGGGGTTTGTCAATCTTGTTGATGGCGAAAATCATCGGTACGCCGGCAGCTGCGGCATGGTTGATGGCCTCGACGGTCTGCGGCATGACGTTGTCGTCGGCGGCGACGATGATGATACAGAGGTCGGTGACCTTCGCACCACGGGCACGCATGGCGGTGAAGGCTTCGTGACCGGGGGTGTCGAGGAAGGTGATGTGGCGTCCGTCGGGAAGGGTGACGGAGTAGGAACCGATGTGCTGTGTGATGCCGCCGGCCTCGCCTGCGATTACGTTTGCCTTGCGGATGTAGTCGAGCAGCGATGTTTTGCCGTGGTCGACGTGGCCCATGACGGTCACAATCGGTGGACGGGGAACGAGATCTTCCGCCGAGTCTTCCTCTTCGTGGATGGCGTCGGCAACCTCGGCCGATACATATTCGGTGCGGAATCCGAACTCGTCGGCCACGATGTTGATGGTCTCGGCGTCAAGGCGCTGGTTGATTGAAACCATCACGCCCAGGTTCATGCAGGTGGCGATTACCTGATTGATGGGCACGTTCATCATGATGGCGAGGTCGTTTGCGGTAACGAACTCGGTGAGCTGGAGAACGCGGCTTTCGGCCTGAGCCTCTACAGCGGCCTGGTGCATGCGTTCGGATGCTGCCTCGCGTTTTTCCTTACGCCACTTGGCGCCTTTCTTGAGGCCTTTGTCCTTGGCAGTGAGGCGGGCGAGGGTTTCCTTTACCTGCTTTGATACGTCTTCTTCCGATACCTCGGGTGCGGGAGCCGGACGGCGCTGGGGCTGGCGCTGGTCTTTGGAGCGGTTGCGTCCGCCCTGGGCGCCCTGTTGGCCGCCGCCCTGACCCTGGCCGCGGCGCTGGCCGCCCTGTGCCGGAGTCTCGCCGGCTGTGCGGCCGGCTTTTTCGATGTCCACCTTGTCCTTGCCGATGCGCTGGCGTTTCTTGCGGGCGCCAGCGTCGGCACCCTGGCCGGCGGGTTTTGCGCCACGGCGGTCGTCCTTGCCCTTTTTCTTGGGACGTGTGGTCTGGTTGAGGGCGTCAAGGTCGATTTTACCCACGATATTGAGCGAAACCGACGGGCGGGGAGTCGAGGGTGCGAATACCTCGGGCTCGGCGGCTGCGGGAGCCTCTTGTTTCTGTTCGGGCTTGGCTTCGGGAGTTGTCTCAGGCTTGGCAGGAGCGGCTTTGGGAGCTTCTTCCTTGACGGGCTCGGGCTTGGGAGCCTCGGTCTTCGGGGCTTCCTGAGGTTGGGCCGGAGCCGGTTTTACCTCGGCTTTTGGAGCTTCGGGTTTGGGCGCGGCAGGTTTCGGAGCCTCGGTTTTGGGGGCTTCGGCCTTGACGGGTTCGGGCTTGGGAGCCGGGGCGGGCGCCGCCGGTTTCTTTATTACGGGATTGCCCTTGCTGTCAAGCTCGAGCTTGCCTAAGATGCGCGGGCCTTGCACAGACGAATCGTCGGTCGGCACCTCGGGCTTGGCTTCGGGGGCTGCTTCTTTGGGAGCGGGGGCGGGAGTGCTGCGGCGGTTCGCAGCAAATTGGTCGGACTTGTTCTTGAGGTCTTTATCGGGCTTGAATTTGCTCACCAGCAGGCCCACCACATCGTCGTCGACGCGTGTGTTGGGACTTTCCTCGATGCTGATGCCTTTTTCGCTCAGGAAGCTGTAGACAGTAGGCAGGGCCACGTTGAGTTCCTTTGCGATGGTGCTGATTTTAGTTTTCGCCATATATGGGGGTTAATGTTTTTATTCGTTTTAATAATTTTGAGGAGAGACGGAGCCGCGGGGGCTTATTCCTCGAACTCGGCGCGGAGGATGTTGATGACGTTGTCGACGGTGTCTTCCTCGAGGTCGGCCTCGTTGATGAGCATTTCGCGGGGAGCGTTGAGGACGTTTTTAGCGGTGAGGCAGCCGATGTTCTTGAGGGCCTCGATAACCCATTCGTCGATTTCGTCCTTGAATTCGTCGAGGTAGATGTCCTCCTCGATGGTCTCCTCGGTGTCGCGGTAAACGTCAATCACATAGCCGGTGAGCATTGAAGCGAGTTTGATGTTGAGGCCGTTTTTGCCGATTGCGAGCGATACTTCCTCGGGGCGCAGGATAACCTCGGCCTTCTTTTCCTCCTCGTCGATGCGTATCGAGGTGATTTTGGCGGGTGAGAGGGCGCGCTGGATGAAGAGCGAGGGATTGGATGTGTAGTTGATTACGTCGATGTTCTCGTTGCGCAGTTCGTGCACGATGCCGTGGATGCGCGAGCCCTTCACGCCGACGCAGGCGCCGACGGGGTCGATGCGGTCATCGTATGACTCGACGGCGATTTTGGCACGTTCGCCGGGGATGCGGGCGATGGCGCGGATGCTGATGAGGCCGTCGTGGATTTCGGGCACTTCAAGCTCGAAGAGTCGGCGCAGGAACTCGTTGTTGGTGCGCGATACGGTGATTTTGGGATTGTTGTTCTTGTTGTCGACGTTGGCGATTACGGCGCGGACGGTCTCGCCCTTGCGGAAGAAGTCGCCGGGAATCGACTCGCTTTTGGGAAGGAGCAGTTCGTTCTTCTCGTCGTCGAGCAGGAGGGTCTCGCGCGACCAGGTCTGGTAAACCTCGCCGCTGACGAGCTCGCCTTCGAGTTCCTTGAACTTGGCGTACACGGCTTCTTTCTGCAGGTCGAGAATCTTCGACTGGAGGGTCTGGCGCAGGGTGAGGATTGCACGGCGGCCGAATTTCTCAAAGAAAATCTCCTTGGTGTGTTCCTCGCCGACTTCTGCCTCGGGGTCGTTGTCGGCGCGGGCGTCGGAGAGAGAAATCTGGAGGTTGGGGTCGGTCACGTCGCCGTCGGCAACCACCTTGAGATTCTGGAAAATCTGCACGTCGCCTTTGTCAGGGTTGAGGATTACGTCGAGATTCTCGTCGGTTCCGAACATTTTTGCGAGCACGTTGCGGAACGACTCTTCAAGAACGCTGATCATTGTGGTCTTGTCGATGTTCTTGAGTTCCTTGAACTCGGCGAACTGCTCGACCATATTGGGAGTTTCCTCTTTCTTAGCCATGGGATAGGGGAGTGATATGTTGTTATTTGAAATTTATTACGTACTTTACCGATTTGCAATCGGCGGGCGACAGCTGGGTGTCGACATCGACAATCTCGGGGCGCTTTGCACCCTCGGGCTTTACCTTGGTGGGAACCGAGATGGTGAAGTCGCCGTTGTCGGCCACATCTTTCAGGATGCCCTTGAGCTTGCGTCCGTCGCGGGTGAGCACCTCGACTTCGTTGCCGATGTTCTTGAGGTACTGGCCGCGCACCTTGAAGGGGGATGTGAGACCGGCCGAGCCGACCTCGAGTTCGTAGTCCTCGACGTCGCGGTCAAAGGCGGCTTCGATTTTGCGCGTGATGCCGGCGCAGGTGTCTATGTCGATACCCTCGGGCGAGTCGATTTCAACCGTTATTTCGTTTTTGGGCGATACGCGCACGTCGACGAGAAAAATGTCAGTTCCGGCGATGGCGTCCTCTACTGTCTGGGTCAGCTGATTCTTGTCAATCATAACTATGTATATAATAAGGAGGAAGCCGGTCGCGGCCCCCTCCAACGCATTGAAGTTGATGCAAAGTTACGAAATTCCGTCCCCAAATGCAATAGCTTTATTATTATTAATGAGAATAATCGCAATATTATAAGATTAATTAACATAAATTATTGTTAATTAGTAAAAATATAAATGAATTGATGATGTGCAACATGAGGTCGCTCAGGGTGGCGGAGAGGTCTTGGACTTAATCTCAGATGTTTCCATAATTCATTGATTTAATAAATTTTAAACCTTGTATAAGTCAAAATGGACAACGCTTTGGTGGTTTTGGCAAATCGGGATTGAATGATTATTCGTAACTTTGCACCCGAAATTGTGTAATTATACCACATTGTCACCCGAAAATCGAAATAGTTACTTACAAGTTATATAAATTCTATGAAGCGTAATTCGTTTACCATCGGCTGCTTAGCCGCCTCCGCAATGGCTATTGCCACTCTCGGTTCGTGCTCAAAGCAGCAAGACGCAGCAATGCAGGCTCCCGCTCCATCCCTGCAAGTGGTTACAATCGAACCCACAACATCCGAGCTTTTCAAAAGCTATCCCGCAATTCTTAAAGGTAAGACAGACATCGAAATCCGTCCTCAGGTAAGCGGATTCATCACCCAGGTTCACGTTGACGAAGGCCAGCATGTGCGCAAAGGACAACCCCTTTTCACCATCGACCAGGTGCAGTTCCAGGCAGCCGTCGACCAGGCGCAGGCCCAGGTCAACGCCGCCCGCACCGCCGTGGCCAACGCCCAGATTACAGCCGACAACAACAAGGCTCTTTATGACCGCAACATCATAAGTGAAAACGCATGGCAGGTGGCCGACAACCAGCTGCGCCAGGCAAAGGCACAGCTCGTCCAGGCTCAGGCTTCCCTCACTTCCGCCAAGAAAAACCTTTCTTACACCGTGGTCGTTGCTCCCAGCGATGGCGTGGTCGGTTCCATCCCCTCGCGTGAAGGCTCGCTTGCTTCGCCATCGTCGATGACACCCCTCACCACCATTTCCGACAACTCGGAGATGTACGCCTACTTCTCGCTCACCGAGAAAGACCTTCTCGAGATGACCAATGGCGGAACAACCTCGCTGTCAGAGGCTATAAAAAGTATTCCTGCCGTCAAGCTCGCCCTCGCCAACGGTACAACCTATCCCATCGAAGGCAAAATCGCCACGATTTCCGGCGTGATTGACAATTCGACGGGCTCGGCATCTGTACGCGCCTTGTTCAACAATCCTTCCGGCATGCTGCGCAGCGGCAACACCGGCCAGGTAAACATTCCCGTGAAGGCCGAAAATGCCATCGTAATCCCCCAGAAGGCGACTTTTGAGGTTCAGGACCTGAAATATGTGTTCATCCTTAACGATTCAAACAAGACCGTCACAACTCCCATCCAGGTGCAGTCGCTCAACGACGGCAAGAATTATGTCATCACCTCAGGCCTCAAGCCCGGCGACCGTGTCGTGACCGAAGGCATCGGTACCACCGTCCGCGCCGGCATGGAAGTAAATCCCGTGGACGCCAACGCAGCCCAGCAGGCCCAGCCCCAGCAGGCTCAATAACAAACAGTCTCACAATCAAAGAATCATCCAATGAAACTTGATACATTTATTAACCGCCCGGTGTTGTCGACGGTAATCTCGATTTTCATCGTGCTGTTGGGTATACTTGGCCTGTTCTCGTTGCCCATCACGCAGTACCCCGACATCGCCCCGCCCACCATCCAGGTATCGACCACCTATAATGGTGCGAATGCCCAGGCTGTGCTCAATTCTGTGATTCAACCTCTTGAGGAATCAATCAACGGTGCCGAGGGCATGCAGTACATCACCTCGACTGCCACCAACACCGGTTCCGCGACCATTACAGTTACTTTTGAGCAGGGTTTCGACCCTGACATGGCTGCCGTCGACGTGCAGAACCGAGTGTCAAAAGCCGCCAACCTTCTCCCCGCCGAGGTAAACCAGGTGGGTGTGCAGACCCAGAAACGACAGACTTCGATGCTGGTTGGTGTCGCCCTTGTGGACACCACCGGGATGTATGACGAGGAATTCCTCGACAACTACATGAAAATCAACGTTGTGCCGGTTATCCAGCGTATCTCGGGTGTCGGCGACGTGATGAGTTTCGGCGCCGACTATTCGATGCGTATCTGGCTCAAACCCGAGGTGATGGCTCAGTACAACCTGATGCCGACCGATGTCTCGGCGGCGCTTGCCGAACAGAACGTCGAGGCCGCTCCCGGTGCCTTCGGTGAACAGGGCGACCAGTCGTTCCAGTACATCATGCGCTACCGTGGCCGTCTCACCACTCCCGACGAGTTCGGCGAGATTGTTGTGCGTGCCAACCCTAACGGCGAGGTGCTTCGCCTCAAGGACGTGGCCGACATCGAGCTCGGACGTGTAACCTACGGTTTCCATAACAAGGCCAACGGCAACCCCGCGTCCATGGCCATGGTGTTCCAGACCGCAGGCTCTAATGCAACCCAGATCATCAACGACGTGCTCGCTGCTGTCGACGATATGAAGAAAGAGCTTCCCAAGGGCCTCCAGTTTGAGATTCCGATGAACAACAACGAGTTCCTCTATGCTTCGATTCACAACGTTATCCGTACCCTTATCGAGGCTTTCGTGCTCGTGTTCTTCGTGGTGTATATCTTCCTTCAGGACATCCGCTCAACCATCATCCCCGCCATCGCCATCCCCGTGGCTCTTGTGGGTACGTTCTTCGTGCTTAACCTGATTGGATTCTCAATCAACCTCATCACCCTCTCGGCCCTTGTGCTGGCGATTGCGATTGTGGTCGATGACGCCATCGTGGTCGTCGAGGCCGTCCATGCCAAGCTCGACCAGGGCTACAAGTCGGCGCGGCTGGCCTCAATCGACGCCATGAGCGAGATTGCATCGGCCCTTATCTCGATTACCCTCGTGATGATGCTGGTGTTCATCCCCGTATCGTTCATGCCCGGCACGGCAGGTGTGTTCTACCAGCAGTTCGGCCTCACCATGGCAATCGCCATCGGCTTCTCGGCTGTGAACGCCCTCACGCTGTCGCCGGCCCTCTGCGCCGTGTTCCTCAAGCCTAAGGACGACCATTCTTCCCTGGGCGAGCGCATGGGCAAGGCCTACAGCGCCACCGGCGAGGTCATCAAGCAGAAATATGGCCGCAGCTTCGGCGTCAACTTCCCCCCGATCATCACCCTGGTGCTCCTTATCGCCACAATCACCTTCATGGTGCTCGACTGGTTTGCCTTCGAGAACGTTGTCGAGAGCATCATCGCCTGTGTAGTTGCCCTTCTGGCTGTGCTCGGCCTCTTCGGCAAGCGCTTCCACCGCGCCTTCGAGAACGGCTATGAAAAGCTTCTCAACGTCTACCGCAAGGGCGTCAAATGGATGTGCGCCCACCGCATAACATCGTTCGCAACCGTACTTGTGGCAGTGGCCGTTCTTGTATGGCTCATGATGCGTACGCCATCGGCAATGGTGCCTGACGAGGACACCGGCTTCCTGTTCGGCATGGTCGACATGCCTGCCGGTACTTCACAGGAGCGCACCACCGAGGTGCTCGACAAGCTTGAGAAAATCGTCATGGAACAGCCCGGTGTCAACATCGTGCAGACCATCAACGGTTATTCGTTCCTTGCCGGTCAGGGTGCCACATACGGCACACTGCTCATCAAGCTCAAGAACTGGGACGAACGCGGAGAAGGCGAGGACGTGAACAGCATCATCAAGCAGCTGTTCATGAAGACTGCCTCAATCAAGGATGGCCGCGTGGTGTTCTTCGCGCCGCCTATGATTACCGGTTATTCAGTGACCAACGGCTTTGAGCTTAAGATGCAGGACAAGACCGGCGGTGACATCAACCAGTTCTTCGCCGTGGTCCAGGCTTTCCTCGCACAGCTGAACGCCCAGCCCGAAATCGCCCAGGCTTACACCACGTTCAACCCGACCTTCCCGATGTATATGATCGACATCGATGCTGCCAAGGCCAAGCAGGCCGGCATCAGCCCCTCGACCATATTGACCACCCTGCAGGGCTATTATGGCGGTATGTATGTCTCAAACTTCAACCGCTTCGGTAAAATCTACCGCGTGATGATGCAGAGCAATCCCGAGAGCCGTGCCAGCGAGGAGACCTTGAAGAACATCAAGATCCGCAATGGCGCCGAGATGGCTCCCATCGAGAACTTTGTCAAGCTTACCCGCGTGTATGGCCCCGACCTGTTGAACCGCTTCAACCTGTTCAACTCAATATCTGTAAACGGTAGTCCGGCTCCCGGCTATTCGTCGGGTGACGCCATCGCCGCTATCGAGCGTGTGGCCGCACAGACACTTCCCCAGGGCTTCGGTTTTGAATATGCCGGTATGACCCGTGAGGAAGCCGGTTCGTCGAGCGGAAGCTCAACCGCCCTCATCTTCGGTCTGTGTCTGCTGTTCGTCTACCTGCTGCTCTCGGCCCAGTATGAATCTTACCTGCTGCCGTGGGCCGTAATCTTCTCGATTCCCTTCGGCCTCATGGGTGCGTTCATCTTCGCCGACATCGCCGACATCACAAACAACATCTACCTGCAGATTGCGCTCATCATGCTCATCGGTCTGTTGGCCAAGAACGCCATCCTTATCGTTGAGTTCGCCCTCGAGCGCCGCATGACCGGCATGAGCATCTTCAATGCCGCAGTGGCCGGCGCCGCCGCCCGTCTGCGACCGATTCTCATGACATCGCTCGCCATGGTAATCGGCCTTCTGCCCATGATGCTCTCCACTGGTGTAGGCGCCAACGGTAACCGTGCCCTCGGCACAGGTTCCGTAGGCGGTATGCTCATCGGCATGATCCTCCAGATTTTTGTGGTGCCCGCGCTCTTCTGCGTGTTCCAGGCCATTCAGGAGAAGATTTCTCCCATCAAGTGGCAGAACGAGGAGAAAGGTGGAAACATCGAGAGTGAAATCGAACAATACGCACGTTAAAATAAGATTGCGCCGGCATGAGGTTTCAGATGGCCTCATGCCGCCCGCAGTCCCTAACTCAAAAAATTAATGAAAACCGCAATTAAAGCAGCCATCGTCCTGGGTATAGCCGCCTCGATGTCGAGCTGCCACATATATAAGAAATACGAGACGCCGACCTCGACTCCCCTCACCAAGGAGTATGCCGAGGCATTGCAGCAGCCCGTCGACTCGACAGCTTTCGGCAACCTGGCATGGCAGGACGTCTTCACCGACCCCGTGCTGGTTGACCTCATCAACCGCGCCCTTGTCAACAACACCAACCTGCGCAACGCCCAGCTCAATGTCGAGGCTGCCCAGGCCCAGCTGCAGGGTGCCAAGCTGGCCTACCTCCCCTCCCTGGCCCTCGCCCCCAACGGCGCCGGCGCTAAATACGGCTCGAACAGCTTCGGCTGGAGCTATCAGCTGCCCGCCCAGGCTTCGTGGGAAATCGACATCTTCGCAAAGCTTCTCAACTCGAAGCGCGGCGCCAAGGCCGCCCTGCTGCAGAGCGAGGCATACGCCCAGGCTGTGCGCTCGCAGATAATCTCGGCAGTGGCCACCACTTATTACACCCTCGCCGCCGTCGAGGAACAGCTGACCCTCTCGCGCAATACTTCCGAGCTGTGGAAAGAGACCGTGCAGAAAATGCGCGACCTCAAGCTCGCCGGACGCACCAACGAGGCCGGTGTGATGCAGGCCGAGGCCAGCTACTACAATATCCTCGGCTCAATCACCGACCTTGAAGTGTCGATCGACAAGCTCAACAACACAATGTCGCTGTTGCTCAACACCATGCCCCAGAAGTGGACCGTATCGAAAGGCGCTTCACTGCAGGCTCCCGAAATGGCCCGCAACGGCGTGGCTATGTCGGTGCTCGCCGCCCGTCCCGACGTGGCTGCCGCCGAGCAGAACCTCGCCGTGGCCTATTATGCCACCAATTCGGCCCGCGCGGCCTTCTATCCCGGCCTGACCATCACGGCCAACGGCGGCTTCACCAACCTGCTCGGTTCGATGATTGTCAATCCCGGCGACTGGTTTGTCCAGCTTGCAGGCTCGCTCGTCGCACCCCTGTTCTCGCGCGGCCAGAACATCGCCCGCCTCAAAGCCGCCAAGGCTTCCCAGCAGCAGGCCATGAACAACTTTGAGTACACCCTCATGAGCGCCGCCGCCGAGGTGTCGGACGCCCTCACCGTCTACGAGAAGAGCCTCGAGAAATCGGTATATCTCGACCATCAGGTCGAGGACCTCTCGAAAGCCGTTGACATGACCCAGGATCTGTTCACATATTCGACCGGCAGCGTCGATTACCTTCAGGTAATCACGGCCCAGCAGAGCCTCCTCGGCGCACAGATTTCCCGCATCTCCTGCGCCCAAAATGCCAACCTCGCCGTCATAAACCTCTATCAGAGCATGGGCGGCGGTCGATAAATCGTCCCGGGTCCCGGTAATGACCCTTTAAATAAAGGATTGGGAATTGACTTTCTGGAAATACATATCGTTCTTGAAAGAAAAATTTCCAATTCTTTGTTTTTATCCGCGATTATCAAATTTAAATTGTTATATTTGCAAAACCATAACCCTCTAATACCCTAAAACAATGATAAGCCCGCTTGCCTATGTGAATCCCGCCGCCAAGCTTGGCGCAGATGTCATCGTTCACCCTTTCGCATTCATCGACAAGGATGTTGAAATCGGCGACCGCTGTGAAATAATGCCCTATGCCTCAATCATGAAAGGGGCGCGAATCGGCAGCAATACCAAAATTTATAACGGCGCCATCATAAGCGCCGACCCGCAGGACTTCCGCTGGAAAGGCGACGACACGTTCTGCTATATAGGCGATAACGTCATTATCCGCGAACAGGTAATCATCAACCGCGGCATCCGTCCCGAGGGCGGCACTAAGGTCGATTCAAACTGCTGTGTGATGGCCGAATCGCACATCGGGCATGATTCCCACATCGCGCCATATTGCGTGCTTGGCAACGGTGTTAAGATTGCCGGCGACGTTGTGGTCGAGGACGGAACAATCCTATCGTCGAACGTCATACTCAACGAAGGCGTGCACGTAGGCTCGAAAGTCCTTATTAAAGGCGGCTGCCGCGTCTCGTCCAACGTACCCCCCTATATCATCATCGCCCACAATCCAGCGACATACTATGGCGTCAACAGCGTCGTGCTGTCGAAACATGCCGGCTTCACCCCCGAGCAGATCGACGACATCGCAAAGGCCTACCGCCATATCTACCAGTC
This sequence comes from uncultured Muribaculaceae bacterium, assembly GCA_910577315.1. Taxonomy (GTDB): domain Bacteria; phylum Bacteroidota; class Bacteroidia; order Bacteroidales; family Muribaculaceae; genus CAG-873. The sequence goes on along the minus strand of CAJTME010000010.1, from coordinate 50,465 downwards.
GTCGACCTCGCTGTTCAACGCCCTCGCCCGCATCGAGGCCGACATCGAGCCGTCGACCATCCGCGACGAGATTGTCAATTTCATCCGCCGCAACAACTCGCGCATAGTCGCAAACCGTTTTGAAGATTGATGTCATGCCGTGAATCAGGAACCGGCCACAATGCTGCCGGCGCCTGATTCATGTTTTTTATATTACCATTTCCCATCCCGTTTATTTCTTGTGATAATAACACTGCTCACCCTCGCCCTTGCGGCCGCCGGTTTTGTATGGGGCCGTATCCGCGCCGATGTAGTAGCGCTGATTGCCCTGGTCATTCTGGCCGTCTCGGGCGTTATAACCACATCTGAAGCCCTGTCGGGCTTTGCCAATCCCATTGTGATAATGATGGTGGGGCTGTTTGTTGTCGGCGGAGCCATATTCAACACCGGCCTTGCCAAAATGCTCGGAGCCCGCTTGTTGAAACTCGGCGGTAATTCGCCGACGAGGCTTTTCCTTGTCGTCGTGCTGGCCACCGGCCTTATCGGCGGCTTCGTCAGCAACACCGGTACGGTGGCGCTGATGCTTCCCATAGTGGTGTCGATGGCTGCGGCGTCCGGCACATCGCCCTCGCGCATGCTGATGCCGCTGGCTTTCGCATCGAGCATAGGCGGCATGCTCACCCTCATCGGCACACCTCCCAACCTTGTTATTGCCGAGGTGTGGGAAGAGGCCGGCAACGCTCCGCTGACCATGTTCACCTTCCTGCCTGCCGGTCTGGTATGTCTTGTGGCCGGCACGTTGCTGCTCATCCCCATGAGCCGGTGGCTTGCAAAGGGTAAGAAGTCAAGCGGGGAGGATGCTGCCGCCCAGGGGCGCTCGCTTGCCGAGATTGTAGATGAATATGGCCTCAATGATGACCTGTGGCGCGTGCAGGTGCCTGACAGTTCGCCGATAGCGGGCCTCACACTCGGAAATCTCGCATTGCGCACGAACTACCGCCTCGATGTGCTTGAACTGCGCATGGGCGAGACCGGGCGCGGCCTCATAAGGCATGTCACCCAGGAATCGCCCACGGCCACCTCGACCGTCGATCCCGGCGACATCCTTTTTGTGCGCGGCCCGCGCGAGGGTGTCGACCGCTTCGTGGCCGACTATGGCCTCATGCTGGCCGATGACCCCGAGGAGGCGCGCCGTAACCTGCGGTTCTACGACATCGGCCTCGCCGAGATTGTGCCGATGCCGGGTTCTGACATATTGAAGGAGACAATAGCGCAGCTCGATTTCCGCAATCGTTTCAACGTCAACATACTCGGTGTGCGCCGCGACGGGCGTTTCATCACCGACAACCTCGGCTCGCTGTCTGTCAAGAAAGGCGACGTGCTGCTCGTGCAGGGCACGTGGCAGGCCATCGGAGCCCTCAGCGACGAAACCCGCAACTGGGTGGTGCTGGGACAGCCCGTGTCGGAGGCGTCCAAGGTCACCCTCGACTACAAGGCGCCCCTGGCGGCGGTGATAATGCTTGCGATGATTGTCGCGCTGGTGGTGGACGCCGTTCCGGCCGTGATGGCCGTAATTATCGCCGCGCTGGCGATGGTGCTCACCGGCTGTTTCCGCAACGTGGCCGATGCCTACAAAACGATAAACTGGGAAAGTGTGGTCCTCATCGCCGCGATGATGCCGATGAGTTTTGCGTTGGAAAAAACCGGAGTGTCGGAAATGGTTTCGTCGTCGCTGGTCGACGCCCTCGGCGGCCTCGGTCCCCATTGGTTGCTGGCGGGAGTGTATTTCACAACCTCGGTCATGACGCTGTTCATCTCCAACACGGCGACCGCCGTGCTTCTGGCGCCCATAGCTCTCGAAAGTGCCGTTGCCTACGGAGCCAGCCCCCTGCCGTTCCTGTTTGCCGTCACCTTCGGCGCGTCGCTGTGTTTCGCCTCACCGTTCTCCACGCCGCCCAATGCCCTGGTGATGCCGGCCGGACAATACACGTTCATGGACTACCTTAAAGTGGGCGGTCCGCTCCAGCTCCTGCTCGGCCTGCTGATGATTTTCGTTATACCGCTGGTATTTCCGTTCTGATTACTCCTCGTACTCGGTGGGGTCAGGGAGGCCGGCGTCGGCGAAAGCCTGGCGTCGCTCGGTGCATGTGCCGCAGCGTCCACAGTGCTTTTCGCCGCCCTTGTAGCATGAATATGTGTGGGAATAGTCGATTCCGAGAGCCGCGCCGCGACGTGCGATGTCGGTCTTGGTGATGTCGGTGTACGGGGCGTCGATGGTGATGCGGTCATAGGTGCCTTCGGCTATTGCGCGGCTCATGGCGTCGACAAATCCCCGGCGGCAGTCGGGATATATCGCATGGTCGCCACCGTGGTTGGCCATCATGAGGTGTTTGAGTCCGCGGCTTTCGGCCAGGCCGGCGGCCACGGCGAGCATGATGCCGTTGCGGAAAGGAACCACCGTCGAGCGCATGTTGTCGTCATCGTAGTTTCCTTCGGGGATGGCGTCGGCGCCGCTCAGGAGCGAGCTCTCGAACAGCTGTCCCACGAAGGGCATGTCGACCACTACCAGTTCGATGCCGAGCCTGTCGCAGTTGTAGCGGGCACATTCAATCTCGCGGGCATTGTGGTTGGAGCCATAGTTGAACGTTATGGCCAGGGCGATGCGGTCGGCATATTCATAGAGCATCGTGGTGGAGTCCATGCCTCCGCTCACCACCATAAGGGTGTCTTTCGTCATGATGAAAAAGATTATTGGTTGCGGAAAACAGCGAGCATGCGGGCCTTGACCATGTCCTGATGGTCGGCGTCGCCGTAGTTGGCGAAGGGATATATGGAGATGCCGCCGCGCGGGGTGAACACTCCGATAACTTCAAGATAGCGCGGGTTCATGAGCTTCACAAGGTCCTTCATGATGATGTTCACGCAGTCCTCGTGGAAATCGCCGTGGTTGCGGAAACTGAACAGATACAGTTTCAGGCTCTTGCTCTCCACCATGTCCTCGCGCGGAATGTAGTTGATGATGATGGTGGCGAAGTCGGGCTGGCCGGTTTTGGGGCATAGCGATGTGAATTCCGGGCAGTTGAATGTCACCAGATATTCATTTTCGGGATGTTTGTTCTTGAAAGTCTCGAGTATTTCGGGACAGTACTGGGTTGGATACTTCACGCCTTGATTGCCAAGGAGGGTGCATCCCTTCACTTCTTCTTCGCTGCGCATTATGTTGGATTGTTGAGGTATTTAAACAAAAAAAGGGCAAGCTTACTACATCGCACCGCTACAACCTGATACCCTTGCTTCGGTCAAGACCTGGGGGATTCTCAGGGAGCTGGTCGTGTAGGACTTACCCACTGCAAAGTTACGCATAAATTCCGTAACGGCAATATTTATCGTACGATTTAACTATTTTTTAAGGACTGCCGCCCAAAAAACCGTCATGAGGCGGCTGATTCCTTGATGAAAAATCCGTATCTTTGCCATGAATCCCTCATCCGCAATCCCTATGAAGAAGGCTGTGTTGGTAATATCATTCGTTATTTCGTGTGTGGTGGCTGTCACAGGCCGTTCCGTCTCGCCCGACGATGCGCTGGCGCGTGCGCTGTCATCCGAAACGCCAGCGCGCCGCATGGTTGCCGGTCCGCATGGCTACATCCTGTCGTGGAGCGACCCCGCCGGCGGAGTGTACGTATTCACCGACGGTCAGGGCAACATGACCGTCGCGCCTGCCGACGATTCATATCCCGCGGTGTTGGGCTATGCAGTATCGGCATGGGGCGAGATCCCTTCCGCGCTCGAGGCGTTCCTCCTTTCTGCCGGCGCCGGGGTCGCGGCTGGCCGGAATCCCGGATTGGTCGCTGCGGCACAAGAGCGGCTGCCGGTATTGCCTCTGGTTGAGGCGGAATGGGGGCAGAGGGCGCCATACAACGGAATGTGCCCGGTTTTCAAGGGCGAACGGACTGTCACCGGATGCGTGGCGACGGCAATGGCGCAGATCATGAGCTACTGGCGTTATCCCCGCTGTGGCACCGGCGTGTCGGAATATCAGTGGACCTCAGGCGAATCGTTGAGGTTTAATTTTGATGAGCATCCGTTTGACTGGGAAAATATGCTGCCGTCCTACACGGGTTCGGCTACCGTCGGACAGCCCGACGCCGTGGCCACGCTTATGGCCGCCTGCGGAGCTGCCGTGCAAATGAGATATGGACTGGAAGGTTCCGCGTCATATGATGAATATGTGGGTCAGGGGCTGGCGTCATACTTAGGATATGACGACGGCATGGCATACATCAGCCGCAGCACTTGCCGTGCGCGGGAGTGGACAGACCGTCTGTATGACGAATTGGCCGCTGGGCGCCCGGTGTTGTATATGGCCAATTCAGAGAGGGTGGGCCACGCATTCGTATGCGACGGCTATGAATACCGCGACGGCGCCGATTATTTTCATATCAACTGGGGCTGGGATGGGCGTTACAACGGATATTTCCTGACCGATGTGCTCGACCCATATTCCGATGACCCTGAAATCAACAACGGTGCGTTTATATCCAGTCAGCGGGTGTTGGTGGGCATCCGGCCCGACGACGGCGTTGAATCCGAAGCCCCTGCCTTGCAGTGTTACGGCCGGTTTCGCGTGGGCGACAGCCGTTATCCCCGTCATCCCGCCGGCCTCATGGATTTTATCGTGGATATGCGCAACACAGGGGTTAAGGCCCTGACTGGCTGTCCCGGAATAAAGATTGTGTCGGAGGCCGACGGTGGGGTGGAATATGCGGGTGCGCCCGAATGTGTCCTGCGGCCGCAGGAATATTGCGGGTCGTTCCAGATAAATACCGATGCGTTTGTAAAGGAGGGGACGTATATTGTGTCGCCCGCGTTCCTGAGCAACGGGAAATGGACCGATGTGCCGCAGGACGTCACGGCAGCCAACCGCATGGTGGCTGTGGTCGACGACGCGTCCATTCGGTTTGAGGTCAGTGACGCGAGCTGCCGGATAGAGGCGTTGGATTTCACCGTGCCTAACCCGGAGGTGGTCAACGGCGAGCCTTTCAAAATCGAGGTGACGTTCAGGTCGTATGATTTCGACGGACCTGCCACCGTGACCCCATCGCTGGTTGACGGGTGGGGAAGGGTTGTTGCACGTATGTCTTCCGTAAGGTTGTCGCTGGCCGACGGGAAGTCCGAGACCGTCTGCTGGGACGAGGTGTTCAGCCCCTCTGTTCCGCCGGGGAGCTATAAACTGATGTTGGCCGCGGGTCCCTATCAGAACCTTGTGGCTGCTGAGCCGTGGGTTATTGTGGTCGATGTGGCGAGCCCGCCCTTGGTCGAAATTGCGGATGCCAAAATCAACGGCGAGCCTTCCGACAGCTGGACCCTGACCGCAATATCGGGAACGGATATGGCGTTCTCGTTTACGTTGCGCTGTACGCGCGGCACATTCGACGGCGAGGTTTATGTAGAAGTGTGCGATATGGACGGCACGGCGGTGGACGGCTTTGGCGAGCCCGCGCGGGTGGTGCTTCAGAGCGGGGATAAAACCGCCTTGACCTTCGCCGACAATATGGATTGGCTCGATCCGCAGACGGTATACTGGCTCGTCGTGAAAGTATCGTCGCCTGACGGCGACATCCTGATGTCCGAAGAATATCCTTTCTCTGTCCCGATGGCCGCGCTTGATGACGTCCGTGTGGACGACGCCGAGGCGGCATATTACACAATCTCCGGCGTTGCGTTGCCAGGTCGCCCGACCTCCCCCGGCGTCTATATAACCTTGCGCCCCGGCATCGCTCCACAACGGATAATTGTAAGGTAAAACATGGCTTGATATGGAGCAAAGAAAGTTGTTCGGCTTTCTCTATGACAAAAATTCACATAAATTTTAAAATTTATAGCAAAAAGTTTTGATTATTTGAAAATGTAAGTTAACTTTGCGGCGTCAAGGTTCGTTGTTCATTTCCATCCTCATCGAGTTTTGCACCATCCAATTTCAACATTATCTTACGTTTTCTATGAAAAAAGCCGGAACTTTTATTTTATGCATGTTTGGCATGGCATTGCCTGTCGTTGGCACTCCACTGACGCCTGAACAGGCTTTGTCCAATGCGCTCGCAACATCGAAATGCCGTGCGGGGGCGTTTGCGCCCGCGGAAGCGGAATATGAATTGGTGTGGTCGGGCACGGCCAAGGGTATTTATGTGTTTGTCGACAGGGACGAGCGCATGTTGGTAGCGTCCGGCGACGATTCCTATCCCGCGCTCATCGGCTATGGAGAGGCATGTGGAGCGTCCATGTCGCCGGGGCTTGAAGCGTTTTTGAAGGCGCTTGACACTCAGGTGGCCTCGGGCGTGGCGCCGCAGATTTGCCGTTCGCTGTCGACCCGCGCTGACATCCAGCCGCTCGTTGTGGCTGAATGGAACCAGGATTCGCCCTACAATGACCTGTGCCCGACGGTTGACGGCTCGTCCACCCTGGCAGGCTGCATGGCCATCGCCATGGCGCAGATCATGAATTTCCACCGCTATCCGGCCTGTGGCACCGGCACTGTCGACTACAGATGGGAGAGCGGCAAGACTGTGCTTTCCTATGACTTCGGACAGAATCCTTTTTACTGGGATTATATTACAGCCAGTTACGACAATTCAAGCAGCAGTGTCGAAAAAGAGGCAGTGGCGAGCCTTGTCCAGGCCTGCGGCATGGCCGCGAAGATGGACTACAGTCCTACTTTTTCAGGTGCGACCGATTTGGACGCCGCCCTGGGGCTAATGTCATATCTGGGATATGATGACGACCTAAGGCTGAAATTCCGCGACTTCTACCGCGTCGGCACATGGACCGACATGCTTTACGACGAACTCGCAGGGCGTCGCCCAGTGCTTTATTGCGGGTTCAGCTCGGCAGGCGGCCACGCTTTTGTCTGCGATGGCTACTCCGGGTCGGACGGATACGATTATTTCCACATAAACTGGGGCTGGGGAGGCGTCAGCAACGGCTATTTCCTCATAAACGTGCTTAATCCCGAGTATGTGGGCCTCGGCGCCACGGCGACGGGCTTCAACATGATGCAGTCGGCCATAATGGGCATACATCCCGACGATGGGATTCCGGCAGCCGGCTCAGATTCCTCCATGCTTTTCTTCGGATATTTCTCGACTGGGGACAGCCAATACGCGCTCACCGACAAGATTCTTTTCGGAGTGTCTCAGGGGCTAATGCGTGCCGGTCTCTACAACATGGGACTCGACGCTATAACCGGTTTTCCCGGGGTAAAGCTCGTTCCCGTGGGGGCGGGTGAACCGCTTTACTGCAAGGCCACCTCTGAGGTTACGCTGAAATCCTCGGGCTGTGTGACCACGTTCAAGGTCAGCGGTGAGGAGTTTCCCGAGAGTGGAACGTTCACCGTTCAGCCGGCCTTCTGTTGCGGCGGCGAGTGGTTTGATGTGCCCCAGGAAGTCGGGATGCGCACCTGCGTCACGGCCACCGTAGGCGACGGAAAGGTGACTTTTGATGTCACAGACGAAAGTTCGCGCCTGAATGTGACGGACGTTAACCTGGCGTCGCGTGAGGTTGTCAACGGCCAGCCTTTTGAAATCACGGCCACCCTCGTGTCGCACGACTGCGACGAGCCCACCCTCATCACACCTGTCCTGCTCGACAGCTACGGCTACGTGCTCGCCCAGATGGGAACCAGGCAGGTCAGCATCGGCGACGGGGAGTTCGCCACGATAACATGGAACGAGGTCTTCGCACCCGATGTTGAACCGGGAACATTCCGCCTGGGACTGCTCTCCGGGAAATCCACGTTGCTCTACGACCCCATCCAGGTTGCTGTGGTCGACGAGGCTGGAAAGCCCGAATTGAACCTTTCTAACGTTCGCATAAACCGCCGTCTGGCAAAATCCGATACCCCCGTGGCAATCTCGGGCACCGACCTGACGCTAACGTTCACCCTCGGTTGCACGGCCGGATATTTCGACGGAACGGTCGGTGTGGCGGTATTTGACGATTGCGGTGATGAGGTTTGCCGCCTTGACGGGCCTCAGGACGCCTCGTTGCTGGGGGGCGACCAGACCAATATGTCGTTTGCCGGAGATCTCGACCATCTCGATTCCAGCCTCACCTACACGCTCCGTGTGGTTGCCGTGAGCGGGGATGACGAGGTTTGTGTCGGCGACGGCTATCCCTTCAGCGTTCCGACGGCCTCGGTTGTCGACGGCATGTGCGCCGCCGGCGGGGAGCCGTCTTACTTCACCCTTTCGGGGCTCGCCCTCCCTGCCTGTCCCTCGACCCCCGGTGTTTACATTGTGAAAAAAGGCACAAGTGTTTCAAAAATCATAATAAACGGGCGTAAGTGATACTTATAGGCCCAAACCTATCCACTAAACAATTTTCTATGAGAAAAGCATTTACCATGCTGATGGCGGCCGCAACCCTGGCGGGGTCGGCTGCCACCACCGCCGCTCCCGTGCCCATGGTCAGGTTCTGCGACGACGCACCGTTCACAATCGAGAGAGGACAGCCCTACAATGTGCTCAAAATGATGGATTCGCGTAAACAGGTGGCCCGCAAGGCGGCTGCGCGCGACGCTTCCCAGAGTGTCACCCTCACCCTACATCTCGACATGGACTGGAACGAATACTACCTCCAGCTTGTGCAAATGAAAAGCGCCGACGACGGCGCCTACGGCTTCGTCATGAACGGCGACGACAAGGTTGAACTCACCGCCGCCCCAGGCACATACACCCTGATTGTGCCTTTCTCCAACATCGGGGTTGCCGGCGCTCCGGGCTATTCCTATGTCATCCTCGAGAACATAGAGCTGGATGGCGACAAGGAGCTGACCGTGTCGCCCTACGACGCCACCGAGGTCATCACCTTCAAGTCAGTCCTTCCCGACGGCAGCGAGCCAAAACTACCCACTTCCCCCACCTCGGAATCAGATAATGTCGACAAAACCCACGCGACGGTCAACGACATGGAGACCGCCACGGTGGTTTCAAGCGACGAGCTCGGCTCGGTCTTTGTATCGGTGATGAATCAGGTGAAGGAGAGCGACGACGGTCTTGACGGACTGGCCCAGCTCAACTTCGCGGTGACCCCGCTCGGCGAGAACTGGCACTTTTCCCAGACCCGCTGCATGATGACGCCCGACAACAAATACTACATGACCCACACAGCTGTCAACGGCTCTTCACAGACTCCGGCAGTCAACGCTCCCGAATTCATCGAGTACGAATATGATTTTGCCGAGAATCCCGGTGCATCGCTCATCTCGTCGAAAGGCTCCAAGCAGGGATACTGCATCGAGTACATGGTGAACGGCTGCATCGACACCATGGGCTTTATCCTTTATGGCCGTGACGAATACCGCTATTTTCTGGCCAAGCCCACACCGGCCGACACCCCGACCTATTCAACCGGCTACGGCCTGTATGTGGCCAAGGTTGACGTTGACCGCGACATAGTCTACGATTGGGGCGCAGTGCCCGACATCCGTGCCCTCGGCTCGCCCATAGTGGTGTGGGACGATGCTACCGACGAGCTGTCATACCTATATGGCGGCAGCTGGTTTGCCGGTTCGCCCCTGTGGTGGGTTGAGGACGGCTCCGACCCCCAGGCCTTCCCTGGCAATCCAAACTTTGCCAGCACTCCCTCGGCTCAGAAATATGCCCTGGGTGCCGCAGCGCCGGTGTGCGAGGGGCTGATGACCGCCTACGAGGCCGGTGACGGAAAGTACGATTTGTATTTCTCGGCTTCCTATCAGGGTCTGTACGGCGAACCCCGCTGGAGCGATACCGCCTTCACCACCGCCTTCATCACCACTGACGATGGAAAAGAAACCGTCTGTGACTATGATGAGGTTGACAGCTATCTGCGTCTCCTCAACCAGGACGGACGCCTCGCCGGAAAGTTCTCCATCGAGCTCGACAACGACCTCAACGTGGCCGTGGACGACATTGCCGGTTACAACATCTCGGTATCGACCGTTCAGGACGGCGCCGGCAAGGACGTGGTGCCTCCCACCGTGACCATGCTTCAGCTGCGCAACACCTCGGGCGAGGTTGACAACCGCTTTGACAGCGCGGACCAGGGTGAGCTCCTGTTCACCGGCGGCGATTTCTCGCTCATTGAAGGACGTCATTCCTACTGGGAATGTGCTCCCGCAGACGTGAAGGTGGAATATGCTCCCGCCGACAGCGAGGATTTCAAGGAACTCGCGGTTGAGGAAGTTCCCGAGAATTATTCCATGCCTTATTTCGGCCATTTCTGGAAATCCAGCCTCAAGGATGTCGAGGGCAAGTCGGAGAACGGATGGTTCAAGCTGCGCGTCACCCTCACCGACGCCGCCGGCAACAGCCAGGAGCAGACCATGTGGCCGGCCTTCTACATCAAGGACAGCCTGGGCGTGGAATCGGCTATCGCCAATGACGCCTCCGCTCCCGAATACTTCAACCTCCAGGGCATGCGTCTCGCCCGTCCCGAAAGCGGCTCGCTCGTAATCCGCCGCCAGGGTGGAACGGTTTCAAAAATTCTCGTGAAATAACAATATCGCGGGTCAATCCGTTAATAAAAATGTCATGTACCGGCGTGCATGGCATTTTTTTTGTGATTATCCGCGAATTTGTATTAACTTTGTAGTCTATTTAGATTTAGAGCAGGATGAACAACGACCAACAACGCTGGACCGAGATTGAGCATCTTCCCGAATGGGACGAGGAGTTCTATGACGTATACACCGCCAAGAAATTCGGCAAATGGGTAATGCTTAAAACCCTTAAGGCTGATCTCCGCGACAAACCCGAGATGCAGCAGATGCTCGAGAAGGAATTTGACGTGCGCTACAACCTGGCCCATCCCCACATCATCATGATCAACGACCTTGAGGATGTGCCCGGCATAGGCCGCTGCATCATCACCGACGATGTCTACGGCGATTCCCTTGCGAAACTCCTGCGCGAGGGAAAGGTCACCAAAGAGCACGTGTCGAAGCTGCGCAACCAGCTGGTCGACGCCCTCGAGTACATCCAGGACAACCATCTGGCCCACCATCCCCTGCGTCCCGAAAACATAATCTTCACCGAGAACATCGGCAACCTGAAGCTTATTGACGTGGGTTTTGACCAACGCGAGTCGCTGACGCCCACCGACACCTCCGAGGACATATACAACTACGGCCTCGTCATCAAGCGGGTGCTCGACCATTGCGATGTTGAGGATCCGGTGCTGCGCCGCGTGGCCGAGCGCTGTCTCGACCCGGACCCGAAACGCCGTCCGCGCACAATCCAAAATCTACGCCTCGCACTGGTGAACCGCTCCACCCAGCGTCTTTACCTGTGGATTATCGCGTTCCTGGCCGTGATGGTTCTGCTGCTCGTTTGGATCTCTCTCTGCCCTCCAACTCCCAAAATCTGAAAAAATGTCAGTAACAGTAAAACCGATATTACCCACCAAGTCCAATCTGGAGAAATACGTCCAGTTCGGCATCGACTTATATAAAGGCAACGATTATTTCGTGCCGCCGCTCATCATAGACGAGGTCGCCACCCTGTCGCCCGACAGCAACCCTGCCTTCGAGCATTGTTCGGCCCAGTCCTTCATGGCTTTCCGCGACGGACAGCCCGTAGGCCGCATCACCGCCATCATCAACGACCTCGTGAACAGCAAGCAGGGCAACAAGGCCATGCGCTTCGGATTCGTCGATTTCATCGACGACGCCGAGGTGGTCGACGCCCTGTTCAAGGCTGCATGTGACTGGGGCCGCAACCGTGGCTGCACCTCGGTGATCGGTCCCATGGGTTTCTCTGACATGGACCACGAGGGCATGCTCATCGACGGCTTTAAGGAAATGGGCACCATGGCCACGATATATAACCACGACTATTATCCCCGCCACATGGAGCGCATGGGATTTGAGAAAGACGTTGACTGGGTGGAATTCCGCATGACCGTGCCCGACAAGGTGCCCGACAAATATGTCCGCATAGCCGACATCGTCCGCAAGAAATTCAACCTGCGCACTATAAAATTCACCTCCCGCAAGAAAATCAAGGAGCAGTATGGCCGCGCCCTGTTCGAACTCATCAACGAGGCGTACGCCGACCTCTACGGCTATTCGCCCCTGTCGCGCAAGCAGATTGACTACTACATCGACCAATATCTCGGCATCCTGCGCCTGGAGGACGTCAGCGTGGTCGTCGATGCCGATGACAAGCTTGTGGCCGTCGGCATCTCCATGCCCTCGCTCTCTCATGCCCTGCGCAAGTCGGGCGGCAAGATGTTCCCCTTCGGCTGGTATCATCTTTGGAAGGCTATCCGCGGCCATGTCGACGTCGTCGACCTGCTGTTGGTGGCCGTAAAGCCCGAATACCAGAGCAAGGGCGTCAACGCCCTCATCTTCTGCGACCTGCTTCCGGGCTACATCGCCAACGGCTATAAGTTCGCCGAATCAAACCTCGAGCTCGAGGGCAACGAGAACGTGCAGAAGCAATGGGAATATTTCGAGCGCCGCCAGCACCGCCGCCGCCGCGCATGGAGAAAAGCCTTATAAACTGCAGACAACTCTTAAAACGACCTCTTAATCACATACATGTCCAATAAATTTTACGATGACCTGCGCTCGCGTGTCGCGGCCAACAAGACCTCGCGCTGGGTGCGCTTCGGCATAGTATCATTGATTTTTTTCGCCTGGGTGGCCTGGATGGGCAACTGGTGGCTCTCGCTGCTGTGGCTTCTGCTGCTCGACATTTACATCACCGGCTACATCCCCTTCACATGGTGGAAAAAGAGCAAGAACAAGACCGTGCGCAGCGTCATGAGCTGGGTGGACGCAATCGTCTACGCGCTCATCCTCGTTTACTTCATCTTTGCATTTGTCGGCCAGAACTACCAGATACCCTCGTCGTCGCTTGAAAAGACTCTGCTCACCGGCGACTACCTGTGGGTCAACAAGATGGTCTACGGCCCACGTGTGCCTATGACTCCCGTCCACTTCCCCTTGGTCCACAACAAGATGCCGGTCATCGGAACGGACAGCTATCTTGACTCCCCCTCGCTCGCATATCACCGCCTCAAAGGACTGCGCGACATCGAGAGCGGCGACATCGTCGTGTTCAACTTCCCCGCCGGCGACACTGTCCTCACCAAGCTGGAGGAATCGCCCGAATACTACTATCTGCTTGTCGAGAAATATGGCCGCGAGCGCATCGCCTCCGATCCCGCCACATTCGGCGAGATAAAATACCGCCCCGTCGACCGCCGGCAGAATTTTGTCAAACGCGCCGTGGGTCTGCCCGGCGAGCGTCTCAAAATTGTGAACGACACCATCTATATCGACGGAAAGCCGCAGCAGCTGCCCGAAAACGCACAGTTCTCGTATATCGTGGCCTCGTCGCGCTCGCTCAACGACGACGGGCTGCTGCATGAGCTCGGCATCACAGCCGGCGATGTGAACCTGCTCGATTTCAATCCAGAACAGCGCGGCTATCTTTCGGCTGTACTTCCCCAGGCCGCCACGTCTCCCTACATCTACATGGTGCCCCTCACCCCGACAATGGTGACCACCCTCAAAGAGCGCGGATACATCGACGGCATGCGCAAGACCAACGAGATTTTCCCGACCGCCGGCGCCCAGGCATTCCTCTTCCCCTCGCCCCTTGCCGATGAATGGACCCTCTCGAACTATGGCGGCGACAGCGGACTGCTCATTCCCGCCAAGGGCATGACCGTAAAGCTCACACCCGAGACCTGGACCATCTACAACCGCTGCATCCGCAATTATGAGGGGCACACTGACTCGTGGATTGATGCCGACGGCAAGGTGTATGTCGACGGAAAACCGGCCGACACCTACACCTTTGCGATGGACTACTATTTCATGATGGGCGACAACCGCGACCTTTCGCAGGATTCCCGCTTCTGGGGATTCGTGCCCGAAGACCACATTGTCGGTACCCCTATGATTGTGCTGATTTCTTTCGACAAGGACCGCAGCATGTTCAACGGCGGCATACGCTGGAACCGCATCCTCCGCGACGCGAACCCCGACAAATGACCCCCCTCGTCAAGTTCCCCGACACCACGGCCATCCTGCCCCCGCGCTACATGGGGCAGGTGGGTTATTACGCCGCCATGGCCCGCTACGGCCATGTGGTCGTCGACGCCGCGCTGCGCTATGACAAGCGGCAGAAGGACGTGCACCGCTGCGAGATTGCCGACACCCGCGGGCTGCTGCGCCTGACCGTCCCGCTCGGCAAGCCCCACGGTTGCGACCACGCCCCCACATGGAATGACGCGGCGGTGTCGACCCACGACGAATGGTGGCGCCAGCATCTCGTGGCGCTTGAAAGCGCCTACGGACGCACCCCATACTTTGAATTCCTGATTGACAAGTTCGACGGAGTGCTGCGTAGCCCGGAGGCCTGGGACGCATGGCCCACAGCCGTCGACCTCGACCGCGTTGCCGACGGCGTGGTGCGCTCAATCCTCGGGTTTGACAACGACGTGCGCTGGGCCGACGCCAAGGAAGTCGCCGACATCCCCGCCGCCGTCGACCTGCGCCGAGCCGACTTCACGCTTCCCTCCCAGCCCCCCTATCGCCAGATACGCGCCGACCGTCTGGGCTTCCACCCCAATCTCTCCATCCTCGACCTCATCTTCAACCTCGGCCCCGAGGCCCCGCTGTATCTGCTGGATTTATGAACAGGACGGTATTGTTCACGAATGTCTCGGGATGGACGGTGGCGATACTTGCAGCTGTCGGTGTGGCCTTGTTTCCGATGATATCCGATGACCTGAACAGCATCCATGCAATCAGGGATACTTTTATTCATGGCGCTCCCATTGACTGGAACGCCTATCGTAAGGATGTGGTGGATATATTCGTTACTAATCATTTCAGGTTGCCCAACCTTATTATGCCATTGATGGCATTGCTTCCCAAATGGATTCCAGCCATGATAAGCGCCGTGGCTTTGTGGTATATACTGTTTTATGGTGCGAAGCTTGGCCGCTTTGAAAACCGTCCGTTGATGAGCGCCGCCTATATGTCCGGAATGATATTTGCCTTTCCCTGGATTGATCAGCTTTACCAGGTGTGCTTCCAGATGCCCTATTTGTGGGGAGCGGCTGCCGCGTTGGCTGTCGTGAGCTGGCTTATGGGCGTTTCTCACCGCAAGTTGCCGCTTTTCACGACATTGTCGTTTCTGCTCGGATTCTGGCAAGAGGCTTACGCCGGTGCAGTGTTGGGTGGTTGTATTTGTCTGACGATGTTTTATCGTGATTACCGATGTAAATACATGCTTTGCATCATTATAGCTCTCGTAGGCGGCATCACCGTAGCTGCCCTTCCTTTGATTGTGTGCGGGCATTGGGCAAAATGGGCTTTTTTTGACGGGCGGATATGGCTAATCCTTCCGTTCTTATTTCCTTCGGTCGCTTATTTAGTATTTGCCTGTGCAGTAGCCGTAAGGAATAAATCACTTGCCATAGAGCCGTTGAATTTATTTCTGGCTGAGATCGTGGTGGCCTCGCTGATTATGACGGTGTATTTCAAGACTGGAGCGAGGGTGAACGGATTCGGAACAGTCTGCGGATTGATAGGCATATTCATGTTGTGGAATCGGTTAATGGAAATGAAAGCCGCCGGCAGTAGTGGTACGCGTGGTATTCTGGCAGCCTGCTGCATTGTCGCGCTCGTTGCGGCCCATCTTGTGGCAGTCGATGTGATGTGTGCCAAGCTTGCTAGGCAGACTGCCTTTGTGGTCAGGCATTGCAGAAAGGAATGGGATGGCGCTGTGTTTGCTGAAATGACCCTCAGAGAGGATGTTCCGTGGTATCTTTTACAAAAGCCATATTACGATTGGTTCGCCCATGGTAGTACTATGGGCGTGTTCAACCGCATCTATGATGCCGAAAATGGGAGGTTGAGGGCCGTGCCGGCACAACTTAGGGAATTTTCAGTGGAAAACAGTCGCACTATTCCCGGAACTGCCGGGCTTATGCTTTTCGGAAAATATCTGGTAGGCAGGGGGTACGTGCCAGAATTGAGCATGGATTTCGGGTATGGCATGCGGCATAGGCCTCTTTACAGGGTGGAATTCAGCGTTGCAGGAGATACCGCACGTTATCAATGGGTACACCCTGATAATGCGTGGCCAGACTTCATGTTGCATCCAGAACCGCTTCGGGCCGATACCATCGAATAGACCGCATCGCCGCCGAGGATACATTGTGATTTATAAAAATTTATAAAAACGCCTGGGGGCTTTGGCTCTCAGGCGTTTTTTTTGTATCTTTGCGCGATTTAATGTGAAGCAACATCTATATTTTTAAAACTTATATGAATCCAATCAAAAAAACCATCACGCTTGCTGACGGCCGCGAGATTACCCTCGAGACCGGGAAACTTGCAAAGCAGGCTGATGGAGCGGTAGAACTCCGCATGGGCAACACCATGCTGCTTGCCACGGTCGTTTCGGCCAAGGAAGCTGGCGAAGGTGTTGACTTCATGCCTCTGACAGTCGAGTACAAAGAAAAATTCTCTTCCAACGGTCGTTTCCCCGGTGGTTTCCTCAAGCGCGAAGGCCGCGCCAGCGATTATGAAATCCTCACTTCGCGTCTGGTCGACCGCGTGCTCCGTCCCCTTTTCCCCGACAATTATCACGCCGACACGTTCGTAAACATCACCATGTATTCGGCCGACGGCGTTGAAATGCCCGATGCCCTCGCAGGTCTTGCCGCCTCAGCCGCAATCGCGGTCAGCGACATCCCCTTCAACGGCCCCATCTCGGAGGTCCGCGTGGCCCGCATCGACGGCGAATATGTCATCAACCCCAACTTCGAGCAGCTCGAGCGTGCCGACATGGAACTCATGGTAGGCGCCACCTACGACAACATCATGATGGTCGAAGGCGAGATGAGCGAAGTTTCCGAAGCCGACCTTCTCGGCGCCCTCAAGGCTGCCCACGAGGCCATCAAGGAGCAGTGCAAGGCCCAGATGGAACTTGCCGAAATGGCTGGCGCAACCGTTAAGCGCGAATATTGCCACGAAGTAAACGACGAAGACCTCCGCAAGGACGTGCACGACAAGTGCTACGACAAGGCCTACGCCGTGGCCAAGACAGGTTCCGCCGACAAGCACTGGCGCATCGAGGCTTTCGACGCCATCTGCCAGGAATACATCGACTCGCTGCCCGAAGAAGAGCGCGACGAGAAGACTCCCCTTGTAAAACGCTACTATCACGACGTGGAGAAAGAGGCCATGCGCCGTTGCGTTCTTGACGAAGGCATCCGTCTCGACGGCCGCAAAACCGTTGAGATCCGCCCCATCTGGTGCGAGACCGACTATATCCCCGGCCCCCACGGATCGGCTGTGTTCACCCGTGGTGAGACCCAGGCCCTCGCAACCGTCACCCTCGGCACGAAACTCGACGAGAAGATTCTCGACGACGTTCTCAACCAGGGCCGCGAGCGTTTCCTCCTCCACTACAACTTCCCCCCCTTCTCAACCGGCGAGGCTCGTCCCCAGCGTGGTGTAGGCCGTCGTGAAATCGGTCACGGCAACCTGGCCCACCGCGCCCTCAAGAGCATGTTCCCCGACGACTTCCCCTATGTTTGCCGCATCGTCAGCGACATCCTCGAGTCGAACGGTTCTTCGTCGATGGCCACCGTATGCGCAGGCACCCTCGCTCTGCTCGACGCCGGCGTGAAGATGAAGAAGCCCGTTGCCGGCATCGCCATGGGCCTTATCTCGGACGGCTCGAAATATGCCATCCTCAGCGATATTCTCGGTGACGAGGACCACCTCGGCGACATGGACTTCAAGGTGACCGGCACCAAGGACGGCATCACCGCCACCCAGATGGACATCAAGTGCGACGGCCTCAGCTATGAAATCCTCGAAAAGGCCCTCATGCAGGCTCGCGACGGTCGTCTCCACATCCTCGGCATCATCAACGAGACCATTCCCGCACCCCGCGAGGACTACAAGCCCCACGTGCCCCGCATCGTCACCATGCTCATTCCCAAAGAGCTCATCGGCGCTGTCATTGGCCCGGGCGGAAAAGTCATCCAGGGTATTCAGGAGGCCTCGGGCGCCACTGTCTCCATCGACGAAATTCCCGAAGGCGGTTACATCGAGGTAGCTGCTTCCAACAAGGCTTCCATCGACAAGGCAATGGAAATGATCAACGCCATCGTGGAACTTCCCGAAGAGGGCAAGACCTACCGCGGCACCGTGCGCAGCATCCTCGACTTCGGCGCGTTCGTCGAATTCATGCCCAACCGCGACGGTCTGCTCCACATCTCGGAAATCTCCTGGGAACGCCTCGAAGACATGGCTGCCTCGGGTCTCAAGGAAGGTGATGAAGTTGACGTCAAGCTCATCGAGGTCGACAAGAAGACCGGCAAGTTCCGCCTGTCGATGCGTGCCCTGATGGAGAAGCCCGAGGGCTACGTTGAACCCCAGCGCCGCGAGCGCGCTCCCCGCCGCGAACGTCCCGAGGGCGAACGCCGTGAGCGCCGCGAAGGCGACCGCGGTCCCCGCTCGCCCCGTGGTGAAGGCCGCGGCCCCCGCCACAACAACAATTGATATATCTGAAACCCCATTATAGCAAACAGGCGCCGCTCAATCCGAGCGGCGCCTGTTTGTTTAAACTGATGCTTATTGATTGCTTAAAAAATAAATGTAGATTACTGCTGAGAAGCCTATTATCATGCTACATGCTAATACGATTGAATGTAAGCGTCGTCGGTATTGTGGATTGGCAAACCGGCTGTCTTTGCAAAGCTTAGGCAAGACCAGCCCGAGCAACCGGCTAATCGCTGGAGCGAATATGCAAGCGCAGATTACTATGATGAGGAACGTTATCATAAATACATCAGTTTTTTGAGATAAGTGAATGAACGGAATTATTCATAGTAAAATTTCAAGCGTTTCAATGATGCCTCCGTCCTCTCTTTTTCAGTTACAGAGCTCCGGCTATGCGCCTTCAAAGCGAGGTCTGAATCGTTCATCAAGGCATTCCTAATTTTACTATAATAATTCTGCTCACTCTTATTACTATGACCAATGGCTTATACAGCATTTATTATAGTCATTAACCATCTTTATAGCGTCACATACATCGACTCCCAAAGAGACTAAAGTTCCGACCATGGCGCCGCCAGGAATCAGTGATAAGGCAGCGTTTATACCATCTCCCGCTATCGATGCTAATAGCATTCCGCTTGCTTCATAGGATAATTGTCGTAGGCAATAGGAATTTGCACCTCTACTATTATTAAGGGGTCCTGAAAATTCATCAATACATGCAGCGCTAATGATTAAATAGTTTTGAATATCATATGGTGCATTATTCAGAGCATTTGCAAGGTAAATGGTCGAATTACCTCCAATCTCAATATAATTGTCCATGAAATCATAGAGAAAGTCAACACTTTCTTCAGAGGTTATGTGTATTAGGGCCTCGTTGAAAGCCTTTTTATGAGAGTTGAGCTCTTTGAGTTTATCAGGAGTACAATGTACTTCATATAAACTATCAATGACTTCGCTTGGTAAGTTGGTGATGTATAATATGAAATCTTCTCCAGAGAAATTGTCATTCCTTGAGTTTGTGTTGGAAATAGATGAAATAATTTCACCCAAACGTTTGCCAATTGACAATTGAGTAGTTTCGTATTGCTTTTGATTATCATCGTTAAGCAATGAGAACTGGTTATCAGTATTTTGTATTTCGTCCAGTTGGCTGCAACTTGTACTTATAATTAGCGGGATTAGATATAAAATTTGTAGTTTCATATTAATGTTGTTTAAATTATAACATAAATTAGTTTGAAAAAGTTTTATGGTGCCAACTGAAAATTACACAATTATCACCGCTATCTTAGAATTTTGTAGATTGACAATTATTTGAAGGTTTGATTAAGAATAAATTTGAAGGTTATCCCCATTATAGTTCATTTAAACATAATGATAAAGCCATAAAGTCAAGATGACTACTAAGTTAGATGGGGCTGTGCCACTTTTGACACAGCCCCATCTAACTTATCATTATATATTATATATATGTCTAATAGAGTAACAATAAAGGCTCCATGAGATATGCCTCAGGCCAGCAGTTTCATTATTTGGCCGGCGGAATCTTTGGTGTCGACTTTTGTGATGATGTGTGTGATGCGGTGGTCGGCGTCGGTGATGAAAGTGGTGCGCACGGTACCCATGTACTCGCGCCCGGCCATTTTTTTCTTCTGCCATACCCCGAAAGCCTGATTGACTTCGGTCGATTCATCGCTGAGGAGGATGAAGGGCAACGAATGTTTCTCGGCAAACTTGACGTGGCTCTTGGGCGAGTCCTTGCTGATGCCGATAACGACATAGCCCAGCGCGCGCAATTCCTCAAAACCGTCGCGCAGTGAGCAGGCCTCGGCTGTGCAGCCCGGGGTGTTGTCCTTGGGATAGAAATAGATGATGAGCGGTTTGTCCGCAAAGTCCGAGGCCTTGACCTCGCGTCCGTCGGCGTCATATCCCAACACCTCGGGAATTTTTTCTCCAGTTTCCATATTTTGTTGTTAATTTCTGGTAAAGATAGTCATTAAATATAAGTTCACAAAATTATATGGAATGCAAATCTTCTCATATTTGACAAAATTGATCTAAGTTGAAGACGTATCTATCGGCCATTGCCTCCTTATCGGAAGAAATCGTGTCTCAGTTCCTCCGATACCCATTTATAATCAATGATTTCCCAGCCATTAGCATTCAGTTGACTCCATTATTCCGGAGAAATATAAGCGGAGACTTATCCGTAATGCAAAATTCTTCAAAATCGGCTGTTTAAACTCCAGCTATCGCCAAAATTTTGTAATTTTGCTGTTGAAGATACATAATGCATCTTCGCTCATATATGGACAACCTCAATTTGTATATCATTGCAGGCTGTAATGGAGCCGGCAAGACCACCGCCTCGCTATCAGTACTTCCCGAAGTGCTGAAGTGCGAGGAGTTTGTCAATGCCGACGAGATAGCCAAAGGTCTTTCCCCTTTCCATCCTGAAGAGGTGGCGATTGAACCAGGGAAACTAATGCTCAGACGAATTGATCAGCTAATTCAGCGCAGGAAGTCTTTCGCAATCGAGACCACTCTCGCTACGCGTTCATACAGCACTCTTGTCAAACGGGCTAAAGATGCCGGCTACACAGTGACATTGCTGTTCTTTTGGTTGCCATCGCCCGAGATGGCAGAGCAGCGTGTGGCATCACGGGTTGCGTCGGGTGGCCATGACATACCGAAAGATGTCATTCACCGAAGATATTGGCTTGGGCTGAGGAACTTGTTTGAAATATTCACGCCTATTGTCGATTACTGGTCGATGTACGACAATGGACGTCAGGCAAAACCTATTGTTGACAGAAACATTCCTATAAACGAAACGTTATTAAATGAAATCAAAATATCATGTCAGAACAAGAAGAAATAAAACTATTTGACCGCATTTACCAAGGTATAGTCTCCGCTCAAAAGCGAATGCTTGAACATAAAACCAAACTTGGGGAACGTGTGATATTGGCCGATGCCAATGGACTGCCTAAAGAGGTAAGTGCGGAAGAGGCTTTGCGCTTGTTTGATAATAATGGTTAAACGCAGATGTCTTGTCCAGCTCCTGTGCGACATTGAATATATAATGGGAGAACGGCTGCTGTCATACGGCTATTTTCCAATTATGGGTTGGCCAAACCAGTACACTGCCGACGAGGCTGTGGCGTTGATAAAGGCTGCTGTAAAAAAGTAAATACGACTTGAAATAAAGTGGAATCGCCCGTTTATCCTGATTGTAGGTTAAACGGGCGATTCCGTATGTGGCCTGTTATCGTGGCAGCAGTGCGGCGATGTATTTGCCCAGGATGTCAAATTCGAGGTTTACGCGGGTGCCGGGAGCGATGCGGCAGAAGTTGGTGTGCTCGAGGGTGTAGGGGATGATTGCCACGCGGAACGAGTCGGGTGTGGAATCGCATACCGTCAGGCTCACGCCGTTGACGGTCACCGAGCCTTTCTCAACCGTCATGTAGCCCTTGGCGCGCATTTCGGGAGAGATGTCGTAGCGGAAGCGGAAGTAGCGCGAGCCGTCGACATCCTCGATTTGGTCGCATAGGCCGGTGGTGTCGACATGGCCCTGCACGATGTGGCCGTCGAGGCGTCCGTTCATCACCATCGAGCGTTCGAGGTTGACAAGGTCGCCCTCCTTCAGGTCGCCGAGATTGGAGCGGTCGAGGGTCTCCTGGATTGCCACGACTTCGTAGGTTGAGTCGGGATGGATGTCGACCACGGTGAGGCATACGCCGTTGTGGGCTACCGACTGGTCGATTTTGAGTTCGTCGGCAAACGAGCATTTTACGCGGAGGCGCAGGTTGCCGCCGTCGCGGGTCGCGGCCACGACGGTGGCCGGTTCTTCAACTATTCCTGAGAACATAGGGTGAGATTTGACGATTCGAGATTGAGCGGACGGTCCACGGGCCAGCGCAGGGAGAATGTGAGGGTGTGGGCGTCGGCGTTGTATTTAGGCTTGATGTTGCGGCCGTTGACACGGAAGGTGGCGGGAGCGGCCGCGCGGTGGATTACAAAGGTGAGCGATATTGTGGCGGGAGCGCCGGTGTAGGAGCCTTCGGATGTCACGGTGATTTTGTGGCCTCCGTCACAGCCTTTGAAGGTGATGAGGCGGTGCTGGCCCGAGGCGATGGTGTTGGTCGAGGTGCGGTCATCGTCAAACATTGTGAACTGCGACGATTCGCCGGCCACTGGATAGTAGTTGACGGTGAGTCGTGAGGGGTTGTAGTCGCCGGTATTCTCCATTTTGTAGTCGGCCATGGGGATGAACGCTCCGGCGCGTACGAAGGTGGGAAGGACGCTCAGGGGAGCGGGGTAGTCGATGGTCGAGTAGCCCTCGTAGACGGTGCAGGGGGCGGCCATGTCGAGCCATTTTCCGGCCGGGAAAGTTACCTGGCGGGATGTGGCGCCCTCGGTCATTACCGGGGCGACGAGTACGTCGCGGCCCCAGAGGAATTCATCGCTGATTGAGTCGAAGGTATGGTCGGGGTCGGTGAAGTTGAGCGGACGCACCAGGGGGTAGCCTTTCGAGGCGTTCTCGTAGGCGAGGGTGTAGTTGTAGGGCAGCCAGCGGTAGCGGTCCTTGATGATGGGTTCGATTATCGAGGCGAACTGGGGGTATTTGTAAGGTTCGGCAAATTGCTGGGCGTGGGTGCGGAGCACGGGCGAGAACAGACCCAGCTGGAGCCAGCGCACGTAGAGTTCGGGAAGGTAGGGATTCTCGGGATCCACGGCAAAGCCTCCTACGTCATGGCCCATGTAGCCGAGACCCGACAGGCCTGAGTTGAGCATGATGCGCACCTGGGGTTCGAGGCCGCCCCACGAGCGCGACACGTCGGTGCTCCAGGGATACACGCTGTAGCGCTGCAGGCCGGTGGTGCCGCCGCGCATCATGGTCATGAGACGTGTGTCGGGATATTCCTCGCGGAAGAGGTCGTAGATGATCTCGCTCCAGTCGTTGCCGTACTGGTTGTGGTAGAGCGGGGCGGTGAGGCCGTTGGCGTGCAGGCCCGACAGGGGATGTACCTCGGGTTCGCCCAGGTCGCCCCACCAGCCGGTGATGCCGCCTTCGGTGAGCTGGCGGTAGCGTTCGCGCAGCCAGGCGCGGGTGTCGGGATTGGAGACGTCAAACATTCCGCCTTCGCCGACCCAAATCTTGACTTCCTGGTCGTTGCCGAGGGTGTCCTTGAGCATGAGGTTCTTTTCCTTGAGCTCGTTGTAGTTGTCGACTCCGCGGCCGTTGCGCAGGATGTAGGGCTGGGAGATGGCCACCAGGTTGACACCTTTTTTCTTGAGCTGGCGCAGCATGCCCTCGGCGTCGGGCCACTGCTCGGAATCCCATGCGAGGCGTCCCATGTCCTGTTCCTTGCCATACCAGTAGAGGTCGAGCACGATGCCGTCGAGGGGATAGCCGGCGCGCTTGAGGGTGTCGACCACTCCGAGTGTCTCGGCCTGGTCATGGTAGCCGTATTTGGATGTAATGTAGCCGAGGCTCCAGAAAGGCGCGAGGTCCTGACGGCCTGTGAGCGCCGAGAGCTGCTCGGTGACGTCGGCGAGGGTTTTGGCGCCGTTGATGAAGTAGTAGCTTACTGGCTGGGGATTCTCGGTGATGTACTTGACGGGGTTGTCAAGAATCATTTCGGCGCGGGCATAGTCGTCGAAGAGGATTGCGAATCCATCGCTCGAAAGGAACAGCGGCATGGTGATGTTCATCTGCGAGATGCGGGGATCTGAGCCGGTGTAGCCGTAGTTCTGGCGGTTGAACATGACGAGCGTGTCGCCGCGCAGGTTGAGTTTGTGGCCACGCTCGCCCGCGCCATACATCGAGCCGGTCGAGGTGGAGAACAGGGCAATTTCGGCCTTGCCGTCGGTGAGGATGCGCTCGCCCGAGTCGGTGATGGTGCGGCCCGGCCCGGCGGTGATGGTGAGCGAGCCGGTGCGGTCGTCGACCGATGCCGTCACGCCGGTGGCGGTGGAGAGGGTGGTGACGAACTTGCCAACGCTCACGATGTCGGGCGCGGTGGCAGACCCTTCGGTCAGCACCACCCCGCGCGATGGCAGGGGCTGCTCGCCCAGCGCGGTGTTGGTAACGCGCAGGATGTTGTCGTTGATGGCCGTAACCGTCACGGTGCGGCCGTCGGGGGTCGAGGTGGCGATGGCGTCCTTGGCCACACGCGCGTTGACGCTCATTGCAAGCGCCAATGGTGCTAAAATCAGCAGTTTGCGATTCATGTCAGTATGATATGTGCTGTAAGGTAATTATTTTTTTGCGGGGTCGATGCGGTTGAGGTATGACTGAACGGTGATTGAATGGTCGCCGCCCTCGCTGCAGTAGCTTCCCTGGGGTTTGAAGATTTTCTTGCGCTGGCTTTCTGAAGCGTGGAAAGCGACTTTCTCGAATTTCTTCGATTTGGCCAGGCGCGGTTTCCAATAGGTAACAATGCGTTCGAGGCGGAAGTTGTTCATGTCGTCGAACAGACCGGCCAGTCCGGGGAGTTTGTCGAGCTCGGCCTTTGTCCATTTGCTGTTGGAGTCGAGGTATGCTATGGCCTGGGCCGTGACGGCCTGGGATGTCGGCGCTGTCTGTGCGGGCTGTGCGTCCGGCTCGGGTTGTGGTTGGGTGGCCGCAGGTTGCTGTTGGATGGCTGATTCGGCCTGTTGTGGTATTGTCTCGACAAATTCTGTGCTGTCGGTGACGGCCTGGGACTTCGTCGCGCTGCCCGAACCGCCCATGATGAGCCAGCCCAGCAGGAAACCGGCCACGAGGGCCGCGGCGGCCGCGATGATGAGATTGCGGCGCGAAGCCTGGGAGTTGCCGCCGGTGTATTCGAGGTAGTTGCTTTTCCCGGAACCCTCGCGGATGTCGTCTTTCAGCACGTAGCCTTCGATGGGGCTGTCGGCGAGGTCGCGTTTGGTGTGGATTTCAAAATGGATGGGGGCACCGAGCTCCGATGACTTCACGGGCAGTTCGAAACGGTAGATTTTGCGCTGCTCCTGCAATTGGATTAGTGCCTGGGTGGTGGCGGCCAGGTCGAGATGGGCGCGGAACGGGAAGAAACCCTGGGCGCGGATTACAACGTCGGCGTTCTTGAGCTCGTCGCATGTGAATGTGCGGGCCTCGTTGATTTCCACGCCGTTGACGGTGATTACGGCGCCATGCACCGGGCTTTTTGATGCCTGGGAGGTGATGAAGAACGACGCGGGCGACACGGCTTTGCGGCTTTCGGCGGTGGATGCGGGCTCGATTTGCTGGTCGGCTTTCTCGACGGTTACGGTCTGTGTCTGGTCCTCGAAACCGCCGCGTCGCCAGGTGATTGTGACGGCTCCGCCGAGGGGAGCCAGGAACGGACGGTTGAACGGATGGTGGTAGATGTGGGGCACGAAACCGTCGGGATGATTTTCGGGCGGAAGGATTGCCACGGTGTCGGCCAGCGCCTCGTCGGTGAGGTCGGGAGCGGTTGAGCTCACGCCGAGGTCAGCGTCGACCAGCACCACGCCGGCATATTTGAGGTATTCGGGCTGATACAGCTTTTCGGCAAAAAAGTCGTGAAGTTCGCGGCCCGTCTCACCGCCATACAGGCAGAAGGCATATTCGCGGCCCTCCGAGGCGACGGTGGTGGCTGGTTCGGGTTCGATGGTATATTCCTTTGAGAAAACCTCGTGCAGCTCGCTGAGTTCCTCGGCGGTCACCTGCGGGTTCGACACCATGCGGGTGGTGCGTTTGACGATGTCGGCCATCTCGGCGCGGGTTATCTTCAGTCCGTTGGGGACGAAGATGGTGGTGGCCAGGTGGTCGAGGGGTTCGCTCGGGATGGTGCGGAGTATGGTGAAGAACGTACCGTTTTCGATGTACGAAATCAGGTAGAACAGATATTTCTCGTTAGGGTCGTAGTCGAGAATCTCGAGAGCCTTGCGCACGTCGCGTATGTGACGCTGCACGTTTTCCTCGGGATTGATGTTGCGCACGCTCTTGAAACCGCGCAGCGACTTGTATATGTAGAGTTGGAGCTTGTTCATCGGTAAGAAATATGTTTCAGCGCAAAGTTAACAAAATATTTCCGTTCCTTTTATATTATATGTGGTAAAACGTCAGAAGATTTCCTGCACCACCGGCAGGGATTTCAGTTCCGACAGGCGGGCGTGGTGCAGGGTGTAGTATTCGAGCAGCATGTCGAGGGCGCGGCGCCTGAGCGCCCTGGGTAGCCTCAGGCGTGCGGCGCTTGCGAACGACAGGCGGTCGAGCAGCCTGACGAACTCGGCTTCGTCAGCCTCAAGCCAACGGCCTGCCGTGGGGGCCGTCGGGCGGAATATACCGCCGTTCATGTCGAATACATATCCGGGGCGCCATGAACCCGAGTCGGGCTCGATGCCCGTGAACCGGCCGAGCTTGTAGAGGAACACCAGGGGGAAGTTGGCTATGCCGGGGCCGTTTGAAAGGCTGTCGAGGAGTTCCACCGCGTCAAAGATATACGACGAGAGCAAGGGGTCGGGCGCCGCTTCGCGCAGCACCCGTTCCAGCACTTCCGACAGGAACATGGCCACCACGGCCTTGACGGGATTGCTGCTCAGGTCGGGCAGCACCCTCAGTGGCCTGACGTCGCGTATGCTCAGCAACTCACGGCCGGGGCGTATGTCGGCCTCGCCCTCGAACAGCCCAAGGGGCATCATCAGCGCCCTCCGGCGCCTCGCCTCGCGCGAAGCTCCGGCGGGCACCAGCAGCGACACTCGCCCGCGTTCCATGCTCCATGCCGTTACAATCGAGCGCCGGTCGTCGTATTTAATCGTGCGCAAAACGGCGCACTTAAGGGTCTCATACATGTTTCAAAGAGTGTTTTCAGGGTAAAATTAGCAAAAAATCATTAAAAATTAACTTTTTAGGCCGATTTTTTTTGTCACTCCAAAAATTGTTCTTAAATTTGCACTCGCTTAACGCCTCGAGGCCCATTCGTCTATCGGTTAGGACGCAAGATTTTCATTCTTGAAAGAGCAGTTCGATTCTGCTATGGGCTACCAAATAAAAAATAACAAACAAACTCAACCATCTGACATGGCAAACCATAAGTCATCACTCAAACGCATCCGCCAAACCGAGAGCCGTCGCCTGCGCAACCGCTACTACGCCAAAACGGCTCGTAACGCTGTTCGCAACCTGCGCAAGCTCACCGACAAAGCCGAAGCCGAGTCCAAGCTCCGCACCGTAAGCGCCATGCTCGACCGCCTCGCTTCCAAGAAAGCCATCTCCAAGAATAAAGCCGCCAACCTCAAGAGCAAGCTCGCTCACCACGTTGCAAAGCTTTCCGCCTGATAGAAGGCTTATATTGAGTTTTTAGAGATTCAGGGCCCATTCGTCTATCGGTTAGGACGCAAGATTTTCATTCTTGAAAGAGCAGTTCGATTCTGCTATGGGCTACAATCCCCGACCTTCACGCAAGGCCGGGGATTTCTGTATTTCGGCGGGATGCTTTATCGCGTTTTATAATGGGTCGTGGCAATGCAGACCCGGGCTCGTTGACTTTGATTCATTGAGCGGGGGTTGTCTTTTTAGTTCTTGTTTTGTAGATGGGGCTGCACCATACAGTGTGTGCGTTTCAGGTGGTAAGGGTATATAAAAAATGAAAGTGCGCTGCCTCCCGGCAACGCACCTCCCTCATAACCAAAATTCAAGTATATATTGTGAGTCTAACAAAACGTTATCTTGTATGGAGGTGGAAACTTGCAGAACATCGTTGTTCAAGTTTCACGTTGCAAAGTTAATACATAATTGACGCTGATGCAACTAAAATAATGTAAATAAAAACTAATAAAACCTAAATCGGTGAACTTTATTGAATTATCTTACCGGAAAAGCTTCAAAAAAGTGCCAGATGGTGATTCCTGTTGATACGGCAACGTTCAGCGAGTGCTTCGTACCGGCCTGTGGAATCTCAATGCAGACGTCACACGCATCGACGACATCCTGAGCGACACCGTCGACCTCATGCCCGGCAATGAATGCGTATTTGCGGTCCGGGTCGGGTTTGAAGTCGTTAAGCATCACCGAACCGTTCACCTGCTCGAGGCAGCATACGGTATAGCCCGCGCTCTTGAGGTTGGCGACGGCGGCGAGGGTGTCGGCATAATAACTCCATTCCACAGAATCCTCGGCGCCGAGGGCCGTCTTGTGGATTTCGGCGGAGGGAGGTGTCTGCGAAATGCCGCATAGAATCAGCCGCTCGACGGCGAAAGCGTCGCACGAGCGGAATATCGAGCCGATATTGTTGAGGGAGCGGACGTTGTCGAGAACCACCACAAGCGGAATCTTGGGCGCCGACTTGAATTGCTCGGCGGTTAGGCGGTTCATGTCCCAGATTGTCTTTTTCTTCATTTTTTGCGGATTAGGGTTAGTCCGTCGTATAGCGGAAGGATGACCTGCTCGACGTCGGGGTCGGCTGCCACAAGGTCGTTGAAGCGTCGTATGCCGAGGGTCTGGGCGTCGTGTTTCGCGTCAGGGTCGAGGACGGCGTCGCTCCACAGGGTGTTGTCGGCAAAGATGAATCCGCCCGGCGGTACAAGGGGCTTCACCATCTCGTAATAGTCGGTGTAGATGCGTTTGTTGGCGTCGATATACACCAGGTCAAACATGCCTCCGAGGTGGGGAACTACATCCAGAGCATCGCCGATGTGCAGGTGGATGCGGTCGGCCCAGGGCGAGGCGTCGAAAACCTCGCGCAGGGCGTGCTCGGCCTCATCGTCGATTTCGACGGTGTGGAGTTGGGCGTCGGCAGGCATGCCCTCGGCGAAACATAGCGACGAGTAGCCGCTGAATGTACCCAGTTCAAGGATGCGCCGTGGGCGTATCATGCGGGTGAGCATGACCAGCAGGCGACCCTGCAAAGGGTCGCAGCACATGCGGGGATAGAGGCGGGTGAGGTGAGTGTGGCGGTAGAGCGCGGCGAGCGTGTCGGGTTGGGGAGAGGAATGAAGCGTTATGTATTCTTCTTCTGTGAGCATTGTTCAGGCAGATGGTGCGGGGGTGAGACAGACCGAAATGAACATGGCGATGTCAATCAGGGCGACGACGGCGGCCAGAATCCAGGCGATTGTGCGGCGCGTGGGATAGCAAGTCCAGGCGCAGAGGCACGACAGGGCGATGCAGAGCGGATAGATCCAGCCCACCGAGCCGGTTCCGAGCCATTCAGCCTCCTCGACGATATGCGACGCCTGGGGAATGAAGGTGAAGGTGGGGAGGGCAACGATGACCAGCACGACAATGAACCACCAGGGGGTGGTGGGCGGTTTGCGGTAGAATTCAATCATCGGGATTCTCCTTTCTCTTTAAGGTAGGCGCTGACGGTGCGGTGTATGCCTTCGCGCAGCGACACGCGCGGGGTGAACCCGAAGTCGCGCCGTGCGTCGGATATGTCGCAGTTCCAGTTGCGCTGTTTCATTATCTTGAATTTGTCGCGGTTGAGTGTCGACGGCTTGCCGCGCAGCAAACCCCATTTCTCGCATGCCACCGATGCCACGTAGGCCGTCCAAAGCGGCAGCTTGACCGGCACCACCCATTTGTTGCCGAGTTCCTGCGCCACCATGGTGCGGAATTCCTTCTGCGAATATGCTCGGTCTTCGCTGATGATGTATTTCCGCCGCAGGGTGCGGTCGGAGGCGAGGGCGTCGAACATGGCGTTGACCAGGTCGTCGACATAGATGAACGTGAGCAGCTGGGGACGGTAGCCCACGCCGAAATCGAAATGCGAGTCGATGCTCTTTATCATCATCAGGTAGTCTTTCTCGTGAGGACCGTAGACGCCGGTGGGCCGGAAGATAATCCAGGGGAAGTCGGGGAGGGTCTCGAGATAGGTCTCGGTCTTGATTTTCGACAGGCCGTATCGGGTGTTGGGGTCGGGGACGGTGCTGGACGTGATGGGTGAGTATCCTTTTTCGTCCGACGGTCCTACGGCGCTAAGCGAGCTCACGTACAGAAACTTGTCGGGCACCATGTTGTTGCGCCGCAGCAGTTCCACGAATGTGCGGGGATACAGGAAGTTGATGAGGTTGAACTGGGAGAAATCGGCGCATTTGGTGGCGCCGAGGTTCCAGATTATGTCGTTCCAGCCGTGGGGCGAGGGAGCGTTGGCCAGCAATGTGGATTCAACCTGGTCGGGGTCGTCATAGTCGAAAACGACGAATTTGAGGCGCGGGTCGGTGAGGTAGCGGCGCGAGGTCGACTGGCGTACGCCGACCCATACGTCATAGCCCCGCCGCAGCCCTTCGGCGGCGATGAAGCCACCGATGAAACCACCGGCTCCGATTATCAGGAGAGTCTTGTTTATTGTCGCTGTCATGTTTTATAAATCTTTGAGAGAGTGGTCGAGAATGGCTTTGTTGTAGGTGGTCATTATTGCCGAGGCGAATGATGCGGGGGTGAACCGTGCCGCGTGGCGCCGTCCTTTCTCGGCAAGCTTGTCGCGGAACCACGGCTGTGCGAGCAGGCGGTTGGCGGCTTCGGCAAATCCGTCTATGTCATCGGGACCGACATAGACAGCGCCTTCGCCTCCGGCCTCCTCGAGACACGACCCCGTGCAGGCTATCACCGGGGTGGACACGCTGAGCGATTCAAGCACCGGGATGCCGAATCCCTCATATCGGGAGGTGTACGACGAGAACTCGGCGGCGGCATACAGCGCGGGGAGGTCGTCGAACGGCACGTTTTCAAGCCATTTCACGCGTGTGTCCAGGCGTGCGTCCGCGATTGCACGCTGTATGGTTGCCTTGTAGGCCTGCTCGGCCTTTCCGACGATTACCATTGTGACGTCGTGGGGCAGACGGTCGAGGGCCTTCACGGCAAGCAGCTGGTTCTTGCGCGATTGGACGGTTCCGACGGTGAGGAAGTAACGCCCCCCGAGCCCGTATTGTTCGCGCACGCGATGGCGGCGGTCAGTCGTCACCGGCTGTGTGAAGATTGGGTCGCAGCCCTGGTAAATGACGTCAATCTTGTCGGGCGATATTCCCCAGTCGGCAACCATGTCGGTCTTGGTTCGCTCGCTGATGGCGATGACGCGGGTTGCCAACCGGGCCGAACGCCTGTATTTGAATTCATACAGGCGGCGGTCGATGGCGGAGTAGTCTTCGGGGATACGGCGCCATATCAGGTCGTGGATGGTGACTACCGTCGGGCACGGGGCGAGCCCTGCCGTCAGGGGAATCTCGTTGCTCAGTCCGTGATATATGTTGATGCCGAGCTTGGGCCAGTCGTGAACCATCTCGACCGAGCGCCACCATGCGGGCAGGTGGCGGGTTATGGTGCCGGCGGGGGTGAATGTTTCCACGTTCCCGCGCGCGAGAATCGGATCAAGACGCGGATTTTCGCGCATGCGGGGCGCCATGAGCACGTAACGGTTGTCGGGATAAAGTGCCGACATGGAGCCGATGACCAGGCGTGAGTAGTTGCCCAGCCCGGTCATGTTCTGCACGGCGCGCTTGGCGTCGTAGGCCACGGTGATTGACGATTTTGCGGTTTTCTTTGCCATAATTCCGTTTTGCGACGTAAAGTTAGCAAAAAAAGGTGAAATCGTGGGTCCGGCGGCGGGCATTTGAGTTTTTTTGTTGTTATCTTTGCAGCAAAACCATAAAACGCTTTATTCCGATGAATATTAATGATATTAAATCGCCGGCCGACATCAAGCATTTGACGTTGGCCGAGCTCGATGACCTTGCCGCCGACTTGCGTACGGTGCTTGTGACCCGCCTCGCGGCCAAGGGCGGCCACGTGGGCCCTAACCTTGGCTTCCTTGAAGCGACAGTGGCCCTCCATTATGTGTTTGACGCTCCCGCCGATAAACTTGTGTTTGACGTATCGCACCAGACCTACGTGCACAAAATGCTCACGGGCCGCATGGAGGCGTTCACCAACCCCGGGAAATACGGTTCGGTGACCGGCTATACCAATCCCGTAGAGAGTCCCGATTATGACCTTTTCTCGCTGGGACACACTTCTACATCCGTTTCGCTGGCGAGCGGCCTGGCCAAGGCACGCGACCTTGCCGGCGAAAAATATAACGTGGTGGCCGTCATCGGCGACGGCTCGCTCAGCGGCGGCGAGGCGTTCGAGGGGCTGGATTTCGCCTCGACGCTGGGCTCGAATTTCATCGTTGTGGTAAACGACAACCAGATGAGTATCGCCGAAAACCACGGCAGCCTGTATGAAAACCTCGCGCTGCTGCGCCGTACCAAGGGAGCCGCCGAGGAAAATTACTTCAAGACACTCGGCTACCGCTACCTATACGTTGACAACGGAAATGACCTCGGCGAACTCATAGCCGCCTTCAGGATGGTGAAGGATGCCGATGGCCCCGTAGTGGTCCACCTCAACACCTGCAAGGGCTACGGGCTGCCGGTGGCCGAGCAGCAGAAGGAGCGCTTCCATTACAGCGGCGCGTTCAACGCCGCAACGGGGGCGCCAGCGGTGACTGACGATGCCGATGACTACACCGACATATTCGCAAAGCATATACTCGCGCGGATGAAGACCGACCCCAAGGTCGTGGCCATCACGGCCGGCGTGCCCGGCGCCGTCGGTTTCGTGCCCGCACGCCGCGCCGAGGCGGGTGACCGCTTTGTCGATGTCGGCATTGCCGAGGAACAGGCCACCGCTATGGCCTCGGGACTGGCCAAATGCGGATTCAAGCCCGTTGTGGCCGAGCCGGCTACTTTCCTTCAACGCGCCTACGACCAATTGTCGCAGGATGTGGCAATCAACGGAAACCCCGCAGCGTTCGTCACTTTCTATGGCGGCGTGTGGGGCATGAACGACGAGACGCACCTCGGCTTCTTCGACGTCCCCATGATTTCAAACATTCCCGGCATACTTTTCCTCGCTCCTACGTGCCGTCAGGAATACCTGGCTATGCTTGACTACGCGCTCGACCGCCAGGATGGTCCCACACTGGTTCGTACGCCGACCGGTGCGGTGGTGGAGCGCGAGGGCGACTTTGACATTGACTACTCCACCGCCGGCTATGAAGTGGTGGAACAGGGCGCGGAGGTCGCAATAATAGCTGCCGGCGACTTCCTCCCCCTCGGCCTCGAGGCAGCCGCGGCCATGAAGGCGAAAGGCTTGCAGCCCACCGTCATAAATCCCCGCTATATGTCGAAACTCGACGAGGCAACCCTCGACACCCTGCGCGACTACCGCCTTGTCATCACCCTTGAAGACAATGCCGTCGACGGCGGCCTGGGGCAGAAAATCGCGACCTACCTCGGTTCGGCGAGGGCCGACGTGAAGTGTCTCGGATTGCCGAAGGCCTTCCCTAACCGTTACAAGGCGTCGGCTTTGCTGGAACAGCAGGGTCTGACGCCTGAGGCGATAGCAGCGTTGGCATAATCTTAGTTCCCGCAGTCAAAAAAACAGCGTCGTGCCGCAGAATTTTCCGGCACGACGCTGTTTTTTATTCCGAAAGCCTCGAGGTGTTATTTCTCGAGCGTCAGGGTGACTTTCTCGGGGGTGATATTGAGGGTGGCCCATGAAGATTCCACCAGGGGGATGTTATGGTCGACATGGCCTATCGGGGCGTTGAAAGCCACGGGAAGTTCGGGGTAGGGAGCGAGGGCCTCGGCCAGCATGTCCTCCATGGTCACATGGTTGTCGTCGGGATTATATTCGGTGAACTGGCCGATGATCAGGCCCTTGAGCTTCGGTATGATGCCCATGAGGCGCAGCTGGTAAATCATTCGCTCGATTTTGTAGATCGGTTCCGACACGTCCTCGATGAAAAGGATGGTGCCAGGCTTGATTATGTCGAACGGCGTGGCGATGAGGTCGGCGATTACTGCGAGGTTGCCGCCGAGCAGGATGCCTTCGGCATTGCCGGGATGGTTGTGGATGTCGGGCTCGAAGGTGTAGGTGGGCATTTCTCCCTTGAGGATGCCGAAAAGGGTGGCGTTGTCGAGCGAGTCAGGGCCAAGGGCGATCTGTTTGGCCATTGACGAGTGGATGCTGGCTATTCCCTTTGATGCCATCAGGGCGTGGAGCGCCGATATGTCGGAGAATCCGATTACCCATTTGGGGTCCTTTTCAAGCGGGAGCATGCCGAGGCTGTCGAGGTTGTGCACCACTCCGTAGCCGCCGCGCGCACAGAGGATGGCCCTGATTTCGGGGTCGGTGAAGGCGGCGCGGAGGTCGGCGAGACGTTCGGGATGTGTGCCGCTGAAATGTCCGTGTTTTCCAAACGTGTGGGGATAGATTACGGGCTCGTAACCGAGCTGGCTCAGCACCGTGGCGGCAGAATCTACGATGCCACGCTCTATCGGGCCGGCGGGGGCGATAATGGCGATTTTGTCGCCTGGACGCAGGGGAGTCGGATAAATGGTTTCGGTGGCTTTTTGGGCGGGAGAACAGAATTTCACGATAATCAGGATGAGGGCCAGGACTATGACGGCGATGTCGACATAGAAGGCGGCGGGTCGTTGTTTGGTCATTCCTCGAAAAGGGAGTAGTTTATAAAGTCGTTCAGCGGTTTGAGCGGGCGCATTATCTCGGCGGCGCGTTCGGGCCAGGCCGGATCGGCGAAGAAGTCGGGGGTGACGGCATGCTCGCGGCCATAGTGCAGCAGGCGCAGGTAGGGTGCCTGGGGGTGGTCGCGTTCCCAGCCTTTGGGAATCGTCTTGAGCTTATCGCCGCACCAGTCGCCGTAGAGCCCGGTAGCGTCGATGCCTTCGACAATCGCAGAGAATTCCTCGATGTTATCGACGATGGCATGGCGCATCTTGCGCAGTTGGTCGCGGTCGGGACACCACATTCCGCCGAAGATTCCGCATTGGTCGGGATTGACCCCGGCCGATATGTAGAATCCGGCCATCGGGGCGCTCTTGCCACGGGGCGTGAGGGCGGCCGAGAAGAAAGTCTTGTATGGAGTCTTGTCGGGCGAGAAGCGGGTGTCGCGGTAGATTCGGAACGTTGAGTCCTTGCCCGACAGATAGGTGTACTGCGGCTCCCAGGCCGAGCAGGCGGCTATTAGGCGGTCGATGTCGGCAAACCAGCGGTCGCGCAGCCCGTCGAACTCGGCCTTGTGGGCCTGGAACCACGGTCGGTCGTTGTTGGCCGCAAGGCGGTTCAGAAAGTCAAAAAGAGGATTCATCGGAGAGCGGTTGCGTTATTTGATTTCTTCCCACACGGCGTCTTCCACCTGCGATTCGGCTCGGAACGATGAGGCCGTGCCGTCGGTGGTGTAGCTTGTGGTGGTTTCGGATTTTATTTCTTCAAATGCGACGTATTCGCCCACTTCGGGGTCAATTTTTTTCTTGCGGGCTTTCGGCGCGGGATTGCTGTTGCCGGGGCGTTGCTGGCCCTGGGCGCCTCCGAAGGCGTTGCGCAGGTCCTCGGTGGCGCGGCGCCACTGGCGGTGGAGCTGCCATGCGCGCCATCCGACGCGGAACAGGGGAATTACTATGAAGAATATGAAAAGGAGGAGAATGAATGTACCCATTGTCAGTTTAGAAAATAGAGGAAGATGAGAGTGGCGGGAGTTGGGAAATGGCGGGAGCGCCCGGTCAGGCTTCCTTGCGTCCCATCAGCGAGATGAATCCGTAGAGGACTATGGCCCACATCAGGCCCGAGACGCCCCACGAGAAGATGAACACGGCGGTGGCGAGCAGCACGATGTAGCGGCGGAAGTTTTCCTGCCAGTCGAAGTTTTTGAATTTCAGGGAGAACATCCTCATGTTGGATGTCATCCATATGGAAACGAGCAGGATGGCAATCACCATCACGGCCGTGCCGGGATAGCCGTAGCGGGTAATCCATCCCGAGGCACCGATCCAGAAGATGGCGTTGGCGGGGATGGGAAGTCCGCGGAACGAGGTTGTCTGCGAGTCATCGACGTTGAACTTGGCCAGGCGGTAGGCGCCGAACGCCGGAATAAGCAGGGCGGCGAAACAGAGCCATGTGTGGTCGGAATATCCGAGCATGAGGTTCAGTATCATCATGCCGGGAGCGACGCCGAAGCTCACAAGGTCGCTGAGCGAGTCAAGCTCGGCGCCTATCGGCGAGTATGCTTTCAGGCCGCGGGCCGATGCCCCGTCGCCGAAGTCAAATACGGCGGCCGCTGCGATGGCGATCCATGTCCATTGCAGGCCGGATAGTGAGCCGAACTGTTCGCCCTGATGGAAAGCCATATATACGGCGATGCAACCCGACAGCAGGTTGCAGAGCGTTATTAGGTTGGGAATGAATCCTATTACTTTCTTAGGCATTTTGACGTTTAGGGTTATAACACCCGGGAATGTGCTTATGTTTGAGGTTTAAGGCGTCCGACGAGGGTGATGCCGCCGGTGGTGGTGTCGCCGATGTTCACGAATGTTTCCGTGCCGAGGGGGAGGTAGATGTCGACGCGCGAGCCAAACTTGATGAATCCCATGTGGTCAGCTATGTTCGCGTCCGTTCCCTTTTCGGCGTATGTGACGATGCGGCGGGCGACGGCGCCTGCAATCTGGCGCACGAGCACGAGCTGGCCCCCGGTGGTGCGGATGACCACCGTCGAGCGTTCGTTCTCGGTGCTGGACTTCGGAAGGTAGGCCGCCATGAAGCGTCCGGGATGGTGGGTGGCGTAAATCACCTCGCCGTCGACCGGAAACCAGTTGGCGTGCACGTTGAATATGCTCATGAACACCGACAGCTGGATGCAGCGGGTCTTGAGGTATTCAGGCTCGTAAACCTCCTCTAGCGCGACAACGGTGCCGTCGGCGCTGGCCACCACCGCGTTTTTGGGGTCGCCCTCAAAGTGGCGGCGCGGCGAGCGGAAGAAGTTCATGGCGAGCAGGAACACCACACCCCAGGCCACGGTAGACGTTATCGGCCAACCTATCGGCCTGACCCATAGCCATAAAGGGACATTCACCACGATGATAATCGCGGCGATAACCAGCAGAATGTTGGTACCTTCATGGTGTATCTTTACTCTCATTCCGTGTGTCGGTGTGCGTATAATTAATGCAAAGATATAGCAAATATTTTGAACTGCCGAAGATTTTGTAAAATTTTTAAATTTTTATGGTTAATAAAAACCGTCACTATGGTTCCTGTGCGCTTCTATTTCGTTGCAAGAATATTTTCATTGATGGTCTTAACACATAGCGCGATTTGTTGCTTGTTCGGTGGGATGCAAATAGTTTGTTTACAAATGTTAAAGCGAATTTGTTTTCTTAATATTGTTTGGCAGATTACGAAATGTATTATAAATTTGCATCGCGTACTCAACTCGCAGAAGCCGGTATGGGCAAAGTGGGTGGGAAAGCGGTTGCATGACAGCCATAGGGCTGTCATTGAAATAATAATGATAGCGTTTACAGGACGCCTCGGTTCTTGACTTTCAGGAATTCTCGCAAAATTCAATAGTCGTCAAGGGTGAAGCAAATGTAGATGCCTCGTGGATATGTAATACCCAAGCTTCCCTGTCATTTCGTGAGGAATGACAGTGTTAGCAAGTTTTGCATATAAAGGCGTGGGCTTCTGCGTTGCTCGACTTTCGACTATGGGCAATGCGAGAAGCCTCTGAAAGTGGGTCGGGCAATATGTACGGATTCCCACGCTGTCACGTTTTATGCATTGCCGAAATAGGGAATGTTCGGTTAGAAATTAGTGAGAGCATGGTCTCATTTACATTAGGAACCCGTTCATATTCGTGCGGAGATAATTTTGATTGGCAGATTTCTGGTGAAGATCTGCCCGTTAAGCCTCCGAGCCTTTTCAAATACTATTCCTTGTCTGACTACAATTATGACGCGTTGCTTAACCAATATGTTTACGCATCCCATCCTTTTTATTTGAATGATCTCCTCGATTGTTCTGAGAACTTGCTGAGGTGGGATAGTATTGAGGATGCAAAGGCTTTATTTGGCAATTTGTACGCACAGATTGAGGAATTGCCGAAAGAAGATATCTCTGAGATTGCGTTGAAGGGATATATTGGCGTTCGCTTTAACGAATGTGGTATACTTTCGTTGACATCAAGCCCGACAAATCCTATGTTATGGGCTTTATATACTGGAAATAAAGGCGTTTGCGTAGAATTTGATTATAATAAATTCCCATTCAAGAAAATTGGACCGTTTCCTATAAACTACGTTAAAGAGTCTGACTTTAACGTGGATAAGTTTCCTTTGAGCATCGGTGAGTTTGGTGAATCTCTGAGTATATTTATCCTTTCAAATATAAAAAGTACTTATTGGAAAGTCGAAGATGAGTGGCGACTCCTAAAACTTTCACCTTTAAGAGAATCTTTCATTCCTCCATCGCAATATGTCAAGCCCGGTGATGAAAGCAACTGGCATAACCGCAAGTGTAAGGATTCACTTGACTGTGTAAAATCTTATACATTCGGCCATATGTTCTTTGATGGTTCCGTAGAGATTGCTCCAAATCAATTTGAGTACTATGTGTCGAAAAACAGTGATAAAAATGCTCTTCTTTCGCTGATTACACATGGTTATTACTGTAATCTATGGAAGCTATATATTATAATGTACCAAGGTATTAGTCTAAAAAGGCATCTTATTCAGATCATAAAATTGACAGACGAACGTTTCGTATTCTCATTGATCGATGATAATACTCAAAGTGAATTAAAATAAATCCAACCAACTAAAAATCAGCAAAATGAATCACTTAAAAGTTTATTCGCCAAGAGTATGGCTTATCCTCTTGGTATTCTGTGTCGTTGGCTTATACCCAATGATAACAAGCGCCTATACGAGCGTCTATACGACGAAAATCGATGGAATAGGATATAAGATTAAAAGAGACGATGACGATACAAGCAAAAACCTCATATGTATAGTTAGTGGTGCGGACTTCGAAGTTGTCAATGCTAATATTCTTCCTGAAATCGAGTGGGAGGGAGTTTGTTATCCCGTCATTGCTATCCGTGAATATGCCTTCAATGGCTGTACCTCTCTAAGCTCCATCGTCCTGCCGGAAGGTTTGCAGAGTATCGGTAAGTCTGCCTTCTCTGGCTGCAAGTCCCTAAGCTCCATAGTTCTGCCGGAAGGTTTGCAGAGTATCGGTGAGTCTGCCTTCTCTGGCTGCAAGTCCCTAAGCTCCATAGTTCTGCCGGAAGGTTTGCAGAGTATCGGTGAGTCTGCCTTCTCTGGCTGTACCTCTCTAAGCTCCATAGTTCTGCTGGAAGGTTTGCAGAGTATCGGTGATCGTGCCTTCGAAAACTGTACCTCTCTAAGCTCCATAGTTCTGCCGGAAGGTTTGCAGAGTATCGGTGATCGTGCCTTCTATAATTGTACCTCTCTAAGCTCCATAGTTCTGCTGGAAGGTTTGCAGAGTATCCGTGGGTATGCCTTCTATAACTGTACCTCCCTAAGCTCCATAGTTCTGCCGGAAGGTTTGCAGAGTATCTGGCAGTCTGCCTTCGAAAACTGTACCTCTCTAAGCTTCATAGTTCTGCCGGAAGGTTTGCAGAGTATCTGGGAGTTTGCCTTCTCTGGCTGTACCTCTCTAAGCTATGTTGTTGTGCCAAAAAGTTTGGGAGGAATACGGCCCGAAGCATTCCAGGGTTGTCACATAAAAGATGTGATAATTGAGGATGGCTATGATATTATCTCAATAGGAGGATTCCCATACGTGGAAACTCTATACCTCGGACGTCAGATTATAGCAACAGGTGTTTTTAAATATCTCTCAACTCTTGAGACTGTTACTACAGGCAATTACTTTATGGAAATCCCTGCCGAAACTTTTAGTTACTGCAATAAACTTAGAACGGTTGTATTAGGCAATTCGATTAAAACGATTGGCGAAAATGCGTTTACAGGCAGCCACTCTATCCAGGAAATAACTTCCTGGAATCCAGTACCACCATCTTATGAAACTGGCTTTATTACTCCACTCTATGAATCATGTACTTTATATGTACCATTTGGAGCTTTGGAAGATTATAAAGAAGCTGTACCCTGGAAATATTTTAGGAAAATCATCGAAAAAGATCCGGCTGGCATTACAGATGCCGAAATACAAACAATTAAGCTGAATATTAATGACGCTGAGTTTTCGATTGAAGGCACCGAAGAAACCGAGGTCTTGATATATGCGATAGACGGTAAATTGGTTTATTCCGGTTCATCCCGCAACGAAATAAAGATCCCATCAAAAGGGATATTTATGGTAAAAGCAGGAACTGCATCAAAAAAGATATTGCTATAAACTAAGATAGACAAATATTCAAGTATTCAGACCGTTGAGCATACATAGAAGATGTTCAACGGTTTTTTGTCTACATCTATTTAAGTGTGCTCTATATAAGAATTCAGGTCTTAAAAATGAAACAATCAGCCATTTAATGCTAAAACCATGTGACTGATTTTCTTGGTAAAGCGACGGGAATAAGAGATAAAAGACAATATATTCGTTTTACCCGATCTATTTTGAATCGGTTAAGGGACTTGTTTCGTTATTTTTCTCCTTAGATGAAAGAGCAGTTGGGTATATAGTAGAAAAAATGTTAAATCCGGCGTTTTGTCAATTATTTTGAGTAAGTTTGCGTTTAGATAATTGAATTTCTTTTTAATCTTAAAATACATAACTTACCATACGACACAACACCCCAATTCAAGAATATGGCTCCTAAAACTCCTACTGCAAAGGCTCCTCGCGCCAAGCGTCAGCCCAAAGTACTCCCCATCATAAAGAATGACCCCTGGCTCGAACCGTTTGCCGAAGCCATCACGGGTCGCCATCAGGAGGCTCTCAACGTCGAGCGCCGGCTCACCTCGGAAGCCGGCACCCTGTCCGACTTCGCCAACGCCCACAAGTATTTCGGCCTCCACAAGGGCGCCGACGGAAAATGGACCTTCCGCGAATGGGCTCCCAATGCCACCGCCATCACTCTCATCGGCGATTTCTCCGACTGGCAGCCCAGCGAGAAATATGCTCTCACGCGCGGCGATAACGGCGTGTGGGAAGGCAAGTTCGGCGCCCGCGCCTTCAAGCACGGCCAAAACTACAAGATGCTCGTCGAATGGGACGGCGGCCGGGGCGAACGCATACCCGCCTACGCCGACCGCGTGGTGCAGGATCCCGAGACACACCTGTTCTCGGCTCAGGTATGGGCGCCCAAACAGGCCTATGAGTGGAAAGTCAACGACTTCGTACCCGACACCAAACCCCTGCTCATCTACGAATGCCATATCGGCATGGCCCAGGAGCGCGAGGGCGTCGGTACCTACGACGAATTCCGCGAGAACGTCCTGCCCCGCATCGCCAAGGACGGTTACAACGCCATCCAGATAATGGCCATCCAGGAACATCCTTACTACGGCTCGTTCGGCTACCATGTGTCGAATTTCTTCGCTCCGTCGAGCCGCTTCGGCACCCCCGACCAGCTCCGCGCCCTCATCGACGCCGCCCACGCCGAGGGAATCGCCGTCATCATGGACATCGTCCATTCCCACGCCGTCAAGAACGAGAACGAAGGCCTCGGACGCCTCGACGGCTCGTATGACCTCTATTTCTACGGCGACCACCGCCGCGAGCATCCCGCCTGGGACTCGCTATGTTTCGATTACGGCAAGGATGAGGTGATGCACTTCCTGCTCTCAAACTGCAAATACTGGCTCGAGGAGTTCCGCTTTGACGGCTTCCGCTTTGACGGCGTCACCTCGATGCTCTACTACAACCACGGCCTCGGCCAGGCGTTCGGCGGCTACGGCGACTACTACAACGGCGGCCAGGACACCAACGCCATCACCTATCTTACCCTCGCCAACAAACTCATCCATCAGGTCAACCCCAAGGCCATCACCATTGCCGAGGAAATGAGCGGCATGCCCGGCCTGGCGCTGCCCGTTGCCGACGGCGGCATCGGCTTCGACTACCGCATGGCCATGGGCATCCCCGACTACTGGATCAAGACCCTCAAGGAAAAGAAAGACGAGGACTGGCATCCCACCTCGATTTTCTGGGAGCTGACCAACCGGCGCGCCGACGAGAAGACCATCTCGTATGTCGAAAGCCACGACCAGGCCCTGGTGGGCGACAAGACCGTCATCTTCCGCCTCATCGACGACAAGATGTACTGGCACATGACCGTCGGCGACAATGACATGACAGTCGCCCGCGGCATGGCCCTGCACAAGATGATACGTCTCGTCACGCTCGCCTCGATCAACGGCGGCTACCTCAACTTCATGGGAAACGAGTTCGGCCATCCCGAGTGGATTGACTTCCCCCGCGAGGGCAACGGCTGGAGCTACAAGTATGCCCGCCGCCAGTGGGACCTTGTCGACCGCGAGGATTTGCAGTACCGCTTCCTCAACGGCTTCGACAACGCCATGATCGAGCTTGTCAGCGGCGTATACAACTTCCAGTCGCTCCCCATCCGCAAGCTGTGGGAGAAGGATGACGACCAGGTGCTCGCGTTCATGCGCGGCGACCTCGTGTTCGTGTTCAACTTCAGCCCGTTCAAGTCGTTTGACGGCTACGGCATCCTCGCTCCCGGCGGCGTCTACGACGTGGTGCTGTCGACCGACAACCCCGCTTTCGGCGGCTACGGCAACGTGGACGAGGCCGTCGAGCACTTCACCCTGCCCGACCCGCTCTATGCCCCCCACGGCGTGGAATGGCTCAAGCTCTACCTCCCCGCCCGCACCGCCATGGTCCTCCGCAAACACGGCCCCAAACGCAAATCGTCCAAGAAATAAATTGATATAAATAAAAAACAGAGCGTGACCTTGTCAATAAGGCCACGCTCTGTTTTTATAGTATTCCTAACAGCTCAGAAGTCTGAGAACAGCTGGGGTTTGATGACGATGCCGACGCGGAGCTGGGATTTGAAGACTTTGTAGTCGAGCAGGCCCTCGCCGTAGCCGTTGTAGTATTGCAGGAAGAAGTATTGGTTGGACTTGCGCGAGAAACGCCACGCGAGTTCAAGGATGGTGTTGTAATTGAAGAAGTTGCCCGCGCGCTTGACCAGGGTGAGGGCGCCGGTGAACTTGCGGTTGTCGGTCATCGCCTGCACGGAAATCTGGTAGAGACCGCAGTAGTGGAGGATGTCCTTGTTGTTCATTCCGTCGATGATGGGCGCCCAGATTTTGCCGGCCACGCTGAGGTTGGGGTCGATGATGATGTTTGCGGCGAGCGAAACCTTGTTCCACGAGCGCGACCAGATGCTGTCGCGGCCGTTGCTTTCGTGCTCGATGATGAGGCTGACTTTGCCGACATATCGGTTCTTGACGAACAGGGGCTTTGTGAGGCCGATGCCCGGGTTGAAGTTGAGGTCGGTCATCGGCATGGAGTTCTCGAGCACGTTCCAGAAACATTTCTGGCTGTAGAACAGGTAGAGGTAAGTGCCCCAGGGCAATGTGGCGTTTGTGAGGCGCTGGGCAATCGAAATCTGGAACTTGATGTTGGTGTTTTCTTTGGTGACTTTCTGTCCAATCGGGGGGCCGAAGATGAAGTAGTTGTCCTTGTAGAGGCCGAAATATGGCTGGTTCTTGAAGTCGCGCCGTATGCTGTCGGGGTTGAACCGGTCTTCATTGCTCGAGATAATCTGTGCCGGGAGGTATGCCGGCGCGATTGCCGAACAGGCAAATATGAGTAATAGGAACAGAAGTCGGTTCATTGTCGTTGGTCGTGATAATGTATTTTCGAGCGCAAAGGTAG
Organism: uncultured Muribaculaceae bacterium; assembly: GCA_910577315.1. Lineage (GTDB taxonomy): Bacteria > Bacteroidota > Bacteroidia > Bacteroidales > Muribaculaceae > CAG-873. The sequence continues at coordinate 6,258 of CAJTME010000010.1, read as the reverse complement.
GTATTTTTTTCGGTATATCAGCGTTTAATGGATTATATGGCCTGACAAAGCGACAAAAAGGATAAAAGGACGGTGAACCGCGTCACCGTCCTTTTATCCTTTTTGTCGTGCGGGAATCAATATTGTTCGTCGGCGTTGGGGAAGTCGACGTTCTTGACGTCCTCGATATAGTGGCCGATGGCATCGTTGATTGTGGTGGCGAGGTCGGCGTAGCGGCGCAGGAATTTGGGCGAGAAACCTTTGTTTATGCCGAGCATGTCCTGCAGCACGAGTACCTGGCCGTCGCAGCCGGGGCCCGCGCCGATGCCGATGGTGGGGATGGATACGCTTTTCGACACCTGTTCGGCGAGTTTGGCGGGAATCTTTTCAAGTACGAGGGCGAAGCATCCGATTTCTTCAAGCATCTTGGCGTCGGCGATGAGCTTTTCAGCCTCGGCTTCGCTCTTGGCGCGGACGGCGTATGTGCCGAACTTGTTGATTGACTGGGGGGTGAGGCCAAGGTGTCCCATAACGGGGATGCCGGCGGTGAGTATGCGTTCTATTGACTCGCGGATTTCGCTGCCGCCTTCGATTTTCACGGCTTCGGCGCCGCTTTCCTTCATGATGCGGATGGCCGACGAGAGGGCTTCCTTCGAGTTGCCCTGGTATGAGCCGAAAGGCATGTCGCAGACCACCAGGGCGCGCTTGGTGCCGTTGGTGACGCACTTGGCGTGGTAAATCATCTGGTCGAGGGTGATGGGCAGGGTGGTGGGGTTGCCGATCATCACGTTCGAGGCTGAGTCTCCCACAAGAATCACGTCAATGCCGGCTTCATCGACAAGACGGGCCAGGGAATAGTCATATGCTGTGAGCATGGCGATTTTTTCGCCGCGCTGCTTCATTTCGCTAAGGCGGATGGTGGTCACCTTGCGGGCGTTATCTACAGTATTGGTTGACATAGATATTGTACTCTTGGTTAAAAAACGGTGCAAAGGTAAACATTTTGTTCAATATGGCCGTTTCAACTGGCGGGAATTTTGTACTTTTGTGAAATTTTACCCTGACACAAACACATCCTGTAAATGAAAGTTGTAAATTTTGACGAGACTCCGTCGCTGATGAGCCGCTATCTGCTGGAGATGCGCTCGGTCGACATGCAGCGTGACCCCCTGCGTTTCCGACGTAACCTTGAACGTGCCGGTGAAATAATGGCATACGAGATTTCCAAGACAATGAAATACAAGAAGGTGGAGGTGCAGACTCCGCTTGATGTCGCCACCTGCGACGCCCTCGACGAGAAGGTGGTGCTCGGCACCATTTTCCGCGCCGGAGTGCCTTTCCACCAGGGTTTCCTGTCGTATTTCGATTCGGCTGAGAACGCCTTTGTCTCGGCCTACCGCAAGTATAAGGAGAAGGAAAATTTCGACATTCTCATCGAATACCTCGCGTCGCCCCGCCTCGAGGGCAAGACCCTGATTCTTTGCGACCCGATGCTGGCCACCGGCGCCTCGATGGAGCTGAGCTACCGGGCTTTGCTCACCAAGGGCACTCCGGCCCGCGTGCATCTCGCCTCGGTCATAGCGTCGCGCCAGGCCGTTGAGTATCTCGAGAAGCTCATGCCCGAGGATGCGACCCTTTGGGTAGGCGTCATCGATGACCATATCAACGCCCATTCCTACATCGTGCCCGGTCTCGGGGATGCCGGTGACCTTGCCTACGGAACCAAGGAATAATCAACGTGCCTGCCTGACGACACTCATGTAGGGCCCTCCGTCGGTCGGTCCGCTGAAAACAATCTCGAGGCGGCGGTCGCGCAGGGTTATCTCCCCATGGTCGCCGCAGGGCAGTTTGATTTCACGCAGGTCGGCCACGTCGGGCAGTCCGGCGGCCTTGAATGTAGCCTCTTTCAGCGTCCACGCCCGCAGCAATCCTGCGGGCTGGGCGCTGTAATATTTCAGTTCATCGGGGTTGAGGAAGCGGGGGGCGACGCGCCCGAGCTGGCCGATGCGGTCAGTCTCCTCGATGTCGATGCCAAATCCGGGCGTGGAGCTCCACAGCAGGGCACCCCACACCCGGCTGTGGCTTATGGAGATGTGAACCGGCAGGGTGTCGGTGTACGGGGAGCCGTCGGGGCGATGTAGAATCGTGACGGGGAGTCCGGCGACCTCGGCGAGCATCCCGGCGATGGCCGTCCGTTCGGCATCGCGTCTGGAACCGCCGGTGGCGGCGATGTCCCCCAGCGCAACTGAGCATCCGTCAAGTTCAAACCTTATCATTGCAATTCTTTGAGGGCGCGGAACACGTCGCCGGCTATCGCCTCGGCCATGGGGCGTATCGAGTCGGTGGCCTCGGCTGCGTTTGGGTCGTTGAAATATACGGCACCGCTCACCACCCAGGCGCTGTCGTCGGTGGCGATGAACTGGACGGGCGTTGAAATGCCGTCGGTCCTCACCATCAGGGCGCTGAATCCGTGTGCCGTGATGAATTCGGTGTGTTCCGAGGGGCGGTCGCCGCTGTTTAGCATCAGGCGTTCCATGCGGTTGGCCTTTATGCCGGCGGCCTCGGCGGGAGTGGTGGGGGTGAACGTCACGAATACCGTCGCGCCCAGGGTGGGGTAGGATATGTTCAGCCAGCCATCTTTTTCAGATGCGGCGGTGGCGGCGGTGTTGACAAGGAAGTGCAATGGCGCTCCCGGGGCCGCTGCCATGACGGTGTCGGGCAGCTCGGGGCGGGGGTAGGCCGTTCGGCGCGGGACGGTTCGGGCGCCTTGGCCGCCGGTGCATCCGGCGGCCAATATGGCGGTGAGGAGGAGCGGAATGATTATTCTCATGCCTTCTGTACCTCGGGCATTACTTTCACGCGCACACGGATGATACGGTGGTCGGCGATTTCGAGAATCAGGAAGCGGCAGCGTCCGTACACCAGCGGTTCCTTGTCCTTGGGAAAGTCGCCCTTGATGGCGAGCAGCATGCCGGCCAGCGTTTCGGCATCCTCGGTCATGTCCTCGTAGTCGTCCTCGTTGAGTCCGGTGATGCGGAAGAAGTCGGTGAGCAGCGTGCGCCCTTCAAATTCGTAGGTATTGTCGCGCAGGCGCTTGTAGGTGATGTCAGGCTCGTCGTATTCGTCGTCGATGTCGCCGACGATTTCCTCCAGCACGTCCTCGAGGGTGACGATGCCCTGGGTGCCGCCATATTCGTCGACCACCACGGCCAGATGTTGCTTGCGCTTGCGGAAGTCTTCGAGCAGGTCGTCGATTTTGCGTGATTCCGGCACGAAATATGGCTCGCGCAGCAGGCTGCGCCAGTCGAAGCTGTCGTCAACTTTGCCGATGAAGGGCAGCAGGTCGCGTGAGAAAAGGATGCCGCGTATGTTGTCCTCGTTGTGCTCGTAGACGGGTATGCGTGAATAGCCCGAGTCGATTACGACTTTCATCACCTTGTCGAATGTCATGGACATGTCGAGGTCGGTGATGTCGATGCGCGGCGTCATTATTTCAGATGCGTGGGTGTCGCCGTAGCGCAGGATGCCTTCGAGGATTTCCTTGTCGCTCTTGGTCGTTCCGGCGGTCAGTTCGAGAGCCTGCGACAGGTCATCGGTGGTGATGGCCTGTGCCTGTTTGGTGACCACGCGGTTGACGATGGCGGTCGACCCCACCAGCATGCGCGAGAACGGCGAGAATATGCGGGTGAGCAGTTTGACGCCTCCGGCGGCGTGGCGGGCCCATGCCACGGGATAGTTCGTGCTGTAAAGTTTGGGCAGGATTTCACCGAATAGGAGTATCAGGAATGTGAGGATGACGGTCTGGAGAATGAAGCTCCACACCGGCGGCATCCCGTCGAAAACCGGCCCGAGGGCGAAGTTGCACAGCACGACTATGGTGACGTTGACCAGGTTGTTGGCGATGAGGATGGTGGCCAGCAGCCGCTCGGGCTTTGCGAGCAACTCGCGCACGGTGGCTCCGGCCGAGGTTTCGTCAAGGTCTTCGCATTGCTGTTCGTTGAGGGAGAAGAAGGAAATCTCGCTGCCCGACACAAACCCCGAGATGATGAGGCATCCCAGGGCAAGAATTAGGGCGATGGCGCCGGCGATGGTGAACGAGCTGCCTGTGGCGGCTCCTGCGGCGGTCAGTAATATGTGTTGAAGCGGCTCTATGGCCGGTAAAGGATCTATGTCCAAGACGGTGGGGTTTGGTTAAACTTCTGAATATCGGCGCAAATTTAGCAAATTATTTCTTTACGGCAAAGCATATTATTTGTAACTTTGCACCTTGAACTTGCATCCACCACCGAAAAATCAAGATATACATAGTTATATGAATCTTTTTGACACTATCAACGCCGACATAAAGTCGGCCATGCTTGCCCGTGAGAAAGTGCGCCTTGAGGCTCTGCGCGGCATCAAGAAGGAATTCCTTGAGGCCAAGACAGCTCCCGGTGCCGGCGGCGAACTCTCGGACGACGCGGCAATGAAAATTCTTGTCAAGATGGCCAAGCAGCGCCGCGAATCTGCCCAGATTTACAAAGAGCAGAACCGCCCGGAGCTTGCCGAGAACGAACTCGCCGAACTTGCCGTCATCGAGACCTACCTTCCCAAACCCCTCACCGACGCGGAGCTCACGGCTGAACTTGAAAAAATAATCGCCAGTGTCGGCGCTTCGTCTCCCGCCGAAATGGGCAAGGTGATGGGCGTTGCTTCCAAGGCTCTCGCCGGCCGCGCCGATGGCCGTGCGATTTCGGCCAAGGTGCGCGAGCTTCTTTCAAAATGATAATTCAGTCACTACACATTAATTATATATAATGCTTACTTTACAGCAAATCAAAGCCGACCCCGACCGCATTGTCGAGCGGCTTGCAGTAAAAGGCTTTGAGGGACGCGACGCAATCGACCGTGTGCTCGCCCTCGATGACCGCCGGCGCGCCCTCCAGCTTGAGAACGATACCCAGGCCGCCGAGCTCAACCGCCTCGCCGCCACAATCGGCGCCCACATGAAGGCCGGTGAACGCGACCTTGCCGAGCAGGCCAAGGCACGTGTCGCCGAACTCAAGCAATCTCAGAAAGCCCTCGCCGACGGACTCGCACAGGCCGAGGCCGACATCCGCGACATCCTCCTCAATGTTCCCAACGTCCCCTGCGACATGGTGCCCGAAGGCCGTACGGCTGCCGACAATGTGGTCGAAAAGACCGGCGGTCCTATGCCCGACCTGCCCGAAGATGCCCTTCCCCATTGGGATCTTGCGAAGAAATATAATCTCATTGATTTTGACCTCGGCGTGAAGATTACCGGTGCCGGCTTCCCTGTATATCTCGGCAAGGGTGCCAAGCTTCAGCGCGCCCTCATCCAGTTCTTCCTCGACAGTGCGTCGGAGGCCGGATACCTCGAGGTGCAGCCGCCCTACGTCGTGAACGAGGCCTCGGGCTACGGCACAGGCCAGCTGCCCGACAAGGAAGCGCAGATGTATGTCGTCACACTTGACAACCTCTACCTCATTCCCACCGCCGAAGTCCCCGTCACCAACCTTTACCGCGACGTAATCATTCCCGCCGACCGTCTTCCTATAAAGAACTGCGCTTATTCCGCATGCTTCCGCCGCGAGGCTGGTTCGTATGGCAAGGACGTGCGCGGCCTCAACCGTCTCCACCAGTTCGACAAGGTTGAAATCGTGCGCATCGAGCGCCCGGAGGATTCCTATGCCGCGCTTGAAGAAATGAAGGACCACGTGCAGGGACTACTCGACAAGCTGGGCCTGCCCTGGCACATCCTGCGTCTCTGCGGCGGCGACATGTCGTTCACCTCGGCCATCACCTTCGACTTCGAGGTGTGGTCGGCCGCACAGAAGCGCTGGCTGGAGGTTTCGTCCGTGTCGAATTTCGAGACTTATCAGGCAAACCGCCTCAAATGCCGTTTCCGCGGCGAGGATAAGAAAACTCATCTCTGCCACACGCTCAATGGTTCCGCTCTCGCGCTTCCGCGCATAATGGCCGCCCTGCTCGAGAACAACCAGACCCCCGATGGCATCGTTGTGCCGGAAGTTCTGAGAAAATATACAGGCTTCGATATTATAAATTGAAAAAAGCCGGCGCAAGCCGGCTTTTTCATTTTAGCCGCTGTTTTGAGGGTTGGCGCGCGATGACGCGATTTATGCCGAAAAAATCTCAATTTGCAACATATTGGTAATCAGCGGTATTTGAAAAAATTATGTTTTATAGCATAAAAAAGTTGGTAAAAAAATTTGGAGGATACGGAAAAAGGGTGTAACTTTGCACTCGCTTTCGGGAACG
>CAJTME010000009.1 GCA_910577315.1 uncultured Muribaculaceae bacterium | reverse complement strand
TTGTGGATGACCCACTGGCGGAAGGCGTGGAGGTAGATTGACATATTGCTTGTTTTGCTTTTTGTGGCTTTTTTGGGGGTAAAGGTAGTGATGGTTTGGGGGATTGGTTGTGTGTTTTGGTTGGTTGTGCGGTTTTTGGGGAGACAGGGGCGCCCACGAGGGGGCGCCTACATATTTTTTTTGTTTTGCCATGCGGGTGGGTTTGGCGCCTGCGGCGCTACATGTTTTGATGAGCATGATAGCGTTCTTTCCGAGGACTGCCCCACCAATCGCGTTCCGCTCTTGGTGGGGTTAACGACGATAGCGTCATCTTCGATGACTGTTGGCGGGGCCGATGGTGGGTTATGGGAAATAAAAAGCATGTAGGCGCCCCTTGTGGGCGCCATTGTATTTGCGCCCGCTTTGTGTAGCGCCGCAGGCGCATTGTTTTTATGGCGCGCGGGGCTTGCGCGGAGGCTTGTGCGGGCGCTGCATGCAGCGCCCCTACTGGGCTTATCAGCAGTATGTAGCGCCGCAGGCGCCAAAACACCCGGATGGCAAAACAAAAAAAGCATGTAGTCGCCGCAGGCGACCCTGTCTCCCGTCCACCTTGTATAGCGCCGCAGGCGCATTGTTTTCCCTCCACCGACCCCTGAAGCGGCATCCACAGAACATTGTCATCGTCGATAAAATCGAAACACGCACATCCAGGCAGCTCAACAACAACTACCTAAACCAGGTCTGATAATATTGAGATATGGTTATATATCAATAAAATAGCTTGAAAGCATCACTACTTTTTAAATCAATGACATTGATTTACTCTGACCTTGATAATAACTTTGTATTGCAAATAACCTTAAATACTAACCAGCAATACATGATTGTAAAATCAATAATATTGACCGCGGCTGCGGCTGCCGTCGCGATTACATCCCATGCGGAAATAGACTGTACGAGGCTTTATCTGACCGGTGAGGCAACCCCGGCAGGCTGGTCGGAGAATCTGCCCGAGGAATTGACGCCGGTGGGCGGCAATTGTTTCGTTTGGGACGGATGGCTCAATACCGGCGAATTCAAATTCATCAATACCCGCGGCGATTGGGGTTCGTCGATTGTGGCCGACAGTTATAATCTCAGCATCGACACCGAGGGGCCTTATCGTCTTGTTGACAACACGGGCGCCAATTCAAATCCCGACTGGAAATTCTACAACAACCGGCCCGGCTACGTGCGCATCATTGCCGACCTTGGCAACATGTCTGTAAAATTCCGTCGTCCAGCCACAGGAATTGTCGGTGAGGCGGCTCTTGGCTGGGGAAATCTTCAGGACGTTTTGATTCCCGTATTTGCCGACGACGAAGGACGCATATCCTGGACAGGCCTACTGAGATGCGGCGAGGTGAAATTTCTTGGCGACGGTGCAGGCGACTGGCATCCGTGCTACAACGCTCCGTGGGAAGGCTGTGTGCTTGACAACGGCGGCCATTGGCTTAAATATAACGTCACCGACGCCGATGATTACAAATATATGGTTGTAACCCCGGGGCTCTACACCCTCGAATTTGACCTTGGCGACCGCGCGGGTGACGGGTCTCTCAAAGTGACCAGAGCCGATGCCCCCGACCTTACAGGAGCCTTTGCCGCGCTTCCGGGCCGCTATATGGTGGCTTACGACCGTCACGACATGCGCCTGCATTTCGGTCCGGTGCCCACCCGCCTTTATCTGACCGCTTACCTCGACGACACCTGCGTTGAATTCCAGCAGACGGCGCCGGGGGTGTTCTCAACCAAGGCCAGCATGAGGGCCGGCGACTATTACAAGCTGTGCTACTCGGCAGAGCAACCTGAACTTACGGCCATATCGCCCAATGCCGACACCATGCTGACCCCTGACGGAACAGCCAATCTCTCGCCAATGCACGGTTACAGCTACACCGTTCCCGAAGATGGAGAATACACGCTGACCGCCGATTTCTCAGGAACCATGCCGATGCTGAGGGCCGAACGCATGTTCCTGACAGGCATCGACAACATTCTCGGAACTCCCGCCACGGTAAGCGTCGATGACCGCACGATAATTGTCAGCGGCTGTTTCACAGAGGCCGACGCCTACACCCCCGCCGGCGTATTGGTGGCGAGCGGTGCACGAATGAGCGTCACGCCGGGTATCTATATCGTGAAAGTTGATAATCTCACATTCAAAATAGCAGTAAGATGAACAGATATATAATCAGCGCGGCTGTGTGGCTGTGCGTGACATCAGCCGGCGCCCAGGACGTTTCGGTGGCCATCGGCAGCGGTGGGCAGACATGGCCCCCGGCCGAGAGCGCCACGCTCGGTAAAATGCCTTCGGGCGATTTTCACACAGGCATCGTGCGGCTTTCGGAAGGCCAGTCGTTTATAATCTCGGACAACGGCGACCCCAAGACACCCAATGGCAACAAGATGCTCGACGCAGGTTTCAACTCGGAATATGTTATTGACGGGGCTGACAACAGCATCAACGGAAAACCGATGAGACGCCCCCTCGACGTTCAGCCTGACATGGATGCCCTGGACCTGTGGAGCGACAAGGCCCGCTATGAGCCCGGACAATCGGTATGGCTCAACGCCGCCCGGTTTGCTGATTTCCCGGGTGCGATGGTCCGCTACCGCCACGGCGTCCATATCCTGAAAGAGGAACCGTTGCGTCAGGAATGGTGGGAATGGCAGCCCCCGGCCACCGACTTCAAAGGCTACATGGTCGATGTCTACATGCCCCAGGCCGACGGACGGGAACAGATACTGGCCAGTATCGGCGTGGACGTATCGTCCGACTGGAAGCGGTTTCCCCGCAACGGCTACACGGCATGGTTCCAGCCGGGCAAGGAGCAATGGCTCGCAGGCGACGTCGCTTTCCTGAACCGCCGTCACATCAATGCCGTACAGTTCCAGGACTGGCATTGGAAACATCACCATCCATATTGCCCGGACGACATATACACCGACATCGCCAATAACGACGTATCGCTCAACGTAGTGAGGGAATTTATAAATATACAGCACGGCTACAACATGCTCTCGTTTTTCTATAACCTCGGATACGGAGCGCTCGACCGGGCTGGAGCCGAGAATGACGGCGTGCACTACTCATGGTACCTTTTCCGCGACCGCAATCACAGCGAAAAAGTATATCACGAGCTCCCCGCCGACTGGAAGAGCAGCATCTCGCTCATGAATGTAGGATTTGGCGACTGGCAGAACTATCTCGCCGACCGCAACGACGAAGTTTACAGCAACCTGCCGTTTGACGGATTCCAGGTTGACCAGCTCGGCGATCCCGGCACATTGTATGACTGGTGGGGCAATGAGGTTGACCTTGAATGGGGTTTCGGCGAACTTCTCAGGAAACTGAAGGCGCGCCATCCGTCAAAACGGCTGATAATGAACTCAGTGTCGCGTTTCGGAGAACGCGAGATAGCCTCATCGGGAGCCGTTGACGTATGCTACAACGAGATGTGGGCCGACTCTCCGTATTTCTCAGACCTCTATGATGTGGTTGCTTCCAACCGCCGCAACGGCGGCAAGGACATGCGCACAATCTTCGCCGCCTATATGAACTATGACTATGGGGTGGCCAACTACGGCAAGAATTTCAATACGCCCGGCATACTGCTGACCGACGCGTGCATCTTCGCCCTCGGAGCCGCCCACCTCGAACTCGGCACAGGCTACAACATGCTTTGCAACGAGTACTTTCCCAACACTAACTTGAAAATGGACAAGACGCTGGAGACGGCAATCACCCGGTATTACGACTTCGTCACCGCCTACGAGAACTGGCTGTATGACGTGGAGGGTGAGTTCCAACCCGAAGTAAAGTCGCTTTCGGGTCACAGCATCTCGTTATGGAACGGAGCCAGGGGGCCGCAGCCCCGCCGCATCGCCATGCTGGCTAACGAGACATCAGCGGGCGCCAGGGTCATGCACCTGCTCAACTTCACATCGGTCAACTCGCTCAGCTGGCGCGATGTCAACGCCGACATGCCCGAACCGTCGAAACTCAGCGACATACGCCTGGACATTGATTCCGACCGCATGGTATCAAGGGTTTGGGTTGCGTCTCCCGACAGCCTCGGTGGAGTTCCGCAGGAACTTGAATACACCCAGCGTGGGCGTACGGTGAGCATAACCGTACCGTCGCTCCACTATTGGACAATGATTGTAATGGAATAAATCTGTCAATATGAAAAAGAAACTGCTTTCAATCACTATTCTTGCAGCGACAGCGCTCAGCGCCACAGCTGTCGACAAGCTGCTTGTCGTAGGTGATGCCACGTGGGGTGGCTGGAGCCTCGACCAGACGGCTGTAATGGTCAAGACAGGCGACAATCCCGAGATATTCACCTACACTGGCTATCTCAACGCCGACAAAGAATTCAAATTCCTGACCGAAGCGCAATGGGACCGCCCCGAATACCGCAATGCCTCGGCCGACGCATACATTTCGGGTGACGGACGCCTGCAGTATGGCGGCGACGACTATAAGTTCAAGGTATCGGAAAGCGCGAACTACACCGTGACATGCAATCTTACCGACATGACCATCAATGTCAGTAAGGCCGCTTACCAGGCATTGCCGGTGAAACATAACGTGCTTTATCTCGTAGGTGACGCCACCGACGGCGGTTGGGATCTCGGCCTCGGCACCCCGTTGGCGATGAGTGCCACCGATCCCATGCTGTTTGAGGGACGCGTAAGTCTCAAAACCGTTGGAGACAATGGACGACATGCGACCTTCAAGATTGCCACCAACCGCTACGGAGGATATGCCGAGCAGAAATTTTATTTCCGCGACGCCGCATCCGACGCTAAGGTGAGCGAGGACGGCACCGACGACCGCCAGTGGAGCGTGGACTCGGACGGCATCTACGACGTCAGTGTCAACCTTGCCTCCATGACCGTCAGCATAATCAATACCGACCGTTCGGCAATGCGCTGCTGGTATGAGCCTGCCGGCGCGTCGCCTGTCGAACATATCACCGTCTACTATAACGCATCGGGCGACCTGTTCGACTACCCGGGTGATGTATATGTCCACACAGGTGCCATCACCGACCAGAGCGTGAGCAATTCCGACTGGAAATACTCATCGGGCTGGTGCGACAATGACCCCAAGTACCGCATGACGCGTTCTGAATCCAACCCCAACCTTTACACGCTCGACATGGTGCCGATGGATTTCTACGGACTGCAGACCGGCGACGAGCTGCGGGCCCTCGCGTTCGTAATGCGCAATGACGACGGCTCGAAATGCGGACGAGGCGATGACGGCTCGGACATAATAGTGCCCTTTGCCAACGGACTCACCGCTCCGGCTGCCAAGCCTCTCGGCGGCGTGCTGAGCTGGTCGACCGATGGTCCGGTCGCCACCATAGTCACCGAGAACGGCCGGTTGATGCTCACCGCCTATACAGACCGTGTGGTGAAGGTATTCTCATATATCGAAGGCAGCCGTGCCGACGAACGTCGCTCAATCTCCGTGAACGCCGTGGCGGAAGGAAGCTTCAATATCCACGATGCCGGAGACAAGGTCCTGTTTTCTACGGGCGGGGTCATCGCCGAGGTAAGCAAAGCCGACAGCAAGATACGTTTCACCGACAACTCGGGCAAGGTGATACTGGCCGAACGGGGCGGCCTGGACAACAGCACGGTGCCCCGCAGGATTTCATTTGACGGCATGGGCGACCGCGCCTTCTACGGCGGAGGATACAACGGCAAGCGTGTGGACCAGAACGGCACGACCCTCGTGATGAACAATACACAGACCGGAGGATGGGACTGCACCTGGGAGGCGCCGCACAACATCTGCATACCCTTCGTAGTGTCTACTTCAGGCTACGGACTGCTTGTCGACGACCATTACCGCCATGCGCGGCTGACCCCCTCGGCCGACGGCACCGAGTATGAATCAGGCAGCCGCGCCCCGGTGTCGTATTACTTCATCGGTTCTGACGACGGATCGATGGAGTCGGTGCTCGACCACTACACCCGCCTAACCGGCCGGCAGGAGCTTCCTCCTTACTGGGCACTCGGATACATGACATCGCGCTACGGTTACAAGACGCGCGGCGAAGCCGAGGAGGTTGTGAAGAGCATCAAGGACGCCGGGTTGCCACTCGACGCCATCGTGTTCGACCTTTACTGGCAAGGCGAAGGCAACAGCGGCATGGGCAATCTCGACTGGTATGCGCCAAACTGGCCGAACGCCACCGACATGATGGCCGGATTCAACGATAAAGGTGTCAAGACGATATGCATCACCGAGCCGTTCTTCACGTCGGTCGCATCGGAGAATTACGGTTATCTGAAATCGCAGGGATGGTTTGCCGATGATGACGTGTCGAACATGTGGTGGCTCGGCGCCGACAAGGTCGGTCTGATAGACTCGTCCAACCCCGACGCGATGGACTGGATGTGGCAGGCCTACCGCAACCGCACCACCGAAGGTGTCGCCGGATGGTGGCTCGACCTCGGCGAACCCGAAAGCCATGATTCGGACAGCTATCACCTCGGCGGCAGCGTGAGCGAGATTCACAACGAATTTTCGGACCTGTGGCTCGAACGTGTGTACCGTGGGTTTAAGGAAGAATTTCCCGATGTGCGGCCGTTCCTGATGCCCCGTGCCGGAACTGCCGGCATGCAGCGGCACTCGGCATTCCCGTGGAGCGGTGACATACGCCGCTCGTGGGACGGACTGCGCGCCCAGATTCCCGCACTCCTCAGCTCGGGCATGTCGGGCGTGGCCTACATGGGCTCAGACATCAGCGGCTTTGCCACAGAATATGACGGACACACCGACTCATGGCTGTACCTGCGTTGGATTCAGTTCGCCACCTTCTCGCCCATGTTCCGCACCCACTCGACATACAAGCCCGAACCATACCACAGCGAATACAGCGACGTGTTCGAGCATGTGCGCCGGTTCATCAACATGCGTTACAGCTATCTTCCCTACACGTACTCGCTGACATGGGAAAACGCCACCAAAGGCACACCCCTCGCACGCCCGGTCAACTTCCATGACAAGGAAGGTATCGCGCCCTCGCCGGCCAACTGCACCGACTCATACCTGTGGGGCCGTGATATTTTCGTCGCCCCCATACTCGACTTCGCCACTGGTCATAGCCGTGAAATCACGTTCCCGCAGGGCGATTGGGTTGACCTGAACGACATGTCGAAGACTTATGCCGGCGGAACCACCGTCACGTATCAGGGCGACCTCGGCACGCTGCCTCATTTCGGCCGCTGCGGTTCGTTCATCACCCGATTCACACAGACTGACTTTGACCACACCGGCAACATTGACAACACGCGTCTCACCGTCACCTATCTGCGCGACCTTAAAAACGAGGGCGCTGTGGAAAGCCGCATGTTTGACGATGACCACACATCGACCACCTCGCTTGCCGACAACCAGGTGCTCATGACAACGTTCACCGGCAGAGTGACTTCCAACGGACACTCAGTGTCGGTCAGCCATTCAGGCGCATACGCCGGCATGCCGCAGGAAAGGGAATATACCATAGTTATTCCCGGTTACACCGGCAACGTTACCGTCACATCAGACGGCGGGGCACCGATGGCGAAGAAGGCCGTCGCATCGGTATCAACCGGGGGCGCCGCCGACAGCTACACGTTTGAAAACGGTGCGCTGGTGATTCGCGCCAAAATACCCACGGACGCCACCCGCACTTTCTCAATCAATGATATAACAACGGGCGCAGTAGCAACCACCACAACTGGCCAGACCATGCTTGAACACAGCGCCACCACCAATACGTTCAGCTATACAATGCCTGCCGAAAGCACTGGGTCAATCCGTGTGTTCAGCGTGACTGGGACGGAGATATGCTCTTACGACAACCTCCGCGGCAGCGGCGCTGTGGGCCAGCTGCACCACGCCCCCCTCGCAACCGGCATGTATATCGCATCGCTCAATGTGAACAACCCCGACGGCACCGCAAATAACAAGACCATCAAGATGACTGTAAGATAGACTTTTAGTAAGCTTAGGATGGAACCGCGCTCCAAGGCTCAAAGTCATGGGGCGCGGTTTGATTAAAGCCTCTGATGGAGTCCGAAAGTCCGGCTGAACGTCGGCGGAAAAATAAAAAGTTTGCCGTCTGTCATTTAAGAGGTTGTCAAAACTACCTTTAAATCAGGAAGGTAAACGGTTTGTGCAAGAAAGGAAGTTCCCTGCAGCGATGCAGGGAACTTTTTGCAATAATCTGATTTTCAATGCGCAAGTTGTGTAAACCTGTACAATAAGTTAAACAATGCCAGGTTGGAGAGCATATTTCGGTAAGGCGCCCCGGAACTGTATTATTGCATAATTCAATTAATTTGAGTAATTTTGCAGCCGATTTAAGTATCTCTTATTAAGAGATGCTTATAAACTTGCATGGAAAAGCAGATGCTTTCTGCCCTTAAATACTTTATTGTGTCACCTCTGTCCAACCGGTCGACCCGGCGGCAGGGGGATTTATGGGATTGCCACATTTATTATTCAAGTTAAAAGTTCGCTTGTCGATAAATGCTTGATAACAAGGGCGTAAATATCTCGGAGTTAATATCATCTTTCCGCACGAGAATCAGCGGAATGTCTGAGGCATCCCTACCGTCATATAGAAAGGCGGTTGCCAATTTCGAGGCTTTTGCGGGCACGTATTATAACGCGGTGTCTTTTCCGTCGGAATGTTTTTTGGCGGATTGGGTGCTGAGCATGTGGCTCCAGGGCCTTACCGCAGCAACAGCCATCCACTACTATGACATAATATCAGCATTATGTCACGACATGGAGGTTGCCGACGCTTCCCTGTTCCGCACATTCAAGAAAAAGATTAAGGGTGCATATACTCAGGGCTTTGACTTCGACAAGAAGCTGTTCAAAGGCGTTGTCAATGTCACGAAATCCGTGACGTCCCAGCCGGGTGAGCTGGCCGAGGCGGCAGACATGCTCATGTTCTCGCTGTTGAACAACGCCATGCCCGTGCTGGAAGTGGCAAAACAGAGGGTAGGGGACATATCATGCGACCGCCCCGAATTGTCGGCGTTGATAAAACGGCAATCGTCGCCACGGCGTAAATATATTTTCAATCTCGGCCAGTCGAAGCTGACCGACCGTCAGCTCAGGGCTTTCGCAGAACAGAAACTTTCAGACCTGTTCCGCATGCGCAACATCGCCATGCTTGGCTCGGTTGACAATACGGTGAGGGCTGTGATGGCCTATTCGGCCCTGTGCTGCGGCATGTCAGGCTCGGAAGTCCTGGCAATGATGGGAACAGCACCGGCCGGGATGCCGTTGCTGTCGCTTTGCGAGGTCGCCGAAATTGATACGGCTGGCAAATCGGCGTTGATGCGCTCCGTCACATCCATATTTGTCGAGAATCCCATGCGGTGGTATCCCATGAAACTGCGCCCGAGGGTCGATTTCAAAACTATGACCGACAGGGTGGCGCAGGCGGTAAACAGAGGCGCGTCCATCGAATTTTTCTATCCCTACGACGAGATAAAGAAACGTATAGGCAAGAAACTTGTCACCGAAAGCGTTCCCGTCATAAAGGACATCGTGTTCTTCCGGGCACGGGTAACCGACATATTTCCGC
The DNA here is from genome assembly GCA_910577315.1 of uncultured Muribaculaceae bacterium. Taxonomy (GTDB): domain Bacteria; phylum Bacteroidota; class Bacteroidia; order Bacteroidales; family Muribaculaceae; genus CAG-873. Next base: position 129,687 of record CAJTME010000009.1, on the reverse strand, counting down.
TGTTCTGCAAAATCGGCGACATCGCCTGGTGCTACACCACCACCGGAAAGCCCGGGGGCGACTACGCCGCCATCCCACGCCATCAGTTCGAGCGCTTTCAGGAAACCATCGGCCAGTTCACGTCCGACTATGAAGTCGCGCCAATCGGGGGCTTCGAGCCCGAGGAAGGCGAGCGGGTGGTGGTGCTCAGCGGCCTTTTGGCCGACCGCGAGTTCGACATCTCGAAGATAGAGGACGGCGACAACACCGTGTTCCAGCTCCGCATGATCGGCGACAACGGCATCCAATGGCGCACCCGCGCCCGAAAACACCAGCTAAAGACCACGACTGCAGGTTGTAATGGTTGATTCTGGTTTTCCCACTCCATGTGACATGGACAGGGGAAGATCTGGACTCTCAAATTATCGGCTAAGCACATGCTGTTTATAATTAAAAAATAAAATCAGCTACTCACTTTTATTGCGCATTACAGATGAAATTTTTGTTTGATTTGGATGGAACTGTGACATCTGAGGAAACGGTTCCGCTGATTTCATCACATTTTGGCGTGGAATCGGAAATCCATCAACTCACATTGGAAACCGTCAAAGGCAATATTCCGTTTATAGAGAGTTTTATCCGCAGGGTAAACATTCTTGGAAATCTGCCAGTTGATGAGGTCGCTCATCTTCTTGGTAACGCAAGCCTTTATACTCATGTTGCAGAGTTTATCCGCCTGCATGCAGAAGATTGTGCAATCGTTACAGGCAACCTTGATTGCTGGTGCTCCATGTTGGGTGAGAGAATAGGATGCAAGGCTTATTATTCGGAAGCTATTGTTGAGGATAATAGGGTAAAGAAAATTAAATCAATCTTGCGAAAAGAACAAGTCGTTGATCAATATAAAGCAGTTGGCGAGACTGTGGTATTCATCGGGGACGGAAACAATGATTTGGAAGCCATGCGTCATGCTGACATCTCGATTGCGACCGGCTTGACGCACAAACCGGCCCGAAGCTTATATTCTATAGCGGATTATATAATTTTTAATGAAACTGCATTATGCCGTCAATTAAATCAGTTGTTATAAGTTGCGCTGGTATCGGGTCGCGTCTCGGTCTCGGGTTGACCAAAGCACTTGTCAAAATCAACGGGCAGTCTTTGATTTCGCTGCAGCTCAAGATGTTCAAGGACGTTGAAGATGTGCGTATCGTGGTTGGCTTTCAAGCTAATGACATAATTGAGGAAGTCCTTAAATATCGCAAGGATGTGGTGTTTGTCTTTAATCACCGCTACTTCGAGACTAAAACAGGTACGAGCTATTATCTTGGAGCACGCCATGCATATGATAGAACTCTTGAATGGGACGGAGACCTTTTAGTCCATCCCGATGATGTAAGGACAATACTGAATACAGAAGGTGAGTTTATCTGCTATGGAGATATTACTTCTGACGATGCTGTATATGTTCAGACTGATGAAGAGGGTCGTGTCCTTAGGTTCTCGCGCGAGAGCGGAGACTACGAATGGACTGGCCCGGCATGTCTAAAAAGAGGTAACCTGATTTACAGCACTCAAAATGTTTATAATATTTTTGAGCGTTGCCTTCCAATGCGGGGTATTAAAGTTCGTGCGTATGATATAGATACATACGATGATTACACGAGAGTATCTAAGATAATCAAAGACTGGAATTTATGATTGGTGTCATTGGAGGAAACGGAGTAGCTGCGACATGGCGTCTGCAACAGCTCGTGGAGGAAGAACTGCCCCGGCGTGGAGCATTTAGGGACGCGCACCATCCGGAAATGCTGATATGGCAGGCAACCCAGACGCCCAGCCGCAGCATGTATCTTGAAGGTCGCGGGGAAAGCTTCCTTGACGACTATATCTCAATAGGACGCAAGATGAAGGAATGTGGTTGCGATATCCTGTGCATGTGCTGCAACACCGCCCACTATTTCATTAAGGAGCTTGAGGAAGGCATTGGTCTTCCATTCATCAATGTTCTTGATGAAGTGGCAAAACGGGCAAACTCGTTGAATGTACATAAGGTGGGGATTATATGTTCAGACGGCTTGAGGAAAACTGAAATATATAACAACAGTTTTGCAAAATATGCCCCTAATTCTGAAATCGTATATCCTGACAGTAAAACTCAGGAAATTGTAACCAGAGGTATCTGCAATGCCAAGAATACAGCGAGGTTTACAGATAGAAAAAATCCAAATAATCCATATTTTCTTTTTGAAAATGTGGTAAAGAAGATGGTGGGGGAGGATGGCTGTGATGCTATTGTGCTCGGTTGCACAGACATAAATAACGTGTTCAATATAATTTTAAACAGGGTACATGTTATTGATAGTTTACAAGTTATAGCGGACAGTATAATTTCATTGACACATAGCGGAGATGAATCTTGAAGAAGAAATTCGTGATGGATATACAATAAGTCGGGAAATGAAACAGCTTTGGGCTGTGGAATTAGACCTGACTAAAAAGCTCCTTGAAGTATGCCATAAACATAATCTCAGAATATGGGCGGACAGCGGTACCCTTCTTGGAGCAATAAGACATGGCGGCTTTATTCCATGGGATGACGATATGGATTTTATAATGCTGCGGGAAGATTACGACAAGCTTGTCAAGCTTGCGTATGAGTTTCCGGCACCATATTTTCTGCAAAGCGGATATACAGAGAAGGGTTATGACCGCATGCACATTCAGTTGCGCAGATCTGACACTTCATGTATCTTGCCTCCTGATAAGTGGCAACGGTTCAATCAGGGAGTGTTCATAGATATCCTGCCGTTGGATTACGTTTCCGGACGGTTGGATGACCATTCCGTAGCTTTGAAAAGAGCGGAAATCCTGCGCAGCAAAATGAAAATTCGTACGTATGCGACTGTTATGTCCAGATTTGTCAAGTGCAATATTGTCGCTTTGCGTGAATGGTTGTATTTCAAAACACATGGTTTTTTGAACACATACCGGGAAGTGGAGGAAATCTACCGAACGCTTAACACATCGGGAAAGCCACCTAAAGATGATGGAGGTTTGCTTTATCAGTTTGGGACGTCTCCCTGGGGCAAACGGCGGGGATACCATATTTCTGTATATTCCGAAACGCTTTTGATGCCTTTTGAGGATATCCAGCTGCCTGTGCCAGTGGGGTGGGATGAACGCTTGCGGGTGGAATACGGAGATAATTACATGACACCCATACAGGCACCCACAGCGCATGGTTTTATTGTCTTTGACGTGAATCGTCCGTATAAGGAATTTATTAATGAATTGAGGAAAAAAGCGGATTGGAAGGAGCGTTTCAAGGCCGCATTCATGCTACCGCGTGTCAGGAACTGAAGAATGGACAATAATATGAAACGCAAAATTGCCGGTGGCATGAAGTGGTCCAGCATTGAATCGTTCGGGACCACCGGTATGAGTTTCGTCATAAGCATCATAATCGCAAGACGATTGATCCCCGCCGATTATGGCGTGATGGGTATGCTTACGATCTTTTTGGCATTGTCAAACACATTCCTTAATTCGGGCATATCGAGTGCGTTGATTCAGAAGAAGGATGTGAATAACGATGATTATTCCACTGCGTTTTATTTCAATATGATGGTTGGAATAGGGTTATATGGGATTTTATATTTCGCAGCACCATTCATAGCAGAATTCTACAATCAGCCGATTCTCACTCCCGTCACCCGTGTTATCTCGACCACACTCATCATTTCGGCGTTGAGTATGGTTCAGGGAACCATTCTGTCAATCAAGCTTGATTTCCGTTCGAAAGCCCGAAATTCACTTGTGTCCGTGATTTTTTCAGGAATTGCCGGCATAATCATGGCATACAACGGCTTCGGAGTATGGGCATTGGTGTGGCAAGGCGTGCTTTCGGGTATAATAATGATGGTTCTCCTATGGTATTATTCATCCTGGAAACCTTCGTTTACGTTTAAGAAGAAGTCATTCAAGGCTTTGTTCGGATTCGGCAGTAAGCATCTTGTTTCCTCCACGATAAATACTATATATGATAACCTGTCTACCATTGTGATAGGCAAGGTATATCAGGCGTCGGATTTAGGGTATTACACGAGGGCAAATTCGATAAGCACTTTGCCGGGGTCATTTATAATGAATATTATCCAGAAGGTAAATTATCCCGTACTGGCAAAACTGCAGGATGATAACGTGGCTCTTCTGTCAATGTATTCAATTCTGCTTCGCGCTCCTTTGTTCCTGATATTTCCGATTCTTTTCGGGATGGCAGCTTTGGCATGGCCATTGATTGAAGTCCTGTTGGGCGAACGATGGCTCCCATCTGCCGGGATGTTGATAATCGCCTGCTTCGGGTGTTTATCCAGTCCTTTGTCCAATGTTAACTTGAATCTGCTGTATGTGAAGGGGCGCACAGACCTTGTTCTTAAGTTGGAACTGATGAAGAAACCCATAGCCTTCATCATGATTATTGCGGCCATCCCGACAGGGATATACGGTATGTGTACAGCGATGGCGCTGTATAATTATGTGGCCTTCTGTTTTAATTGTCATTATACAGGCAAAATCCTTAATTATGGATTAAAAAAACAGGTAATGGATATTCTGCCAATTTTGTTATACAGTTTGTGTATGGCCGCCTGTGTTGTTGTGGCAACTATCTGGCTGCCTTACGCATGGTTGAAGCTGATGGTTGGAATTCCAGTTGGAATCATTATCTACATAATGCTTGCTAAGTTCAATAATGACAAGACTTTGATGTCCTTGGCAGGAAATGTTTTGACACGCTTCCCAAGTATCAGAGTCTTAAATTATATTGTCAAATAGAATAATAATCGCTAATCTGTTGTACTTCGATATTTCTCTTCAATCAATTATTATTCACCTTTATGTCTTTAATGTTACGTTCAACCCGAACAGAAATCTCAATGAATCAGTCAAATCAAATTAAAGGTTTGGCAATAATTGCGATAGTCCTACATAATTTCATTCGTCCCATCATCGGATGTCAATGTAATGAGATGTCCTGGGTGGAGATAAATGCTACTAATTTTTTGATTGGAATAAAGAGTTGGATTTCCCCATTATATATTATTGGCTTTTTAGGTTGGTATGGGGTTCCTCTTTTTATTTTTGTAAGTGGTTACGGATTGTCAATAAAATATGACAAGAAAATTGAGTTCAATGCCGGACGTAAGTTCCTGTTTAAGCAATGGAAAAAACTGGTGATCTTAATGATGCCGACTCTGCTTGTATTTGCATTTATAGTTAGTGTCATATATCGCCGTTATTATCCGGCAGAGCTTTTGTGGCAGATTCCCACAATGACGGCCAATATGCTGTCATTCCGAATTCTACCAGGTCCTTACTGGTTTTTTGGAATGATTTTCCAGAAGTATGCCATATTTTTGATAATCAGTAAATTAAAAATAGGAACAATAAGGCTTTTGCTAATATTTGCAGGCATATTCATCGTCTTTGACTATTTCGTACTGTATGGCGTCGCTCCGGATACGATGGTTTGGATACGGCATAATTCCATAGGCTGGATTCCAGTCTTCCTATTAGGTATGCTGGCAGCCCGTATTGACATCACTGTGCCAAAGCCGATTGCTTTTATTGGTCTGGCGTTGTTTTCGGTTATGTCAGTAGTAAAATGGTTTCACCCGTTGAACGGGCTCTTGCTTGTGGTTTGTGTCGTGACTTTATGTAAGGCGTTTGAATCCAAAAGCCTTGTTCTCATGGGACTACTCTCGGCCTACCTTTTTGTATTACATGGTCTTACACGAGAAATTTTCTATCTTTCATGTTGGAACTGGAATCTATTTGTGTTGATTACTGTTTATTTTGCGGTCACTCTTACCGCTTCCTATGGTTATATGAGACTTGATAAATTCATTACGCGTAAAAATAATTAATAATTATTGTAAGCCGGTGTTATCGTGGAATATACAATCCAGTGAACAACGAACGCAATAACGAACTTTCCGACCAAGTGATTGATGTATGGAAAAACAGATAAGCATAATCATTCCCACCTACAACATGGAGCGCTACATAGGCAAATGCCTTGACTCACTCCTGATACCTGAGTTGGATGCCGTTGAGGTGCTTGTGGTGAACGACGGGTCGAAAGACCACTCGTCGGAGATAGCCCACAGCTATGCAAAATGCTATCCAAACTCAATCCGCGTAATCGACAAAGAAAACGGTAATTATGGCAGCTGCATCAATACAGCACTGCCGTTGGCAACCGGTCGTTACGTCAAAGTCCTTGATGCCGACGACACATTTGATACATACGCATTTTCAAGACTTGTCAATTGCCTTGGATCGGTCAATGATGATGTTGTGGTGACAGATTTCATGGAGGTTGATGATGCCGGGAATCCGCACCCAAGCAATCGCATGAGTAAATATGGATTACCGGCAGGCAAGACTTTGCGTCTCGACGAAATGGGTCGGGCGGACATCCTTCAGCTTGCCATGCACGGAATAGCCTATCGAAGGGCCATATTCAGCAATATCGCTTACCACCAGACAGAAGGGATAAGTTATACGGACACAGAATGGCGCATTCAGCCACTGTGCCACGCTGAGACTGTACGTTACATTGATGTTGGAATACTTTATCGCTATCTCATTGGCCGTGAGGGGCAGACTATGGATCCGGCCATATATTTGAAAAGCCAAAGAAAGGTGTTGGATGTATGGCTCTCAAATGCCACATATCTGTCTGCCAATTCTATGCAGATTAATGAAAAGATTATAAAACGCATGGAAGATGTTATTGCGGAAAATCTTTATTGGGTCTACTGGAATTATCAAAAGACGGAGGATCACATGCTTTTACGGGAACTTGCTGAATTTGACCGCAAATTAAGCATGGTCAATTCATCAGTGTTTGAACAGATGGAACGGATAAAATACTTTCATCGAGTAAATTTCCATCTGGTAAAAAAACTGCGTAAAAAGAAATTTTCTCCATTTAAAATACCATGGCATGTCAATTTCCGTATAAAACTCGTGCGTTGGTCAATATCTGTCAAACAATTAATGACATCTTTAAGGCATGAGTAACATAGATGTATCCATAATAATTCCAGTATATAACGTAGAACCTTATATTGCGGAATGTATCAATTCTGTTATGAACCAACAGACATCATGTATCATCGAATGTTTGCTTATTGACGACAAAGGAGCAGATGGGAGCATGATGGTTGCAAAGGATTGCCTTTCAAGCTATACAGGGTCAGTTCGGTTCAGAATTGTCGAACATGCTGAAAACCGTGGACTGTCTGCAGCCAGAAATACTGGTATCAGGACTGCTCATGGGAAATATGTGTATTTTCTTGATTCAGATGATGTGATTCCATCAGACTGTATCGAGAAACTATATCACCGCACGATTCAATATCCAGGAACTGAAATAATCATCGGTAACTTTCAAACATTTCCGGTAGCTGGAGTCCATGATTATCTCACATTGACTCATAAGGATTATCCGGAATATTCCGATGATATTGGCTGGATACGGAGCATATGGATGGAGGATGTTCCTGTAATTTCCTGTAATAAACTTATTTCACGTGATTTCATAATAAAATATGGACTTTATTTCAGGGAAGGGATATATCATGAGGATAATCATTGGCAGGCGTTGGCATATCCGTTTGTAACAAACATAGCGTTTGTCAAAGATTTAACCTACATGTACCGCATCCGCCCAGGTTCAATCACCCAATCCACCGACAATCTTCAGCGCAGGATTGATAGTCTTGCTGTCATATGTAAGGAGATGTTTTCCAGAAAATTTGAATGGGACATTCCGTGGGTGAAGTGGGTTTCAAACCGTCTTGGGGATTTCAGATATGGCAGAGAACTGGACTGCGCAAGTACGTTTACCAGCACCCGATATCATTATCTCATAAAATGTCTATGGAAAAATGAAGCCATACCATTGTCACTGCGGTGCATTTACAGATATCATGGCATGCCCACTCCATTGATGAATATTCATGTGTATTCGGTAATGTTGAAGATATTTATTCGTTTCCAAAAATAAGTCTTAGAATCCCCCTATGCCTATACCAAAAGTCTCAGTAATCATACCTGTATATAATGCAGAGAAATATCTTCACAGATGTCTGGAATCCCTGTTTGCACAGACACTGGCGGAAATAGAATACATTTTCATTGATGACGCCAGTCCAGATAATAGCTTCGCCATACTATCAGAATGGATTGAGCAGAATGATCGTAAGAATCAGGTTAAAATCATACGTCATGCTTGCAACATGGGAGTTAGTCAGTCACGGCAGGATGGGATGGATGTGGCAACCGGTGAATTCATAATACATTGTGATCCTGATGATTGGATTTCAGAAAATCTTTATCGTAAAATGTATGACAAGGCTGTGAGGGAGAACCTGGATGTGGTCGTGTGCGGCATAACATACGTGGACGGGGACATTGCTACCATAGACATCCCCTCCATAGCAATATCTCGTCCTGAAAGGCTCAAGGAGTTGATTGATGGCAGAATTCATGGTTCATTATGTAACAAATTGGTTCGTAAGTCCTATCTTGATTCATTGGGAATACGATTGGATGAAAGCATCCCTCTATGGGAAGATCTATATATCAGCATATACATGATGATGGAGACGGACAAAATTGCCACTGTAAATGATGAGTCGTATTTCTATCGCCGGGACAATATGGGATCTGCCACCAGAAACAGAACAAAAGAGATGATTTATGCTCAAATTAACGTTACGTCGAAACTGATTGATTATTTCAGACTTAGAAATGAATACAGTCTCTATGAAAGTCAGCTTGTTCATTTAGTATTCAGCGCAAAAGGTGGTTTGCTTTTTGACAAAGCGGGATATGATCCCGATGGTTGGCGTTCGACGTTGAAAAGTTTCAATAAAAAATTTATTAATCTTGAAATTCCTGCATGGCATAAATTCATATATACGTTGACAATACTGCACATTGACTTCCTGACTAAAATATATGTGCTGCGGCCAAGCTGGCTTCTGACAATTTACAAACGTTTCAAACACTGATTACTCAATTCATCCTATTCATGAATTTTCTGTCATTCATAGTCCCCGCCTACAATGTCGAGTCATATATTGAACGCTGTATCGCATCTATTTATTCTCAAGATTTAGAGATTGGCGAGTTCGAGACCATTATTGTGGACGATGGCTCAACAGATGGAACAGCATCATTAGTCCGATCATTAATTGTCTCTGGAAAGTATCCTAAGTTATCACTTGTCTCTCAAGAGAACAAAGGTATCAGTAGTGCGAGAAACAATGGTATAGCTAAGGCTGTCGGAAAATATGTATGGTGTGTGGATTCCGATGACTATCTTGTGAAAAACAGTTGCAGACCTCTTGTAGATCTTCTTCATGAGCATGATTGTGACATATTGTTTTTTGAATTTTGTTTGAAATACGATAAAGACGAGAAAACAAGCATCACATGTCGACAGGGGTTGTCCAAGTATGTGCCGATGAAAGGCAGTGATGCCATTATAGGGAATTATCAACCATGTTCGGCATGTTCCGCCATAATGAGGCGTTCGTTCATTGAATCAAAACAACTTAGGTTTTATGAGGGGCTATATCACGAAGATGTGGAATTCATGTATCGTGCGGTCGCGCTGGCTCGGACTGTCATGTTTACCGATATTTGTCCTTATATATATGAACTTCATCCTAATTCGAGATCTACGGCAACAGATATTACAAAAGTAATCAAACGTCTGACTGATAATTGTATTATCGCTAATTCTTTCATCAGATTCGCAGATTCTGTCGCCGATGAGGATGTCAGGCAGCGTATAATAAGAATGGGCCATTCTATCTGCCTAGGCACCATCACACAGCTTGTCACTAAAAAATCTCATAGACAAAGAATGATTCAAAAAGCGGTGATTGACACTTTCCGCGAATATGATCTTTTCCCGTTAAAAACGCCAGGAAAATCCATTAAGCGAATGTTGTTGGTGGCGTTTCTTAACCTCCGCTTCAGCCTATGACACTTGTTGCTTAAAGTTCTTCAAAATAAAATGAACCTTTTTAATTAAGATGCCTTAATTAAGAGCGTTTGGTAAGGATTTACAACAATATCAGGCTAAGGCATAGGTCATTCACGATCATACTTGACAAAGTAGCTAGCGGAATTCTATGGATGAGGGTTTAGTGAAAAGATTCATCGCGCTGCCCACCCCCAATAAGATCGCATTCGTTGCTCCAGGGTGCACGCTTGCCGACAAAAGCATAATTGTCATCCCAGAATTGGAAATGTTGAACAGGCAAGGCGGTGATGAAACGCCCTACACCATCAAGCATTTTGACATCATAAAATATCTTAACAGCCTGTAGTCGTGTCTACGGGACTCTCACAACATAGCATACCGAAACCAAAATGAAACGCCCCCTTGTTTCGTTTATAATCCCCCTTTACAACTGCGAGAAATACATTGAACGGTGTATTAATTCCATTCTATCTGCAGAAGTGGATCGTAAACTCTTTGAAATCATAGTCGTAGATGACGGCAGCCGGGACGGGGGATACATGATATGCGACAGCATGCGGACTGATGGATACGAGCTGCGTCTCATACGCCAGAAAAACCAGGGAGCTTCAGCTGCCCGCAATGCAGGACTTGAACTGGCTAAAGGAGACTACATATGGTTTGTAGACGGTGATGACTATGTAAGCACCACAGGTGTTTGTGATATTTTTGATTATATTCAACAGTTCCGCCCGGAGGTGGTTTGCTTCAACTATGATGAGGAAACATCCGAAGGAATACGTACAAACGCGCTCTATCATAAATTAGAGAAATGGGAATCGTTGGAATTCCTTGGTCATCACAGGGGACTATATCTTTGGAATAAAGTGTATTCCCGTAGCCTCATCGGCGACCACAGGTTCCTGCACGGGACCAAAAACATTGAGGATTTTCTCTTCAACATTGAAGTGCTGGCAAATGCGGCATGTGTCGAATGTCTGCCTCTGCATGGATACGTCTATGTCACTACCAATATGTCCTCCACCTCACGTAATCTATCATGTCGTAATCTGGTTAAACTGTCGCAGGATAGCTTGACCGTACATCGGAAAATACATGAGCTGATTGGAGATACTACGGATATCCGCGCTCGCAGGGCACTTGCCAGAATACTTAATTTCAGTATCGGTGGCCATATTTTCAGCCTTCTGAAATTTTATAATCTATCTTATCTTCTGAAAGCTGTCAGGACGTACCGTTCAGACCGGCTCTTTCCTGTCGGCACTACGGGTAATGCCAAGATGAATCTATTTGTTGGAGTGATGAATCCAGTACTATTCATGGCTTACACCGTTTCGGGCCTGTTCTCAAAAAAGCATGAAAGAGATGCTGTAAATGGCAAGTAATGCATCGGATATGAGTTCCAAGCCTATTCCGGCGCACTTGAAAAACGGAAACCAACCGCATCCTTGTATGTGTATCGCTGGCCGCGAAGCCATCCTCAGACAATAAGTTCACCCTGTTCAATTGAAATGCATTTGAAAAAGCATTTATGTGGCTGTATTTGATTATTTTCTTCATACCCGTCCTTGCCTATGCTGACGGTGACGCAGTTAACCGTAATAAAACCTTCTTGGCTTACTACCTTGGCGCATTAGCCCTGTTTGTGGGTTTGTCTGATATGTTTGGAGGATACGACCGGTATATCTACGCAGATGTATTTGACAGTATCGCAAACGGCATTACATATGGACTTCGGTATGACACAATAGCAGCTCTTACATATTTTGAACCGGGATATTCATCCCTAAGTCTCCTGATTGCGTTATTCTCGGCTAACCGATATATCTACATTCTCACTATTACGTTGATAATGTATTTTTGTTTTTACAAGGCTTTTTCCAAGAATATGACGAATTATCCCTTGGCTATAATCATTTTCTTGGGAATGGCATTTTTCTTCTCTTTCACATACCTTCGGCAGGTGTTGGCGTTTTCAGTGGCATGGGTTGGCGTAAACTATTTGATTGAGGGTAAAAAATGGAAGTTTTTCATTATTGCGCTCATCGTGGCCTCTCTTCATAAATCAGGAGTTGTATTTGCGGGATTATATTTCATGCCTACGAAAAAATGGGAACCAAGTAAGGTAATTGCAATATTAGCGGTATGCGCAATAGTTGGTTTTTCCGGCATCACAAGTTCGCTATATGATGCATACGCAAGTATATCAACCATGTCCATGAACGGTTACAATGCTGATTCTGGAGCCAGAATAGCTTATTTTTTGGAAGTTGCTTTCTTTGTTTGTATAATCTTAAGCAATTACAAAAAAATTGATCCTTCCCGTCATAATCTAATATTTTTAAATATGTCATGGGCATTCTGTGCAATTTTGTTATTGTTCATAAGGTCCAGCGAGGGCGGACGTATCGCCTGGTATTTCACATTGGGGATAATATATACAATAACATTAATCTGCACCACTGCTCGCAACAGGAAAAAAATTAAAAATTCGTTGGGCATTGTAATGATAACCGTGATGTTGCTCCTGTATGTGAGAGTTTATGTCGCTTGGCAAAATGGCTATTATTTATATCCATACAAAACATTTTTAACCAATGGTCATAGAAATCCGGATCCCTTATGGAGCCATTTCGAATACGATCATAGATACGATAATGACAAGTTCTATCGCCCAGCCTTCAGGTTCCCAAAATGATTATGTCAACAGGCCTTTCCTATTATAGTTTTTCCACTTCTTATACCGGCATAATCTACATTAAGCATTATAAGAAGGGATAACCACACCCTATCACCAAAGACTTATGTCAGCCGTAACAATTTTCACACCCACCTATAACCGGGCACATCTGTTACCGAACCTATATGAAAGCCTGTGCAGGCAGACCTCCCTTGATTTCGAGTGGCTAATCGTTGACGATGGATCCACAGATGGCACGGAGAGCATTGTGAAACCATGGCTGGAAGACGCAAGGTTGAATGTGCGGTACATAATAAAACCAAATGAAGGGAAACACACCGCAATAAACCTTGGCGCCCGGATGGCAACCGGCGAATTATTCTTTATTGTGGACAGCGACGACATGCTGACAGAAGATGCCGTGGAGACAGTCATATCTGAATGGCACAAAGTCCGTAACCAAAATCTCTGCGGCATGTCGTTCCTCAGAGGTAAGCAGGTAAATGGCGGATTGACTGCAATGAAAGAATCAATATTTCCAAAAGATTATGCCATCAGCAATTTCATAGAAATGAAATACAACGCCGGCTCGTCGGCTGACAACGCCGAAGTCTGGGTTACGGAATGTCTGCGCAGGCATCCGTTTACGGTATATCCCGGCGAAAAATTCATGAGCGAGGGGATGGTGTGGATCCGGATGGCGAAAGAACGCGACATGCTCTTCATAAACAGAATCATATACATCTGCGATTATCTCGAGGGGGGGTTGACCCTGCAAGGTAAAAAGCTGAGGTTCCTGTGCCCGAAGGGCGGTATTGAGGGATCACTTGAAACCATGTCCCACCACTTTAACCTAAGAATGCGCATCAAGCAGACATTGCTATACATAGTATACAGCAAGTTTGACAACCGTGGCATAGGTGAGATTTTCAAATGCCCGTACAAATGGCTCGTAGCCCTATGTATACCGGCCGGATACGGACTCTACTATTACTGGAAACATAAATATTTCGTAAATGAATAAACAGAAATTTGAATACAGTGTGGCCATACGCACGTTGGGTACGGCCGGCGACATGTACCGTAAGGAACTGGAGTCACTGCATAATCAGACAGTAAAGCCCCGGCACATCTTCGTATTTTTGGCTGAAGGTTACAAGCGTCCTGATTTTCAAGTCGGAATGGAGGAGTATGTGCCGGTCCACAAGGGGCTTGTGCATCAGCGGGCAGCCTCTCTTCAGGGAGTTGACACGGAATATCTGCTTATTCTTGACGATGACATTTATTTTCCGGATGACGCTGTCGAAAAGTTATATGACGCCATGACGGCGCAGGGTGCCGATTGCATCGCGCCTGAGACTTTCGACAATGTCGGGATGAGCCATTTCAAGAAGCTGGGGTATTATATGGCAAACGGAGTGTACGCGCGGAAGGATGACAACTGGGCTATAAAAATTCAAAGGAACGGAACTTTCTCATTCAACGGCAACCCAAAGGACAAAGGCGTCTATCTTACCCAAAGCTTTCCCGGCACAGCCTGCCTGTGCAAGACCGAGGCATTCCGGGCAATACATTATGAGCATGAATTATGGATTGACCAATTTCCAGCCGGAACGTTTGGTGAGGATCAGATAATGTCATACAAGTTGCATAAGAATGGTTATAAAGTGCTAATGGCCCACGGAACCGGAATATTGCATCTTGACGCAGGAACCAACAACGTTCACAACAAGACATACAGAAAAATAAAATACCGTGCGCTGTCCTATTACATGACGTGGTACCGCACATGCTATGACCTTGACGGCAACAGCGGGCGGGAAAAGGCATTGTGCGCCCTCGCCTTCTCATGGCGCTTTGCGCTGGGGTCGTTTACACGCGTCCTGTTCTCCATTGCCAAATTCCATCCAAAACATCTTGTCGCTTTTGTACATGGCACTTTAAAGGGAATGGCATTTGCGCATGGTAATGAATATAAATCACTGAATAACTTTATATTGAACAAGTGATGCTGCTGAGTCTCGTGCTGCCAATCTACAATATGGAGGTGTATCTGGAAAAATGTCTGAACTCCATCCTTCGTCAAGGACTGGCACCTGAGGAATATGAGGTGATACTCGTGAACGACGGATCTACGGACAATTCCCCGGCTATTTGCCAGCGGTATGTGGATTTACATAAGAATTTCCGACTTATAAATCAGCAAAATTCAGGAGTCGCCGCTGCCCGCAACCGAGGCATTGATGCTGCGAATGGAAAATTTGTCGGTTTCGTCGATCCAGACGATTATTTACTTGACAATGGCCTTAATATTGCTTTTCGCAAGTATGCCGAGCGCGATGACGTAGATGTCATACATTTCTACAGCAGCTATGACTTTTGGGAAATCAAACCGATTGTAGACGAGTTGGAATATTATGGGACGACACATGAATTCCTTTCCGAGAAACAATGTGGTTTGCCGTCATTCTGCTGGATATACATCTACCGCAAGGATTTTCTTGACCGGCATAACATCCGGTTCAAACCATATCGTGTTGGAGAGGATCAGCTATTCGTTTCCACCGTCTTTATAGCTGATGCCCGATACCTGTCGTGTAAAGCCGATATTTACCGGTATGTCGTTCGGGAATCCAGTGCGTCCACTAACCGCGCCAAAGAACATGCGCGCCGGTGCGTGGTGGATTATCTTGATTCATTTAACGACATAATGGGTGCATTGGGTTTTTTCGGAGTTAATAAAAAGCCCCAAGTATATAAAGCCTGTATCGACAGTGTCAACTCAAAGAAAATCTTCGGCTATTCCCGTATTCTGACTTCTGGGTACGGCTATAAGGAATTTAAAGAGATCATCGGTAGATGCAGAAGAGTAGGATTCACGCCGCTCCAATCAAACGGCATCGGTGTGAAATCAAGAATCATATGCGGTATCAAAAATGCAACGCTAAGCAATTTCGTGATATATAAGATAGCCAGTGGTTTATTCAACCGCATCATCACTCCCTATATCATGCCCCGGTTAAGGGTTAGTTTTAAACGATAACATGCAGAAATACGATTATTTAATTGTCGGCTCCGGCCTGTTCGGTTCCGTCTTTGCCTATCGGGCAAAGCAAGCCGGCAAAAGATGTCTGGTAATAGACAAACGCCCGCACATCGGCGGAAATGTATATTGCGAAAACATCGAAGGCATCAACGTCCACAAATATGGCGCACATATTTTCCATACTTCAAACAAGGCCGTATGGGACTTCGTCAATTCCATCGTCGAGTTCAACCGATACACCAACTGCCCAGTAGCAAACTACCGCGGAACGCTCTACAACCTTCCTTTCAACATGAACACATTCTATCAGATGTGGCATGTGACAACTCCTCAGCAAGCCCATGCAATTTTAGAGGAACAGCGGGAAGAAGCAAGGACAAAATTATGCGGGAGGGAACCGGCCAATCTTGAAGAACAGGCGCGTCTGTTAATTGGCAATGACATTTATGAGGCTCTTATAAAAGGCTATACAGAAAAACAATGGGGCAGAAAATGCTCTGACCTTCCAGCTTTCATCATAAAGCGCCTCCCTGTGCGCATGATATTTGACAACAACTATTTCAACGACAAATACCAGGGAATACCAATCGGAGGATATACCAGGCTGATTGACGGGCTGCTTGAAGGGACTGATGTGCGGCTGGAGTGTGATTTCTTCAGAGAATTCTGCACTGGAAGCTCTTCGGACGATACCAAGATATGTTGGCAAGAGGTTGCCGACAAACTTGTTTACACTGGCCCTCTTGATGAGTTCTACGACTATCGGTTCGGCAAGCTGCAGTACCGCACGGTGTCGTTCGAGACAGTTGTGGAAGATACCCCCAACTATCAAGGGAACGCCGTGGTAAACTATACTGACCGTGAGGTGCCTTATACCCGGATAATTGAACATAAGCACTTTGAAATGTTTGGGCAGGAAGTCTACGATTGTCCGAAAACTGTCATAAGCCGGGAATACTCTACCGAATGGAAGCCTGGAATGGAACCGTATTATCCAGTTAACGATGACCGTAATAACGAACTGGCTGACAAATATCGCAATTTGGCTGCTAAAGAAAGCGACGTCATATTCGGTGGCAGGCTTGCCGACTATCGGTATTACGACATGGCTCCCATCGTGGAACAGGCTTTGGCGATTGAAATATGAAAATCCTGCACGTAATCACCTCCCTACGCACGGGGGGAGCTGAGAAGCTGATGGTGGACCTGTTGCCGCGTCTTAAGGCGCTGGGACACGACGTGGACCTGCTGCTCTTTGATGGAGTCCGAACCCCTTTCAAGGATTCAATTGTTAGCCTCGGCATAAATGTATTCTCGTTTTCCGAGGGAGAATCGGTATATAATCCCGTACATATATTACGGCTTCGCAGGCTGCTTTCGCACTATGACATCGTGCACACCCACAATTACGCCCCTCAAATTTTTGCAGCCATTGCTGCGATAGGTAAATCCATCAAATTGATAACTACCGAACACGGCGGCTCAAATCGAAGAAGAAGTCACAGATGGTTCGCGCCTATCGACCGATGGATGTACTCGCGCTACGATAAAGTGATTTGCATATCCCAAAAAGCCGAGGAAAACCTGCGCGGCTATATAGGCGAATGTAAGAGCGACATATCGACCATCAACAATGGTGTGGATGTGGATAAATACGCGTCAGCCGAACCTTCGCCCGAATTGGAGTCAATCGCACCCGGGACTCGCAAGATTATCATGGTGGCCGGCTTCCGTTGGGAAAAAGATCAGGATACACTCATCAAGTCGCTTAATTATCTCCCTGATAACTTTCACCTCTTCCTCGTGGGCGAAGGTGCAAGACGCCCGGAGCTTGAAAAACTGTCTGCGACAGAAGGCGTTACACACCGTGTCCATTTCCTTGGATTACGTACTGACGTACCCCAGTTGCTTCACGCGGCAGACTATGTGGCGATGTCCTCGCATTTTGAGGGGCTTTCGCTGTCTTCTGTCGAGGGAATGAGCGTGGGCAAGCCGTTTCTCGCCTCTGATGTCGATGGCCTGCGTGAAGTAGTTGCCGGTGCCGGCATCCTCTTTCCACACCAAGATGCGGAATCCTTCGCCAATGAAATCATCAATTTAGACAATGACCGGAACCGAAGAATTGAAATATCAAAATTATGCCGGTCTCGAGCCAAACAATTTGACATATCAGCCATGGCGGATGGTTACTACCGGTCTTATAGCTATTTGAAATGAGAAAGTTAATTTCAGTGTTGATTCCGGCATATAATGCCAGCTCGACAATAGAACGGTGCCTGCAGTCTATCGTCAACCAGTCATTTCAAGATTTCGAAATTGTGGTATCCGACGATGGCAGCAAAGATGACACCGGTGATAAAGTACGATAATTCAGCAGTGAGCATCCGCATGTGTCAATCGTTCTTATCAGCCATCACAACACCGGTGTGTCACACGCGCGCAAACGGGCCTTGGAAGCTGCCAGTGGTGAATGGGTGACGTTCGTCGACTCAGATGACTCATTAACCGAAAACGCACTGGCCGACATGGCAGCCGCAGCAAGTGATGGGACTGACCTCGTGGTGGGTTTTCTCTATCCTCCATCAAGAAAAATTGAGGAGATGTATAAACCGGAAATATGGCAGACTGCGACCATGGATGGCCGTATCCCGTCATCACCATGGGCTAAACTCTACCGACGCAAGATATTGTCGCCATCGATGCTCGATATTCCGAGAGAAATCACCAGTGGTGAAGATCTGTTAATGAACATAGCATATGTTTTTGCCATGTCAAAACCACCACGATTCATCTATACCAATCTATACAACTATACACGTCAACCTCTGAGTCTGTCGCATACCACCAAGGGTGGGCTCGAATACGAGTATGCTTTCGATAAACTGCGTCTCCGGGCTATTCCCGAGCAATCCCGTGCAGGTGTGTTTCACGCATTGACCCGCTCACGCCTTAACGGTGTGATTGGATGCGCTTACGACGAGGCAGCGGTTATCGCCAAGAAGGAGCATCCATATCTGCAACTGATTAGGGATAGCGTGCAGCAGTGGAACTATAAAACTTCAGTGGCTGAACGAATCATACTTAACAGCAAGTCGGCAGCTTTAATTAAGCTGACTGCATTTGCAAGAATGTTAAAAATGTCGCTCACATATAGATTACACTCTATTCTTTCATTAAGATGAAGAAACTCGTAAGGGCATTTTCTCTTTTGAATATCAAACCAATCCTATGAAAATCATCCGAGCAGTAACGGTGGCGCAATCAGTCGGCTTCTTTACCGGGCTGATCCCTGAGTTGATGGCCGAGGGGCATGAGGTGGTTTCCGTCTCATCCGACGGGCCTGAACTGGACAGGGTGCGCGCTGCGGGTGCCCGTGCGGTCACGGTCGAGATGGCGCGGCAGATCTCGCCTTTCAGCGACCTGAAGTCATTGTGGCGTCTGGTCAGGGTGTTCCGGCACGAGAAGCCCGACATGGTCCATTCGATGACGCCCAAGGCGGGGCTGCTGTGCATGACGGCGGCGTGGCTGGCGCGTGTGCCGGTGCGGGTCCACACCTTCACGGGACTGGTGTTCCCCACCTCCACCGGGATGAAGCGACGCATACTGATGACCACCGACCGCCTCACCTGCGCCTTCGCCACCCACGTAATCCCAGAGGGCGAGGGTGTGAAGTCCGACCTGCTCAACCATGGCATAACCTCGAAGCCCCTGCGGGTGCTCGGCCACGGCAACTGCCGCGGCATCGACCTCGACCGCTACAATCCCGGGGATTCCACGGTGATGGAGGCGGCTGCACGGCTCCGCAAGCCGGGAGTGTTCACCTTCATCTTCATCGGGCGCATCGTCCGCGACAAGGGCATGGACGAGCTCGCCGGGGCTTTCGGCAGGCTGTATCAGAAGCGCCGGGACGTGAGGCTGGTGCTGGTGGGACCGTACGAGGACAGCCTCGACCCGATCTCGTCCGGGGCGCGCCGCGTCATCGACTCATGCCCCGGCATCGAGGCTGTGGGGCCGCAGGACGACGTGCGTCCGTGGCTGGCGGCTGCCGACGCCCTGGTGTTCCCCTCCTACCGGGAGGGCTTCCCCAACGTGGTGATCGAGGCCGGTGCGATGGGCCTCCCGTCAATCGTGACCGACATCAACGGCTCGCGCGAGATAATCATCGACGGCCGCAACGGCGTCATCATCCCCCCGCGCGATGCGGAGGCCCTACACGGCGCAATGGAATCGTTCGTCGGGAACCCCGGGGCCGTTGCGGCCATTGGTGCCGCGGCACGCCCGCTGGTCGCCTCACGCTACGAGCAGGGCTACGTGCGCCGCTGCCTCAAGGAATATTACAGGGAAATATCGTCCACCACATCCGGATTGCGGTAACTGCACCGCATCACGCATAAGCCAGAAACCAACATCTTTCTCAATAATGTCCGACAAAAGAAAACACAACCGCTGCGACGTGCTGGTGACATACTGCTGGAACCGCGTGGGATACAACATTCTGCGCAGCCTCTCGGCCAGGGGGCTGGCGGTATGGTGCGCCGACACTTCCCGGCACAACATATGCAGTATGTCGAGATTCTGCGCGGGCTCGTTCACGTATCCTGACCCGTTCACCGACGAGGAGGAATTCATATCGCGCCTGCTCATGAAAGTGGAGGAACTGCGGCCCACCGTGCTGCTTCCCACACACGACGAGGGCATAGTAATCGCCCGCAACAGGCACCGCTTCCCCTCGTGGCTCGTTATTCCGGTCGAGTCAGAAGAGAAGCTCGTCGCCCTGTCCAATAAGCGCACGGCTACGGCACTTGCCGCGGAGGCCGGAGTACCTGTGCCGCGTGTTTACAGTTCTATTGATGAGGTGAGTGAGTTCCCAGTGGTGTTCAAGACATCGGTGGGCAATTCCGCGAAGGGCGTTTTCTTCCCCTCGACGCCGGCCGAACTCGGCGCCCTTGCGCGCCGTCACGCGGACACCGACACCCTCATCGAAGAATGGATTCCCGGGGGCGACGTATGCGTGGACTGCGTCCGCCACGGCTCCTTCTTCCGCGCCTCGGTCTACCGCGCGCTGGTCACGAAGACCGACGGCGGTGGAACGACCACTCAGCGGGAAATCGTCAGCATGCCCGGGCTTGTGGAGCATGCCCGGGCTTTCCTCGATCACGTGGACTACAACGGCGTGTGCGGCCTCGACTTCCGGGTGGACCCGACAACGGGGCGTGCGGCGTTCATCGAGATGAACGCCCGCTACACTGGCGGCCTGGCAACCCCCATCACGGCCGGATTCGACATTCCCCACATACACTACTGTCTGGCCACCGCCGGCACATACGACGGTGACGCCGGAGCCATTGTCGGAACCCGTACAAAATGGATACTCGGCGACGTCATAACACTTGCAGGTCGCGTCCTCAAGTTTAAATTCGACCGGGCAGAGTGGCGCAGGGCATGCTCGTTCGCCGGATTCGACTCCTTCGACGACTTCCGCCGGGACGACCCCGCCGCCATCATCGGAGAGATGGCCTATTACCTGTCGAAACTCATACGCAACCGCAAGCTGAACCCATGAGACAGACCGCGATAAAATGGATTTTCGACCGCGTTGCCGCCCTTGTGGGGCTCGCGGTGCTGTGGCCGTTGCTCGCCGCGGTGGCCGTGGCGATACGCGTCAGGATGCCCGACGGCCCTGTGATATTCCGTCAGAAGAGGGTCGGACGCCACGGACGCCTTTTCACGATGTATAAGTTCCGCTCGATGACCGTCGGCCACGGGGGCTCCTCCGTGTCAGTTGCCGGAGAGGCACGGATAACCCCGCTGGGGGCGACGCTGCGGCGATACAAGCTTGACGAGCTGCCGGAACTGTGGAACGTCCTTACCGGCGACATGAGTCTGGTCGGCCCGAGGCCGGACGTTCCCGGATACGCCGACGCCCTCACCGGCGACGACCGCGAGGTGCTTATGCTGCGCCCCGGAATCACCGGGCCGGCATCGCTCAAGTACCGCGACGAGGAGGAGCTGCTCGCCCGGCAGCCCGATCCTGCCAGATACAATGACGAGGTCATTTTCCCCGACAAGGTGAGGATAAACCGGTACTACCTGCACAACTACTCCTTCACCAAGGACATACAGATGATACTCTGCACCGTGCTCGGTCGCAGGATGACATACAACAACGAAACAATTTAGGAATATGAGAGACCGGATAATACTGTGCCTGGCGCATATGTCGGGCAATGAGATGAAGTTCATCGAGGAGGCGTTCGCCCAGAACTGGGTCGTGCCGCTTGGGCCGAACGTCGACGGATTCGAGAAGGATCTTGAGGGATTCGTCAACCGCCGCGAGGGCGCCGCCCCGCTCGACCGCAGGGTCGTTGCCCTGTCGGCCGGCACCGCCGCCGTCCACCTGGCCCTGGTGGCGTGCGGCGTAGTCCCCGGCGACGAGGTCATCGTGCAGTCGTTCACCTTCTGCGCCTCGGCCCACCCGGTGACGTACTGCGGCGCCACGCCGGTGTTCGTCGACTCCGAGCCGGCGAGCTGGAACATGGACCCGGAGTTGCTCGAACGGGCCATCGGGGACCGCCTGGCGAAGACCGGCCGCAAGCCCAAGGCCATCATCCCGGTGGCCCTTTACGGCATGCCCTACGACATCCGCCGCATCATGGAGGTGGCCGGGCGCCACGGCATCCCGGTGATCGAGGACGCCGCCGAGGGCTTCGGCTCGCGCTTCGACGGACAGGAGCTGGGCACGTTCGGAAAGTTCGGGGTGCTGTCGTTCAACGGCAACAAGATGATCACCACCTCGGGCGGCGGCGCCCTGATATGCCGCGACGCCGCCGACCGGCAGCGTGTGATGTGGTACGCCACCCAGGCCCGCGAGTCGTACCCCTACTACCAGCACGAGGCCATAGGCTACAACTACCGCATGAGCAACATCTGCGCGGGCATCGGCCGCGGCCAGATGACCGTGCTCGACGCCCACATCGCCCACCACCGCCATGTCCAGCAGCTCTACTGCGAGCTCCTCCGGGAAGTCGACGGCGTCACCATGCACGGCAACCCCGGGGCGGAGTACGACTCCAACTTCTGGCTCTGCACAGCCACGCTCGACCCCTCGCTGAGGATAAAGGGTCAGGACGAGGCCTACCGCACCGTGGTCAAGGGCGCCGTCGGAGGCGCCGCCGGTGTCATCCACGAGGCCTCGTCGGCCACCACCGACTGCCAGCCCAACGACAACGTGGAGGCCCTGCGCGTTTGCCTCGACCGCGCCAACGTTGAGAGCCGCCCCCTGTGGAAGCCCATGCACCGCCAGCCCGTCTACCGCGATGCCCCCGCCTATGTCAACGGCGTCAGCGAGGGCCTCTTCAAGGTCGGCATCTGCCTCCCCGCCGGCCCCTGGGTAAGCGACGACGACGTCCGCTACATCGTCGACACCATCAAAGCGAGCATAGAACGGTAAGAACGATAGAATAAGATACTTGTTGCAGGCTCCCTGCGTCGCCCGGTGGTCTATGGGCGGGGTAGGGAGTCTGTGTTATATTCAGGCATTTCCACGGGGATGCCTTTTTTATTATATTCTTCGTGGATCAGATAGTTGGTGTATTCCAATTCCTGTTCCGCTCGCTTGAAATACTTCCCCGGTATGCCAAGCCTGGCGGCGGAATCTTCCGTAATGGTTAGATGGAAGGACGAATCTTCCATTACAATATACCGTGCGAGTTTATGCGCGGCCTCTCGGTAGGCCGGAATTTCACTGTCGGGCAATCTGGCCGGTGGAGTCGGAGGGCTCCCGGCGCAGGCGTAAAACGCCATGACGGCTGCCAAGATCACGGTTCTTTCAATTGTGTTGAGTCTGTTCATGATTGATGTGGGTTCTGGTGCGAAGTTAGTGAAAATACCCATAGGAGCATGGAATTATTTGTCAATCTGCCGAAAATTCTTTAAATTTGCGTATGTAATTTTAAAATTCAGCTCACACACTTATGACTGAGAGGAAAGTTTATAAATCCAAAGTTGACTGGTGGGTTTACGCCGTGCTGGCGATCATGGTGGTCGGCTGCCTCGTGGGGCCGATGATTGATGGCGATAATATTGCCGGCATCATAGTGGCTGCAAGCATGGCCGTGATGTGGATTTTCTGTGTCACCGGCATGAAATATGAGATAAATGGCAATCAGCTGGGGATAAGGAACCTTTACCGCTGGACATGGGTCCCGGTTGAAAAGATTTGCAAAGTGAAGAAAACCCGTGGCGGATTGGCAACCGCCGCGATGTCGCTTGACCGGGTTTCAATCAGCCTGTCAGACCGCAATGTGCTGAAAAGTTCCATGCCGTTGATAATATCGCCAAAAGACATGGACGGTTTCATATCCGAACTGCAACGAATCAATCCGGCTATAAAATATGAGGATTGATGATTCGGGAGACGTAATCCTCACATTTCCTGAATCTCCAATTTTGATATAGTACTGATAATCCCAACTACCTTTGGTGAAGTTATTAAACACCCTCTAAATCAATTGCACGGGTCGTGTCGTTCACAAATTGAAAAAATCCGGCATTTTACCGAAAACAAATTCAGCCCGGCGAAACGGATTCGTCGGGCTGAAATTATGTGGGAATTGTGTCGGAGGAGCGGATTACTTCACCAGCACTTTGGAGGTTTTGCTGCCCTGGTGCTTGATGTAGAGGCCGGGGATGAGTGCGTCGCCATTTACACGCGCGCCGTTGAGGTTGAAGAATTCAGCGGGAGCATTGCTGCCGTCAGCCTCAATTCCTTCGATACCGGCAGATTCCACATCTCCCACAATTTCGCCAAAGTCTTCCATTAAATACATCACTTTCAAGTGTAGGAGGAGTTATCGCCCATGAGTATACGCCTTTTCATTAATATGTCTTTGCCGTGGCAAAGCGCCAAGGCGATTGCTTGGTCGGCGCAAAAGCGCTGCCTGCATCCCGCCAGTAGTGGCCACGTTTGGCCTCTATGACGGTAGTAATTGCAAGGTTAATTAAAATATTTGGATTTGGCGGTGTGCCATCCGAAAAAATCTGAAAATTTTCCCGAAACCATCGGGCAACCCGGCAGGGGAACCACCGCAAGAAACCTTCATACTGCTGGATTAACGGAGAATTATCCCCCGAGGGAGCGCTTTTTCTTCCGGCTGTATTTTTCCATGACTATGTCGTAGGCGCGTTTTATAAGTTCCCGGATTTCATGGTCGGGGAGGTCGCCGTTGAAGTCGAGCTGAATCCAATGCCGCAGGCTTTGGTTAAGGGGCGCGCTGACTGAGTAATGCCGCGACTTTATCTCCTCGACCTCGTCGGGGGTGGACTTGACGGTGACCGACGTGAAGTTGTCGATGTCGGCGAAGCAGAACATGTGGTCGAGCACGTAGAATACCAAAATGGAGTCATATCTGCGCGCGAATTTGCCGAACGGCATCTTCTCGGTGACTCCTTCAAAAGACAGGCAGTAGTCCCGGAATTCCTCAATGTTCATCATCTTTGGCTTGTGTTAAGTCCGGCCTTGCGGGCCTGGGAGTGCTGATGTTCCCGCGGAATATGGTATTGCCGGCCATCCTTGACAAGGTACGAACCGGTTTGGTGGAAGCTGAAAGGGACACCTGCCCCGACGCATTGCCGGTGGAGGTCGAGCACCCATTCAAATTGCAGGGGACGGGCGTATTTGCCCGATTCACCACCCACCGAGACCTCCTCGATCAAATCAGGGTCGAGATAGCTTGACAGGTCGACTTGCCCGAGCATTGGAGCGACTATGACCAAACGGTGCTTTATGGGCAATGACAGGAATATCGGCATCCGCCGGTCGGCGCGGAGCTGGTTCTCGACAGTGCAGCCTATGGCGACATTGGCGTAGCCGTCGCCCCAGTCGGGCGGCAGACAGGCGGCAAGCCGTTCGATGCGTTTGGTGAAGAAAAAGAACCGGCAGTCGCTGCGCAGGCGTATCATTTCCCATATCTCATCCCGCCAGCCGTCGGCCTCCTCGATCAGCAAATCGGATGTGAAACACAGTGCGAACTCAGTGCCGGAAGGGTATTTCCAGTTTTTCCGGCGGTCGCGCCTCGCCGGGAGGTTGAACGAGGCCGTTTTACGCACCTCGGAGGAGGGCACGGCCGCCCCGAAGGCGGCGTCCTCGCGGTAGACATAGCAATACCGGCATCCTTCACTGATTTTGTGGCAACCATGCCACGGATTCCACATCAGCATATTGTTTCTGCTTTTCGATTTTCTTTGCGCAAAGATACGAATAAATGCTGATTTTGCAGAATAGTATCAGGGACGGATGCCCGGATAGCGCCCCTAAGGCAGACGCTTGATGACCTTGCACGGATTTCCGACGGCGACGCTGTTGGCCGGAATGTCCCGGACGACGACGCTGCCGGCGCCGATAACGCAGTTGTCGCCGATTGAGACGCCGGGGAGCACACAGACATTTCCACCAATCCATACATTGTGGCCCACGGTAATGGGGCGTGCATATTCCAGCCCTTTGTTGCGCTCGACCGGGTCGAGAGGATGTCCCGCGGTGTAGAACGCGCAGTTGGGGGCGATGAACACGTTGTCGCCGAATGTCACCGGGGCTTCGTCGAGTATGACAAGGTTGAAGTTGGCGAAGAAATTCTTCCCGGTGGAGATGTTGTAGCCATAGTCGCAGTTGAAAGGTTGCTCGATTGCAATATCACCTTCGATTTTTCCGAGGATGTCGTGCAACAGTTTGGAGCGTCCCTCGACATCCGTCGGACGCAGGTCGTTGTACTCCCGGCATTTTTCCTTGCACTCGAGCCGTTCGGCGATTAGCTGCGGGTCATAGTTGGCATCGTAAATCATGCCTTCCAGCATTTTTTCTTTTTCTGTCATGGTTGATTTGATTAAGAGGGTCGTACAAATGTACGACGCCCTCTAAAAGATTACGCAAAGTTAGCATACTGCATGGTTCCCCGCAATGGTTATTTTTAACCATTGGGTTCAGTTATGCCGGTTGACGAGCTCGATAGCCTGTTTTCCTGTAATCTGCGAGATGTCCAGGCGCAGCACCTTTACATGGCCGATACATTTGGCTATTTCCCGAGCGGGGTCTATGCCGGGAGAATATTTAGCGCATAGCAGAAGGAGGCCTTTGTGTATTTCATCATAATCATCCATGATGTGAATTTTTCCTTTTACAATTACACTTCGGAAATAGGTGGTGAATTCATCGGGAACAACGGCATCTCGGTCGACAACACAAAACGAACAAGGCGCTCCGCTGCCAACCGAATCAATCTTATGGCCTCTTGCCGCGCTGTGGAAATAAATGTGTCCGTTGCCGTCGCATGCATAGCTAAGTGGCACGCCGTAAGGCTCTCCGTCGGCATCGACAAGCGACAGGATTCCGTTTGTAGCCGATTCCAGGATGGCGGCTGCGGCCTGTGCGGTCAGTTGCTGTTTAGGCCGCCTCATCTTGTATTCCATAATTATTATACCATTTTTAGTCCGATAATCGACAGAATAAGTGTCGTTACGAAGAAGATGCGCCAGAATGTCGCTGGCTCGTTGAAAAAGATTATTCCTATTGCTACCGCTCCAACGGCACCTATGCCAGTCCATACGGGATATACCGTTCCGAGCGGTAAGGTTCGTGATGCGCGGGCCATAAGATAAAGGCTAAGCAGCATAGCGGCAAGGAATCCCGTCCACCACCAGTATTGTTCCATGCCGGTTGATGTTTTGGTCTTTCCGAGGCAAAAGGTGAAGCCGACTTCCATGACTCCGGCCAGTATCAGCATTATCCAGTTCATGAGTGGGTGAAAGTAAGAATATGTTTTTTCCGCAAAATTCGGTATTTCTCCAAAGCAATCAATTATCATTTGATAAATACTCACCGAGTACGGTCTAAATATCCATACCTGCGCATATTTTTGTAATTTTGCACTGATGAAACTAAGAGATATAATTGACACCGTCCATCCCATCCCCACTGCTTCGTTTTCCAAAATCGAGGCGGCGGTGGAAGAAACGTTTGTCCGCAAAAACGAAATGATCATCAAGGCGGACATGGTTTGCCATGACATCTTCTTCGTAGCAGAAGGGATTGTGCGCGCGTTCAGCTATGCCGACGGCAAGGATATAACTTTCTGGATTGGAGCGGAGGGCTCTGTGGCGCTGTCGATGCAGGGATACATACATGACAGGCCTGGATATGAGAACATAGTCACTCTTGAAAATTGCCGGCTATATCATACGACTGTCGAACGCCTGAGGGCGCTGTATGCCAGCGACATCGATATTGCCAACTGGGGCCGGCGTTTTGCCGAAAAAGAGTTGCTCCGCACGGAATCGTACCTTATTCCACAATTGTTCACCACGGGCCGAGAGAGATATGAGGCACTTTTGCGTGACCAGCCTGAGCTGATACGCCGCATCCCGCTGGAGAATCTTGCGACATATCTTGGCCTGACGCCGGTGAGCCTCAGCCGCATTAGGGCGTCGGTGGCTAACCGCGATGCTTGAGGTCGGGGAGGAAGGCTGTCACCAGTCCGAGTAGGGGCATGTAGGCGCAGGCATTGTAGACGGCGTCGATGCCGCATGTGTCGGCGAAGTGGCCGAGAATTGCGGCCGCCACCCCCGCGACACCGAACGCGAAGCCGAAAAACAGCCCTGACACGAGGCCGAGTTTGTTTGGCAGCAATTCCTGGGAATACAGCAGGATGGCCGGGAAAGCCGAGGCCAGCATGAATCCCGCGCAGAAACTCATCACCACGGTAAGGGCCAACCCGCAGTGCGGCATGACGAGGCTGAACGGCGCAGCCCCGAGTATCGAAGCCCATATCACGGGCTTGCGTCCGTAGCGGTCGCCGAAAGGCCCACCGACGAGTGTCCCGATGGCGGTGGCGGCCAGGAAGACGAAAAGAAGTATCTGGGAGGTCTTGATGGAGACTCCGAAGCGGTCAATCAGATAAAATGTGTAGTAATTGGTAAGGGATGCCATGTAGATGTATTTCGAGAAAATCAACACGGTTATCACACTTATGGCAAAAATGGTGCGGCCGGGCGTAAGGGGACGGGGGATGTGTGTGGCTGTTTTTGCATCGCCGCTGCTGGATGACGCGAGATAGCCCCGGTACCAGCGGCAAATCGTGCGCATTGCAAGGAAGGCGAGCGCGGACACGATAAGGAACCATGCGATGTAACGGCGGCCATTGGGTGCGACAATGAAGGCCACGAGCAAGGGGCCGACGGATGTCCCCAAGTTTCCTCCGACCTGGAAAATGGATTGGGCGAACCCCCGGCGTCCGTGGCTTGCGAGCGATGTGATGCGCGAAGCCTCGGGATGTAGGGTGGATGAGCCGATGCCAACAAGAAATACGGCAATCAACACGGCGGTCAACGACATGGAATATGCGAAAAGGATGATTCCGGCCGCGGTGAAGACCATCCCCATCGGCAGGCTTCCCACGTAGGGACGGCGGTCGAATGTGTATCCGACCACCGGCTGGAACACCGAAGCGGCAATCTGATAGACGAGGGTCACTATGCCGATTTGCCCGAACGTCAGGTGCAAGTCGTCTTTAAGCATGGGATAAACGGCGGAGACAACTGATTGCAGGAGGTCGTTGAAGCAGTGGACTGCACAAAGGGCCATCAGCACGGGAAATGTGGCCTCGTGCGAGACCGCCTTGAGTTTTGACAGCAATGTAGCCATAGATGTTGCAGGTAGTGATGAATGATACTTACGCTAAATTTTCTGCAAAGTTAGGAATTATTCCGCACGTACAGAAATCAGCTGATTTGAGGCCGGCGCAATAATAATTGCGTTTCTCGCGTTTTATTAATGCAGAAGATGGAATGACCGTCCCTGCCGTTGAAATTATAACTGTTCTGATAGATATGAAAGTACTGATAGTGAACGGAAGTCCGCATCTGAGCGGCTGCACCGACCGCGCGCTGCGTGAAGTCGAGGAAACATTGAAGGCCAACGGTGTCGATACCGAACGGGTGAACGTAGGCACGAAGGACGTGCGAGGCTGCATCGGCTGCAATTTCTGCCGCGAGCACGGACGGTGTGTGTTCAATGACATTGTGAACGAAACGGCTCCTAAATTTGCCGATGCCGACGGTATCGTTGTCGGCACGCCGGTGTATTATGCCGGTGCCAACGGTCAGTTGCTGGCCTTCCTCGACAGACTTTTTTACAGCACGGCCACGACTGTTGAAAAGACCATGAAAGTCGGGGCGGCGGTGGTGTCGTCGCGCCGCGCCGGATCAACGTCGGCGTTCGACGAAATCAACAAATACTTCACCATCAGTGCAATGCCAGTTGTGTCGAGCACATACTGGAATGAGGTGCACGGTTTCACGGCAGAGGATGTCGAGGCCGACCTTGAAGGATTGCAGACGATGCGCAACCTCGCGCGCAACATGTCGTTCCTTATAAAGGCTATCGCCGCTGCGAAAAAAGTGGATGGAGTCCCTGAACAGGAAAGGGCTTCGTTTACAAGCTTCCACACCGAGCGTTGAGCGTGCGCAGAATCTGAGCCATTGTGACGGTGATGTTGCGCAGGGCTATGTCAGGCTCCATTGCCTGACGGGGCTGGACGGCACCCTGCTGGATGCAGAACACGGCTGTGAATCCGGCGGCAATCAGGTCTTCGGTATCCTCGACCGCGCCGGCTATGGCTATGGTCGGTATACCGGACCGCGCGGCGCGTTTCATCACGCCCCACGGAGCCTTTCCCATGCAGGTCTGGGCATCCATCTTTCCCTCGCCGGTTATGACAATGTCGGCGTCCCGGAGCTTTGTGTCGAATCCTGTGGCATCCAGGACAAGGTCGATGCCGGGGCGCATGTCTGCGCCAAGAAAACTTACCAAGGCTCCTCCTAAGCCTCCGGCCGCTCCGGCGCCCGGAAAATCGTCAATGCGGGGTAGGGAGGACGAGGTGACAATCCTGGCGAAATTTCTAAGGCCGATGTCAAGCAGCCTCACCATTTCGGCGTCGGCTCCTTTCTGTGGGGCGAACACGCAGGCGGCTCCCCGGGGGCCGTACAGCGGGTTGTTAACATCGCAGGCCACGGAAATCCGTGTGGAACGCAGGCGGGGCTCAACGCCTGAGCTGTCGATGGCGCGTATCTCACTGAGGATTTTTCCACCGTGGGCAAGGGGCTTGCCGTTTCCATCGAGGAATCGGTAGCCCAAAGCCTGCAGCATACCTGTGCCGGCATCGGTCGTCGCGCTTCCGCCGATGCCGAGTATTATATCGCTGCATCCACGGCGAATTGCGTCCAATATCATCTGCCCGGTTCCGAACGATGTCGTTTCCATCGGATTCAGTTCGTCGGCATCCAGCAGGGCAATGCCGCTTGCCTGCGCCATTTCCATGTAGGCGGTTGTGCCGTCGGGCGATATGCCGTAGGTTGCGGTGACTGGGCGCATGAGTGGGTCGCAGACCTGGCATTGCACAAAGTCGCCCCCGGTTGCCTCGGTGACTGCCCGGGACGTACCTTCCCCTCCGTCGGCGACAGGAAGTTTTACGGCCTCACATCCCGGCGCGACCGACCGGATGGCGCGTAAGCATGCTTCGGCCACGTCGGCCGCGCTCAGGCAGCCTTTGAAGGAGTCCGGGGCTAAGACAATTTTTCTAATCATGATGATGCCGGAACAGATGATAGATTTCACGAATCCACAGTACGCAGGACGATGCCGTTATTATTATCAGCAAATCTATGGCCCCGGATATGTTGAAATGCCAGTCGGAGGTGTGCAGCATGGGGCTGACATTGAAGAACTCGTAGGCTATCTCGGTGATGAACAGCTGTCCGAGGACTATTATTGCCACTATTGTCCAGAAACCGTTGCTCATTTTGAGGGTGAAGATGCTTTCGCCGGTTTCAAAACTGCTGGCGTTGAACATGTACCAGAAGTGGGTCCAAACGAAGATCGAGAACAGCAGGGTGGCCTCGTAGGGTGTCATCGCGCGCGCTGACCCGACTGAGGCGTGGAACATCTGCGGAACCGAGGTTACGGTGGCATGGGTGAACAGCCAGTAGAACCCGAACGTTATGGCGAAGAATATGAGGCCTACGCTGCAAAGTTCCCAAAGCATGGGGCCGGTCAATATTGACGCTTCCCGGCGGCGTGGACTCTCGCTCATAACGCTTTCCGAGGGTGGGAGGGATGCGAGGGCCATTGCGCCGAAGGTATCCATAATGAGGTTTACCCAAAGCATCTGCGTGACTGTCAAAGGTGATTCGGAACCTGCAAACGAGCCGAACAGCACCAGAAAGCATGCCGCGACGTTAACCGTGAGCTGGAACAGCAGGAAGCGCTGGATGTTTTTATAGAGCGAACGGCCCCACATAACGGCGCGCCCGATTGACGAGAACGAGTTGTCGATGATGGTGATGTCGGAAGCCTCTTTGGCCACGGAGGTGCCGTCGCCCATCGACAGGCCGATGTGGGCGGCTTTAAGTGCGGGAGCGTCGTTGGTGCCGTCGCCGGTAACCGCCACGACCTCGTTGTTGGCCTGAAGGGCTTCGACAAGACGTTTCTTGTCCATGGGACGTGCGCGGGCTATGATTTTCAAATCGCCTGCGCGCTCGCGTAGCTGTCCATCGGTCAGTTCTGCAAACTCAACACCCGTAATGATGTTGCGCTCGCCGTCAGTGGCATCGTTCCAAAGACCAATCTGACGGCCTATTTCCTTTGCGGTGCCAGGGGTGTCGCCGGTCACAATCTTTACCTTGATGCCGGCGGCCGTCACTTCGCTGACGGCGGCGGGGACATCTGCGCGGACCGGGTCGGAAATCGCCACAATGCCGAGGAACGTGAGGTTGCCGGCCACAACTTTGCCATCCCTGATTGTGGCATCCTGAGCGCCAAGTTCCTGATATGCAAAGCCGAGAGTGCGCATCGCCTGGTTCTGATAGCCCAGCAGCTTCGCGTCAATTTCCTGTTTGGTGACGCCGCAAGTGTTGCGGCACATCCCGAACACGATTTCGGGGGCGCCCTTAACGTAGAGGATGTCCTTGCCGGTGGCCGATTTCACAACGGTGGCCATATATTTCCGCTCGGTTGTGAATGGGAGTTCCTCGATGCGGGAGGCGCCTGAACGCAAATCCTGATAATCGACGCCCCGCTCCCTGAGCCATAGCAAGAGGGCGCCTTCGGTGGGATTGCCGAGCACCTGCGCCTTTTCGCCGGAAAGGTCGAGCTGCGCGGTGGAATTTACGGCGATACCTTCATATAAGACGTCATCTGACGGATTGCCGAAGAAGTCGGCTTTGTAGACCTGCATCTGATTTTTGGTCAAGGTGCCCGTCTTGTCGGTGCATATCACGGTGGTGGCCCCCATCGTTTCGCATGCATGCATCTTGCGCACGAGATTGTTGGTCTTGAGCATGCGGCTCATGGAGTAAGCCAGCGAAAGGGTAACCGCCATCGGAAGCCCTTCGGGCACGGCCACCACAATCAATGTCACGGCCACCATGAGGGTTTTGAGCGTGGTGGACAGAAGCATTGACCAGTCGGCATTGGTCGCCTGGGGCGTCAGCATGGAAAATGCCCCTATAACCATTCCGAAGAAGATGATGAAGAAGCCGATGATGGTCAGCATGCACTTTTTCTTTGACCATCCCTTAAATTTCTTGATTACAAGCCAGAAGAACAGGGCAATCGGCACGATAAGCGTATATGCCTGCCAGTTGTGCCAACCGAGGAAATGTATGAGCTGTCCGACGATAATCAGTCCGGCGAAGGCGTAACTGAAATTCGTAATCAGATTGCCGAGGCCGTCGAGCTGTTCGTTAAGGGGCGTCTTTACGGAATCGTCTATTTGTGCCTCTTCAAACACTTTTCCCATCTCGGTGGCATCGCCTACTTTCAGCACGCGCATCACGCCATGGCCTTCCATAACCTTCGTTCCCCGCAAGACGTGATTGGAAGGGTAGGTGGCCTCTCTTTCAAAGTGAGCCGGGTCGGTTGTCTTGGCGCACAGCGGTTCGCCAGTGAGGCTTGATTCATCGACGCTTAAAGTTACGGCATCAAGCAACTCGCCGTCTGCCGGAATCTCATCGCCGGTGTTGATTACCGCAATATCACCGACCACGACGTCCTTACGCGGGATTGTTGTTGTGGTGCCGTTACGCATCACTTCCGCAAATTCGTCGTCATTCACATGATTGAGAATCTGGAATGCCTTGTTTGCCCGTTGCTCGAAAATGAAAGCGAGCGTGGTGGCCAGACCGATTGCGACGAAAATGCCGATAGGTTCAAAGAAAACCTTCCAGTCCTGGTCCAATCCGAAATATTCGTAAAATGATATTCCGATTGACAACACGCCCGCAACCAATAAAATTATTATCAGCGGGTCGGAGAATTTATTGAGAAATTCTTTCCACCAGGGCGTTTTTGGGGGTGGGGTGAGTACATTCACACCATTTTTCCGGCGGCTTTCCAGTGCCTCGGCGTTGGTCAATCCCGTGTAAGGTCGTGTCTGTGGCATGAGCTGGGTATTATTCCTGCGGGATTGACAGGGCGCGTGTCGATTCCAGAATGGGAAGATTTGTTTCGGTCGGCACGTAAATTACGGTCTTGTTGCTGAGGTCTGACTGCTGACGGACCCACAGATACTGGATATAGGTCGGGGTAATCGAGCCGTTTTCAATACGGATGGCCTCGGCAGCGCCTTTGGCACGTTCAATTTCAGCCTGAGCATTGAGCTTTTCAGCCTCAAGATTTGCTTTGGCTTCTTCAATTTTGATTTTTCGGTTCTGTTCGGCCTTGGCGAATTCAGCCTTGCCTTCCATTTCCTGCGACCATACGTTGTACCATGGGCGAATGAATGCCATCGCTACAATCAGGATGACGATTCCTGCGATACACCACACTATGCCCTTGATGAACTGCGGCGAGATGTTGAGATTGTTGTTATTGTTATACATAATCTTATAACTGAATAAATGTTACTTAGGTTTCTTTAAAAGCGCTTTGCGTTATTGTTGTCCTGCGAATGACGGGATTAGCGACACACGGTCAATCATGTCTGCCCCGTCTTTTGCACGGGGGACGGTATAGGTCGAGACAGGTGTGGCGGGCTCGGTGGATGCGTCTTTAAGTTCCAGAAAGTCGGGGGTATTGAAAAGGCGCTCGGCTGTTCCGCTTTTGGACAAAGGGCCGCCATAATCGCCTTTTTCATTGAATTCCCATCCGGTTTTCTCATTGCTTATTGCGAGCAGTATGGCCTCGCGGTGGCGCCCGGATGTACTTGCCCGCGTCGCCATTGAATAGAAATTGTTGGTTTTCGATTCGCCGGGAAACCAGTATTTGCCGAAACCTGAATATCGGATTATGGCAGGATATTTGACCATGTAATATCGCCAGTCGTACGATTCCCGTGGACTGTCGAGCCATTCATTCACAATGTCCTCACAGCTTTTGCCTGAATGGTATTTGGCAAGCAGGTCTGATAGATGAGCATGAACACGCCGGTTGAATTCCTCATCGGCTCGGGGACGGAAATATTCGCGCCATAGTTTGTTGTCATTGTCCTTGCCCGGACCCGGAATAAGGACGCGCCATCTGACTTCATTGTACGATACGTCCCCACATGCGAGAAGCGCGCGGGCAATTATTTCCCATGAACTGCATGCAGGGCTGAATATGGTATTGAAGGTGGGGAAGAGATGATAGTTGTCAAGTCCGATCAAGGTTGTCGAACCATACAGCACATCATTGTTCTCAAGTGCCGTCAGCTGCATTTCATGCGTCATGTCAACCGTCTGGAGCCATTCGAGCTTCCGGGCCTCTTCTTCTTTCTGTGCTTGGTTATATGAGTTTGAAGCCAGGTCGATTGATCCGTGCAGAATCAAACGTTCCGCTTCATGGAACATCGCCGAGTAACGTTCGGGACGGTATTCATCCTGAGCGTTCATCGTGAGGTTGCGCAGTGTGCGCATGCGCCGTGCGAATTCTTCGGGCTTGACGATGTCTTTATGCAGCCGGTATGTCACGCACCCCCATAACAGGATGATGTCGCGCATGGGGAATTGTTCGCCACGGCATAATTTATGCAATAAATCAACTTCGCCGTTGATGTTTATCAGCAACGTTGGGCAGTCGGGGTTCTTCTTTGAAAAGATATTGCCGAAGAAATCAGCGGTGTTTACCTTCTCCCAACAGCTTAGCGCGTCTGATAAAATCTTTTGATTTGTTTTATGTGAAAACACCCGCTCAATCATCTCAAAGTCGTTGTCAGGTGCATATTGTCCGTCGGTTTTCAGGCAAATTACATTCGCTATGAAATGGATGTACCGTAAGAATGCGTCGTCAACAACGGGAAGTTCGTCCTCTTTTCCAGACTCTTCGCGCAATGCCCAGAAGATGTCGGTCCAATCGGTATCCATTTTTAGTGCGAACGCATTGTCGTTCATGACATTATCAAGCTCAGCCTTGAAATGTTCGAAATGAGTAAGCGGTTTGCCTCGGGAGTTCATCTTGATATAGACCTCGTCGGAGGCTTCCATGTCGTCTATGTCCTCGTGATTGAACGTTATCAGCGGAAGTTTGTCCCAAAGGTTTTCCACTGGACTGGCGCCGTAGAATTTTTCTTCAAGGGCATCGAGCATGGTCAGCATACCTTTCACCGACGGGTCGTCATTCCAAGACAGGACGAAGTCGGGATGCTCTTTTATTTCCTCGGAGAGCTTGCCGGAAAAAGTCGGCTTGAAGTCACCCATCAGGAATTCACAGAACCGGCGTGTGGTGTAGCGCGTTTCGTAGCTGAACCGTTTCAGGAACTCACTCTCGGCGTATTTTTCTTCGTGACGCGACGCGAGCCAGTGCAGCAGATACAATGTGGTGAGCCGTTGCTGGCCATCCAAAGGAATAAAGGCCATGGAGTCGGGAGTGTCAGTATCGCCGTTATGTTCGCCTAAGTTTTCGATGGAGCCGTATATGAAGTCAAGATTTATGCCTTTCCCGGAAACGAGGGCTTTATGGAGCGCCTTGATGAAATTATTGCGTATTTCCGTTGCTGACGCCGATTCGCGCCCCTGGGCGTAGTCGCGCTGGATGCGGGGTATGATGAGCCAGCGGCCATCACTGAAAATATCTTTAAAAGTCTTTAAGGTCATAGTCAGTCTTAACTTTCGATTGAATCGGTTTTGGCCAAAGGCCTGTCATTGTCTGTCCCATACAAAACCCTATGAATTTCCGCGATATATGCTTCGCGGTCTTTCTCACCCCAGAAATATGGCTGGTTGAACCCCGCAGGAGTGTAATATTTCATGAATACATTGCGGGTGCAGACGGGAACAAAGCTTCCCTTTCGGTCGAGAGCGGCAATGGCCACGCGTTTCACCTCAAACACTGAGTTATTGAGCGCTGCGTTATCGTTGCATTTGAGTAATGCAAGATTGCGGAGGGAGTGCATGTTCAGGTCGGCGTATTCGTCGCGCAACGTGGGGGTCAGGGTAAGGCTGATTTTGTTGTAGAGCGGTGCGAATTTTTCACCGACAGCTTCCATCTTATGTGCCGCGACCGCTTCTGCAATAAGGCTTTCAATCTCATCGGTCAGTGGCATGGAGCGCAGGGCCTCAATCTGCAACCTCAGCCATTCGTGACGTTCCACTTCCCTATACAGGCCTTCTGAGTTTTGGGCATGGATGTGTTCAAGGCTCCAGCCGCTTCCCGACTTGAAACGTCCGAACGGAAAACGTTCCCCCGACATGTCCATGGTTTTGACGTTAAACCATATCAGGGTATCCCGAATTTTCTTGTCATCATGACCGTACCGTAAGTCGAGCAGTTCCTCCTTGCTGGCGATTCTTTCTAAAATTTTGCTTTCGAGGTGTTTTGTCTGTTCCTTCTTTTTAAGGCGCTGCTTTTCGACATTGTTTATTATGACGCTGAGGTTACCGCCCATCGCCACGAGAGCGCCGGCACGATTGTAGAGGCTGCGGTCGTTGTACCATATCATGAGTTTGTCATAATAATCAACAATCTCGTTCCATAGGGTCTGTCGGTCAGCTTTCGGCCCGCATTTTCCATTGAGGCGGTTCTGAAAGTAATAGAATGTGAAATATTTTTCCCGTTCCGCGGGCTTCTTGCCGGCCATGAAGTCAAATATCAGTTCTATGCGGGTTGGATATTTATCCCCCTTGGCATTTGTCAGGAAAAGCCAGATGTTCTCGTTATGCAATTCCTTTTCCATCCTGTCCCACTGCGTGGCGATTTCTTCCTGCCGCAGGTTTTTGGATGGCAGCCCGGAATCTTCAATACTTCCCCGGTTGAGGAAAAGAGCTTTTACAAGTTCGGCGTTTGTCAGCGGAATACGCCCTATGTTGAGGCGTTTGAAGAGTTCCTGACCGCTTTCGCCGGGAGCGGCCTCATACCAAAGCACCTTCACACTGTTTGCCAACAGCTGATAAAGCTTGATGGTTGCGTCCAACGGGTCAGATTGACCGTCTATCCATTTGGTAATCTGCGTGTACGCATTATGCAGGTATCTGAAATCAATGTAGTCATTCTTGTGGCTGATGGCTTTATCAGGATCATCAGTCAGCCATTCCATGAACTCTTTGCTTTTATTGCGGGTGTCGTAGGTTAGGGTATAGGGGCACACGACGGATGGCAAATGCTTTTTAAGGGCCATCATAATCAGACGCAATGTGGTCAGGCGTTGCTGGCCGTCGATAAGTTCGTATTCATCCTGCCCTTCGGCGTTTTTGCCAAGATTCTTCAACACGATGGGCTGCAGGTAATAATATGGATGCTTGTTTGTTGGCCGCCATTCGTGAAGGTCTTCAAGAAGCCGCTTTACCTCGTCGGAGGTCCATCTGTAGCCACGTTGGTAACTTGGCAGGCGGAAATTTCCCTTGATTTGAGTGATAGTCTTATTTGGCATTTCAGGGTGATTGTGTTTCGTGCGGTTGATTTAGAATCACTGTTCCGAATGCAAAATTACGAAATAAAGCAATCATGCAAAAGATAACACATGAAAAAAGAAGAGTTAAATCTTTGCGACTTAACTTTTTCTTTTGTTGCCTTGGAAGGATTCAAAAATATGAATGACCACGAATGAATGTGAATTGAAATAGTCCAATATATCAGTGAATTAGAGCGAATATGAATGTTAAATAATTCATCAAGATTTATCTCTACGCACTTTTGGTTGTGCAAAAGTGTTATATTTGCACAACGCACATAAAACTGCACAACCAAGATGGAATGAATTACCCTATACTACCGAACAACAAAGACTTCGGGCAAAATAAAACTTCGATTCCGACTGATTGAAGGCCGGGAAGTTCAACTTTTTCATAAGAGTAATATTGTGGCGGACTTGGCAGATCTGAAAAAGTTTGATATTGACGGTTCGTTAAAACCACGCGTCAGTATATACAATGAGAACCTGCGAGTGGCAATTATCAGAGAGATTGAGGCTATGCGTGAAGCATATCGTCAACTCAAAGAAGAAAGTAACCGCCAAGTGGATGCTGCCGAATTTGAGACCCGTACAGACATGATTCTCAATCCCGAAAAATACAATATCGTATCGGAGAAGGAAATTGAGACGCTACTTGTTCGCTTCAATCGCTAAATTGACGGGCTGAAAGATTATGGAACAGTTAGCGAGGGGCGTGCAAAGATATACCGTATCGTTTGGTATAAGCTATCGCGATATTTGATTATCTTCAAGAAAAGTAAATATACAGTTGCCGATTTCAAGGATAAATTGCAACTCCCCCAAGCTCAATTGGCTCAGGAAATAACGCGCGGTAATTATGATTTCAGCTTTGTCCATGTCCCTGTGGAATATACTGAGCGAGATTTGGAAAATGCTCTTTGCAATCAGATGCCCCGCTTTCTATTGGAACTCGGCAATGGCTTTGCTTTCATGGGGCGGCAGAAAGAATTGGTGGTAAGTGGTGTCAGCCGTCGTATTGATTTGCTATTTTACCACATCCGCCTCCGGTCGTATGTTGTTTTGGAAATCAAGGTAAAGCCTTTTGACCCAAGTTTTGCCGGGCAGATAAACTTCTACGTCAATGCGGTGGATGAGATACTTAAAACACCGGAAAACAACCCTACTATTGGGCTACTCATTTGCAGTGATATGAGGGATACTGATGTGCAGTTGTCATTCAAAGGCATAACAACACCATTGGGAGTAGC
Source organism: uncultured Muribaculaceae bacterium (assembly GCA_910577315.1). Lineage (GTDB taxonomy): Bacteria > Bacteroidota > Bacteroidia > Bacteroidales > Muribaculaceae > CAG-873. The sequence continues at coordinate 89,753 of CAJTME010000009.1, read as the reverse complement.
AACCTACAATAATGTTCAATTGGAGGAAATAAAGCGGCAATTACCCACATACGACCAACTGGTAGAACGTGTCAAACTCCTCGAACAAGAAATTTCGGAATCCAAAGGATAAATCACCTGCATTTTCTGCATTATCTGCATTTTGGAACAATAATGTCTGATAACGTGAGTTCTGGATAAGGAGCGTTTATAGCTTAATCTTAATATTGGCCGCGCGATTGAGATACAGGTAAATGCCGGCGGCAAGTGCCTTCCGTCGATGGCATCGTGAAGCACTTCACCAACGATTTTGCCGGTGTAAGACCACGGAACATCGAGATAAAAGTCATCGCCGTAAAGATTACTGAGCCATAACCGTTCTATTCGCAGACTTGCAAGCTGAGCGAGGACAAAGGCAGATACTCGGGCTATGAGGCTCCGATAGCCCGACACCTGTACTACATGTAGCAGACTCTTATTGTACCGATTTTATCTGCATGATTTTTGTCTCGAACTCATCGTTTGAGACTAGAGACCTTTTCTTTGCCTTTGTTTTGTAGGTATTTATAGTATTTACCGAATAATTCAGAAACTGAGCTATGTTATTTGTATCGTTGATACCAAGGCGAATCAAGGCAAATATTCTCATTTCAGGCGTCAATATACCATCGGCCGGTTCTTCCGTATTATTGGACGAGTCGTCAAAAAGGCTGTTGTATTGCTCAATGAATGTCGGGAACAAAGAGAGGAATATTTTATCGAACTCTTTTAGCATCTTCTCTTTTTCGACCCTTATATGAGAGAGTGGGAACATCCTTGCCAAGTCATATGGCTGCTTTACCGTTAATTTCAGATTGACGATTTTGTACAATGACTCAATTCTCTTAATATACTCGGATATGAGATAGAATACATATCCGAGATATCTATCTTTGATCTTGATACTCTCCCTCAACCGTGTATTGAGATTACGCAGTTGCAGATTGACCTCCGATATTTCGGAATTCTGTTTGCTGATTTCGTCGTTCTTTTTCTTGATTTCTATATTATGGCTGCTGATTTCCTTGTTCCGTTGTTTTATTTCTTCATTTTGGCGGCTTATTATTTCTGACGATTTCTTTAACAGATGATTTTTATGGCGGATATTGAAGAACAGTATTACAATGACTATAACGAATGCCACAGTTATTGTCAGGATAATCCACAGATTATCTCTCTCATCCTTTATTGAAGTATACCTCGAAGCCTCTATCAAAGACAAGGCTCTACCGATTTCGGCCTTTCTTTGAGGCGCATTATAACTCTCGGCGTCTTCCAATGCGACATGTATGTATTTGGCGGCGCGCCCGATATCACCCCTGCCGAAAAGTTCATAGGCCAGAAAATGCTTGGAAGTTGTCTCGCGGGTGGCAGACGTTATATCTAATATTGCAGACTCCGCCTTGTACATCAGTCCTTTCTCAGTCTGGTTGTCGGAAAGATACAGGTCTCCCAACATCGAATAAATCATAGCCTTTAAAGATGGCGTGATGTTGCGGCGACCAACGATTTCTGAAAACACCGCGATACGCTCTTCGCGGTTTTGCCTGTATCCATGAAGAAAATAAGTTGCCAATTGAGACGCAAATGACCCCGGAGTCGCTATATTATATGCAGAGTCGGCATAGATCCGAGACATTTTAGCGTAATCATCCTCGTACTTTTCGCTTGTGAAATTGCTTAGATCTGAATACAGACGAGCTGCAAGCACATACGTCTCAGCCTTGAGCGAGTCGCTGGCATTGGCAAAAGTATTGCTGTTCAGAACTTTTACAGCATTGGTAAAATCGCCTTTCGACATATATGCAAATATATTATCATATTTTGCTGTCGCTGTTATTTCCGGATTGCCGATTAATTCTGCGAGTGCAAGCTCCTTATTGACGTATATCCGGGCTGAGTCACTCTGATAACTTTTATATGCATTGAAAAGATCATGGTAAGCCTTGAATTTCCCGGCCATGTCGCCCGTATGAATCGACCGTTCTATCCTTGTCAGACTGTCAATTTCATGTTCATGTTTCATATAGTATGTATCACGTCTTTCAATGACGTGGTCAAGCTCCCGGAGCTTGTCATCAAGAGCTTGCGCACTGGAAACGATACAGGAGACTGTTGCCAGGATAATCAAATATAGAACACGTATCATATCAGATGCAAATATACCACTTTTTGATGAGTGTATATCTATCGAAAGAGAATTTTTCTGCTTTCAGTTCCTTGTTTGACGATATATATCCCAGGCTTATCGGGCTTGACCACGGCTCGCCCGTATAAATCGAAAAAAATATCCTGTATATCGACTTGTGAGATGACATCATCAATTCCGGATGTATCCACAAAATTGAAATTGGACGGTATGTCTGACATATATGGCTCGGTCACATCCTCAACATGTATGTTACCGAACAATCCGTTGCCTCTTACCGCCGGGTCTATATTGACACCGTAGGCATATCCGTCAACCCCGATTATGTTGATGTCGTATAGTTCAAGGTTATTAACCGTCTTACCGGAATTTGACTTTATCGATATGGCGTCGAATCGGGAATCGTATATGTCAACATCGTGTATCTTTACATTATTCAGGTCATAGGCCCATCCTGCTCCAATCTGAAATGCAGCGGCAGAATCGCCCCAGAATCCGCCCTGTGTGCCACTGGTACCCTGCTTGGCTCCACAGTTGCGGATGGTAATATCTGAGAACTCGATATATCCGTCTTTTGAGAATCCCGTGCCGTCGAAATCGCTTACCACACGAGCGCCAGCCTCCATAGCATCATAAATGGCAATATGATGGGCTTTGTTTCTCTGACCTCCAAAAAATCCGAGAGAGGACGCCCGCCAGTTATTTTCAGCGGTACAATAGGAATATTCATTGTCGGATGCGAAACTGCCGGTGCTCCATGATGCCATGTCGTCATCACCGTTGTTGCGAAAACTGCAATGGGTGACAACACAACGGGAGGAGTTGTTTGCAAGATTAATACCGTCGGCATAATTATTACGGAATCGGCAATTCTCAATCCTCAGGTTCTGCGCACCAGTAATCCAGCCACCACACTCAAAGTGTTCAATCCGGACATCTTTGATGACAGAATTGCTGCCCCATGATCCATTAAGACCTTTGCCTACCTGATAAGATGGATTATTGTCGTAGTAGCGCTTGTCGTTGGCTGTGTTTATGCTCACACCCCGGAGCGTCACGTCTGAGACATTGCAATGGATACCTCTCGCGTTATATGTACTTCTCGAGTCACTCGGAGTTGAAAAATAAAAATGGGTATACCACATTCCGGCGCCGATAATTTTTGTTCCGGGCGACGTTATGGTAAACTGACGCGGAAAGTCATAGGTTCCGGCCGGTATATATATCGTTTTGCCGGGGTGAGAGCTTATAAAAGCACTGAGACTGGTAGAATTATCATATCTGACTTTATCTGTCTCTTGCAAATCTTCAAAAGATACAGGTGCCGGTACCGGCTCGAGCTCCACAAAATCGATGCAGTAATCAATATTATCATCATCGCCTTTGGTCAGCCTCATGTTTGCACCTGATGGTATGTCTTCTTCGAGAAGGAGATATACCTCATCAAAACGCATTCTCGCGAATTTGCTGTCACCAGGGATATTGTCGGGATACTTTTCCTGAGAATAAGCGATCCGGGTATACTGCCATGCCCATTTTGAATCCAGCTCGATTGACCGGACATCAAGACCGTCAACCGACAACTGCAGCTTACCCTTCTGACCCTTGCCGTCCGGACTATCAGGAATAGAAAAGCGCAAGGTCAGACCTTTTCCGGGCACGTCTGTTACCCACTCCACATAATCACCTTTGTCGGATAATACAACGGCCGATTCATTGGATGCCTCGGCCTGCAAAGGCTGTTGTGTATAGTTGTCTTGTGGAGTAAGCAACATACCATTAGTCCGACACATTCCTTCCTCGGCCTCATATCTTTGCCAAGGCCGGTCATAATATCCACGCTGAAGATTATCTTCCTCGAATATCACTGTTTGGGCTGAGGCGCTTACTGCTGTAGCAAGCATAATGTACTGAAAAAACTTCATGAGATGTTCTTATTTTGACACAAAATTACTCAATTTAGCCCTATATAAACACACCGTCGGCTGTCTGTATCTGAGAAATATAATGGTTTGCAGCTCTATTATAGTTAAGAATCAAGATGTTATGTGCATTCAAGCCCTTTAAAAATATAATGACAATATTCTCTCTCCATAACCTATTGTGTTGAAAATATGCTATATAACATATTTTTGAAGTCTTAGACATTTATTATACGCAATCCGTACACTCTTTAAGATAAAACGCTATTTATGAGGATATTAATCATGCGCTGAAAAATTTATCATTATATTCTCATAAAGGTGTTTTCATCAGGAAAATTCCGATTGTAATTTTGTGCCGTTCGCCAATCATCAGTCACATGGTGCGGAACACAAACGAATACTAACTTTAAAATTTAGCTCATGAAAAAGTTTACTTTTTTCTTTGGCATGGCTCTTTTAGGTATGAGCACAGCCAACGCGCAGGATCCGGTTATTGCGAATCCGACACTCGAAGACGGATCGTACATCGTAAAGTACGACATGGAAAACCACAAGTTTGCCGAGAGCAACGATTTCGAGATTGACGAAACTTTCGTTTTCGCAATCGACGTGACAGGTACACCCTATGTCGACAAACTCGCTGAGACAGGACGCAACCCGGCGGTTATCGGACGAGGTATGGCCCGAGACATCTATGCCAACAACGACATCAATAAGTTCCCCCACTTTGAGGCCGGGGGCAACCTCGACGGCCGCATGTTCCATATTGAAGGAAATGTGTACGGCATGTGTTTCAATATCTTCCAGTATGCATCCGGCCTATACAAAGACGGTCCTCTCGGCTATGTGAGTGCTACAGAGTACGACTGTTGCCAGCCGGGTGCCGTCACCACATTCGGATGCAATGTATTCCCCTTCGGATATTCCGCCGACAATCAAGGCATCGAATGGTGGGATGCAATCGCGACTCCGATCACTACCGTGTGGTTCAACACAGCTCCTTACACCGGTACAAAGACAAGCCCTGATTTTTATTTCGATGACTACACCACTGGAGAGGCCTTCCCCGGTTGCGCAGACTCGAAAAACTCCGACAAAGGATGGTGCAAACCTGAGTTCTATAAAAACGTGACTTCAGGTATCAACGATGTCATCATCGATAATAATGACAATGCTCCTGTAGAATACTACAACCTCCAGGGAGTACTTGTCAATAATCCTGAAAACGGCATATATATCCGCCGTCAAGGTACCAAAGCTACCAAGATTGTATTGAAATAAATACATTTCCGATACCTGACGGCCGACTGTGCCGTCAGGTATCCTTCCCTTTATATTTTGCATATCCGTTATGGTCGCAAATAAAGGAGAGGTTTCACACCAATGAACCAATCATACCAAAAACATGGAACGAAAGATAAATACAATATCATTTCTAATCGTAGCTGTGTGCTTGATCTTGTCTCCACTGCAAGCAATCGCACAAACGATTACGGGTAGTGTGACAGACCTGGGTGGGGAACCCCTCATAGGTGCCTCTGTCGTTGTTGACGGCCCCATAAAAAATACAGCCGTGACCGATATTGACGGTAATTTCACTATCTCCGTTAAAGAAGCCCGGAATATTACAGCCTCTTATGTCGGATATAAGAGCAAAACACTGAGCATTAAGAGTGGAGAGACAGTTTACAACTTCATACTCGAGGAAGATTCACAGCTTCTCGATGATGTGGTTGTGGTTGGTTATGGCACACAGAAACGATCAGAACTTACAGGTGCGATTTCTTCAGTTAAAGGAGATAACATCAGAGACTTCTCTACGACATCCGTTGCCGACGCTCTTGCCGGCATGGCTGCCGGTGTATCTGTGACAAGCTCGACCGGTAACCCCGGTGAAAGTCCGGATATCTTAATCCGTGGCGCAGCTTCGGTCAATGGCATGTCTCCGCTCTATATTGTGGACGGTGTAAAACAGTCTACCGGTTTTAGTTTCAATACCAACGACATTGAATCCATCGAGATTCTCAAAGATGCCGGTTCTTGTGCAATCTACGGAGCCGAGGCTGCCGGTGGTGTAATTCTTGTGACCACCAGACGAGGCTCCGAAGGAAAACCCACGCTCAACATAACAGGACGTTACGGCATACGCCGTCAGTCCTCAGGAATTACTCTGCTAAACCGCGACCAGTTTATCGAGACTAAGGCCCTTATGGGAACCAACATTCTCAATCAGGAAGGTGTGGCCTCGGCATCCGAGTTGCCCGATGTAGATTGGATGGACGTAATGTACGGTACCGGCCATGAGCAGGAATACAATATGTCTCTCACAGGTGGGAGCAACGGCCTGAAGTACTATCTGTCGGGTGGTTTTTACGATGAAAAGGGCGTTTATCTTGACTCACGCGCCCAGAGATTTTCAGTCAGGACAAACGTTGACTGGAAGATTAACAAAATGTTTACGATAGGAACATCTTCCTACGCCAATTATATCAAGACTAATCCCACCAAGGTATACTCAATCTATACAAACGCTATTCCCTTCAGGACTGTCCCGACTATGTCCCCCGTCGATGAGGAAGGCAATTTCTCACAAACGCCCTTCTACCTTAATGGCCCGAACCTTTATGGTAATGAATTGACATATCACAAAAAAGGAGATGATTACGGTTTCGACCTGCTCGCATATCTTGACATCCGATTTATTCCTGAACTCACATTCCATATCAACGGAGCGGCGAAAATTTCAACATCCAACAGTCGCGTGTTCTCTGAGGCATACGATTTCCGTGCTGTACAGGAATCAGCCTATCTCGAATCACGTGCAGGCAATTCGCGCGAGCTGACTTATAACGCTACCTTAACCTTTGAAAAAACATTTGCCGACAAATGGTATCTGAAGGCAATGATAGGCTCGGAAGCTACATCGTACAGCTCCTACTATAATTATATACGTGCCATAGATTTCCCGGTTGACCAGGCCTGGTCGGTAAATTTGTCCTCAAGCACCAACAAAGAAGCTCAAGACTTTCCAGGTGTGGGACGCGCGATGTCATTTTTCGGTAGATTGAACTTTAATTACGACAGCCGCTATTACCTTACGGTCAATCTTCGTCGCGACGGATCCGACAAATTCGGCAAAAACAATCGGTGGGGTACATTCCCATCATTCAATATAATGTGGCGTCCCTCCAATGAATCGTTCCTCAAAGGCGCCCAGACTTGGCTAACCGACAGCAAAATCCGTGCAAGCTACGGTATTCTCGGTAATGACGGCATCGGTCAGTTCCTCTATTCTCGTGCTTATGTGGGAGACCAGATTATGTATAATTTCGGAGGAAATAAAGAAGTATCGGGATGGGCAAACTATAAGGTGCCTAATCAGGATATCAAGTGGGAGGAAGTCCATCAGTTTGACCTTGGAGTTGACTTGGCATTCTTCAATAACCGGCTGCAGTTCAGCTATGACTACTACAACCGTCAGACCAAGGACATGCTTTACTGGAAAGTGGTGCCTCTCGGATCCGGAATTAACTGGTATCACGAGGGTGCGACCAATACGATGCCTATCAATATAGGTAAAGTATCCAATATCGGCCACGAGTTTACCGTCAACTGGCGTCATAATGTTGGAGAGCTTAGCTATACGGTGGGACTCAATGTATCATTGAACCAGAACGAAATCAAAGAGCTCGGCACAGAAGGTGCTGCTCCGCTTACCTCGCCTGACGGGATCAACCGCACTGAAAACGGCCGTTCAATGGCAGAACTATGGGGCTTTAAAGCCATCGGTATTTTCCAGACTCAGGAACAGGTAGATGAATATAATGCGAGAGCAATAGCTGCAGGTCGACCGTATTACTGGAAACAAAACACTTCGGTAGGCGACCTTATCTTTGATGATATGGGACAAGGATATGTCGATGACAACTGCAAACAGTATATCGGTAATCCATGGCCGAAAGCTACCTGGGGCCTTAACCTTACAGCCCAATGGAAAGGATTTGACCTTGCTGCCACATTCCAGGCTGCTACAGGATTCGAAATCTATAATGGTGTAAAGGCATATACCCAGAATTTCGGCACTGACGGCAATACCACTATGGATATTTACAAAAACTCTTTCTTTGGAGACAATGGACTGACAGACCAACCGCGTTGTGGGTTCATCGATGACTCTGGTGCCTGGATTGGCGACCCCTCGGGAAACTTCGGAACAATTTCATCATTCTGGGTGGAAAAAGGCGATTACCTGAAACTGAAAAATCTCGTTGCAGGATATTCCATACCTATTCCAAAATCATGGAAAAAGGTGCTTTCAAAGGCCCGTGTCTATTTCTCGGCTCAGAATCTGTTCACAATCACCAAATATTCAGGCATCGACCCGGAAATTGCAGGAACCTCGACCACCAATTCAAGCAATGCTGGCACGTCAATGACGGCTCGTGGAGTTGATACCTACAACAGATATGTTCCATCTCGGCTTTATTCTTTCGGCCTTGATATAACCTTCTAATTCCCCCCCCCAATGAAACGAATTATAAGAAATATATTGGCATCAGCACTCATCGTGAGCCTTATGGTGCCTTCAACAGCTTGTTCGGATTTTCTGGATGTGACAGACGAATCGTCCGTTTCGCCGGATAATTTCCCCACAAATCTCCAGCATGTAGAGCTCCTTCTGAATTCTGCATATGCCGGAGGGCATGGATACGGCCTGTACGCCTTCTTCTGGTTCCCGGAAATCATGTATCTTCTCGACAAGACACATGACACCTATGGCGATTATGACTCCCGGACACGTATACTTGCAAATGATGCAGCCACATCATGCTCTAAACTCAGGGAGGCTTACGCATCAATCATGAATTGGATTCAGTATTCAAATGCCGCTATTGAGGGATGCGATATGTACTATGATCGCTGCACAGCCAGTGAGCGTCCGACGGTAGATTATATGAAAGGTCAGGCACTGTTCCTGCGTGGTCTCGCATATTGGCACGCTCAGATCTTTTTTGAGCTTGAATCCAAAGCTGACGGTCTCGGTTTCCCTATAATCGACAAAGTGCCTGCAAGCATTGAACAGATGACCCCGCAGAGAGTCTCTGTCATGGACACCTGGCAATTCATTATCGACACATTTCGAGAATCTGCAACCCTACTCCAAGGATACAACTCCGATAAAACCCGTGCCACAGAATGGGCTGCGAAAGGTATGCTTTCAAAGGCATTGATGCAAGCCGGGTGCAAAAACGAAGCCAAGGTCGTACTGGAAGACATCATCAGAAACTCAGGAGCGAAACTCCTTGATTTCGATACCTATTCGAAATCATTCTACGCCGATGAGGCCCACGAATTCAATATCGAGACTCTCTATGAGATTGACATGACGCATAATTCCAAACAAGACGGCCCATGGGCCGGATTCACCTCCGGCACTGCCATGCCTCTCGTAATGGCACCTTGGTACACAGCTATGAATATCCGCTGGAAGAATCCTCCCGCTGCCGGAGCAGAATTTTCGACCCAAAGTAACGGTGGATGGGGCAATAATTTTGTCCATGACGAGTCGGTGAGACGATTTGGTTTCCCCCTTGATATCGCACCTATAAGGGTATATAATGAAAATTACAATTCACGGGCAGCTATGTCGGTAGATAATTACCCTTGGATTCTGGATCCCGCCTACACAGCATTGTCTCAGAAGGTAAGAGATGACGTTGAGGCAGATCCTCGCCTTTGGATAAGTGCGGCACAGCCTTATTTCGACACATTCAAAGGGCCCCGCGGCGACAGGGTATGGTACGACCGCTCGCCCGAGGCCGGCGACCTCGGATACACTGCCCATTACTATTTCTCGCCAAAGAAATTTACAAACCTTGATGGTCTTGAGACCGCTCTCGGTTCATCAAGCGGCGTAAACATACCCATAGTGCGACTGGCCGACATTTACCTGCTGTACGCTGAGGCTATAGCGGATACTGACCCTGCCACGGCCCTTGAATATGTTAATAAAGTGCACCGTCGTGCCTATAACCTCAATCCCGATGCCGCCTCCGTCCGCGATTACACCTCCCTTACAGCAACTACAATAGCAGCGAAAAACCACCCTGAGGATGCACTTGCTAATGATCCGCTCAAATACGAGCGATGGGCGGAATTATTTGCCGAAGGACAATGGTGGTACGACATTCGGCGTTGGCACCTTCTTGAGAACGAAATGAAAGTGTATAAGCGCACCCGATACGGAACTTTGATTTATCAAGGCGAGAGAGCATATGCACAGCCCATTCCGCAGACAGAGATAGAGGCATACAATGGCTCTATGAAACAGAATTACAATTATTAAGGCTAATAAGGTAATTTAAATGAAACATTTGTTTTTAGCAGTTATCGCAATAAGTTTAATTGCCACATCCATGTCCCCGTTCCTGACCTCATGTGTCAAGAGCGAGGCCATGACTGTGGTCTCTCCGAACGGAAAAATATCTGTCGATTTAAAAAAAGATTCGTCTGGAAAGCTGTATTATACTGTTTCAAGACATGGATCGTCAATTATCGACTCATCAAGAGTGGGATTGGAATGTAAAGAATTCCGCATTGGTAATAATGCCGAAATAAAGGCCGTGAAACATTCATCATTCGATGAAACATGGCGACCGGTATGGGGCGAGGAGAGTGAGATACGCAACAACTACAATGAAATGCGTGTCGAAATCAGCGAATTGAGCCCTAAAATGATTGAATATGCTGTAGTTTTCCGGATATTTGACGATGGAATAGGATTCAGATATGAGATTCCCGAACAGGAAAATATCGATTCTATCACGATTATGGATGAACTCACTGAGTTCTCCCTTGCCGAAGACGGAGTTGCATGGTCTATTCCCTGGAATCATGAATACTACGAGCATCTCTATGAACCGTCACTTGTAAGCCGGTTGGATACGGTATGCAGCCCTCTCACTATCAAAATGACAGATAGTTGCTATGTCGCAATCCATGAAGCGGCCTTGAAAGATTACGCGGCCATGAATCTTAGGGTAGCAGACGGTACTAGACTCACGAGCTACCTCACTCCGTGGTCAACAGGAGAAAAAGTATTCACCAAATGCCCGTTATGCACGCCTTGGCGCACAATGATTATTGTTGACAAACCGGCAGACCTGCTTCTCTCCAGACTCATGCTCAACCTCAATGAGCCATGCGCGATTGAATCAACCGAATGGATCAAGCCACAAAGATATATCGGTATCTGGTGGGCAATGCACCGCAAGGTAAACACTTGGGAGCAAGGTCCCATACATGGAGCGACTACTGACAACACAAAACGATATATCGACTTTGCCTCCGAAAACGGATATGACGGGGTTCTCGTCGAAGGCTGGAACCATGGATGGGACGGCGACTGGAGTGCAGAAGGCGATAAGTTCTCCTTCACAAAGCCATATCCCGACTTCGATATTGAAGAGATAACACGCTATGCCGCGGAAAAAGGAGTGAAACTCATCGGCCATCATGAGACCGGCGGAGCCACCATTAATTACGAAAACCAGCTCGACAGCGCTTTTGCACTGTGCAGCAGACTCGGTATTAGTACTGTTAAGACAGGATATGTAAATCTTCTACTTGATGGGAAAGAGTTACATTCATCACAGTATGGAGTCCGTCATTATCGCAACGTAATTGAGACAGCAGCAAAATACAACGTGATGATTGACAACCATGAACCCGTAATGCCTACCGGAATACAGCGCACCTACCCAAACCTTATGACTCAAGAAGGCCTACGCGGCTGTGAATACGATGCATGGAGCGCAGACGGTGGCAATCCTCCCGAGCACACAGTCACAATTCCCTTCACACGTTGTCTGGCAGGACCGGTAGACTACACACCCGGAATTCTTAACTACGAGAATCCCGTGCCACCATACACACGCCCCCAATGTACTATTGCTAAACAACTCGCACTGGCACTGGTGCTTTACAGTCCGCTGCAGATGTCGGCCGACATGATTGAAAACTACGAAGGACGTCCTGAATTTGAATTTCTGAGGCGTTGCCCCACTAATTGGGCAAAGACAATAGTTCCCGAAGCCCGTATTGGAGAATTTCTCACAATAGCTCGTAAAGACATCGGCTCAGACGACTGGTATATCGGATCCATAACCAATTCCAATTCTCATCAAGGAAAAATCAAACTTGATTTCCTTGACCCGAATTATGAATATACCGCAACAATATTTGCCGATGGCCCGGATGCCGACTACAAGGACAATCCTTACCCGGTGGTTATTTCCGAGATACCGGTCAAACACACCTCATCGCTAAACCTAAATCTTGCAAAAGGTGGCGGTGCCGCCGCTATAATCTCTAAAAAGTAAAAAAGATTGTTCCAGATGCATGATGCTGTGTCGATATTGGCACAGCATCATTATTTTTTACCTGAACCGATAAAAAGAAGGGAAATGTATAGAAAATGCAAGGCATAGCAGTGTTCAGCAACGACATCCGCGACGCAGTCAAGGGTCATCACAGCCGCACCTAAGAACGTGGTTTCGACACAGGAAAATCCCGCAACGAAGAAACCGTGAAAATATGTATTGTGGCCTCGAATGCCCATTCGCAGGTGGATTACAGCAAGGGTAACAACAGCAAGTTTGCCTACGCCATATCACTCGAGATGATTATCAACTACGTATTACGACGACCTGATGTTCACCGACAAACAGGCCCATTCGATGTCAGGCTCTACTGTAGCCGATTGCCAGCGTGCCTCCCATCTGGCACAGACGATAGTATTCACATCGCAGGGCACTCATTATATAGAATAAACGTTACATGTGCATTCCGCCTGTCATGGTGTTTGGATTCTGACCTCGTTTGATGGCTCTAAATCTGCGCATGGCTTCCTGAACGGGTAAATCCATGTGTGCAGCTCGATATTCGGGCCACGTTATGCCTCCACCACCTGCGAAACCTTGTTCTTCTTGCGGAGAAGGTGGTTGCACGGAATGTCCTGCTGAAACTGAATTAGAGGACTCAGCTTGCTTTGGGTTGTCCGGATTGCTCAGATAGGAGCACGGTCTCATAGCAGTTCTGTCGAACTTGAAATATTTGACCTCTGGTTGACCTTTTAGGAAAACAAAAATCACTAATTCCATTATTTCCTAAGGAATTAGCGATTTTTAAAGTTGCCTTGGAAGGATTCGAACCCTCACAGGCGGAACCAGAATCCGACGTGCTACCATTACACCACAAGGCAATTTGTTAGTTGGTGTGTTTGTTTTACGGGTGCAAAGTTACGGACTTTTTTTGAATCTGCAAGCGTTTTTGCGATTTTTTTTTGCTTAAAAATGATTTTTTTCGTCAAGGGTAGGTTGCGTAAAATATAAAAAGCGCAGCTAACATGATGAAGCTGCGCTTTTTACAATATCAAGATGGTTTATTTGCAGAATGCAAGGGCTTCGCGGCATTTATCGGTTATGTATTGCCAGTCGCGGGCCTCGATGCGGTCTTTGGGGAAGAGTTTGGAGCCCATGCCGACGCAATATACTCCGGCTTTGAACCACGAAGAGAGGTTTTCATCGGTGGGCTCGACGCCGCCGGTCACCATGAGTTTGGACCAGGGCATAGGGGCGAGAAGGCCTTTGACGAATTTCGGGCCGAGGACGTCGCCGGGGAATACCTTGCACAGGTCGCAGCCGGCTTCCTGGGCGAAACCGACCTCGGAGATGCTGCCGCAGCCGGGGGTGTAGGCCACAAGGCGACGGTTGCATACTTTGGCGATTTCGGGGTTGAACAGCGGGCCCACCACGAAGCATGCGCCGAGCTGGAGGTAGAGCGCGGCGGTGGCGGGGTCGACAATCGAGCCTACGCCGAGGGCGAGCTCGGGACATTCGGTGGCGGCATATTTGACCAGTTCGCCGAAAATCTCGTGGGCGAAGTCACCGCGGTTGGTGAACTCGAAGGCGCGGACACCGCCGTCGTAGCATGCTTTCACGACCTGCTTGGCAACCTCGAGGTCTTTGTGGTAGAACACGGGCACCATGCGGGTGGCGCCGATTTTGGCCAGGACGGCCTGTTTATCGAATTTTGCCATAATGCTTGTGCTGGTTTAGCGTTGTACACGGCCGTTGGCGCTGCCGCCGGCGAGGGCTTTGACTTCTTCGGCGCTGACGAGGTTGAAGTCGCCGTTGATGGTTTGCTTGAGGGCTGAGGCGGCCACTGCAAATTCGAGGGCCTCGCCTTGGGTGGGCATAGTGAGGAGGCCGTGGATAAGGCCGCCCGAGAACGAGTCACCGCCGCCGACGCGGTCGATGATGGGGTTGATGTCGTAGCGCTTTGACTCGTAGAATTCCTTGCCGTCATAGATCATGGCCTTCCAGCCGTTGTGGGTAGCGGAGAAGGATTCGCGCAGGGTGGACACGACATATTTGAAACCGAACTCGCGGGCCATGGCCATGAAGATGCCCTTGTAGCCCTCGGCATTTGTCTCGCCGCCTTCGACGTCGGCGTCGGGTTTGAAGCCGAGGCAAAGTTCGGCGTCTTCCTCGTTGCCGATGCACACGTCTACGTATTTCATGAGGGGACGCATGATGCTCTGGGCTTTTTCGGATGACCAAAGTTTCTTGCGGAAATTGAGGTCGACGCTGACGGTGACGCCGTGGCGTTTGGCGGCCTCGCAGGCGAGACGGGTCAGCTCGGCGGCCTTGTCGGAGATGGCGGGGGTGATGCCGCTCCAGTGGAACCAGTCGGCACCTTCCATGATTGCATCGAAGTCAAAGTCGGCGGGGTCGGCCTCGGCTATTGCCGAGTTGGCGCGGTCGTAGATGACCTTGGAGGGGCGCATGGAGGCACCGGTCTCGCAGTAGTAGATACCGACGCGGTCGCCGCCACGGGCGATGTGGTCGGTGTGTACGCCGTAGCGGCGCAGGGAGTTGAGGGCTGCCTGGCCGATTTCGTGCTTGGGCAGTTTCGATACGAAATAGGCTTCGTGGCCGTAGTTGGCGCAGGAAACAGCGACGTTGGCCTCGCCGCCGCCCCAGATTACGTCGAAAGAATCGACCTGGACGAAACGGTGGCAACCGGCAGGTGAAAGGCGAAGCATGATTTCGCCGAGTGTGATAACTTTGCTCATTTTTCTGGTTTATTTTTTATTGATTATTTCCATTAGTTTGATTGCGTCGATGTATTTTGCGATACCTTCGGCCACTTGTTTGGCGTCCTGCATCGCATGGACCACAGTTGCGGGGCGATTGGTGACATCGCCGCCAGCAAACACGCCCGGCCGGGTTGTCATGCCGTAAGGGGTGTCGCGGGTGAGGACATAGCCCTTGCCGTCCACCTCGATGCCGCTGGTGGATGAGACAATTCGGGCGGCTGGCGCGCTGCCAACAGCGAGGATGAGCCAGTCGGCGGGGACTTCCCTGCGGACGCCCTCGGTTTCGATAGCTATCTGTTTCAGGCGTGTTTCCTCGCTTGGAGTGACTTCGACCACCGAGGAATTCCACAGGAATTTCACGCCTTCGGCTACTGCATCGTCATATTCGGCACGGAGGGCTTTCATGTGTTCGATGGTGCGGTGATAGACAATCGTAACTTCGGCAGCGCCCATGCGCAGGGCAGTGCGGGCGGCATCCATGGCGGTGTTTCCACAACCGATGACGAACACCTTGTCGCCGTTCTTTACCAACACCTCGTTGCGGCGTATGCTTCCGCTTTGGAACAGGCTTACGCGGCGCAGGAACCAGATGGCCTGTCGCACTCCCTTGCTGTTTATGCCGGGAATGTCGAGCTTCTTAGGTTTTCCAGTGCCGGTGCCCATGAATATGGCGTCGAATCCGCGGTCGAACAGTTCGTCAACCGTAAAATTCTTGCCAATGGTGGTTTTTAAGTTGAAATTGACACCGAGGTTTTCGATTTTCTTGATTTCGCGGCGCACCACTTCTTTGGGCAGGCGATATTCGGGAATACCGAACATCAGCACTCCACCTGGTTCCGGCTCCATTTCGAAAATCTCTACTGCGAAGCCTTGACGGGAGAGGTCGCCGGCAATGGTGAGTCCGGCCGGACCGCTGCCGATTACAGCCACGCGTCCACGTGATTTTTCGGGAATGGCTTCGTGGGTGAGGCCGGCGTCCGAGTCGAAATCGGCGACGAAACGTTCGAGTTTGCCGATGTTGATATGAGCTCCTTTCTTGGCAAGGACGCAGTTGCCCTCGCATTGGCGTTCATGTCCGCACACGCGTCCGCACACAGCGGGCAGGTTGCTGCGGCCGTGGATGATTTTCATGGCATTGCCGAAGTTGCCTTTGGCCAGTTCGGCGATCCAGTCGGGGATGTCATTGCTTATGGGGCAGCCTTTTTTGCAGCCCGGGACCTTGCAGTGTAGGCAGCGTTGTGCCTCGCGCACTGCTTCGGCTATGGTGTAGTTTTCAGAAACTTCCTTGAAATCGTCTTCCATATCACTTCATTTCAAGATATGTAACCTTGTCCATGTCACCGTAGTCCAGGTTTTCGCCGCCCATGCCCCAGATGAACATGTAGTTGGACGTTCCTGCGGCAGCATGGATGCTCCATTCGGGGGCCATGACCGCCTGCTGGTCGTGAAGCCAGATGAGGCGGTTTTCCTGCGGCTCGCCCATAAGGTGACAGATGGCATTGCCTTCGGGAACGTTGAAGTAGTAGTATACCTCGACACGGCGGTCGTGGATGTGAGGCGGCATGGTGTTCCATACACTGCCAGGCATCAGTTCTGTGAGCCCCATCTGCAATTGGCAGGGGCCTTCTTCAAGCACGTTTGCGACAATGAGCTGGTTGATTATGCGGTCGTTTGATTCCTCCATAGAGCCAGCTTTGATACGGTTGGCTTTTATTGTGCCCTTGCGGCCGTCGATGGTGATGAGCTGGGTCTTGTACGAGGCGTGGGCCGGGGTGGAATTGAGATAGAACCTTGCCGGATTGGCATCATCTTTAGAGCGGAAAGTCACGTTTTGCTTGCCACGTCCGACATAAAGCGCGTCCTTGAACGAAAGTTCATAGTCCGTTCCGTCGACAGTCACGATACCGTCGCCGCCAGTGTTTATTATGCCGAGTTCGCGGCGCTCGAGAAAGTATTTTGCCTTCAGCGGGTCGATGGTCTCAAGTGCGATGGTTTTTCCGACAGGCACAACACCGCCGTAGACTATGCGGTCGTAAAGGGAGTAGGTGAGGTTGATTTTGTTTACCTCCATCACGGTCGGCATCATGAAGTGAGACCGAAGCTGTTCGGTGTCGTAGTGCTTGACATCGTCGGGATGACAGGCGCGGAGTATCGAGTACTGAGTCTGTGCCGAGGCTGCGAGGGATGCAGTCATAATTGTCAGGGCTGTGAGTATTTTTTTCATTGGATTATTCAGTGGATTGTATGTTTGTGGAGTCTTTTTCAATCATCTCCTTTTGGTTTCGGATTATGTGGACGCGGTTCCACCACATCATCCCCATGGCTAGGAGTACCAGAATGCCGGAACCGATCCATTTGAGATTTTCGGTGCATTGGAAGATTATCCATGCGAGGGGGCTGCCTGCGAAATCGAGGCTGCCGCCCGAGAAGCCGTCGGGAATGGCTACGGCTCCGTCGCCCGTGGCGGCGTAGACATCCTTGGCGGCGAGGGTGAACCAGGCCGAGAGGTTTGTGACCATGTACAGGCTCATAACCATTACAACGAGCCCGATGATGAATGTCTTGACCACGCTGCCGCGGGTGTAGGGGAGTACAAGGGGGAACACGTAGAACATTCCGGCAAGCGATGCCAGAGGCAAAAATTCATTGCCTGGCAGGATGACGGCGAGCGCGAGGGTGACGGGAATCAGCAGCAGCGAAACGACAAGCGTGGTGGGATGGCCGATGACCAGTGCCGGGCTCATGCCTATGTTGAGGCCGTCGGCACCCTTGAATTTGCGGGCAATCAAGTTTCGGGTGGCCTCGGAAATTGGTTTGAGGCCTTCGATGAAGAGTACGGTCACGCGTGGAATGAGTTCCATGACGGCGCCCATTTTTATTCCGAGACCGAGGATATAGGGAATTCTGTCGACGATTTCGTTCCATGAGGAGCAGGTGAGGCAGCCTATGCCGACGCCCACGATTACGCCGAGGAACAGGGGCTCGCCGAGCAAGCCGAATTTCTTTTTCAGACCCTCGGCGTCTATTTCGAGACGGTTCATGCCGGGGATTTTGTCGAGACCTTTTGATATTGCCCATGCGAAGGGCACAAAGCCGGCACAGAAAGGCTGGGGGATGGATATGCCGTCCATACCGGTGTAGAAATTTTGGAAACGGTTAGCCGTGATGTCGGCGAGAATCAGGGTAAACACACAGCAGATTACCGCGCCGAAGAAGCCCCAGGCCAGGGACCCGCTGGCAAAATAAATCACAGCGCCGATGAAGGCGAAATGCCAGTAGTTCCAAAGGTCGATGTTTACGGTGCGGGTGGTTTTGGTGAGGAGCATGAGAAGATTGACGCCGAGACACACCGGGATGATGAATGCTCCGACGGCAGTGTTGTAGGCGACCGCGGCGGCTGCCGGCCAGCCCATGTCGAAGACTTTCAACTGGAGACCGTAGATGTCGACAACGGTGTTCAGCGCCGGGCCGAGGGCCGAAGTGAGGAGGGCTGTGACAATCGACAGCCCCACGAATCCAACGCCAACTTTAAGGCCGGCTTTAAGGGCGTCGCCGAGGCGGATGCCGATGCACACACCGAGCACGGTGAAGATTATGGGCATCATTACCGCTGCACCGAGGCCGATTATATATGAGAATACGGTTTCCATTGTATGTATGGCGTTTTAGGGCGTTTGGATTTAAGGTTGAAAAGTCGGCGACAGGCGGACGCGTGTTTCCTGCCCGCCTGTCGCGGTTTAGGATTAGATATTCTTTAAGGCTGTTTGCCGATGTAGGCGAGGATGCCGCCATCGACATAGAGTATGTGGCCGTTGACGAAGTTGGAGGCGTCGGATGCCAGGAAAACGGCCGGTCCCATGAGGTCTTCGGGAGTGCCCCAGCGGGCGGCGGGCGTTTTGGAGATTATGAACGAGTCGAATGGATGGCGCGAGCCGTCGGGCTGGCGTTCGCGCAGGGGAGCTGTCTGTTCAGTGGCTATGTAGCCCGGACCGATGCCGTTGCACTGGATGTTGTGCTCGCCATATTCCGAGCAGATGTTACGTGTGAGCATTTTTAAGCCACCTTTTGCAGCGGCGTATGCACTCACGGTCTCACGGCCAAGTTCGCTCATCATCGAGCAGATGTTGATGATTTTGCCGTGGCCCTTCTTTATCATGCCGGGAATTACAGCTTTGGCGCAGATATAGGGAGCCACAAGGTCGACATCCACCACACGGCGGAAGTCTTCAACGGCCATCTGTTCCATAGGAATACGCTTGATTATTCCGGCGTTGTTAACCAGGATGTCGATTGTGCCTACGGTGGCTTCTATGTCGGCGACCATTGCCTTGACGGCTTCCTCGTCAGTTACGTCGCATAGATAACCCTTGGCGTCGATGCCGAGCTCACGGTAGGCCTTGAGGCCGCGGTCGACGGTTTCCTGACGCGAGCAGTTGAATACGATTTTTGCGCCGGCGCGGGCGAATGCCGTGGCGATTGCGAGTCCGATGCCATAGGCGGCTCCCGTAACGAGAGCCACCTTGCCATCGAGTGAAAATATGTCAGTCATGCTTGTGTATGCGTTTATTTTGTGATGCGGAACCAGTCGATGTCCATCCAGCCGCGGTTCTTGCCTGCGGGTTGAACGCTGAACAGGCCGACACGTGCTCCAATCCAATGGCCCTGACGCGCGGTGAACGGGGTGCCGCAGGCTATGAATTTCTTGCCGTCGAGGCTGTAGGAGAACGTGCACTGGTAGTCTTTGCCAACCTTTACGCGGAGCCACAGGTCAACATCGGCCGTGGCGCGTCCGCCTTCGCCGTTGAGGCGAGCGGCGGGAATTGTGGCTACGGTTTCGGATTTCTCGGGTTTGCCTTTGTCAGCGCTTTTACATTCGATGAACTTGATGTCGAAATTGTCACCGATCTTCTCCACTGTCAGGCGGCAATAGTCACGGCCCATTACGATGAGACCCGATTGCTGGCCGTCCTGAGTGGCCGACACTGTTACCTTTGCAGTGGCTGTAAAAGTGTCGTTGGGGAATTTCTGGGTGAGCAGGTTGGGAACCTCGCGCATGTTCACGAATTCGGGGGAGAGGGTGTGACCGTAGAGGCGGTAGTAGCCGTAGGGTGTGGCAAAGCCGAACGGCAGCTGATAGTTGGCGAACCACTGCCATTGGTTGCCCAGGGTGAGCGAATCGAACTCGTCGGATTCCTGAGGAGTCTGCACCGGTACTTTTACACCTGTGTCGGGTTTGCGGTAGGTTGTGACGGGTTCTCCGCAACCATCGCCGTCCTTGTCGATGCCGATTACGGGCCAGTCGTTAATCCATTCCATCGGATTGAGATGAACCACGCGTCCGATTACGCCTTTGTCCTGAAAATGGAGGAACCACGATTCGCCTCCTGGTGTCTCGACCCAGGCTCCCTGATGGGGACCGTTTATGTCGCTGTTGCCCTGGGCCATCACCGTGCGGGCCTCATAGGGGCCGTAGGGTGATTTGGAGCGCAGGACCACCTGCCAGCCGGCGGCAACGCTGCCGGCGGGGGCGAAGATGTAGTAGTAGCCGTTGCGTTTGTAGAACTTCGGCCCTTCTATTGTGTGGTTGCCGTCCTGCAAACCGTCATACACTGCGACGGGGTCGGAGAGCAGGCGGGTGCCGTCTGTCGACATTTCGCTTACGGTGATGAGGGCGTTAAGGCCGCTGCGGCTCTTGGCCCAGCCGTTGACGAGGTAGGCTTTGCCGTCCTCGTCCCAGAAGGGGCAGGTGTCGATGATGCCTTTGGCCTCATGCACGAGCACGGGGGCGTCCCATTCGCCGAGTGGATCGGTGGTTTTCACCATGTAGACACCGTGGTCAGGGTCGCCCCAGTAGATGTAGTACACGCCGTCGTGATGGCGGATTGCCGGAGCCCATACGCCGTCGCCGTGCCGTGCCGAATTGAAATAGTCGGCCGGTTCGAGCGTTTTCACGGCATAGTTTGCAATTGTCCAGTTCACCAAATCCTTTGAGTGAAGGATGGGCAGGCCGGGCAGGTTGCAGAAGCTCGAGGCTGTCATGTAGTAATTGCCGTCGACCTGGATTGCATCGGGGTCGGAGTAGTCGGCGTTGATGATGGGGTTGCGGTATTTGCCGTTACCCATGTCGGCTACCCACACCTCGGAGACCTTGTCCGCGGCCATAAGGCCGGGACAGGTCACCAAGATGGCGGATGCACCTATTAATAAATGCTTTATCTTCATAGGGGGAGCGAGCGGTTTTTATTCAATCCAACGGAGGTCGCCGGCCTGGGTCATATAGGGCAGCGAGCTGTGGTCCTTGATAGTGTAGTTGCCGTTCACGGGATCCTGGAAGAGGTCGGCAGCGCTGACGGTAAGGTCGGTCGCACGGATTTTCGAACCGCCGAGTTTGTAGTCGGTCGTTGTGTAGTTATTGTCGAAGGTGGCGCGTGTGCCCGAACCTGTGGCAATCAGTTCGCCCATCGGCGATGCCACGATGACGTTGCGGATCGTAACGGTGGAACGCTCGGTGTTGGATATGTCGATGAGACGGTTATTCACGCAGAAGTCATAGAAGGTGACGTTCTCGATGGTGAGGTTGATGGGGGTCGAGGTTGTGCTGTGGTTGATGAGGTTGCCCCAGCCGAAGGTCGGGTCTACCTGATAGCCACCGCGGCTGAAGGTGGTGTTGCGGATGGTGATGGCGCCGATTTGGTCGTATGCGCCGATTTCTCCCTTGCCGGCCGAGCCGAAGTTGAAGGTGCCGTAGGTGCTGCCCTGCCAACCGCACTGGTCAAACCAGCAGTTGTCGATTTCGATTGCGTCGATACGTTTTACGTTCGAGGCCTGATGACGCCAGAAACCACGGTAAATGTTGCGGAACACGCAGTTGGTGAAGCTTACGTTCTCGATTGTGAAGGGGTTGCCGGAGTTCATGAAATACTGGTTCTGCAAAGCGTTGCGTATTTCAACGTTCTGGAATGTGAGGGCGGCGATGTATGCGCCGTTGGCGATGTTCCATGTGCCGTTGATTACGAGGACGGGACGCGTGCCTTCCGACGGGCCGTTGATGGTGAAGCCTTTCTTGATGGCGAATGTAGAGAGGGTATATGTGGTGCCGGCCTGCAGCTCATATTCAGTGCCTTCGGGGATGTCCGGATCGTCATTGTTGAGGGCGAGCATGTCAGAGAGGTTGTCGGTGATTTCCACGTCGATGACCTTTGCAGCGGGACCGGTGGTGCGGAAAGTCACTTCGTTATAGGGCTTGTCCTGGGTGCGCTTTTTCGACGTGTCGTAGATGTTTACGTTATAGAGGGTCGAAGCGGCGAGCTCGGTGATGACCATTTCGCCGGACTGGCGGTTGGCTTCGGGGATATAGCCGGTTATAACGGGGAGAGTTTCGCTCATTGCCGGAGCAACAGCAAACGAGTCTGCGGGGTTCTCGGCGTCAACAACCCAGCGGATGATAGCCTGGTTGTCTCCAATCTCGGTTTTCGACACGCCCTGAAGGATGTGGGCGTAGTCGGGACGGGCTTCGGTGGTGAAGTTACAGGTGGCCCATTGCGAGTTGTTTTCGGGGTTGACTGCGTTAGAACGTACACGCACGTAATAGCGGGAAGCGTACGGAAGGTCTTCGAGGGTGATGTAGGGTTCGGTGACATCAGTTTCCAGGAAGAGATTCTGATAGTAGTTGTCTTCGAAAATCTGGACTGTGTAGCCAACGGCATCGTTGACATTGTACCAGATGATGGAGATGTCGTTATTGTTCTTTATAGTGACTTCCGGGCTTGTGGCGAAGCGGGGCTGGAAGAGGTCGCCGCGCGAGGTGTATTTGTCCTCGGTGCAGGCATTGAAAGTCAAAGCCAGTGCGGCTGCGGCCACCAGGGTTTTGAATATGTTGGATTTCATTGTATTCGGTTTACTTTGGGTTTTTCTAAACGGTATCTCGGGAGTTTAGGGTTTAGGGTTTAAAGTTGTGAAAAAATGAATGTGATGATTCTTTGTGTGATTCCACGCTCGAGATGAACTTTAAACCCTAAACTTGCTAAACTTCATTATTGATAACCATACTGCTGCTGGATTGAACCGCGGTGGGAGGTGATGACTTCCACAGGGTAGGGGCAGAGATAGCGTACGGGATCGGTGGGCTGTACGGTCGAGGCGTTGTTGTAGTTGATGAAGCCGCGGAAGCTCCACTTAACATCGTCGTGGATTGTCCATTCGCCTGTTTCCTGATCGAGATAGTACCACTGGATAGCGTAGTTCTGCACGTTGACCCAACCTTCCGATGCGGGGTGGTCGCCGATGTTGTCGCCGTATTCCTTGAGACCCTTGAACTCAATATAGGTGTGGTTGGGGTCGCCGGGGTTGGAGAGCTCGCGCCAGTATACGCGGTCGCGTACGTCTCCGGCAACACCGAGGCCGTTGGCACGGTGACCCCAGTCGGTGAACTTGTTGTAGAGGTTTACGAGCACTTCGCCGTATTTGTTCCAGCGGGCAAGGTCGTATTTGCGGACACCTTCGCCGCCGAATTCCCATGCGCGTTCGTCCATGATGGCCTGGAAGAACTGTTCCTTGGTGCCGAGGCCGTCAACATAGTCCTCAACCATTTCAGCGTGGTCTTCGGGGAGGAAAGCGCGGCGGCGCACAGTCTTGAGTGCGTCTTTTGCAGCTGCGGTGGGGCCTGAAAGCTCGTTCTCGACTTCGGCAAACATGAGCAGCACGTCGGCATAGCGCATGCGGATGGCGTTGATGCCGGTGTTGTCGCCGCTGCCGGTCATGAGGTTGTTCATGTAGAGCTTGCTCCATTTGCCGATGTTCCAGCCGCTCACACAGCTTTTGCCGAGGGCGACGGTCTGGTTGAGTTCCTCGTCGTAAGAATAGGGGACACAGGTGATGTCAAGACGGAGGTCGCGGGGATCGAAGGTGAAGGGATACAGGCCGCAGAGGCTTGCGTTGTTACGGCCCTGGCCGTAGGAATGGCTGGGGTGGTCGGAGTCATAGCCGATTACCATGCCGACGTTGTAGCCGAGCGAGCCAGAGTATTCCTTAAGCATGGGAATCTCGAAGATTACGTCGCCACCCTGGAGGACTGACCAGTTACATTCGCCGCGCCAGAGGTCCTCGAAGCTTTCGAGGCTGAGTGAGTGACGGCCTTCGTTGATGACCTTGTAAAGGTATTCGCGGGCGATGGCATAGTAGTCCATGTAGTCCGAAGCGCGTTCCATTACGCCGACTGTGCCGCCGGGACGCAGGGAGTAGCCGGCGCGGTAGAGGGCGAGCTGGCCGATGAGGGCCTGGCAGTATTCGCGTGATGCACGTTCCACGCCTTCGTCGAGCTGAGAGGAGTACATCATGTATTTCTCGGTCTCGCGGAGGTCGTTGATGAGGGTGGTGTATATCTCGTCGCGATCGGTTACGCCTTCGTTATAAAGGCTCTCGGATGCCTCGGTGGAGTGTGTGCGGAACACAACGTCACCCCAGATGCGCATGAGGTCGAGATAGAGCAGGGCGCGGAGACATTTTGCCTCACCGTACATCTGCTGCATGGCCGTGGGACCGTTTTCGGCGACTTCGGTCGAGAACAGGGGAGACTGCTCCATGTTTTCGATGAAGTCATTGCAGTAGTTGATGGCCGAGTAGGCGCTGTTCCAGGTGTTGCGGAGCGAGGTCCACAGCGAGCGTACGTCAAAGCAGTGCACTTCGTCGCCGTTGCCCGATGTGGAGAACTGGTTGCCGTTGGAAGTCATCTCCACGTCGGTGTTGGTCTTGAAGGTGTAGGGCAGGGCGAGGCCGTAGAGGTTCCTGTCGGTCAGTTTGGAGTAGATTGAGCCGAGCATTGCCTTTGATTCGGTCTCGGAGCTGAAAATCTCTTCGGCGGTGAATGACGATTCAGGAGAAACGTCGAGGTAATCCTCACACGAGGCAAGTGCCACCGAGGCGCCGACGCCGACAATTGCGGCAGTGAGATGCTTTATGAATCGGGTTTTCATTGTGAAATGTCAGGTTTAAGGTTTAGAAGGAGAGCTGCACGCCGAAGGTGTAGGTGCGGCTGCGGGGATAGAGGTTGTAGTCAATGTTGGGGGTTGTGCCCTGGCCGATGTTCACTTCGGGGTCATAACCGCTGTAATTGGTGATGGTGAACAGGTTGTAGCCGGTGGCGTAGAAGCGGCATTTTGACATGCCCACGGCCTTGAGGGCCTTCTTGGGAAGCGAGTAGCCGATGGTGAGGGTTTGCAGACGCAGGAACGAACCGTCCTCAACGCCGTAAGTCGAGATGAACGACTTGGTCATATTGGCGGGATTCCACATGGTTGCGTTCTGGTTGTAAGCTGCCCACACCTCGGGATTGCGGTACATGTCGTTGCCCATTTCGTCGTAGCGGTAGTACATTCCGGCAAATTCCTGCGAGAGGTTGCGGTATGCGCTGGAGCTTGAGGGCATCAGGCCGAGGTTGATTTTGTTGAGGTTGATGACGTCGAAGTCGCACATGTAGTTGAAGAATGCGTTGAAGTCGAAGTCATGCCATGTGGCGTTCACACCGAAACCGCCCGAGAATTTAGGAGTGGTTTCGCCGATAATCTGGCGGTCGTCGGCGGTGAGGCGGTAGCGGTCGGGGTCATCGGGATCGTCAGTAAGTTTCTTGAACTTGGGCGAACCGGGCTGGAGGTTACCGCTCAGCAGCGATGAGTCAACGATACCGGGTTTGAGAGTGTAGGTGTTGGCGATTTCGTCATAGTTGAAGTCGTTGACGGTGTAGAAGCCGTCGTTGACATAACCGAGGATGGTGCCCATGGTGGCGCCCACACGATACCAGTATACGTCGTTGTTTACGTCAACTCTGCTGACTTCCGAGTAGAAAGCTTCCTCACTGCCGGCGAGCTTGTCGATTTTGCCTTTGTTGAAGCCGATGTTGAAGTTCACGCCGAGGGTCCAGTCGCGGTTCTCGACGATATAACCGTTGACATTGAGTTCGATACCCTTGTTGGAGGTCTGGCCCACGTTGGTGAGCATGGTGGTGAAGCCGGTGTCACCGGGAATCTGTGTGGCGAGCAGGAGATCTTTGGTGGTGTTCCAGTAGAATTCGAGCGAGCCGTTGAGGCGTTCGTTGAAGAAGCCGTAGTCAATACCGATGTTGCGGGTGATGGTGGTTTCCCACTTCACGTTGGGGTTGATGGGGTATTTGTTGTTGAAGTCGTAGAAGTAGTTCTGCTGTTCGCCCCAGCCGGGAGACTTGCTGACATCGCCGAGGGCATACATCTTCAGGTAAAGGTCAGAGTCGATGCGGTCGTTACCGGAGTGACCGTACGAGAAACGGAGCTTAAGGTTCGAGAGCCAGGTGTAATCGCGGAGGAAGGCTTCGTTGGAAGCGCGCCATGCGAGAGCCACGGCGGGGAAGTAGCCCCAGCGGTTGCCGCGGGCGAACTTGGACGAGCCGTCAGCACGGAGGGTTACGGTGGCGAGGTAGCGGTCGTCGAAGCTGTAGTTTGCGCGACCGAAGAACGAGAAGATGCGCACGGGCGAGGGTGTGCCGGAGGTATTGCTGAGGGGTGTACCGAGAGCGTAGTTGTCGAAAGCCTTTGCAGCCTCGATATTTTCGGGGAAGTGGCCGATATAGACACGCGAGAAGTGGGTGCCCTCATGCTTCATTTCCTGGCCGACCATGAGCTGGAGGCTGTGGATTTTGTCAAATTCGAGATTGTAGTTGAGGGTGTTGGTGAGCTGCCACTTGGTGCGGTGGTCTTCTTTCTCGGTGAGGTTGGGACCGTAGGTCTTGGAAGCGCTGTTTGAGTTGGCGGCGTTGAACTGGCGGTCGTCCTGATAGAATTTTTCCCATGTGAATTCGTTGCGGAGGGTCATGCCTTTGATGATGCTCCAGTTGAGGGCGATGCCGGTGTTGAGCAGCCAGGAGTAGCGGTTGCGGTAGAAGCGCTTGTTGTTTTCAAGCGGGTCGTAGTGGTAGTAGTCGGTGAGCGTTTCTTCATCGACGAGCTCGTTGTTCTCGGGAGCCGAGGTGAAGTCCTGGAGGCCGTTGGTGGGCTGCTCCTGGAGTGAGGTGAGCAGGCCGACGCCTTCGGTGCCACGGCCGCTGAGGGTCTTGTTCATGTAGCGGTTGCGGAATTCAACCGAGAGGAAGTCCCAGAGCTTGAGGTTGAGGTTGAGGTTGAGGTTGTTCTGCACGAGGCCGTTGTCGGGCATTACGCTGGGCTGGTCCTGGTGCATGAAGCTGAGTTTGTATTTGAACTTCTCGTTACCGCCGTTGATGGAGCCGTCCACGGCCCAAGATACGGGATGGGTGCCGAAGATGATGTCTTGCCAGTCGTTGCCTTCATAGCCCTGGTAGATGTAGGTTTCGTAGGCCTGTCCGAAGTTGTTGGCGAAGCCGGAGCGGGCGCTTGCACCCTTGGGAGCGATGCGCTCATAGTTTGCGCGGACGAAGTCGTAGGGCGAGAGGACGTCAATTTTATTGCTGAGTTCCTTGGTCTGCACGTAGGCGTTTACGTTGACAACGGCGCGGCCTTCGTTGGGGCGCTTTGTGGTCACGAGCACAACGCCGTTGGCGCCGCGTGCGCCGTAGATGGCGGTCGAAGCGGCATCCTTGAGCACCTGGATGTTGTCGATATCGGTGGCGGGCACGTCGTTGAGGCTGCCTTCAAAGCCGTCGATGAGCACGAGGGGGTCGTTGCTCTGGGTGATGGAGCTGCCGCCACGGATGCGGACGGTAACTTCAGCATCGGGCGAGCCGTCGGGGGTTGTTACCTGTACGCCGGGCATACGGCCAATCATGGCTTCGCCGACGTTGGCGACGGGGAGGCGTTCGATGGTGGCGGATTCGATTGACGAGAGGGCACCGGTGAGGTTGCCTCGTTTCTGTGTGCCGTAACCGATGACCACCATTTCGTCGAGCATGGTCGAGTTGGCTTCCATAAAGATTTCGATTCCCGAGGTGCGTCCGTCGAGCTTGACTTCTTTGTTCTCATAGCCGACATACGACACGGTGAGGGTCGCTTTGGCGGCATCGACGTTTGAAAGGGTAAAGTTGCCGTCAAAGTCGGTGACAACGGCGTTGTTCGTTCCTTTGACGAACACAGATGCGCCGGGCAGGGGGCCGTCAGCGTCGAGAACGACACCTGTCACGGTGGCGGTCTGCGCCTTTGCCGCCAGAGCGGCAAAGAGCATGCAGACTACCATGAATATTTTATTGATTGGTTTCATGGATTGTAAAGATTAGAGGTTGAATTGGCTTAGGATGTCGTTGTATGTCTTGGCCGATTCGGCGGGAGCGTCGATGCCATAGGCTTTCATTTCATAGCCGGTCGAACGGGTGTTGCCCGAAGCCTGGACTGTGCCGACTGTGCCGAGGCTGAACCATGTGCCCATGCCGCTCTTAGAGCCGGTGACCATGTTGTTGCGTACGGTGAGGGTGGAAGAAGAGGCCGCGGCGCAATTGATGTCGAAGTAGGTGAAGTTGGTTCCGCGGGTGTCGATGAAGGTGTTGCCCTCGATGACGATGTTCATGGTGCCGGGAGTCTTGTTGAGGCCTGTGATGAATACGTTGCGGGTGCCGAAGTTGCGGCCGTGGAAAAGGTTGTCGGTAAACTCGATGTTGTAGACGGGAGCTACGCGGCGGTTTGTGATGTTCCACAAGGCGGAGCTTACAGTCATGTTTGTCATGCAGCAGCCGGCCATCTTGATTTTATCAACAATCTGTTCGTTGTCAGCGGCGGCTGTCTGTGCCCAGATTGAACCGTTCCAGCCGGTGGTGGTGCAGTTGACGAATGCGATTTCGCCGATGTGGAACTTCTGGTTGCGCAGGTTGAAGAGACGGTCTTTCTGCGGTTTGAGCTCAAGGTTTTCAAAGCGGATTTCGCTGAGGTCACCTTCCATGGTGATGTTGACGAGCGATACGGAGGCGAGGGTCTGTCCGTAGCCAGGAGTCTGACCCATCAGCACGAAGGGCTTGTTGATGCCTTCAAGTGTCTTGTCGGCGATGGAATAGGCTGATCCGGCCTTCAGGAAGAGCTTTATTTCGTCGACAGAGTCATCAGCGAGCTGCTCCTTTATGGTCTGCGAGAGATCCATGTCGGGCGATACGTATGTGAATCCGTCGGGGACGTTAACTTTCACGGAGGGATAAATGGTGTTTTCGCGCCAGTCGAGCGAGCCCATCATGATGTCGTAGCTCACGATTACGGCTTCGTCGGGATTATTCAGCTCGAAAGATACTTCGGTGAGTTCGTTGGGAAGGATTGTGAATCCATCAGCGAAAGGCTTGGTGTTGACCACGTTGGAATCAGCGTCAAGATATTCGATGAGCACGTTCACTTTGTGGTCGGCCGAAGCGATGAGGTTGAGTTCTTCGGTGTAGCCCACGCCGCCGCCGGCGGTTTCCTTGCAGAAGGGAAGCGAAAGGCCTTCGCCATCGGCAACGACGGTTGCAGTAGATACTTTGTAGGCCGTCACGGGGGTATTGATTATGGCGCGGATGATTGAGTAGCTCTTGTCGGCCTTGGTGTCGAGGGCGCGCAGGCGCAGTTTGCCGGTGCGTGTCTTCAGTTCGAGCGACATGGGATTGCCTGCTGCGTAATCAACAGGATCGGAAATCGCAAAGGTCTGCTTGGCGGTGGAGTCCTGGGGGATATATTCATCGTCAAGGGCGGCGGGAGGAGTCAGCAAGTCGGCCTGGGTGGTTGCGAAGACCTTGTATGAGCCGTCGGGCATCGAGAAACGGTAGCTTGTCGAGTAGTTGCCGTAAAATTTGCCGTTGGCATCATAAATGAACAGGGGCTTGTTGGATGTGCCGTAATAGATGTTCCATGGCTCACCGTCGAGGGTCATCGACAGCTCGCGGGTGACGGAGGTGTTGTAGACCTCTTCTTTCTTGCAGGAGGCGAGGGCCAGAATACCGGCCACTGCCACAAGGCTGTATTTTAAAAATCTTTTCATGGCAGTAAAGGATTAGAGGGCTGTTTTGGTCACAGATATTGCAGCGGGGAGATTGGCGCGGCAGCTGAGGGTGCTCCATGGGCGCTCGATAAACGAGGGGCTGGTGAGGGGCACGGATACTGTGTAGTGGTTGTTGGCGGCAAATTTGGTCGCGGTCTCAAGAATGCCGGCCGAGGTGTTTACGACGTTTCCACCTTTATAATAGTTTATGGCAAGTGTGGCGTCGTCGAGCGCTGAGGTCTCGAATGTATAGAACGAGGTCTTGTAGCCGCGGGCAGCGTCGGTGGTGGCGGTGTAGGTTGTGGCCACGGCTGCACCGGCGCCAACCATATACTCGGTGGCTACGTTGCCGAAAGTGAGGTCCACGCGGTCGAAGTCGCTTTGGGCTGCCAGTTCGGCGTCGGTTTCGGCGGGCACGAAATCAATGAGTGAAACGATTCGGCGCAAGGTCACTGAAACGGTGTTCGTCGACTTGTCGGAGGCAAAACGCACGGGAGTGGACATCCACACCTGCTTCGACGAAGCGGGGTCTAGGTGGATTGCAACGGTCTCAAGCGATTCCTTGCCGGTGATGTTCGAGGCGTTTGCCACAAGGAAAGTCTGGAAATTGTCGCCGAGCGAGAATTCCATTGTCACTTTCTCGTTGTTGGCGGTCACTTCCTTTTCAGCAAAGAGGGTGGTGCCTTTACGCTCGATTTTGTAAATAAAGATTGTGTACTTGTCGATTCCAGCCGTGGCAAATTCGTCGAGAGTGGCACGTGAAACCGCAAGTTCCACGCTGTGCATCCCGTCATTACCTTCCGTGCCGGTCGCAGGAATGGGCTCATCAGCTCCCTGAGAGCATGATGCCAATCCTAACAGGCTAAGCAGTAAAATGTTACGAAACTTTTTAAACATGATAGGTTATAGATTTAGGTTGATTTCTTAGGATTATTGCTTTTCGCAGTGCAAATTTTGCAATTATACATATAATAATAGGTGGAAAATTTGTCAAAATAGGGGAGAAATCAGTACGTAAGACCATTTCCGAACCTGCGGCACCCTCGTGAGGGCGCTAACTCTCAGTTGCATAAAACTAATTCATAAAAATTAAGAATATTTCGTTAAACATTTGCGTATGTGTGAAAAACTCCTTTATTTTGGTACAAAATAACCAATCACGCTGAATAATACCATGGAAAACTACCCACGGAGATTGTGGATAGCCGCACTTTTCTCATTAATAATATATGGCACGGCGATTGCTGCGCCCAGTCATGTGGCCAGGACGTATAATGTACGCGATGGCCTGCCATCAAACAGCATTTCCTGTGTCGCCCAGGATGGAAATGGACTGATCTGGATAGGCACGTGGAACGGATTGACGTTTTACGACGGCTATCGTTTCTTCACGTTCCGCAGCGGAGAGCAGAGCGGGGAGCTGTCGACCAACCGCATCCTTGACATTTATCCCGATACTCATGGGAACGTGTGGTTTGTTACATACGACCATAAACTTGGGTTGCTTGACAACCCCACCGGTCATTTTGTCGATGTTGTTAAATTCGCTGAAAATGAAGGCTTTGGTGATTATCTGGCTTTTAGATTCTATCCAGGCGCTGAAAAGCTGTGGGTGGGTGGATACGACAAGGATTCCGGACGCGCGGCCGCCATATCCCGAACCGGCGATAAGGACAGCCCCTATAAGATAGATGTATATGAGCTTTCGGAATTCATGCCAGGCTCGAAATCATTGCGCAAGGTAGTGTCAGCGCCCGATGGAACCGATTGGATAATCACTGATGCCGGTATTGCGTCGGTGGACGGAAAGGTCAGGCAGAAAGGCGACATCGTCGATGTTTGTTTTGTTGGCGGAAGTACCTATTTCATAAACTCATCCGGCCAGTTGTATGTGGCTGTTCCCGGTCAGCCGTTGGAGTCTGCATCACCGCTTAAAGGTGGTGCTGTGCGTGATTTCATCCCCATTGATGACAACCGTCTTGCGGCTGCAACTGCCGATGGACTTGCGATTTACAATATCCGTCAGCACCGTTGGGAATTGAAACCTGTTGCGGCGGGAGTGCGTAATCTGTATGTTGACTCGACACGTCGCGTATGGCTTTTTACCGACGATAAATGGGTGATGATATATGATGGCGCCGGCAACCTTATTCGCCCGCAGGTGGTGCAGTCGGAAGTGGACGGCACCATATTCTCGGTACCTATGTTCCATGAGGATGCGTTCGGCACGGTGTGGGTCGCGCCGAAGGACGGGCGCCTTGCGTATTATGATGATAAAACGGGACGCTTTGTTCCGCACAAGATTGTGTCGCCATTGCTGAAGCATACAACACTGCCCGATGTTGATAAATTCTATGCCGAGCCAAACGGAAATCTCTGGCTGATTTCCCCGCATGGATTGTCTCTGGTCAAATTTAACTATCATAACTACAAGAATTTGGCACTTGATCGCAATCAGGAAACCCGTTCTCTTGCCGTTCTGTCCGACGGTTCGTTGATGGCGGGCTCCTCGAAAGGCGTGATAGGTTTTTATGACAGGAACGGTCGTTTGAAAGGCTATCTCGGCAAAACCATTGATGCTGACGGGAAGGGCCGCGTTTCCGTGTCGGATTCTCCAGCTAAATTCTCAGATAAGGTTTATGCCATATATCAGGATAAGGACCGGAATGTGTGGGTAGGCACCAAGGGTGATGGTCTTTACATCATTTCTCCAGGTGGCGAATTGCGTCATTACGGACGTAAGTACAGAGGCGAAAACCATATAGATTGTGATACGATTTATGCGTTCGACACCGACCGCCGCGGTAACTTGTGGCTTGGTACATATGGGCGTGGGCTTTACCTCGTTGATTCCGGCGCAGATGGCTCGTTCAAATTTACCAGTGCCTCACGTACAAACGAGACCTACCCAAAGGATGATAACTACCGCTTTGTGCGCCGCATCACACATAACGACAAAGGTGAAGTAATTGCGTCGTGTAACGGCGGTCTGCTTGCTTTCCGCGATGATTTTCAATCATTAAGCGGCATCAATTTCAAGACTGCGCGCCCGGCGTTCGGCGACAATTCATCGCTGCGCAACGCCAATGTCATGCAGGTGCTTGTTGCGGCAGATGGGGATGTGTATGTCACCACAATGGGCGGTGAGGTACAGCATTTGGTAAGCAATTCATTGACTGACGGGAATCTGGCTTTTGAATCAATGGACCGTCCGGAATATCTTCACACCCTCTCCAACGGCAATGTCCTTTCGATGATTCAGGACAAAAATGGCCGGTTCTATTTCGTCAGGGAGACTGATATTGTGACATACGACCCGTCCAGCCGACGCATCGTCATCCTCGGCTCAAACATTCTGGGAGGTGATCACGAATTTTCCGAAGCGTTGCCAGCCGAAGATGCAGAAGGCAACCTGTATTTCGGGGCGCTTGGCCATATCGTAAAGGTAAATCCTGACGATGTGTCGAAACACCCATTTACGCCTAATATCATCTTCACAGGTCTTCAGCTTGAAGGTGACAATCACGAGCAGTTTATCCTTAATCCTGAAAATATTGAATTGCAGCCCGACAGGCGTAATTTCAGTCTGTCGTTCGCCGCACTCGACTATGGAGGCGCCGGCCATATCGAGTATGCCTATCGTTTTGAACCCGACACCACATGGACTTATCTCGGAACATCCAACGTGCTCCAAGTCACAAATTTGCGTCCAGGCGTACAACGATTGTATATACGAAGCACCAATGGTGACGGAACCTGGGTTGACAATGAAAAATATGTGGACATCCTTGTACGGCCAACCTTCTGGGAAACCATTTGGGCTAAAATAATCATTGCCATAGCCGTTCTTGCGTTGCTGTTCTTCATCGTGCACTATTATTCAGTGTACCGCCGCAACAGGTTGATGGCGCAGGTGCGCAAGCGCGAGCATGACTTCTATGTCACCGCTTCACACAAGTTGCGCACGCCGCTGTCGCTGATTGGTTCACCGGTGTATGAAGTCATGAAAACCGAGACGTTGTCTGATACGGGAATGCAGCATCTCGAACGTGTCAGGCGCAACGCCAAAAACATGCTCGAACTGCTCAACGATATGCTCTCCAAGGAGTTCAAGCTCGAAGATGTGACCGATGACGCTCCCGATAACGTAAAGGCAGGCGATGACGTCCGTGCAGCTTACATGGCCTCGGAAAACTGGCTTGAGATTCCGCGAGAGAAAGACATGCAGGTGGCCAAAGATGTCAAAATTCTGATTGTGGAGGATAATGATGACTTGCGTGGCTTCCTGCGCGACATCCTTTCCTCGCAATACGAGATAATAGAGGCTACCAACGGCAAGGAAGGACTTGAAAAAGCCGAGGCGGACCAGCCTGACTTTATCCTGACAGACGTGAATATGCCCGAAATGGACGGCCTGACCATGGTCAAGCACATTAAAGAAAACAAGCGGATGTCGCATATTCCAATCATTGTGCTTTCGGCCAAGGCAACAGTGTCAGACCGCGTTCAGGGACTTCAGGCCGGCATTGATGATTACATCTCCAAACCGTTCAGCGCCACATACTTGCGCCAGCGTATCGCCAACATCATATCGCAGCGTCGCCTGTTGCAGCAAACATATTTTGAACAGCTCGGTAAAGACATGAGCAACTCTGCTTCCCAGACGCCGGCCACTGATGGCGTCCAGCAGGCTGATGGCGCCGAAAAGACTGAATATCGTCTGGATTCTCCGCAAATCATCGAGGCCGACCAGGTGATGATGGAGAAGCTCATGAAATTCCTTGAGGAGCGTATAGGCGACGAGAATTTGCGTATCGAGGAAATGGCCGAGGCCGTCAGCATGGGACGTACCGTGTTCTATGGCAAGATTAAGGCAATCGTGGGTATGTCGCCCAGCGATTTCCTGCGCTCCCTTCGCATGCAGCGTGCCGAGGAGCTGATTGTAAAGAGCAAGATGAACTTTTCGCAGATCGCATTCAGCGTTGGTTTCTCCGATCCCAAGTATTTCACTAAGTGTTTCAAGAAGGAAACCGGTATGACTCCGAGCGAATACCGCCAGAAGAAACAGGAGGAGAAGACCGAAGAATAAAACCAACAGCCGTTATTAAACACCTTCTTAGACAAGCAGCGGGCACGCCATCCATTGTGGCTTGCCCGTTTCTTGTTGTTGGGGACATGCTCTCATTTAGTGGCAAAAATTCTCATAAATCGGGCGAAATTTTGTCATCGTCACCCAACGCGGACGATTTTCATATTAATATAGTGCTATGATTTGCTAATTTTGGGTCATTGAAATACATTGAAACCTAAACTATAACCATCATAGACCCATGAAAACATTCAACGACGAGAATTTCGTTCTTGACACTCCTGCGGCTCAAAAGCTCTACCACGAGTATGCCGAAGGACTCCCCATCATCGACTATCATTGCCACCTCATTCCCGAATATGTGGCATCTGACCACAAATTCCCCAACCTGTCAAAAATCTGGCTCGAAGGCGACCACTACAAGTGGCGTGCGATGCGCACCAACGGTGTGGACGAGCGCTACTGCACAGGCGCGGACACCACCGACTGGGAAAAATTCGAGAAGTGGGCCGAGACCGTGCCCTATACGATGCGCAATCCACTTTACCACTGGACGCACCTCGAGCTGAAAACCGCTTTCGGCGTTGATAAGCTGCTCAACCCCTCCACTGCCCGCGAAATATACGACCACTGTACTGCCATGCTCCAGACTCCCGAGCGCACCGCCCGCGGACTGATGCGCCACTACAATGTGGAGGCCGTATGCACCACCGACGATCCCGTTGACTCGCTGGAACATCACATCAAGGTTAAAAACGATGGGTTCGAGATAAAAATGCTGCCCACCTGGCGTCCCGACAAGGCAATGGCTGTCGAAAATCCGGCGGAATTCAAGGCTTACATTAACAAACTCGCCGAAGTATCGGGTGTTGCCATCTCGAAATTCGGTGATGTAATCGACGCCTTGCAGAAACGCCATGACTTCTTCGCTTCGGTGGGATGCCGTCTGAGCGACCATGGCATTGAAGAATTCTATGCCGAAGACTACACTCCTGCCGAAATTGACGCCATCTTTGACAAGGTATTCACTCGTGGCGAGGAATTGACTGCCGAAGAAATACGTAAGTTCAAGACAGCCATGATGGTTGAGTTTGCCGTCATGGACCACGACGCCGGCTGGACACAGCAATTCCACTATGGCGCAATACGCAACAATAACTCCCGCATGATGGCCCAGCTCGGCCCCGACACCGGCTTCGATTCAATCGGCGATTTCACCGTCGCCAAAAAAATGTCGAAGTTTCTCGACATGCTCGCCTCACGCGACAAACTCGGCAAGACCATCATCTATAACCTCAATCCGCGCGACAACGAGCTGGTGGCCACCATGCTCGGTAATTTCCAGGACGGACGTTATGGCGCAGGCAAAATCCAGTTCGGTTCGGGATGGTGGTTCCTTGACCAGAAGGACGGCATGGAAAAGCAGATGAACGCCCTGAGCAATCTCGGTCTGCTGAGCCGTTTCGTAGGCATGCTCACCGACTCGCGCTCGTTCCTGAGTTATCCCCGACATGAATACTTCCGCCGCACACTCTGCAACCTGCTCGGCAACGACATCGAAAAAGGCTTGCTTCCCGCCAGCGAAATCGACTTCATCGGTCGTGAGATTGTGGCAAAGGTCTGCTACGGCAACGCGAAAGAATACTTTAAATTCTAATGCACGATGGACAACGTAAAGACAATGAATAAAGCTGATGCCGCTTTGGCAAAGGCGAGCAATTTCAGATGGTTCATCTGTGCGCTGCTTTTCTTCGCCACTACAGTAAACTACATGGACCGTCAGGTGCTTTCGCTCACCTGGAAGGACTTCATAGCCCCCGAATTCCACTGGACCGACACCAACTACGGCTATATAACCGCTGTGTTCTCGATCGTCTATGCCGTGGCTAATCTCTTTGCAGGCCGATTCATCGACTGGATGGGTACCAAGAAAGGCTACCTGTGGTCAATCTTCATCTGGAGCCTCGGTGCCTGCCTTCACGCCTTGTGCGGATGGGCCACTGAACACACCGTCGGCCTGTCAAGCGCCACCCAGATGGTGTCGGCAACGGGCGTTGTGGCATCGACAATCGCAATGACCAGCGTTTATTACTTTATCGCCGCCCGCATCGTCCTTGGCATTGGCGAGGCCGGCAACTTCCCCGCCGCCATCAAGGTAACCGCTGAGTACTTCCCCAAAAAAGACCGTGCATACGCCACTTCCATTTTCAACGCCGGTTCCACAGTTGGCGCTCTCGTAGCTCCGCTGTCTATCCCGCCCCTGGCCCGTTATTTCCAGAATATCGGCATCGGCAACGGTTGGGAAATGGCTTTTGTAGTGATTGGCGCTCTTGGTTTCGTGTGGATGGGCGTGTGGATGTTCTACTACCGCAAGCCAGCCGAAAACCCATACGTGAACCAGGCTGAACTCGCATATATCGAGCAGGATAACAAGACCAAGGGCGAGACAGCCCGCGAGAAAGCTGAGGTTGAGGACAGCGAGACAGCTACAATTCCGTTCCTCAAATGCTTCAAATATCCCCAGACATGGGCCGTGTTCTTCGGCAAGTTCATGACCGACGGTGTGTGGTGGTTCTTCCTCTTCTGGATTCCCGCTTACATCAGCGACGTGTATGGTTTCGCCAGCGACACCGGCACCGCCCAGATGCTCATCTTCGTGCTCTACGCGCTGACGATGCTGTCGATTTACGGTGGCAAGCTCCCGACCATCATTATTGAACGCACAGGCAAGAATCCCTATGCAGCCCGCATGCAGGCAATGTTTATCTTCGCCCTCTTCCCCTTGCTGGCGCTGTTCGCCCAGCCCCTTGGCGCATATTCCTACTGGTGGCCCGTCATCATCATCGGCATCGCCGGTGCAGCCCATCAGTCGTGGTCGGCCAACATCTATTCTGTTGTGGGCGACATGTTCCCCAAAAGCACCATCGCCACCATCATCGGTATCGGTGGCATGGCCGGCGGTATCGGCTCGTTCCTCATCAATCTCTTCTCGGGCAAGTTGTTTGACTACGCAGCCGAGACTAATATGACATTCATGGGCTTTGAAGGCAAACCTGCCGGTTACTTCATCATCTTCTGCATCTGCGGTGTGGCTTATCTCATCGGCTGGTGCATCATGAAGGCCCTTGTCCCCAAATACAAAATCATCAATCCCGCAAAGTAATGGAACTCAAAAAGCTGAGCCGCCAGACGGCTCCATATAAAGAACGCCCCGTGCGCGTTCTGCAATTCGGCGAAGGCAACTTCCTCCGCGCTTTCGTAGACTGGCAAATCGACATTGCCAACGAAAAAGGTGTGCTTGACACCAACGTCGCAATCATCTCGCCCCGTTTTGACGCCAATTCCGCCATAAAGCGGCTCAAGACCCAGGACGGACTCTATCACGTCATTCTCGAAGGCATAGAGAACGGCAAGCCAAAGCGCGAGACACGCTACATATCGTCGATTGCCGACGTTGTGGCGCCTGCTGACGAATATGACCGCTATCTCAACTATATCCTTTCGCCCGAACTCCGCTTCGTTGTGTCGAACACCACCGAAGCTGGCATACGATATGAAGCCGACGACGTAATGGCTGACATGCCGATTTCGTTCCCGGGCAAAGTCACAAACATGCTCTGGAAACGTTGGAAACATTACAACGGCGATGCCTCAAAAGGTCTCATATTCCTGTGCTGCGAGCTTATCGAGAACAATGCGACCACGCTGCGCGAATATGTGTTGCGTCATGCTTCGGAAGCCGACCTTCCCATGGAATTCCAGAAATGGGTGGAGGACAGCTGCATCTTTGTAGACACCCTCGTTGACCGCATTGTCCCGGGTTTCCCCGCCGACACCATTGATGAGGTTAAGGCCGGTCTCGGCTATGATGACAACTGCGTGGTGAAAGGCGAACTTTACCACCTCTGGGCAATCGGCGGTCGCGGATGGGAAACCGTCAAGGAAGAATTTCCTCTTGACCGCGCCGGCCTCCATGCGCTGTTCATGCCATCCATCAAGGCTTTCAGGGACAAGAAGGTGCGCATTCTCAACGGCTCTCACACGGGTATGGTAC
This sequence comes from uncultured Muribaculaceae bacterium, assembly GCA_910577315.1. Classification (GTDB taxonomy): domain Bacteria; phylum Bacteroidota; class Bacteroidia; order Bacteroidales; family Muribaculaceae; genus CAG-873. Next base: position 50,432 of record CAJTME010000009.1, on the reverse strand, counting down.
CCGTGGCTCTGCAGCTCGGTTGTGAAACGGTCATGGACGCATTCAACACCCCTGCCGTCAACCGCTTTGTAAACACTATGGTTGAACGCGAGGTGCTTCCGATGATTGACGAAGACCCCGCCGAACTTAAAGCGTTTGCCGACGGTATCCTGGAGCGTTTCTACAATCCCTACATCAAGCACTACCTGAAGAGCATCGCCCTCAATTCCCTGTCGAAATGGGAAGCCCGCAATTTCCCCACCGTAAAGGACAACTGGACGCGTAAAGGCGAGCTTGCCGACTTTGAGCTCTTCACCTTCGCCGCACTCCTCAGCCTCTATGGTCCCGGCTCGGGCTTCACTCCTGATGATGATGCAGCTCATCTTGCCAAAATCAACGAGGCATGGGATGAGAACGATTTTGCAGCCACGGTGAACAAAATCCTCGCTTCGGGCATTTTCATTGAGGATTTCGAGGCTTCTGTTCCCGGTTTTGGCGCCCGTGTCGCCGAATATCTCGGTCAGATCCGACGCGACGGCATGCAGGTTGCCCTCGATAAATTTATGGATAATCACAAATGAAAAGACTTCTTCAAATAAATCCTTCCGACAATGTCGCCGTCATCCTGGTTGACGGCGACGCTGTCGCTCCCCGCGGCCATAAAGTCGCCCTGCGCCCGATAGCCAGCGGTGAGGAAGTGATAAAATACGGTTTCCCCATCGGTCGTGCGACCAAGGACATCGCCAAGGGCGAATGGGTTCACTCACATAACCTTGCCACCGGCCTCAGTGATGACCTCGAGTATGAGTATACCCCGGTTGATTGCCCTGAACTGACAGCTCCTTCCGCACCGATTGTGCGCGGTTATCTTCGTGCCAACGGTGATATGGGTATCCGCAACGAATTGTGGATTGTACCCACCGTCGGTTGTGTCAACGGTCAGGCAAACGCCATCATCAGCCGTCTCCGCGCTGAGTGTGACCTTACGGGTATCGACGATGTGAGGGCATTCACACACAACTACGGCTGTTCGCAGCTCGGTCAGGATCATGCCAATACCCGCGCCGCACTGGCTGCCCTCGTGAAGCACCCTAACGCCGGCGGTGTGCTGGTGTTGGGTCTCGGATGCGAGAACAACCAGATTGCCCGGTTCCGCGACGAACTTGGTTCGTTTGATCTTGACCGCGTGAAATTCCTGACGGCTCAGGAAGTCGAGGACGAGGTAGAGGCCGGTGTTGACATCTGCAAGGCCCTTATCGAAAAAATGAAGGGCGACCGCCGTCAGCCCCTGCCGGTGTCGAAACTGAAAATCGGACTCAAATGCGGTGGATCGGACGGCTTTTCAGGCATCACGGCCAATCCTCTGCTCGGTCGTCTGTCAGACCGTTTTGCAGCCTGGGGTGCCACAACTATCCTCACCGAGGTTCCTGAGATGTTCGGTGCCGAGACCATCCTGATGAACCGTGCCGCTAATGCCGATGTGTTCAAGCGCACGGTAAACCTCATCAATGATTTCAAGGGTTATTTCCGCTCGTACGGTCAACCCATCTACGAGAATCCTTCGCCGGGCAACAAAGCCGGCGGCATCACGACATTGGAAGAAAAATCGCTCGGTTGTGTGCAGAAAGGCGGAACATCTAAGGTTACCGATGTATTGGCCTATACGCAGAAATCCCACACAAAGGGCCTCAACCTGCTAAATGCGCCCGGCAACGACCTCGTGGCGTCTACCGCACTGGCGCTGTCGGGCTGCCAAATGGTGCTTTTCACCACTGGCCGGGGCACTCCTTTCGGAACATTCGTGCCGACAATGAAAATTTCAACCAACTCGCAGCTTGCCAAGAAAAAATCAAACTGGATTGACTTCGATGCCGGAGTACTGCTTACGACAGACACACCCGATGAAGTGCTCGACGCGCTGGTTGCCAAGGTGATTGCCACGGCCAATGGTGCTCCGCTTCACCACGAGGAAATCGGCGCGAAGGAAATTGCGATTTTCAAAACTGGTGTCACATTATGAATCTTACCAAACCAATCATTACACTTTGTCTCGCAGCCTTGCTCCCTATGGGAGCCGGCGCTGTGACCATACGCTCCATTGGCGATTCGACAATGGCCACAAAAAAACTTGACGGCCAGAATCCCGAACGCGGATGGTGCCATGTGCTGCCGGGATTCTTTACAGAAGATGTCATGGTCGATAACCGCGCCGTAAATGGCCGTTCGACAAAAACGTTCCTGAGCGAGGGCCGATGGGATGTGGTTATGGATTCCATTCGTCCCGGTGATTACGTATTCATCCAGTTCGGCCACAACGATGCGTCTGATAAGGGAGAACGAGCCACAGTCGCAGGCGGCGATTTTGATGAGAATTTGCGCCGCTATGTGCGCGACACACGTTCAAAAGGCGGCATTCCCGTGCTGTTCACGCCAATCGCGCGCAGAAAATTCATGAAGGGCGAACTCGTTGACACTCATGGCAAGTACGTGCAGTCGGTGAAAGATGTGGCGAAGGAACTTGATGTCGTGTGCATCGACCTGAACGCATCCACTACCGATTGGATAAAGGCTCTCGGTGACGAGGCTTCAAAGCCTTATTTCATGCACATCCCCGCCGGTACGGTGCCCCTGCATCCCGACGGGAAAAAGGACAACACCCACCTGAATGTGGCGGGCGCCCGTGTGGTTGCCGGCATGGCTGCCGACTCAATAGCCGCGCGTATTCCTGAACTTGGGGCGTATGTGCGCCATTACGATTTTGTGGTAGCCAAGGATGGCTCGGGTGATTTCTTCACCGTGCAGCAGGCTGTTGACGCCGTGCCCGACTATCGTAATGCCCGCACGACCATCCTTGTGCGCGACGGCGTCTATAACGAGAAGATTGTCGTGCCCCAAAGCAAAACCAACCTTTCGCTGCTCGGCCAGGGGAAGGTCAAACTGACATTCGACAACCGTGCGTCGCGGCTCAATGCGTGCGGTGACGAGATGGGAACTCCCGGCTCGGCCTCGACATTCATCTATCCCGACAATTTCTATTGCGAGAACATTACATTCGAGAATCCTTCGGGCGTGACTGCGGGTCAGGCTGTCGCATGCCTGACCGGCGGTGACAAAATGTTCTTCAAGAACTGCCGTTTCCTCGGTTTTCAGGACACACTCTATGCCTACGGCCTTGGACGCCAGTATTATGAGGATTGCTATATAGAGGGTTCTGTTGACTTCATCTTTGGCCCCGCGACAGCCCTGTTCAACCGCTGTGAGATACGCAACAACCGCGAAAAAGGTTATATCACTGCGCCGTCCACGCCTCAGTATCGCCCATACGGCTTCGTATTCATGGATTGCAAACTGACCTCGGAGGAAGGTTGCGACCGCTGCTGGCTGTCGCGCCCGTGGAAGGAATACGGAAAGACCGTGTTTGTACGCTGTGAGATTGGTGACCATATCCGTCCCGAGGGTTGGCACAACTGGCGCAAGCCCGAGAGGGAGAAGACCTCATATTATGCCGAGTATGGGTGCACGGGTCCTGGCGCGGACACTTCAAAACGCGCGTTCGGATACGTCCTCGATACAGATGCAGACTACACCATCGACAAGATTCTCAGCGGATGGAATCCGACTGCGGAAAAATGATGAACCTGTAAAGTAATAATATGCTCCTGAAAAGTTTGCAAAGAATTTTTCAGGAGCGTTTTTTATGAGACGTAAGTATGAACCACAAGTTAAAGGTAATTGTTTCTTAAAAGGAATCATATATATCTACGAATGAAAACACTTGATAATCCTGTCTGCCGGATTCTCGGCATACGGTATCCCCTGATACAGGCTCCAATGAACTGGATAAATAATGCCGAAATGGTAGCGGCCGTTTCAAATGCCGGTGCGCTTGGAGTCCTCGGTCCCAATGCTGGCCCAAAGGTAATCGACGGGCGCAAGGTTCCGACCGAAGAACGCATAAGTCTTGAACTTGCGCGTGTGCGTCGGCTTACTTCCGCTCCTGTCGGCATAAACATATTCTCGGCTAACGATGATGGAACCCGGGCATACGCGATGAAAACCATTGCTGCGGCAAAGGCCAATGATGTTAACGTGTATTGCCTCGTGGGCACTTTCGATGATGTAATCTACTCCGCAATCAAGGCTGCAGGCGGCATAATCGTTCACCGCGAGCTCACTCCGACTCCTGAGTCCGCACGCGTGGCCGAAGAGCATGGCGCCGACATAATAGTGGCAACGGGCATTGACGAAGGCGGGATGCTGCCATCCAGCTGTATGGGAACTTTCACCATTGTTCCGGCGATAGTCGATGCCGTGAAATCCGCACCTGTTATGGCTGCCGGCGGTATCAACGACATCCGTGGCGTGCGGGCAGCTTTTGCACTTGGCGCCCAGGGAGTTTATGTTGGCACCAGATTCATAGTTTCAGACGAATGTCCTGCAGCGCAAAATGTAAAGGACATGATTGTGGCCGGAAACGGAAGGGAACTCATAGATGTGGCCCCCAATGAACGGTCGCTTCCAACTGCCGCCGCGATTGAGTACAATCGCCGGTTGCGTTCGGGTGAATCGGCTGAGGCATTGCATAAAGAAATTATGGCAAAGGGCGGTTTGGGCACCGCGATGCTCCACGGTGATGTTACCAACGGCATCATAAGCGTCAATACCGGCATCTCTACCATCCGTTCGGTTAAACCTGTTGCTGAAATAGTGGACGAACTTATGGCTGACTTTCGTGACTGATGGTTGCGTAAACGTCTGAATCACCGTTAAGATAATCTATAAAATCATCGTCCCCTGAAAGATTTTAGTTTTCTTTCAGGGGACGATTGGTATAGGTTATCCTTGGGTAGACTTAGTTTTCGGTATAATATCCTTTTACCCTGTATTTTATCTTGCCGTTTGCATCGGGTTTCACCAGACTGAGGCGGTCAAGCTGGGTTTCGGTGGTTGAGACTACGTTGTCTGGAGCCACTTCAATATCCAGCCGTATGTTCTGCATCTGTTTGGGATCAAAATCAAGCCGCTGGACGCCTGTGCAGAAAACATCATCGGGTTCGTGTCCGCTCAATGTGATTTCGACGTTGAGCCAAGGTGTGGCCGCATCAACCGAATAGCGCTGGACCATGTCGATTTTGTGCCCGTTGTAGTGCCAGCCTTTGTCGATGATTTCAATGGCGTTGTCTGATATGACGCGTTGCGTGCGCGATGCGACGGAGTCGATTGATACCGTAGCTGCTCCGTCCCATCCACGGAACGAGCCGCAGCCTATGCTTTTGCCAACGAGCAATACATCCTGTCCCCAGCCTTCGGCAAGCTGCTGTTCTGACGTATAGAAACAGGTTTGGTCAATTTCAAGCCCATGACGCGTTTTGAGGTACAGGTCGACTGATTGGGACTCGTTGAAATATACCCTGAACGCTGCCCAGGGATTTTCGACCATAGCGCCATGACCGTAGACAGCATCGTAGGCTTCCCTCCACTTTGTAGTGCCGGGGAAGGTGAGGGATTCTATGCGGGGATGGCGCTTGCGTTCGTCGCGGAGTTTGAGCAACGCGTCCGTGCCGCAGTATTCCTCGGCATAAAGGCCTATAGTGGCGCCGGTAAATCCGCCGGTGCGCTCGCAGCTGAAATGCGATGCGTCAATTCCGTCGGCTACCGTATTCCATTCAGCGCCGTCGTGGCTGTAACTGAACGTGCAGGATTCTCCATCGCTTGTTATTTTTAGTTCGACAGGCATTGAGGTGTCCAGCGTTTCTGTGGCGAGTGTCTCGTTTCCCTTACGTGATATTTTTATTACGGAAATGGCCCCCGGTTCGACGGCAAAGAAGTATTGCGCGCCTTCGTTTTTCACAATCAGCATGCCACCTCGTTCGCCGTTTTCGGCAATAGCTCCCACGCGTGTGGATGCTGTGAACTTGTGATGCTGGATTCTGCGTCCCAGATAGGCCGGTGTGGGCTTTTCGGTGGATTTTATGCCGGCAGGTATGATGGTGAGTTGCTTGCCGTCGAGACGGTAAAATTTTTCGGCTGAACCACGCAGCGAAAGCCATTCGGGGCGCAGTTGGGCTGTCGAGAAATCGTCACGCCATTCAAAGTTACCGCTTTGGGTGCTTTTGCCTGCGGCAACGCCCTTGCGTTCCATAACGTGCGGCACGGTATCTTCACCCTGGGTGATGTATGGCCAGCCGTCGTTGCTCCATCTTACGGGCATGATGAAGGTTTCGCGTCCGAGTGCCTGGAATTTGCCAGGACCCGGGCGGCATGCGAGAAACACGGCCCACCAGTCGCCCTCGGGCGTCTGTACCATGTCGGCATGTCCGGCGCAGGTGACTGGATTTGTGCGCCGATCTTTCAGGTTGCGTTGCGTTAGGATGGGATTGCGACCCGAGCGACGCCACGGCCCCATGATATTGTCGGAGCGGTATATGTTGGCGGAATGTTGTGTGGAAGTTCCGCCCTCGGCTGTAAGGAGATAGTAAAAGCCTCCGGTTTTGTATATATGCGGCCCTTCCGCGCGGTCGAACTTGTCGTTCTCCGATGCGCCTTCCTCGTTCAGCGGCCATGATTCGCCCACGGTATTTCCAGTCAGCGGGTCGAACTCGATGAAGCGGATGCAGCGGTAAGGACTCCACCGCGGGCGCCCTGCGGTATCTTCTTTATAGACGATGTAGCTCTTGCCGTTGTCATCGAAGAAAAACGAGGGGTCTATTCCGTCGATTCCATTTAGCCAAACGGGTTCGCTCCATTCTCCACGCGGATCCTTGGCCGTCACATAAAAATGCGGAACCTTGCGGCCCACATCGGTAGTTATCATATAGAAAAGTCCCGTTGTGGGATTATAGGAAATCTGCGGGGCGTAGATTCCTCCTTTGTCAAGCGACTGCTCTCCGAGGCCGTCGAGCTGTGATTGCCGGTCGAGGATATTGCGCACAAGTTCCCAATGGGCGAGATCTGTGCTGTGGTATAGCGGCACTCCGGGAAAATAGCCGAACGTAGATGTCACAAGCCAGTAATCTTTTCCAACACGGCAGATGCTGGGATCGGAATTCCAGCCGGCAATCACGGGGTTATAGAATTCATTTTTGCCGAGCGGACGCTGATTATAATAATCATCATTGCCCTGATATTGGAAGCTGTCGAAAGTAATAGCCCGTGCAGGGGCGCAGCAAGCTGCGGCTGCACAGGCCATTACTAATGCGTGATGAAGTGTCATAGTCTTACTTTGATACTTTTTAGGTCATTGTCGGAACTTGAATTTCCCACCATAATCTGATATTCGCCGGGAACGACTGCCATCGTCTGCGACTGTTCGTCCCAATTCTTGAAATTCTCGCGTGGCATGGGAAGTTCTACCGTCTTGCTTTCGCCGGGCTTGAGGTCAACGCGGGCATATCCGCGCAGGCTCTTGTCGGGACCATCGGTATCGGCGGTTCGGCGGATATAGAGTTGTACGGTCTCTGTGCCGTAGTTCTTGCCGGTATTTTTCACTTTCACGGTTACTTTTCCGTTTTTGTAGACTGGTTTCCCTATTTCAAAGGTGGTGTAGCTGAGACCGTGGCCGAAGGGGTAGAGAGGGGCGCTGTCGAGATAGCGGTATGTGCGGCCGGCCATACGGTAGTCTTCAAAGTCGGGCAGTTGGGAATCGTCAGCATAGAAGGTAACGGGAAGCTTGCCGGAGGGATTATAGTCGCCAAACAATATGTCGGCTATTGCTGTGCCACCTTCCTGACCGGCGTACCAGGCCTGGAGTATGGCGTCGCAGGTTGAATTTTCAGGCGTGAGGGCTACGGGGCTGCCGCTGCAATTCACAAGCACAACCTGCTTGCCGGCGCGATGGAGCGCGGCGAGGATGTCGCGCTGGCATTGCGGAAGCTCGATTGAGGTGCGGTCGCCGCCGTGGAAGCCGGGTTCTGTTACTTTTGCCTGCTCGCGTTCAAGTGCGGGCGAAATACCGCCGACAAATATAACCACGTCGGCATCGGAAGCGCGGGCTACTATTTCGGGAATCGAGATTTCACGCTGGCGGAGGATGTCGAAATTGAGGGTGGCGTCATCCTCAAGCTGCATGTAGTTTACCTCGATTTCATAGGTCTTGCCTTTTTCCACGGCGAGGGGTGCGCTGCGGAAATTGAGAGGATCATATTTCCAGCGGTTGTGGATGGTGTCGCCGTTGACGATTATGCGGAGGCCGTCGTCGTTGTTGTAGACCATTTCGAGCGTTTCGTCGGCCGTGGCGATGAATTTGCCTTTTATACGGGTGGTGAAATTGGTGAGGTCAACGCCTGGCGCGAATGCGGTGTTGCCGCCGTTATCCAGCAGGATGGGGGAGGAATACCAAGCTTCGGCCACTTCGGGACCTTCCATGGCGATGTTGTTCCAGTAGACACCGTGCATGCCTTTGCGGCCCTGTTCATCTGTCATTTCGCCCATGATGCTCTCGCTGTCGCGCAGGGCAGTGATGGTTGAGCAGCGGTGATAGGGTACGTCGCCGATTTTGGCGCGGATGCCCTGCAGGATGGTCTCGGTATGTGCTGGCTGGCCATAATATATGCCCCATTGCATTGTTGAGTCCACTGCGTTCGGTCCCATCACCATTATTTTCTTGCCGGTTTTGGGCAGCGGCAGGATACCGTTGTTTTTAAGGAGGACTGACTGTTCGCGGGCCATTTTCAGGGCAAGGTCGCGGTGGGCTTGGCAACTTATGACGCTGAGGGGTATGTTGGTCCATTCCACCAGCGAATCGGGTTCGAAGTCACCGAGTGAGAACCGGGCTTCGAGCAGACGGAGGACATTGCGGTCGATGTCGGCTTCGGTAAGGTCGCCGCGCTTGATGGCCTCGGGGAGGTTCTTGTATATCGCGCCACATTCAACATCGGTGCCGCTGCGCACACCGAGTGCGGCGGCTGCCGGTGCATCGGCGGCAACGCCGTGGCGTTTTGGCAGGTAGAAGTCGTTGATGGCTCCGCAGTCGCTGACAACCACGCCGTCAAAGTCCCATTGGTCGCGCAGGATCTGCTGAAGAAGACGGTCGGAGCCGCAGCATGCCTGTCCGTCAAGGCGCTGATAGGCGCACATCACCTCGCGTACGTTTCCGTCCTTGACCAAAACCTCGAAAGCGGGCATATAGCTTTCCCACAAATCCCGCGGACTGATATTGTTGATGTCGAGGCTGTGTCGTGAGCTTTCAGGGCCGCTGTGGACGGCGAAATGTTTGGCGCAGGCGAGGAGTTTGAAGTATTTCGACGAACCGTCGCCCTGAAGGCCGCGTACTACCCGCAGACCCATGCGTCCGTTCATGTACGGGTCTTCTCCGTATGTTTCCTGACCGCGTCCCCACCGGGGGTCACGGAAAATGTTGATTGTCGGGGTCCAGAACGACAGGCCTTTATATTTACCCATTTTGCCTTGACCACGGGCCTGGGTGTTTTTGGCGCGTGCCTCGTCGGAGATGGCCGTGAAAATCTGTTCTATAAGGTCGTCGTCAAAAGATGCGGCCATGCCTATGCACGAAGGGAACACCGTCGCCAAACCGTTGCGGCCTACGCCGTGGAGGGCTTCGCTCCACCACTCGAAGGCCGGTATTCCCAGGCGCTCGATGGCTGGCGAGGAATTCATCATCAGTTTGGTCTTTTCTTCAAGAGTGAGGCGCGAGCAAAGGTCGGCTGCCCGTTCTTTCGGCGACAAATCCGGGTTCTGATAGGGCAAAGGCTGTGCGTTGACAGCAATCTTTATGAACAATGAAAGGATTATAAAAGCTGATAAGCGCATTTGCGGATGGTTTTAGGTCAGTTTAAAAAGCGGGCCGTATCGCGCCGTTGCGGCGGGATACGGCCCTGAGATTACGTTATGGAAAGTATGTCAAATAAGATTCTTATTTGTTGTAGACCTTGGTTCCGTTGCTGAGGATGAGCAGACCCTTGGCGGTGGGCTCTACCTCGATGCCCTGGAGGTTGTAGGCCTTGACGGGAGCGGCGTTGTCGGCGTTGATGCCTTCGATGCCTTCGGTTTCGTTATCACCCCAGTCGTCGCCGAGGCCGAAGCCGATGTGGAGAAGGTTTACGGTGTATTTCATCGCTACGTCTTCGGTGAAGAGGAGGTGGAGCATCTTGCGGCCTTCGGTGAGGTTGACGTCGTTGAAGTTGAAGGAAACGAACTTCTGCCAGTTGGTGGTGTTTTCGGCATTGAGGACGCCAGACCATTCAGCGGTTGCGGTGGTGGGATCAGCTTCGTATTCGTCCTTGTCGTAGATGGTGAAGGCTACTTTACCGGCTTCCTGCTTGGTGGAGTAGGGGGCGGAGATGGTGTAGGCACCGGCCTTGGTCACTTCAATTTCAAAGACTTCGTAGTTGTTGTGACGGTAGTTGGCGAGGTACATAACGGGTTCTTCGTCATTTACCCATTCGCCGTCGAGACGGACAGCCTTGGTTTCGGGATCGCCCTGACCGGATGTGCGGGTGTAGAAGTCGACATAACCGGGCACCTTGCTGTGCATGAGGATTTCGTCGAAATAAGCGTACATGTCGGTGGTTTCGGTCATGATGAGGGTGTAGGGATTTTCCTCGATGATGTCACCGTACTGGTTTTCCCAATGGTTGAACTTGTAGCCGGAGTTGGCCTGGGCGGTGAGGACTACCTCGGTGCCGGCAAGATATGAGTTCTGGAAGGGGCTGATTACGATTTTACCGGCATCTTCGTTGTCACATACGGCGTAGAGCGAGTAGTTTTCGATTTCTTCGCGTGCCTCAAACGAGAATTCGCGGCAGTTTACGGTGTTCTTGTTGCCGTTGATGTCGGGGTCGCTGAGGAAGGTGAGGGTGAGGGTGTATTGACCGCCTTCGAGGGGATCGGCGATGTAGAGTTCTGCGTCATACCATTTGCTGTTCCACTGGCCGTTGTTGTAAACGTCGCAGGTTTCCGACCACTGGAGGTCGCCCTTCGAGTCAACGAGCTCGAAATATATCTGGCTGCCGGTGTTCTTGGTGCCGGTCTGGAAGCGGAGGATGTAGCATGATTCGTCGGGGGTGGCGTTGAGCTTGAAGGTCATCTTGTCGCCGACCTGCATGTTGTCTGACTGCCAGATGCCGTCATCGTCGGCTTTCTTACGGTCCTTGATGGGATCTACGTTGCCGTCTGCGTCGGGTTGGGGAATGTTAGCCTCGGCTACGGTAGTGGTGGTGTAGTCACCGTCGATACGGATGTTGCCGGGGATGTTCTGTACGGTCTGCGCGTTGGCTGCGAAACCAAATGCGAGAGCGGAAAGAAGTAAAGCTTTTTTCATTGTGCTTTGTTTTTAGGTATTATTATTTAGGTTGTTTGATTGGATTCGGTTTGATTTCCGACCGCTAAGTTAGGCTGAAAATCAGGGGTAGGGGGCATAAATTTTGCCGCGATAGGTGGAAAAACAATTTTTCAGCCCAATTTGCGGAAAGAATAAGGCAGGTGTGGTGGCCTGCCTTATTCTTTTTAGTGTCAAGTTTTATCGGATGATGATTTTCTTGCCGCGGTGGATGTAGATGCCGGGAGTGGAGGGATGGCTCACCCGGATGCCCTGGAGGTTGTACCACGAATCGTCGGAGCTTTCCTCTTCGTCAACTGCGACTCCAATTACACCGAGCGTGGCGGGGACTTCGGTGGTGTAGAGGGTGATGCGGAGGTAAGGGTTGTTGCCTGTCCATCGCATAGAGAGGTTGTGCTTGATGCCGCCATCGGGGATAGCTACAGCAAATTCTGCTGGAGTGTCGCCTTTCGGCAGGCTGTAGCGGCCGTCCTCGTATGATGTTCCGGCCAGCTCGACAAGTTTTGCGTCGGTATAGCTGGAACTGGTGTATCGTCCCATGCCTTCAAATTTAATCCATGTGATGACTGCTCCACCGGGAAGGGTGATGAGATGGTCCTGGTCGCGGCCCACGCCGATATAATCGCCTTTGGTGGTGTAGCCGCCGTTCGATGAGTTGCTCAGGGTGATGTCGTGGCCGAACCCCCATGTGCCGTCGATGCGGGTTGCTACGCAGATGTCGTAAGAGTCCTCGATTGGATCGTATTCCACGATGCCGCCTTCTTCTGTGCCTCCGGCATTTTGTGCCGCAGTTATATCCTCGACAAGACTTGCGAGGTAGAGCTCAAGCATCGTATATCCTTCGTCGTTCATCAGGTTGCGGTCGGATGAGTCGGTAGGATCAAGTCCGTGCTGGCGTTCCCACTCGTCGGGCATGCCGTCGCGGTCCGAATCGAGGGGTGCCTCGGTGGAATTAAGGGTTGGCCAGGCGTTCCAATTGTCGGGCGCGTTGTAGGGTTTGTTGTCTTCCTGGCTGTTGATGAATCCCTTGCCGTTGCCCTTGCCGGTGTATGATGCCACGCCGTTGCGGGTGTCATAGACCATCAGGGCGTCATGGCTGTCACGGCTAAGTGAGGCGCCGGCATAGTCAAGCACGCGTTCGTAGGCGTCCTCGGCGCTGTGGGTGGTAGTGGTCACGAACCACATTTCTTCCTTGGCGTGAATGTCTTCGGCAACCTGGTCGTTCCATGTTCCGTCGGTGGCCGAAGCCGAACGGTCGATTTGTTGCAGAACGCCGTAGTTCCAGTTGTCGCGCGTTACGTCGGCATACTTGGAGTTGACATTGCCTTCGACAAAATATTTACCCCACAGATGCAGGGCGGGACGATAGTCGGGATATGTGGTGCAGTATTCCTCGGTGCGTACGCCCACACCGGCGATGCGTTTGCCTTTCGAACCCGTGGGCGAACCGGGGCCGGGCTTGTAGTAGTTGTTGACGATGTTAACGGTCATGCCTTCGCCACCATAGCAGCCGTTGCCGCCGAAGTTATAGATGACGTTGTTGCGCATGTCCATGCGTTCGTCGAGCTGGGTTGTGGGGCGCGGGCCGAGGCGCGGGGTGCGCGAACCGTGGTGGGCGACGAGGTTGTGGTGGAACGAAGCGCCTGAGCCGCCCCAGTTGCCGCCGTAGCCGTGCGAGCCCTTCGAGTGGCCTGCGTCAACGAGGCTTTGGGCGACTATGCTCCACTGGAGGGTGGTGTTGTGGTTGCCGAGCAGCGAGCAACATTCGTCGATACTCCAGCTGACCGAGCAGTGGTCGACGATGATGTTCTCCGAATCCATTGCGCCGAGGCCGTCCCAACCGTCTGCACCTTTTTCAGTCACGTAGGTGTTACCGAGGCGGAAGCGCATGTAGCGCACGATGGTGTTTGAACTGAGGCTGACGGGATAGTCGGCCACGCAGATGCCGTCGCCGGGCGCGGTCTGGCCGGCAACGGTGGTGTTTTCGGGAATTCTGAGACCCTCAGTGAGGTGGATGGTGCCGGAGACATCAAACACGATTGTGCGCGGACCGGGCTGTGAGAGCGCCCAGCGCAGCGAACCGTTGCCCGAGCTATTGAGATTGGTGACGTGGTAAACTTTGCCGCCGCGTCCGCCGGTGGTGTATCGGCCGAAACCTTCCGCACCGGGGAATGCTGGCGTTTTCTCATTGGTCTGGGCAAAGGCCGGTAGGGCGCACGCTATGGCCGATGCCACAAGCGACGCTGAAGCCATCTGCCTGAGAGTCTTTGTTTTCATGGAGTGGGGTTATTTTATCAATATTTTCTTTCCGTTGTGAATATAGAGTCCGGGAACCGACGGGCTGTCGACTTCGATGCCCTGAAGGTTGAACCAGCGGTTGTCGGTCTTACGGCTGCCGGCGGTGACGTCTGTCACTCCGAGCGGGGATGTGGTGTGTAGAATCAGTTTGAGATATGGATTGTTGCCGGTCCATGTCATTGTGAGGCTATTTGACGCCGGTTGGTCAAGAACGATTGAGAAACTGCCCGCGGCATCGCCTTTTGGCAGGGAATATTGGCCGTCGGCATAAGCGTTGCCATTGAGTTCCGAAAGGGTTGCGGCCGGGTATTTGTCTGTCGAGTAGCGTGCGCGGCCTTCGGCTTCAATCCATGTGATTTCGGCGCCCTCGGGCAGCGAGACAGTGTGCTGCACGTCGCGGGCCACGCCGATATATTCTCCGCTGGTAGTATAGCCGCTGTTGCGGGTGTTCGAGAGGGTGATGCTGTGGCCGAAACTCCATGAATTATCCTCGCGCGTGTCGGCACTGATGATGTATTCGTTGAGAGCTTCCGGCACATATTCTTTGTAACCGCTCTCGGTGCCGCCAGCGTTTTGGGCCTCGGTTATGTGCTCAACGATGCTGTTGATGTAGACTTCGAGCATAGTATAGCCTTCTGCATTGAGAAGGTTGCGGTCATCGGCGTTGTCGGGGTCGAGACCGTTTGCGATTTCCCATTCGTCGGGCATGCCGTCGCGGTCGGTGTCGACAGGTGTGGCAGTCGAGTTGAGCACAGGCCAGGGAGTCCAGTCGTCGGGAGCGTCGGCCGGGCGGTTGTCGAGCGGCGAGTCTATGATTCCCTTGCCGTTGCCGCTGCCGCTGCCTGTGTATGTATGTTCGCCATTGCGGGTGTCGCTGGCCATGAGGGCATCGTGACTGTCGCGGCTGAGCGACGCGCCCGCATAGTCAAGAACACGGTTGAAGGCGTCATCGGCGCTGTGGGTGGTCACGTGGTAATATTTTACAGGCTCGGTGAGATGCATTTTCGATTCATCGAGACCGTATTTTTCGAGAGTGCGGTATTTTGCGTCGAGCTGGTTCCATATTCCGATGGTCCAGTTGTCGGCGGTGACGTCTTCGTACTTGGAGTTCACGTTGCCCTCGACAAAGAGTGTCGACCACACCAGATACATGGGGTCGTTCGGGTTCTCGTTCACGCCGACGCCGCATATGCGCTTGCGGATGCCGATGTCGCGCTGGTTTGTGGCCGAGCCGGGTTTATAGTAATTGCCGACGATGTTCACGTTCATGTTTTCGCAGCCATAGCAACCCTGTCCGCTCCAGTTATACATGACGTTGTTGCGGAAGTCGGTGGTGTCGCGTGGGCCGGTTGCGGGACGTTCGCCCAGGCGCGGGGCTCGTGAATCGTGATGGGCGAGCAGGTTGTGGTGGTAGGTGGCGCCTTCGCCGCCCATCATTCCGCCATAGCCGTGGGTGCCTTTGGAGTGTCCGCCATGGCGCAGACTTTGCGATATGATGCACCACTGCACCGTTGAGAAGCGGTTGCCGTAGACCGAGCAACATTCATCGGTGGCCCAACTTATCGAGCAGTGGTCAATCATTATACGTTCTGAATCGACACAACCAAGGCCGTCGAGACCGTCAAGGTTTGTGCTTGATGCATTGCCCGGGCGGAATCGGATGTAGCGTATGATTACATTGCGGGTTTTTATGGAGAAGGGGAAGTCGGCTATGCAGATTCCGTCGCCCGGGGCAGTCTGGCCGGCGATGGTCACGTCGGCGGCGCGCAGGTCGAGGTCGGATTTAAGATGGATGGTGCCGGATACGTCGAACACGATCGTGCGGGGACCTGTCTGGTCGATTGCCCAGCGCAGCGAGCCCGTGCCCGAGTCGTTGAGGTTTGTTACGTGGATTACTTTGCCTCCGCGACCGCCGGTCACGTAGCGACCCCAGCCCTCGGCGCCCGGAAAGGCCGGCGTACGCTCGGCTCTTTCCGTCGCGGAGGCCACGCCCGCTGTCGCAGCGAGCATGAGGCACAAAAGATAGGTTATATTCAGGATTCGTTTCATGGTTTAAGATTCATGGTGCAAAATTAGCGATGAAAACAGTGGCAGGGGGTGAAAAATTGTCGGAAAGAAGTGGAATATCGGCCAAACCGGTTGATTGTCGCGCATCTGTGACAACAAAAAGACCCGGCCGCGGTGGCCGGGTCTTCGATGGAAATTGTACCCAGATTATCGTATGTTGATTTTCTCGGTGGTGCGGGTGCCGTCGGCAGCGGTGGTGACGCGGATGAGGATGCCTTTTGCATCATCAGCCACGCGGATGCCCTGCACGTTGAACAGTTCAACGGTGGCGGGGATTGCTGCGATCACGCCTTCAACGGATGACGATTCGGATGCGGCGGCAGAAATTTTGCCACGCGCGCCGTTTGCGTTGATGGCGGCGACGGTGTAGGCCGGAACGGTCGAGCGGGTTGCCTGTACGCCATAGGTGGGCTCGGTGGTCATGCCGATGAAGCGGCCGTCGGCGAAGACAAGGTAACCGGCAGCGCCCTTGACGGCATTCCATGTGAGGTTATTGCCGTCGATACCTACGGTGGGAGCCTCGCACTCGTCGGTCAGCTCGGTTGCGAGCCAACTGTCGGTCGAGCCGAGGACGTTGCGCTCGTTGAAGTAGGGAGCATATTCCTCGGGCAGGATGGGCGAGTAGGTGTTGGTGCTGGTGGGCGAGTTCTGGCGCTTGCTCAGGTCGATGGCGTTGCCGTTGGCGTCCATCGAGTTGTACTCGTAGAAGTGGGTGGGCAGATTACCCATCGAGCGCCAGCCGGCATCGGTCGACTTGGCTTCCATTGTGGTGTTGAGCCAGAAGCAGCGGGGTTCGTTCTGCCAGGGACGGCCCAGGTCATATTTGCCTTTGCCCTTGATAGTGCAGTTCTGGAAAACGTAGCCGTGCTTGAGGGTGGCCGACGTGGAGGGAGCGGTGATTACGCCGCCTTCTTCCTCCATCACGAAGGTGCAGTGGTCGTAGTAGTGGTCGCCGCCGCCGCAGAGGTAGTCAACCACGCCGTGGAAGGTGCAGTTGAGATAGTAGCCGCGGTCGCCGGTTACCTGGGTGTCCTGCAGGCTCTGGAGGGTGACGTTCTTCATCACGTCGAGCATGCCGCCGTAGTGGGCTACGCCTACGCCTTTGCGGGCCTGGCCGAAGTCATGGTCGTTGCGCAGGGTGAAGTTCTCCATGTAGATGTTCTTGGAGTAGCGGGTCGAGAAGATGGGATAGGAGATGCCGGTGAGGGCGCCGTGGATGAGGACGCCTTCCTGGCTCTCGCCGATGAGGCTGACGTTGTAGACCTTGTTGAGGTGGAGGACAACGGTGTTGCCGGCGATATTTCCCCAATCATTGCCTACCTTTTCAACGCCGTTGCCGAGGTCGTAGTCGCCGTTGAGGATGTAGATCACGGTGCGGGGCGAGTCGGAGGTGTTGTTGGTAGAGCTGAGTGCGGCGACAGCTGCGCGGAGTTCGTTGACGTTGGAAACCACGGTGAAGCGGTCGGCGTCCATGGCCTCAACGATGGCTTCTTCGCCGATTTCGATGCTGTATTCGATGTCCTTGTCGGTTGCGTTGCCATAGGTGTCCTTGGCGGCGCCGGCAGGAATCACGACTTTGGAGATCTCGTTGTAGGGAAGGTTCCAGAGGGGGAAGCTGAGCGAGGAACCGCCGCCATACGCCTTGACGGTTTCGCCGGCAAAGGTGATTTCAGTGTCGGTCATCTCGCGGTCGAAGTTGAAGGTGACAACGGCGTGGTTGATGCCATCGTGGGGAGTGGTGGTAACGCCGGTCATCACGGGAGCGGTGCCGGGATTGACGGGTTCGCATACCATCTCGAACCACATCACGGGCTGGCTGCCGCCGTCGATTGAGATTTCAAACGGAGTGCCGTTGACATGGTTGTCAACGTTGATGACGAGGTCGTAGGCATTGCCGCCGCCTTGCTTGAACGAGCTTGCGGTGGGCATCCAGCAATCGGCGCCTTCCGAGGTTACGGAGGCAATCTTGCCGTCGGAGTAGTTGTCAAAGAGCTGTTTGAGGACGAGCTGCTTCACTTTCTTGTCGCCGGGAACGGTGAGGGTGGTCACGGCGTTGCCTTTGAGCTTGAACTGAGTGCCGCCCCAGCCGTCGTTGCAGGCCGATACGGTGTAGAGGCCGTTGTCCCAGACGGTGCCGTTGACACACGCGGCGTCGAAGGTGATCTTGACGTCTACGTCCTTGTCAGCACGGTTGAGCAGGTGGATGCCGTCAACGGTGAGCTTATAGGATTTCTCCATGTCGCCGGCCTTGCCGGTGAAGGCGTATTCGGCCTTTGTGGCGGTGGCTCCGGCGGTGGTTGCGGTTGCGGTGGTGCCGTCGATGAATGTTGCGGTTACGGCGGGAACGGCAGTGTAGACGTTCGAGTCGAAGGTGGCTTCGCCGTCGGCGTTGAGTGCGTCGATGACGGCGGTGTCAACGACAACGCCGTCGATGGTCAGTTCGGTGAGGGTGATGGCTCCGATGTGGAACAGGCGCACCTTGTATTCAGTCTGGCCGCAGTAGGCGCCCTCCTCGGGAGTAAGTGTGAAGGTTACGATGGCCTCGGCGTTTACGGCGGGAGTGGACACAGCGAAAGTGCCGTTGCCGTTGTCGGTCACGGTGCAGCCCTCGCCGGTGGCGGCTACGGTGCCTCCGACGTGGTTGACGGTGAGGTTGACGTTTTCGTCGGCGAAGTCAATGGGGAGGTTGAACGCGTAGTCATATCCCTCGACGGCCACGGGGGCGAGGTCGCCGGCGGTGATGCCCTGGATAGCGGCAATCTTGTCGGAAACGAGGGTGAAGGTCGGGGCGGCGAAGTTGATGATCCAGCTGCCCTGATTGGAATTGAAGGTGAAGACGATGTCCTTGGTGCCTTCGGTTACCACGCCTTCAAAAGTGAAGTCCCAGGTGGATTCGGCGGGGATTGCTCCGAGGAACGAGGCTTCGGTCTTGCCGGTGGCGGTGTCTACAATCTTGGCGTCGAGAGTGCCTTCGGCACGGCGGTCAATCACCATCGAGGCGGCATATACGCCGGCCTGGTGGGCGGTGACGTTCTTGAAGGTCAGCATGCTGCCGTCCTTGATGTAGCCGATGCTGTTGACGCCGGTGATGCCCTTGTCGGGACCTTCGATGCGGGGAGCTGAGGGACCCTCGGCAACAAGGTGCTCGTTGATGGCGTTGAAGGCGAGTGTGCCGGGAATGTGATAGTAGCAGTCGTCTGGAACGGGAGTGGGCTCCGGTTCGTCGCCGCCTTCACCCTCGCCGGTGGTGCCGGTGAAGGTTATGTTGGCCAGGCCGATTTCGCGGGCCGAGCCATAGGGATATATGCGTAGGGTTATGGGGGCGGTGGTTGCGGCGCCTTCTACATCATAGCTGGCGTAGAAGTCTACGTTTGCGTCATCAGCTCCAATGTTGGCCTTGGGAAGGTTGACGTCCGAGGCGAGAGTGGTGGTTTCGCCGTCAAGGACAAGAACAACGTCGGCGTTTACATCGTTTTTCTTGATGGTTGCCCATGCGAACGATACGTTGGTCAGGGTGAAATCGACTGCGGGCGTAACGGTGAACTCGATATAGGAGTCTTCGCTGGCGGCAGCCTGTGCCGTGACGTTGAATGTGGTGAAATCAATGGTGGGAGTGCACTGGGCGGTGCGCACGCGGTTGAGCGAGAATCCTACGGCGTTGAAAGTTGAGGATTCGAACACACCGTCTTTGGAATAGGTGGCGGGAGTGGGATCGGCACTCTTCACGCCCATGGCCCAGGAGGCAGTAACGTTTCCTGCGGCTGCGCGCTGCGGGGCAAATGCGGGCTTGGACGTGGCAAATGAAGCCGCGTAGGCCATGCCGGCTGTCACCGCTGCCAGAACTGTGGCTCCGGCGAGTAGCTTTGTAGCTTTTTTCATGGAATGATGTTAAGGTTAATATTAGGTTGGATTTTTAGATGTGCAAAATTACCGCCGCGCGTATTATCAGCCGGTGTAAAAATTGGCGTTTTTGGGTGCAACGGCTGTGAACACGACCAAAAAAGCCCCGCCGTTGGTGGGCGGGGCTTCGGGATGATGTTGTGTCGTGATTAGCGTACGAATACTTTGGTGGCGGTGCGAGAGCCGTCGGCGGCTGTGGCAACGCGGATGAGGGTGCCCTTGGCGCTTGCATCCACGCGCACGCCCTGGAGGTTGTAGTACTCGGTGGCGATGATTTCAGCGGCGGTTTCGGCAGCTTCAACACCGGCGACGTCGCCCACGCGGAGCAGGCTCATGTCGCCGTAGTTGCAGATAAAGCCGCCGTGGTCGGCTGCGAAGTCGAGCTTGATGGTCTTGATGCCGGGGGTGGCGATGTCGCCGAGCTCAACGATGTGGGAAGCATTCATGGCACGGGCCTGAACTTCGTGAGTGTTGAAAATGGCGCTGATGCCTTCTTCCTTGATTGTGACGGTGCAGGTGCCCTCAGCATGCGAGTTGATGCCGATGATGAGGTTGTAGCTGCCGGTTTCGGGCACGTAAACAACGTGTTCGGTCGAGGTGCCGTTCATAATCCAGCCAACAGAGCCATCGGTGTCGATGCGCACGCCTTTGCCGGCAGCGAGATTGATGTTCTCGTGGTCGTAAACTTCGTCGGCGTGGATTGAGAGGCGCCAGTTGCCGGCATACGAGCCGAGGCAGGTGTTTTCGTCGCGGACAGCCTTGAACACGTGTTTGCCGGGAGTGAGAACGCCGGTGGGTACTACGGTCACGTTGGCGTAGTTCGACCAGTCGCCGGTGGTCTTAACCTCATGCGCGCAGAGATCTGCACCATCAAGGGTGATGTTAACCATGCCGATGTTTTCAGTGTCGTTGCTGATTTTTGAGCCTGACTGGAAGTAGAGATAGTAGTTGCCTTCGGTCAGAACATAGAAGGGGAACTCAACTTCGGTGCCCTTCTTGGTGTTCTCGATGTTGTCGTTTTTGGCGTTGGCAACAGTGCAGATTGCCTGAGTCACATCGTAGAAAGTGCCTGCGGCGAGGGGAGCGACCACGGCGCCGGCGGGAACCTCGATTTCGGGTTTCTCGATGATTTCACCGGTGAACGAGCCGGAGATTACAATGTCGTTGATGCCGACGCTGCGGGTTTTGGCATCGTTGTTGTTGGTGTAATAATATACGCGGATTGAAAGAGGTGTGCCTTCAACTGCGTCAAGACCCGAAAGGGTGTAGGACTGGAACGGGCTGATGGCGTTGTCTTCTCTGTCGCGACCGGGGTCAACCGCGGTTGCCAGAGTCTTTTCGACGTTGCCGGTTACGGCAACAACGTCATAACGTCCGTTGCCCCAGCCTTGATTGAAGAAGGTAAACGAAATCTTTTCAGCGGTAAAGGTGCCGGTGGTGTTTACGGCAAATTCAAAATATTGTTCATCCTTGCGACCGCCCACGCCATCATTGGTGATTTTGTACTTAGCGTAGTCGATTGTTCCGAACTCCACGTCTTTTCCGACGCCGTTCCATGTGTTTTTGCCATTGGGAGTGATGGCTGAACCGACAGTGAGGGTTGCGCTCACGCCGTCGCAGTCAGACTGAGCATCGGCGGTGGTAACTGCTTCGGAAAGATTCCAATTTAAGGTTACGGGGGTGCTGTCTTCGGCGAAAGCGGCGGTGGCGCCGGCAAGAGCCGTCAGGCAGAGTAAACTTTTAAGATTCATGATTGGTTTATGGTTTTTGGTTTGGTTAAAATGGGATTTAGTTTTTTGTTTCAAGACATGCTTTTCCCGAGCATTTCTTGTTGCGGTTGCGCCACAGGGCCGTCATGTCCTCGAGGGTCTTGCCCTTGGTCTCGGGCACGAGCTTGTAAACGAAGATGGCTGCGAGCACGCAAATCACGCCATAGAGGGCGTAGGCGAAGAAGTGACCGAAACGGTCGCCCATGTCGCCGAGGCTCATGTTATACATCGGTACGAAGGTCGACGAAACGATGAAGTTGAATATCCACTGGAACGCCACGGCGATGGCCACGGCCTGCGAGCGGATGGTGTTTGGGAAGATTTCGGCGATGAGCACCCAGCAAATCGGACCCCATGAGAACATGAACGAGGCCGAGTAGACCATGATGCTGACTACGGGCACAAGGGGATGCACAGCCGTGAGGTTTGACACAGCCACGCCGGCGGCACCGATCGCCATGCCTATCGAGCCCCATATCAGCAGGGGTTTGCGGCCGAGTTTCTCGACCGAGAACACGGCCACGAGGGTGAACGAGATGTTGACGATGCCCATGATGACGGTCTGCACCATCGGGTTGCCCATGTTCATCGACTCGAAAATGCGGGGAGCATAGTAAAGAACGGCGTTGATGCCGACGGCCTGCTGGAACACCGAGAGCATGACGCCCACGAATATCACCATGATGCCGAACGAGAAAAGACGCTCGCTCTTGACCTCGACTGTCGATTTGATTTGGTCGAGGATTTCCTGGGCCTTGCGTGTGCCGTTGATGCGCACGAGGATTGCCAGGGCCTTGACATCCTTGCCGATGAGGGCGAGGTAGCGCGGCGATTCAGGCACGAAGCATACCAACAGGGTGAACAGGCCGGCTACGAAAGCTTCCGAGCCGAACATGTAGCGCCAGCCGGTCGACACGGTCCAGGGATCGGACGAGGGATGGACTGAGTAGAGCGCTTCGCCCATCTTCTCGATGATGGGCTGGGTGTGCTCGCCCAGGATTAGGAAGTTGACGAAGTAGACAACGAGCTGGCCGAAAATGATGGCGAACTGGTTCCACGACACGAGAGTTCCGCGCAGGTTGCTCGGAGCCACCTCAGCGATATACATCGGGCAGATGGCCGACGCGAGGCCTACACCTATGCCGCCGATGATGCGGTAGATGTTGAAGGCAACGAGAAGGCTGAACGACGGGACGCCGTAGTCATACAGGGCGAATTCGGGATAGTACGAGCCGAGGGCCGAGAGGAAGAAGAACACGCCGGCGATGATGAGCGTTTTCTTGCGGCCGAGCCGTGAGGCGAAGAAGCCCGACAGGGCGGACCCCACGATGCAGCCGAGCAGGGCGCTCGATGATGTGATGCCGTGGATGGTGTCGGAATACACGAAGTCATTGGCCCCGAGGAAAAAGGCCTGCAAGCCTTTTTCCGCGCCCGAGATGACCGCGGTGTCATAGCCGAAAAGCAAGCCGCCGAGTACGGCGACAAGAACTATTGAGAACAGGTAGACCCGGCTCCCGGAATCGGAGTTTTTCATAAAAAAGATTTAAGTTAATGCACGATTCACGATGCACAATTCATAATGCACGATGCGCAATGCTCAATTCATGATGCACGATTCACGATATTTTAATCGTGCATTATGCATTGAGCATTGTGAATTATGAATCGTGCATTATGAATTGTGCATTGAGATGGTGATTAGGCGTACATGTTGATGATTGCCTCGTAGAGCTCCTGCTTGCCGGAGGTGGTGGCGGGCTCGGGCTGGGTCTTGGCGTATTCAACTACCTGTTCGAGCGAGAGCTTGCCTTCCTCGAATTCCTTGCCCTTGCCGGCGTCGAACGATGCGTAGCGGTCGGCGAGCATCTGCTTGTAGGGCGACTTTTCGAGCACGTCGGCGGCGCTGAGAAGGGCGCGGGCCATGGCGTCCATGCCGGCGATGTGGGCGATGAAGATGTCCTCGAGATCGGTGCTGTTGCGACGGGTCTTGGCGTCGAAGTTGGTGCCGCCGTTGCCGAGGCCGCCGTTGCGGATGATCTGCATCATGGCCTGGGTGAGCTCGTAGTTGTCGATGGGGAACTGGTCGGTGTCCCAGCCGTTCTGGTAGTCGCCGCGGTTGGCGTCGATGCTGCCGAGCATGCCGTTGTCGACTGCCACGGCGAGTTCGTGCTCGAAGGTGTGGCCGGCGAGGGTGGCGTGGTTCACCTCGATGTTCACCTTGAAGTCCTTTTCGAGGCCGTGGGCCTTGAGGAAGCCGATCACGGTTTCGGTGTCGACGTCATACTGGTGCTTGGAGGGTTCCATGGGCTTGGGCTCGATGAGGAAGGTGCCGGTGAAGCCCTTGGCGCGTGCATAGTCGCGGGCCATGGTGAGCATCATTGCCAGGTGTTCCTTTTCGCGCTTCTGGTCGGTGTTGAGCAGGCTCATATAGCCTTCGCGGCCGCCCCAGAATACGTAGTTCTGACCGCCGAGGGCGATGGTGGCGTCGATGGCGTTCTTGATCTGCACGGCAGCGCGGGCAACGACGTCGAAGTCGGGGTTGGTGGCGGCGCCGTTCATGTAGCGGCCGTTGCCGAAGACGTTGGCTGTGCCCCAGAGGTTCTTGATGCCGGTTTCGGCCATCTTCTCCTTGAGATAGGCGGTGATTTCTTTCATGCGGCCCTCGTAGTCGGCGATGTCCTCGCCGAGGTCGCCGATGAGATCAGTGTCGTGGAAGCAGAAGTACTCGATGCCGAGTTTTTCCATCACCTCGAAGCCTGCATCGGCTTTCTGCTTGGCAACGGTCATGGCGTCGGGACCTTCGTTCCAGGGGAATTTCTTGGTGCCGGTGCCGAACTGGTCGCCGCCCTCGGCGCAGAGGGTGTGCCACCAGGCCATAGCGAACTTGAGCCATTCCTTCATGGGTTTGCCGAGGACCACGCGGTCTGCGTCATAGTAGCGGTATGCCATGGGGTTGTACGAGGCGGGGCCTTCGTATTTGATTTTTCCCACCGTGGGGAAGTATTCTTTCTGTGCCATTGTTGTTTTAGGTTTATGATTGTTTGTTTATTATTGTTGATTATCTATTTATCAATAGGTCAATTCCTAATTCCTAATTTCTAATTCCTAATTTCCAACTCCCTTTCCAGCGTGCGCTTCCAGCGTGCGTATGCTTCGAGATAGGGAGTGCGGTCGGCGGCAGGGTGGATTTCCTCGAGCTTGACGAGCGATGCGAAAGCCTCGTTGTTGTCGCGGTAGATGCCGGCGCCGATTCCCGCGCCCTTGGCGGCGCCAACCGAGCCGTCGGTGTCGAAAAGGTCGATTGTGGCGCCCGATACTGAGGCGAGGGTGTCGCGGAACACGGGGCTGAGGAACATGTTGGCCTTGCCGGCGTGGATTTTCTTGATTTCCATGCCGATGCCTTCCATGATTTCCATTCCGTACATGAACGAGAACACGATGCCCTCCTGGGCGGCCCGCAGCAGGTGGCGGCGGTCGTGGATGTTGAAGTTGATGCCGTGCATCGAGCAACCGATCTCACGATTTTCGAGAACACGTTCGGCGCCGTTGCCGAAGGGCAGGATAGTGACGCCGGCGCTGCCCACGGGAGCCTCGGCGGCCAGTTCGTTCATCTCGTTGTAGGAGCAGCCGGTGGGAGCCACGTTGCGCTTGCACCATGAGTTGAGAATGCCGGTGCCGTTGATGCAGGTCATCACGCCGATGCGTGTCTGCGAGGCCGAGTGGTTGACGTGTGCGAAATTGTTGACGCGCGAGCGGGGGTCGTAATCCACCGTGCCGTTGATGCCGTAGACCACGCCCGAGGTGCCTGCGGTGGAGGCCACCTCGCCGGGATTGAACACGTTGAGCGAAAGGGCGTTGTTGGGCTGGTCGCCGGCGCGGTAGGTGACCGGCGTTCCCTCGGCGAGGCCGAACTCGGCGGCTGCCTTGGCCGTCACGCGTCCCTGTTCGGAGAAAGTGGGGCGCACCTCGGGGAAGATGTCGGGCGAGTAGCCAAGGTGTTCCATCAGGAACGTGGCCGGGGTGTTGGTGGAGAAATCCCACAGCATGTATTCCGACAGGCCCTCGGGGTTGGTGACGATTTCGCCGGTGAGGCGGTAGGCTATGTAGTCGGCGGGCAGCATCACCTTATATATCTTCTCGAAAATCTGCGGCTCGTTGCGGCGCACCCACTGCAGCTTGGTTGCGGTGAAGTTGCCGGGTTTGTTGAGCAGGCGCGGCATGCAGGCTTCCTCGCCGAGGGCGGCGAAGGCTTCCTCGCCGTAGGGGACGCCGCGCGAGTCGCACCAGATGATTGCGTCGCGCAGCACCTTGCCCTCGCGGTCGATTGCCACGAGTCCGTGCATTTGATAAGAAAAACCGATGGCCTTGATGTCCTTCGGGTCAACGCCGGTGGATTCAAGCACCGATTTGGTGGCGAGCTTGAGATAGTTCACCCAATCTTCGGGGCGCTGTTCGGCCCAGCCGGGATTGAGAGCCTTGATGGGAGCCTCGGCCTTGGGGTAGAAGTCTGAGGCGACACATGCGCCGGTGGCGGCATCGACAAGCGCCACCTTTACCGACGAGGTCCCTAAGTCATATCCTAATAAATACATTTTGAAAGGTCTAAGATTCTTGGTTTTCGGATTCAGATTTAAGTGATGCAAATTTAGGGAAGCTTCTGCGCGTGTATGAGCGAAAAATTGCCGCAAAAAGCCATTTTGTCAAATTTTACTCACTTTTGCGACGATAAAACAACCCCCTCGGGCGGGTGTGATTCTTTTTTGTTGAAAATTGCACCCCGCGGCGGGTTTTATCATTGTAACTTTGCAAACGTAATCTTAGACCAATCAACGACCATCATCTACATCCCATGAAGAAAATCAAATTACTGGCACTGTCGCTTCTTTGCGCACTCGGAATGAGCGCTGGAGTGTGGGACACGGACTACCCGGCGGTAGAGGCGTCCATTACCCAGCCGACTTTTGCCGAGCGTACTTATAATATATGTAAATATGGCGCCAAGGCTGGCGCTGAAGCCAAAAAGAACCAAAAGGCCATCAACAAGGCCATCGCCGAGTGTTCAAAAAAGGGCGGCGGCAAGGTTATTGTGCCCCCCGGAGTGTTCGAGACCGGCGCAATACGTCTTCTGGACGGTGTCAACCTTGTGGTGGAGGAGGGCGCAACGCTGCTGTTCGTGTTCCAGCCCGAGCTGTATCCTCAGGTGCTCACCCGTTGGGAAGGCCTTGACTGCTGGAATCTCTCGCCCTGCATCTACGCATACGAAGCAAAAAACATAGGCCTCACCGGCAAGGGAACCATCGACGGTGGCGCGACAAACGAAACCTGGTGGCAGTGGTGCGGCAAGGACCGTTTCGGCTGGAAGAAAGGCAATCCCCGCCAGCAGGACGACCATGCACGTCCCCGCTTGCTTGCCATGGCCGAGGATGGCGTTGACATGAACGAGCGCCGTTTCGGTGCCGAGCATTGCCTGCGTCCGCAGCTGGTGAACTTCAACAAGTGCGAGAACGTGCTGATGGAAGACCTCACGCTGCTGCGCTCGCCTTTCTGGGTGATTCACCCCCTGCTGTCAAAAAATGTGACCGTGCGCGGACTGCATATAAACAATGATGGCCCCAACGGCGACGGATGTGACCCCGAATCGTGCGACGGCGTGCTGATCGAGAATTGCTTTTTCAATACCGGCGATGATTGTATCGCTGTAAAAAGCGGTCGCAATGCCGACGGACGCCTGTGGGACCTTCCCACCCAAAACATGATCGTACGCAACTGCGAGATGAAGAACGGTCATGGCGGTATGGTGCTCGGCAGTGAGATTTCAGGCGGATGCCGCAACATTTTCGTCGAAAACTGCATAATGGACAGCCCCAACCTCGACCGTGTTTTTCGCATCAAGACCAACACCTGCCGTGGCGGCGTGATCGAAAAGCTGTATGCCCGCAACCTCACCGTAGGCGAGTGCAAGGAGTCGGTGCTGAAAATCAACCTTGACTACGAGCCGCGCGAAGTGTGTTGCCGAGGCTATCTTCCCACCGTGCGCGACATCTATCTCGAAAATGTAACCTGCGAGAAGAGCCGCTACGGCATGATGGTGATTGGTCTCGACACAGCCGACAACGTTTACAACATCAACCTCACGAACTGCCGCTTCAACAACGTTGCCGACGGCAATTCGGTGAAAGGCCGCATAAGGGACGTTCATTTCGATGGCTATTTCATCAACGGCTCGCTGTGCCTCCAGGAACTTCCCTATGGGGGAGCGTACAGCCGCTGGATGACCTCGTCGGAAATGAAGCGTGTGCCTGAAAGCTACCTGCTTGACTTCTCCAAGAAGCCCAAGTGGAGCTATGTGATGGGCATCGAACTCGAAGCCATGCTCGACACATATCTCAAATACGGCGACAAGGACGTGCTGGACTATTGCAAAATGTATACTGACACCATGATTGCTGCCGACGGTTCAATAAGGGGGTACAAACTCGACGCCTACAACCTCGACAATGTGCGCACCGGCCATTTCGTATCGGCTTTCCACAGCAATTTCCCCGAGGATAAGAACCATAAGGCCATCTCAACACTCATGAGCCAACTTGAAAAGCAACCGCGCACCAACGAAGGCGTCTACTGGCACAAGGCCATGTATGCCTGGCAGGTATGGCTCGACGGCATTTTCATGGGTCTGCCTTTCCGCGTGGCGAACGCCGCCAAGTTCTACAAACCCAAGCAGGCGCTGGCCGTTTACGATGACGCTGTTGACCAGCTTGTGAAAACTTACGAGCGCACGCTTGATTCCTCCACCGGCCTCAACCGTCACGCATGGGACGAGACCCGCGCGATGTTCTGGTCAGACTCCATCACCGGCCATTCCCAGCATTGCTGGGGTCGCGCGCAGGGTTGGTTCACCATGGCGCTGGTCGAGGTGCTCGACGCCCTCCCCGCCGACTATGCCCGCCGTGCGGAAGTGGAACAGTTGCTTGACAAAACACTTACCTCGGTAATCAAATGGCAGGACAAGGATACGAAACTCTGGTATCAGGTGATGGATTCGCCCGAACGCGAGGGCAACTATCTCGAGGCAACCGCTTCGTCGATGTTCACCTACTCGATGCTGAAAGCCGCCCGCAAGGGGTATGTGGATAAAAAATATCTTGACCACGGCGTCGAGGCATACAACGCCATTGTCAAGAACTTCATAAGGGTTGAGCCCGATTCGACCATATCGCTCACAAATTGCTGCGCTGTGGCCGGCCTCGGACCCGAAACAAACACCCGCCGCGACGGCTCGTTCGACTATTACCTGTCAGAACCCGTCCGCGACAACGACCCCAAGGGCGTGGGTCCCTTCATCTGGGCCTCGCTCGAAATCGAAGATATGAACAGATGATTCACTTCAATATAAATGTAAGGTAAGGTAAAGTATTTTTTACTGTAAGGTTTTTAAGGGTAGAATTCCCGGCACGGAGCGTAAACGTGCCGGGAATTCGTTTTTTATTGCATTGCGTATTGAAAATTGCGTTGTATCTTTGCGGCATGAATCCTACTTTGACAGTAAAAACGGCCGGTGGTCAGGAACTCCTGTTCTTTGAGCGGGGAATTCTGCCTTTGTGGCAATTATATAATCAGGCGCCTGCGATGCTTCGCGGTGCATATGTAGAGGATAAAGTGACCGGTCTCGGAGCGGCAGTCCTGATGGTTGCCGGTGGGGTAGGGAGCTACCATACCGGAGTGATGTCAGCCGCGGCTAAGGAATGGTGCGACCGTCATGGCCTCGACGGTGAGGCTGATATGATTGTGCCTTATATAATAAATCGCGCCGGAACCGGCCAATGTCCGCTTGAAGAGCGTCTGTCAAAAACTGACGAACGCTCCTACCTTGATGAGATAGAAGCGTTCGCCAAAGCAATGTTCAATTCATAATGCACGATGCACAATTCACAATGCACGATGCACGATTCACAATGCACAATTCATGATGCACGATGCACGATTTATTAACCGGATGGTAATTGTGCATCGTGCATTGAGAATCGTGCATTAAATTGGGTTGCTTATTCGTTCTCGAGGATGAAGCGCTCGGCGTCGAGGGCGGCGCGGCAACCGCTGCCGGCGGCCACCACGGCCTGCTTGTAGTCGGGGTCGGCAACGTCGCCGGCAGCAAACACGCCGGGAACGCTGGTTGCAGTGGAGCTGCCTTTAACCTTGATGAAGCCGGCCTCGTCCATGTCGAGCGATCCTTTGAATATTTCAGTGTTGGGCGTGTGACCGATGGCAAGGAAGAAGCCGTCGATGGCAATGTCAAATTTGTCTTCCTTGTCAGTTCCGGCATGTTCCACCAGATGTGCGCCTTCAACAACTTCCTCGCCGAAGAGACCGAGGGTGTTGGTGTTGAAAAGAATCTGAATCTTGGGGTTTTCAAGCACGCGTTTCTGCATCACCTTGGATGCGCGCAGGTAGGGCTTGCGAACAATCAGGTAGACCTTTTCGGCCAAAGTTGCGAGATAGAGCGCTTCCTCACATGCCGTGTCGCCACCGCCAACCACGGCCACGGTGCGGTTGCGGTAGAAGAAGCCGTCGCAGGTTGCACAGGCCGATACGCCCATTCCGAGATATTTCTGTTCGTCATCAAGACCCAGATAACGGGCGGTGGCGCCGGTAGCGATGATGACGGTTTCGGCCAGAACGGTGTCGCGGCCGTCCACGGTCACTTCAAGGGGACGTTTGGCAAAATCGACGGCAGTAGCTAATCCGGTGCGCAGGTCGGCGTCGAAACGCTGGGCCTGTGAGCGCAGGTCTTCCATCAGTTGGGGGCCCATCACGCCGTTGGGATAACCGGGGAAATTCTCTACTTCGGTGGTTGTGGTAAGCTGACCGCCTGGTACGGGACCTTCAAGCAGCAGTGGCTTGAGGTTCGCGCGGGCGGCGTAAATGGCAGCCGTGTATCCGGCGGGGCCAGAACCTATAATGAGGCATTTTGTTGAAAACTGGGCCATATTGTATCGTATGTTAAATTATTATCGTAAGTCAACGATTTCCTTGGCGGGAAACTTGGCTTTATTGTATATGAATGTCGATGCGGGAACAGCTTTTCCGATTGATGATGATGTCACAGTGGCGCTGAACGTGCGGCCATTGGCAAGCGTCACCACAAGTTTGGTCGGCAGGTAAGTTTTGGTATTGATTGTAACCACGGCTTTCCTGACCGCCGAGCCTTTCACTTTCGATGTAAGTTCAATTTCATAGTCGGGACCCTTCAACCTTCGGCAATCATAAATTTTGCTGAATCCGTTGAGGATTGTAAACGGATTACACTCAAGAAGCTCGTCGGCTGTCGGTTCTGTTATTGAGAGTTCTTTGTTCGCGCTGGCATAGGTCCATTGTGTCGTTCCGTCATACCATACTTCCATCTCGCTGGCCGAAAGACGATATTTCTCCTTGGCCAATGTCATGGTGCAGTCGGAATGTCCGCCATTGAATTCAAGCCGGAATTGCATGGTGAGCGACGGCGCTCCATTTACTTTTGCTGCGCACTTTGACAGAATCTGAGCCGCAGTCTCTACTGCCGAAACCGACGATGGGGCCAGCAGGGCGGCAAGAATGAGCAGAAACGAGGCTAATCGGGTTGTTTTCATGTCCATTAAACGAGTTTGTCGGTGATATGGTTCAAAGGCTTCGCAGGATGTCCTCAAGCTGGATGTGGTCAACGAGCACCGTGCGTGGGCGCTGACCGTCGGCCGGGCCCACTATGCCGGCCGCCTCCATCTGGTCCATTATTTTGCCGGCTTTATTGTAACCGATGCTGAAACGGCGCTGGAGCGACGATGTGGAGGCAGTGGGATTCTGTACCACGAACCGGGCGCATACGTCAAACATGTCGTCGCGCTTCGACAGGTCGATGGAACCGGGGTCTACGCCTCCGCCTTCATTCTGTGGCTCGGGCAGCAGGTAGGCCGAGGAATAGCCAATCTGATTGTCGATGTGGTCAACGAGAGCCTCGACCTCGGGGGTGTCGATGAAGGCGCATTGCACACGCTCTATCTTTGAGTTGTGGCTGAACAGCATGTCGCCGCGGCCGATGAGGCGGTTTGCGCCCGGGCGGTCGAGGATGGTCTTGGAGTCGACCATCTGAGCCACGCGGAAAGCGATACGGCCCGGGAAGTTGGCCTTGATCATGCCGGTGATGATGTCGGTTGACGGACGCTGTGTCGCCAGTATCATGTGCATGCCGACCGCGCGGGCCTTTTGGGCTATGCGGGCGATATACATTGAAATGTCCTTACCGGCGGTCATGATAAGGTCGGCAAACTCATCCACTACGACAACTATGTAGGGCATGTATCGGTGACCTTTTTCGGGGTTGAGGCGGCGCTCCGAGAATTTTCGGTTGTATTCTTCCAGATTGCGCACGGAAGCTGATTTCAGCAACTCGTAGCGGTTGTCCATCTCCTCGCATAGCGATGCCAGCGTGACGAGAGCCTTGTTGGGGTCGGTCACAATGGGATCTTCCTCATCAGGAAGCTTGGCGAGGTAGTGGTTTTCCAGGCGGCTGTATAGGCTGAACTCAACCATTTTCGGGTCAATCAGCACGAATTTAAGCTCGCCGGGGTGCTTTTTGTAGAGCAGCGATGCGATGATGCAGTTGAGGCCGACCGATTTACCCTGGCCGGTCGCGCCGGCTACGAGCAGGTGGGGCATCTTGGCGAGGTCCTCGATGAAGATGTCGTTGTTGATGGTGGCGCCGAGGGCCATGGGCAGCTGCATCTTGCAGTCGCGGAACTTGGCCGAGTTTATCACCGAGAACATTGAAACGGTCTGCGGCTTACGGTTCGGGACTTCGATTCCGACGGTGTTTTTCCCTGGAATCGGAGCTATGATGCGTATGCCGAGCGCCTCGAGCGAACGGGCGATGTCGTCTTCGAGCCGTTTGATTTGCTGAATCCTCACACCCGGTGCCGGTACGATTTCATAAAGTGTCACGGTCGGGCCGATTGTGGCCTCGATGCGCGAAATTTCAATATTGTATTGTTGCAGGGTGGAAACAATCATGTTTTTGTTCTCCTCCTGCTCGACCGGGTCGATTATGTTGGTGTTGGGGCGGTCTATGAGCAAATCAGGTGCGGGGAAGGCATAATGGGACAGCTCATCGCGGATGCTGTAAGGCTGCATGGGCGCTTCCTCCTGTTCCGTGGGAATGTCTGCGGGTAGGCCGGCGGTGTCTGCCGGTTCGCCGATTGTGGCGGATTTTATGCTGAATTCAGGCTCGGATGACGTTGGTTGTGGAGCCACAGGGTCTGGAACCGAAGCGGCCGGAACGGATTGTATGGTAGCGGGAACGAACTCATCTTCAATATCGTCGATTGAGAATCCTGCAATGGGAGGAACAGGCTGTGGTGTGGGCGCCTGGTTGACTGGTGCTTTTTTAGGATCAGCGTCATTGACTTCAGTGGGGGTTGCCACAGTGGGTGTTTCGCCGGGAATATCGGCGAGGTCTGTCGGTGTCTGGCGCCCTTTGGCGGCTGCCTCGGCCATTGCCGCCCGGGCTTTTGTCACTTTGCCGGACACATTAATATAAAATGAGCGCAATTGGGCGAGATACATCACCGCCAGCAATCCTATAAGTATCACGCTGATGGCGTATGCTCCCAGTGCATCCGACACATGGAATAGCCATTGGTTTACATAACGGCCATGGTTGCCTCCCCAATGGAAGGCAGTCTCAGCATTGTATGTGAACAGGCCGGTGATGATTGAAAGCGAGATGGCCGTGAAAAGACACTTGAACGTAAACGCCCAGAACTTACATCTTACAAGTCCGAACAGCGCAAGGGCAAGCACGGCTGAATATACAACGAGGACAAAGGAGCCTACGCCGAGACCGTCGACCATTAAAACATGGGCCAGTTTGGCTCCGGCGGCTCCGCCTGCGTTCTGCACCCCTTCAGGGGCGTTTGCAATGGCTTCGACCGAGTTTTCAGCGACAATGCTTTGGTCAACCGGACCGTTTTTCAGATAACTGATTGACACCATCAGCCAAAAAAGGCACATGACGCTCAGGATGATTCCGAGCGCCAGGCGCGTGCGCTGACTCCTGAAAAACTCAATCCAGGCATTAAAGGTCGGTTTGGAATCGGGTTTTTTCTTTGGCGCCGCAGGCCGTTGCGATGGCGTAGGCTTCTTGCGTGGCGCCCTATTCGGCTGGGCGGCGCGGGTGTCTTGTTGTTGAGGATTGCTTTCCAGGGTCGCGCCGGGAGCAGAGTAGGGAACACGTGGTTGCCGTGGCACACCGCCGAAGCCGTCCATGGAAAGGTCGAGAGGATGATTGGCGTTCATTATTGTAATGACGGGTTGTGATAAGTATTGGAATTAAAGAGCCACGAGCTCAGCTATGGCTTTAAGCGGGTCGGGGGCGTTGAATACAGCGCTTCCCGATACCATTACGTCGACACCTCCCCGGGCAAGTATCGGGGCCGTCTGAGCGTTAACACCGCCGTCAACTTCAATCAGCGCTTTTGAACCGCTGGCTTCGATAAGCTGACGGAGACGGCCGACTTTGGCCACCGTATTCTCAATGAAGGCCTGCCCTCCGAATCCTGGATTTACGCTCATGAGCAGCACCATGTCAAGGTCGGCGATTATGTCTTCGAGCATTATGACCGGAGTTGACGGATTGAGGGTCACGGCGGCCTTCATTCCGGCGGCCTTGATGGCCTGCACGGTGCGGTGAAGGTGGGTGCACGCTTCCTGATGGACATTCATGAGCGCGGCGCCGCAGTCACGCACCTGGCCGATGTAGTTCTGCGGATTGACAATCATCAGATGCACGTCGAGCGGTTTGTCGGTGAGACCGGCAACCGACTTTATCACCGGGAAGCCGAACGAGATGTTAGGCACGAACACACCGTCCATCACGTCGCAGTGAATCCACTGGGCTTCCGAGCGGTTTAGCATCTCGATGTCACGGCCGAGATTGGCGAAGTCGGCGGCCAGAATGGAAGGTGCGATAATCATTTTGCTGTTTTTTTAGGATGAAGGAGGCGCCATGCGATGAAAATAACGCAGATGCCGCCTATGATGAGGCCTGCGATGGAGAGATAGGAGTTATATTGTTCGACAGTTGTGAAAAGCTGGTCGAGCGAAACCCATTGTGCGAGCCACCATCCAAGACCGGCCAGTACGCCGTTCCATACCAAAGCTCCGAGGCCGGTGAAAATCACGAACACGCCGACATTCATCTTTGCCAGGCCGGCAGGTATCGAGATCAATTGGCGTACGGCGGGAATCAATCGGCCCACGAAAGTCGATACAGCGCCGTGTTTGTCAAAGAACTTTTCGGCTTTTTCTACCTTCGCCTGGTCGAGAAGGCAGGCGTGGCCATAGCGTGAATTGACGAAGCGGTAGACCAGCGGACGCCCTATCCACAGCGACAGGTAATAATTGACCAATGCGCCGACGATGGCGCCAGCAGTGGCGGCCAGCACCACAAGATATACGTTCATGTCACCCTTGGCGGCGGCGAGGTATGCTGCCGGAGGAACCACAACTTCCGATGGGAAAGGAATAAACGAGCTTTCTATCACCATGAAGATGAATACAAACCAGTATGACGCATGTTCGACGAACCACTGGAAAAACGATGCGGCGTCGAAAATTGCGAGAGGCAGAAATAAGTCGATCATTTTGCTTGAAAATGTTTGATAAGGTATTTTGAAATGCAAATTTACGCATTTAAACGCTAATATGGGGCGCGTAGGTTCAAAAAACGCCAAAAAAAATTTTTACAAGCCGATATGCACACTTTTAAGAATTTGTGCTTACCTTTGTAGCCATTAAACTACAAAGAATATCTAAAACAGAACCCTAAATCGGATATGAAGGTTGAACGCAGACAGATTTGGCGTACCGCAAAAGATTATTTCTTCATTACCCTTGGCGTGGCTATATATGCCTTTGGGTTTGCTTCGTTCATCCTTCCGCATGATGTGGTGATAGGTGGCGCAGCCGGCATAAGCACCATCCTGTACTTTACAACGGGGCTGCCGGTCGCTGTTGCCAACTATGCGCTTAACCTGTTCCTCCTTGCCGTAGCATATAAGGTGGTCGGCAAGCAGTTTGTTGTGGCGACGATGTTTGGCGCGACGATGATATCGGTTATGATGGGTATTGCCATTCCGTTGTGCGGGGATATATTCCATCTTGACCCATTCCTCAGCTGTGTGATCGGTGGAATATTGTCAGGCAAAGGTCTTGGCATGGCCTTTGTGCACGGAGGCTCTACCGGCGGCACTGACATTGTGGCCGCGATGGTTGCCAAGCACACCAATGTAACCATAGGCCGCACGATGATATATGTAGACATGTGCATCATATCGTCGTCTTACCTCCTCTTCCACAAAATAGATAATGTGGTTTATGGTTTCATCGTACTCTTCATGTGCTCCTATATGGCCGACCTGATGATAAATACAAACCGTCAGGCCGTGCAGTTCACCATATTCTCGCGCCGCTGGCAGGAAATCGCCACTGCAATCAACAATGAGGCCAAGCGTGGCTGCACCATTCTCACCGGCATGGGTTGGTATTCAAAGGAAGAAGTCAAGATTCTGCTTGTGATGGCCCGTAAAATCGAGTCAGTCCATATATTCCGCATCGTCAAGAGCATTGACCCGGAGGCATTCATTTCCCAGGCTAACGTCAATGGCGTTTACGGCAAGGGTTTTGATCAGATGAAGGTGCGCATGAAACTTGATGATTCCTCGGCCAAAGCCAAGGTGGAGGAGCGTGCCAGGATTAACGACGAGGTCAAAACCCCCGGCACCGGCCATGGAATGATATGATTCAATGCACAATTCACGATGCACGATGCACAATTTCACAATTCACAATGCACGATTGTGATTCATAAAGATTAACCACGGATTATGAACAATATGATGACAAGGGCGCTTTCGGGCGCTGTATATGTGGCGGTGATTATCGCCTGCGTCCTGGCGGGACGTGAATGGTTCCTGGCGCTGACGGCACTCTTGATCGTGCTGTCGATGGCCGAGCTCCAGCGCCTGCTTTGCGGGCGTGCGATGATGAATGCCGCCGTCCGTTTCTGCGACATTGCCATGGCGTTGTGCCTCCTGTTCGGCCTGTACGGCTTGAACAGTTTTATGATGCCTCTTGCAGGTCTGTCGGTGGCGGCGGCCGTGTACGTGCCTGTCCGCATTGTCCTTGCCGTGACCGACCGTACTGAGATGCCGGGCCGTTCGGTTCTGTATTCGTTCCTTACCATAGGTTATATCGCGTGGCCGCTGTCATTGCTTTTCTGCGCTTATGTCCTTGGCAGCTGGCAGATTGTTATGGCGACATTCGTGTTCCTTTGGCTCAATGACACCGGCGCCTATCTCAGCGGCCGCTCTTTTGGCCGCACAAAATTGTGCGAGCGACTGTCCCCTAAAAAAACATGGGAAGGCTTTTGGGGTGGCTTTGTGCTTACCTTGGTAGCCGGCATTTTCTGTGGATGGTTGACAGCGGGCCAGTCGGCTTCGGTGCATGATTATGTGTTATGGGGGATTTATGCGGCCATTGTCAGCGTAGTCGGAACTTTCGGCGACCTTTTCGAGTCGCTCATAAAGCGGACTATCGGCGTCAAGGACTCGGGTAATCTCATTCCGGGCCACGGAGGAATACTCGACCGCATAGACTCGTTGCTGGCTGTCGCCCCGTTTGCCGCACTGATGGCTTTTCTGGTGTGAATATCTTATAAAAGATTAAATAACGCAACTTTTGCATCCGCAAAGGCGTAATACGTGGTGAAAAATTTGCTTTTACCACGGCATTTTATTAACTTTGCGAAACTTAACTTAAAAACACTCCTCATCATAACTGACATGGATACTCAACAAGAACTCATCAAACAAGTGACTGAGAAAGCCCAGCAGTGGCTCTCGAACAGCTACGACCCCGAAACCCGCGCAGCCGTTCAGGCCATGCTCGACAACGAAGATAAGACCGACCTCATCGAATCGTTCTACAAAGATCTCGAATTCGGCACAGGCGGCCTGCGTGGCATTATGGGTGCCGGCACAAACCGCATGAACATCTACACTGTCGGTGCCGCAACCCAGGGTCTCGCCAACTATCTCCACGAGGCTTTCCCCAATCTTGATCAGATAAAGGTTGCCGTAGGTCACGACGTGCGCAACAACTCACGCAAATTTGCCGAAGTAGTCGCAAACGTATTCTCGGCCAACGGCATCAAGGTGTATCTTTTCGATAACTTCCGTCCCACTCCCGAACTTTCTTTCGCAATCCGCGAACTCGGTTGCCAGAGCGGCGTGAACATCACCGCCTCCCACAACCCCAAGGAATACAACGGCTACAAGGCTTATTGGGAAGATGGCGCGCAGATTATCGCTCCCCACGACATCAACATCATCAATCACGTAAGCCGCATCCGTCCCGAGGACATCAAGTTCAACGGCAACAAGGAGCTCATCCAGATTATCGGTGAAGAAATCGACGCCGCATTCCTTGCCAACGTCAAGACCCTCTCGCTCGATCCCGAGGTAATCAAGCGCCAGCATGACCTCAAGATTGTCTATACCCCGATTCACGGCACCGGCGTGAAACTGGTTCCTGACTCGCTGCGCAACTACGGCTTCACCAACATCATCAATGTTCCTGAGCAGGATGTGACATCCGGCGATTTCCCCACCGTCGACTCTCCCAATCCTGAAAATCCCTCGGCCATGGCAATGGCTATCGCAAAGGGCAAGGAAGTCAACGCCGACATCATCCTCGCATCCGACCCCGATGCTGACCGTATCGGCTGCGTCATCCGCGACAGCAAGGGCGAGTATCAGCTCGTGAACGGCAACCAGATTGTAATGATTCTCATGAATTACATCATGCGCCGCTACCGCGAACTGGGCAAGCTCATCGGCAACGAATATGTCGTTAAGACAATCGTGACCACAGAGACCATCAAGGCAATCGCCGACAATCAGGGCATCAAGATGTATGACTGCTACACCGGCTTCAAGTGGATTGCAAGCGTTATCCGCGAACTCGAAGGTAAGGAACGCTATATCGGCGGCGGCGAAGAATCTTATGGATTCCTGGCCGAAACCTTCGCCCGCGACAAGGACTCTGTGTCGGCAATCTCGCTTATGGCGGAAATCTGCGCCTGGGCCAAGGACCGCGGCATGGACTTCAACGAAATGCTGATGGAAATCTACCTCAACAACGGTTACAGCCATGAAGAAGGTATCTCGGTGGTTCGTCCCGGTAAGACCGGCGCCGAAGAAATTCAGCAGATGATGACCAACTTCCGCGAGAATCCTCCCAAAGCCATCGGCGGCAGCAAGCTCACCGTAATCAAGGATTACCTCACGCTTCAGGCAACCGATGTGGCCACCGGCGACGTATCGAAGCTCGACTTCCCCGCCACCTCGAATGTGCTTCAGTACTTCACCGAGGACGGCACCAAGGTGTCGATTCGTCCTTCAGGCACAGAACCTAAGATTAAGTTCTACATCGAGGTTCACGATAAGATGGCTTCCAAGGAAGACTACGACCGCTGCAACCGCGATGCCCGCACCAAGATTGACGCAATCAAGAAAGAACTTGGCATCTGATTTCAGCATCTGATAAATATCGCAAACATAACAGACCGGCTTCCACTATCCTGCCGGTCTGTTATGTTTGTCAGTTTGTACTGACTTTGTAATTTTTCGAGCATGGCCGACATTCTCTACGAAGACAATCACATATTAATTGTAAACAAGCGTCCCGGCGAAATCGTGCAGGGCGACAAAACCGGCGATGAACCGCTTGTCGAATCGCTCAAGAAAATGATAAAGGAGCGCGATGCAAAACCGGGCAATGTGTTTCTCGGTGTGGTGCACCGTCTTGACCGGCCTGTCGGCGGCGCTGTCATTTTTGCAAAGACCTCCAAGGCTCTTTCCCGTCTCAACGAGATGCTGCGCAACGGAGACATCCACAAGACTTATTGGGCCCTTACACGAGGATTGCCTAAGGATGAATCTGCCACGCTTACCCATTGGATAACCACAACCGAGCGCAATAACAAGTCTTATGCGTCAGCCGCTCCGAAGCCCGGAGCAAAGGAGGCTCGTCTTGAATATAAAGTGCTGGCACATGGCGATACATTCAATCTGGTCGAAGTTAAATTGCTGACGGGCCGCAAGCATCAGATAAGGGTGCAGCTCAGCGCGATAGGATGTCCTATCCGCGGCGACCTGAAATATGGTGACAGACGGTCGAATCCCGATGGCTCCATATCACTGCTGGCGCGTAAAATCGAATTTATTCATCCTGTGAGCAAACAGCCTGTTTCGGTAATTGCACCTGTCCCCCAGGAAAATGTATGGCAAGCCCTGGCAGGTAAGAATTGAACGTCTTCTAAATATAGTAAAGATGGATAAGCAATCATTGAAAATAGTTTTTTTCGGTACACCCGACTTTGCAGTGGAAAGCCTGCGGCGCCTTGTCGAGGGAGGATATAATGTGGTTGGCGTCGTGACTATGCCCGACAAACCTGCCGGCCGCGGACACAAACTGCTCCATTCCCCCGTCAAGCAATATGCCGAAGCCCACGGCCTGAAACTGATGCAGCCCGTGAAGTTGAAAGATCCTGAATTTGTCAGCGAACTGCGTTCGCTTGGCGCGGATTTGTTCATCGTGATAGCCTTCCGCATGCTTCCCGAAGTGGTATGGACCATGCCGCCGCTCGGCACATTCAACCTTCATGCTTCGTTGCTGCCACGCTATCGTGGAGCCGCTCCAATCAACAGGGCTGTCATGAACGGCGACACGGAAACCGGCGTCACCACTTTCATGCTCAAACACGAGATAGATACCGGCGATATTCTACGCCAGGAAAAAGTGGACATCAATCCCGAAGATAATGTCGGAGACGTACACGACCGCCTGATGTATCTTGGAGCAGGATTGACCATAGACACAGTCGACCATATCATAGCCGGCGATTTGAAGCCTATCTCTCAGGAAGAAATTCTTCAAGGGGAGGAAGCGACACCCGCTCCGAAGATTTTTGCCGAGGATTGTATGATTGATTGGACACGGCCTGCGGTTGAAATTCACAATCAGGTGCGGGGGCTTTCACCTTATCCGGCTGCCCGTTCAGTGATTTCAAGCGAGGGAACTAACCCCGAGATAATGAAAATTTTCAAGACCGTAATTTGTACGGATTGTATGAACCTGCGGCCTGGCCAGATATTCGTATCTGACGATTTCCGCATGTTTGCCGGCACGGGCGATGGCGCGGCGCTTGAAATTCTCGAGGTTCTTCCCGCCGGGAAAAAGCGAATGACCACTGATGCCTATCTGCGTGGAGCAAGGCTCAATTCGGCCGCGTTCTCCATGCCGGAGTGAATTTTAATAATTTTTTTCATACATTTTGCGCCTTATATCGTCCAAAATGTCTAACTTTACCTCGCACAATCACTCAACGAACTTATTAGCCGCTGAAGTGTTAAATCTTAAAGGACTTCCTAAAGATTTATCAACTATTTAATACTAGCGATTATGAGCAACAATTTTGAAAGCGACGGTTACAAACGTCCACAGCATAAACTTACCTCAGTTCCGTCCACCCGTGGCATCCTCGGTCTGGTGTTCGGCATTTTCATGGTCATTGTATATGTGGGCATGGGTGTGCTGCTCTTCATCAATTTCTTCAACTGGACCAACGATTGGGCTTGGACACGTTGGGTGGTTGGCGCGGTTCTTATCGTCTACGGTATTTTCCGTGGTTACCGCACGTATGCCGATCTTACCGGTAAAAACGACAATTGACAACCACAGATTTTCCGCTCATGAAACCGACCAAACTATTTGCCGTTGCCGTAGCCACTGTCCTTGCAGTGGCTTCGGCCGGATGTATGAAATACGAAAAGAAAGCCAACTCGCACACCACCGGCACCACCACACTCGTGTGCGACAACACTTTCGAGAACATTATGGCCCAGGAGGTCGATGTGTTCGAATATCAATATCCCGAGGCTCACATTCTCACGCGCTATGCTACACAGGCCGAGGCTTTCGACTCGTTGATGAGCCTTAATACCAAGACGATTGTGGTTTCACGCGATGTCTCGGAGCGCGAACGTCAGATTCTTAAGGACAAGCGCCGCACCGTGCGTTCGACAAAAATCGCGGTCGACGCCGTGGCCCTTATCGTCAATCCCGAGAATCCCGTCGGTAAGCTTACCCTTAAAGAAGTGGCCGACATCCTTTCGGGCGAGTCTTCTGACTGGAACGACATCTGGCCCTGCGACCTCGGCAAAATTTCGGTTGTGTTCGACGACAAGTCGTCAAGTCTTGTGACTTATATGCGAGATTCACTGCTCAACGGCGCTCCGCTCGGCGACAATGTCTATGCCCAGGGTTCAATCCCGGCTGTATTCAAGGCCGTTAAGGAGAGCAAAAATGCCATCGGTGTGGTCGGAGTGAGCTGGATTACAACCGATATGGCCTCGGCAGACATGTCGAAAGAAGACCTCGCCGCTGAGGTTCTTGGCGAAGAACCCGTCGAGGGGGCCACTCTCACCGATGAGGTGAAGGTACTTGCCCTTTACAACGACAAACTTTCGGGCGACGAAGCACGTGCCTACAAGCCTTACCAGCAATATATTTTTGACGGCAAGTATCCCCTTTTCCGCCAGATGTATATGATAACGACCGGGGCATCCGGGAGCCTGGCCGGCGGTTTCTATTCTTTCGTAACCGGCAACATCGGCCAGAAAATCATTGCCAAGACGGGTATCCTCCCGGCCAGGATGCAACGCATTCAGGTTGAACTCGGCGAATAAAATTGAATAATTTGGTTTGCAACGCAATAAAGCAATAAAAACAATTATTAAAGATATGAAATTTAAAGCACTTCTGACACTCCTGCTCGCCGGTTCAATGGCGGCAGCCGCCCAAAGCCAGGGCTACAAGGACGGTATTGAGTACTACAAGGCGGGACAGTATGACAACGCCCGCACCATCCTGCTCAATACCCTAAATCAAGGTGACACCGACAAGGCCATGGCCAACTACTATCTCGGCCAGACCGAGCTCGCCGAAGGCAACAAGGCCGAAGCCCGCAAATACTTCGATGCCGGTATAGCCGCTAATCCCGATTGCGGATATAACTACGTTGGTCTCGGCGCTCTTGCCCTTCTTGACGGCAATACTTCGGAAGCCAACGATCAATTCAAGGAAGCTCAGAGCCATGCCAAGAAGAATAACGAGGTTATCGTTGACATCGCCCGCGCATACTATCGTGCAGACCCCGTTAAGTATGCCAAGGAGGTCGAAAAATACCTTACCAAGGCACACAAGGATTCAAAGCATCAGGAACCTTCAATCTATATTCTTGAAGGTGACATGCTCGTTGACCAGGAGGATTTCGGTGGCGCAGCCGGCAAATACGAGATGGCTACTGGCTATGACTCAGCCAACCCCGAAGGCTATGTGAAGTATGCAAACGCATATTTCCGCGTTAACCCTCAGTTCTCGATTGATAAGCTCCGCGAGTTCCTCCAGAAAGCTCCTAACTCGGCTCTCGGCCAGCGTGAACTTGCTGAAAAACTTTATGACGGCAACTTCTGGAAGCAGGCCGCTGAACAGTACGGCCAGTACATTCAGAACCCCAACCACTTCCCCCAGGACAAGGCCCGTTATTCCGTACTTCTGTACTACGGTGAGAACTATCCCCAGTCGCTTCAGGTTGCCAACGAGGTGCTTGCTCAGCAGCCCGATAACTTCCTGATGCAGCGTCTGCGCTTCCTCAATGAAGCACAGCTCGGCCAGAATGAACAGGCCGTTAAGGATGGTGAGGCTTTCTTCAAGAACAACCCCAACGGCTATTTCACCGCCAATGACTACACCACGCTTTCCGATGCGTACAGCGCAGTCGGTCAGGACTCGCTCGCACTCGTGCAGGTAGAGACTGCCGCCGTAAAATTCCCTGAAAACGGCGATCTCCAGCAAACTCTCAGCTCGGTATACACCAAGAATAAGAAATATGCCAAAGCTGCCGAAGCTTACGACAAGTATCTTTCCTCTCTTGAAGAACCCACCCTCAATGACTACTTCTCGGCTTCCGGTCGCTGGCTTAACGCTGCCGCAACTGCCGGTGCCGACGAGACCGCTCTCCGCAGCGCAGCATCTGCCAAGGGTCTCGAATACGTAAACAAGGCTCTTGAAGGCGCTCCCAACAACCCCAGCCTTTATCAGCGTAAGGCCCGTCTGATTATGGCGGGTAACAACAACCAGCCCAATGCCGATGTTGTAGCCGACTACGCCAAGATGGTTGAACTCCTTGACGCAGATCCAGCAAACAAGGATGCCGCTAATCCCAAGAACGAACTGAACATGTATAAGGAAGCTTATATGTTCACCGTCAAATACTATCAGGATAACGACGATAAAGATAAGGCCGCTGAATATTCCACCCTTCTCAAAGAGGTGATGGACGCCCAGAACGGCGCAGCCCAATAAACCTCATCAAAAGGCAATAAAAGCCGGGCATGCCGCCAAGGGATGCCCGGCTTTTACGATATTAATCACCGTACACTCAAAAAAGTTTAACTCAAAATGATGGCACCAATGGCCGAGCGACTTCGGCCGCAGACTCTTGAAGACTACATTGGTCAGACCCACCTCGTTGGGGAAGGCCGTATTCTAAGGCGAATGATTGAATCGGGAAATGTCGCCTCGTTCATCCTTTGGGGTCCTCCGGGGGTGGGAAAGACTACTCTTGCCCGGATAATTGCCAATGCCACCAAAAGCGAGTTTCACACGCTGTCGGCAGTGACTTCGGGTGTAAAGGATGTGCGGGAGGTAATCGAACAATGCCGCCGAGAAGCCAAGAGCATGTTTTCGGCCGGACGTCCGATTCTGTTCATTGACGAAATCCATCGTTTCAGCAAGAGCCAGCAGGACAGTCTTCTCGGTGCCGTGGAGGATGGTACGGTCACACTAATCGGCGCAACGACCGAGAATCCGTCGTTCGAGGTAATCCGCCCCCTTCTGTCTCGCGCACAGGTTTATACGCTCAAGCCGCTCGATGAAACGGAATTGCAGCGGTTGCTTGATCATGCGATGGCTCACGACCCTGTGCTGGCGACCCGCCAGGTGGATGTGAGGGAAACAGCCGCGCTCTTTCGCTATTCAGGCGGTGATGCCCGCAAATTGCTCAATATTCTCGATTTGCTTGAACAATCCACACCTGCCGGTGAGGCGGTTGTCATTGATGACAAGGAAGTGACGGAGCGTCTGCAGAACAATCCTCAGGCTTATGATAAGGGTGGGGAGATGCACTACGACATTATATCGGCTTTCATCAAGTCCATTCGCGGTTCGGATCCTGATGCAGCTGTCTATTGGCTTGCAAGAATGATTGCCGGAGGCGAGGATCCCGAGTTCATAGCCCGGCGTCTCGTGATTGTCGCAGCCGAGGACATAGGGCTTGCCAATCCGAACGCACTCTTGCTTGCCAACGCCACGTATGACGCTATAATGAAAATCGGA
The DNA here is from genome assembly GCA_910577315.1 of uncultured Muribaculaceae bacterium. Lineage (GTDB taxonomy): Bacteria > Bacteroidota > Bacteroidia > Bacteroidales > Muribaculaceae > CAG-873. Next base: position 5,576 of record CAJTME010000009.1, on the reverse strand, counting down.
ATGCCGGAAGGACGCATACCTTTGGCCGAGTGTACGATATATCTTGCTACTTCCGCAAAGTCAAATTCGGCTTACAAGGCCATCGCCGCTGCAATGGCTGAGGTTGAACGCTCTGGCAATCTTCCTGTGCCGTTGCATTTGCGCAACGCTCCTACCGGCCTGATGAAAAAACTTGGCTATGGGGTAGGCTATAAATACGCACATGATTACCCCGGGAATTTTGTGCGCCAGCAGTTTCTGCCGGATGCGCTCAATGGCCTTACTTTTTGGGCTCCATGCTCCAATCAATCGGAGGATGGACTCGCCGCCCGGCAAAAATCACGTTGGGGAAAGTGAGTCGTTTTTACGGCAAGTTAGTAAATTGCCGTAAAAAACTCAAATGGCAACCGTTAAAATCAAATTCGCTTACAAGGAGGGACACGCTTTCGGACGCATATATTATCAGATTATTCATGCCCGTAAAGTCAGGCGCATATTCACCGGCATTTATCTCAAACCGTCTGAATGGAGCGTGCGCCGTTCGGTGGTTCTTGTCCACGAAATAAATGCCAGGGTGCGCCAGGAATCGGCACGCATCCACCGCGTGATAAAGTCGCTTGACGAGGCTGGAGTTCCATATACTGCCGATGAGGCTGTAGCGCAGTATAACATGTATGTTGACAAAATCGAACTGGCAAAATTCATGGATTCTCTGATATTCCGACTCAAGGCATCAGGGCGTATCCGGACAGCTGAGACATATCGCTCGGCTTTCGCCAGTTTTCACGGATTCCGGCAAGGGCATCCCACCATGCTTGACGCGATGACTGCGGACATGATGGAAGACTATCAAATCTATCTCAAGATGCGGGGTCTAACCCTAAACAGTGTTTCCTTCTACATGCGCATACTCCGGGCTGCCTATAATCAGGCCGTATCGGCTGGACTGATTGACCAGCGTATGCCTTTCCGCAGTGTTTACACCGGGATTGGGAAGACTGTGAAACGTGCTGTTCCGATTGCCGTTATGCGCAAAATCAAGCGGCTCGACCTCTCGGGACTCCCTGCCTTGGATTACGCGCGCGACATGTTCCTGATGAGCTTTTACCTCCGCGGCATGAGTTTTGTCGACATGGCCTACTTGCGCAAGTCTGATTTGGCTGGCGGATATGTATCTTACCGCCGTCGCAAGACAGGGCAGTCGCTTATAATCAAATGGACCCGCGAGATGAAGACAATTGCCGGCAAATATCCGGTCAATGTTTCCGACTATCTGCTGCCGATTTTACGCGGAAACGGTGTGTGTGAACGCAGCACCTACCGCAACGCAGCTTACCGCATCAACAAGTCGCTGAAGAAAATCGGCATCATGCTCGGCATCGACATTCCGCTCACTATGTACGTCGCTCGCCATAGTTGGGCTTCCGCCGCAAAAGCGAAAGGAGTGCCGTTGAGTATAATAAGTCAGGGCATGGGTCACGATTCCGAGGCCACCACCCGCATATACCTCGCCTCGCTCGACACAAGTCTGATAGACAAGGCCAACGCCGCCATCATATCCTCCATATAATAAAAGCTCCGGGCGGTCGCTCGTTCAAGCGACCGCCCGGAGGGTTTATATCCAGATGGATTTTATCGGATTACAATCTTTGACACTGATGTGCCGCGGCGGATGATGTAAATGCCGGGGGTGAGTTCGACGGAGTTTACTTTGAGGCCTTGGATGGTGAAGTATTCGGCGGGAGCGTTTTCGGCAGCTTCGGCATCGGTTATGCCTGATGCATTGGACAGGGTGACTGAACCAAGCTCGCTCCATGGGCTTTCCGAGAACGACTCGGCATCGGTCGGAACTGCTTTGATGCGGTAGTCGAAGGTGCCGAGAGCCTTGAGCCCGTCAATAGTGTATGAAGTACCGGAAATGCCGGTGATGATGCGGCTTGTTTCAGAACCGTTTTCAGTGGCAAGTGCTCGGGCTTTAAGAAGTTCAGTTGCATCGCCGTTGTAAATGTCGGCTTTGCTGACGTAGAAGCGTTTCTTAGCCACGGTGGTCTCGATTTTAACCGAGGCTTTTGCGCCTGGCGTGCCGTGGAAGAGTATTGCGTATTCATCGTAGCTTGCGCTGAGATCTATGGTTTCAGAATCAACGGCAGAGCCAGAAGCGTTGAGAAGGCTGACTTTCAGCGCACTTTGGTCATTGCCGTAGTATTTGGCCGATAGGCGGACGGTGACGATGCCGTCTTCTCCTACGGTGAACTGCGGCGAAGTGAGGCTGCCCTGCTGCTTGCTGGAGCCGAGGCGGATGCCATTCTCGGCGGCTTCTATGCCGGTGTAGCCGGTGGTGGCCCATCCATGGTTTTTATCGGTGAAATCGGTGGAGAGCGCGAGCTCGTAGGTGATGTCGCGGTGTTCCTTTATTTCGATTGTATATGTGGCGTCGTTGGTGTCGCCGGGGAGCCAATGCAGGGTAACCGATGTGGCTGATTCAACGCTGTGGCCTTCGATAGATGGTGCGGAAAGGGCCGGGAGGGGCGCTTTCATTGTCCAGAACGAGATTGTGCCGTCAGAGTTGCGGGTCATTTCCGTTACAGGTTTTCCCATGAGCGAGCCTGTGTTGACGGTCGCTTTGGGAATGGATGTATCGGTGAGTTCGTTGGCATTTCCATATGGCCACAGGTCGCCCGTAAGGTCGGCCTCATCTATTTCGTAGTATATCTCGCCATAATAATTCACCTTGTTGATTTTAAGGCTATTGTCGGCTGGGATTATGGTCATGCGTTGTGGGTCGTAGTCGTTGACGGTGTTTCCCGTCCACGCCGAAGCGCTGTAAGTGACGTGGGAAATCATCAGGCCTTCGGCTGGCATATAGCTGTCCCAGCCCTGATTTGCGCGGTTTTCGATTATATAATATTCGTTGCGGTCGGCAGGGTTGGTTATTTTTACAGCTTTGTCAGTAGCGATGTTCTTTTGGTTGAACACTGGCAGCGTATAGAACGTGTTTTCAGCGGCTTCTTCAAGTTCAATCCAGCCCATGAATGCCTTTTCGTATGCCGAGTACCCGATGGGAGTGTAGCCGTCGTTGTTATACGAGCCGTAGTCCATCAGCGACCATTTTGACATGCCGAAGTGGTTGCCATAGTTGGTGTCGTAGAAGTCCGGCAAGTCCAGGCAGTGCGAGAACTCATGGCAGAAAGTGCCGATGCCGTCGATTTTTGAGAGATTGGAGCCGTTCAGTTCGTTGAATACGGCAAATTTGTTAACCTTAGTGCCGTCAAGCGTAAGGTATTTTCCATAGTCCGACGCCGACAATGACCATTGGCATGGCCAAACGGCATCTTCGGCATCGTCTTCGTATGAGGATGCTTCACCGTCGCCGGCATAAAGCACGATGACAACGTCACATTCGCCGTCGCCGTCGTTGTCATACTGGCTGAAATCAATCTTGCTGTCAAGCCCGAGGCAGCCTTCGCCGACCATTTTACCGACACCCTTGTCATCGCCGTAGTCGTCATTGCCGCCATAAGTCGAGCGGTTGCCCGAGAGGGTGACTGGGCCGTAGACGTCAAACTGCGGAGTGTAGAGTCCGTTGGATTGGTCTACGAAATATTGGTGGGCGCTCGTCGCTCCTTCTGTGAAGAACGAGCGGAAAGTTGCGGCAGGATCAGCATCCTTGAACTTGTAGTCCTTGTATTGCACCAATAATACAGGCACGCGCGGCGAACCATTGCTCGGCACCTGGCTAGCCTTTTTGGGTCCAGATGGAATGCTGGCGGCGCGGCGTTTCGCGGTGCGGGTTTTCATGCTTTCAGCGATGGCTGTTACCGATAGACGGCTTCCGGCGTTGTTGATGAAAGCGAGTTCATCAGAGGTGCGCATGGCTGCGTCATGGGCGCGGACAGCGGTTACACCTGCTGCGTCGCGGTAGTAAAAACATCCGTCGGCTTTGCGTTCTACCGCCAGGCCGTCGGAAGTTATGAATGTGTGGAAAAATTCATCACCGACGAGGCGGACTGAAATTACAGAGCCGTCCGGCTGGGCGAACGTGCGCACCCCATGCTTTGCCGGAATGGCATACATTCCGAGGCCGATTAGACCCATGGCGGCGCACAAACTGATTTTCTTGAACATAATAATTGTGTGATTGGATATAGAATTAGGTGGATAAAAACGCGCCAAGCTGACGCTACCTCCTGCAAAGTTACAACAACCCGCCGAAATATACAACTGCGGCGACAATATGTCGGCATTTTAATGTGGATTATTTCGGACTAATCAAAAAGCAAGGGCAATGAACTGCCAATTCATTGCCCTTGCCTGGATTGTCTGAATGTCTTCTATCTCAGAAAAGCTTCCGATATATCGGCTCTTTCAATCAGTGCCTGCCATGTGTAATGGCTTGTACTGAACGATAACGGCTGCCGCAGGCCGATGAATTCGCCTATGGCCGCCATCTGTCGATTGATGGCTTGCCTGGCGCCATGCAGTCCTCTTAGTCCCTTTCCTTCGAGGAGGGGAAATAGATATTGGCTGTGCGGTGTGGCGTACTTTTTCAGGATAGTCAGCGCGTTTTCGCCTAATTTAATAACCTGCAAGAGTCCTTTCCGGCGCTTTTGATACCGAAGTATGTCATTCTTGAGGTTGCAATGGGTGAGTGTAGCGACATCGACAAGCTCCATCCCCTTGCAGTAGAAACTGAACATGAACAGATCGCGGGTCAGTCTCATTTCTTCGGTCTCTAATTTGGCGTCTGCAATGGCTCTCAGCGATTCGCGGTCAAGTGCTTTCTTTTCCGTTAGTTCTGAGGTGTGCCTGAGGTTTTGGACGGATGTGTTGACGTCCTCGAACCATGATGGATTCGCGTCGCACAAACCTTCATCCGCCGCCACATACAAAACCGACCGCAGGGTACGGATATAAAAGGATACCGTGGAGACAGCGCAACCTTTTCCTATGAGATAAGATTGAAAAGCCTCGACCTCACCTTTATCAAGTCCCGATAAAAGCATCTCTCTGCTGACGAGATAATCTGCCAAAGCATTCTTCAAACTGCGGTAGGATCTGAACAAACTCATCCTGTTGGCATTGCGCAATTCGTAGGACTTGCTGTCAATGTAAGCCAATAGATTGGTGGAATCGTCATGTGAACGTACAATGCGGAACGATTCCCTGAAAAATGACCGTATACCGGCAATATCTTCGTTGATATTGAACTTATCGCCTTCAAGTGCGATACGCTCATCGTATTTGGTGGATGCTATGCCTCCGACGGCCTTGAATCTCTCAACAATATCTGCCGGATAGAAATCAATTTCACGTTTTTGGAACTCTTCAATAATGCAATAAGCAATCTTGATGGCCCTTATGATTGAGTCGTAATGTTCCTGAACCACCGTATTCAGTGGCCCGGAGAGTTTGAGCGATACCTGACTGTACGTCTTATGACGCCGGATTATAAGATTTACAATCCCGCGCATACCATCCCTGGTCCTGTTTATGTTAATGCTGATTGTAGGCTTGCTCATGGCAGACCAGCATGGTTTCGGATTTCTTACCGTTCTATGCTCGCTTTGATGGTGTCGACGATGTAGCGGACGTCGTCG
>CAJTME010000008.1 GCA_910577315.1 uncultured Muribaculaceae bacterium | reverse complement strand
CGGGAACCGATAGTTTCACCTTGCCGAACTCCTTGCCGTCGTAGCACCGCGCCAGCGACAGCTCCTCGGCGGTCGCCGACGGCTTGAAGCTGACGTAGTTCCCACCCTTGCCGTAGATGTAGACCTCGCCGCCGTCGGCCTCCGACACGAGCGCCACGCGCGAGTTGTTGGCGTCCGAGGCCGAGCGAACCGTCAGGGCGCTGCCGTCCACGCGGATGGTCTGCCCGGCGGTGAACGTCTTCGCCCCGGTGACGGTCTGCGCCGTGGCGAGGGTGACCAGGTGGGCGAGGCTCTGATGGGCGGTGAGGTAGCTGCCCTTGGGCTGATACCTCGCGTCGGCGTCCGTTTCGGTGATGTACGCCCCCAGCGCCGCCGAGGTGATGAACCCCTGTCCCAAAACCCACGTCTGAGTGGCGTAGGCCTTTTCTTTCAGATACGCCTCCAATGCGGCGGCGCTGATGCCGCCGGCGGCGGTTCCGCCCGAAGCCTCGGCGGGACCGAAGGCCACCACGTCGCCGTTGGCCACGACGGCCCTGTCGACCGCAAGGTGACCGTCCGACTGAGTCAGCGACACAGAGCCGATTTTTACCGGGCCGTTCATCGCGGTCAGCCACGCGGCCTGAATGCCGACGTTCTCGACGTACTGGCCGCCGGCGTACTGTTTAAACACGACTGCCGAGGCGTCGGCGTTGGTGTAGACGCTGGCGAAGTCGCCCGTGGTGCCGTAGAGGCGGATGCCGCCGCGGGTGTCGTAGGCCTCGAGGACTACGCGGTTGGTGCCGTCCGTGGCCTTGCCTACGAACGCCGACGAGTCGCCCTGGGCGGTGACGCTCCCGTTGGTGACGGCAAGCGCGGGAACCGATAGTTTCACCTTGCCGAACTCCTTGCCGTCGTAGCACCGCGCCAGAGACAGCTCCTCGGCGGTCGCCGACGGCTTGAAGCTGACGTAGTTCCCGCCCTTACCATATATGTAGACCTCGCCGCCGTCGGCCTCCGACACGAGCGCCACGCGCGAGTTGTTGGCGTCCGAGGCCGAGCGAACGGTCAGGGCGTTGCCGTCCACGCGGATGGTCTGCCCGGCGGTGAACACCTTCGCCCCGGTGATGGTCTGCGCCGTGGCGAGGGTGACCAGGTGGGTGAGGCTCTGATGGGCGGTGAGGTAGCTGCCCTTGGGCTGGTACCTCGCGTCGGCGTCCGTTTCGGTGATGTACGCCCCCAGCGCTGCCGAGGTGATGAACCCCTGCCCCAAAACCCACGATTGAGTGGCGTAGGCCTTTTCTTTCAGATACGCCTCCAATGCAGCCGCACTGATGCCACCGCTGGCGGACGTGCCGTCCGAAGCCTCGGCGGGACCGAACGCCACCACGTCGCCGTTGGCCACGACGGCCCTGTCGACCGCGAGGTGACCGTCCGACTGAGTCAGCGACACCGAGCCGCCAATCGTCACCGACTTTGTCAGCACCTTGCCGACATCGAGCGAGGCGTCGCCCACGTTGCCCGAGGCGTTGCGGTGGTTCACCAGCAGGGTCTTGTCGGTCATCTGCAATAGACTGACGTAGCCGCCCGCGGCCGTGTTGTAGAGCCGCAGCGCCCCGTAGTCGGGCAGCGCGAGCAATTCCATCCCCTTGACGCCCGCGGACGTGGCCGCCGTGAGCGTGGCCGTGAACGTCTTCGCCCCGGTGACGGTCTGCGCCGAATTGAGCGTGACGTAATTCGTCAGCGCCGAGGCGGTGAGGTAGTTACCCCTGGGCTGATACCTGGCGTCGGCGTCTTTTTCCGTAATGTACGCCCCCAGCGCCGCCGAGGTGATGAACCCCTGCCCCAAAACCCACGTCTGCGTGGCGTAGGCCTTTTCTTTCAGATACGCTTCGAGCGCCGCGGCGCTGATGCCACCGCCGGCGGACGTGCCGCCCGAAGCCTCGGCGGGTCCGAACGCCGTAATGTCACCCAGCGAATACAGCGGCAGTTGCGCCTCGATTAGCGTTGAGCCAGCGTCAGTGTCCGTCTTGCGGAAATACGTCATGAACTCCTCCAACGTCAGGTAAGCGCCCGACGCGCCGGCATTGCTCCGGGCGCCCGACAATCCGCCGCCATACCGCGCCCTGAGCGCCTTTGACCTCGGAAGCGCCGCCAGTTTTGTTGTTTTTATCGTGATTTCTCCCATATTTCAATTTATTAACTGCGTTAACATTCCCATTTCACCTCACCTCGACCAACGTACAGTCGGCCACGTCCTGCTGCAGATGCTGAACTTCGGCCCCGAGCATGAAGCGCTTACCTGGCTCGCTCTGGTCCCACAGCGACGGCACCGCACCAGAAACTATGCGCACCGTGCCGGTCAGCACGTCAAGGCGGCTGCCATACTGCGACGCGATGATGCGCATAAGATGCTCTTCGGGACGCGCCAACCCACCCCAGTAGAAGTGATCTATCTTGTCCATACGCGACCCGTCGGCATTGTAAAACAGCCCGCGCGACGTGGGCAGCGCATCCTTGCCCGTGCCGCTGGTGGTATCGAGCTCCAGCGGCTCCTTCGCCCTGGGGTTGATGGTGCAGCTGTAAACGATGTCGTTCCCTTCGATTCCCAGTCCGTTGTGATCAACCATTTCAAGCTTCAGGTCCTTGAAAAGCGTCCAGTAGGGAACAGTCGCATGCTTTGACGGACCTTCCCTCTTGTGGTTCAGGGCCTTAACACCGGTTCCAATCTCGCAATGCAGCATCCCCTTGACACCCTCGGGCAGGGCCACGAACTCTCCGTCGCCGCGCTTCTGCCACCACGCGGGCAAATCGCCCGTATAGATGCCGATGGTCGGGCGGTTGGTAGCCCAGCCGTCGCATCCCGTCTTGTTCTTGCGGTCGCCCCAGTCATACCACATCAGCCACGCCGTGCCCCAGGCGGGCTCTTTGTCAGCCTTGACCCATCCCGCGCGCATTTCCCCCCAGCTATCAATCGTGTCGCCCTTGTTAGGAGTGCGCCCATAGTATCCGCCATCGGCGACTTTATTGTTTGTGTAATAATAGATGGAGCCGTCCTCGGCCTCCACCCACAGTCTCATCGGCACCGACACGAAGTTCCAGTGCTTGAGCTGGCGACCGTAATTGCCCTCCTCGTTCTTGCGGTTCTTTCCCTCGAACGGATTGTAGCGGCAGTCGTGCAGCAACATCACGCTGATTTTCAGCAACCTGTCACCCATTTCGCCTATCCATACCGGCTTGATGCCGAACAGCGGCGTAACCGCATACTGGATAGGCAAAGGCGTACCACGAAGTGTACGAAGGTTGGTAAGGTCAAGTTGCTCGCCGCACACCACACGCTGCGCGTCTCCGTTGCGGGTGGTCCTCATCAGCTCGGCCACACCCTCCGAGCCGCTTCCCGAATAGATAGGCTCAATCTTGTAGAACTCCCCCTTGTCCCCCAGCTCGATGCCCGGCACGACAGCCTTGCCCCACTCCACTTTGAATCCTCTGTAAACCTCGTCCACTCCATCGCCCGTTTCAAAGCCGGGCGCCTTGACGGTCATATCGCCCCGGTTTCCGGTTATGACGAGGTCGTTCACACTGCCGTCGGCCACCGTCGTGTCGCCGTAAGGATTGAACGTCACCTTCACCTCGGAGTACACCCGGTCAACCCCGAGTGTCGCCGAGTCGCCCATCCATTCAACCACCTGGGAAGTTGGCGCCGTCAGCACAGCCGTCAGGTCATACACGGTGAACGTCCCCTCACGCTGCACCAGCCGCAGCCCGAGCGGCTGAAGCACGCTCTCCACCGCCTCGCGCCACGTCATTGCCTCGCCCTCCTCGTCATAAAAGTTGGCCGCACGCATCTTCACTCGCTTCATCACCTCACTTTTGACCCCACCGGTCCTATACCCGTCATTCTCGGTGAAATCCCGGCCATAACCGCACGCCTCCAGCGCCCCGGACACCACCTCGCCGAGCGTCACCCACCCCGTCGCCGGCAAATCAAACCTCAGCCGCTCCATCGGGCCCGTGTCGCTGAACGTCAGCTGCACCGTGTAGCCGTCCTTGCGTTCGAACGGCTCCTCATACTGCTCGGGATCCAGCAGCCCGCGCCACCACAATTTTCCGCCGCGCCTCACCGTCAGCATCCACCCCGTCACATCTTCCGTGTAAAGATGCACATAGGCCCGGTCGCTTTCCGACACCACCTTCAGCGTCGCCGAACAGCCCTGGACCGGCTCATGCTTCTCAGTCTCCTTGAGCTCGATGGTCAGCGGATCATCGCCGTCAAACACCAGTTCACCCTCGGCGCAGCCACTCGCCGCGCCCACCTTCTCAAGCGTTACCTCATGGCTCACACCGCCATAACTCCAGAACTCGCCTCTGTATTTCTCAAACGTTTCCATAAAAAATTCCTAACTCCTAATTCCTAATTTCTAATTCCTAATTACATCCTGTCCCTGTACCGGCCGTTCTTGGCCAGCACCGCCACCAGGTTGCGGCCATCGATGCGCACGTCAACCTGCTCATAGCGGGCGCCACCGTCCCGGGCCGGGCCAATAAGCTCTTTCAGCCTGTTGAGCGGCGCAACCACCTCAGGATTGCCCGAGGCGCCGGCATATTCGCCGAACAACCCCAGCGTCGGACCATACACGATGCCGCCGTTGGCAAACGCAGGTATTGCCGCAAACGCCGCAATCATCGACGCGATCGCCGCACCGGCCATGATCCAGCCCACGACAGGCGTCTGCGCCGCCGAGTTCGCCGCGTTGGCGCATGTCATCGCCATAATCGCCGGAATCGCCTGCGACGCCGTCTGCAGGATGTTGGCGCCGTAGTCAAGCCACGCACCCGCGCTATCGCCCACCAGGCCGCTGATATTTCCCATCATCTGCCCTGCCGCAGAAAGGCCGTCGCCTATCTGTCCCGACACCGGCACCATCTTCTTACCTGCGTCAACATAGCCCTCATAGCTCTCTACAAGTCCCTCGACCTGCTCCCTCACATTATCAGGCAATGGATTTTCGGTATCTGCCAGCATGGCTTTCAGCATCCGCAGCTTCTCCTTCAGTGCATCAAGCCCCAAATCCCCGATTTTCATCTTCAGGTCTTTGCCTTCAAGTCCATTCAGTTCATCAGCCTCAGCCTGCATGTCCATCACCTCGACTCCGCGGCCCAGCGCGTCGCGCTTCTTTTCCAGGGCCCTTATCGTCTTTTCGATGTCTGCAATCTCATCGCCGGTCGCCTTCTGCTGCTGCGTCCGGTAATAGGCCAGCGCCGAGTCAATTTCCCCGTAGGTGTTCAGAGTCTTTATATCTCCGGGCTTCTCAAGGGCTTCCAGTGTCTCGTCCCACTTGTCCTTAACCTTGTTGAGGTCGTTGATATGCTGCTGAGCGAACAGCCGCTCCTCGGCCGTGCCGTTCTGCAACAGCATCGTATAATACGACAGCTCATCCTCCAGCTGCTTGTATGTCGTTATGTCATCAATCTTCACCGGCGTGTGCCATGCCAACTCTTTTTCAGTCCGCAGCTGCTGCAAAGCCTTGATTTCCTTGTTTATACCCTCGGCTTCGGCACCCGTGGCATCTGGCAGAAGCGACTGCTGATAAGAAATTTCCTTATCTATGTCGCCCATGGTGACAAGCTGATCCGGGCGATCAACCTCTTTGTATAGCTGCTCTATCTTCTGAGCTTCTGTTCCCAAGAGCGAAATCTCCTGCTTGATTGCTGCCCTACGCGCCGCGCTTGCTGTCAGATACTCTTCTTTCAGCTTCGCCACAAGTGTTGTAATTTCCTGCAGCCGCGTCTGCTCCGTGGCAGCATCTCCATTTCCATTCTTCCCTTTGTCGAGATTTGAGCGTGTCTCGCTGCCGACTACGCTGAACTTCAGCCCCGCCAACTCATTGCTTGTGGATTCCAGCATGAATTTATCCCTCTTATTGGCCTGATTAAGATTGATAATTTGTGCGGTTGCCTTGTTTCTCCGTGGGTCCACCTTGCCATTTCGACTTACCCCACCATATTCTCCGTTTTTAATCCCCTGCCTGATGTCGGCTATCTGAATGTCTCTGTCGGCCATTCGCTCGGCAAGCTTACGTGTCCGCGCCTCAAGCAACATCTGCTTGCAATACGTTTCACTATTTGCTACCAACGCCTTATACCAATCCGAAACGCTCGAAAAATATCCCATCGTATCGCCATAGGCATTATTCAGTTCGTTTACGAGCTTCTTCTCCTGTTCTTTCGTACCGCTGAACGCCTCAAGCATGGCAATATGGACCGAGATGCCCGCCGATGCGCTCTGCATTGTCCGCGATTCCTCCTCATGCCGGGATTTCAGCGCCTCAGCCTCGCGCGCAAGCCGTTGCTTTTGACTGATCAACTTGTCCGTCTCGCTCTCCGTTTTCTGCATGCTGCCGCACAAAGCCTCCATCGCCATATTAAGTGCAACAATAGCCGCAAACACCCCAGTACCCATAAGCGCCATCTTGAGGGTCATTCCGAATACCTTAACGTTTATGTTAAGAATATTAAGTGTGCTGTTCAACACCGCGATATTTGCTGCTACTGTTGTAATCCCAGAAGCCCATTCCATAAATGGCATAAACGTAGAAGAAATTTTAGTCACACCTTCCCCCAACTCACCCATGAAATTGGCAAGCTGCTGAATCTGTCCCACAGGAACTTGAGAAAGCGCTTCGTTCGAAGCTTTATTCAGCCTCACCATCGCTTCCTCGGCACTTTCAGCATTGGCTTTTATCTTTTGCAATGCCGCGCTCAACGAATCCTTCGCCGAAATCTCATATATTATTGCATTTGCCATAACTTTTTATTATCTTTGTAATTCATTTTCAGATTTTTCATACCATGACTGCTTCAAAGCCAAAATCCGCCCTGCGCGTCATCCGAAAAAAGGACGGACATAATACAGCGGACTCTGTCAGTTCCGCACCAATCTCCACTTACCATCCTCCCGTCGAGGAAGACACCCCGCAGGTCGTCTCCACCTATCATCCTCCCGTTGAGGAAGATACTCCGCAGGTCGTCTCCACCTATCATCCGCCCGTCGAGGACTTCGATTGCGATGATACCGACTATGACGATGATCACAATTCTAATATTCGTTCATTAGCCACCGTATGCCTAATCGCCGGTGCAATTATTTCCCTATACGCTATCCCAGCCCTGAGCAATCCTCTTGCAAGTTTTTCCGAACTGGCACTCATTGCTGGAGCCTGGCTTATTAACATCGGTGTTTCTCTTTTCGGCGGTCTTGCGAAAAACATAGATTCAGAAAGCGATGACCAGTCTACCGACAAACCTCGAATGGGATTTATGATGAAGTTGATCGTAGTTGTCGCATATCTTTCATTTGCAACTCTGTTGATTATCATTCTTTGCATCATTATTAAGAGCGGAGATGTCGTTGCCATTCCAAGACTGATGAATTGTTTCACTTTCTCCCTGATGGTGATGATCACGAGCGGCGCTATTTGCACGGGACGCGCCATCGCCAACAAACTCAACTCTTAAATCTCGCCATATCTTTGTCGTTATTACCATGACTGCTTCAAAGCCAAAATCCTCCTTGCGCGTCATCCGAAAAAAGGACGGACATAATACAGCGGACTCTGCCAGTTCTGCACCAATCTCCACTTATCATCCTCCCGTTGAGGAAGACACTCCGCAGGTCGTCTCCACCTATCATCCGCCCGTCGAGGAAGACACTCCGCAAGTCGTCTCCACCTACCATCCTCCCGTCGAAGACTTCGATTGCGATGATACCGACTATGACGATGATCACAATTCTAATATTCGTTCATTAGCCACAATATGCCTAATCCCAGGTGCGATTATACTCCTATACGCCACCATGAACCTGAGCAAACCTCTTGCAAGTTTTCCTGAACTTGCATTTGTTACCGGTTGCTGGCTTATTAACATCGGTGTTTCTCTTTTGGGCGGTCTTGCGAAATACATCGATTCAGAAAGTGATGACCAGTCTGCCGACAAACCTCGAATGGGGTTTATGATGAAGTTGATCGTATTTGTCGCATATCTTTCATTTCCAACTCTGTTAATTACAATTTTTACCATCATTCTTAAGAGCGGAGATGTCGTTGCTATTCCAAGACTGATGAATTGTTTCACTTTCTCCCTGATGGTGATGATCACGAGCGGCGCTATTTGCACGGGACGCGCCATCGCCAACAAAATTAACTCTTAATTCTCGCCTTCGTAATCATATTTGACTGACAGGCGGGATTGCTAACTCAGCGCATAGCGTTTCTTGGCATCCTCAAACCGGCGCTTGCGCTCGTCGGCGGTGACCTCGGCCGGGGGTTGGCCGGAGGATTCCGCATCTTTTTCCCATGGAAACGGCAGAAACTCCTCCGGGCCCATACGCCGCGATACATGAGGCGCGACAGCGCACCATCCGACAAGCCGTGCCCGCTCCCAGTCCTGGCGGCGGCAGCCCTCCCAGGCCTCATGAACCGCGCTGAACTCCCCGGGCGTCATGCCCAGGAAATCATCAATGCGCATGCCCATCGCCCCGACGGCGAGGCCCATCAGTGCCTCTATTTCCGGGCCGTCGCCGCCATCGCTTTTTTTCCCGCGGCACCACCGAGGCCCTCATAGAATCGGGTCATCGCCTCCGGCTCAAGGCCGCACGCAAATTCCTCGAAGTCCATCCCGAGTTCGACGCCGTCGGCCTTGCACGCGGCCTTGACGCAGCAGTAAACGAACTGCACCATCTCCTCCACGTCGTCTTCTGAAAAACGCGAGGGACTTTTGCCCGTGGCGCGTTTGAACAGCACCATCGCGCCCATTGTCACACGGCAGGGATATTCCTTGCCACAAACCGGGAGCATGACCGCTCCCGCAGATTCATTCTTTTTCATAATCAAGAAATAATTCAGGAAATAATTAATAATTAAAATGTTAAAAAACGCCGCCCGCCCATCCCTCTGCCTGAATTATCAGGAAGCGGAGTTGACGGATGTACCGTCATTGAGGCCGTTGCCTTGTGCGACCAGTTTCACCGGGCCTGAGTTCTCAAGCTTGACGCTGCACTTGGCGTCATCGCCCGCCTGACCGTCAAGCTCAAGCGACGTGATGATGAACTGGCCTTCATAGCCGCCGGGGGTCTTGCCGGTGCGCTTGGCACCGTCGCGCAGCGAATAGTGGGCCTTGACCGGCTTGCCGGCCAGCATCATGGCCTTCAGTTCGTCATAGCTCGGGACATTATCGTCCGAGTTGGTCAGCACAAGGACATCCGCGCTGATTTCCTCAGAGAAGGTCTTCACGAACTTCTCCTTCCACTTGCCTGAGGCTTCCTTGGTGGTACGTTCGCCGGTCTCCACGCTGGTCGAGACCTTGCAGCCGGTCGAGAAGCCCAGGGCCGCCCCATCGACGCTCAGGATAAGATCCGTGCCGTCAAGCACGCTGTAATTTGTTTGATCTGCCATAAAACTAAATTTTAAAAGGTTAAAAGACTAAAAAAGTGAAAGATTAAAAGTGAAAAAGGAAAGTGAAAAAGGAAAGTGAAAAGGCAAAAAGAAAAAAAATTCCTAATTCCTAATTCCTAATTCCTAATTCCTAACTCCTAATTCCTAATTCAAAGAACTCCTAATTTCAAACACCATCTGCTGGCAAAATGCGCCGGATGCCCGCAGCTCCTTGCGGTCGGCCAGGAAACACCCCCTCATTCCCCGGCCCGGATTCCGCAGCGCCTCCCGCACAGCCTCGGCAAGCTCAACACCGCTGTCATAATCCGCCGAATAGCACTCGACGAACATGCGCAGCCGGTCATAGCCGCGGCAGTCTTTCGTGGCCGCCTCAACCATCTCGCCGCAATAATATGTGATATAGGGCAACGTGGCATCATCCGCCACCACAGGGAAACAGGCCGTCGCCAGCGACGCCACCCGCTCATCTGTCATCAGCGCATCCCTCAGCGCCATTCCAATTGAAATACTGCTCATGATCTTTATAATTAGTAATTAGAAATCAGTAATTAGGAATTGTGTTACGGCGGTTGCCGTTTCGATTCCGCGATGCAAAGTTAATACTGTTTTTACGGAAATAAAAATCTGTTATTCAGCGGTTTATCTTCCTTTTGTTTCCTTTGTTCGACCTTGTTTCGCTTGGTTTCCCTTGATTTACCGGGACGGCGATTTTTTCACAATGTTTAACATTGAAGTCGCCCGGCGGGGTCATCGCTGGGGCTTGTTCCAGGGTGCCTCACGCTCGAGCCGCTCGAAAAACTCGGGTGGCGGCGGGGTGTAGGGCTCCTCGGGCTGACGCGGCTTTTCTTCGCGGGGCTGCGCAGGAGCGGCCGGCGCCGCCGACTCGCCGAAGCGGCTCTTTTTGGCGAGCCACGAACGGAAGGCAGCCCGCCAGTCGCGCATGGGGGCGCCGCCCATCATCCAGCCGCGGGCGCTGTAATGGTCGAAAAAGGCGCGGGCGTCGGCCAGCGTTGGGACGTAGCGCTGCACGTCGGGGTCGCGCACGGCCTCGACGAGCTCGCCCGCCAAAGGCGGCGAAAAAGAAAAATTTTCAAAATCCCCGGGGGCGGGGACCTTCGCGCACGTGTGCGCGGAATCCCCCTCGGTTTTCTTTGTTTTTGTTTCCTTTTCTTTTATTTCCTTTTCTTTTATTTGTGGCGTTAATGCTGCATTAACCGGGGTTTTTGCTGCATTAACCCGGGTTTCTGTTGCATTAACCAGAATATACGGCAAATCGGCGGCGCCTTTGCGGCGGCGGGCGATTTCAAAATAGCGCCGCTGAATGCCCTCGGAAGTCAGGATGTGCGCCGAATCGAACAGGGCCCTGTCGAAGAAGCCCCATATGACCAAGCGGTTGACTATGTCCTCGAGAAGCTGGGCGGACACCCCGGGAAGCTGGCGCAGCAGTTTGTAGCGCAGCAGTTCGTTCCACTCGGCGAAATATCCATTGCGGTATATCGCGCAGAGCAGCTTGACCGCCGCAAGCTCGCCCTTGACTCCGAACTCCCCGCCGATGCAAACCATCTTCTCGTCATCAAAGAAGTCGACATCGAAAGGGAAATAATCAAGCCCGGTTTTCTGTGGTCGTGCCATTTTTTAATTAGGAATTAGGAGTTAGGAATTAGGAATTTTTATAGAGTTCTCGGAGCCCTCCGAGCTCTCCGAGAACTCCGAGTGCTCCATCTTTCCGAGTACTCCGAGCTCTCCGAGAACTCCATTTTTCCGAGTACTCCGAGCCCTCCGAGAACTCCTCCGCCTGCCGGGCGCTTCACGCCCCGGCGCAGCCGTTGGCGGTGAGCCAGCGCTCCAGCTCCGAGCGCCTGAAATAGCATTTCTTCCCGCCGGGCTTGTAATGAGGTATCTCGCCCCGCATCGTGAGCTTATACAGGTAGCTCACCTTCACGCCCATGTATCGGGCCGCTTCTTCGCTGGTCAGCACCTCTTTGGTGCACGAAAGGATGTTTTCCGCCAGGATGGCGGCAATCCGGTCAATCTGTTCTTCTGTCATAACGCTGTTGTTTTGTCGGTTAAATTGTTTGGTGGAAAATAAAATTTGCCGTACATTTGCATGTCCTTATATCAGCTTGTCAGTTGCTGTTGCAATGCAAAGATAAATAGATTTTCTAATATTGTCAATAGATTTTCTAACAAGTCTAAGATTTTATCATTTTTTAACAAACATGGCAACCAGCAACCATCCAAATTCCATCCAGGGACGTCTCGCCGAGTACCTGGACCACAAAGGCCTGTCGTTCAAGGATTTCGAGCGGGCCACCGGACTTGGGAACGGCACCTGCGCCAAAATCGGCGAAAACACCCGCCGCACCACCTTCGACCGCATTTCAAACAGCCCCCTCGACCTCAACGTTGACTGGCTCCTGAGCGGCGAAGGCTCCATGCTGCGCGAGGACACCTCGCCCGAAATCAGTTTCACCGACGGCGTCCCCTACTATGACGAGGACTTCCTGCTGGGCTTCGACGAAATCGCCCAGCCCTCGAGCGAGAGCCCCGATTTCCTCATCCACATGCCCGGCTACGAAAAGGCCACCCTGTGGTGCAACGCCTCGGGGCACTCGATGGAGCCCGAGATAAGCAACGGCGACATAATCGCCCTACAGCGCGTCGAGGACTTCTCGTTCCTGCCATTCGGCGACGTCTACGGCTTCGTTACCTCCAACGGCCTGCGCACCATCAAGCGCCTGGGCCGCAGCCACCGCGACGGATACTACCGCCTCATCCCCACCAACAAGGACTATGACGAGCAGGAAATCCCCATCAGCAAAATCGTCATCGTCTACCGCGTGATGGGCGCCATGAAGGCTTTCTGACAGCCACGCCCCAGCCCTTCCCACCACATACGACAAAAGCCACCGCCGCCGGTGGCCTATACCTACACCATAACCGCCTCCAACTCGGAAGGTGGCTCGGATGCCGTATCACAGGCCTACATCCTCGGTCCCGCCCTCGAACTGCCCCTCGAACAGACCTTCGAGAACGAAGCCGAGATGCGCAACCGCTGGACCATCCTCGACGGCAACAACGACACCTACACCTGGATGTTCTACACCAACCTCGGCCACTCAGTCTTCGGCGACTATGAAGTCTGCGCCGAATACATCGTGTCGCCCACCCTCGGCAACACCGAGGACGCCGACGAATGGCTCATCTCGCCCCCCGTCGCCCTCGAGGCCGGCGTTGAATACGAAGTTACCGTAAGCTCGCGCTGCTACTCGGTTGACGCCAATAGCAACTATGCCGAGGAACCCATGGACATCTACTTCGGCAAAATGAACACCCGCGAGGCCATGACCGAAAAGCTCGGCACCATCAAGGCCACCGTCAACGAGATCGACGATGCAACCGGCACCATGGCTTTCAAACTCAACTCGGTAGCCCTCCCCGTCCAGGACGAAGACGCAACCCGCTGTGTCGGCATCAACCTGGTGACCCCGCTGCTCCGCTCGGGCTTCCTCCAGATCAACGCCATCTACATCGCCGAGAAGGGCGTGTACAACGGTGTCAACGACATCGCCACCGACGCCGCCCAGGCAACCATCGCCCTCAACGGCCGCACCCTCACCATCTTCGGCGACTTCAAGGCCGCTACCCTCTACAACATCCAGGGCGCTGCCGTGGCCACCGCCACCTCAGCCATCATGAACCTCGACAGCCTCGCCAACGGCGTCTACATCCTCAACGTCGACGGCCGCAGCTTCAAGATAGCCCTTTGATAATCAACCCACCACCAAAAAAAGGCCGCCCCGCGCGGCCTTTTTTTATTATCCGCCCAGCCGCCCCCGAGAACTCCGAGCCCTCCGAGCCCTCCGAGTACTCCGAGTACTCCGACCCCTCCGAGAACTCCGAGTTCTCCGAGTTCTCCGAGTTCTCCAAAAAGCCACCGAGAACTCCCAGTTCTCCAAGCTTTTTTACTAATAAAAGATAAATTCCCCGAATAATTCTTTGAAATTGGCGATTTCTTTTGTACTTTTGTCTTTTGTAATGTGATATAAACCATCCTACAGTCATGAAACAACTTCTTCGTCCCCTCGCAGCGGCCTTCATGATGGCCGTGGCGTTCGCAGCCTCGGCCCAGTTCCCCTCGGTACAGCTCAAGAACCTCGACGGCAAGCCCGTCGATGCCTCGACCCTGTCAAACGACGGCAAACCGTTTGTGGTCAGCTTCTTCGCCACCTGGTGCAAGCCCTGCCTCCGCGAGCTCAAGGCCATCGCCGAGGTCTACCCCGACTGGCAGGACGAAACCGGCATGAAACTCATCGCCATCTCGGTCGACGAAGCCCAGAACGCCAGCAAGGTGCGCCCCCTGGTCGACGCCCAGGGCTGGGAATACGAGGTTCTGCTCGATTCAAACAGCGACCTGATGCGCTCGATGGGCGTGCAGATGGTGCCCCACGTATTCATCATCGACGGCAAGGGCAACATCGTCGACAACCGCTCGGGATACACCGACGGCTCCGAAACCCACATCATCGAAAAAATCCGCGAACTGACCGAATAAAATGGGCCAAATCACCACACGCCTGACCTGCGCTGCCGCAGCCGCCGTGATGGCACTCGCCGCTCACGGCATAAACATAAAGGACGACGTCGCCATCCACGGCAGCGTCCAGACCTCGTTCCTTTTCCCCGAGAACGACCCCGCCATCAACGCCGACCCCGTCGACAAAAAAATACTGTTCAACACCTACGCCGACTTCGGCCTCGTCAGCAAATATGTCGACGCTGGTTTCCGCTTCGAGTTCATGAAGTGGCCCCTGCCCGGCTACGAGAAAGACTTCGCCGGATGGGGCGTCCCCAACATATACGTCAAGGGCAAGTACAAGGGCCTCGAGCTCACCGCCGGCGACTTCTACGAGCAGTTCGGCAGCGGCTTCATCCTCCGCACCTACGAGGAACGCAACCTCGGCATCGACAACTCCATCCGCGGCGGACGCCTCAAGGTCAACTCGGTCAACGGCATGCGCCTCACCGTCCTGGGCGGCGTACAGCGACGCTACTGGGACTGGTTCAAGCACTCGCAGATCTACGGCGCCGACGTCGAGTTCTACATGGAAGACTACTTCAAGTCCCTCCGCGACCACGGGGCCGCATGGATGATCGGCGGCTCGTACGTGCTCAAGCACGAGGACGAGAAAATCAAGAAAATATCGGGTACCGACTTCGGCATACGCCTGCCCAAGTTCGTCAACGCCCTCGACGTCCGCTCCCGCTTCAACAAAGGCCGCTTCTCGCTGCTGGGCGAATTTGCCTGGAAAGGTCAGGATCCCAGCTTCGACAACGACTACACCTATGCCAACGGCACCGCCTACATGCTCTCGGGCTCATACTCCAAGACCGGCCTCAGTGCCCTCGTCCAGGTCAAGCGCAGCGAGAACATGGCGTTCCGCTCCCAGCGCGAGATGGACGGCTCGTCGGCCATGATCAACAACATGCCCGCCTTCGCCTACCAGCACACCTACGCCCTGGCATCGCTCTACCCCTTCGCCACCCAGGCTGCCGACGGCGAATGGGCCTTCCAGGGCTCGTTTGCCTACACCTTCAAGCGCAAGACCCCTCTGGGCGGACGCTACGGCACCAAAATAAACGTCAATGCCAGCTATATCCGCGGCCTTGACCACCGCGCTCCCGCCCAGCTCGGCCCCAACGGCACGATTTGGGGTACCGACGGCACCTCGACCTCGTTCTTCGGCCTCGGCGACAACTACTACCACGACTTCAACATCCAGATTGAGAAGAAGCTCACCCCCTCGCTGCAGATGTCGTTCCTATACATGAACCAGCTCTACAACCAGACCGCCGTCGAAGGCCACGGAGGCGACGTAAAAAGCAACATCTTCGTGCTCGAGGGCAAGTACAAGTTCAACAAGCGCCTCACCCTGCGCGCCGAACTCCAGTACCTCACCACCCGCCAGGACCAGAAAGACTGGGCCTACGGCCTGGTCGAGCTCACCGTCCTCCCCTACCTGATGTTCAGCGTCAGCGACATGTGGAACTGCGGCGACACCGGCACCCACTACTACATGGCCGGCGTCACCGGCAACTACCGCGCCAACCGCCTCATGCTCAGCTATGGCCGCACCCGCGAGGGCTACAACTGCTCGGGCGGCGTATGCCGCAAGGTACCCGCCTACCACGGCTTCCAGGTGGCATATTCTTATTACTTCTAACCAATCATCTCTCTCCAGACCCATGAACCAGCTTATTTCACGACTCATCATCCCCGCGGCAGCCCTCATGGCCCTCGCCGCCTGCGACAATATCAACGAAGACGAACGCTACGTCCCCGTCGACGCCGTCGAGGCCCAGCGCGTCATCCTCCTCGAGGACTTCACCGGCCAGAAATGCAACAACTGCCCCGACGCCCATAAAATCATAGCCCAGCTCCAGCAGCAATATCCCGGCTCGATTGTCGCCGTCAGCATCCACGCCGGCGGCATGGCGTTCAACAAATCCCAGACCCGCTTCGACCGCAACCAGGTGTGCCTCGGCACCGACGAAGGCCAGGTCTACAACGACGCATACGGCATCGACGCATGGCCCTCGGGAGTCATCGACCGCCGCAGCGGCGTCCTCGGCCGCTATGAATGGGCCGAATACATCGACGAGGAACTCGAACGCCCCGCCGGTGTCAACATCGACCTCGCCGCCGCCATCGACGGCAATGACATCAAAATCGACCTCACCCTCGCTCCAAAGGCCGACATCGACGGACGCCTCAACGTGTGGGTTCTCGAAAACGACATCGTAGCACGCCAGATTGACGAAACCGGCAAATACGACCGCGAATACGTCCACAACCACGTATTCCGCGCCCCCGTCACCCCCGTCGACGGCGAAGCGGTCGCCCTGCAGAACGGCATCCACAAATCGGCCTCCTACTCCATCGCCCTGCGCTATGACGACTACGAGCGCTGGGACGCCTCAAACCTCTCGGTCGTTGCCTTTGTCAGCGACGCCACCGGCGTATGCCAGGCAGCCATCGCCGAGGTGACCGCCCCCGGCGAGCCGTCCGACTCTCCCAATGAATAATCAACACAAAAACAATAAGTCTATGAAGAAACTCTACCTATCACTTGCTGCAGCCCTGCTGAGCGCCACCGCCATGTCGGCAAAAGAGCTCACGTTCTATGTAGGCAACACCGCCGTCCAGCCCGGCGCCACCGTCGAATATGAACTTCAGGACGGCGACGTCGACGACTTCGGCGACTACGCTGAATACAACATCCAGCCGGGCGTCTACCTGCACGCCGACCTCATCGGTCAGGTCGAGATCAACGTGGTCAGCAACCTCGATGTCGAGGTATGCGTGGGACAATGCTACACCGGCACCGACATCACCCGCACCACCACCATCCAGTCCGGACAGAAACTCGACCTCAAGTACCACATCATGGGCGAAACAGAAGGCGGCGCAGCCGTGCCCACCTTCACCAGCACCTTCACCGCCTGCTACACCGACGACAAGGCCAACACCACCAAGACCTTCACCATCGTCGTAAACCCCAGCTCCGGCACAGCCACCATCGTTGCCGATGACGCAGCTTTCCGCGCAGTAAGCGGCGGCATACAGTACACCGTCGGTGCCCCCACCGCCGCAGCCCTCTACAGCATCACCGGCAAGAAAGTGCTCAGCGCCAACATCAACGGCAACGGCACCCTCTCGACCGCCAACCTCCCCGCCGGCATCTACATCTACACGCTCAACGGCAAATCCGGCAAAATCGTCCTGAAATAATCCCCCGCAACCCATACTCCACGGCCATCCCCACCCAGGATGGCCGTTTTTTATGCCCCGACGCCAATAAGCCCGCATCCGGGAGACAGGGTCGCCTGCGGCGACTACATATTTTTAAGGTTTGCCATGCGGGTGGTTTTGGCGCCTACGGCGCGACATACCGTTGATTACCACAATATTACACCAGATAAGCCAGTAGGGGCGCAGCATGCTGCGCCCGCGCATGCCCCGTCGCCATAAAAACAATGCGCCTGCGGCGACTACATGCTTTTTTTGTTGTGCCATCCGGGCGCCCCGGCGCCTGCGGCGCGACACATTGTTGATAAGCCACATGCGCGGGCGCAGCATGCTGCGCCCCTACCGGGACCCATCGTGCATAATCCTATGTTAATCAACGGTATGTCGCGCCGTAGGCGCCAAAACAACCCGAATGGCAAAACAAAAAAAGTATGTAGTCGCCGCAGGCGACCCTGTCTCCCCACCAACCCAGGCGACGCCCATGCACAAAAAACGCTCCGCGGCCCATCGGGTGCGGAGCGTTCTATGCTATGGGGGATTCCGTTTACTTCACGACAACCTTGGCGGTTGCGCCGTCGGCCTTGACGATGTAGAGGCCTGCGGGCAGTGCAACCGAAGCCTCGCCTGCGGCAGTTGCCACAAGCTGACCGGCCACGTTGTAGACGGCTGCCGAAGCGTATTCGCCGCCGAAGACGATGGCACCGGCGGTGCCGCGCACGTCAAGGGCAGTGCCATTGCCGTCCACGTCAGTCACGCCGCCCGGCTTGCGGAGCTCAACCTGCTTGGCGTTGACGATTTCAAGAGTGTTGCTGTCGATAACCATTGCGGTCACGAAGAATGTGTCGCCGGTTACGTTCGCAATTGAGGCAGATGTGCTATACTCATAGGTCTCGCCGGCCTTCATCTCCTCGGGCAGGCTGCCCGACACGCCGGTGGCGTTGCCCACGAGGCGGCGTACAACGTCCTCAAACATCATGTCGGGCACGGGGTTGGGTTCGTTTTCCCAGCCGCCCATGGCACCCATCTGACCGCCGGAATAGTAGTTGGCCTGGCTGTAGGGGCCTACGTTGTCCTCGGTGATGTAGTATGCGAGGCGGTAGCGGTCGTTGTTGTTCACGTCGATGGCAACCTTGACGGCGGTGGGGATTTCGATGGAGCGGCCGTTTGTGGCGAACTCGGGGGCAAGATCCACATCGGCAATCGAGGGAACGTCCTTGTTTGCCTCATAATAATCGGCGAGGCCCTGGTTCACGTCCACACCTTGATAACCGAGCATGGTGTTGTATGAACGGTTCACCCACGCCTGCGGGAAGCCTTCAAACAGTGCGTTGATTACCGACGAGGTTGTGGCAACCTCCATCTGGTCCGGGCGAGAGCTTGAAGCGTGGATTGCTATGCGGATAAATTCAGTGGGATAGTTCTCGCGGAGGTATTGCATCATGACAAAACCCTGGGGGCAGTAGCCACACCATGTGCCGGTGCCTTCCTCAACCACAAAGCGGCGTGTGAAGCCCAGCGAGGGATCGAAGCACTGGAAGGTGCCCGATGCCTGGTTGTCTTCCGACACGTTGGGCACGTCGTTCACCTTGGTTATCTTGACCGAGAAGGGAACTTCCGCGCCAACCTCGTTGCATACGACCTTGCTGATGGTGTAGGTGGCGGGCTCGTTGAAGCCGAGATAATACTGTTCCTGGAAAGGTATCTTAAGAGTCTCGGGAGTTTGGTTGCCGATGGTGTACTCAATCTCAACCGACTTGGCCTCGTTGGCGGCAGCGCCGATAAAGCCGATGTCGAACGAGAAGGGTTCGCCGGGAGCGGTGTACGTGGGGAGTTCGATGCCGAACATGCTCACGCCGTTTTCGGGAAGGTTATCGCCCACGATTGTGGCGCCGATGCAGAGGTTGCCGTAGTCCTGGGCGATATTGTTCCACTTCGGAGCGGCACTGCCGGTTACGGCATCGCAGTAGCCGCCGTCAAGCGACTCGCGGGCAACGCCGTCGACCACCAGATAGTAGTCATACTGCGACACGGTCTGTGCATAGTAGCCGATATAGAGAGGCTTGTCCTCCTCGATTACATAAGGAGTGTCCAGCTCGATCTTATACTGGGTGTAGCCGTCGGTGCCGAGCTTGCCTTTCTGGGTATAGAAGAATTCCTTGTCGAGGCCGTGAGTGAGGAACACGGTTACGTCGGTGATGTCGTTGACATATTTCGAGGTGGAGGAGAGGCGCGAGTTCATGGGCGAGACGATGTTGATGGACGTAATCGTCTTGCCGGCATAGAGTTTGCGGTTGGCTTCAGAAAGCGCAAAAGCCTGGTAGTAGGTCGTGCCGGCGGGAAGGGGTCCGCCGTTCTGACCGACGAAATACAGTGCGCCGTAAACCCCGAAAGCGAGGGTGAAGTCGAGCGACTGCCCGTCGGCGGCAGCATCGGTGGCCTCGCCGGCAAGGGCGGGAGCCTTCTGCGGAGCAACAGCCTCATCGAGCGGGAGGAACGAGAATCCCTCGTTCATGCGAAC
The DNA here is from genome assembly GCA_910577315.1 of uncultured Muribaculaceae bacterium. Lineage (GTDB taxonomy): Bacteria > Bacteroidota > Bacteroidia > Bacteroidales > Muribaculaceae > CAG-873. Next base: position 121,314 of record CAJTME010000008.1, on the reverse strand, counting down.
CTGCGGAACAGGAGTGCGCGGGGTTTGGGCCACAACGGCCGAGGCCGCCAGGGCGGCCGCACACATACTGAGTAGAAGTTTTTTCATATGGTGAAAATTATGTGGATAGGATTTCTGTATTCTTGCGCAAATATAGAGATAATTTTGCAAACTGCAAGCGAAAAGGCTCCTAAAACATTCTCAAGACGGCGTTTGTCGGCTTTTCATGGCCATATATTGCCTAAATTTCAGCCATATATATACATCGCAGATATGCCTTTTTTGAAAAAAAAGCCGTACCTTTGCACAAAATTTCAGTTCTACTTATCATCTTACTTACACTTCATGTATAAAAAATTACGCTCTATCCTCACCTCGGTTTTCCTGACACTGTCGGCCACAGCCGCCCTGGCATACAGCCCGGAATCGCCCTACGTGCACACCGTCGGCAACTATGTCTATAAAATCGAAATCAACGCCTCGGAGGAGACCGGCAACGCCTCGATCGTCGACGTCAAGCCCGGCTATGTCCCCTCGGGCGAAATCACAATCCCCGGCAGCGTAACCATCGACGGCACCAAATATACCGTCACCCAGATCGGCGAGAACTACAACTCGCTCTACTGGTTCGACTACGTGCCGGTGTTCAAGGACTTCACCGAAATCACACGCGTGAACATCTCGTCACCGCTCGAGACCATCGGCGGGCGTGAATTCGAGGGTTGCAGCGGCATCAACGAATTCCATGTCAACGCCGCCAGCAAATATTTCATGGACATCGACGGCGTGCTGCTCAGCCGCGAGCGCGAATCCGCCGCCTGGACCCTGTTCCGCATGCCCCCGGCGCGTCCCAAGACCCGCTATACCCTGCCCGAGGAGGTCAGCTACATCGGCGACTTCGCCTTCATGGGCAACCGCACCATCAAGACCCTCGTCCTCTCGGGCGGCCAGATGTTCTCGGGCGGCCTGTGGGCCGTGGGCAACACCAGCATCAGCGAGGTGAACGTCGACGCCACCCACAACTACACCTCGGCCGACGGCATCATCTACGACCTGTCGAAACAAAGCATCGCCGCCTGTCCGCCCGCCCTCAAGCTCGACCGCTTCGAGGTGCCCGCGTCGGTCAAGACGCTCGACGACGGCGCCTTCGCCGGCTCGTCCATCCCCGAAATCGTCCTCCACGACAACGTGCGCCTGGGATTCTACACATTCGCCTGCTCGAAGATAAAGTCGCTCAGCTTTGCCAACGCCGCCCAGGGCCGCGCCGACGCCCTCTGCTACGGCTGCACCGAACTTGAAAACGTGAAAATCACCGGCACCACCTCCGAAAAGGTCTACCTCAACAACCGCATGTTCAGCGGCTGCGCCAAGCTGGCCGACGTCACCATCGAGCCCCAGCACATCATCATGGGCGCCCGGGTGTTCTACGGCTGCACGTCCCTGAAATCGTTCTCGCTGGCCTATGTCGACGATGTCACCGGCCTCGACCTCCAGAGCCAGGGCGAGCAATTCGCCTTCTCGGGCCTCGAATCGGTCAACTGGCCCTCGAAACTCACCGAAATTCCCGACGGCTTCTTCCGCGGATGCGCCAGCCTGACCAAAGTAAACCTGGACCCCATGGGCAAGGGAACCCTCAAGACAATCGGCTCTTCGGCCTTCGCCGGCTGCACCGCCCTTGAATCCATCGACCTGGCGCAGGTCACCTACATCTCGGCCGAGGCATTCTCGGGCAACACCTCGATGCGCTCCATGGTCTTCCCCGAAAACGCCGACGGCGAGGAAATCCGCGTTCCCGCGGGCATCACCTTCAACGACGGCGTGAAGGTCTACGTCGGCTCCAACTCATTCTACTGGGCCACCATCACCTACGGCGACCTCGTCAACAGTAACACCCGCGAGGCCATATTCATCTCCTCGTCGATGACCGACAACATCCCCCCATACTGGAAAGCGGCCTACGTTCCCTACCTCGCCGCAGCAAACTACGGCAATCCTTACCGTGAAAACGGCCCCGTCACCGAGATGTTCACCGTCGAGGTCAACGAAAATAACGTAATCACCGCCACCACCAACCCCGACCTCAGCGACATTGATGTGGTCATAACCAAGACCCAGCACGAGGTCACCGACGGCGGCACCGGCGTGCGCGTGTTCTACACCGCCGACGGCGTGCCGATGAGCACTTTCTACCTGCGCTCAGACATCTCGGGCATCAGCGACGCCACCGCCGCCCAGGCCGAAATCGAGGGCATCTACACCCCCGACGGCATCCTGCGCGGCACCTCAATGGACGCCGCCCCCTCGGGTGTCCTCATCGTAAGATACACCGACGGAACCACATGCAAGGTGCAAAAGTAAGATAACCATCCTAAAACCATTTATATCAATCATGCCGCACGGTTGCGGCAACGAAAAAGCCCGGAAGCAATGGCCTCCGGGCTTTCTCACATTATTTATCTCAGTGTCAGCGGACGGCAACCTTTGCCGTGCGGGCGCCGGCCTTCACGATGTAAACACCGGGGGCAAGAGCCACCGAAGTTTCGGATGCAGCCGTGCCGCGGGCAACAACGCGTCCATCTACAGCGGTCACCAGGTAGGCCATTCCGTCAAAGCCGCTCATCACGACGGCTCCTCCGCGCGAGACGATTGAGCCTGCATGGGCCGTGGCGTCGGCCACCGAGAGCTTCTCGTCGATGCAATAGCTCGAAAGTATGAAGTAGTGCTCGGACGATGGAATCAGGGCGTCGACATAGAGGTTCATCCACGGGCGGCCGATATAGCTGTCGGGAAGGTCGACCGAGCCGGTGGTCCAACCGTCGCCGGCTTCCAGAGTGGCTATTTTCTCAGGCTGGGCCATTCCGTATGTGATGGCATAGACCGCGATTTCCTGTGCGGAATGATGTCCGCCCCAGAACTCGAAGATTGCCGTTGAGCCGTCCATACCGACTGTCGAAACCTTGGGCAGGCGCATGCGCACCCTTGCCGAACCGTCATCGGTGTAGCCGATAATGGCATAGGGCGAGGAGTTGGCGAAGTCGGGATGCACCAGTTCGGGCTGGCACCAGGTCCAGCTTCCGCCCTCATAGCGGGAGTCGGGCTGTTGCACCACAATGGGCTGATAATGGGCCGTCATGTCGTTGAATTCCTCAAGCACCGGGAGGTCATAGGGAGTTCCAATGATGTGGGAATAGAAGCTGCGGGCATACGACATGCCGGCGGCGTTCTCGGGAATGACGGCGAGGCGAACGAGGGCCTGTGGCGTTCCTTCGGGCAGCACAAGGGTGTACTCAAACACATCGGTGCCGGCGCATACGGGCTCGCCGAGGATGGTGCCGTAGCTGTCAATCTGTGCGACCCAATAGGTGATGCCCGTTGTCGAGAAGTAGCCGCCGTTGAGCGATTCAACCGGGGCTTCCCACGACATTACGACGCTCATGTTGTCCTCGCTGACCTCGGCCTTGAGGTTCTCGACGAAGCTGAGCATGTCGACACCGGTGAACACCACCACCTCGGCGCCCTGGCCTTCATTGCCGGCCACACTCGGAACCACCGAGATGTAATTATCGCCCTGAACGGTGGGAACGGTGACGGTCTGCGCCGAGCCGGGCGCGCCGGCAACGACAATATTCCCGGCGGCCATGACGGTGGCCTTCACCTCGATGTCGGCAGGGATTTCAGTGCCGTCGATATATTTCGAGGGCATGGTGAAGGAGAGGGTCGCGGTGTAGTCGGCGTCGCTCGACTCAACCACCTGCAGATCCGACACGGATTCGGGAGCCTGGGCGGTGTTCTGCGAGGCCCAGATGCGGATGTTGCGCACGATGAGGTCCTTCTGGTCGGGGTCGGAGACGCCGTGCACGGCCACATAATAGTTGCCGGGGGCGGGCACGGCAAACACGGCTGTATGCTCGTTCCATTCGTTATATTTCTTGGCGCGGGTCTTGGACATGACGGGAATTGTCATGGCCTCGGGGTCGGGTTCGGTACCGGCCCACACCTCGAAGTATTCGCGGGTGCCGATATTTCCGCCGCGGGCGGCGTCGATTGCGAAGTTATAGGCGATCTCGGCCGAGGGGAAATAGGTGACGGGGAGAATCAGCCAGTCGTCGGCACGCTCATAGCTCCAGCCCGAGGCAAAGCATGGGAGGTCCCATTGCTCGGAGTATCGCCAGGTGCCGTAGTCGGGGCTGCCGTCGCGGTTGACGGTTGTGACGAGGTCGACCTGATGCAGGGTGGGTTCGATGGTGACGGGCAGCGAGAGCGGACGGCCCATTATGACCTTTTCGGACACGCCCGGTGCGGATTTACGGCCATCGAACACGGCGGTTACCGAGGCGCGGAAGGCATCAAGCTCGCGGTCGGGGTCGAGGGCGTAGTCGAGAACGCACCCGCCGGTGGTGGCGAGCAGCTCGCCGTTGAGATATACCTCATATTCGATAGCCTGGGCGTCGACATGGCCGCCGTGCTCGCCCTCGGTCACGGCCTCCCAGGCGATGCGGGAGTCGGTGAGGGTGACGGCAGCGGGCGCCAGAGGCGTGTCATTGCCCACATAGAGGTGCGTCACACAGGGGGCGCCGGCCTTTCCGTCGAGCGAGGCCTCGAAACGGAAGGTATAATATGCGTCGGGGAGGCTCTCGACGGCGACATTTACCGTAGCGGACGCTGCTGCTGTGCCCGCGGCGAGCCGGTCGCCGTTGGCATAGAGCGTCCAGGCCATGTCGGTGCCGATGGCATCGCCGCCGATGGTGGCCGACGGCATGGTGAAGCTCAGGGAGCCGTCATGGCTACCGCCGGCAAAACCGGCACCGGCAAACAGCGGACGGCCGGGAGCGGCATCATCGGCCTCAAAGTCGGGAGTGAGGAAGAATGAGAACTGGCGGTCAACATCGAACGTGTGCAGCTTCTCGACCCGCTTTTCATCGGGATATACGGCATACAGCACCGAGGTGGTCGCCGTTACGGCGGGATTCCACAGCAGGTAGCCGTCGTAGGGGCTGTAAACCATCGCCGACGGAGAATTGGCGAGGTTGTCGACCGGCACCTCAAACAGCTCGGTGGTGGTTCCGTCGGTCATAATCTTCACGAACTTGCCCCATGTGGTCACGCCGTAAAAACATTTGTCGACGGGATGCCAGCACAGCGAGTAGCAACGGTCGCCGGGCTCAATCTCGGCGACGACCTCGGCTGTCTCGGGCGAATCGGCCAGGGCCACCTTGAATGCGTACACTTCCGACTGGTATGGGTCGCCTACGCGGCCAAAACCATAGATGAGGTCGTGTTCGGGAACGTAGGCAGCCTTGTAGAAATACGGAAGATACTCGCCATCGACGCTGATTGAACGTCCCACGAACTGCTGGCCGCCGACCGGATCAAACTCCTGATAGGCATAGTCGCCCACAAGATCCTCCGAACCCGCCGTAAAGATACCCAGTCCGCACAGGCGGTCGCCGCGCAGCCAGCCGCTTGACATGCTTGCCCCGAGGGTGGAATATGAGTAGTCCCACATCGGCGTGATGGTGCCGTCGGGCGTGATTTCGCAGAAGCAACCCACAAAACCGTCCACATCGGCATAGGATTGGTAACCGTAGATGCTCGATCCCGAGGCGCCAATCTTATGTCTGGACACAATGTCAGAGTCGGTCGGCTGCGCTTCAACATTGCCAAACACCTCGCGCGGGGCGTTTGCCAGCACCCGGCCGCTTGTTTCCACGGGCATCCCGCCCGATGGAACGATGGCAACGGCAACGCCGGCTGCCGCCAGCGCTGTCGTTGCCATTAAAAACAACTTATATTTCATCTATATCCCTGATTATTTGGCATAGACTGTTTTTTCCACTTTCTGAGCTCCGTCTGCGGCGGTGGTGCGCTTGATGAGGAACATACCGGGCACGGGAGCCACAACCTTGCGGCCGTTCACGTCGAAGTATTCGACGCGGCCTCCATCGGCCTGTACGGTACCGATGCCGAGGGTTCCGTTGGAGTCGAAGGCCACGGCCTCGGAGAGGCACGAGGGCACGTCGCCGTAGTGGGCGCGGACGGCCACGGTGTGCTCTGTATCGAGCTGGGAGGCGAACACATATTCGGTCTCCGATACCCTGACGGGTTCGTTATCGTCGACATATACGTCGAACGAATCGGCCTGGGCCGATGAATTGGCGGGAGCGGTCCACTGGATAGTGGCGGTTGTACCCTGGACGCTTATCATGATGCCTTCGACGGGAGGATAGTCGTCGAGACGGATGGCGTCGATAAACACATTATCCACATCCGTAGCGTCCTCGCCGGTATAGGCATGGAACACGAGGCTTACATCGCCACCCTTGGCTGCATCCATCGGCAGGGTTTTCTTAACCCAGGCGTAGTCGGCGTCGGCAGGAGCGTTCTCGGCGATGCAGAAATCTTCAAGCACGGCTTCCCCGCCACCCTGGCGGTATTCCACGCTCAGGCGGTTGGTGACGTCGGGAACAGCGGCATAGAAGAACGTCAGCACGGGATATTTGGCCTCGGAAAGGTCGATGCTGCCCGAAATAAGGCGCTCGTGGGCGTCAGCCGAAGCATAGCGGTGCGAGCAGTAGGCATAGCCTTCATCATTGCCGTCGGCGGCATCAACGCCGGTAAGGGCAAGGTAGTAGTCATAGTCGCTGTAACCCCAGTCGCTGAACGACGCCGGATCGGTAGACCACAGGTTGGCGGGGGACTTGAAGTATCCGCCTTCGTTGAAGTCCTCAACATAGGGAAGCTGGCTGGACGGACCCACGATCAGTTTCCCGTCAAGATTTACATATCCGCCCTCGCCTTTTTCATTGTAGGCGGTCACGGTGTATGAGAACTGAGTTGGGCCGGTGAGGTCATCGCAGGGGTCAGTGAAGTTACATTCCGACAGGCCATCGGCAATCGGGGTTTCATCATAGCCGATGAGGCGCGACACGCGGTAGAGGGTCGCGGCCGGGTCGATGTATCCGCCGTTCTTGCCCTCGGCGGGCGCGGTCCACGACAGGTGTACCTTGCCGTCGGCCACCTCTGCCTTGAACTCGGTGGGAGCCGCGGGTACGTCCTCGCCGACATATATCATTTTCGACGCATAGTCACCATCGCCGAAAGCGGTCGACGCAGAAATCTGGTAAGTGTAGCTGACACCGTTTTCGGCGGGATGCACGAATGTGTATTCCTTACCGGGCACCGGGTCGGAAATGGTCTCAAGCAGGTCTTCGCTGTTCCAGCCCTTGTAGTTGACAATCTTGATGGAGGTCAGCGGAGTTGGCAGTTCCTCACCCTCGGCGGTAAGGGATGGAGCGGTGAAGGTGATGGTGACGGGTGCAAAACCGTTTTCGCCGGTGGTCACCGACACGATTTCGGGCTTGGCCGGCTTAACGCCTACATATATATGCTGATATGCGCCATAGCCACCTTTGTTCTCCGACGAGTAAGCCGTCACGGTATAGGTGTACTGATAGCCGAATTCCTCCAGAGTTTCGTCAACAAACGACAGGGTCTCTCCCGGAGCCGGATTCTCATATTCCGCCACCGGCTCGTCCATTTCACCGACCGAATAGCACGAACGGGTCACTTCGATACGGGCAATCTCGGTGAGTGGCTGCGGGTCAAAATAGCTGTTGTTCTGCGTAGGAGCCGTGAATGAGCCGCGCACCAGAGGAGCGCCACCGTTGAAATCGAACTCAGCCACAAAGTCGGTAGCTTCGCCTGGAATAAGCGCGCTCTGCGCGAAAGCCGCCGGGGTGAAAGCCGCAACCGTAGTTGCCAGAAGTAGAAACTTTTTCATAGAAATGTGAGTTGTCAGGTCTGTTGACAGATTAGATTAATGTCGAGGTTGACGCCAGACCGAACCTGCAGTGGAATTCCCGGTAAGAAAAATCGCCGGCAGACGCACGTCACTCGTAAAGTTTTCGGTGCAAATATACAACATTTTTCCACAAATACAACATTTTTAAAGCAAAAATTCATAAAATAAAGTTTATTCGTGTCCCTTTGGCTTGCAACCGCACTTTATTTCCATTCCCATGCTCAAAGCGGCGGGCCCGCCGTCAAACCACTTTTATCCAGTTGTTTGACAGCGGGCCCGATGTATGGTTGTCCTGATTGTCAGTCGTCCAGGCAGGCGTCGAGGGCGGCGGTGATGGCGTCGCGGTCGAGATGCTGGCCGATTATGACGATTTTTTCCATGCGGTCGCCGTAGGTCTCGTCCCAGTCGCGGGCGAGGCCCGGCTCGGTGATGAGGAACTGGCGCAGCTCTTCCTCGGGGGCGGTGGCATACCAGCGGCCGGCTTCCTTGACCGACATCTGGCGGCCTGCGGTCTCGAAAAGGAGCGACATATCGCGGTTGTGGCTGAAATATATCACGCCTTTGGCGCGGATGATGTTTCCCGGCCAGCCCTTGGCCAGCAGGTGGTCGAAGCGCTCGAAGTTGAACGGCCGGCGGCGGTAGTAGACCATCGTCTCGATGCCGTATTCCTCGGCCTCACCCTCGCCGTGGTGGTGGTGATGATGGTGGCCGTGGTGATGGTCGTGCCCGTGCTCATGTTCATGTTCATGTTCTTCTTCATCGTCATCATCATCGTCATCATGCCCTTCGATTTCACGCACCCACGTGGCCGAGGTGGCCACGCGTTCAAAATCGAACAGGCCGGTGTTCAGGAGGGCGTCGAGCGGCACGTCGGCATAGTCGCACCCGATGATTTCGGCCTGGGGCTGCAGCGCGCGGATGATGGCGCGGATGCGGCCTGCCTCGTCAGGAGTCACCTCGGATATTTTATTGAGCAGGATGAGGTTGCAGAATTCGATTTGCTCGATTATGAGCTTCTCGATGTCGTCCTCGCCGATGCCTTCGCGGCGCAGGGCATCGCCCGAGGCAAACTCGTCCCTGAGCCGCAGGGCGTCGACCACGGTGGCAATGCAGTCGAGGCGCGGCAGGGGCTGCGAAGGGGAGTCGCCGGCCATCTGAGGGATGGCGCACAGGGTCTGGGCTATCGGGGCGGGCTCGCAGATGCCGCTCGCCTCAATGACGATGTAGTCGAAGTTGCCGCTGTTGACCAGCTCCATCACCTGTTTGATGAGGTCCATCTTGAGGGTGCAGCAGATGCAGCCGTTCTGCAGGGCGACCAGGTCGCCCGAGTCGTCCTGCCCAACGACGCCGCCTTTCTGGATGAGCGAGGCGTCGATGTTCACCTCGCCGATGTCGTTGACGATGACGGCGAAGCGTATGCCGCGCCGGTTGGTGAGTATGCGGTTGAGGAGGGTTGTCTTGCCGCTGCCGAGATAGCCCGTGAGCAGCAGCACCGGGATTTGTTTCTGTTTCATAGCTTGTCAGGAATGTGGCGGCCCATGTCCGCCACTTTTTTATGCAAAGTTACTTATTTTCTTCAATAAGCCGCACTACATTTGGAAATTCCGTATTTTGTGAATATCTTTGCGATGTGTGTTAAATATTTTCTAACAAATCCTATCTTATGAGCAAAAACTATTACCTGAAAGGCAGATGCCTCCCGCTGATGGCGGCTATGGCCATTTGCGGACAGGCGCATGCGTTCACGCCCGTCGCGCCCGGCAATCTCTCGGCAAAATGCAGCGGAATCGTTGTGGATCTCTCCTGGGAATGGGGAAATGCCGGCCAAACGGTGTCGGCGTTCGGATTCGAAGGAGACGATTTCCCTGAAAACTGCGAAATCAAGACCACTCACCCCGAGCCGGAATGTAACTGGATCACATACAGTTTTGAAGGCGCCGAAGAAACATTCGCCCACTCGGGTGACTATGTTGCCATGCTGATGATGGGCTCCGAGACCGAGGCCGACCCCGCCAACCATCAGGACGAATGGCTGGTGCTGAAGCCGGGAGCCGGCGCGGTGTACATGGATTTCTGGTATTACCTGCATCCTGAGCTGCTCGAGGTGGGCGGCTTCCGCGATTTCCCCGACCATTACTACGTGCACATCAGCCGCGACAACGGCGCGACGTGGACCGAACTGTGGGATGGCCGCTGGGACATGGGCGATGTTGACGCCGTGCAGCAGGCATCGCTGTTCCTGGGCGAACCCACCGACGACAACACCCTGGTGGCCTTCAACGCCGTCAGCGACGAGCTGACCAGCCTCTACTTCCTGTGGATGGTTGACGACGTGGAATTTCTCAGCGCTGACGAAAAAGTCCTTACAAACCTGAAGGCCACTGCCCGGAAATCAGAGGCTCGGAAAGCCGCGCCACGCGACCTGGCGCTGATGCGCGGGTTCAAGCCCGCCGCCGGTGCCGAAAAAGCGCCCCGCCGCGAGCCGTCGGAATGGCTGAACAACGGCCTGACAACCTTCCGCATATATGCCGTCAACATGATGGTGGCCGATTACCTGAAGGCCCGCCATTTCACGGAATATTCCGCAAAAGACCCCGGCATGTATGAATATCGCGTCATGGCGTGGAACGAGGCCGAAAACCGCGAGTATGAGGCCGCCTCGGTGATGGTCGACGTGACCGAATTTGAATTCGCCGCCCCGCGCAACCCCAAGGCAAGCTACGAACCGTCGGGTGCCGACCGATACGCCGTAAGCGTCGCGTGGGAGGCCCCCGAAGGCGACCTGCAGCCGTCTCACTATGTGGTCTATCTCAACGGTAAGTCGCTTGGCTGGCTCGACCCGGCCGAGGAGCTCTCGATGGGACAGACGGGCCTCTACAAGGGCCTCTACAATTTTGAGGTTGAGGCGGTGTATGCCTACCCCGAGGGTGTGTCGGCCCGCGTGAGCGCCTCGGCCGCCCCGGGCACGGTGATGGGCGTCGGCAACCTGCGCGTGACCGCCTCGGGCACCGGCCATGTCATCGAGTGGGACGCTCCCCGGGACGTTGAGCCGGCACCGGTGGCATACAGCGTCTACCGCGGCGATGTCGCCCTCTCAGAGCGTACACCGGAACTCTCGTTCACCGACGCTGACGCGCCCGAGGGACTGTATAGCTATCACGTGCATGCCATATATGCCGACGGCCAGGTGTCGCTGCCCGCATCGCAGCCCGCTCCCGGCAACCGCACGGCCTCGGCCACGCTGCCGTTTAAGGAAACCTTTGACAACGGCCACCTGCCCGCCAACTGGGAGACCGAGCTCGTCGACCCCAACGGAACGGTAAAGGACATGTATTCATGGCGTTTCGACAACTGGTTTGGCATCGAAGTCCCCGCCGGGATGGGTGTCAGCGGCGGCTTCGCGTCGGTCAGCGGCATCGCCGCCGGCATGAACAAGCTCGAAAGCCACCTCATCACCCCCGCATTTGAAGTCGGGGAAGACGGCGCCATCCTTAAATACGACCAGTTCTACCTGGACGAACTGCCGGGCCCGAGCGGTGCAGCACAGGCCCAGCTGTCGGCCACCGGCAACAACGGGACGACATGGATCGAGCTCGAGAACGTGGCCCTCGTTGACAACGGGAATGTCGAAGTTGACCTAAGCGACTTTGCCGGCAACACCGTGAGGGTGCGCTGGAGCTTCCTGGGCCGCAAGTCGGGCGTGCTTGCCGTCGACAATGTCGAGATTGCCTCGGCATCGCAAAACGGCGTGACCTCCGTCACGGTCGACGCGCCGTCCACGGTCGACGTGTTCACCCCCTCGGGCACGGCCGTCGCACGCGGCATCGCCCCTGAGCGTGTGGCCCAGCTGCCCGCCGGCCTCTATATTGTAGTCTCCGGCACCTCCGCATCAAAGACGGTGGTAAGGTAGTACCTCCCCACTAACGCACGGCGCCCGGGATTTCAATCGGAAATCCCGGGCGCCGGTTGTTTATGCGGGCGGCAGTTACATGCCGGTGTATGTCGCGGGCGACAGGGCGCGGAGCTCGGCACGGACGGCGTCGGTCACGTCGAGTGTGTCGATGAAGCGGGCGATGCTATCGGCGGTGATGGCCTCGTTGGTGCGGGTGAGTTGCTTGAGGGTCTCGTAGGGTTTGGGATAGCCCTCGCGGCGGAGGATGGTCTGGATGCCTTCGGCAACCACGGCCCAGTTTGCCTCGAGGTCGGCGTCGATGGCCGCGCGGTTGAGCAGCAGCTTGTTGAGGCCCTTGAGGGTTGAGGCGATTGCGATGAGGGTGTGGGCCAGGGGCACGCCGATGTTGCGCAGGACGGTCGAGTCGGTGAGGTCACGCTGGAGGCGCGACACGGGCAGCTTGGCGGCCAGGTGGCCGAGGATGGCGTTGGCGATGCCAAGGTTGCCCTCCGAGTTCTCGAAGTCGATGGGGTTCACCTTGTGGGGCATTGCCGACGAACCCACCTCGCCGGCCTTGATGCGCTGCTTGAAGTAGTTCATCGAGATATACATCCAGATGTCGCGGTCGAGGTCGAGGATGATGGTGTTGATGCGGCGCAGGGCGTCGAACACGCCGGCCAGGTTGTCGTAGTTTGAAATCTGGGTGGTGAATTCCTCGCGGTCGATGCCGAGGCGCTCGCGCAGGAAATTCGCGCCGAATTCCTGCCAGTCGATGTCGGGATATGCGACGTGGTGGGCGTTGAAATTGCCGGTGGCGCCGCCGAACTTACCCGAGAACGGGGTTGCGGCGAGAAGTTCGCTCTGCTCGGCGATGCGGTAGGTGAACACCTCGAGTTCCTTGCCCAGGCGTGTGGGCGAGGCGGGCTGGCCGTGGGTGCGGGCCAGCATGGCCACGTCCTGCCATTCCTCGGCGAGGGCGTCGATTTTGTCGCACAGCTCCTGAAGGGCCGGCATGTAGACGTCCTGCAGCGCGTCGAGCACCGACATCGGCACCGAGGTGTTGTTGATGTCCTGAGAGGTGAGGCCGAAGTGTATGAATTCCTTGAACCGGTCGAGGCCCATGGCGTCGAACTTCTCTTTCAGGAAATATTCCACGGCCTTGACGTCGTGGTTGGTCGTGGCCTCGATTTCCTTGATGCGCGAGGCGTCGGCCAGGGAAAAGTCATGATAGATGTCGCGCAGCTTTTCCAGAGACGCGGCGGGCACGTCCTTGAGCTGCGGCAGGGGAATCTCGCACAGGGCGATGAAATACTCGACCTCGACCTTCACGCGGTAGCGGATAAGTCCGAATTCCGAAAAATACTCGTCGAGGTGCTCGCACTTCGACCGGTAGCGCCCGTCGACGGGCGAGATGGCAGTAAGAGAAGTCAATTCCATAGGGGAAACGATTATGAGTTTCAGGCCACAAAATTAATGAAAAAATTCCGCAATTCAAAATACCGTCCCCCACCCCGTACCGACTTACGCCGCAGGCCGCTGATTTTTATCGTTGGCGAGGCGGTTTCTCGGCTTTTTTCGCTAACTTTGCCTTGTAATTTTAGAACTATGGACGTTAAAGAGTCAATGCGCGCGATTCTCGAGGCTGAGAGCCGCGCGATTGCCGGAATTCCGGTTACTGACGAATATGAACGCGCCGTCGGGCTGATTGTGGAGCATGTCCACCGCCGCGGCGGCAAGCTCATCACTTCGGGCATGGGCAAGGCCGGCCAGATTGCGATGAACATCGCCACCACGTTCTCGTCGACGGGCACCCCGGCCGTCAGCCTCCACCCCGCCGAGGCCCAGCACGGCGACCTGGGGGTGATGCAGCCCGACGACGTGATGCTGCTCATCTCCAACTCGGGCAAGACCAGCGAAATCGTCGAGCTGGTCAACCTGGCGCGCGGACTTTTCCCGCAGGTGCCGCTGATTGTGATTTCGGGGCAGCCCGACAGCCCGCTGGCCCGCATGGCCGACGTGGCGCTGTTCACGGGCGGCGCGCCCGAGGTGTGCCCTCTGGGGCTGACGCCAACCACCTCGACCACGATGATGACCGTCATCGGCGACGTGCTGGTGGTGAACGTGATGGAGCGCATAGGCTTCTCGCGCCAGGAATACGCCAAGCGCCACCACGGCGGTTATCTGGGGCAACTGGCCGGCGGGAAAAACTAAGCGGACCGCCGGGACGTTAGAATCTGTAAGAACTTTCTTATCATGAAACGAATAATATGCATAGGCGAATGTGCCCTCAACCTCGTTTTCAGGGAGGGACAGCCCGCAGGCGTGATGCCGGGCGGACGCATCGCCTGCGCGGCATCGCTGATGGCCGCGGAAAAACTGCCGGTGGTGATGGCCTCGGAGGCATCGGCCGACCCCGTGGGCGACATGGCGGTGAAATACCTCACCGACGCCGGAGTCGACACATCGTCGCTCGACCGCTTCACCGAGGGGCGGACCCCGCTGATGATTTTCACCACGGCCAGCGACGGCTCCACCCGCGTGACCAGGTATGAGAACTATGCCGACGAGGCGTTCGACATCGTGTGGCCGCGCGTCGACGACGATTCGGTGGTGGTGTTCGGCGGCTATTACGCCCTCGACCAGCGCATGCGCGCCCGCATGCTGCCCTTCCTCAACCACTGTGCCGAACGCCGCGCCGTGATGGTGTACGTGCCGGGATTCATGTCGGCCCAGGTGAGCCGCATCACCCGCGTCATGCCCGCCATACTCGAGAATCTCGAGCTGGCCAGCATCGTCATCGCCCGCAACAACGACCTCGACCTCATATTCGGCACCTCGCCCGACCGCAGCGTCTATGCCGACCACATCGACTTCTACTGCCGCTCGCTCATCAACGTAGACACCGCCACCCGCCGCATAAACTATTTCAGCGGGAAGGAGGTGACGCAGCTCGAGATTCCCGAGCGCATATGCGAGACGATGGCGTGGAACGCCGGAGTAATCGCCGGAGTGTGCGGAGCCATTTATGAGCAAAACATAACTCCCGACCGGCTCGAGACCCCCGACGAGGACTTGCGCCGCATGCTGCTCACCGCCGGAGCCAAGGCCGCCCAGGCTGCCGCCGCCAACTTCACCGAGGATTGGCAGAAAAGCATAATCTGATTAAAAAACAAAACCCATAAGATAAAAAATATGGCATCCAACCTTCATAACCTACCCAATCCGTTCAACGCGGAAGTCGACGGCGACGTGCGCGTGGCCATCATCGCCGCCGAATGGAACGGACACATCACCTCGGCCCTGACCGACGGCTGCGTCGACACCCTGAAAAAACATGGCGTCGACGACGACATGATTGACATTTTCCACGTGCCCGGCGCCGTCGAGCTGACTTTCGCCGCCTCGTCGGTGATTGAATCGGGCGCGTTCGATGTGGTGATTGTGTTCGGCTGCGTGATACGTGGCGGCACACCCCATTTCGACTACGTCTGCCAGTCGGTAACCCAGGGCATCACCCACCTGAACGCCGAGTGCGACATCCCGGTCATTTTCGGGGTGCTGACTGTCGACACCGAGCAGGACGCGCTCGACCGCATAGGCGGCAAGCACGGCCACAAGGGCGAGGAAGCCGCCGAGGCCGCCCTGAAGATGTATCAGTTTACAAGAGAGGTGAAAGATCTATGACCGCACTGAAAAAATTATGTCTCTGCATGCTGGCGGCCGTCGCCGTGCTGGGATGCGCCCACGACCGCACTCCGGCCCAGACCGTCGCCGACGCACGCATCGAGTATGAAAGCCTCAACTATGGCCGCTGCCAGAACCTGTGCGACGGACTGCTGGCCGACTCGGCCAAGTTCAACGAACTAAACGTAGGGCAGCTGTGCGTGCTGGCCGAGCTATACACGCTGCTCGACTCGGCGGCCAACCACAACAAGCCCACCACGGTGGCCGACGTGAACGACGCGAACGCAGCCCGCTGTCTGGGACGCGCGCGCCAGCTCGACGCCGACTCGGTGGACGCCTTCATCAGCCGCCTCCCGGCCGAGGCAGCCACCCGTCTGGCCGTACTGAACCGCGTCAGCACATACCTTAACATTCCGCGCGACTCGCTCGTGGTGGAGGATGAACTTCATTCCGACTCGATATGATGCAGCAGGATTGGCGAGAAGCCCTCGGGGCATTGCTGCCTGACACTCCCGCCGCCGATGTGCCGCAGGATGCTGAGCCCGCACCGGGCCAGGAAACCGAAACCGCCCGCCTCGACGTTGTGGTCGAGCGCAAGGGGCGCGGAGGAAAAACCGCCACCATCGTCGCCGGCTTCACCGTTTCAGACGAGGCAGTGGCCGAAATCGCCTCGCAGCTCAAGCGCCGCCTCGGAACCGGCGGCTCGGCGCGCGGAGGCGAAATATTGATTCAGGGCGACCGCGCCGACGCCGTAGTCAAGGCCCTGACCGACATGGGCATGAAAGCCCGGCGGATTTGAGCCGACCATAGACAATCAATAATAAAAAAACGCGGGCATTACCCGCGTTTTTTTATGATTATTAAATGAGGCACTCCGTATCAGCGGAGCACTACAATCTGCGACTGGGCGCTGTGGCCGTAGTAGCGGCCGTTGCGAACCAGAACTGATACTTTATAAGTGCCGTCGGACACTGCCGAGCCTGCGGCATCCTTCAGGTTCCACTGATAGGGGAAACGGGGATTTTCCACACTGAACACCGTGTTGCCACGTTCGTCACTGATGAGCATGCGTGAATACTCCACGCCGGCGCCCTGAACATCAATGGTGGCCTGGGTGGAGGCCGGCGATTCCGCCACAACTACCTCGGGGGTGAGCGAGCGTGTAATCACATTGAAATCAAGCTTGGCATTGGCAGCCATGCCTGCGTTGCTGGCAAGGAGCAGTTCGACGGTGTGCGCGCCTTCCGAAAGGTTCGACACGGGATAGGTCATGATATACTCGCCGTTTTCCTGGAACACAAAGCACGAACCGGCGATGCTGGAGGGAGCCAGCCCGTCGACAATCATGCGCGGTGAGCTTGCAACGGTGCCGGTGCGGAAGTTAAGGCCTTCGGCGGTAGGATCGATTACGGCGACCACATAGCCCGAGCCGTTGATTTCAGATGCAGGCACCTTGTCGGCGTCGGTAAGATAGAATTGCTTGATGACGGGAGCCTTGAAATCCGTCACGGCTTCATTCTCGTCGTAGGCGGTTACCTTGACGTTATCCATGGTGCCCATGGCGCCCGTTCCGTCGTCGGAGGTGGCGGTCACCAGCATGCGGCTGAGGCCGTCGGGATACGTGGGGTTGGGCACTGACATCTCAGCCGAGAACTTGCCGTTGACAACCTTGGCCGACACAACCGACAGCACATCATTGTCGAAGGTGATGGTGTCGTTTTCCTGAATCATGTTATTGCCCAGAGGACGTTTCACACCCATGATATAGCAATCATGCGCACCGTCATACAGGGTTATTTCGGCAGTTCCGTTGAACGAGGCGTCCACCGCACCGTTCGAGCCGTAGATGCAGCCCTCGACGGTGGTGGGTACGAAAGGCGCTATCGACAGCTTGCCGGCGCCTGTCTGGCCCATCTTGGTGACGGCAGCCTTGCGCTCAGGCACACGCAGGGGGAGTGCCGGGTCGCCGGCGAGGTTGTAGGCCAGCATGTTACGGAAAACGATAGTGGGGCTGTTGATCTTGATTGAGCCATCCTTGTATCCCGAAATCACGCTGTTGCGGGCAGTCTTGAACACGTCGCCGTAGACGGCTCCGGGCTTAGCGTTGGCATATGCCACAGCCGTCGGCAGACAGCTCATCTGGTTATAGCTGATATACACGCTTCGTGCAGCCGCGAAACCACCGAGGGCACCGCCGTCGCGTTCAAAAAGCATCGCCTCAACCAGGCCGCCGTGCATGCGGTCGAACGCGAACTGGTCGCAGCTGGCGAACATCACGAAGGGATACGAGTCATACTGCAGGGATTTAACGGTGGTGACATTGAAGCCGTTGATTGACGTGGGACCACCGTGGCCGCTGTACGTCATGTAGCCCACACCCTCGGTGAGGGCATCGGCAATGATGCTCTCGCCGACACCGTTTGGCGGAAGCAGTTCAAACGAAACGTAGGTGTGCGCGAAATCCTTGCGGCAGACGCTCATGGTGTCGCGCACCTCAAGCTGGTGCCGGCCGTGGGTGTTGTTGTCGCCAGAGCCGCCGATGAGCAGGGTGCGGGCGTAGGCCTTCGCCGGAAGGGGATTCTTGAAATAGCGCTCCACCTTGTCGACATAAGTGGCAGCCTGGGAGACGTTGAGCGCGGGAACGCGGCCTACGGCAACCTGAACGGGCTCAACCTCGATGCTGTTGTCGGTCGAGAACTTATCGTTCAACATTCCGAAGAACGAGTCGATGGGATAGTTGAGGATGGCGTTATTGCTCTGCTTGGCGTCGGGCTGCGGATGGCTTACCAGGCGGTCGGCCTGGGTTACCTCTATGCAGCGGTTGTCGTATGACGAGGGACCGAAGAAGAACACATGCTTGAACTTCTTGGGGTCGCGGTCATAGAACATCTTGGCCATGCGGCGGTAGGCCATCGACGAACGTGCGCCCGACGAGAATTCATTAAAAATCAGGTTATGCTCCACAACAAGCACGTCCATGTCCTGATAGGTGCGGTGCAGCGCGGCGATTCTCTCGGCATAGGGAAGGAGCTCGGCGGTGGTGATGAGAAGCATGTCGGGGGTGGAGGCGGCGTGGAGGTCCTGGGGTTCCACGGATTCCACAACCTCGGGAGTCGGGAAAGTGTAAGTCGGATTGAAAGCCACCGCACGGAACGACTGGCGGTCGAGGATGAATTTGGTGAGGTCTCGCTCGGCATCATATACGGGGGGATATGAGTTGATTGCCGTCGGAGTGTCGATGTTCCACATCTCGACGTCGCCGGGCATCACACCCTCGAACACGAACGAATGGCCCATATAGTTGCGGCCGTCCATGAGGTTCATCACCAGATATGGATCCTCGGCATCGAGCACGTTGGCGCGTGGATAGGTGAGGTAGACGCGGTCGGCGGCAGTGTAAGTGAGCTTGTCGGTATTGGCTGTGGGGATGCTGACGGTAAAGGTCACCTCCGAGTCCTGCAGCGGGTCGGAATCCGACGATGTGAAGGGGAGCCAGCCGGTGGCGTTTTCATAGGCAACGGTGCTGTTGGCCGAGACAACCGCCGGCGAATTGAGGGTGGCGGAGGTCTTGACCAGGTCCACATTGCTGCTGGCCGAGGCGCTGAGCGATGTCATCACGGGGGTGCTGAGGGCGAACACGTATGCAAACGAGCCGTTGGCAAAATTCGTCGTGCTGTCAAGAGGCTGGAAGTTCTTTATGCGGAAGCTGAAGGGCACCTGGTCGCCGGGCGAATATTTCTTGCCGTGGAACGTCACGCCGCCTTCCGACGGGTTCTGCAGCTCATCTTCCTGCCAGTCGATGTGGAGGTGCGATGCGGTTTCGATGGGATTTCCATTCTTGTCGAATTTCTGTACGCCCTGGGCCCTCATGGGAAGGGAGGTGATATCTTCGGCATCGCTCAGGAAATAATATGAATATCTGTCGGCTTGCGAACGGCGGTAAGTGAAATATGCGTTCGAGCGGTTCACATTGTTGCCCGACACGCATACGTCGCCCTCGCCGAAAAACAGGATTCGGCCATCGGCGGTGTGGCGTGTGGCGATGGGCTTGAGGTCGTCGGGAGTGATCTGCGAGAACTGGTTGCCGACAAGGGTGAGGGCGCCGTAACCGTAGACCTGGACTTTCTGCGGATTGGAAAAGCCCATTCCACGGAGTTGGTCATACGTGAACTGATATATGGCTTCCTTGTCGGTGCGTATCTTGACCCAGTTCCCGCCTGCAAGACGGGATGACGAGGCGTAATATGAAACAGGAAGCGCAGAGACGGTCGCTGAAAGGCCCATCAGGAGAGAAAAAAGGAGGGATAAACGGCGTATCATTGCTTTTTTGATTGGCTTTATTGTGGTATTGGATTGGTTGCGGATAAAGTAAGTTTTTTATTGGTTATTTTATTGCGAACTGGAGGCATGGCACCCCGTCGACCCTGACTGCGACCTGCATGTTCACATCAGGGCTGTATGTCATCAGCACGTCGGGCAATATTATGAGGTCGCCTGTCTTGAATGTGGTCCGCTGGGACAGGGCTGTGAGCAGCCGGTCGAAAGCCGGGCGGTCGAAAAGCCAGTCGCCCGACTGCGTATCGAACTGAAACGTGCGCGGACGGTCAGACAGGGCCTGGTAATCGCCCACGACGACGGTGTCGTCAATCATGTCGGGCCAGGGCTTGCCGTCGAGGCTGCGCAGATAGTTCACGGCGGTGAACTGTGAGTAGTAACGTGATGAGAACTGCTCGCCTATCGCCTTTCCGAGCCTCTCGATGCGTATGGCGGGACGAATCTGACATTCCCATTCGCCTTCGGGAAGGAACAGGGGGCGCCCGTCGGGCCTCATGACTGAATCGGCCATGATGGCAACTTCGGGTGCATCCGGCGACAGAACAGAATCAATACGTAATATCTTCATGACAAATCCATATTTCCAAGACGATTATACATAACGGCCAGGTGAGAATAGATGGAGGTGTTGGTGACCACCACTCCCTTCTCGACACGTATGCGGCGGGGCGTGAAATTCCACAGGGCCTTTATTCCCGCGCCGACGAGACGGTCGGCGACCGACTGGGCCTCTTCTACGGGAACGGCTATGATTCCGATACGGATATCCAGACGTTTTACAATCGACGGAAGTTCATTAGGAAAAAATACTGGAATCCCTGCAATCTCTGTGCCGGCCACCCGTGGATCAGAATCGATGCCGGCAACAATATCAAGTCCATAACGCTGCAACCCCGAGTCGCGCATCAGCGCTGCGCCCAGCGAGCCTACCCCGGCCATAAGCGCGTTGTGGCTGCGTCCGAAACCCAGGAAGCTCTGCAGGGCCTCCTCAAGCTCGATGACGTCATAGCCTATACGCGTCTTGCCTTTTATATTGATGAACGACAGGTCTTTGGCAATCTGGGATGCGTCCACCGCAAGGTCATGGGCCAGCCGGCGCGACGACACGTTCTCGACGCCTTCCTGCCTCAGCGTGGCCACGTAGGCCAAATACCAAGGCAGCCGCCTGAGCGTGGGCTCGGGCAGCAAATCCTGCGGTCGGTTGAGGCGATTTTCGTTCACGGCTACAAAGTTACGATTTTTTTTGAAGAAAGTCGTCAATCGGGGACGTGTTTTTACGCCCGGCGTCATCGGGCGGTGACGGCTATGCGGCGCGACGCCGTCTCATAGTGGGCGTTGTCGGTGGTGACGGTGGCGCGGTAAAGGTATATGCCGCGGGTGACGCGGCGGCCGGCCATGTCGCACAAATCCCAGGTGACCGGCGACGACACGTCCATGTCGCTGGTGCCGCGCTCGGTGGCGGTCCACACGGGATGGCCCAGCAGGTCATAGACGGTTATGGTGACTTCCATAACGTTTTCAGGACGGTCGTGGCGCACATAGAAGCTGGCCGACTCGGAAGCGGGATTGGCATCGGTGTAGACGTCAAAAATCTGGGGCGCGAGCGAGTCGTCGACAAAGAATTCTATTGTCTGCGAGGCCACGTTGCCCGAGGTGTCGAACACCCTCAGGCGCAGGGTGTGGGCGCCGGCGGTGAGATCCTCGAAGGGATAGTTGATGACGCCCGACGGACTGCCGTCGGCGGCGGGGGTATAGAACGAGGCGACGTCGGTGTAGGTGCGGGTCTCGTCAAGGGTGAGGGTCATCTGCTGGCCCACGCCGGCGGTCGAAAGGTTTATGCTCACGTTGTCAGACACGCTGGCGATGGCCATGGGCGAGCCGTTGACGGCATCGCCGCTGCGGAAGCCCGAGTGGTTGATTACGAACGAGTCGATGACGGGATCGGTGGTGTCGGGCGTCTCGGGCTCCTCGAAGCCGTAGACATAGAATTCACGGTTGGCGCCCACGGCTTCGTCGTTTGAATTGGTGGCGTAGGCATACATCGACACCATGGCGGGGCGGAAATTGTCGGCCACCTGCGAAGGCATCGGGACGGTGATTGAGAACTCGCCGTTCTTCACGTAGGCCGAGCCGGCAAACAGTTTGTCGCCCTGCACGTCATATACCAGGGTCTTGCCTGAGTTGTCGAATTCTTCGGAAACGCGCGATTCGAGGGCGTCGTAAAGGTCAAGATGGAGAACGCCGTCAAATGAGCTGCGCGGAGTTCCGTCCGGAGCCACGACACGGCCTGTGAACGTGGCCGACGACAGCGCGGGGATGGTTATCTGGCTGTCAAGATCGACTGGCTGGCCGTTGATTGTGAGCAGCTCGACGACATCGTCGGGAGTGGCGAGCCTCATGGCCGGGTCGCCCATGAAGACGAAGCGCAGGCGGTTGGTGTTTGAGGTGGGTTTGGAGGAACCGGTGGTGCGTATGTCGTTTTTGAGGCGCCGGTAAACCTCGCCCGCCGTCGCGCGGCGCCCGTCATCGTCATAGTCAAAAGCATGGCGCGCGAATGCGTCGAGGAAATAGCGGTTCTCAGAAATATACACCGGGCGGGTGGCGCTGATCATGCCGATGGCGCCGCCGTTGCGTTCCTTATACATGATTTCACCGCCCGATTCCACGGGGCAGTCCCAGCGCAGGAAGTCGCAGGTGGCAGCCACGACGAAGGGCACGTTGCGGAGGTAGAGGTTGTTGAGGTCGGTATAGGTGAGCATGCCGTCGCCGGTCCACGAGTGATTGTTGGCGTGGCCGGCAAAGCACCACCACACCACTCCATCGTCGAGCGCGCGGTACATTTCCTGACGCGCGGCGGGGAAGGTGCCGTTCTGGCGCACGTACGAGCCGATGAACACCTTGGTGAACACATGCTGCTGGCCTTCGCTCTCAAGCATGATGTTCGCCAGGCTCTCGCCCTGGGTGATGTGGGCGCCGTTGTCGCCTTCGTCGGTGAGCACCAGCACATGGTTTTTCCATCCTGTCTTTTTCGACTTCCTTGAATACTGTTCAAGTTTGTCAACCAACTGGTTCCCTTCGGCGACACTGGTGAGGGGAATACGGCCAACGGCCACCCGCAGCACATCAAGGCCCATATTGCCTCCCGACCCGTCGTCAAGCATTGCGACGAAATCGTCGGTACCGAAACCCTTCTCATCGTTCATCGCGTGGGAATCATCACCGTCGACCCACCACGGCACTGTGGCGAGCGGAGATGGCGAGGAGGCCGACAGGCAGCGGTGGTCGTGGGTGGGACGCCCCATCAGCACGGCATACTTCAGCCGGTGGCCGGCGGCCTCGCCGCGGTCGTAGAGCATCTTGAGGTACTTGCGGATGCCCGACACGTCGGACACACCCGAGGAAAACTCATTATACACCTCGGCGGGGTCGACCACCATGACACTCATCCCGTCGTAATCGTGGTGGAAGTCGGCGAGGCGGTCGGCGACCGAGCGGAAACCGCCGGTCGAAAAAATCACCATGTCGACGGGATCGGCCTGCGCATGCAGGTTCTGAGAGGCGACCTCGCCCACAAATGTGGGTTGGGGCAGTTTGGCGCCGGGACGCCAGGCCACATACGAGCGCATGCCCGAACGCGACACGCTCCACTGCGAGCGGTTGCCGTCGCGGCCGGTCTCCATCTGCTGTATGTCGGTGGGGTCGGTGACGTCCCACACGCGTGCGGTGCCGGCATCATCGCCCAACGACAGCTGCGGACGGTTTGACCAGAATTCCATCACGCCGTCGGCGGGCATGTCAAGGGCGCGGGTGTAGTTTACGGAAATATAGTCGAGGTTGGCCTGATACACCACGCGCGTGGGTTTGTAGTTCAGGGTAAGGTCGAATCCGTCGAGCGGCGCGTTGTTGAACATGAGCGACGAACTCGAAACGGAGGCATGGATGTAGTGGCTGTCTGAGGTCGAGCTGACCGAGGTGCTGACCGATTCGTCGCCGACAGATATGACGAGCGAGGCACTTGCCCCGATGTGCCGGTGGACAAACTGGGTGCCCACCCACAGCTCGGTACCGGCGACGCGGCCCGGAGTGGAGAATTTGAATGTCTGCGACTGGCGGCTGCGGAAATCCTCGCCCACAAACAGCGGACCGATTTCGGTGGCCTGCATCAGCTCGCGCTCATGGTGCAGCCGGGCCGAGGCCGTGGTGACGGGATTTGACACGGAGGGGTTTCCCGAACGGGGCACCGCGGGAGCCGCCTCCTGGGCTTCGGTCACGAAATAATATCCCATCGAGGCATAGGGGCTGAGACGGCCGCGGTATCTCGAGCCGATAAGCTCCCAGGAGTCGGGGCCGGCGGCATAGAACACGACGCCGGCGTCGATGAGTTCGGATGCGACGGCCGGAAGGTCGTCGATATAGGCTTCGCGGGTCATTGCGTCGGCTATGCGCCGTCCTCCGTAACCATGCACGCGCACTTTCGAGGGATCAGTGAAGCCCCACGAGCGCAAAGTGGCCGTCGGAATCATGTAAACGCCTGATTTTTCAACTCCTATCTTGACCCACTTGCCCGTGGCAAGCACTGAGTTGGCGGCGTAGAAATCAGCGGGGAAGGCATAAGCGACAAAACCCGTCACGACAAGCGACAGGAGCAGCACAACCCGCATTAGAGACGTAGGCTGAAGAGAGATATGAGAGAATTTCGCCATTTATCGAAATGATTGGATACTTAATCATAACGTCCATAGGCACAAAATATTGTGCAGGGGATGTAAAGTGGCGGCCATCCCACTGCAAACAGATGCAAATTTGAGATAAAGAATGTTAAGATTTTTAGCGTTAACAAAAAAACCTTTGTAACTTTGTGACGGCCAAATTCTTCCCCGTTTTGGCCAATAAGTGAATCATAGGTTAGAGATGCAACGGCTCGTGAGAGTAGTTGCATTTTGTTTTTCCGGCCTGGCGGGGAAGGTGGAAAATACACACTTGTTAAAACAACGCGTGGAGCCCCGAAGTTGAGGCTCCACGCGTTGTTTATGTAATTTCGATATTATTTAACGATATTATTTAACGAGAACGCGGCGGGTGAAGTCGTCGACGGCCACGATGTAAAGACCGGGGGCGACGTTGATCGAGGTGGTGCCTTCGGCGATGCGGCCTGTGAAAACTTCGGTGCCGTCGATGCAGTAGACGCGAGCTTCCACAGCCTCCGAGGCCTCGACCACGAGGTTCCCGCCGAGGCAGTAAGCATCCCAGCGGTGATAGTCGGCGGCGAAGTCGGGCACGAGCGAGCTGTAGGCCGTGGCCTCGATGTCGTCGATGTTGAAGCGCTTGCCCGAGGTCTGGCGGACACGGAGACGTGCGGGGCCGGCGGCATTTACGGTAAAGGTCTGCCGAGTGTATTCGCGCGAGTTGATTTTTGCCGAGCCGGCCGAGGTCCATGTCGACCCGCCGTCGGTGGAGTATTCAAGTTCGTAGGCGAACTCGCTGTCCGAACTGTATACCATGGTCCACAGGGACACCACGCCGAGACCTGTCTCGCAATCCTCGGCCATTTCGATGCACGAGGCCGCGGTCTTGCCCATGCGCACCGACTGCGAGCCCGAGTGGTCATCGTCGCCGGCCCACATGCCGGCGTCGCTGAATTTCCATTTCGCGCCGGTGCCCTGGTAGATGATTGCGGGCTTATATGTACCCATGCCGGTGGCGTCGGCCTCGAAATCCTCAAACAGGCCAGTGGTGGCGGAGACTACGGCGGAGAGCTCCACGTCGTCGTTAACGTAATCGCCGGCAGTGGCGACGAGGGTGGCGTGGAAGGTGCCGGGGGTTGAGGACAGGGCGCGGACATACACGCGGTCTTCCTCGGCGTCCATGACGGCGGTGCCGGACCAGTCGGTCTTGTTCATCGACAGCTGGAAAGGTTCGGCCACTTCCAGGGTGATGGCGCCGGTTATGTTGGCGATGTCGGCGACGAGTTCGGCCACTTCCGATGGCTCATCGACAAGTGTCTGGAACATCAGGTCGCCGTCAAAATAGAAGTCAATCGAGGGGATGGGGGCGAGGGTGGTCACGCTCACCTCGTCCGAAACGAGATGCTCGGACTTGACGGTATATGTATAGGTCGTCAGCGGGTCGAGGTTGTCCACGATGAGGCGCTGGGAGGCGGCGCTGACCTTGCGGGGGAAACCGCCCAGCGAGGTGCCGGCTCGACGGACGTCGATGGTGTATTGGCCGTCGGCATCGGCGTCGCCCACATTGGTCCATACGGCCACGAACGAATCGTCACCGATTTCCTTGACGGGGCCGGCAGGCAGACTGGCAATAGCGCTGCCCGAGAGGTTGACGGTCTTGGAAAGGTTGCCGCAGGTGATGCTCACGCGGCCCGTGAACGAACCCTCGGAGGTGGGGGCGAACGTCACGGTGGCCACGGCGCCGTCGGCGCCCATGGCGGCCGACTTGGTAATGGTGGCGGGGCTCACCGAGAAGCCGGTGCCCGAGACGGCAAGCGACACGTTGGCGGCAAGGTTGACGCCCTTGACGGTGAATGTGGCCGTGCGGGGAAATCCGGGGACGGTGGCGCCCAAATCGAGGTTCGCTCCATTGACGGGCAGGGTGAGCTCGGGCTGGGTGCTTGCGGCGGGTTCCCAGCGCTCGGTTTTCCTGTCGCCCCAGATGTGTTCGGCCAGTTCGGGATGGTCAATGAAGGGGTTGCGGTTGCCCTGGGCGGCATAAACGGCGTCGTTACGGTTGGTTTCCTTTGAGCTGACGGGATCCTGGCGATGCCATTTGAGCAGCAGCTCGATGGCCCAGTCCTTATAGGCCGGATAGGAGTTGCCTGCGAGCATGGGAGAGCTGAAACCGGCGATGCGGGTGTTGTAGGCCGCGGCCATGTAGAAATATGTGCGGGCGAAATCGCCCTTGTATTCATCGTCGGGCTCGAATACCGTGCCCGAGTAGCCGGGGAAGGTGGAATTGCCCAGGCGGCCGAGGGCCTTGACGTTGCCCGAGCCGGGGAGGGTGGTGCCGCCCTCACATTCGCCGTAGGGATGGTTGCTGCGCTGGCCGTTGACCTTGCCGTCGGTTGGATAGACGTGGAAGGCGTCGGACTTCATCGGCGACGCTTCGTTGAACCAGCTTTTGGGGAAGGAGTGCTCGCGGTTGTAGCAGTCGCCCACGTTCTTGTAGTTGCCGCACTGATTGGTCTTTAACCTCCAGCTCTTGGTGGAATACATGTCCCACACCGAGCCGTCGGCGCGCAGGTCGGTCGAGCCGTAGAGGCTCCACAGGCCGTCGTAGCCTACAACGTCAGGGTCGCCGACGACGGTGTTCAATGCCGAGAGCAGGGATTTTCCGTACAGTCCCTCGCATTTCGAGTAATAGCCCGAGGGAGCGGCCGCATCGGCGCCCTGGTAGAGCGCGAACAGGGCAAAAGCGCTTGCGGCAAGTTGTTTATACAGTTTCATGTGATAAGGTTTACGGTAAGATTTGCGTTAGAACGCCCACCGAAAAATTTCGGGGCCTCAAAATTACAACACATTTTCCGAACGGCCAAATTTTTAACGCGGCGCGACAGCCCTTTTCTCGACGATTTTTGTTACCTTTGCAGTATGGCAAAATTTCAGATTGACATTTTGGGATGCGGCTCCGCCACGCCCACCGACCGCCACATGCCCTCGTGCCAGGTCGTGAATTTCCGCGACAGCCTTTACATGATTGACTGCGGCGAGGGCGCGCAGCTGCAGTTCCGCCGCATGAGGCTTAAATTCTCGCGGCTCAACCATATATTCATCTCCCACCTCCACGGCGACCATTTCCTCGGGTTGCCGGGCCTGCTGTCAACCCTGGCGCTCCACGACACGGGTGGCACCATCACCATCCACACCTTCCGCGAGGGCATCGACATCCTGCGCAAAATCATGAAGGTTTTCTGCCGCGACACTTCCTTTGACATTGTCTACGACGAAATTGAGCCCACACGCGGCATCATCCTTGACGAGAAGGCCCTGACGGTCGAGACGTTTCCGCTCTACCACCGCGTGCCTACGGTCGGCTTCCTGTTCCGCGAGAAACCGAAGAAACGCCACCTGCGGGGCGACATGATAAAGTTCCACAACATTCCCATCGCCCAGCTGCCCCACATCAAGGACGGCGCGGATTTCATCACCCCCGAGGGAAAGGTCATCCCCAATGCCCTCCTCACCACCGACGCCGAGCCGTCCATCAGCTATGCCTACTGCTCGGACACGATGTTCAAGCCAGCGGTGGCCGAGGACATCGCGGGCGTCGACACGGTCTACCACGAGTCGACCTACCTGAGCGACAACGAGCACAAGGCGGCACCGCGCGGCCACTCGACGGCGGCGCAGGCCGGACGGATAGCGACGATGGCGGGCGCGCGCCGGCTCATCCTGGGCCATTATTCGCAGGCGTATGACGACGACGCCTCCTTCGCCGCCGAGGCGGCCACCACCTTCTCCGGCACCATCATCCCCGCCACCGAAGGCCTCCGCGTTGACCTCCTGTAGCGCCCGATACATGGCGCTCCGCGCGACACAGCTTCGCTGAAAGGGATGCCTGCGGCATCTACATATTTTTCTAAATATTCTTGCTTTTTTTGTCATATGCTTGGCTTATGGAAATCGAAGAATTGGTCAAAACAATCATAAATGCGTCGTACAGCGTAGCCCGGATACTCTGCCCAGGCTATCTGGAGACGGTATATCAAAATGCACTTTGCCACGAGCTGAGAAAGAACAACATACTCTATGAGAAAGAAGCCCCGCTGCATGTTAAATATGATGGAGAAGTTGTGGGTCAGTACCGCGCGGACATTCTTGTTGACAATCAAATCATTCTGGAGCTCAAAGCAGTGAATTCAATTACAGATTCCCATGAAATACAACTTGTCAACTACCTGACAACGACCGGCATTGACCATGGACTGATAATTAATTTTGGCAGGACTCCTCTTGAAATCAAACGGAAATACCGGGTGTATCGGAAAACAAAATAAAAAATATGTAGTCGCCGCAGGCGACCCCCCAACGAAGTTATGTAGCGCCCGGCGCCCTGTATTCATAAATACCACAACAATGACTATACAAGAAAAAGACGACAGATACATGCAGCTTGCCATTGGCGAGGCCAGGGCGGCGGCGGCGCGCGGCGAGATACCCGTCGGTGCCATCGTCGTGGTGGCCGACCGCGTGGTGGGCCGCGGCCACAACCTCACCGAAACCCTGCGCGACGTGACCGCCCACGCCGAAATGCAGGCCATCACCGCCGCCGCCAACGAGCGCGGAGCGAAATACCTCGACGACGCCACCCTTTACGTCACCCTCGAGCCCTGCCTGATGTGCGCCGGCGCAATTGGCTGGAGCCAGCTGGGACGCATCGTCATCGGAGCCCGCGACCCGCGCCGGGGATTCTCGGTCCTGACCAACTCGACGCCGTTCCACCCCAAGGCCGAGGTGGTGTGGGACGTACGCGCCGACGAGTGCCGCGAGCTGATTGTAAACTTCTTCAAAAGCCGACGCCCATGAAATACATGCTCATCGCCGGCGAGGCATCGGGCGACCTCCACGCCTCGCACCTCATCGCACGCCTGCGCCAGGCCGACCCCGACGCCCGGTTCACGTTCCTGGGGGGCGACCTCATGGCCGCTGCATCGGGAAACCAGCCCGTAATCCACTACCGCGACATGGCCTACATGGGCTTCAGCGAGGTGCTGCGCAACCTGCGCCCCATCTTCCGCAACCTCGCCACCGCCCGCCGCACTCTTGACGCCGAGCGCCCCGACGCCCTCATCCTGGTCGACTATCCCAGCTTCAACCTCAAGGTGGCCAAAACCGCCCGGCGGCTCGGCATCCCGGTGTTCTGGTACATCTCCCCGAAAATATGGGCGTGGAAACAGTGGCGCGTCAAGGCCATCCGTCGCCTCGTCGACAAGGTGCTGTGCATCCTGCCGTTCGAGCCCGCATGGTATGCCGAGCGCAGCTACTCCGACGCGGTGTACGTCGGCAATCCGTCGGTCGAGGAGCTCGAGGCGGCCATCGCTTCGGCACCGCCGCGCGGCGAATTCCTGAGCGCCAACCGCCTGCGCGACCACCGCATCATAGCCATGCTGCCGGGCAGCCGCCGCGGCGAGATACGCTGCAACCTGCCCGTGATGGACGCCGTGGCCCGCCGGTTCCCGCAATACACCATCGTCGTGGCCGGCGCGCCGGGGATTCCCGACGAATTTTACGCCAACCTGACCAAGTTCAAGGTTGTGCGCGATCAGACGCACGCCCTGCTGGCCCACGCCCACGCCGCGCTCGTCACCTCGGGCACGGCCACGCTCGAAGCCGCCCTGGCACGCGTGCCGCAGGTGGTGACCTACCGCTCGAACGGCTCGAAACTGGCCTATAACCTCATGAAAAAGCTGCTGCACGTGCGTTTCGTGGCCCTCCCCAACCTGATTGCCGACCGCGGAATCATTCCCGAGATGCTGCTGCACTTCTGCACTCCCGACGCCGTGGCAGAACGGCTGCGCGAGCTCACACCCGACAATTCCCCGGTACGCGCCGCCCAGCTCGACGGCTATCAGGCCATGCGCGACGCCCTGGGCCACCGCGAGGCCGCCAAAACCGCAGCCGCCGAAATCATCAAACATTTGCAAAATTCATAACTCCATGACCAACCAATCCCCCACCCCAGCCCAACGACACCGTGTCCTTTTCGTATGCCTCGGCAACATCTGCCGCTCGCCGGCGGCCGAAGGCATCATGCGCCGCATTGTCGAAGAAAATGACGACCAGACCAATTGGGAAATCGACTCGGCCGGAATCGGCGCCTGGCACACCGGCCAGCTGCCCGACCAGCGCATGCGCGTCCACGCACGCCGCCGCGGCCTCGACCTCACCCACCGCGCACGGCAGGTGAAGCCCGAAGATTTCGACCGTTTCGACCTGATAATCGGAATGGACAGCGGAAACGTCTCCGACCTGCGCGAACTCGCCCGCACCCCCGGCGACCTCAAGAAAATCCACCCCATGAGCGAGTGGATGGGAGGCGTAGCCACGCGCTACGACCACATCCCCGACCCCTATTATGAAGGCGCCGAAGGCTTCGAACTCGTCCTCGACCTCCTCCAGGACGCCTTGCAGAACCTGTACGCGGAACTCCGGTGAATCACAGCACGTAAAGCTCCGATGACTTGAAGCGGGGCAACGGAGCGATGTAAACCGTTCCGTCGGGAATCTCGGCGGAGGACGGCGCGGGAGTTATACCGATGGTGCGCAAGGAATTGAGCATCGTCGCCATGGCCGTCTCGGGAGTGTTGTTGTCGTCGCTGAGGTGGCACAGGAAGATATGGGACAGCGACGGGCGGTAGGTCTCGGTCAGATACCGGGCAGTGACGGCATTGTCCATGTGGCCTGTGGCCGAGCGGATGCGGGCCTTGAGATATTCGGGATAGCGGCCGTTGGCCAGCATGATGTCGTCGTAGTTGGCCTCAATCATCAGGGCGGTGGCGCGGCGCATGTAGTGGTCGGCGCGCTCGGTAATCATGCCCATGTCGGTGGCCACCACAAACGAGGTGTCGCCCAGGGTGATGAAGAAACCGACGTTGTCGGTGCCGTCGTGCGATGTCTCGAAAGGAGTGACACGGATGTCGTCGAACACCAGTTCGTGTTCTTTGAAAATCGGGGCGTGGAAATCCTTGATTCGGCGCGATATGTTGTGGCGGCGCAGGAGCCCCTCGACGGCCCTCATGGTGGCGTAGAGCCTCATCTGCGGGTTGCGGCGCAGGATGGCGTAGGAATAGCGCACGTGGTCGGCATGGTCGTGGGTTAGTAGTATGCCGCGGATGGTCGAGATGTCGATGCCGTTGCGCGCCAGCTCGGCGTTGATGAAGTTATTGTCGACACCGCCGTCGATGAGCAGTCCGCACTCGGGGGTGCCGATGTACGAGCAGTTTCCGCTGCTGCCCGAACCGAACGAGATGAACCGCAGGCGGCGGCGCGGACGGGTGTACTGTTCGGGCACCACGAAATCGTCGCCCGGCTGTTGCTTCCCGGCCTTGTCGGGCGCCACCTCGAAATGCACTTCCCCACTCTCGCTTTCCCCGCCGAAAAGGCTCGGAAGGTCTTCGATTGGACGTGTTGAGCGGCGGTTGTAGCGTTTTGCCATGGCGATAGGTGGGAATTACTGCTTGTAGATTAGAAATATGGTGGGGATTTTCGAGTAGTCGTACTGACGCGAGCGCCATTTCGATATAGGGAGGGTGACGATGCTCTCGCGCGGGCCGGTGATGTCGGAGGCCACGCATAGGAGCATGTCGGCGGGCAGGGCCTGGCACAGCTCGCCGATGAGGCGGTTGTTGCGGTAGGGGGTCTCGATGAAAATCTGCGTCTGGCTGTCGCGGCGCACGCGGCGTTCGAGTTCGCGGAAAGCGTTCGCGCGGGCCTTCGCCTCAATCGGCAGGTAGCCCAGGAAAGCGAAACTCTGACCGTTGAATCCCGAGCCCATCAGCGAGAGCAATATGCTCGACGGCCCAACCAGCGGCACCACTTTGAGGCCACGGCGCTGGGCCACGGCCACGAGGTCGGCTCCCGGATCGGCCACGGCGGGGCATCCGGCTTCGGAAATCACGCCTATCGAATGGCCCTGGGCCATCGGGGCGAGCATCTCGGCCACCTCCGACGGGGGCGTATGCTCGGAAAGTTCGGTGAAATGCAGGTCGTCGATTACGATGTCGCGGCTGGCGGCGCGCAGGAAACGGCGAGCCGAGCGTATGTTCTCCACGACAAAATACCGTATGGTCTTCAGCAGCTCGACATTGCGTGCGGGCAACACGTCGGCCACCGCCCCGTCCCCCATCGGGACAGGGAAAAGATAGACCGCCGGATTATCGCCATTCTCTGCCATACCGCAAAGGTAGCAATTTTCGCCAAACTACGCAAAACCAAATCCGAATTTAAACAAAACCCACAGCCTTTTAATTGCCTGAAACAGCATCCGGCCATCGTCTGACTGCTGTCGACAATGGCCGGATACCATTAATTCATGTAACGCCGCTGCGGGGTCAGCTGAATGTCTCGGCCATGCGGGCGATGGCTTTGGCGGCGGGGACGTGGCGGTAGAGGATGTCGTAGACGCCCTCAAGGATGGGCATCGACACCTTGTAGTCGCGGTTGATGTCGGAGATGCACTTGGCGGCGTAATAGCCCTCGGCGGTCTGTTCC
This sequence comes from uncultured Muribaculaceae bacterium, assembly GCA_910577315.1. GTDB lineage: Bacteria > Bacteroidota > Bacteroidia > Bacteroidales > Muribaculaceae > CAG-873. The sequence continues at coordinate 88,403 of CAJTME010000008.1, read as the reverse complement.
ATCTCCATGCGGGCGGCGGTGACGGAATATCCCTTGCCGATCATCGACCCGAAATTGTGGTTGCGCGAGAAGCGGGAATAGGCGGTGACGAGGAGGTCGCCGAGGTAGACCGAGTCGCAAATGCTGCGACGTTCGGGAACGACGGCGGCGACGAAGCGGTCCATCTCGCGGATGGCGTTCGAGACGAGCACGGCGAGCAGGTTGTCGCCGCGCTTCATGCCGTGGATTATGCCGGCGGCGATGGCATAGACGTTCTTGAGCACGGCGCCGTATTCGATGCCCTCGACGTCGCTCGACAGGATTGTGTGGGTGTGCTTGCCGGCGATGAGCGAGGCGAAGTTGGCGGCGAGGTCATGGTCGTGGCAGCCGATGGTGAGATACGACGGGCGGTCGAGGGCCACTTCCTCGGCGTGGCAGGGACCAGAAATCACCAGCTCGCGGCGCGAGGCCACGCCGAAGCGCTCGACCATGTAGTCGGTGATGAGCTGGTTTTCGTCGGGCACTATGCCCTTGATTGCCGACACGATGGTCTTGCCGGATATATCGGCGGTGACCTTCTCCATGTGGGACTTGAAGTAGGGCGAGGGCATGGCGAGCAGCAGCACGTCGGCCTCGGAGCACACGCGGTTGATGTCGGACGAGAACTCGATGCGCGAGGTGTCGAAGGTGACATCGGTGAGGTAGGCCGGATTGTGGCCGAGGCGCAGGAACTCGTCGATGCGGTCGTCGCGGCGCATGTACCACATGAGCTGGCCGCAGTTCTGCAGCAGGAGTTTGGCAAGGGCGGTGGCCCAGCTTCCGCCGCCGAGCACGGCCACCTTTCCTATGTTGTTAGCCATAGTTTCAATCAGGGATTAGGGATGAACCGGACACGGAGTCAAATCGAGTCTATCCAGCCCTGGATTTCCTGCGGGGTGGGATTCTTGAGACCGAGCTTGTATTTTTTGTTGATGCCGCAGAGGTCCTGGAACAGCTTTCCGGCCACGGCGCCCTTGAGGGCCTTGACGGTGAGCACACCGGCTTTCTGGACTGGGGCCACCCACTCCTCGGGAACGCCCACGGCGATGAAAGCCTCGGCCTTGTCGCGCTTCTCGACCTTTTCGGGGCGCATCTGCGGGAAAAGGAGCACTTCCTGGATGGCTGTCTGGCCGGTCATGAGCATCACGAGGCGGTCCATGCCGATGCCCATGCCCGATGTGGGGGGCATGCCGTATTCGAGGGCGCGGATGAAGTCGCCGTCGATAATCATGGCCTCGTCGTCGCCACGGTCGGCCAGGCGCATCTGCTCGACGAAGCGTTCATACTGGTCGATGGGGTCGTTGAGCTCGGAGTATGCGTTGGCCAATTCCTTGCCGTTGACCATGAGCTCGAAGCGCTCGGTCAGCTCGGCGTTGTCGCGGTGGCGCTTGGTGAGGGGCGACATTTCGATGGGATAGTCGGTGATGAAGGTGGGCTGTATGTACTTGCCCTCGCATTTCTCGCCGAAAATCTCGTCGATGAGCTTGCCTTTGCCCATCGACTCGTCCACCTCGACGCCGAGGTCTTTGGCAACCTGGCGCAGGGCGGCCTCGTCCATGCCGGTGATGTCGACGCCGGTGTGGTCCTTGATGGCCCGGGCCATTGTCACGCGGGGGAACGGAGCCTTGAACGAGATGACGTTGTCGCCGACCTTGACCTCGGTGGTGCCGTTCACGTCCATGCAGATTTTCTCGAGCATGCGCTCGGTGAAGGCCATCATCCAGTTGTAGTCCTTGTAGGCCACGTATATCTCCATGCAGGTGAACTCGGGGTTGTGGGTGCGGTCCATGCCCTCGTTGCGGAAGTTTTTCGAGAACTCGTAGACGCCCTCGAATCCGCCCACGATGAGGCGCTTGAGATAGAGCTCGTCGGCGATGCGGAGATAGAGGGGAATGTCGAGCGCGTTGTGGTGGGTGATGAACGGACGGGCCGAGGCGCCGCCGGGAATCGACTGCAGGATGGGGGTCTCGACCTCGATGTAGCCGGCGTTGTTGAAATATTCGCGCATTGAGGTGTAGACCTTGGTGCGCTTGAGGAAAATTTCCTTGACGCCGTCGTTCACGACCAGGTCGACATAGCGGCGGCGGAAGCGCAGCTCGGGGTCATCGAAGGCGTCGTATGTCACGCCGTCCTTCACCTTGACGATGGGCAGGGGGCGCAGGCTCTTGGACAGCACGGTCAGCTCCTGGGCGTGAACCGAGATTTCGCCGGTCTGGGTGCGGAACACGTATCCTTTCACGCCGATGAAGTCGCCGATGTCGAGGAGTTTCTTGAACACGGTGTTGTAGAGTTCCTTGTCCTCGCCGGGGCAGATGTCGTCGCGCGAGATGTAGACCTGGATGCGTCCTTCCGAATCCTGAAGCTCAACGAACGAGGCTTTTCCCATGATGCGTCGGCCCATGATGCGGCCGGCCACGCACACCTTGCGTTTATCCTCGGCGTCGTCGCTGAAATTTTCCTTGATTTCTGTGCTGTGGGCGTCGACGGGGTATTCTGCGGCGGGATAAGGGTCAATGCCGAGGTCGCGGAGGCCCTGGAGGGAGTTGCGTCGGATGATTTCCTGTTCGCTGAGTTCGAGAATGTTCATATATTTTGCGTAATAGGTTTCAAAAGATAAAATTACGCGCAAAGTTAATAAATAATGTGCAAAGCCACAAATTAAGTTTCAAACTCCCACCTGAAACCCCCAAATAAAAAAACCGGACTTCGTTGAGAAGTCCGGCGTGATGATTGGTTTATCCTTGTGGGCGCTGAGGGATTCGAACCCCCGACCCTCTGCTTGTAAGGCAGACGCTCTGAACCAGCTGAGCTAAGCGCCCTTTCTTGTCGAAAGCGATGCAAAGTTAGGCACTTTTTCCGAACCGGCCAAATTTTTCAGCCACTTTTTTACGGAAATTTTTACACCGCAATTTCAACAAGCTGTGGCACACAGACTTACCGAGCGCATAAAAAACAGCCGAATTTCAAGGCGCCGGAGTGTGTCACGACGCGGCGAGCGTGCGGGCCACCTTAGCCGAGCGCGCGGCGGTGAACGACGCGAAGGTGTCGAGCAGGTCGGCCAGGGCGATGGTGGCGTTCTGCACCTGAGCCTCGTAGAGCGTCGAGCCGGTCGCGGGCGACACATTGCGTCCCAACAGCGCGTCGCTGATGCCGCACGTGCGCTCGAACAGGTTCATCTGCAAATCGAGCAACTGGTAGGCGCCGGGGTTCGGAACGGCCTGAAGCTGGGTCGGGAGCTGGTTGCCGCGGCCCGTGATGGGAATCACGGCGTCGGTGTGCGCCCAGCAGGAGGTGACGTCCTGCAGCGATACACCGCGCGGCAGCTGGTCGATGGGGAACAGAAGGACACCCTTGGCCGAGGCGCCCATCATCGAGTCGATGAGGGTGACCAGGCGGTTGATGTTGCGCTGCTGGTCGATGACATCCTCGACAAACGAGTGGACCTCGCCGTCGGTGAGGGGATAGAGCTTGACCACAAAAGGATGCGAGCCGTGGGGGAAGGGCGAGTTGTATTCGTCGAGTACCGTGCCGTCGGGCGCGAGCCAGCGGCAGCGCCACACCATCTCCATGCGCACGCGGCCGCGCACGTTGACCGTGCGCCCCTCGAGCGCCCAGGTCTCGACCACGCGGAAACGGCCGTCGGGAGCGCGGAAAAAGTCGACGTCGCCGCCCGAGGGCGAACCGAGGGCCGGACCGTCGGCAAACGGACCGGCGACGGGCTGGTCGAGCAGGGTCTTGAGCCACGCGGTGCGGGTGCGCGAGCCACGCGAGAAGCGGTTGACCACCTCGGGCCACGAAAAGTCGTGCAGCATGCCGACGAAGTCTATGTCGAGGCCGCGCGGGTCGCGGTAGGGATTGACGAAAAACATGCGCAAATCCACGTTGTCGACCCAGACGCCGTCGCCACCGGGACGGCGCTCGGCCACCACGCGCTGAACCGCCGCACCCGACACCACGAACTCCTCGAGCATCCTGGCGTCGAGCTCGGCGAGGGCGTTGCGGGCGTCGACCGAGCCGGGCTCGCTGTCGTAAAGGCCCTGTTCGTAGGCGCGGGTGCGGTAGCGGCCCACAATGGTCTTCACGAGCTGGCGCAGGAGGTTGTTGGTGAGCGGCCGCTTGCCTTTCTCCATGGCCAGGTCATATTCCCGCTTCATGGCGCCGGTGCCGTCGGGCACGATGTCCGACCACTGGTCGCCGTAGGTGTAACGTTTCTGCCGGGCGCGGCGGGCGCGGAAGTCGGCGGCCGCCGCCCATGCTGAATAAGCCTTGTCAATCATATCATAATAAGTAAGTGAACGGAATGAAGATTTAGGGGGTTTAAACACCCTCTTGTCACGTAAGCAGGGTTTCGTCGAGCTGGTACACGTCCTCGCCGGGGTCGGCCACGCAGCGCAGCGATTCCACCACCGGCACGTCGACCGGAGCCACGAGCAGGGTTCCGTCGGCGCGCACAACGGCCAGCGGCTCGTTGCGTCCCGGGCGGCAGAACGGCGAGGCCAGCCGTCCGAGACGCCCGGCGGCCTCCTCCTCGGGTACCGGCACCACCGGGCGCTGCCATCCCTGCAGCTTCACCGACAGCACCCGCCTCACCGCCGCCGGCGGCACGATTGTGCCCACCGGCGAGGCGGTGACGGTGACGGATGACGAACGGCCGAATTCCCCGACAGGCACGAGATGGGCCGGGGCCGTGTCAAGCAGGTTGAGGTACCAACGGCGCATTTTAGGTTCGAGCCAGGCATCGATGTCGATGCCGTCCACCGCCTCGACCGAGCAGTCGGCACGGAGCGTGTCAAGGCCGTGCGACTTGCGCCACAGCGCGAGCATTTCACTTTTTGTCAGGGTCAGCATATCGGTCGGTTGGGAATTACGCCTTGTGGACGATGCGGAGGTGCGACTTGGGATAGCGCAGCACCAGGCACGAAGCCTCGGTGAGCACGACGGCGTCGGTGTTGCGGGTGCCGGCGCGGCGCAGGTCGAGTTTCTCGGCGTGGAAGGGGATGTGGGTGTACTTGGTGATGTAGTTGGGGTCGATGACCATGGCGTCCTTGGAGTGGCCGCACTGGTCGAAGATTTCCGAGTGAATCACATAGAGGTGGCCGAAGTTGGTCACAATCTCGCGTGCCTCGAGGCCCCACTTGGCAAGGGTGCTGCCGATGGGCGCCACGTTGACCACCTCCTGCCGGCACAGCGCGGCCACGAAATCGGTGCCGCCCATGATGATCTTGCGCTTGGAACCGTTGTTGTCGGTGAAGGCGCGCGACGCGATGGTGATGAGGTCGGCGTGCGAGAGGGTGTCGACGTTGACCTCGACGGTTTCCGAGGTCTGGTTCCAGATGCCGCCGGTGAGGTAGACCTCCTCGTTTTTGGAGGGGTCGAAGATTTTGGCGCGGCAGCCGAACAGGAAGTTCTTCTCCATGCCGAGGCGCATGTCGATGACGGCTGCCTCCTCCTGGTCAGAGAGGGTCCAGCCGGCTTCCTTGTCGGCCAGGCGCTGGAGGGTCGACTGCTCCACCTGCATCTTGAAAATCTGGCAATGGTTGCTCGCCTTTTTGGGCAGGGCCTGGAACTGGGGCGTCTGCACGTCGAGTTCGGTAGCCGCGCGGCCCATGCGCACGATTTTCGAGCCGTCGGGAATGACGCCGTCGGCCGGCTTGCCGTCGCCCAGGGCCACAACCTCGAGCGCACCGGTGTCGTCGGCGGCGAACACATAGCCCACCATCGGGCGGCCGTTAACATCCTTGCCAGGGAAAAGCACGGTCTCGGACACCTCGAAAATACCGGGGTCGTTCACCTTGACCTTGAAAGTTTTCAAGTCGCCGTGCGAGACGGTCATGTCAGTGTCGACCATGCCGTTGACGGTCGACTCGGTTTTCTTGGTGTCGACCGAATAGTATTCGACCGTCATGGCCCCGCAGCGGCGCGAGCCGGCGCAGCGCGAAATCTGGTCGAGGGGAGTCGACATGGGACGTATGCGCACGATGCGCTCGTCGATGGCGTTGCGCAGCAAATCGGGCGACGCCTGGCGGGTTGCGGAAGTGGTGAGGGGCGCGCCGGCCACGTGCTGGCCGCCTGCCGCGCCTGAAACGATGTTTGTCATGGTTCAGTCTTGTTTTTTGTTCTGTCGGTTGGTTTTGGGGATGATGCACTCGAGCAGCGCCATGATGAAGCGCAGGAATTTACGGATGTTTTTCATGGTGTTTTTCAGTTAAACGTTAAACTGGTCTTCTTCAAAGAAAAGGCGCCGGAAGGGACGGTCGGCCAGAAAGCCGTCGGTGGGGTCGTCGGGCGCGGCCCCGGCCTCGTTGCCGGGCAGCAGCGACTGGTACATGGCGGGGCCATCGCCGGCGATTTCGGGTTCCGCACCGGCGGCGGGCGGGATGGATTGGTTGTCGTTCATAATAATGAGTGGATTAAAATTGAAGTTTTACAATGCGAAATTACAACCGCCGGTTTTCCGCCACCGCGACTTTCCGCAGGATATGCCAAATTTCCGACAGGAAAATCACGGAAAAACCTGCTGCGGAAACATAATTACATTATTCCTTGAAATAAAATTTGCCAATCCAAAAACTTTACCTACCTTTGCCCCTACAAGTCAAAACTACCTTACCTTGACCGTTTAATAGACCCTAAATCATTATGTTAGAGAAGACCAACGTAAAAGTTCTCGACAAGGTGGTCGTCCGCTTCTCGGGCGACTCGGGCGACGGCATGCAGCTGGCCGGAAACATTTTCACCAACATTTCGGCCGGAGTCGGCAACCAGGTCTCGACCTTCCCCGACTATCCCGCCGAAATCCGCGCTCCGCAGGGCTCGCTCAGCGGCGTGTCGGGCTTCCAGGTGAGCGTGGGCCAAAGCGTCCACACCCCCGGCGACAGCTGTGACGTCCTCATTGCCATGAATCCCGCTGCTTTGAAACAGAACGTTAAGTTCCTCAAACCCGGCGGCGTAATCATTGTCGACATCGACTCCTTCAAGGAAGCCGACCTGAAAAAAGCACAATTCGCTACAAACAACCCGTTTGAGGAACTCGGCATCAAGGCCCAGGTGGTCGAGGTGCCGGTGACGTCGCTCACCAAGGCAGCCCTGGCCGAAAGCGGCCTCGACGCCAAGAGCATCCTCAAATGCCGCAACATCTTCGCGCTCGGCCTGGTGTGCTGGCTGTTCGACCGCCCGCTCGACGCCGCCCTGCGCCACCTCCAAAAGAAATTCGCCAAGAAACCCGCCGTCTACGAGGCAAACGCCAAGGTAATCGAAGCCGGATACAACTACGGCAACAACATCCACGCCTCCGTATCGACCTACCGCATCGAGAGCGACGAGCCCCGTCCGGGCACATACACCGACATCAACGGCAACACCGCCACCGCCTGGGGCCTCATCATGGCTTCGGAAAAGGCCGGACGCCCGCTGTTCCTCGGCTCCTATCCCATCACCCCGGCCACCGACATCCTCCACGAGCTCGCCAAGCGCAAGGACCTCGGCGTCAAGGCCATCCAGATGGAAGACGAGATTGCAGGCGTATGCTCGGCCATCGGCGCATCGTTTGCCGGCAACCTCGCCGTAACATCCACCTCGGGTCCCGGCCTCGCCCTCAAGAGCGAAGGCATCGGCCTGGCCGTAATGGCCGAGCTGCCCCTGGTGGTGATTGACGTGCAGCGCGGCGGCCCATCCACCGGTCTCCCCACCAAGACCGAACAGACCGACCTGTTCCAGGCCCTCTACGGCCGCAACGGCGAGTCGCCCCTGGCGGTGGTTGCCGCAGCCACCCCCACCGACTGCTTCACCATGGCCTTCGAGGCAGCCCGCATCGCCGTCGAGCACATGACCCCCGTCATCCTGCTCACCGACGCCTTCATCGGCAACGGCTCGAGCGCATGGCGCATCCCCGAGGCCGATGAGTTCCCCGCCATCAAGGTGCCCTACGTAACCCCCGAACAGCTCAACGCCGGCTGGCGTCCCTACCAGCGCGACGAGAAGTCGAAGGTGCGCCGCTGGGCCATCCCCGGCACCGAAGGCGCCGCACACCGCCTCGGCGGCCTCGAAAAGGACTTCAACACCGGCGCAATCTCAACCGACCCCGTCAACCACGAGAAGATGGTCAACACCCGCCGCGAGAAGATAGCCCGCATCGCCGACGACATCCCGGCCCTCGAAGTGCTCGGCAACCCCGACGCCGACACCCTCCTCATCGGCTGGGGCGGCACCTACGGCCACCTGCGCACCGCCACCGAGACCCTCAACGCCGAGGGCACTCCCACAGCGTTCGCACACTTCCGCTACATCAACCCGCTCCCCGCCAACGCCCTCGACACCATCCGCCGCTACCGCCGCGTGATTGTGGCCGAGCTCAACACCGGCATGTTTGCCGACTATCTCCAGGCCAAGCTCCCCGGCATTGAAATCCTGCGCATCAACAAGATTCAGGGCCAGCCCTTCCAGGTGAGCGAAATCGTCGAACAAACCAAGAACCTTATCGCAACGAAATGATGGAAAACCAGCAATATACAGCAGCCTCATACAAGAGCGACCAAAGCGTTCGCTGGTGTCCCGGCTGCGGCGACCACGCCATCCTCAACACCCTCCACAAGGCAATGGCCACAATCGGCGTGCCGCCCCACATGACCGCCGTGATTTCGGGCATCGGATGCTCGTCGCGCCTGCCCTATTACATGAACACCTACGGCTTCCACACCATCCACGGACGCGCCGCGGCAATCGCCACGGGCTTCAAGGTGGCCAACCCCGAGATGACCGTATGGCAGATTTCGGGCGACGGCGACGGCCTCGCAATCGGCGGCAACCACTTCATCCACGCAATCCGCCGCAACGTCGACATAAACATGATTCTGTTCAACAACAAAATCTACGGCCTCACCAAGGGTCAGTATTCGCCGACCTCGGCCCGCGGATTCGTGTCGAAATCATCGCCCTACGGAACCACCGAAGACCCCTTCATCCCCGCCGAGCTCTGCTTCGGCGCCCGCGGCAACTTCTTCGCCCGCTCGATCGACGTTGAACTCGCCACCTCGCAGGAAGTGCTCGTGGCCGCCGCACGCCACAAGGGAACATCGGTCACCGAGATTCTCCAGAATTGCGTGATCTTCAACAACGGCATCCACAACCCCATCACCGACAAGGCCGTACGCGCCGAAAAGACCATCCACCTGCGCCACGGCGAGAAGATGCTCTTCGGCAAGGACATGGAAAAAGGCCTGGTGCAGGACGGCTTCGGCCTCAAGGCCGTAACAGTCGGCCAGGACGGATACACCCTCGACGACGTGCTCGTCCACGACGCCCACACCGAGTCGAACTTCCTCCACCAGCAGCTCGCCATGATGGACGGCGAGACCCTCCCGCTGGCCATCGGCGTAATCCGCGACGTGGCCGCCCCCACCTATGACGAGGGCGTCAGCCAGCAGGTCGAGGAAGTGCGCGCCCGCAAAGGCTTCGACTCGCTGCGCTCGATGATTCTGGCCGGCGAGACCTGGACAGTGGAATAATCGCCCCTTTCCCCAACGGAAAAGGCATGACATACCCCGCGACGGCGGGCAGACGCATCAACGGCGTCTGCCCGCCGTTTTTGCAAGGGGAACGATTTATGCCGGCACGATATTCACGGTACAATTCAAACTTTTTTCCATTATGCTTGTAAAGAATTGTAAAATTCTCCGTAACTTTGCGGTGCGATTTTAACTTACTTGAAGCCACAACATCATTACCCAAAATGGACTACTCTATTCTCGACTTCCTGGGTCTGCTCGGCGCCGTCGGCCTGTTCCTCTACGGCATGAAGGTCATGAGCGAAGGCCTCCAGAAAGCTGCCGGCGACCGCCTGCGCAACATCCTCTCGGCAATGACCCGCAATCCCTTCACGGGACTCCTCACCGGTTGCCTCATCACAGCCCTCATCCAAAGTTCATCCGCATCGACCGTCATGGTGGTCAGCTTCGTGAACGCCGGCCTCATGACACTCCAGCAATCCATGGCCGTCATATTCGGCGCCAACGTCGGCACAACATTCACAGGATGGATCATCGCCCTGTTCGGCTTCAAGGTCGACGTGTCGGTGGCCGTGCTGCCGCTCATCTGCGTCGCCGTCGTGCTGCTGTTCACCAACAAAAGCAAGTCGAAGAGCATCGGCGAATTCCTGATAGGCTTCGCCTTCCTGTTCATGGGCCTGAACATGATTTCAGACTATGTGCCCGACCTGCAGTCCAACCCCGAGATGTTCGCCGTCCTGCGCGGCTACGCCTCGATGGGCATAGGCTCGATACTCATCTTCGCCCTGGTGGGCCTGGTGCTCACGGCCATCATCCAGTCGTCGTCGGCCACCTTCGCCATCGTGCTGATAATGTGTACGAAAGGCTGGATTACCTTCGAGCTTGCCTGCGCCGTGGTGCTCGGCTCGAACATCGGTACGACAATCACCCCCATCCTCGCCTCGATGAGCGGTAACGTGGCCGCCAAGCGCACCGCCATGGGCCACTTGCTGTTCAATCTTCTCGGCACGGTGTGGTGCCTGTGCGTGTTCGTGCCCTTCGCCTCGATGAACGCATGGCTCACAGAACTCATCGGCCAGGGAAATCCCGAGGACCTCTACAACTTCGTCAACAACCTCGAGCACACCAACCCCGACATCTACAACCACCTGTTCGACAACTCGCTGCCCGCCGGCCATGACGTAATCGCCAAAATCGGCGCCATGCAGATGAGCGTGTCGTTCGGCCTGTCGATTTTCCACACCACGTTCAACATCGTCAACGTGTGCATAATGATTTGGTTCACCAAGATTTATGTCAAGATTGTGGAATGGCTCGTGCCGTCGCGCCAGCACGAGGACGAATTCACCCTCAAGTTCATCTCGCGCGGTCTGCTCAATGCCTCGGAACTCGGCATAGCCCAGGCCGAAAAGGAAATGAGCGTCTATGCCGAGCGCGTCTACCGCATGGTCGACATGGCCCAGCAACTCATCCACACAAAGGAAAAGAGCGAGGATTTCAACAAACTCTACTCGCGGCTTGAGAAATACGAGGACATCTCCGACCGCATGGAACTCGAGATTGCCCGATACCTCAACCGATGCGCCGAAGGGCGCCTTTCAAACGAGGGTAAGGCCCGCATCGCCGCAATGCTCGGCATAATCAGCGAGATAGAATCAATCGCCGACTGCTGTCTGGGCATAGGCAAAATCCTCAACCGCAAGATCGAGAGCCACGCCGAGTTCAACGAGGAAATATACCGCAACATCGACACCATGTACGGCTACATCCACGAGGCCATGAAGATGATGATCGACGAGCTCAAGGACCTCGAGAACGTGCAGGAGCGCCCGCTCATCGCGTCCTACAACAAGGAGCGCGAAATCAACAACATGCGCAACTCGCTCCGCTCGCAGAACATCCAGAACATCAACGACGGCATCTACCAGTATCAGGCCGGCATCTACTACATGGACATCATCTCGGACCTCGAGCGCACCGGCGACTACATCGTCAACGTCGTCGACACCATCAAGGCCAACTTCCGCCGCCGCACCTGAGTACGGTGCACGATGCTCAATGCACGATGCACGATTCATGATGGACAATTAAACTTAAACAATATTAAAAAGCAACCGCAGTTAAATTGCGGTTGTTTTTATTTTTGTAACTTTGTCAAGAATCGTTTCAATTATGCCCACATTTTACTACATAATACCCGCCGCAATCAGCCTCGCGGCTGTCGTCATGGCGTTTTGCCGGCGTCTGCCGGCAGCGGCTGTCGCCTTCGTCTCGATGCTGGTTGCCGCCGCCTTCGGATGGGCTGTCTTTCCCACGGGCCAGTACTGGTTCTGGGGAATCGCCGCCCTGATTGTGACCGTCAACCTATACCTGGGCTCGCGGCCTCCGCTCACAGCCCTGCGCCTCTACACCGCCGGCGGAGCCCTTGCGGGCAGCGTCGTCGGCGCCGTGGCCGGCTCGATGGCAGCCCTCATCATCGGCGGCGCAATCGGGGCCTTCCTGGGCTTCGAGGCCTTCCGCCGCACCCCGGCGGGGCGAATGAACGCCACGTTCAGCCAGCGCCTCGCAATTTTCGCCGACCTCGCAATTCCGGCGATGGTGACTTTCTTCATCGTAATCATAACATTCGCACAACTCCCCCTCTTCCGCTGATGAAACACATTCTCTTTGCCCTCTCGCTCATCCTTCTCGCCGCCTGTCCCGACGCCGCCGCGCGCCGCGCCGTCAAATCCTCGCTCGGACGACCCGACCTCGAGGCCATTCAGAAAGCGTCGACCGACGAAACCTCGAAATATTACTATCCCAAGCTCCTGCGGCAGTTCATGGCCAACGACACCGTCATGACCGACGAGGACTTCCAGTATTTCTACTACGGCACCCTGTTTCAGGAGGATTACGACCCCTACCGCCCCCAGGTCAACCCCGAGATGCAGGCCACCCTCGCCCCGCTGTTCAACAAAAAGGAATGGTCGCGCGCCGAGCGCAAGCAGATTCTCGACTTCGCCATGGAGTGCCTGGCCGACAATCCCGTGAACCTGCGCCAGCTCACCAACCGCATCTTCGTCTACGAGCAGAACGGCAAGTTCGACCTTGCCAAGATATGGCAGAACAAGCTCAACCACCTGCTGCTGGTCATAGCCTCGTCGGGCACCGGCGCCGATCCCGAGAACGCCTGGACCGTGGTCTACCCGCAGGACGAGTATGACTTCCTCAACCTGTCGGGAATCACCGTCAAGGAAGCCAAGTTCGAGCCGCCGTATTACGACTACATCCTCGTCAATCCCAAAACCGCCTCGTCGCCCGCGGGCTACTATTTCAACATCGGCGAGCTCCTCCATCAGTATTACCTCAAACACCCCTCGGAACAATGAACCTCCGCACCCTCGCCGTGACGCTCGTGACGGCTGTCGCCTGCCTGGCGGCGGCCGCAGGCGTCTACACCCCGGCCTCCGTGCCCGACGTCCACCGCGCCGACCGCCGCGACTATGTGGCCAATCCCGACGGAATCCTGTCGGCGCAGGCCGTGGGCGCCATAAACACCGCGCTCGACACGCTGCGCCGCTCGCTCACCGTCGAACCCATGGTTGTGGCCGTTGACAACATCGAGGACCCCGACGACGCCTCGCAGTTCGCCACCGACCTGTTCGAGCTGTGGGGCCTCGGCAAGGCCGACAGGGACAACGGCCTGCTTATTCTGATTGTCAAGGACCAGCGGAAGGTCACCATACGCCCCGGCTACGGCCTCGAAGGGGTGTTGCCCGACATCACCTGCGGCCGCATAATCCGCGAGGTCATGGCGCCCGCGTTCCGCGACGGCGACTATGACGCCGGCACCGTGCGCGCCGTCGCAACCGTCGCCTCGCTGCTGTCCGACCCCGTGGCTGCCGAGGAATACCGTTCGACGGCTGCCGACGCCGATTTCGCCGGCGATGAGGACGACCTCAGCCCCTTCGGAATATTCCTGGCCGTCGCCTCGATGGTGGCGGTGGTGATGCTGCTGATTTTCCTGCTGGAATACGCCGCCGTGCGCAACCGCGACGACTATGACAAATACCGCACCCTCGTCAAGCTCAAGCACATCTACCTGGCCCTGACGCTGTTCGGGCTGTTCATTCCGGCCATAGCGACCATTCCGCTGCTGCTGTGCCTCAACCACTGGCGCAACCACGCCCGCAACTGTCCCAACTGCTCGGCCCGCATGAAGAAGGTCGACGAGGTGCACGACAACGACTACCTGACGCCCTCACAGGACCTCGAGGAACGCATCGGCTCGGTGGACTACGACGTGTGGCTATGCCCCCAGTGCGGCGAGACGGACATCCTGCCCTATGCGTCGCAGAACTCGCCCTATGTCGAATGCGACAACTGCCACGCCCGCACGGCACGCCTCGTGCGCGACCGCATCGTGGTGCGTCCCACCACGCGCTCGCAGGGCCGCGGAGTGCGGGAATACGAGTGCCTCAACTGCCATCACCGCAACGACCGCTACTACGACATCCCCAAAGAGCCCGACCCAATGGCCGCAGTTGCGGCCGGCGCCGTCATCGGCGCGGCGGCATCGCGCCGCGGCGGAGGCTACGGGGGCGGTTTCGGCGGAGGCTCGTTCGGAGGCGGATTTGGCGGAGGTCACACTGGCGGCGGAGGTGCCACCGGCGGCTGGTGACGCCACGCATCACCAGCCCAGGATTTCCCGCAGCTTGGGCCCCACCAGGTCGGCATAATGGCGGAAGCCGAGGTCGGTGAGGTGGATTCCGTCGACCGTGCCGTCGTCTTCCACGCCATCCATTCCCACGCTCTCGATATAATAGACGTTCTTGTAGCCGTCGGCCACGAGGCGGTCGAAATTGCGTGCCAGGGCGGCGTTCTTGGCCGGCAGATACTCGCCGAAATGCGAGTCGTAGCGGGCGTAGGGATATATCGGGCCCTCCACCAGCACGATGGGCGTGTCGGGATGGGCGTCGGCCAGTATCTTCACAAAATCATAGGTGAGCGTGTCGCACATCATCTCGGTGCAGTTCGGCACCGGGTCGAGCAGGAACAGGTCGACGTCCGCAATAGCGCTCATGGCCCTCGCCATGCAGAAATCCATCTTTCCCTCGCCCGAAAATCCGAGGTTGACAATCTCGGCATTGAGCTCGCGGCTGAGGATGTTTGACGAGGCCATGCCGGTGCGCGAGGCGCAGCCGCCCTGCATGATGCTGGTGCCGTAGGCCACGATCTTGCGCTTCGCGTCAATTATGTCGGGGCGTCCCGGGGTGATGGTCGCGCCGGAATCGACCTTTACGTACAGCTCCTCCACGCCGTCATACAGCGGCAGGTAAATCATGTACTCGTGCATCTTGCCGTCGAGCCGCTCGACATACTGCGAATCGACGGTCTTGTTCTCCTTGTCCTTGAGATAGGGACGGTTGGTGTTGACGTGGCGCCACACCGAGTCGCCCTCGAGGGTGTAGAGGTCAGTCCCTTTCAGGCCCGTGTCGGCCATGTGTATCATGTGGGTGTCCCACAGCAGGCGGTAGTTGACGCCGATGCGCTTCGAGTCGGTGGCGAAACGCACGGCGATGCCGCTCGAGCACTGCGCGCGGTCCCACAGGTCGGGGCGCACGCTGTCCTGGAGCCATGCGGGGATGCGGGTGTAGGGGCGGGCTGTGTCGTCCCATCCCTTGCTGATTACGCGCAGTTCCTGCGCGTCGACAAGCTGCCACGGCTCTTCGTCGGCCGCCGCGAGCTGTGCGGCCCCCGCCAGGGCAAGAATCATCAATAGTTGTTTTTTCATTGCGGTCGGTGGATTGTTGGTGTGCAAAGTTACGTTTTTCCGCCAGTTTATGAAATTTTAATCTTATATTTTTGAGCATACGCACGGTTTTTCGTACCTTTGCAGCCGAAATTACAATGTGGACAGATTTGGCTGCTTGCAACCACACGAAAAAATGCTAAAATGATTGCTCGCCCCGCCCCGGGGCGTATAGCCAAATCGCCCGCATCCCCCTCAATGGGGAACGCGGCTTTTTATTTTTATTCACCATCAAATCAATTGGCTATGAACTATCTCTTCACATCCGAATCAGTATCCGAAGGCCATCCCGACAAGGTGGCCGACCAGATTTCCGACGCCGTCCTCGACGAATTCCTCGCCCGCGACCCGCAGTCGAAAGTGGCCTGCGAGACAATGGTCACCACCGGCCAGATTATCGTCGCCGGCGAAATCCGCTCGGAAGCCTATATCGACATCATGAACGTGGCCCGCGAGGTGGCCTGCACCATCGGCTACGACCGCTCTGAACTGGGCTTCGACGGCTCATCGTGCGGCGTGCTCCTGGCCGTCCACGAGCAGAGCCCCGACATCAACCGAGGCGTCGACCGCGAGCAGCCCGAACAGCAGGGCGCCGGCGACCAGGGCATGATGTTCGGCTACGCCACCGACGAGACTCCCCTCTACATCCCCCTCACCCTCGCCCTGAGCCACGCCATGCTCATGGAACTGGCCGACATCCGCCGCGAGGGCGTCGACATGACCTACCTGCGCCCCGACTCCAAGAGCCAGGTGACAGTCGAATACACCGCCGAGGGCACCCCCGTGCGCGTCGACACAATCGTCATCTCAACCCAGCACGACGAATTCGTCACCCCTGCCTCGTCGGGTCTCTCCCAGGCCGAGGCCGACGCCCGCATGCAGGAAATCATCGCCCGCGACGTGCGCGACATCCTGCTGCCCCGCGTCATCGCCAAACTCCCCGAAAACCTGCGCCACCTCATCGGCAGCGACGTGCGCCTGCTGGTCAACCCCACCGGCAAGTTCGTCGTCGGCGGCCCCAACGGCGACACCGGCCTCACGGGCCGCAAGATCATCGTCGACACCTACGGCGGCCACGGCGCCCACGGCGGCGGCGCATTCTCGGGCAAAGACCCCTCGAAGGTCGACCGCTCGGCCGCCTACGCCGCACGCCACATCGCCAAGAACCTCGTCGCAGCCGGCGTCGCCGAGCGCGCCCTCGTCCAGGTGGCATACGCCATCGGCGTCGCCGAGCCCGTCAGCCTCAACGTCAACACCTTCGGCACCGCCAAAGTCAACATGACCGACGGCGAAATCTCGCGCCGCGTCAGCGAAATCTTCGACATGCGCCCCCATTCCATCGAGACGCGTCTCAAGCTCCGCGCCCCCATCTACCGCGAGACCGCCACTTACGGCCACATGGGCCGCACCCCACGCACCGTCACCAAGACCTTCAAGGCCTTCGGCGAACAGCCCATCGTGCGCGAGGTCGAACTCTTCACATGGGAAAAACTCGACATGGTCGACCCCGTCAAGCAAGCCTTCGGCCTGTAAGCAGGCATTAGAGGCTGTTAAACGCCCTCTTAAAAAGCTTTCACAAGTCAAAACCGGTTACGGGAGATGCAGCAACCTCCCGCAACCGTTTTTTTATGCCGCCAACGGTGGGCGCATAGCCGATTTTTCACTACCTTTGCCGCATGAGACCTCTTCTCCTCATATTATTCGCCCTGCTGCTCGCCGCCTGCGCCGATCCCGAAACCGACCGGCGCCTCGCACGCGCCGAGGCCCTTATGATGACCGCTCCCGACTCGGCCGCAGCCGTCCTCGACTCCATCGACCCCACCCCGCTGCGCGGACGCCGCGCAGCCCTCCATGCCCTGCTGCGCACCCACGCCAACTACCGCAACTATATCACCGACACCGACGACTCGCTCATCAACATCGCCGTCGACTACTTCACATCCCATCCCGACCCCGCCAGGCTCATGGTAGCCCGCTACTGCCAGGGACGCGTCCTCGACAACGCACGCCGCTACTCCGAGGCAATGACAGCCGCCCTCACCGCCCTCGACCTCGCAACAGCCCTCAACGATCCCTTCCACAAATCGCCCACGAGCTCATGGGCGATTTGTGGGATACGGAAAATAAATATGACAAAGCATCTCGCTGCTACCAGTCCGCATCGATCCTATATAAGTCCTTAAATCTTACGCAAAACCATCTCTGGGCGTTAAACAACGTGGCGAACTGCCTGTATAATCTGCGTAAGTACAGCGATGCCGTGCATCTGGCCGATTCTATCAACGGTGTTACGAATGACAAATGCCTTCGCTCGACCAACAACGATTTAATCGGCAGGAGTATGATGATGACGGGAAAATACACCGCGGCCGTCAGCATATTTCAAGAATTGACCGATTCCAATCCGACGGCAACCAACCTGCTGCTGCTCGCCGAGGCTCTCGCCTTAAAAGGCAACTTATCCACCGCAATGACAGCCTATCAGATGGGAACAGAAGCATTGAACGACAACAGTACCTCAGATGAATTAGAACAGAAACTAAACGCCGAATATCTGTTGGCAAAGGGTGGAGGCGACATGGACTCTGTCGCCGCCGTCACTGAAAAATGCTTCAACCGAATGCACAAACAGCAACAAAACCACGGTATTTCCGATGCCGAGGCTGATTTCATCGCCAAAAAACATAGCACCAATGAACGGCTTGCCTCCGCGCAGAAAGCTGTATTACTGGCCGTATTGCTGCTGATACTCACAATATCCGCACTGGCTGTTCCCTTATATCTCGATGCAAGGGGCAAGGACGAGAAGGAAAAAAAGGATCTGCTAAACAAGGCCATGAAATTGAGAAAGAAATTGAAAGAATCCACAGCATGCGTAAAAGACAGAGAACGTCTCATCCGAGACAAAGATCGCTTGATCAAGACTCAAGATGCCACAATAACATATCTGCAAAACAGCGATAACGTATACGATCATGCTGACTACATAGATCCAACCCTTGACAGCAAACTTACTATACTCAGCCAGCTATGTGATGAAATTCTCATAAACACCAACGATGAAGTAAGACTGAAATCCGGGATTTATAGAAAAGTTATAAAAATTCTCGAAGATATAAGGAGTACACGATTCACAAAAAAACTGGACGAGCGGATTGACCTTGCCACAAAAGGACTCGTCAGCCATTTCAAAGCCGCTGTCAATAAGCATACGCATGCTGACTACCTTATCTTCCTCTATTCCGCCGCCGGATTATCGGTAAGCGCCATAAGCGTAATCCTAAATGAACCTACCCAAACAGTCTATTCTCGCAGAAACCGTCTCAGGACAAAAATCAACAAACTAAATTGCCCGAGAACCGAAGATATGTCGCAAATTCTGACATAACAGATTAACGCACAACGTATTATACGCATATCATTGAATATCAAACACTTAGGTGTAAATAAAAGATATTGTAATTAGCCCTTGATTTTCAATAAGTTAGCATATATTTGAATAAATAAAATCTGTCCTAAAATTTTGTCACTCGGCTTTTCATTCGTAATTTTGCGATATGTTAAAACCTAAAATTTTACAGCAATGAAAGCCTTTCTTATCATTGGAGTTGCAATATGCGCAGGTGCTATCCCAGCCTATGCTGATGATGGAGCAACCCAACTTCCGTTCATCAAAAAAGGAAACCCAAACAAACCAAACCGCCCACACGACGAGGAAAACTCCGTCACCGGCTTTTACCGCGACGGCGTCCTGAGCCTCTCTTTCGACTCATACGAGGGCATGGCTACCGCCACTCTCACAAACCTCTTTACTGGCGAACGCGACTCGTGGACTTTCTCCACAGCCACCCAGCCCTCGCTCCACACCATCGGCTCTGTCCCCGCCACCTACACCCTGACAATCAAGACCGCCGAAAACACCTACGAGGCAATCTTCGCCATCGACTGATCCGCCACCTCCCCGCCAAATTCAACATCACCAGGTTGTCAACCCTAAAATTATCACCCTTAAAAAATTAACGTCTATGAAAAAGCTATTACGCAGTCTTTTCATCGCCCTTATCCCTATTGCCGCCGTCAGCTGCGCGCAAGACGATATGGCGCCCGCCATCTCCGAGCCGGACACCCCGGCTGCCGAGACGCAACCCACCCTTCTCCGTACCCCAGCCGAAGCAATTTCCATTGCAGAAATGGCAGTTGCCAACGAAGCCGGTGAAGGCCGTTCTGAACGTACAATCCGCGGAACCTCATCTGTCAAACCTATCGTCAGCCATACTTCCCGCGGTGAGTCCGATACGCTTATGTACGCAGTTGATTTTGATGAAGGGCAAGGCTTTGCCATCGTATCAGCTTCGCGCAGTGTAGAACCACTTCTCGCACTAATAGACGATGGATCATTCGACAGCCCTGAGACCCAAGCAAACGAATCCTTCCAGTTCGCGCTAAACTGTGCCAAACTATACTCAATGGGGCCCACCAAGCCAACGATTCCCGACCCAGACGGGCCTGTGGACTTTATTTTGAGCTGGTATGCCGACACTGTTTTCCCAACTCCAAAAACCACACCTTCGATTAAAGTAAGATGGAATCAATACTGGCCGGAAGGAATGTATTCTCCAAATTCCATATCGGGCTGCGGCCCGACCGCCATCGCACAAATCCTGTCTTATTACGAGACGCCAACCTCAATCTCGTATACCTACCTCAATCATGATATTGCAAGCGAGAGCCTTAATTGGACGGAGATCAAAAAACATACGAGAAGTATACGAAAGCCTTCAGACGACATCCAAAGTCACTTACAAGGATGCTATGCCTCCACGGCAACCCACAGGACAATAGGCCGCTTAGTTCGTCAAATAGGGCACTTGTCCAATGCAGATACGTCCAACCCCAACGCGACAAGCACTACTACCGCCGCAGACATAGCCACTTTAAAAACGCTTCTCCCAAAACAGCAGTTTTCCACAGGAAATTCCGGCGAGAACCTATTTAATTCGTTAATCAAATTGAAAAACTCGGTTGCTTATGTACGTGGTGCTGAAAACACCACCTCGATAGGACACGCCTGGGTTGCTGACGGAACATGGCAACTGGGGATGAAGATAACCGAATATAGATGGACATATCTCGATGATGTCGGCAAATACATGTACATGCCTGTATCCGTACGCGATACTCTCAAAAGCTATCTGCACTTCAACTGGGGGTGGAGCGGAAACAGCAACGGTTATTTCCTGACTAACATGTTCAATCCGGCTTATGCCCTGGAATATGATGATGTTTATGACGGCGGCCACCAAGACATCAACCTCAACTCCGGTATATATTACATGGTGGTTTACGGATATACTTTAAAAATTTAAGGCATAACTATTGCATTAGTACAAGACATGTATTAATTTTGCCATAAATAACCAAAAAAAATCACAAATATGAAAAAGACTCTTGTGCTCCTATCTGTTGCCGGTCTACTGGCAATGTCGGCATGCAGCAACGACGGCGCAGCTGGTTTCAACGGGGACATCCAGCAAATACCATCAACCGATGAAATACAGATATTGAATCAGGACGAAAGCGACGCCATGGCCCGCATGGAAGATTTTTCGTCGGTATTGTTCAACACAGCGGCCGAGCATTATCAGGAGGTCTTCACCGATGCCGACGGAAACATGCTGATGTCTCCGCTCAGCGCGGCAATGGCCCTGGCGATGAAGGCAAACATCTGTGATGACGCCACCGCCGGCAAAATAGCCCGGCTAGTCGGCTATGACAACATCGACGCCGTCAACTCGGCCTACAGCAAAATCATTCCCAACCTGTGCCTGAAAAACTCAGGAGCCACGATGTCAATCGCCAATTCCGTCTGGTACAACAGCGACTTCTCGATCAATCCCGAATTTGCCTCCGACATAAACAAAAATTATTACGGCGAGGTAACAGGACTCGACTTCAGCGCCATCGAGGCAAAAGACATCATCAGAAGCTGGTGTGCGTTGAAAACCGGCAACCTGATAAACGACATGGCTCCGAATGTCAACCGGGAGACGTTGGTATTGTTGGCCAATGCGTTCTATTTCAGCGCAAACTGGGACTCGGCTTTCGACAAGAGCCTCACGGTCGACAGAGACTTCGCCGGCACGAAAAAAACCGTCTCGGTACCGATGATGCACAAGGACATGCGGGAATGTCTAAACTACTCAGAGACCGACCGCGCCCGCATCGTCACCCTGCCTTTCCAGGGAGCACACACAATGACATTAGTGCTCCCAAAAGACGGTATATCTTCCGACGAGCTGTCCCGCGGGATTTCGTTCAGCGCCTTAAAGGAAGAAGCCACCCCTGTATTCGCAAACCTGCACATTGACCTGCCGCGATTCACCGCCACAGCCGACATTGACCTGATGACCGTCCTATCCCACCTCGGAATTCCGCAATTCTCCATGCTCAGCAATATGGGAATTGAACGGATTTCGCAGACAGAAATCCTCCATAAAACCTCAATAAGCACCGACGAAAACGGAATCGAAATGGGAGCAGCGACAGTCGTGAAGGAGGACAACATACTGCCGGGTCCACAGGAACATCCAGACCCCGAGGAGATAAATATAACCTTCGACCGGCCTTTCATTTTCTTCATCACAGACCACAACTCAGGCCTGACGCTCATGGCCGGCCGCATCTGCAACCTCTGATGCTCTCTTTCGGCTTTGATTTTCAGGCTGTGCTTGCGTGGCGTCAACCGCCAGGCAAGCGCAGCCTGAAAATTCATGTACGGCTCCCTCAATCCCGCCTTTTTAGCCCCGTTTTGCCTTTTTTATGGCCAGATGTTTTATTTTTGCAGAAAAAAAGCGTATCTTTGTGCGCTTAAACCGCAAAATCCATTACCACACACCCCCGGTTCAAGGAAAAAATAATTTAAAACGCTAAATAAATCAATGGCAACTCTTGAAAAAATCCGAAGCAAGTCTGTGCTGCTCTTCGTCATCATCATCGTGGCGCTCCTTGCTTTCATCCTCGGTGACTTCCTCACCTCGGGCCGCACATACTTCGGCGGCGGAACAACCATGGCCAAGGCCGGCAACGCCAAGGTGGACTATCACGACTACCAGGCCCGCATGAACGCCGTCAGCGAACAGCAGCAGCGCTCACAGCGCCAGGCCGACAGCGACGAGCTTTCCCAGCAGGTGCTCCAGCAGCTCCTCCTTGAGAAGATGCTCAAGAACGAATACAACGACCTCGGCATCGTCGTGACTGACGCCGAGCTTTCAGAAGCCCTCACCGGCGCAACTCCCCACCCCGCCGCACAGCAGTTCATCTACGGCATGTCGCAGCAGCTCGGCCTCCCCGCTCCCTCGGGACAGGCTGTCTACGACGCTATGATGAACCCCCAGAAATACGGCCTTCCCGCCGAAGCCGGCAACCAGCTCAAGCAATACTGGGCCGCCATCGAGCAGGACATCGAGAACACCATGCTCCAGGAGAAGTTCGACCGCCTCGTCGCCGGACTCTTCACCGCCAACGAACTCGACGCCCAGAACCTCTTCAACGACGTGGCAACAACCCGCCACATCACCTATGCCGCCAAACCCATCTCGTCGGTGACCGACGACCAGGTTGAAGTGACCGATGCCGACCGCCGCGCCGCTTGGCAGCAGGACATGGCCCAGTACCGCCTCACCGAGCCCGTCCGCTCGATTGACTACATCATGGTGCGCATCGAGCCCTCGCAGGCCGACCGCGTCGCCGGCACCCAGGAAGTCGAGAACGCCCTCGCCGCCCTCAACTCGGCCGAAGGCACCGACATGGTGGCCGCCAACTCGCGCTTCGTAGTATCCAACGCAACCGCTCCCCGCTCGCAGATGACCGACAAGCGCCTCCAGGCCTTCGTCGACACCGCATCGGTTGGCAAAGCCGTGCTGCTCAACAACATCGGCGACAAATACACCCTCGTGAAACTCCTCGGCAAGAAAAATGAGGTCGACTCAATCAACGTGTCGATGCTCGGTCGCGCCGACGGCGGCAGCCTCGACTCGCTCCTGGCCGAAGTGAACGCCGGCAAGAGCTTCGCAGACCTCATCGACGGTCAGAACATCGGCGGTCAGGACTCCACCTGGACCACCCTCGCCGCCCCCGGCATCCCCGAGAACATCAAGGCCGCCCTTGAAAACAACGCCCTCGGCACCGCCTTCATCCTCAGCGACACCGTCAACGGCAACCCCGTCAGCACCCTCTACCGCATCAACCGCCGCCACGCACCCGTGCCCGTCTACGAAATCGCAACCATCGACTACACCATCGACCCCTCAAACGAGACCCTCTCGAAACTCTCGACCGACCTCAACACCTTCGTGTCCAACAACTCGTCGGCCGCCGATTTCGCAGCCAACGCCGCCGAAGCCGGCTACACCGTCATGAGCGGCGCAGTCAGCAACTCGAGCTCGCACGTGGCCAACGCCACCGACTCGCGTCCCGCCGTCAAGTGGATTATGAACGCCAAGAAGGGCCAGGTGATGCCCGTCTACCAGGACAACAAGCAGACCTACCTGCTCACCGCCGCCGTCAAGGGCATCTATGACGGCGAATACCTCCCCTTCGACGCCGACCTCATCGCCGACCAGGTCAACGCAAAGGCCCTCAAGGACAAGAAGGCCCAGAAACTCATCGCCGAATATGCCGGCAAAGCCAAGGACGTGGCAGGATATGCCAAGCTGATGGGTGTTGAAGCCCAGAACGGCGACGCAATGTTCAACGCGCCCATGCTCGCAACCCTCGGCTACGGCGAGAGCGCCCTCCAGGGTGCAGTCGCAGCCGCCGAACAGGGCAAGCTCGTTGGCCCCGTCGAAGGCAACAACGCCGTGGTCGTGTTCGTCGTGACCGGCCAGGACAACCAGAACCGCGAATACACATTTGAGGAATACGCCAACCAGTTCAACCGCCAGCTCGGCATCGGTGGACGCCGTCCCATGCAGGACTTCCAGCGCTTCACCTTGCTGCTCGGCAAGAACAAGGTTGAGAACTCCAGCCTCAACTTCATCCAGGGCTTCGGCGAATAAACGCCTCCCCTCCCCACCAAAAAACGGACAAGCGCACGGCAAACCTTTCGACGCGCTTGTCCGTTTTTCGTTTATCTGACCTCCTCCCGCCCAACTCCCAAAAGAAGCAATATGGAAATGAAAATGCAATGGCCGCGCCTGATAAGCGACAAACGCTTCGGCCTCGAAGACTACCACGACCCGCGCAAGAACGGAATACGCACCGACTTCCGCCGCGACTACGACCGCCTCGTCTTCTCCTCGCCCTTCCGGCGTCTGCAGAACAAGACCCAGGTCTTCCCCCTGCCGGGCAGCATTTTCGTCCACAACCGCCTCACACACTCGATGGAGGTGGCCTGCGTCGGCAAGTCGATGGCCGACGAGATTGCCACCGGGCTGCGCGCCCGCTATGCCGGCGCCGACTGGCTCGAGGCCTTCAACCACATCGGCGACATCGTCGCCGCCGCCTGCCTCGCCCACGACCTCGGCAATCCACCCTTCGGCCACTCGGGCGAGAAAGCCATCTCGACATTTTTCAGCGAGGGCGCCGGCAAGGCGCTCCAGCCCCAGCTCAGCGAGGCCGAGTGGGCCGACCTCACCCACTTTGAGGGCAACGCCAACGCCTTCCGCGTCCTCACCCACCAGTTCAAGGGACGCCGCCGCGGGGGCTTCGCCATGACCTACTCAACCCTCGCCTCAATCGTCAAATACCCCTTTGAAAGCCGCCTCGCCTCTAAAAACAAGTTCGGCTTCTTCACCTCCGAAAAAGCCGACTTCGAGAAAGTCGCCGCCGAACTGGGCCTGCTGCCCCTCCCCGGCCCCGGCGGGGAAACACGCTATGCCCGTCACCCGCTGGTCTACATAGTCGAGGCCGCCGACGACATCTGCTATGAGGTGATGGACATCGAGGACGCCCACAAGCTCAAGATTCTGTCGACCCGCGAGGTTATCGACGCCTTCCTGTCGTTCTTCCCCCCCGAGCGGCAGGACAAGATGCGGGAAGTCATGGACATGGTCACCGACCCCAACGAAAAAATCGCCTACCTGCGTTCGTGTGTGGTCGGCATCCTGGTGCAGCGCTGCGCCGAGGCTTTCCTCGCCAACGAGGACGACATCCTCGCCGGCACGATGCAGGGCCCGCTACTCGACCACATCCCCGACCTCGAACGTCAGGGCTACGCGCGCTGCAACGACCTGTCGTGGAGCAAGATTTACCGCTCGGGCGACGTCGTCGACATCGAACTCGCCGGCAACCGCATCATCACCTTCCTGCTCGAAAAACTCACCGAGGCCGTCATCCATCCCGAACTCAACTACTCGCGCCTGCTCATGGCAAAATTCCCCGACCAGTACGATGTGCAGGCGCCCACCCTTTTCGGCCGCATCCAGGCCGTCCTCGACCACGTCAGCGCCATGACCGACGTCTACGCCCTCGACCTCTACCGCCGCCTCAACGGCATCCTCATCCAAAACTCCTGACCGGGAGCGACTTGCACAGGTTCAAATAAATTCGTACCTTTGCCGCAGATTAACAGTGCGCTTCATAACAGCCTGTCAATTCTGTGAGCCATTTATATTTATTTGTGAGAATACAATTCTGTTATACACAATATCATCATGAAGTTCTTTAAATCTGCGGCCGCTCTCCTTACGGCGGCCCTGCTCGTAATGCCGGCCGTGACGGCACGCGCTGCAAAAGTCACAATCAACAAGGTCATCTACAGCTGCAACACCAGCAACCACCGCGCCTCAGTGCAGGGATGCGGCGACGACTACACCATCAAGAAAGTCGAGATTCCCGACGAAATCCTCTACAAAGGCGAGAACTACAAAGTGACGTCCATCGCCTCCAACGCCTTCAACGGATGCACCGAACTCACCTCTGTCATCATGGGCAACTATATCGAGACCGTCGGCTCGAGCGCTTTCGCCGACACCGGCGTGAAAACCGTCAAGTTCTCAGAACGCCTGCAGATCATCGGCAACGCCGCCTTCTACAACACCGAGCTCACCTCCGTAACCCTCCCCGAAAGCCTCGAAATCATCCGTGCCAACGCCTTCAAGGCCAACCATAAGCTCAAGACCGTCACTTTCGGCCGCAACATCACCGAAATCGGCGACTACGCCTTCTGGTGGTGCGAGGCCCTCTCCGGCGCCAACCTCCCCAACAGCCTCAAGACCCTCGGCGTAGAGGCCTTCAAGGACTGCGAATCGCTCAAGTCCATCAGCCTCTCCTCCTCCCTCACCGCGATTCCCCAGAGCGCCTTTGAAAACTGCCCCGTCGAGAACATCGTCATTCCAGCGTCGGTCAAGACCATCGGCGAGGCCGCCTTCTGCAACCACCACACTCCCTCGCTCACCATTCCCGGCACCGTGACCACCATCGGCAAATTCGCCTTCACCCTCGGCACCAACCACACCCTCGTGCTGGGCGAGGGAATCACCACCATCGGCGAAGCTGCCTTTGAGGAATGTACTTCGCTCACCTCCGTCACCCTCCCCCGCAGCGCCGTCAACGTGGGCCCGCGCACCTTCGCCCGCTGCTATGGCCTGCGGTCCGTAACCCTCGCCCCCACCCTCACAACCATCCCTGCCTCAATGTTCAACCTCAGCGGCCTCACGTCCATCACCATACCCGAAGGCGTACAGACCATCGGCACCGACGCCTTCAACGGCTGCTACTACATCACCACGGCCACTTTCCCCTCATCCCTGCGCACCATCCAGGCCCGCGCATTCAGCTATTGCGACGACCTCGCCACCATAAACTTTGCCGAAGGTCTCACAACCATCGGCGAAGAAGCCTTCGGTTCGTACGAGGAGCTCGACCTGACTCTGCCCGCAACCGTGACGTCCATCGGCGCAAAGGCGTTCTACGGCGCCATCAACATCCGCTCGGTCAAGGCTCTCGGAGCCGTACCCGCCTCTATGGGAACCAATGTGTTCAGCACCGTCACCTACGACGAAGCGCCCCTCACCGTCCCCGAGAACTCGGTGGAAGCCTACCGCAGCGCCGCCGAATGGAGCCGTTTCCGCTCAATCAACGACGGCACCCTCTCGATAATGGACGCCGCCCTCGGCCAGCCCGACGCTCATGACGCCTACTTCGACCTGAACGGCAGAAAAGTAACCCACCCTGCCCCCGGCCAAATCTACATCAAAACCACATCCGGCACCCCCTCCCTCATCCGCAAATAACGGCCCTAAATTCCATAAATAGAAAAAGCTGATTCACCGCGAATCAGCTTTTTTGTTACCGTTATGCAAGCGGAACCGAGGTCAGAGCACTATCTGTTCGGCATCGACGGGTTGGCCGAGGAAGAGCGAGGCGAGGGTCGAGAATTTGTCGGCGCGCTCGGTGGTGAGGTAGCGCACGGCTGAGCCCCGTGTTATCTTGGCGTCCATCTCGGGATGGCGTCGCAGATAATCGACCAGCGAGTCGGCCACGATGCGGCCCTGGTTGAGAATCTTCACGCCCGCGGGCACGTATTTTTCTATTTTGGGAAGCAGCAGGGGATAATGCGTGCAGCCCAGTATGAGCGTGTCGATGTCGGCCGACTGGCTGAGCAACGCCCCGATGTCCTTCCTGACGAAATAGTCGGCGCCGTCGCCGGCAGCCTCGCCATACTCCACCAGCGGCACCCACATGGGACACGCGTGTGTGAAGGTCCTGAATCCGGGATAGAGTTTCTCAATCTCAAGGTTGTAGGATTGCGACGCTATGGTGCCGGGGGTGCCGACCAGGC
Organism: uncultured Muribaculaceae bacterium; assembly: GCA_910577315.1. Taxonomy (GTDB): domain Bacteria; phylum Bacteroidota; class Bacteroidia; order Bacteroidales; family Muribaculaceae; genus CAG-873. The sequence goes on along the minus strand of CAJTME010000008.1, from coordinate 60,307 downwards.
CGATGTGGCCAGTCGATGAAGCGGCGCCGAGGGCCTCGACCGTCGGGCGTATCACCCCGAGCACACGCCGCGAGGGGTCGATGTGCGGCAGATCTCGCTGTTGAATCGAGCGCAGCGCCTTGGCCGACGCGGTGTTGCAGGCCAGAATCACCAGATGGCAGCCTTCATCGAAAAGACGCCTCACCGCCTGCAGCGTGAACTTATAGACAAGGTCGAACGAGCGCGTGCCGTATGGCGCACGGGCATTGTCGCCGAGATACAGAAAATCAGCCTCCGGCAGCTTGTGCCGGAGTTCGCGGAGGATGGTCAGTCCGCCGTAACCCGAGTCAAAAACGCCTATCATAAATTACGGGGATGTACGGTATGAATAATGCACAACCCACGCCACTGGTTCATCGCGCGGCGTGAATTGTGCATAATGTATGGTCTTAATTCTTAGATTTTTGCCTTGATGGCCTCGGTTTCCTTCTCATAACCGGGCTTTTCGAGAAGCGCGAACATGTTGCGCTTGTAGTCTTCCACGCCGGGCTGGTTGAAGGGGTTGACCTCGAGGATGTAGCCGCTGATGCCGCAGGCAGCCTCGAAGAAGTAGATGAGCTGGCCCAGATACTGCTCCTCGAGAGCGGGGAGAAGAATCTGCATGTTGGGCACGCCGCCGTCAACGTGGGCGATGCGGGTGCCGAGTTCGGCCATCTTGTTTACCTCGTCTACGCGCTTGCCGGCCAGGTAGTTGAGGCCGTCGAGATTTTCGGCATCAGTGGGGATGCGCACTTCGTGACGCTGGCGTTCAACCGAGATGACGGTCTCGAAGATGGTGCGCTCGCCGTCCTGAATCCACTGGCCCATCGAATGGAGGTCGGTGGAGTTGTCGACAGCTGCGGGGAAGATACCCTTGTGGTCCTTGCCCTCGCTCTCGCCGTAGAGCTGTTTCCACCATTCGCCGAAGTAATGGAGCTTGGGGTTGTAGTTTACAAGAATCTCAATCTTCTTGCCGGCGCGGTAGAGGGCGTTGCGGGTCTCGGCATAGAGAAGGGCCGAGGTGTCGGCGCCGGTGAGTGTGCCTTCTTCCATTGCGCGTGCGCCGGCCATGAGGGCCTTGATGTCATAGCCGCCCACTGCGATGGGAAGCAGGCCGACGGGGCTGAGCACCGAGAAACGGCCGCCCACGTTGTCGTCGATGACATAGGTCTTGTAGCCCTCGGTGGTTGCGAGCGAGCGCAGGGCGCCGCGCTTGGCGTCGGTGATGGCCACGATGAGCTTGCCGGCGGCTTCGCGTCCGGCCTGCTCCTCGAGCTGGGCCTTGAGAAGACGGAAAGCGATGGCGGGCTCGGTGGTGGTGCCCGACTTGGAAATCACGATGATACCGAAACGCTTGCCGCGGAGGTATTCCTGAAGTTCAAAGAGGTAGTCCTCGCCGATGTTCTGGCCGGCGAAAAGAATCTGGGGACCGTTGGCCACGCCCATGGCGTTGCCGAGGGCTTCAAGCACGGCTTTGGCGCCGAGATAGCTGCCGCCGATGCCGATGCAGACAACAACGTCGCAGTTCTCGCGGAGCGAGGCTGCCGTGGCGGTGATGTCGTCGAGAAGAGCGTCGGGAGTGGTGGTGGGAAGCTTCACCCAGCCGAGGAAATCGGCGCCGAGGCCGGTTCCGTCGGTAAGTTTGGCCAGACTTGCGCGGGCTGCGCCCTGCAGGGCTTCGATGTCGGCCTTGCTGACCGTCTGAAGCACATCTTTGATATTGACTTGAATCTTATCCATTATGAACTGGTATAATTTGTTGTTTCAAGCTACAAAGTTACAAAAAAATACAGATAATGCGCCACTTGGGGCAGATTTTTCAGCCGCACGGACATCATGCGCCGAAAACAGGGCGCACCGAACCGATTTTGTAGCGCTTGTAAGGCTTGACGCTTATCAGCCACGCACGCCAGTGGGCACCCTCACACAGTACCTTGTCACCCGGGTCTATCTCGCTCAGTCCAAACTCCCGGTGGAAGCCGGGCAGGTCGATGCGGTAGTCGGCATAGAGCTTTTCAGCCGAGTCCTTCGACTTGACCACCAGATAATTGTCATCGTCGAGATGCACGGCGAAATTTCCAAGCCGGTCGTTATCCCGGCCTTTCAGCATCGTGGGGATGAATTTCGGGAAACCGTGGCCCGGCGCGACTTCGCGCAGCCACACTCCCAGCATGAATTCATTATAGTCAGTGGCAAGACCATAGCGCTCGACAAACGGCGTGAATTCCGTGCATATCGGCAGCGGCATGGTCTGGTCGATGTCAATGTAGATTTTTCCGTCGGGCGCGGCGGCATATGCCTCGCTGATTTCCTCACAATAGCGGTAATTCCTCAAAATCATCCAGCCCTGCACGGCATAGGTGGCGGCCAGCGCCACGGCAAACGCCCAGGTCCACGCACGCGTCATGGAATGGCCGCGCAGCATCCTGAACGTGATGACCACCGCCATCAGCTCGGCGCCGAAAAACTGGCGGTTCGATTCCGTGCCGATAATCAGGTTGAACACCATCAGGACGATGAACGCGTTCCAGAAAAAGCTGTCGGAAGCGTATATCTGCCTGAACGTACGGTGCCCGCGGAACTTCTGCCACAGCGTCACGGCCAGCAGCAGATAAGAAGCCCTGAGCACGCGCAGCATCAGCACCAGCCCCGAGGCATAATAGCCCACCGAGGGCTGAACCGTATAGTCGGCCCTGCCCCTTATGCCAGGCGAGAGGCAGTTGAGCAGCGTCCCGGCGCCGAAGCATATCATCATCACATACTGGGCCGGCGTCATTTCGCGCCTATGGTTCCACCAGTATATCACCAGCGCGGCCGAAACGCCGAGGCTCAGGGCCTCCTGGCCGTTCCCCGCCGCGAGGCCAAGAACACCGAGGGCTCCCGCCTGCCACCACCGCCATTCACGGCGGCTGAAAAACGCCAGCAGGAAAACAATCACGAGGGTGAACATCCAGATGAAGCCGATCTGGCACGACGGCACCATCTTGGTCTGCAAACTGAGCAGCACGGCGACAATCACGCCGCACACGCCCCTGACGTTGCACAACTTAACCCCACACAGGCGGCACAGCGTCAGCAAAAATGCAGCATACATCAGGGCGTTGGCCACGGCGAACGGTCCATGCCCCCACATCCCGCAGAAACACTGCACGAGGAAATGCGCCACATACCGCCCGTTGCACAGCAGCCAATGGGCGTTTTGGGAAACGAACACGTCGTGCAGCGAACGTATCGGCAGCGAGCATGTTTCCTCGATAAAGTTATACGCATAGTTCACGTCATCGCCCAGCCACGGCGTATAAAACGAGAAAATCCCGATTATGACCGACACGGCGGCGACGGCGCTTGCCGAACGCAGAGCCCGCTTATTCAGGGGTGACATGGCCGTTCAGGCGCAGGGTTATGCGTTTGGACGAGCGTGCGGTGGCGGCGCGGTAACGCACCTTTATGTCCTTGTTGATGTCGCCCCGCTGGCCGGCGGGAAGGAACGTTATCTTAATTTTCCCCGACTTGCCCGGGTCGATGGGCTTGGCCGGATATTCGGGGCGGGTGCAGCCGCAGCCGGTCGACACCGACAGCACGGCGACAGGCTCGTCGGCTACGTTGACAAACTCGTATTCATGCACAACGGGCGCGTGCGTGTCGGCTATGTTGCCGAAATCGTATGTTGTTTCCTTAAATTCAAGCGCGTGGCTGCCCTTGGCCGAGGGGAGCACCACGGCGAGCGCCACAAGACAGATGCAAACTAAAAACTTTTTCATAATCTTTCTTCAAAGGGATTTTGACGAAAAATAACGGTCGAGCACGTCGCGGGCAGCCGTGAACGAGCTGCGGCGGTTGGTCTCCACCTCGCGGTCGAGCTTGAGAAGGGTCGCGGCGATGTCGGGGTCGTTATAGAAATGAGAACGCAGCTGCTCGTCAATTGTTTCATACATCCAGTAGCGGGCTTGCTGGCGGCGCTTCTGCTCGAAATAGCCGTTTTCCTTCACGAAGGCGAAATATCGGTCGATCATGTCCCACACCTCGGGGATGCCGAGTTCGAAATATCCCGAATAGGTCAGCACTTCGGGTTTCCAGCCCGAGGGAGCGGGTGGAAAAAGCTGGAGGGCGCTGCGGAACTGGGCCTGGGCGAGCTGCGTGCGGGGGATGTTGTCGCCGTCGGCCTTGTTGATGACGATGCCGTCGGCCATCTCCATGATGCCGCGCTTGATGCCCTGCAGCTCGTCGCCGGTGCCGGCCACCTGTATCAGCAGGAAGAAATCGACCATCGAATGAACGGCGGTCTCGCTCTGGCCCACGCCGACGGTCTCGACAAATATGTTGTTGTAGCCCGCCGCCTCGCACAGCACGATTGTCTCGCGGGTCTTGCGCGCCACGCCTCCGAGGCTGCCGGCCGACGGGCTGGGACGGATGAAGGCGTTGGGCTGGAGCGAAAGCTTCTCCATGCGCGTCTTGTCGCCGAGAATCGAACCCTTGGTGCGCTCGCTCGACGGGTCGATTGCCAGTACGGCGAGCCGCGCTCCGGGTTCGCGCAGCACATGGAGGCCAAACACGTCAATCGACGTTGACTTCCCGGCGCCGGGCACGCCCGTCAGGCCGATGCGGCGCGAGTTGCCCGAATGGGGAAGGCATTTCTCGATTACTTCCTGGGCGCGGGCATAGTGGTCGGCGGCGGTCGACTCGATCAGCGTCACCGCGCGCGACAGCATGGTGACATCGCCCTTGAGGATGCCCTCGACCAGCTCCGAAGCCTCGGGAATGGGCTTGCGGCGCACGCGGGCACGGGCGTAAGGGTTGACAATCGGGGGCTGGGCCACACCTGAATTGACCGTAAGGCCGAGATATTTTGAGTCGTTTTCGGGATGTTCCATGGTAGAATGCTTTGCGTGCAAAGATACACACAAAAAACGAGAAAAAATCTGTTTTTAAACGAATTTATGAATTTCAGGCTATAAGCGCATCTTGGGCGAGCGGATGAACTGCGGCGAGGCGATTATGAGCTGGTTGAAGCCGAGGAAATAGGCGTTGTACTGTTCGATGAGGTCGAGCGACGAGGCAGGCGTCTGCACGAAATGGGTGAACGGCTGGCGGCGGCGGTTGGCCGGCGAGGCATAGTTGAAATATATGCGGTAGTCCTCAGCGTCGATGACTTCCTCCTCGATGAGCTTGCGCAGAACCGAGGCCATCTGACTGATTGCCTTGGTGGTGTGGCTGCCGATGTTGCGGGCCTTGCAGTATTTCAGCTCCAGGAACAGCATCCAGGGCCGCTCGCACGGCGTCGCCGACGCAAAGAAACACTCGCAGTTCTCTATCCCCCGGATGAACGCCGGATGCTGCTCGAGGTTCACCGCCACATACCTGACCCTGTGGCGCCCCTGCTTGAGCTGGAAGGCTTCAATGTCGCGGAAGGGCTCTTCGGCAAGCACCACGCCGGCCCGCGAGTTGCTGTACTCGGTGTAGTCGGCGACGAAGCAATCGTCCTCCAGCATCCTCGCATGGCGGAACTTACGGAACATCTGCTGTGTCTTCATCTCAGTCCTTCAGGTCAATCAGTGTAGTGAAATCGGCCATTATATTGCTCATCACGCGGTCGAAATAGTTGCCGCGCACCAGGCCGTCGGCGTCCTGGATGGTCACGTTGCGGGCGCCGTCATAGTTCTCGATATACCCGTCGCGTATCTCCCATATCGACACCTTGGCCGGGTCGAGCCACGATTCCTCGGCGGGGTCGAGGTCGAGGTCGTCGCCCTCGGCGGCGATGGCGTCGCGCACGCGCCACGCCAGCATGCAGTTGTTGAGGGCATAGAGGATGAAGGGGCTGTGGGTGGTCAGCACCAGGTTGTCGCGGTCGTGGTCAATCATGGCGAGGATGTCGTACATCAGGCCGGTCTGGGTCTGCGGGAAAAGGTTCTGTTCGGGTTCCTCGATGACGATGTTCGAGAACTGCGGCTTTCCGGCGCTGTCCTGCATCTTGCGCAGTTTTCCCACCAGGGCCTTGTCGGATTCGCCGGCCTCGGCGGCAGCCAGGAGTGCCTGGACCAGCCGCTTGGCCGCGCCCTCGTCGATGCGGCGCTGTTTCTCGAACGAGCGGTCGTCGTCGTTCTCATAAATCCACTTGGTGAGGTAGTTGAGAAGCACATACAGCGGGGTGGCCGACTGCAGGCCGCTTGAAGCCTGGTCGAGGTGAATCTCGCCGCCCTTGTCGAGCACCAGCATGTTCTCGCCGTCGCTCTCGCTGTAATAATAGCTTACCCCGAGGTTCCTGAGGCTCAGGGCCTTGTCGCGGCTGAACTTGTTGCGCACGTTGAGCCAGTCGAACAGGAAGTTGCGCAAGTAAAACTGGGGCCACTGCAGCGACGCGATGCCCGGCAGGGCTATCACGTTGCGCTCGGCGGGGATGTAGGCGTTTTTCGACACCTTCGCCTCGGCAAACCCAGGCGTGCGCTCAAGCTTCACCTGCCCCTCGGCATAATTGAGGTTTATGGCATAGCCGCGGTAATGGAACTCAGAGGCGGCCGAAAAATAGTCGGTCATGTTGTGATACTTGATTAGTATCTTCACAAGCAGCCGCTCGTCAACATGCTCCAGCCCCTGCCTCACCACAAGGTCTTTCTCGAGCCACTGGCAGAAGCTGATTATCTTTGCGATAGTACTTTTGCCGCTGCTCTGCGGCCCGATGAACACGTTGATGCGGTTCAGTTCGATGTCGATGTCGCGCAGCGGCCCGATATTCTTTATGGAGAGGTGTGCCATAGCGTTTAGGGTTAGATTGCAAATGTAGCAAATATTTTCGCCGCCGCGCCAACCCGCCGCCGATTTAACGAATTTTAAGCCGACTTTATAATGGTTGCGGATTTTTTGCGTAACTTTGTAGGCTATTTGGCGCAACCCGTAACAGCAGAAGATTATGGCCAACGTAAAACCGAAAAAATCGCTCGGACAGCATTTCCTGACCGACATGAGTGTGGCGCAGAGAATCGCGGCCACAATCGACGACTGCCCCAACCTGCCTGTGGTGGAGGTCGGCCCCGGCACGGGCGTCCTCACCCAGTATCTGCTCGCCGCCGGCCGCGACCTCACCGTTGTCGAGCTCGACTCGGAAAGCGTCGTATACCTGCGCCAGGGCCATGTGGCCGGCCTCGCCCCCGAACGCATCGTCGAGGCCGACTTCCTGCGGCTCGACCTGCCGGCACTGGTCGGTGGCCGTAAATTCTGCCTGATAGGCAACTATCCCTACAACATCTCCTCGCAGATATTTTTCAAGGTGCTCGACTGCCGCGACCTGGTGGAGGAGTGCACGGGCATGCTGCAGCGCGAGGTAGCCGAGCGCATCTGCGCCCGCGAGGGCAGCAAGACGCGCGGCATCCTGAGCGTGCTGCTCCAGGTGTGGTATGACGCCGAATATCTGTTCACCGTGTCGGAACACGTCTTCAACCCGCCGCCAAAGGTAAAATCGGGCGTAATACGCCTGAAACGCAACGGCGTCACCGACCCCGGCTGTGATTTCCAGCTGATGCGCACTGTGGTCAAGACCACCTTCGGCCAGCGCCGCAAGACCATACGCAACTCGGCCCGCGGCCTGCTGCCTGCGGGTACCGTATTCCCCGCCGACTCGCCACTGGGCGCCCTGCGCCCCGAACAGCTCTCGGTGGCCCAATTCGTAGAACTCACCAACCTAATCGGCGCCCTGCGCACAAACGCTCCCGAGCAATGAAAGAATTCACCCCCGAATATCTCGAAAGTCTGCGCGACATAATCCACAACCAGGACACCGACCGCGCGCGCCGCGAGCTCGCCGAACTCCACCCGGCCGACATCGCCGAGCTATACCAGGAACTCGACCTCGACGAGGCTGAATTCCTCTACAAACTGCTCGACGAGGAAACCGCCGCCGACGTGCTGATGGAACTTGACGAGGACGACCGCCTCAAGCTCCTCGAGCGCATGCCCACCGAGGAAATCGCCAAGCAAATCGAACACCTCGACACCGACGATGCCGTCGACGTCATCCAGCAGCTCGACGAGGAAGACCGCGACGAGATTCTGTCGCACATCGACGACGTCGAACAGGCCGGCGACATCATCGACCTGCTCAAATACGACGAGGACACCGCCGGCGGCCTGATGGGCACCGAGATGATCGTGGTGAACGAGAACATGTCGATGCCCGAGTGCATCAAGGAAATGCGCACCCAGGCCGAGGAAATCGACGAAATCTACTATGTCTATGTGGTCGACAATGACTACAAGCTCAAGGGCATCTTCCCCTTGCAGAAGATGATTACCCATCCATCGGTGTCGAAAATCAAGCATGTCATGGAGACCGACCCGGTGACGGTCAAGGCCGACACTCCCATCGACGAGGTGGCCCTCGACTTCGAGAAATACGACCTTGTGGCCATGCCGGTGGTGGACTCCATCGGGCGCCTGCTGGGACGCATCACCGTCGACGACGTGATGGACGAGGTGCGCGAATCGTCGGAACGCGACTACCAGCTGGCCTCGGGTATCTCGAGCGACGTCGACGCCGACGACTCGATTTTCGCCCAGACCAAGGCCCGCATCCCCTGGCTGCTCATCGGCATAGCCTCGGGCATCCTCGCCTCGGTGATTCTCGGCGGTTTCGAGGAACAGCTCCATGCCGTGACGGCCCTGGCCCTGTTCATCCCCATCATAGGCGGAACGGGCGGCAATGTGGGCGTCCAGGCCTCGGCCATCGTCGTTCAGGGCCTCGCCAACGGCTCGCTCGAAATCGGCGAGTTCGCCAAACAGCTCGGCAAGGAAGTCCTTATCGGGTTGTTGAACGCTTCGGTGCTGTCGGCTGTCATATTGGTTTACAACCTTATAATGCTGCCGAGCAACCTTGCCGTGACGCTGTCTGTGGCCGCCTCGCTGTTCACCGTGGTAATGTTCGCGTCCATCCTGGGCTCCGTGGTGCCGCTGACGCTCGAAAAGCTCAAAATCAACCCCGCCCTCGCCACCGGCCCCTTCATTCAGATTTCCAACGACATCATCGGCCTGCTGATCTACGTATGGGTATCGGGCCTGTGCCTCAAGATTTTCGGCTGATCTATTTCAAATCCCTGTGAATTTTGATGCCTTCCTTGACGGGGAGGGTGAAGGCGGTGAAGACGCCGGCGTCTTCCGAGTTGTAGCGCACGTGATAGCGCTCGGGGGCGAAAAAGTCGAGGACAAACTCGGCGGTGTCGACCGTCGTCCATCCGTTTCCGTGGGTGAGCCGTTCCTCTATCACTATATCGAAACCTATCACATTGATTGCCAGCGAGGCGGCGCCCTTGTCGGTGATGTTGGGCAGACCGCGCCTCACGATGTGGACGCGGCGGTTTTCATCGACGCGCACGTCAATCGAGGGCTTCATGTCGCGCCCCTCATCCGTGCCCGACAGGTCGCCGGCGGCGGTGTGCAGCACGGCAACCCCTTTTTTCGACGGCAATGCGGCCAGCGCGACCGCGGCGGCCGCCACGGTGCCGGCTATAACATAAAATTCGACGGAGTTGAACCAGCTCATTATAATGAATTAGGAATTAGGAGTTAGGAATTGGGGCGGTTGCTTTTTGAATATATGTCTTCCACCACCAGGCCGGCGAGGGTGAGGCCGAAGATGGCCGTGGTGTGGGCGAAGGTGCCGTTGCCGCCGTCGTCGGCCCGCATGGCTTGCGGGAGGCGCTCGGGCGAGTAGACGCACTTGAATTTACGGCGGGGGAAACGCTCGGTTTTCTTGAAGTATTCACGCAACGAACGGGCCAGCGGACAGCCCTGCACTTTCCAGAATTCAGCGGTGGCGACCATCGACGCATGCAGCTTGCGGGCGGCTCCCATCGACGAAAACAGCCGCGCCCGCGAGGCGGTGGCCCTCAGGATGAGTTCGGCTTTGCAGTCGCGCGAGTCGATGGCGTCGATTACGTAATCATACGAATCGAGGTCGTAGCTGTCGGCGTTTTCAGGCGAATAGAAGTCGAACACCGCCCTGAGGTCAAGGTCGGGATTTATGTCGAGCATCCTGCGCCCCAGCACCTCGACCTTCGGCTGCCCGACGGTGGATGTCGTGGCGGGCAGCTGGCGGTTGATGTTCGAGGTAGCCACCACGTCGCGGTCGACAATCGTGATGTGCCCCACCCCGGTGCGCACCAGCGACTCGACACACCACGAACCGACGCCGCCCACGCCCACCACCAGCACGCGCGTATCGGCCAGGCGGCGCATCATTTCATCGCCGGCAATCAGCCGGGTGCGTTCAAATATGCCGCGCCCGGAGGCCGGCCGACTTTCATCGGCCTGCGTCCGGGCGCGGTTTTCCTGTGCGTCCTCAGTCATGAATCAAATGTCCTCCTCGATTGAGAATTCATCGTCCTCGATGTCGGCGTCGAAATCAAGTTCGGCCTTCGACGAGGGCTTTTGGGTGGGCTCGTCCTCCTCATACTGCGGTTCGTCGTCGTCCACCTCGTCTTTCTTGCCGCTCTTGGCTGCCTTGGCGGCGGCTTTCGCAGCCTTGGCTTTGGCGGCCTTGGCCTTCGGATCCTTGTCAACCTCCTTGATGGCCTCGGTTATCTTGGCCGACAGTTCGGCTGCCAGTTCGGGATTGTCTTCAATCATGCTTTTGGCGGCCTCGCGTCCCTGGGCGAGCTTCGAGCCGTTGTAGCTGAACCACGAACCGCTCTTGGCAATCACGCCATACTCGACGCCGAGGTCGATGATTTCGCTGCTGCGCGAAATACCTTCGCCGAACATGATGTCGAATTCGGCGCGGCGGAAGGGAGGCGCCACCTTGTTCTTTACAACCTTGACCAGCGCGTGCCGGCCCAGCACGTCGTCGCCGTCCTTGATGGCGGCACGGCTGCGGATGTCGATGCGCACCGACGCATAGAATTTAAGGGCGTTGCCGCCGGTGGTGGTTTCGGACGGACCGAACATCACGCCGATTTTCTCACGCAGCTGGTTGATGAAAATACAGCATGTGTTGGTGCGCGAGATGGCGCCGGTGAGCTTTCGCATGGCCTGGGACATCAGGCGGGCCTGGAGACCAACGTTGCGGTCGCCCATGTCGCCCTCAATCTCGTTTTTGGGCGTCAGCGCTGCCACCGAGTCAATCACGAGGATGTCGATTGCCGACGAGCGGATGAGCTGTTCGGCGATTTCGAGGGCCTGTTCGCCGTTGTCGGGCTGGGCCATGAGCAGGTTGTTGATGTCGACGCCGAGGGCCTGGGCATAGTAGCGGTCAAACGCGTGCTCGGCGTCGATGATGGCGGCTGTTCCGCCTTTCTTCTGCGCCTCGGCGATAGCATGGATGGCGAGGGTGGTCTTACCCGACGATTCCGGGCCGAAAATCTCGATGATGCGTCCGCGGGGATAGCCGCCCACGCCGAGGGCGTAGTCGAGACCCACCGAACCGGTGGGAATCACCTCGATATTCTCGACCGACTCCTCGCCCAGGCGCATGATCGCGCCGCGGCCGAAGTCCTTTTCTATTTTGCCGAGAGCCTGGGCCAGCGCCTCTTTCCTCGCGGTGGCGGGGTCGACGGGAGCCTTGCTCTTCCTGGTCTTTTCAGTTGCCATTATATGTCGTTTTTAGAGATTATTATTCTGTTGGGGTTTCACAATGCAAAGTTACGAAACTCCGTGCGCAAATCATAGGCACACATCAGTTAATAACATTTAATTGCACCGCGCAGGGCAAAAAAACTCGCACAGAATGAACAATCCTGCCATGCCGATGTTTTAAAAGTACATAGCAAAATTACTTTTTCCATTGCAAGAATTGTGATAATGATTGGTTTATTATCTAACGTGGCGGCGCCGTGAGGCAGTCGCCACGTTGGATTTTATGAGCTTTACGCCGCAGCCCTCCCGCGCCGCTCAGGCCGAAATCATGTAGCCCAGGCCGGTGCGGTTGACGATGCACGTGCCCTGGTTGCCGAGCTTGCGGCGCAGGCGCGAGATGTTCGTGTCGACGATGCGCTCGTTGGCGCCGGCTCCCTCGGGCCATATCTTGCGGAATATCTCTATGCGCGAGGTGTATACGTTTGCGTTGTGCAGCAGCAGCTCGAGTATGGCGTATTCGGTGTTCGATAGGTTGACGAACTCGTTGTCGATGGTGACCGTTTTCCTCACCAGGTCGATGCGCATGTCGCCTATGTTCACCACGGTGGCGCAGGTGGTCTCGGCCGACACACGCACGCGGCGGCGCATCACGGCCCTGATGCGGGCCAGCATCTCCCTCAGCGAGAACGGTTTGCAGATTGAATCGTCGGCCCCGGCGTCGAGCGCCTCGATGAGCGACCGCTCCGAATCAAACGACGAATAATATATGAATCCCGTCTGCTGCCCCGCGGGGGTGGCCTTGAGCTCCGAAATCAGGTCGATGCCCGACGGAGTCTGCCCCGCGCCGTCGACCAGCATGAGGTGGACGTTGCGCAGGTCGGCCGCTGACACGTCGGCAGTCGAGGTCTTCACAAGGACATTGTAGCCCTCGCTGCGCAGGTTGAGACGCAGCAAGTCGGTGACGGTGAGGTCATCGTCGACTACCAGAATGTTTCCAAGTGATGCCTGAGGTGCCATAATGTGTGTGAATGTGCGTTGACAAGTCGTGGGCAGGGGTGATGCCGTCGTTTTGGTTTATTTGGTTTTATATTCACAAAGTAAAATAAAATTGTTTAATATCACAACCCTTGTAACGGCAATTTGCTTAATTTGTCACCAAATCTTAACCTCAATTGTTAGTAATGGCTAACGTAAGCACCGAAATTGCCTTCGGCATGCCTGGCATGACGGCCCTGATGGCTTCCGACATCGTGGCGCCGGTGGTGAGGATGTCGTCCACGATGGCCACGTGCAATCCCGCCAGGCTTTGCGCGTAGACCGGCGCGAACATTCCCCTGACGTTTTCCATGCGCGCCGTGGCCGTGTTGCGGGCCTGCGGGCCGTGCCATCGCCGCGCCCTCACCGGCCTCCCAACCTCAATCCCGGCCATGCCGCCGACCGTCCGGGCGATTACCTCGGCCTGATTGTAGCCGCGACGCATGCGTTTGAGCCAGTGCATCCCCACCGGCATCAGCACGTCGACGCCTTCAAGCGCCCTCTCGGCCACGAGCATTTCCGCATAAATCCGCGCCAATCCCTCAATGAGGTCAGGGCGCCCGTTGTATTTCCCCTTTCGTATCAGCACGCAAAGTGGATGGGTGTGGGAATACGGCAGCAAGCTCACCACCTGTTCCACCCGTGCCGCGCGCGGCAAGCGCGAGACGCACGCGCCCGCATCGAGGATGAGCGTGGCGCGCATACCGGCGCGGCAGTGCAGGCAGAGGAAGTCCTCGCCCTCCACCAGCTCGCGCCCGCACACCTCGCACACCCTCGGCAGCGCCATCCCGGTCAATACATCCAAAATCTTCATCACCCGCAAAGATAAGGATTTTTAAGTCATCGGCAAAAACAAGCCGTGCCTTAACCCTCCATTTCATCGACAAGCAGCCCCAACTGGCTCACCGGTCGGTGACGCCAGGTTGGGGCTGCGTTACGCTTGCAGGCCGCTATGCAGCCTGAATCATCTTATGATTATCTTTCCCTGTTCCACGCTGGTGCCATCGACATTCACCGAATAGACGTAAGTTCCCGACGAAAGGCGCCCGGCGTCGAAAGGCACGGATACCGCACCCTCGGCAACCTTGATTTTCAAAGCCGCGGAGCCGTTAACGCCGAACAGCTCCACCTCGGTCCCGGCAGATGCAGGCCCGGCAAGCTCAATCGTGAGCACATCGCTCTTACGGGCAGGGTTGGGATATACACGGCTCCTTACCGAACTGGCAACCAGCGCGGTTTCTGCGGCAGATTCATTGCTGCGCAGGGTGTAGACGGTATCATCACGCATAAGATACCATTTTCCTTGCCAGAACAACAAGTCAAAATAGTCAACCGCTATGATTTTAGTCCCATCCTCATTATATAATTCACAAGTTTTCTCCTCACGATCACTAATGAATACAACCCATTCATCCTCGTCATCGAGCAAACCCTGCACTGCATATGGATTATGATAATAATCATATACGGCAATAGCCTGTTCCATATATGGACGTTCCGGGCCGCGTACGAAGTTATAACGACTGTCCCCCTTGAACCCATTTTTGACCTCGATGGTCTTGACAACCGAGAAATCCTCACCGAGAAACGAGTAAGTCACCGTAGAACCGTTGACATCGACGGTCAAAGGCTGTTCTTTGCCGTTTTTATCAAGGCCAAACGACAGGTCATAGTGGCCGCCGAGGTTCACAACCTCGGTCAGCTTCACGTTTTGCGCCACGGCCACGACAGACATGGCCATAAGCGCGGTTAACAGCATCAGGATTTTTTTCATATTCTTAGCCTGGAGCCGCGGCTTCATGCAAGCCCCCCTTTGATAAGGATTAAAGATGAAAAAGGCGCGAAGCCATCCATTGCCATCTTCACTTTCAAGGCCTTCGCATTGCCTTACCCAAGAAGAAAAGCAATACGGAGGACCCACGCCGATATAACAGCCTACGGCCACGGCTCGCGCCGCAGCGGTGTGGACATATCATACCACGCAGACATTTACCGCTTTGCTCTTTCTGCCTCGGGTTAGAAGTTGCGAAGTTCTGAAAGTGACAGAAAAGCGTCGGAACGCCTTTTTTACAAAAAACAGCCGCTGCGACCTACTCTAAAAACGGCTTACGCGGCGACTGCAAAGATAAGGAATTTTTATGAGTTATCAGTAAGCATTGAAAAATAGTTTGCATCACCTTCTGAGCTCCGGGTTTATTTTCGGCGCCTATTTAGAGGGTGGTAACCCGCGCCTGAGGTGAGCGGCAGTAGGCATAAAAAGTAGAAACGCCCCTTTTCACAAAGGGGCGTTTCCGGGATTTCCTTAACTTTAAATTGGGGTTTTCCTAATGCTTTCTTTTTTCTGTGCGTTTGGTTGTCTTTGTTTTTCCGATGCAAAGTTAAGAAAAGATTTGTAGAAAAATACCACCTCCCCCGTTAAATTTTGTTAATATTCAATATCGCTTTGATTTTAACCAATTTAACCCTACTCATGGCGCTGCGAGCCGTAAGTCGGCGCCAGTCGCCACTTGTGAGATTGGCAAAACTACAAGGGTCAAGTGCTAACAATCGATGGTCAACGTTGAATTCTGCCAACGGTTCGGGTGGTTCTCCAACATTATGCGGGCAAACCCGTTGGCAAATGTCGCAGCCATACACCATCGGGCCCCAGTTCACACCCTGCGGCAGCTCGCCCCGGTGCTCTATCGAAAGGTACGACAGGCAGCGGCGGGCGTCGAGCCGTCGCGTGCCTATGGCATGGCCGGGACACGCCCTGACACAGGCTCCGCAGCGCCCGCAGTCGCCGTCCAGGGGGGCGTCGGGCTCAAGTTCGAGCGTGGTGACAAGTTCGCACAGGAACACTCCCGACCCTACGCCAGGCACAATCAGCTGGCCGTTCAGCCCGCGCCAGCCCAGGCCGGCGCGCTCGGCCCAGTAGCGTTCGGGGATTGGGGCCGTGTCGACGCAGGCGCGCGACTGAGCCCCGTAGTTGGCCGATATGAATCCGGCCAGGGACGCCAGCCGGCCTTTCAGCACACGGTGATAGTCCTCTCCGAGCGCGTAATCGGCAATAAGGGGATGGTGATAGCCCCCGGCAGGGCGGTATGGAAACGCCATTGATATGACCGTCCTGGCTCCGGGCAGCAGACGCCGGGGGTCGAAGCGCACATCGTCATATTTGGCAAGATAGTCCATCGTGCCGTGGCAGCCGTCGGCAATCCAGCGGCGGTAGGCGGCGCGGAAACGCGAATCTACCCCGGCGGCGCGGGCACACCCGAAGGCGACGGCACCCAGCCTCATGGCCTCGGCGCGTATGGCGCCCTTACTCCATGGGCAGAGGCTCGAACTCATATCCTTGGGAAAGGAGCCACTCGATTGCCTGCGGCAGGGCCGGACGCATGTTCGGGGCGGCCTTCAGCGAGTCGTGGAACACGATGATGGAGCCGTTGCGGGCATAGCGGCGCACGTTGGCCACCACCTCGTCGGGCGACAGCTTGGCTGAATAGTCGCGGGTGACCAGGTCATACATTATTATATTGTAGCGGGCGCGCAGGGCACGGCTCTGTTTCCAGCGCATTATGCCGTGGGGCGGCCGGAACAGGGTCGAGTCGATTAGGGCGTCGGCCTCGGCGACGTCGGCCAGGTATCGGTCGGTGGCCACCTTCATGCCCTGGAGATGGTGCATGGTGTGGTTGCCAACGCTGTGGCCGCGCCGGCGCACCTCCTCGAGCAGCCCCGGGTTGCGGCGCACATTGTCTCCGACCATGAAAAAGGTGGCCTTCACCCCATAGCGGTCGAGGATGTCGAGCACCCACGGGGTCTGTTCGGGAATCGGACCGTCGTCAAAGGTGAGGTACACCACGCGGCGCCTCCGGCGGTTCAACCGCCAGAGGGCCTCGGGGAAAAGCAGCCGGTAAAGCAGCGGCGGGCGTTCGATCAGCATCGCTCAATAGCGCAGGAGCTGGTTCCACGCGGGAGCCGAGATACCGTATTCGGTCATCCACTTGTTCGACAGGGCCATCGGGTCGATGCCTGCGGCGCGGTGGGCGTCGAGAGTCATGAGCGCGTATTCCACCACGTTGCGGGTGGCGCCGCTGAACTGGTCGAGGTGGCCGCGCAGCTCGTCCTCGCTCCATCCGTCGACATATATCAGCGGATATGAGCGCATGTTGGCGTCATAGCTCGGGCGGTGGCCCCAAACGTCGATGATTTCGGCGTTGGCCTCGGGATTCTTCTCGAGGGCGCGGATGATGGCGATGCGGTTCTGCATTGCGATGGCCGCGCCGAGATATTGCAGGCCGTTGAGTTCCGAGCCACCCAGCAGGGCAAGCTGCGACGGGGTCAGGCTCTGGGCGTAGCGCACGAGCTGGGCATAGCGTGGCATGTTGGCGTCGAGCACGGCCTCGGCGGCGGCAAGGTCGGCGGGATTGTGGCTCTGGAGATAGAGGTCATAGTATGCCTCGGCCATGTAGACGGGCAGGTATCCGTCATATACGGCGGCCTCGGCGGGGAGCTTGGTCTCCATCAGCTGAAGCAGGTTGCGGGCCATGTCGGCGCGGGTTGCGGGCACGGGAGCGCCGGTTTTGCGGGCATGCTTGACGGCCCAGGCCGATGCGGGAGCCTCGCCCGAATTGATGAGGTCGCGGGCGGTGGAGAATATTCCCGAACGGGTCGAGGACACCATGCGGCGCACCGTCTCGTCGAGGTAGAGCCCGGCGGGGTTGTCGCCGTCGAGGCCGCCCCAGCGGAATTTACCCATTATGTTCTCGTAGGCCTTGTCGACGGTGGGCGACACGCTGGGGGTTGCGAACGGGGTCACCTCCATGGCCATGCCGGTCGAGCCCATGAACGGAGTCAGACCCAGGTAGTAGCTCGACGGAACGGTCGAGGCGAAGTAGATGGGACGGTCAAAGCCGTTCTTGACCGAGTTGGCCAGGATGTCGAGCGAGAGCACGTTGCCAAGGTTGAGGCCCTGTTTGCCGAGGCGGCTGATGTCGGTGGTGATGTCGCCCAGATAGGGAATCACATACTTGGCCTGGGCCACGTTGGCGGTGTCGAGGCCATAGCGGCGGAAAGCTGCCTCGCGGTCGACGCTCATCTTGATGTTGGGCTTGGTGAGCAGGTGGTACTTGTACTGGGCAATGTTGCCGTACATGTCGCGCAGGGCGTCCTCGGCCTCGGTGAGCGAGTCGGTCTGCGGCACGATGAAGCTCCACGCCATGTTGTCGTAGGCATAGTCGGCGGGCGACGCGAACATGTCGACGGGCTTGCCGTTGTAGGAGGGGATGCGTTGCTGGTTGGCGTACCAGTCGGTTGTTAGGTACGACAGGTTTACCACGCGCACGTCGGTGCGGTAGCCCTCGACTTCCTGGGCATACCACAGGGGGAAGGTGTCGTTGTCGCCGTTGCAGAAGATGATGCCGTTCTCATCGACCGACGACAGGTAGTTGAACCCGAAGTCGCGGGCGGTGTAGCGGCCCGAGCGGTCGTGGTCGTCCCAGGTCTGCGACACCATCTGCAGGGGAACTGCGAGGCCGATGGCGACGGCCACGGCACCGGCGGCGATGGCCTTGCCGCGGCTTACGGCGGGCTCCTCATCGCCCTCGGCAGCGGCGCCCTTGTTTTTCTTCGAGAAGAACGAGCGGAGCATCATGCCGATGGCGGGGACACCTATGCCGATCCAGATGGCGAAGGCATAGAACGAGCCGGCAAAGGCATAGTCGCGCTCGCGCGGCTGCCCGGGAGTCTGGTTGAGGTAGAGCACGATGGCGATGCCGGTCATGAAGAACAGGAAGCACACCACCCAGAATTGCTCGATGCCGCGCTGGGGAGCGTCGCGCTTGACATAGAGCGCCTGCCACAGCAGGCCGATGATGCCGAGCAGCAGGGGCAGCATGTAGAACACGTTGTGGCCCTTGTTGCCCTTGCCGAACTCGTCGGGCAGCAGGCTCTGGTCGCCCAGGCGGGCATTGTCAATCACGGGAATGCCCGAAATCCAGTTGCCGAGATGGGGCTCGCCGTTGCCGGCATAGTCGTTCTGGCGACCGGCGAAGTTCCACATGAAGTAGCGCCAGTACATGTGGGCGAACTGATAGTTGAAGAAGTAGCGCGCGTTGGTGCCGAAGCCCGGCTTCCAGGCCGAGGTGTAGTCGGCCTCGCGGCCATTGTGGTCGATGGCGGTGACGACTTTTTGCTGCGAGTGCAGGTAGGGAGCCACTTCATAGAGGGGCGCGTAGCCCTCGGCGGCCCATTTCGAGCGCACTTCGGCGGGAATCGCGTCGAGGTCGGGGGTGGAGTATTGCGACCAGCCCTTGTAACCCTCCACGTGGGTGGGGTCGTTGCTGTATATGCGGGGCAGGATCATCTTCAGGTCGGGAATCTCCTCATAGTTGGGCTTGGCGGTCGATTCGACATACTTGTCGCTCTGGCGCGGGTCGGCCTTGACCAGCTTGGAATACGACACGGTGGGGTTGTTGTAGGGTGCACCGTTTTCATCGCGCAGAACACCGTCGAGGAGCTGGGTGCGGGGATCGCCGTACTCGTCCATCACCACGTAATACTGGCCCGAACCTTCGGGATATTCCATGGTCTGAAGTTCCTCGGCGAACACATCGCCGCGGAAAAGGGGACGGTCGCCGTATTGCTCGCGGTTGAGGTAGGAGCTGAGGGCAAACACGTTGTCGGGAGCGTTCTGGTTCATCGGCGTGTTGGCGTGGGAGCGGATGAGCAGCAGCGCATACGACGAGTAGCCCACGAAGATGAGGAACACGCTGAGCACGATGATGTTGAACACGCGCACCGGCACCTTCGGGCAGGCAAACACCAGGTAGGCTGCCAGGCCGGCGATGAGCAGCGCGGCCACCCACCAGGGGCCGATGAACGGCATGCCCGACAGCACTATCGACAGGAAGAACGAAATCTTTATCGCACCGGCGCTGCGCTGGCGGTAGAGGGCCGCCACGGCCCATATGAACACCGCCACCAGCACGATGGCATAGAACAGCACGCCCATGTTGTAGCCGAAGCCCAGGTCGTTGACAAACAGCAGCTCGAACCACTGGGCCACCTTGACGAAGCCAGGCACGAGGCCGTAGAGGATGAGGGCCACGATCACGAACGATACGCCCAGGGCAATCATCGAGCCCTTGGCCGATATGTTCTTATACTTGCGGTAGTAGAACACCAGCACAATCGCGGGGATACACAGCAGGTTGAGCAGGTGAACGGCTATGGAAACGCCTATGATGTAGGCAATCAGTATCAGATAGCGGTCGCTGTGGGGCCGGTCGGCGCGGTTTTCCCATTTCAGTATGAGCCAGAACACCAGGGCCGTGCAGAACGACGAGAACGCGTAAACCTCGCCCTCGACAGCCGAGAACCAGAACGTGTCGCTCCACGTATAGGCCAGGGCGCCGCACACGCCGCCGCCGAATATCAGCCACATCTGCCAGGGCTTGACCTCAGTGGCGCTGTCGGCCACGATGAGCCGCCTGGTCAGGTGGGTTATCGTCCAGAACAGCAGCAGGATGGTCGCGGCGCTCAGCAGGGCCGACATCGAGTTGACGGCGATAGCCGCGTTGGCGATGTTGTTGCCGAACAGGGTCACGAAAAATCGGGCCGCGAGCATGAATATCGGGTTGCCCGGCGGATGGCCCACTTCGAGTTTAGCACCTTGGGAAATGAATTCCGGGCAGTCCCAGAAGCTTGCGGTGGGCTCGATGGTGAGCAGGTAGGTCACAGCCGCCACCACAAAGCACGCCCAGCCAAGCAAGTCGTTGATCAGGTTATATTTTTTCATGCAGAATCTATATATTCGCTTTTAAACGGACAAAATTACTCAATTCCCATCCAACCGCCGCGCCGTTTAACTAATATTAATAAAAAAGCCCGCGGGAATCGCCGTTTTATCGCGGTTTTCAGTAACTTTGCACCACTAATTTCTCTTTTCTATGATTGACCAGATTTTACAATACAACCGCGAGTTCGTGGCATCGAAAGGCTACGAGCGCTTCGCCACCGACAAATACCCCGACAAGAAAATCGCCATCGTCACCTGCATGGACACCCGCCTCGTCGAGCTGCTTCCCGCCGCCCTGGGCCTGCGCAACGGCGACGTGAAGATAATCAAGAACGCCGGCGCCACAATCACCAACCCCTTCGACTCGACCATGCGCAGCCTCCTGGTGGCCGTCTACGAACTCGGCGTAAACGAGATTATGATTATCGGACACACGGGCTGCGGCGTGCAGGGCATGGACGCCGAGGAAATGCTGCACCTCATGCGCAGCCGCGGCATCAGCGAGGAACACATACGCCTGATGGAGCACTGCGGCATCGACCTCAAGGCTTGGCTCCACGGATTCGAGGACACCGACCTCGCCATCCACGAGACCGTCGACCTTGTCCGCAACCATCCCCTCATGCCCGAAGGTATCTCGGTGGCCGGCTACGTGATGGACTCCTACACCGGCGCCCTCCGCCCCATCAGCTGAACGAAAGCCCCCGCCGGCGCGTTATATCCCCATCATGATTAATCTACTGACTATGGCCATAATATACTTTGCCGGAGGCTGCTTCTGGGGCACCGAGCATTTTTTCAAGAAAGTCTACGGAGTGACCGACACCGAGGCCGGATACGCCAACAGCGTCGTGGAAAACCCATCGTACCGGGACGTGTGCTCGGGCGAAACCGGCGCAGCCGAAACCGTCAGGGTTGAATACGACCCGGCGCTCATCTCCCTCGACAAACTTGTCGACCTCTATTTCATGACCATCGACCCCACCGCCGTCAACCGCCAGGGCAACGACGTCGGCACCCAATACCGCACCGGCATCTACTACACCTCCCCCGCCCAGCTCGACGAGCTCGAGCCGCTCGTGGCGAAGGAAGCCGCGCGCCATCCCGGCACGTTCGCCGTGGAGCTGGCTCCGCTGCGCAACTTCTATCCCGCCGAAACATACCATCAGGACTACCTCGACAAAAATCCACGCGGCTACTGCCACCTGCCGTCGCGCCTGTTCCGCCTCGCCGCCGAGGCAAATCGTCCGACTACGCGCTATGAAAAACCGTCGCAACAAGAACTGCGCGAGCGTCTGACGCCCCTCCAATACAGCGTCACCCAGCAGAACGGCACGGAACCGCCTTTCCGCAACGAATATTGGCAGGAGCACCGCAAGGGCGTCTATGTCGATGTGACCACGGGCGAACCCCTGTTCGTATCATCCGACAAATTCGACTCAGGGTGCGGATGGCCGGCGTTTTCGCGTCCCATCAATCCGGACGCGCTCAAATACGTGCGCGACACATCCCACGGCATGAACCGCGTGGAGGTGCGCAGCGCCCTCGGCGACGCCCACCTCGGCCATGTGTTTGAGGACGGCCCCGCCGACCGCGGCGGCCTGCGCTACTGCATCAACAGCGCCTCCCTCCGCTTCATCCCCCTCGAATCCCTCCCGCCCGAACTCGACCACCTGCGCCCACTCATCAAGTAAGATATAAGTGTCCCGGTTGTGATTCCTTCCAAAAACAGAACACCGGATCGGGCTTTGATGTCCAATCCGGCGTTTATATGTAAACACCTGTTTGTATGGTGTTATGCCATCGCTATTGCCAGCGGCTTATTTACCACTGAAAGAATAGGTGCGCCAAGCGCGTCCTCAATAGCGGTCAAAGTATCAATTGTGAAGTTGTGGGTGCCACGCATCCACCTGCTGATTTCCGACTCTTTCTTTCCGAGCCTTTCAGCAAGATCCTTTTGCTTAAGGTTCTTGCTTATGAGAATTTCATGGATGCGGTCCACAATTTGGAAGGAGAGGTCAACTTGGCGACGTATCGCCGGGGACACCATTGTCCGCCGAGCCTCGAGAACACTGTTTTTCATCATCTCTTGTGAACTTTAAATTACCTGTTAATATATTATGAACTGCCCGGAGGGTTCCATTGTTTATACGAGCGTGAATAAATTTGCTTGTTTCAATCAGTTGTGTTACAATTGGAGCCAATTTTGGACTATCTTGCCACCGTGCAGCATCTTTTACATCTCCGTTGCCAACGATTAAAATATTGTCTGTAATTCTGAGAAAATATAACCTGACTTTATTTCCAAACTCTATCGGTAACGCTCCGACGCCATCGCCGTAACTGCCCTCTGGCCTGAAAAATCTCTCCTTCGCTCCTCTTGCTATGATATTGTCAACTGCTGCAACTATACGGTCTACATCCTCATCATAAGGACAGCCAGGAGGAAATTTCAAAAAGAATTTCTCTGTTTCCGACAAACGTTCATCGTCATACTTCAATGTGTAAATGGTCAGGTCATCATATTGTTCGAAGACCTCTAATGTGTACCTTTTCTTCATAGGCGTGGATAATTTATTGTTAATCAAATAAACTTAACTTAAATGTTAAGTCTAACACAAAGTTAAACATAATTTTCCAATCCTGCAAATTTTTTCATAAGTGAGCGAGCGGAATAACGAAAAAGTAAAGGAACGGGTCTTTTGCGGGACTGAACTGCCCCCCAAAAGTCGTCGGAGACGACGATGTTGTCGTTAACCCCACCAATCGCGTTCCGCTCTTGGTGGGGCGATTGGTGGGGCAGGCAGCGCCCGCACCCGAAAACAGTCCTCGGAGAGGACGTTATCGTGGCCAATCACGACATCGTCATCTCCGACGACTGCTCTGCGCCACTCCTCCCCAACAACGCCCCCGCAAAAAATCGTATACTCCATATCCCCCAAAAAAGCCTGGCCCGCAATGTAATCATTTGCCACATTGCGGCAAAATCATTATCTTTGTGCCGCGTGCCGCCAGCAGGAGCCCGGTATGGGCGAGCGGGAGGGGCGTGAATGGTCTTGGCGAAGACCGTTCCAAAACATTAGCGTCTGCAAGGCGCTTGATTCTTGACCATACGAAATGTGGCAATTTCTTATTCTCCGTCAAGAGTGAAGCAACTGCGGATGTCTGTGCGGATGTGTATTTTTGTGATACGCATATATCCGGCGTAGGCTTCTGCGTTGCTCGTTCTACGGAGTAAGGCGATGCCACATGCCGAGTATGGTAGGACGGGCGACAAACCGACAGGCCTGCGCTTTTGGTATTTATAACCTATCATTATACATCCGTTTTACTATGAAAAAAGTTTTGTTAATGCTTTTGGTGCTGTGCGCTTTCGCCGGAGCCTCGGCCCAGAACGCCAACCGCAAGGGCTTCTTCATCGAGGCAGCCGTGGGCGGCTCGGTGGGCACTCCCCCGGTCGGAGGGCTCTCGATTCAGGACGGCCAGCTCATGGCCCACTACTATGGGGGCGCGATGCTCAACCTCGCCTTCGGCCCGCGTTTCCGCACAGGCGACCACACCGCTTTCGATTTCCGCATTTCCGCCCAGGCCAACGCAAGCGGCCTTGCCGGCGCGCAGACCCTTGTGGTCAAGGCCATGCCCGGCATCCGTATCACCACCGGCGAGATTTTCCGCAACATGAGCCTGTATTTCGGCGCCAACGTCGGCGGCGCCCTGGCCAACCGCGGCTCGTCGTGGAATGTAGTTCCCGCCGACGGCGAGGTGATGCACTGGTCGCTGTTCGACGAAGACGTTTCGGGCGGTGTCGGCTATGAAGTTTCGTTCGGCGTCAATGTCACGACCCACCTTTACGCCGGTTTTGTGTGGTCGGCCCAGTACATGTTCAGCCAGATGCGCAATCCATTCGACCCCGAGAACCTGCATTACGGCATGGCGGCTTTCCGCCTTGGCTATCGTTTTTAATAATGCTGAAACGCGAAAAAGTTATGAAATACCTGAAATATATTGTCATCGGCATGGCGGCTGCCACGAGCGCCTCCTGCACCGACGATGCGCCCGTGGCTGTCGCCAATCTTGAAAAATGTGCGGTTCAAGTCACGGATGTCACCCCCGTCTCGTTCGAGGTCAAAATAAACAATTACGGCAACCTCGGTCTGGATAGACTGGAACTGAGTGTATGGCCCGCCGACGGGCCCGAGCCCTACGGATTTGGTTTTTATGACTCGTTTAACAATGGCACGGCAGTTGTTAATTTAAGCGAGTCAAGCTACTATGGCTTTGAACATGTGCCGGGGATGACATATAATTACTCCGTTTCGTCAACAGTGACAAACGGCGGCCTGTTTTCCGTCAAGTGCGAGATTGCCCGCGGCACCGTCACGACTCCGACACTTGACGAGTACTTTGGCGAGGGCAGCGTCATACTCGAGGAATCGATTGTCTCAAGCGACATGGCGTTGCTGACCGTAGCCATGCCCGACGGACTCTGGGCCTTGGGCGATGCAACGCTGGTGTATTCCGCATCGGCCGATTTTGCAAATCCCCGTGAAGCGTCACTGGCCGACGGTGGTGCCTATTCGAAATACAGCAAATGCTCTTTCCGCCTCGACAACCTGCAGGAGAACACCCGGTATTATGTGAAGCTGCGCGGCACTCTTGAAATTGGCGAGGTGTCTGGCTATGACCGGAAATTACTGAGCGACTATGAATTGACACCGACGCCTGAAAGCTTTACAACCACTTCCGGCGATGAAGTGGTTACCGACGCGAAATGCCAGGTGGCCGAAAACCTCGTGATCGACAATATGGCCGTGTTCACCATCTGGTTGCCCGATACGTGGACCTTTTACAAGGAATATACAAACGATAAGGTAAATTGCACGGTGGTGTATGCCACGGACCCTGATTTCGGCGACGCGGAAATTGTCGGCTCGGCAGAACTTAAAGATAATTACTACTCCTGCACGCTTGAAAACCTCACGCCATCCACCACCTACTACCTGGGGCTTGTCGGCGATTTCGAGTGCAAATCCATGAACGTGGTGCTGAAAGACCACCTGCTCGGTGCCGATAAGACAATCACCACTCCATCTGAAAATCAAATCGAGACGGTCGACGGCCATCAGTGCGTCGACCTCGGCCTGTCGGTGAAATGGGCTACGGAAGACATCCCAGGCAGTTTTCAATGGGTTAACCGGGACCAGTTGCAGGACATCGCCGGCTCTGTCGATGATTACGCCACAAGATTTTGGGGCGAGATGTGGCAGACACCCTCACAGGAACAGTGGAAAGACCTCATCGCGGACTGCGATGTGTGGGAGTTTGGCACATATGCCATCTTCAAGGGCAAGAATGGCAACTACCTGCGCTTGCCACGCGTAAACTGGGTGGAAGGCGATTACAACCATAGCGCCGGCGAAACTTCAGAATATGTATATATGACATCTACGGCGAGCCCCGATTATCGTGGTTGTGGAATGATATTGTTCGCATATTATGACTATTTAAGGCCTTATGATAAAGAGAACACGCATTTCACGATGTTCACCATATCCAAACCGGGTATGTATGTTCATGTGCGCCCCGTCACCACGAAATAACCTCATATAACTGACAAATTGGTTTTCCTGTGAAGCCGTCCGCCGCCGCAAGGCCCGGGCGGCTTCTGTCGCTATCAGTTTCAATTCCCTGAGGCTGAGGCAACGAGTGGACATTTCCGTGGATTATTGGCGCGGCAGCTTGCAGAGCAGGCGTCGCAGAGACTACGAGGTGATGCATAGCTACCTCAATCCCATATGCAGTCGTCGGAGACGACGCCATCGTCGTTAACCCCACCAAGAGCGGAACGCGATTGGTGGGGAGATTGGCCGCTATATACCATCGAGTCCTCGAAGAGGACGTTATCGTGGTCAATCACTACATCGTCCTCTCCGACGGCTGCTCTGCGCCACTCCTCCCAAACAACGCCCCCGTAAAAATTTGGCGCTTCCCGATATTTTCTCGGGCAAAATTGTTAACTTTGCAGTCTAAAAGCGAAACTACTCAACGATGGAACAGAAATTTGAAATGGTGGCCAAGACTTTCCAGGGCCTGGAAGAGGTGCTGGCCGAGGAATTGCGCTCGATTGGAGCCGAAAATGTAATGCCGGGACGCCGCATGGTGTCGTTTGAGGGCAACCTCGAGACTCTTTACAGGGCAAACCTGCAATGCCGCACGGCACTGCGCATCCTCAAGCCTTTCTACAAATTTCGCGCCGGCGACGCCGACAGCCTCTATGAGCACGCAAAGGAATTCGACTGGTCGACCATGCTCACCGTCGATAAAACCTTCTCGATCGACACCGTCGCAAATTCCGACGAGTTCAAGCACTCCCGATTCGTAACATACCGCATCAAGGACGCCATCGTCGACTGGTTCAAGGACCGCTACGGCGAGGACAAGCGCCCCGGCGTGCGCCTCCAGGACGCCGACGTGATGATCAACGTCTACATCAACGGCAAGGATGTGATTCTCTCGCTCGACTCGTCGGGCGAGTCGCTCCACAAGCGCGGCTACCGCGTGGCTCAGACCGAGGCTCCCATCAACGAAGTCCTGGCCGCCGGCATCATCCTGCGCAGCGGCTGGCGCGGCGACTGCCCCCTGGTCGACCCCATGTGCGGCTCGGGCACCTTCCTCATCGAGGCCGCCCTCATCGCCGCAAACATCAACCCCGGCATCTACCGCAAGGGATTCGCCTTCGAGCGCTGGGCCGACTTCGACCAGGAGCTTTTCGACCGCCTCTACAACGACGACTCGGCCGAACGCACCTTCGACTTCAAGATCTACGGTGCCGACATATCGCCCAAGGCCGTCGAGATTGCCCGTGCCAACATCAAGAGCGCCGGCGTTGCGAAATACATCGAGCTGGAGCGCAAACCCCTCTCGGCCTGGGAGACATCGCCCCGACCCGCCGGCGTGCTCGTCACCAACCCGCCCTACGGCGAGCGCATCTCGGTGGCCGACATGGACGGCCTCTACCAGACCATCGGCTCTAAACTCAAACACGTCTTCACCGGCTACCACGCATGGATCATCGGCTACCGCGACGACTATTTCGCCCGCATCGGCCTGGCTCCCTCCGAAAAAATACCCCTCTACAACGGCTCGCTTGAATGTTCGCTGCGCGAGTACATCATCTTTGAGGGCGACCGCCGCTCGTTCGTGCGCGACGGAGGCAAGATAGGCAAAGGCGAGGACCGTCCGGCCCGCAAGACTGACGGCCCGCGTGCAAAAGGCCGCTTCGGCGACCGCCCCGAGCGCCCCTCACGCGACCGCGCCGACCGCGGTGACCGTCCCGAGCGCACCGACCGCCCGTTCCGCTCCGACAAGCCCGAACGCCGCGCTCCACGCGTCGAGACTCCCGAGACCGAG
Organism: uncultured Muribaculaceae bacterium; assembly: GCA_910577315.1. Lineage (GTDB taxonomy): Bacteria > Bacteroidota > Bacteroidia > Bacteroidales > Muribaculaceae > CAG-873. Next base: position 32,508 of record CAJTME010000008.1, on the reverse strand, counting down.
CCCGAAAATCCGCTGGCAAAGCGCCGCAATCCCGGTGCCCTCAACCTCATCAAGGGACGCCGTCCCACCCTGCCCCCGCAAGAAGGACCCATCATGCGCTCGCGCGGATGGAAAAAACGCCGCATCGAGCCCAACAAGCCCGATGACGCCAAAGAATAATCACTCCTCAAACACCAATCCATCATGAAACAATGTCCCCAGTGTCAGCAATTCGTTGACGACAACTCGGCTTTCTGCAACCGTTGCGGCCACAACTTCACCACCGGCCCGCAGGCAGCCCCGCCTCCCATCAACCCCTATCCCACCGACAATGCCTTCGACTCATGCGGCCCCGAAGGCAAGAGCCGCGGTGTGGCCGGCCTGCTGGCCATCCTGCTCGGTGGCCTCGGCATCCAGTATTTCTACCTCGGCAAGGTCATGGCGGGCGTGCTCTCCATCCTCTTCTCGATAGTCACCTGCGGCATATGGCAGATTGTGACACTCATCCAGGGCATCATGATGCTGTGCATGACCAACCAGCAGTTCCGCGAGAAGTACGTCACAAATCCCTCCTCCTTCCCCATTTTCTAAGCGCTGCCTCACTGAACTGTGAATGAACCGGGCCACGGTGGTCGATGCCGACCGTGGCCCGGTTCATTCATCATTGACTCTGCGGGCGCAAGGCGCCGAGTCTGTCAAGAATCCATTGTGAGAGCGCTTAAAGACAACGTCTAAATCTCGCCGTTCGCGCTCAAATATTCCTCGATTTCATCAAGATCGATAATCGGGTCATCGAAAATTACAGAGGGATAATATATATCGTTAAGGTCGATATACCGTCCGAACTCTTCGCGGGCGCAGTCGAGAATATACCTGTAGGCCTCTTTGGTTGTCGCAAAAGCCTTAACGTCAGGGCCGTCCAGAATCACCGGGTCCGTGATGCGGTAAGACAGCATTTCGAGATGCTCCCCGCCTTCACCCGTACGGCCCCCGTAATAGGTGCTGGTGGCGCTCAGCGTCAGTTTGCTGTCCGTAAAGTCGATTACGTCATACTTGGCATAATCCCCGACATCAAAAGTCTGTTCGGCCTCGTCGTAATAAAACTTCGGAGCCGTATACAGACTGATTTTCTTTCCCGTGGCCCTCAGATAGGCATTCCAGGGAGCGCTGAGCACATGCGGTCCCCATGAGAAAAAAAGTTGGAGTTCGCGCCACAGCTGACCGTCTTGAAAAACAAGAGTCGCGGGCAGGCTGGGCGACCAGCCCACATAATCAGACAAATCGACTTCCTCCCATTTGCCTTTGGACCACGCGTCCTTATTGTAGAGTTGAACGTCAACCCGTTCGTAAGTCGCCACGCTGCCTTGACGGGAAAGCACATCTATTGCACTTTTATCGATTTTGCCCTTAAGGTCAGGACCATCGGTGCAGCCCCCGCAAGCAAGCACAGCCATCAAAGCAAGTCCCTGTAAAAGAAATGAACGTATTTTTATCATAAGCGTTAAAATTTTGGTTTCAATCGCAAAGATAATGCAACGTCCTCCAAAAAGCAAGCTTTTCAGCTTGAAATTTTAAATATTTTCACCGACGCATTACAGCCGCGTACGCCCGCATGCCATCATCCCCACCTTGGCCAGCAGGAATATGGCCGCATTGATGAGCACGATGAACGCCGAGCAGGGAACGTCGGCCAGCGCACCGATGAACAGCCCGGCCAGCGAGCAAACCACCGACACGCCCACCGACACAGCCATCATCGCGCCATAGCGGCGGGTGAACACCTCGGCGGTCATTATCGGCAGCGAGAGCATCGACATCAGCAGCATCACCCCCACCAGCCGGATGGTGAGCACGATGCACACCGCCACAAACACCGTCATCGTATAGGTGATGAAGCGGGTGGGCAATCCGATCACACGGGCAAAATCGCGGTCAAAGGCACAAGCGATGATTTGCTTGTATTTCCATGCGAAAAATCCGCACAGCAGCAGCGTGAACACCGCGAAGCTCCACAAATCGCCATGCGAGATGGTCAGTATGTTGCCGAAAAGAAACGAGTTGAGCTCAGGCACATAACCCGGGCTCATGAACACGAACAGCACGCCTATGGCCATGCCGAGCGCCCAGATTACGGCGATGGCCGAATCCTCGCGCAGCCTGAACCGCGACGAGGCCCATTCCACCCCCAGCGACGAGCCCACGGCGAACACCGCCGCCATCGCAACGGGATTGAGACCGAGGAAATAGCCCAGCCCCAGGCCGCCGAAACAGGCATGAGTGACGCCGCCCGATATGGCAACCAGGCGGCGTGTGATGATATAGGTGCCTATCATCGCGGCGCTGATGCTTATGAGCACGACGCCGATGATGGCCGATACAAAAAAGGGATAGTCAAGCAGTTGTAACATTCTCTGAGATTGTGAACCCGGCGGCGGCGAGGTCATCGAAAAATCCGGGATAGGATTTTGCCACCACTTCGGGCTCCTGTATTATCAGTCCGGGGACGAAAGCGCTTGCGGCCGCGAAGGCCATGGCGATGCGGTGGTCGCCGCAGGGGTCGATTGAGGGAATTTCGGATATGGGCATGCGGCCTCCCTCCCAGCCGAACGAGTCGCGCCCCACCTCGGCAATAACCCCGAGGCGCAGCAGGTTGAGCCGCAAGGCCTCCAGCCGATCGCACTCCTTGTCGCGGAGGTTCGCCACGCCGGTGAACTCAAACGGCATCCCTATCAGGGCTGCGGTCACCGCCAGGGCTGGCACGAGGTCGGGATAGTCGGTCATGTCGAGGTCGAGACGTGAATAGAGGTCGGGCGAGGCCGAAAGTTCGGCCCCGGCGGCCGTGAATTCGGTCAGGGCGCCGAAACGTTCGCCAATCGAGGCCAGGATGCTGTCGCCCTGCAACGAGCCGGCACGCAGCCCGGGAAGGGTCACCCATCCGGCGGTGACAGCGGCGATTTCATACCAGTAGGACGCCGCCGACCAGTCGGGCTCACATTCCGGCTCGGCATAGCGGAGCGTTCCCGCCGGAATCACAGCCGTATAGGCTTCCATGCGCGCGTCAATCCCCCTGGCCTCGAGCATGCGCAGGGTCATGTTCAGGTAGGGCATCGACGGCACGCGTCCGCCCAGCTCAATCCGGAGGCCGTCGGCCATCGAGGGAGCGACCATTGCGAGCGCCGACACAAACTGGCTGCTCTTCGACGCGTCGAGCGCCACGGTGCCGCCGCGCAGGCGTTTTCCGCGTATACGCAGGGGGGCGTGGCCCTCGGCGGCCACATACTCGATGTCGGCGCCGAGGCTGCGCAGGGCGTCGACAAGCGGCGCGATGGGGCGCTCGGCGAGCCTTTCGGTGCCGGCAACCACCACGTCGGTGCCCTCGGTGGCGGCAAAATAGGCCGTCAGGAAGCGCAGCGCCGTGCCGCTCGCATGGATGTTGACCGCCCCCTGGCGCACTTCAAGGGCGGCTTTCAGCACGTTGATGTCATCGCAATCGGGCAGGCAGCCGGCGGGAATGGCCGGCGACATCGGGGTCAGCGCCTGCAGCACCAGCGCCCGGGCCGCGATGCTCTTGCTCAGGGGCAGCCCGGCGACTGTGGTCTCGACAATTTCTTCGGGTGGGAAAATCTGTATGCTCATCGCGCCGCGTGTTATGCTTCAACCAGCGAGGCCACGGCGTCGCGCACATGTTCGAGGGCCTGACGCAGCACGCAGCGGGGCGTACCCACGTTGAGGCGCATGAAACCTATGCCCTGCCGCCCGAACATCGAACCGTCGTTCAGCGCCAGATGCGCCTTTTCCAGCAGCAGGTCCATCAGTTCTTTCTGGCCGAGGCCCAGGTCTGTGAAGTCGAGCCACACCAGGAACGAGGCCTCGGGCTTGACAGCCCTCACGCCGGGAACGTTCTCGCGCAGGAACTCATCGACAAAGGCGATGTTCCCCTCGACATACGCCAGCATCTCGTCAAGCCATTCCTCTCCGTGGCGGTATGCGGCTTCGGCGCCGATGGTCGAGATGAGCACCGGGGCGTTGAATTCGTTGACTTCCATCCAGTGATAGAATCCCCTGCGCAGGGCCGGGTCCTTGACAACCATCCACGAGCTGACAAGGCCGGGGATGTTGAAGGTCTTGGACGGGGCGCCGAGGGTCACGGCCACCGCGCGGCAGTCTTCCGACGCCTCCACGAAGGGAATGTGGCGACGTCCGCCCAGCATGAGGTCGCCGTGGATTTCATCGCTGACGACGACCATTCCGGCCTCGCGGCACAGACGGCCCACCTCGGCGAGGGTCTCGCGGTCCCATTGCAGGCCGATGGGGTTATGGGGGTTGCACAGTATCATCATGCGGGGCTGCTCGCGCTTGATTGCCTCGGCAAGGCCCTGAAGGTCCATGCGGTAGTTCCCTCCGTCAAAAATAAGCGGATTCTCGACCACAACGCGCTCGTTGCCCTCGATAACCATGCGGAAGGGATGGTAGACGGGAGGCTGAATCAGCACCTTGTCGCCCTTCGATGTGAAATAGTTGATGGCCAGGCCGATGCCCTTCACCACACCCGGGATGAACGTGAGGTCCTCGCGGGAGATGCGGAAGCCGTGGCGGCGCTCCTGCCATTCGATGATTGACTCCCAATAGCTGTCGGGGGCCGCGGAATAGCCCAGCACGGGATGGTCGAAACGATGGCGCAGGGCCGCCGTGATGTCGGGGCACACAGCAAAGTCAAGATCGGCAATCCAAAGAGGCGTAACGTCGTGGCGGCCAAACATTTGGTCGAGCCCGTCGTATTTCACGGCGTGGGTTCCCTGGCGGTCAATCACGCAGTCGAAGTCATATTTACTCATGGCAGAAAGATTAAAACTACGCAAACTTACGAATTTTTCCGCCAAACTCCAAGAGTTTTATGAAAAACGGCCTCTCAACCTTTCACGCGCCACACATACGACCCGCGCCATATTATCCCGGTGACCAGCAGGATAACCAGCACCGTCCCGTTGAGCAGATAGGGAAAATCGACGCTGTGGTCATTGAACAGGTATTCAAAAAACTCCACGATGAAGGGCGCCACGGCAATGGCGATGTAGTTTCCTATGAGCACATACGAGAAATTGCGGGTCGACCGGGCTTTGTCGGCCGACAGGTCACTGGTCTTGTTGTAGATTATCGGCTGCACGATTCCGTAGCCGAAACCGATGAGCAGCACACCGATGATATAGAAGGCATAGGTATGGACAAAGCCCAGCATGAACACCCCGGCAGCCGACACGGCGAGGGCCAGGTAGGGACTGAGCCGCCGGAAAACACGCAGGTAGTAAGGCAGCAGGAAGCCCCCCAGCGTGGCCGTCAGGTAAAACATCGCCGACGCCACACCGACGGCGTGGGTGGGAAGCCCGTAATGCTTCATGGTGAAGGGCAGATAGTATGAGAAAACAATAACGCCATACGTAAGGCCGATATACAGCCCGATGAGCCCCAGCAGCCTGCCGATGGGCCGCTTGCCCACGGGCACAGGCTGGACCGACACCGCCTCCCCGGACGGCGCCGCGGCCACCGCATGACGGCTGATGAAGCGGTTGGTCATGTAGGGCATGAGCGCCAGCGGGATAACCGGAATCAGGTACACTGCAAAGCACGCGTGCCAGCCGAAATCGGCCATCCAGCCCACAAACAGCGTGGCCAGTATCACCATTCCGTTCGACACACCCGATTCCATGCCCAGGGCCGTGCGCTTGGGCTCGCCCGAGAAATGCTCGGCAATAAGCCCCGCCGCAATCGGGATGACCAGGCCGCAGCCCACGCCCAGCAGGCAGCTAATGACGATGAGCGACGTCATCGAGCCGGCGAAAAAGTAAAGGATGCCGGAGGCCGCGAACAGCGCCAGCCCCGCCGAGAGCACCCACGACTGGTTGCGCCGCGTGGCCAGCTTGCCCGAGAACAGGATGAACGGTATGATGATGAGGTTCGGCATCACCGACAGCATTTGAATCTGAAGCTGGCTGGCGTGGGGAAACACGTCCTTGAGCTTGCCCATTATGGGCGATATGGCCAGGCCGGGCAGATTTACCGTCAGCGAGACGGACAGGATGGCAATCAGGGTTATGAGGGGCAGTTTGCCATTGCCGGAACAGACGTATTTCATTATGGCGAAATTAGTTGGTATTTATCGGAATTAGTTGGTAATGAATAAAAAACGTTTGAAAAACTCGTGAGGTTTGTGTAATCGCCGAAAGTTTGCTAATTTTGCATTAAATTTCATTTAAACCCACCATGAACCAGCTCAACATCCTGCTTCTCGGTTCGGGCGGCCGCGAATCGGCCCTTGCCCGCAAGATTTCGGAAAGCCCCCGCTGCGCCAAGCTCTGGATTGCTCCGGGCAATGCCGGCACAGGCGCCTACGGCACCACCGTCGCCTCGCTCAAACCCCTCGATTTCGATGCAATCAAGGCTTTCGTGGCCGATAACGCCATTGACATGATTGTCGTGGGCAACGAGGATCCTCTCGTGGCCGGAATCTATGACTATTTCGAGAACGAGCCGGTTCTGGTTGTCGGCCCGTCCCGGGCAGCCGCAGCCCTCGAGGGCTCGAAAGACTTCGCCAAGGAGTTCATGGCCCGCCACGCCATCCCTACCGCGGCCTACCGCACCTTCTCCGCCGAGACCCTGCGCGAGGGCCAGGAATTCCTTTCGACGCTGCAGGCGCCCTACGTCCTCAAGGCCGACGGCCTCGCCGCCGGCAAGGGAGTGCTCATCATCTCCGACCTTAAGGAAGCGCAGGACGCCCTCGCCGAAATGCTCGGCGGCCAGTTCGGCGAATCCTCCCGCAAGGTCGTGATCGAGGAATTCCTCAGCGGCATCGAATGTTCGGTATTCGTCCTCACCGACGGCAACGGCGGCTACCGCATCCTCCCCGTCGCCAAGGACTACAAGCGCATCGGCGAGGGCGACACCGGCCCCAACACCGGCGGCATGGGCGCCGTAAGCCCCGTCGTGTTCGCCGACCGCGAATTCATGGATAAAGTCGAGCAGCGCATCATCCTCCCCACCGTCAACGGCCTCAAACAGGAGGGTCTGACCTACCGCGGCTTCATCTTCCTCGGCCTCATCAACTGCGACGGCGAGCCCAAGGTCATTGAATACAACGTGCGCATGGGCGACCCCGAGACCGAAGTGGTGATGCCCCGCCTCGCATCTGACCTCGTCGACCTGCTCGAAGGCGCCGCCAGGGGTGACCTCGGCGACATCCCCGCCGAGCACGACCCGCGTCCCGCCGCAACAGTGATTGCCGTCAGCGGCGGCTATCCCGGCGACTATGCCAAGGGCTATCCCATTGAATTCGGAGCGGACGGCGACTCCATCGTCTTCCATGCCGGCACCGCCTTCGACGCCGACGGACGCGTCGTCACCGCCGGCGGCCGCGTGCTCGCCGTCACCTCGTTCGGCGACACCCTCGCCCAGGCCCTCGAAAAGAGCTACGCCACCCTCAAAGGCATAAAATTCCAGGACATGAACTACCGCCGCGACATCGGCCGCGACGTCCTTAAACTGATGGGAGAGATTTGAAGAGTTCAGCCCTAAGCCGCAAGATGCACTCATCACAGGCCGCCACCATCATGGTGGCGGCCGCTGTCATATTCCTGCTGCTCACGGGCGGCCTCACAAACATCCTCCCTCCCCAGGGCGACCAGGGCATCTGCCTGCCCTCGGCCGCCACATGGCCCCTGCCGCAATGGGCCGGAGCCTTGACCAACCTCGCCCTCAACGCCCTGATAATGGTGATGATGGTGGTGGTAAACAAGGCATATAACGTGCTGCGGGCCGTCACGAAGCTCCAGATCGGACTGTTCGCCATGATGCAGGCCGCCGTGCCGCGCGAACTCCTCACCCTCAACTCAGGAACCCTGGTGGCGTTAGGCGTCATTTCGGGCATCTTCCTGCTGTTCAGCTGCTACGACAACCCCTGGCGGGTGCGGCGCGTGTTCCTGGCATTCATGATTCTGTCGCTCGGCGCCGCCACTCAATACTGTTTCGTGGCCTTCATTCCGGTGTTCTGGATAATCTGCGCGCAGATGCGCATCTTCAACCTGCGCACATTCCTCGCCTCGGTCCTCGGGCTGCTCACAGTGTGGATAATCCTCCTGGGCTTCGGCTTCGTGGGCCTCGCCGACATCCACGCGCCCGACATCACCAGCGTCTTCGAGGCCCTCAACCTGCGCTCGGCGCTCTACCTTCTTCTCGTGGCCGGATTCACCACCTTCCTGCTGCTGACATCGACGGTGCTCAACGTTATGAAGACCATCGCCTACAACGCCCAGGCCCGCGCCTACAACGGCGCCCTCACCCTGGTGGCCTTCATCACCATCGCGGCAATGGCCTTCAACTACAACAACCTGCTGGCCTACCTGCCGTTGCTCAACATGTGCGCGTCATATCAGATAACCCACTATTTCGTAAACCACCGCTACGAGCGCCAGTACGCGGCCGTCCTGGGCGTCTGCGGCGCCTACGTGCTCCTTTACCTATGGCGAATAACTCTTTGAAAGTAATCGTCGAACGCAATGTGCCGTTCCTCGACGCCCTGGCCGGATTGGCCGATGTCTCATACCTGCCCTATCCCGAAATCACCCCCGACGCCGTCCGCGACGCCGACGCCCTCATCGTCAGGACACGCAACCGCTGCGACGCCGCCCTGCTCGAGGGCTCGCGGGTCAGCTTCATCGCCACCGCCACCATCGGAACCGACCACATCGACCTCCCCTGGTGCGCCTCAGCCGGCATCGAGGTGGCCAACGCTCCGGGTTCTAACGCTCCGGGCGTGGCTCAATACGTGTTCTCATCGCTGATGCGCGTCATCAACCGCCCCCTGCGCCAGTACCGCATCGGAATCGTCGGCGTCGGACATGTCGGCTCGATTGTCGAACGCTGGGCCCGCGCCATCGGCATGGAGGTCATGCTCTGCGACCCTCCCCGCCAGCAGTCCGAAGGCGGCGCCCACTGGCACACCCTCGACGAAATCGCCCGCCACGCCGACATAATCACCTTCCACACGCCGCTCACCCACGGCGGCGCCCATCCCACGTTCCATCTGGCCGACGCGGCTTTCTTCAACTCGCTGCGCCGCGCCCCCATCATCATCAACAGCGCCCGCGGCCCCGTGGTCGACAACCGCGCCTGGGCCGAAGCGTTGCGGGCCGGAATCGCCGGCCCCGCCATCATCGACTGCTGGGAGGGCGAACCCCGCCTCGACACCGCGCTGCTCGCCCTCGCATCCATAGCCACCCCCCACATCGCCGGATATTCCATCCAGGGCAAGCAACGCGCCTCGCAGATGGCCCTGTCGGCGCTCTGCCGTCACTTCGGCCTGCCCGACACGCCCGTCACCGACGCCGCCGGCGCCCCCATCGTCATCGCCCCATGCGCCGGCTCCATAACGGAAGCCGCCGCCCTCAACGGCTACGATCCCACCGCCGACACCGCCGCCCTGCAGGCAAACCCCGACGACTTCGAGCGCCTGCGCAACACCTACGCCCTCCGCCCCGAGCTTCCCGAAGCAATCGGATACTGATTTCCTGTCCCGGATAGAAATAAGCAAGTATTTTTAGCATTTATTTGCATTTTTACTTGCATAATAGCGAAGTTAATTATAACTTTGCCACCATAACCACAAAACCACTATCCGATATGAGAAAACTCTACACCATTTCCACTCTCCTCACTCTCGCTTTTGTCGCACATGGCGCCGTCCCCGCATCGCTGGCCGCACATCAGGCCAACTGGCGCGACGCCCTCGAAAAAAACGCCACACTCCACCAGCCCCGGCTCAATACCCTTAAGATAACGGCTCCTGCGCGCTCCCCCGAGAACCCGCAGGTATCTTTCACGGCACAAAAAGCCTCATTTTACAAATTTGGAGACATATTTGAAAACGGAACTGACGTCTATTACCTTTTCCTGTCGTCGGGCGACAACATGTCTAAAGGAAATCCCACCGCACCCGGCCAGATGGCGCGCGTGCTGCTCGTCACCGAGGCGAGCGACGCCACGGTGCTCGCCCTGCCGACCGGCACCTTCACCGGCTCGGAAGACCTCGAGCCGTCCACATTCGTGCCAAGCATGACCGAACTCATCGACGCGTTCTACAATCCCGACGATCCCGAGGATAACGGCATATATGGCTACTCGTACGAAACCGAATCCGGCACCCTCACCATCACCGCCGGCGATGCGGGCTACGACATCTCCCTCACCTGCGAGGCCGTCCTGTATGACGAATCCTATGAGGAAGCCGACCGCACCAACGCCACCGTCACATATTCCGGCCAGGTACCCTACGAGGACATATACGGCTACACTCCCCTCGACGGCGACACCGTCATGGACATTCCCAACGCCTCGGGACGCTACTCTGACGGCGACTACACCATCACATTCTACGGCGTTGAGCTGGACGAGGACGGATTCATCATCGGCCCGGGCCACCTGTTCAACACCGAAATCTTCGTTGAGGACAACGGCCGCATGAATCTCGACGACCTCGTCGGCGAATTCACGCCCGTCGACGTATTCACCGCCGGCCCCACCCCCGGCACCTTCATGCAGGGCGTGTGGTATGACATCTTCGGCGGCTACTATGCCGCAATCGGCACGGCTCTCACCATATATGACGACGACCTCAACGAAGCCAACGTCGGCCTGGCCGCCGACGGCACCGTGAAAGTCTCCCGCGACGGCGACATCTTCACCTTCGACTTCGACCTCGTCACTCCCGAAAACGACCGCATGACTGGCCGCTGGACCGGCCCCATCGCCGACTACATCGAGGACTTCTCTCCCGAAGGCGTTGCAAGCCCGGCCATCGGTTCGGGCGCAATCCGCGGCGGCAAAGGCTGCATCACCGCGCCCGCCGGAGCACGCGCCTACAACCTCTCCGGCGCGATGACCGGCCTTTCAAACCTCCCCGCCGGCATCTACATCGTCCGTAGCGGCAACGAAACCGCAAAGGTAGTCGTAAGATAAACACATCCCTCACATATGCCGCTCCCCGGCTGTCATAAAAGCGATGACAGCCGGGGCGCTTTATTTCCGGCGGTGAACACCCGCGAATCCCAGTGCGTTAATAATATGAGCGATAATTATTTATAACGACACATAATCATGCAAGAACCTCAATACCCACACAAAGGGCTGTGCAATGGACTGCTGTACGCCGCCCTCGCCCTGATATTCGCCGGGCAGCTGTTTTTCCGCACCGGCGCTCCGAGACTGTGGACCCTCGTGGCCGGGATAGCCATCATCATCGGCGTATCGGCATATAAGATGGTCTACGCGCGCCGCCAGGGAATGACGGGCTACGTCAAAAAGACCCTCGCCATAGTCTGCGCCCTCGTCGTGATGGTTGTGTTGCTGTTCCTGATTACCGCCAAATATACCGCCATGAGCCCCGACACGCCCCTGAGCATCAGCCCGTGGGTAAGCATCTGGATATTCATAGCCGCCATAGCCCTGTTCCTGATTTCAATCAACGGTCGCGCCGTCATAAAACTGAAAATCAAGCGCGGCAACACCCTGGCCGTCCGCCATCTTCCCACCTTCCGGGCCATCGGCTATCTCGCCATAGGCCTCGTGTTCATCGGTTTGATTCTGATGCTGGCAAGCTGACCGCGCGGGTCACGATTTCTGATACTCGGTGGGCGACATGCCCGTGAGATGCTTGAAATACTTGCCGAACGACGACTGGGTGGGGAAATTGAGGGCATAGGCCACCTGCTGTATGTTTTTCCCCGAAAACCTCAGCATGTTTTTGGCCTCCATCAGCACGAAATCGTCAATCCACTTTGCCGCCGAGCGCCCCGTCGCCTCCTTGACCAGCAGCGACAGATATTTCGGCGAGATGAAAAGCTTGTCGGCATAGAAAGCCACCGAACGCTCCTTAACATAATGAAGGTGCACCAGCTTTATGAAGTCACGCACATAGTCGTGGCGGCGTCCCGTCACATTGCCCTCGGTCTGCTTGTCTATCATTCCCGCGAGGCGCCGGTGGTAAAACTCAACCAGCTGATAGAACAGGGCCGCCGCCAGGCTGCCCGCGATTGAACGTTTCAGCTGATTGTTCATGCCCTCGAGATTGTTGAGGTGCATCAGCTCGAAATAACGCGCCAGCAGGTCGGATTCCTCCTGTGTGAAATCCACCACGTTCTGCGGCTTCTGCAACAGCGGGGGAATGGATATTGCCGTGAGGTTGATGTTGATGTCCTGGGCGAACTTAAGGTCAAAATACAGCGCGTAGATGTCCACATCGTCAGGAATGGAATCCTTTATCTTGACGATGTTGCCCGGAAAGATGCTCACAAACGAGCCCGGCCCCAGCGTAAATTCCTCCAGGTTGATTTCAATGGTCACCTGCGAGCCCTCGCGCATGAGCAACAGCAGGGTGCCCCCCAGTTTCAGCGGAGCGGGCACCAGCAGTTTCGACAGACCGCCGCTGCCCGGAGTGATATGGCTGAAAAGATAAGAGTCGTCAATCTGGCTGTAATCCGAGGCGACGGTCTGGAGTTTGGCGGCGTTTGAAAATTCGATAAGCTTTTCCATGGCAGGGCAATTTTCGACAAAGTTACTAAATATCCTTGGATATTGTCCCTTTTGTCTAAAAAATATTTCACCCCGCCAGCCGGAAGACAAGGTCGCCCGCAGCGACTACATATTTTTAAGATTTTCCCATCCGTCCACCCGGCGCGACATATTGTTGACAAGCCGCAGTAGGGGCGCTGCATGCAGCGCCCGCACAAGCCCCAGCACACCATAAAACAATGCGCCTGCGGCGCTACACGCGGTAGGCGGAGATACAATGGCGCCCATAAAGGGCGCCTACATATTTTTAAGGTTTTGCCATCCAGCCGCCCTGTTGCCAGCAACTCTACACATCGCTGATTACCATAAGATTAGCACCCGACAGACAGTAGGGGCGCTGCATGCAGCGCCCGCGCAAGCTCCCGCCACCCAAGCACGCCAACAGTCATCGAAGATGACGCCATCGTCGTTAACCCCACCAAGAGCGGCACGCGATTGGTGGGGCAGCAGGGAGCACCACCCACAAAAAAGTCCTCGGAGAGGACGCTATCGTGTTAACCAACAATATGTAGCGCCGCAGGTGCCAAACCCACCCGCATGGCTAAACAAAAAGAGCATGTAGTCGCCGCAGGCGACCCTGTCTCCCGCCAACCCTGTGTAGCGCCGCAGGCGCATTGTTTTCCCATAGCAAACCAATAATCCGCCACAAGCAATTGGTTCCGGCGCAGTCATCGAAGATGACGCCATCGTCGTTAACCCCACCAAGAGCGGAACGCGATTGGTGGGGCGATTGGAGGCTATATATCATCAAGTCCTTGTAGAGGACGATATAATGAGGGGTCACGATAACGTCCTCTCAGGACTTTTGTTGGTGGTACTCCCGACTACCCCACCAATCGCCATTTGGCTCTTGGCGAGGACAAGCAACCTCAAAACCCGAATATATATATGTTAAAATAATTTAAATAATTCATTTTCTTCACCTAAAATTAGGATTTTAAAATAAAATTACATAACTTTAAGGCATCAATAACCAAATAACATATTTAACGCTACTTCTATGAAAACGAAAATCCTGTTTGTCATTTCCGCCATCATTTCGATTACGTCCAGTGGTCAGGGCATTTATGACCATAACTATTTCGAGGACGGAACCCGGTGGATAACCGAGGTTCACGGTGGGCCGCCGTTCATGGTGCACCGCATGGAAGTCACTGAAATCAGTGGAGAGACTGTCATTGATGGCGTCACCGCCCTCAACATGTACCACAGTTTTCTCGACGGCACCAACCAAGAGCCGCCCCTCTATATCCGCACCGAGGGCGACAAGGTCTATTTCCTCGACCCCGAGCTCTACGTCGACAACGACAAATGGCACCTCGCCTACGATTTCGGACTGAAACCCGGCGAAGGCTGCTACATCTACAGCCTGTCGAGCCGCCACATCGGTGGAAAAGAACCCTACGCCCTCTACATCCAGTGCGTCGCCACCACGTGGAACTTTATGCTTTTTTGTGGCCGCGAACTGATGATTGTCGAGAGTTATACAAGCAAAGAAGAAATGGAACAGGGCGGTCCTGCCGGCCTCGATGGTCCCTTAGATTCCGGCCAATGGATAATGGGCATCGGTTCAATCAACGGAGTGCTTGATAACAACAGGTTCAATGACATAGGCGGTTCCTGCGCCCTGATAGAAGCGACCAACAACGGAAAGACCCTTTACAGCAACGGCACCCTCGGCATAGCCGATGCCGCCGCCGACGCCCCGACAATGTCGGTCCAGGGCAACGAACTCACCGTCTCGGGAGCCGCAGGAGCCGTATCGGTCTACAACTGTGCCGGAAACCTCGTACGCACCATCGCTCCCGGCGGCACAGACGCCACCGTCACCCTCCCCGGCAAGGGAATATACATCGTCCGCGCCGGAGAAACCACGCGCAAGTTTACCGTGAACTGAACCCCGACAGAACCAATCCAATTACGTGCCAGGCTCCCGGGCCTGGCACTATGCTTCTACAATCTTGCCGAGCAGGGGATACCAGAGATGCGCCTTGACATCGCCGTAGCCCATGCTTTCGAGCAACGAGGCATATTCCCTAACTTGAACAAGGTGGGAGCGGCGCGGCGCCGTGGTGAACTTGTAGTCTATGATGTTGACGGTGCCGTCGGGCAGCCACACGATGCGGTCGACACGGCGGTTTTCGCCGGTGGCGGCATTGTAGATGGGCTGCTCCATCGTAACCCTCGGATTGTCAGGCGAGAACCATGACGCAGCCTGGCCCCCCCCACGGCTGAACGCCTCGTCGAGCATGCGGCGGTAATTTTCGAGCTCACCGGCCTCGATGTCGCGCCTGTGGTAGGCGATGGCCGAATCAAGGTCGTCGATGGTTGCCATCTGCGACAGGATTGAGTGCAGCACAAGCCCCTGGCGCGCAGCCGCCTCCATGACGCTGTTGGTGTATTCATCGACAATCTCGCGGTCGGGCATGTTGCGGTCGATGGCCGGGTCGTCATCGGTCTGGCCGGTGCGGGCGAGGTCGGCGAAAGTGAGGTCGGCAAGCTGTGTAAGCTGGCTGTTGAGCGGATTGAACGACACCCGGAACGGCGGACCGGACAGCGGCTCGGCGTCGGCATGCGGCTTTTTCACAACTGGAGCCGTCGGCGCGCCGAACTCAAACGAAGATCCGCCCTCGGGCGCCACCATGAAATCCTCAAGATTCATATACAGCGCGTCGTCGCCGACATTCCCGGCGCCGGGCATGAGCATGGCAGCCGCGACCACATCCGAAGCCTTGCGCAGCTCCTTGCGCACCTTCGACGGAGCCAGCATCGTCACATTCAGCTCGCGCGCGGCACGGGTGAACGCAACGTAAAGCACATTGACCTCGTCGCCGCATTTTTCCATGTTCTTGCGGCGAATCACGCCGGCAAACGGACTTCCGTCCCAGTCCACGAACGAGCGGTTGGGCTCAAGGTACATTATCGGCGGACGCACATCGACCGGAAATTCATCGCCCAGCTCAAACCACTGCTCGGATTTCTCCGGGTCGAGATACCAGTTGAGGAACGGGATGTGGACGCAGTCCCATTCGAGGCCCTTTGCCTTGTGGATGGTGAGGATGTTGACGGCATCCTCGTTCGCGCCGGCCTGGATGGCGAATCCATGGCGGTTCTCGCGCCAATAGTTAAGGAACGAGTGCACCGACGGGATGAAATTGCCCGTGAACTGCCCCACGATGTCGACAAATGCCGAAATGTAGGGGCGCTCGTCGTTCTGCATGCGCTCGGGTATCTTGAGCATGATTATCGCCTCGACCAGCGCGGGAAGGCTCGCCGGAGCCAGTTTGCGCAGCGAGTCAAGGTCGGTCATCAGGCCATGCCCCCCGTCCTCGGTCACCGCCCCGGCTGGCACCTCCGCGCGGTCGATTGCCTCCAGCAACCGCGCCACGGCCCGGCGCGAACTCTCGATGGCTTTCTGCAGCGCCTCCTCGACCGACGCCCCGTGGGAATGGTAATATTCAAAGCTGTCGGCCAGCATGGCGCTCTGGCGGCGCTTGGCCATCTTGCGCATCAATTTTTTCTCATCATCGGTCAGCCGGGCGGGTGCTTCATCGGCGGCGGCCGCCTCCTGCGTGTCGGTGCCGTAGCTTTTGTCGATTATCTCCAGCATGCTGATAATCAGCCTGACGGCCTGACTGTTGACCAATTTGAGAGCCTCGTTTGAAATCACGCGGATTGTATCGTGGTGGTTAGCCAGAAGGTAATCGGCCACCTCCGTGCACTCGTCCTTGCTGCGGCACAGGATAGCGATGTCGCTCAGGCTGTATCCCCGGCGGTGCTGGTCGATGATGTCGGCCGCCAGCTTTTCAAGCGACCTTTCCCGGCCTTCCTTGCCTTCGGCGGTGAGGTCATTGACGCGTATCCACGCGCTGAGGCCCGTGGCCGGCTTGCCGAGCGACTGCGCCACGCCCGCATAACCCGGCACATCCATGCCCGGCAACGCGGCGATACGGCTGAACATGGCGTTGTTGAAGCGGACGATGTCGTGGGCCGAGCGGTAGTTGGTGTTCTCGCCCGGGCGGTTACCCCGCACGGTGTTGTTGCCCGGAAAATCCTCGTCGGCCACCTTTGTGGCCAGCAGGGCCGGGTCGCCTCCGCGCCAACGGAAAATCGACTGTTTCTCATCGCCGATTATAAGGCTGTCGTAGCCCTGGTCGAGCGAGTTGGCCAACAAGGGGCGCAGATTGCGCCACTGGAGGGTGCTGGTGTCCTGAAACTCGTCGATGAGGAAATTCTCGAGCTGCATGCCCACGCGCTCGTAGATGAACGGCGTGTCGGTCCCCTCGATTATCGAGCCAAGCAGCGAGTTGGTGTCGGCGATGAGGATGAGGTTGTTCTCCTGCCGGTAGCGCTCGATGAAGCCGTGGATGTAGACGAGCGAGCGCAGGGTGTTGATTTTTGCGAGCATCTCGGCATATATCAGGCGGCGGTTGCCACATTCCACCATCGTGTCATACCACGCCGAAATCCTCGCCCAGCTGCCGTCGGGATAGCTGTCGGCACCCTCTCCGTCCTTGATTTTCTGGAGATATTTGGTGGTGGGGCGGGTCAAGGCAGCCACCATATCCTTGTCGGGGCGCCCTGCCGCGAGTATCTTTTGCAGGAACTTCACCAGCGAAGTCAGGTCGCGCGACTTGCCGTAGCCCGCAAGGCCGTCATGGAGAGCGCGTGTGGCCTCCATCTCCCTGGCGGCGAGGGCTTCAATCTCGGCGCGGAGCCAGTTGCGAAATTTAAGCAGGCGGGAATTGTCGGCGAGGTATTGAGTCATCTCCGCCTCGCGGGCGATGAAATCTTCGTTGAACGTCTTGGCCAGGTTGCCGACAAGCTGGCCGTACATGGGGCTCTGGCGGTTGAAAGGGTTGAAATCGTCGCCTTGCTCCATGCGCTCGCGGGCCATCTCCTTGAGCCAGTCTGCCACGGCACGGCTTTCGTCACCACCGAGGTTCACGTCGTCGAACAGCAGGGTGAGCGCCTGGCTGAGCACGGCCCGCTCCTCAAGCTCAACGCGGTAATCGCCCTGGCGGTCAATCTCGCGGGCAAAGCTGCGCAGGACGGTCTGGAAAAACGAGTCGATGGTGCTGATGTTGAACGCGCTGTAATCGTTGAGCACAAGGTTAAGCGACTTGCGGGCCACCGATGCCAGTTCCTCGCGCGTGCAGCCGTAGGCTGCCGTCAGGTCGGCGGCATAGGCGGCGTCTTTGCCGCCGGCCTCAGGCACATGCGTAAGACCCTCGAGCTCACGGATTATGCGGCTCTTCATCTCGGCGGTGGCCATATTGGTGAAGGTTATGGCGAGGATGCGTGAATGGGGGCGGCGCAACTGGGCGTCGCGGGCATATTTGGGATGATTGAGCACGTAGCCGTCGCCGAGCTTGACGCCCAGCAGCAACTTTATGTATTCATAGGCGAGCGTATAGGTCTTGCCCGAACCCGCCGAAGCCTTGTAAATCGTCAACATACCCCAAAATTACAAAAAAAATCACGACGCCGTAAACTTTTTTGGCCTCGGCGCCGTTATTAAAATACAAAGCACAACTGCTTTTCATTGTAAAGAAATGTGATAATGATTGGTTTATATCCAACGAGGCGGCGCCGGGAGGCAGCTGCCTCGTTGGCGTTATATAATGCACGATGCACAATTCATGATGCACGATGCTCAATGCTCAATCCATGATGCATGATTTTGAGCTTTACCTATTCAATATTTTTTTCGGTGAATCAAATGTTAAAATCATAAGCACGGCCAACTCAGACCGTGTCAAATGTGTTACAATATCAAAGAGAAGAAAGCCTGTCCGGGCTGCTCTGAATCGTAATTCAATCTATTGTGGCTGAAAGTGCTGCAAGGTGTCCCGGATAAGGGTTAAGGCTTCTTCCAGATGAATTTTCTCTCTTCAGCAAACAGCGGATGGCCACGCGCAAGCCATCCGCTTTTGTTCTGTTACTACGCAAAGCCTGCGCCATCTGCAATGACATTCCCTGACAATCTTTTGTTTATTGTCTTTTTTATAGTGTCGTACAATGCAGAGAATGTAACTATTAAGATCAGAATCACGGGAAGTTTCCAATAATATTCATGCGGAATATCTACAGAAAAATGGTACATCATGACCCCCAAAATCAGATACATCATACAATGATACAAATATACATTGACTGAATGACGTTTCCCTAAATAGCCCATAAGCCTAATAACCTGACTTTTACCATCCATATTTAGCGCGAGCAAGAACACACTGACGCTCAATGGGATGGTCATGAACACGATGTCTCCATATAAACCGGCCTCACCGACCGACATAACCATATCTTTCTCCCAATATACAGCCATCGCCAGCAGAATTGTAGCAATGCATAGTTTTACGGTAGAAAAGGACAGCCTTCTCACCCTTATCCACATCCCCAAAACCATACACGGCAGAGCCACGGTGAGGAAATTTCTACTCAAAAACAAACTATTTGGTTCGCCACCATCAAAACATACCGTAGGAATATCATCGAACGTCAACCAATAATATGTTCCAAAAAACAGATTTAGAAAGATTCCTATCGGGACCAACAGCGGAAGGAAGTTGCTTAACTTTAATTTGACGAAAATCCACACTACGGCTAAAGCCTGTATGTAGGCTGTCATGTACCACAAAACAGTACTAATAGTTCCTCCTTCAACAAGCGTTTCCCAAAATGAGTATCTGTAAATCTTGAATATTACTGCATTGAAAATGTAATATACTATGTTGGCATAAATTGTCAGAAGGATGCTTTTCTTTAACGCACGACATATTCTAACCGTTCCTAATTGTCCTGACCCGTCAATAAGGAAATAGCCGGATATTAAGAAGAATATCGGTACAGCAATACGATAGATCGGATCCAAATAAGCATCACCTACAAAAGGTATGTGAATTCCAGCCACCATAAATGCGCACAGCAATTTCAGCGCATTCAGCGGCACAATTTCCCCTTGCCTAGACTTTTCGTTATCGGGTTTGCGCGGATTGAAGACAGGAAGTCCATTCATAAGCAGGATTTACTTGTTTCCGTTACCGGCTGACAATGCCGGCGCGGGCGATAATGGCGTCGACCATCGCGCGGCTGTTCTGGCAGCCAAGCATATATTTTCGGCCATTTTTAAGCGTCACCAGGAAGCAGTCGGACGAGCGGCCATAGTATGCGAAGTATCGCCCCAGGTCTCGCTCGCTGAACCACCCCCAGTAGCCCATGAAACCTCCGCTACAGCAAAGGCGCCGCTCGGCCATTGTGGGTGGACACGGCATGACGGACGCAATTTCGGAAAGCGGGATGTCTTTGATGCGCAGGGAGCGATGGATGCTGAGGTTGCGGTCGTCGACAGATATGGCCATCGGGGCGTAGAACAACGTGACCACACACCATCCGCCGAGCACGCAGGCAAGGGTAATCCAGCACGCCGCCTCTCCGCGCCTGATCCAATACAGCAGCATCACTGCCAAAAACACCAGCACCAGGGTGGACATCACCATTCCCCCCGCGCTTATTTTAACGGTCTGTTTCATAGTTTTTTTCTCATTGGACGCCCGTCCGCATTAAAAATTACAGCGTATTCTCAAAAAAAGATCAGTCGCCCAGGCCGAGGGCGTGGAGGCGCGAGAACATGTCGACGAGGGCTTCCTGGGTTGACATGGGGGCTGAGGCAGCCGCTTCGGCCCTGGCGGCGAGGACGAGGCCGGCATATTCGGCAGGAGCAGTCCCATGGCCTGAATAGCGTTCGAACGCATCGAGATACAGCCGCGATTCCATGGCAAGGATTGCGGCGGCATGGGGTTCGGCGAAAGCGTCACCGGCCGATTCATGCCTGAGCGAGGCGCAGGCGGTGAGGAAACGGCGGTGCAAATCGAGAAAGAGCATGCCCAGCCCGACGGTGTCGGCCTTGGCCATGTCGACGCTTATCAGCATCGAGAGCATGGCGGCGAGGGCCGGACGGCGCAGCCCGGCCATGGACATGGCGTCGAGATGGGCGCTGCACACCAGCAGGAAATCGGCCATCGGGCCATTGATGTCGCGGCCAGCGTTGTGGGCGTTTTTCCAATCGGCGTCGCGCGCTGCGACGGCCTCGCCGGTCGAACGGAGAAAAGCGTCGACATCAAGAGCCTCGGAATACAGATTCCTGTATTGGTCTATGGCAGATTGTGAGGGAGTTGTCATTATCATGGTGGGTTATGGGGTGTGGAAAATTACCGCCGCTGGACTGCGTTGCCGTTTCCAACCTGCTGGAAACCGCCTACGCCGCCGAAGGGGTTGCGCTTGTTGTTGCGGTTATTGTTCAGGTTTCCGGGACCGAGCAACGGATCATCGTCTTCCTCCTCTTCGCCGTCGGTCGGAGCCTCTTCGCCGCGTTTCAGCTTGGGCTTGTTCTTAAGTATTGCGTAGGGTTTCTGGCGGTCGACGGGCATTTCGTAAATATCCCACTGCTGTTCGACGTCCCAATTGCGCTTCAAGTCAAGCTTTTTAGGATAGTAAGCCACTTCCTCGGGCTGGATTGAGTCAAGGATGCCGGTGGTCCACATGCTGTCGCCGTTGGCATCGAAATACATGCGCGCATAGTATGTGCCGGGGGTGAGGTAGCGGAAGGTGGCCGCGCCGCCAATCACGGGAGCCTGGCGCACCGGGGCGTCGGACGAGTTGAGAAGCTCGACGATGGCGGTGGAGTCGGCACCCGACACTTTCAGCACCAGGTTTGAGTAATCTTCAAGGGCACGCACGGTGATTTCCTGCTTGAAGGCTTTGTTATGCTCGCCGTAGATGCCCACGATGGCGGCCGAATCCACCGTGAGGCGGTATTTCTGGCCGGGATTCCATGTCTGGCGTATCAGGCGCCCAAGGGCGGGATTGAGCGAGTCGGTCTCGATTGCGAACTGCTTTACCGGCGACCACAACGTGTCGACGAGCATCTCGAAGCGCACCGCCGAGGTGTCAATCGAGGCAAGCGGCTGGCCGAAGGTGAGCCGTAGAGGATTGTAGACCTCCTGGGTGGTACCGGCCGGCACCTTTATGTCGAGCACGTCGAGTGCCGGCGGGAGGGTGTCGGCGGCTATTTCCTTTTTGCTGCGCTTTGGCGAGCGGAAATAAAATTTGAGGGTGTCGGTGGTCCATTCAAGCCGCTCGAGCGAATCGGGTTTCCGGTAGCGCACCGACAGACGCAGCGAATCGGTGTTCACCACCGCCGTGTCGGTGAACCACAGCGTCAGCGAGTCGTGACGGGCCGTGTATACCGGGAGCGCCCAGCGGGCCGACGGCGCCCCGTGCAATGTGGCGTCGCGCGGGCCGTCGACAATACTTATTTCGGGCAGGGAGTCGGGCGGGGCGCCGAACTCGATGGTGGCTGTGCGGCGGTCGGGACGCTTGTAGTCCTTGAGATACTGGGCCTTGTAGTCTTCGTTGAACCACGTGAGAAGCAGGTCGTTGGGAAGATAACGTATGCCCCGGCGGTTTATCAGCGAGTCGCCGCCGGCTGCATCATAAAGGGTATCGGTCACCTCGATTTCCTCGGCCCACGGGGTTATAAGTGTGTCGAGAAAAGCGACGTCTTCCGAACGGTCCCAGTGCATGTCGCGGTTTATGTCGTTGATGGCATATATGCGGTAGGGAACCGGGGCGAGATTGCGGATGGTGAACTGCCCGAGCTGGTTGGTGCGGGCGACGCGGGCCGGCGGCACGGTGCGGATGGCCGAGTCGTCGAGGTTGTCGTAGGCTCCGACAAGGATGCCCTGGGCGGGCTCGAGACTGGATGCCTGCAACACTATGCCCGATATGCGCAGCGAGTCAATCGAGTCGCCGGTCGAGAAGTCGATGGCAAAGCCGTCGAGCACGTTGCCCTCGTTGAGGTCCTTGATGGCGTCACCGAAGTCGATGGTGTAGGTGGTGTTGGGGATGAGGGTGTCGCGCAACAGGACGCTCACCCGGCGTCCGTTGGCCGTAACCTGCGGGGCCTGGAGCTGGGCGGGCGACACCACTACCTTGTTGAAGGCATCTTCAAGCTGCACGTTCTCGTCAAAAATCAACGAGAACGAACGGCGGTCAACGCGCCTCTCGCCGGGCATGGGGTTTGAGCGGACAAACACGGGTGGCAGTTCGTCGCGCGGACCGCCCTCGGGTCGGCCAATGCTCGCGCAGGCCGACAGCACAAGGGCGGCGATTATCAATGCCGGGAGAAGCCGCAGACTTTTCATCAATCAGATTGACAGGCGGCGCAGGGTATTGAGCAGCTCGCGGTTGATGGGCTTGTCGTTCTTGATGGCCTTGGAGAAGGGCACGTAGACAATCTCGTCGTTCTTTATGCCGATCATGACGTTGCGCTGGTCTTCGAGCAGGGCGTCGATGGCGGCCGCGCCCATGCGCGAGGCGAGGATGCGGTCGTGGGCCGTGGGAGAACCGCCGCGCTGCAGGTGGCCGAGAATCGACACGCGCACGTCATAGCCGGGGAATTCCGTCTTGACGCGTTCGGCCAGACCCATGGCGCCGCCGGTGACGGGGCTTTCGGCGACGAGCACAATCGATGAGTTCTTCGACTTGCGGAAGCCGTTCTGGATGAGTTCAGCCAGCTGGTCGACCTCAGTTGAAATTTCGGGAATGATTGCGGCCTCGGCACCCGAAGCTATCGCGCCGTTGAGGGCGAGGAAGCCGGCGTCGCGGCCCATCACCTCGATGAAGAAGAGGCGCTCGTGGCTGGTGGCGGTGTCGCGGATTTTGTCGACACACTCCATGATTGTGTTGAGGGCGGTGTCGTAACCGATGGTGGTGTCGGTGCCGTAGAGGTCGTTGTCGATTGTGCCGGGCAGGCCGATGCAGGGGAAGTTGAATTCGTTGGCGAAGATTCGGGCGCCTGTGAGCGAGCCGTCACCGCCGATTACGACCAGAGCGTCGATTTCGTGGCGGCGGATGACGTCGTATGCGAGCTGACGGCCTTCGGGGGTCTGGAATTCCTTGCAACGCGCGGTCTTTAGGATAGTGCCGCCCTGCTGGATGATGTTAGACACGTTCTGGGTGCGGAAGTCAACGATTTCATCGCTGATGAGGCCGCGGTAGCCGCGGTAGATGCCCTTTACTTTGAGTCCGCTGAAAATTGCCGCGCGGGTGACGGCGCGTATGGCCGCATTCATGCCCGGGGCATCACCGCCCGAGGTGAGAATTCCGACGCATTTAATCTCTGCCATGGTTCAACTTTTGCTTTATATGTGGTATGGGAATGATATACTTTACCTTAACTTTGTGGAAAACTTCTTTCCACGCTACAAAGTTACACTTTCATTGTCAAAGATTACCGATTTTATTGCTAAAAAATTCAAAAATTGTGCGTTCGGTTTTGCCGGGTCCATTAATTAAGAGGTGGTTTAACGCGGTTTATTGCCGATTTTTCACTATTTTTGCCAAAACGTTTAACTGACTTGCCATGAAGAACTTCCCGAATATCTCCGGCGGAATGAGGAAACTCGGCGTGGCGGCGCTGTGCGCGGGGGCGACGCTGTCGGTCATCGCTCGTTTCGAGGGGCTGTCGGGCCAGGCGCTCGCCGATGCCGTCAGGCGGGAATATGCTCCCCGCGAGGCTGCCGACGGCGATTTCAACGCTGCCGAATGGATGTCGCCCGCCGAACTCGACATCCGCCTGGTGCCTGACAGCTGGTGGCTTGACCGGCCCACGAACGACCTCTACAACATCTTCAGCGGCCCATCGGAGTTTTCCCTCGCGCGGTATGATTATGTGCCGGCTCCTCTCGACGGCGTCACGGCCTCGGGCGAGGGCTGGGAGGTAGGCACGGCATTCGGCACCAACGCCTGGCAACCCTCCTACGACCGGCGGGGAGACCTGGCCCGGCGCATGATGTACATGGCCCTGATGTATCCCCAGCAATTGTGGTGCAGCCGCGCGACGACTGTCTTTGAAGACGGCGACTGGCCGCTGCTGTCCGAGGCCGGCGCCGAGGCCTACCTTGTCTGGCACCGCTCCGACCCCGTCGACCGGCGCGAGGAAGCCGAAATGGCGCTTGTGATGGAAAGTCAGGGCAACGCCAACCCATTTGTGGAACTGCCCGAACTGGCCGAATACCTGTGGGGCGACCGCGCCGGGATGGGTTTTGTGCCTCCCGAGACGGAGAAAAACCGCACCGTCCTGCGCGGAACTTACAGCCGCAGCGCCGACAAGGTCATCGACCTTTATTCACCGCACGTGCCCGAAGGAGCCGTATGGACACTGGACGGCTGCGCGGCGACAGGCCAGTCGATAGATATATCAAATGTGCCGGCAGGGTTGCACGAGCTGACGTTCACGGCCGGCGACCTGCGCGGAAAACTCACTGTAAACATCACGCCATGAACAGATTCCTGCTGTCACTGACCATCTGCGCGGCATTGGCCGGATGCGGTTCGGATCCATACGAACCGCGCGACCCGGACCCGGCAAAACCTTCGCCCGAACCCGAACGCGACTACACCGAAATCATCGCTGACCGCACCGTCCGCGCCCAGCTCCCGGCAATTTCCATGTCGTACGGCAAGGCGGGAGTGATGTACCTGTGCCGGGCATCGGCCGTGAGTTTCATCGATCTCGACAACGGAGGCCGTATCGACTTCGACGCCACAATCCCGTCGCTGAGCATCGACGGACATCCGGCGGAAATAAAATCATGCCAAGTCATCCACTCGGAAGGCACGCTGCAATGGCATATCCTCACTCTTGCCGATGATGGCGGGGAAGCGATAATCGTTAGCGATTCCTTACAATAGCACCTCACTTATTTATTTTTTGCCCTCAAAAATTTGCAAAATACCAAATTTTAGCATTACTTTGCAAATGAAACGCCTGCGAGGCGTCAAAACTATAATATGTGTTATTAATATTTCGCTAATGAAAAAAGCTTTACTCATTTCCGGCCTGCTGGCCGTCAGCGGCGTTGCCGCACAAGCCTTTGAAGAACCCAAAACATATCCGGGCGCTTCATTTCAAGGTATCTCGCCCAATGGCAATTACCTGGCCTCGTCAGTTTTTGGCACTGTAGTTATATACGACCTTACCACGGGTGTAGCTCATGAATATGTAGGCAATGAATACGGAGACCCCAACTATACCGAAGGTCTCGGAAATTATCTGAGCAACGACGGTGTTGTACTCGGCAGCACATCAAGCAATTCCAACGCTTCCTACTGGCAGAACGGCGAGTGGCTCTCCCTCGACACCGAGGGTGTGGTTGGTGTGAGCAATCTGGCAAACGGCATCACGCCCGACGGCGCACGCATCTGCGGCAGCCTGGGCATCGCACCCATCTCGGTGGAACATGACCAAACCATGCTTTCCCCGGTGTATTGGGACCGTCAGGCCGACGGCACCTACGGTAAATACACCGCCCTCCCCTATCCGACCCTCGACTTCACCGACCGCGCACCGCAGTATGTGACAGCCAACTGGATAAGCGATGACGGCAAGACCATCGGCGGCCAGATTGTGGACTGCGCAGGTTTTGTGTGCGTTCCCATCGTATATCTTCAGGACGAAAAAGGCGACTGGTCATACAAGATTTTGCTTAAAGACCTCTTCTATCCCGAAGATGTCACCATCCCGCCCTATCCCGGCGACGGTCCCTCGTATCCCAGCGCGGAAAGCTTCATGGACGAGGAAGAAAAGGCCGCCTATGACAAGGCATATCAGGATTATGTAGACAGCGGCTACGACTGGGAGCTTTATCCCAACGAGGCCGACTTCCTCAACGAAGAGCACAAAGCTGCTTTCGAGGCAGCCCTCGCCGAAAAGTTCGCCGAATGGCAGGCAGCATCCGACAAATTCTACGAAGCTTATTACCAAGTAATTGACAATGCCCCCGCTTTTGATTTCAACGACGTGAGACTCAGCGCCGACGGCAAGACCTATTACAGCAACGCCTCTGTCGAGGACAACAGCGATCCCTTTGCCTGGCCCCCGGCCTCGACCTACACCCCATGGCTCATCAATATCGCCGATGATGCCGTGACCACTCTCGATTTCGGCAAGTCAATGCGCATCGCCAGCGTGCCCAATGATGAAGTCATATTCACCTTCAATGGCGTCGGTACCCTCCCCATGGAAGGCTATGTCATCAAGGACGGCACATGCACGGACATTCAGGACTGGCTCGGCTCTTTCTCGCCCGAACTCAAGGAATGGCTGGATGAAAACATGCTGCACGAAATCGAATCATACGACTGGGAATCAGGCGAGTTCACCAGTGAAGATATGTTTGTAACGGGCATGCCCATCGCATCGGCCGACCTCAATACCGTCGCCCTCTGGAACGACTGTCCCTGGGGGATGGACTACGCCTACGGATATGTATTCAACTTGTCTGCATATTCCGGCGTGAAAGACGTCGTTTCGGCCGGAAAGAACACCGTAGCTTTCGATGCCAACGGCAACCTCACCGTCGATGGCGAACTCACGGCCCTCTACCTCTACGACCTCTCGGGCCGCTGCGTACTCTCGGCACAGGCTCCCTCGGGCTCGGTACAGTGCAACCTCCCCTCGGGCGTCTACATCGTCAAGGGCTGCACCGCCACCGGCTCTTTCTCCGCAAAGATTGCCAAATAAGCCAGTCAGCATAAACGACAACTGATGGAAACGACGGGACTGCGCCGGATGGCGCGGTCCCGTTCGCTTTTTTCGGCCTTACACCAGCGCCCCGATTTGCAGGCAAACTTAAAATAGGCTATATTTGCAGAATGATACAGCCCCCCGCCTCAAAGAACATAGCGATATTCGCATCAGGCAACGGATCGAACGCAGAAAACATAATCGCCCACCTGCGGGCAACCGGTTCGCCGCTCAACGTAGCCCTCATCGTGACCAACCGCGCCGACGCAGGCGTGGTGCAAAGAGCCGCCCGGCTCGGAGTGCCCGTTGCCGTACTGACCCGCCGCGACATCAACGACCCCGCCACGATGCTCGGCGTGCTCGAGGCCCAGGACATCGAATTCATAGTGCTGGCGGGCTTCCTGCTGATGATTCCGCCGTTTTTGGTCGACAGGTTTGAGGGGCGCATGATAAACATCCATCCGTCGTTGCTGCCGCGCCACGGCGGCAAGGGCATGTTCGGGCGCCACGTCCACGAAGCCGTCATCGCCGCCGGCGACCGCGAGACCGGCATCACCGTCCACCGCGTCAGCCACCACTACGATTCAGGAGCCGTAATCTTCCAGGCCCGCGTGCCCGTTGACTCCACCGACACCCCCGCCACCGTCGAAGCCAAAATCCACGCCCTCGAGCGCGAACACTTCCCCCGGGTGGTTTGCGAAGCCTTCTCACCCATCCCCTGACACCTGCCCCGCCCTCCGGCACAACAAAACCGCCCCGGCTGTTATTCATCCCCCGGCACACCCGGTCAAACAAAAAATCCACCCCGTTTAACGAGGCGGATTATCCGGTTGAGTATCATGCTTCTGTCCAATCAATACTCCTCTTCGTTGAACAGGAAGTCTTCTTTGGAGGGGTAGTCGGGCCAGATGTCTTCGATTGATTCGTAGGTGTCCCCTTCGTCTTCTATCTCCTGGAGGTTCTCTATCACTTCAAGAGGGGCGCCCGAACGCATGGCGTAGTCGATCAGCTCGTCTTTGGTGGCGGGCCAGGGGGCGTCTTCAAGTTTGGAAGCAAGTTCAAGTGTCCAATACATAGTGGTTATGTTTATGTGAGTTGTTATTTGATTCTATGTTTTTAAAAGTGCCGCAAAGGTAGTAAATTTCTATATACTAACAATTTTTTTGCCAAAAAATTTCATCGTGGCCTGTGTTAATGTTTATTTCACGGGCCAGGGCAAACAGAAAGTCGCTCAGACGGTTGATGTAGCGCAGTATGTCGGGGGCGACGGCGGCTTCGCGGGCGAGGGTGATTATGCGGCGCTCAGCGCGGCGGGCCACGGTGCGGGCTATGTTGGCGCGGGCTGCGTCGGGATGTCCCCCGGGCAGGATGAACTGCCTCAGTGGCGGAAGGGAGGAGTCGACGTCGTCTATGGCCTGCTCGAGGCGCTCGACGGGCTGCTTGCCGAGGGGGGCTGGCTGCCATTGCGATTCGGGCTCCGTGGCGAGGGCCGCACCGATGTCGAAAAGGTGGTTCTGCACCTCGAGAAGCACGAGGCGACGCTGGGGAGGAACGACGTCGGAGGCGACGAGCATTCCGAGCCATGAGTTAAGTTCGTCGACGGTGCCGTAAGATTCAAGGCGCAGCGAGTCTTTCGGGGCGCGCGCGCCGCCCACCAGCGAGGTGGTGCCGTCATCGCCCGTGCGGGTATAGAGTCTGCTTTTCATATCGTGGGTTTTAGTTTGTCGAGGGCCGACAGAAGTTCATCCGTGTCGCGGGCTACGGTCAGGGAGTCAATAAGGGAAGCCGACATCAACCCGCGCTCGACCATCACGTTCAGCTGGGCGACCAGATGGTCAAACAATCCGTCGGGATTGAAGAGCACAATCTGCTTGTGGTTCAGCGAGCCAAAATTGATTGTATGCGAACGCCGAGGCGAATTCGTCGAGGGTGCCGTAGCCGCCGGGAAGCACGACGAACACGTCGGCCAGCAGCTGCATCACGTTCTTGCGGTCGGTGAGTTCGGCGGTGGGGATGTTTACGTCATTTCCGGCGAAAGCCATGTCGGCGCGGCGCAGGGGCACCACACCCGTTATCCGGCCACCGGCCTTGCGGGTTGCGTCGGCCACGGTGTGCATCAACCCCAGGTCGACACCTCCGTAAACCAGCTCGCTGCCGTTTTCGCCAATCCATCGCCCGACGGCGGCGGCGCTTTCCCGCCATTGGGAGGGAAGATTGTCGCGGGAGCTGCAATATACTGCGATTCTCATGGTCTGTTGATTTTTGCGCAAATTTAGCAAATTTCCCGATACCCGCCAACCGCAGGGGCCATAAACCTGCCGCACGGATATATAACCCAACGTGGCGGCTGCCTCCCGGCGCCGCCACGTTAGATATAAACCAATCATTATCACATTTCTTGCAATGAAAAAGCAATTACTCGCTTTGTGATATTATAACACGGTCGCCGGACGTTTGGTTCGGTACATGAAAATATTTTTGTAATGGATTTGTAATTTTAATGAAACACGTGCGCAAAACCCTACAAAACCCAATGTGGCGGCTGCCTCCCGGCGCCGCCACATTGGATATAAACCAATCATTATCACATTTCTTGCAATGAAAAAGCAATTACTCGCTTTGTGATATTATAACACGGCCGCCGGGCGTTTGGTTCGGTACATGAAAATATTTTTGTAATGGATTTGTAATTTTAATGAAACAGGTATGCAAAACCATATAAAACCCAACGAGGCAGCTGCCTCCCGGCGCCGCCTCGTTGGATATAAACCAATCATTATCACATTTCTTTACAATGGAAAAGCAATTTTCGCTTTGCATAATTAAAACATCCGCGCCCGGAAGAAAGTTCAGGCACGGATGATTTTTTTGTAATCAATTTGTCACGCGATTGCAATCTTCACGGACTAAAACAAGCTCCACGAGACAGTCAGGCCGGCCATGACAATCGCCACCATCGACATGAGTTTGATAAGGATATTCAACGAAGGGCCGGATGTGTCCTTGAATGGATCGCCGACCGTGTCGCCGACAACGGTAGCCTTGTGCACATCGCTGCCCTTGCCGCCGAAGTTGCCTTCCTCGACATATTTCTTTGCGTTGTCCCACGCGCCGCCGGCATTGGCCATGAAGATGGCAAGCACGAAGCCGGCCGAAAGACCTCCGACGAGCAGGCCGATAACGCCGGGCACTCCAAACACCAGGCCTGTGATAATTGGCACGACGATTGCAAGAAGCGAGGGGAACACCATCTCGCGCTGCGCGCCCTTGGTCGAAATCTGCACGCAACGGGCATAGTCTGGCTCGGCTTTTCCGTCCAGGATGCCTTTTATCTCGCGGAACTGGCGGCGCACCTCATCAACCATGTGAGCGGCAGCACGTCCCACCGCATTCATTGTAAGGCCGCAGAACAGGAACGCCATCATCGAGCCGATGAACATTCCCGAAAGCACCTTCGGGCTCATCAGGTTCACTTCATAGAAGGCCATGAAATCGGTGAACGAGGCTTCATGGACGGGCACCATCCTGTCACCCACCTGAATCATCGTCTCGCCGAGTCGCTGCAGGCCGATGCGTATTTCCTCAATGTACGAGGCGAGCAACGCCAGGCCGGTCAATGCTGCCGAGCCGATTGCAAAGCCCTTGCCGGTGGCCGCGGTGGTGTTGCCAAGCGAGTCAAGGGCATCCGTGCGCTTACGCACCTCCGCGCCCAGTCCGCTCATCTCGGCGTTGCCGCCGGCATTGTCGGCAATCGGACCATATGCGTCCGTCGCAAGGGTAATGCCGAGCGTCGACAGCATGCCGACGGCGGCGATGCCGATGCCATACAGGCCCATCGCCACATTACCGAAATCAAATCCCGACGCAAACCAATAGCTGAGGATGATACCAACCACAACGGCAATCACAGGGAGCGCGGTGGAAATCATGCCGAGACCCACACCCGAGATAATTACGGTGGCCGGGCCGGTGGTGCCGCTTTCGGCAAGCTTCTTTGTCGGCTTGTAGGATTGGGAGGTATAATATTCCGTCGAACGGCCTATGACGATGCCGACCAGCAGCCCGACAACCACGGCGCAGCTTATCAGCGCCCAATTGTCGAGACCAAGCAGCCATAGAATGAGGAAGGTCGCGCCGACAATAAGAACTGAGCTGAGGTTCGTGCCGAGCGCCAGGGAGCCGAGGAGGTCTTTCATCGACGCATCTTCCTTTGTGCGTACCGAGAAAATGCCCACGATTGACAGGAGGATGCCAACGGCCGCGATAAGCATCGGTGCCACCACAGCCTTATATTGCATCACCACATCGCCCGAAAGCAGGTATGCGGCAGCTCCGAGGGCCGAAGTCGCCAGAATCGAGCCGCAGTACGATTCGTAAAGGTCAGCGCCCATGCCGGCCACGTCGCCTACATTATCGCCGACGTTATCTGCAATGGTGGCAGGATTGCGGGGGTCGTCCTCGGGGATTCCGGCCTCGACCTTGCCGACGAGGTCCGCGCCGACATCAGCGGCCTTGGTGTATATGCCGCCGCCCACGCGGGCAAACAGGGCCTGGGTTGAGGCGCCCATGCCGAAGGTGAGCATTGTTGTGGTAATCATAGCAAGCTTGGCGGTGCCTTCAAGCTCCACACAGCTGTCGAGCAGCAGATACCAGAAAGAGATGTCAAGCAACCCGAGCCCCACTACGACAAGGCCCATCACCGCGCCCGAACGGAACGCGACACGCAGGCCGCGGTTGAGCGAATTGCGGGCGGCATTTGCCGTGCGGGCCGAGGCATAGGTCGCCGTCTTCATGCCGAGGAAGCCCGACAGGCCCGAGAAGAAACCGCCTGTAAGGAATGCCACGGGAACCCATGGATTCTGCAATTGAAAGCCGTAGGCCATCACCGAGAAAAGCACGACGAGGGCGATGAACACACACCCAACAATCTTATATTGCTGCTTGAGGTAAGACATAGCGCCCTTGCGCACGTGCGACGCTATACGTTTCATCGTGTCAGTGCCTTCGCTCTCCTTCATCATCTCGCGGTAGAAATACCAGGCGAGGAACAGTGCGACAACGGCGGCCGCCGGCACCAACCAAAAAACTGAATCAGTCATTTTTAAGTAAGTATGATTAAATATTATGATTTAAGGTTACAAATTCGATTCAAAGTTAAGCATTTTACCGCACATTAACAAATACGCGGGCGCACATATCTAATTTTAATTAAATAGTCCTATACCCTTCCCTCAATATGAATCATCAAACCGCGCCGCAGCCATACAAAAAAAGAGCCCCGGGCGATTTCTCGTCCGGGGCTCGGATAGGGGGCGGTTACC
>CAJTME010000007.1 GCA_910577315.1 uncultured Muribaculaceae bacterium | reverse complement strand
GCGACCCTGTCTCCCGCCAACCCTGTGTAGCGCCGCAGGCGCATTGTTTTCCCATCGCCACCAACCCGCCACGAAATCGGGCCGCGGGATAAAAAATAATGGCAGAATGAAATTTTTTGGCGGTGGCGGGCGGAATTTTCAAAAAATGTTTGTACTTTTGTAAAAATTTGCGATGGTATGGCCTCAGACCTCCAACAACAGCTTGAAAGCATCCGCGCCAAGGCGCTTGTAATGGTGGAAAAATACGACCGCCTGCGCCAGGCCTACGATGACGCGCGTTCTGAGATTTCAGAACTTAAAGCGCAGGTGCTTTCGCGCGACGAAGAGTTGGAACGGTTGAAAATGAAGGTTGAATACCTCTCGGTTGCCTCCACCGTGCGCCTCACAGGCGACGATTTGGCATCGGCCCGTACGATGGTCGCAGATTTGGTGCGGGAAATCGACCGCTGCATCGCCGACTTGCTCGAATAGCAGCCTTCACCCGCGAACTGACGCTGACTGATGAACGAAGATAAACGACATAGATTTACTGCGACAATAGCCGATGTTGAGCCGTTCGTGTTCACCATCCCCGCCTCGGAAGAGGCCATTTTCCGCAAGGCTGCCTACCATGTGAACTCCCTGTGGCAAAAGATGAAAGCTGACCAGCCCGGAAAGTCGTCGCATTATGTTCTTGCAAAAGTGGCATTGGCATTCGCCGAGCTGTACTACCGCAAGTCGGAACAGCTCACGAGCCAGTCAAAAATGCTCGATGAATTCGAGCAACAGCTTGACCGTCTGCTGATGAAGATGGACGACTGACGGCCTGCAAATCTTCCTTTCCCCGAAAGCTTCAATTCGCAATACTTCCCGCCACGGGCGGCGCAGCGGCGCCGTTCCGCCCACAGGCACAGACACACTCTAAATCAATAACAATAATAAAAATGGAAGTATTTTTAAATATAGCAATCGGCGTGGTGGCCGCAGCCATCGGTGTCGCTGTCACAGTGATAGTGCAGCGTTCAATGGCACAGACACGCGCCAAGCAGATACTGGCCGACGCCGAGCGCGAGGCCGATGACCTGCGCCGCACCAAAGAACTTGAAGGCCGCGAGGAAGCCCTCAAAATCACAGCCGATGCCGAAAAGACCGCCAATCAGAAGATTGCCAAGGCCCAGCAAATAGAGGCGCGCCAGAAACAGCGCGAACTGCAGCTGAACCAGCAGCAGAGCGAGAACGCCCGCACCCGCAACGAACTCGATTCGGCCCGCCAGGCCCTCGAAGCCCAGTCGGCCGCCCTTGAAACCCGTACTGCCGAACTCGACAGCCTGCACCAGCAGGCCATCGAGCAGCTCGAGCAAATCTCGGGACTGTCGAGCGAACAGGCCCGCGAGAAACTCGTCGAATCACTCAAGGACGAGGCCAAGACTGCCGCCGCCTCATACATCAACGACATCATGGACGACGCCAAGATGACCGCCAACAAAGAGGCCAAGCGCATCGTGGTGCAGTCGATCCAGCGCGTCGCCACCGAGACCGCCATTGAAAATTCAGTCACCGTCTTCCACATCGACTCAGACGAAATCAAGGGCCGCATCATCGGCCGCGAAGGCCGCAACATCCGCGCCCTCGAAGCCGCCACCGGCATCGAAATCATCGTGGACGACACCCCCGAGGCAATCGTGCTGAGCGGCTTTGACCCCGTGCGCCGCGAAATCGCCCGCCTCGCCCTTCACCAGCTCGTCGCCGACGGCCGCATCCACCCGGCCCGCATCGAGGAAGTCGTTGCCAAAGTGCGCCGCCAGATTGAAGAAGAAATCATCGAGACCGGCAAGCGCACCGCAATCGACCTCGGCATCCACGGCCTCCATCCCGACCTCATCCGCATGGTCGGCAAGATGAAATACCGCTCGTCCTACGGACAGAACCTCCTCCAGCACTCGCGCGAGACGGCCAACCTCTGCGCCATCATGGCCTCGGAACTCGGCCTCAATCCCAAGAAGGCACGCCGCGCCGGCCTCCTGCACGACATCGGCAAGGTGCCCGACGAAGAACCCGAACTGCCCCACGCACTCCTTGGCATGAAACTCGCCGAGAAATACAAGGAAAAGCCCGAGATATGCAATGCCATCGGCGCCCACCACGACGAAATCGAACAGACATCGCTGCTGGCGCCCATCGTCCAGGTGTGTGACGCCATATCGGGTGCCCGTCCCGGCGCCCGCCGCGAAATCGTCGAGGCGTACATCAAGCGCCTCAACGACCTCGAACAGCTCGCCCTGTCATATCCCGGCGTGGTCAAGACCTATGCCATCCAGGCCGGCCGCGAGCTGCGCGTGATTGTGGGTGCGGACAAGATTGACGACACCGAGACCGAAAAGCTCTCGGCTGAAATCGCAAAGCGCATCCAGGACGAGATGACCTATCCCGGACAGGTGAAGATTACCGTTATCCGCGAGACCCGCTCCGTAGCGTTCGCAAAATAAGCCATGGCAGACCAGGAGAAGAATCTCCCCAAGGCGTCCGAGACAGATCAGGCGCCTTGCGAGAGTGGTTGCTCAGGCCACGGCTGCGGCAACGCGTCGGGCGGAGAGCCGCGTTGCAAGCTCCACAGCTACAACTGGCTCGCCGACATTCCCGGCGGATATGCCGACAGCGACATGGTCGAGGTCACCTTCAAGAACACCCGCAAGGGTTATTACAAGAATTCCACGCACATTCCCCTTGAGATAGGCGACATGGTCGCAGTGGAGGCCTCGCCGGGCCACGACATCGGCATGGTGACCCTGACCGGCCTCCTTGTCGAGCGCCGCATGAAAAGCATGCGCGCGGGCGGCGACCGCCGCCGTGGCCGCGACGCCAAGGAGACCGAGGAAATAAAGCGCGTGTTCCGCAAGGCAAAACCCGGCGACCTCGAGCGTTATGAGGAAGCCCGCGCCAAGGAAAACGACACGATGATACGCGCCCGTCAGATAGCCGCCGACCTGAAGCTCAACATGAAAATCGGCGACGTCGAGTATCAGGGCGACGGCAACAAGGCCATATTCTATTACATCGCCGACGAACGCGTCGACTTCCGTCAACTTATCAAAGTGCTCGCCGAGACCTTCAAGGTGCGCATCGAGATGAAACAGATTGGCGCCCGCCAGGAAGCGGGCCGCATTGGCGGCATAGGCCCCTGCGGCCGCCCCCTGTGCTGCTCGCAGTGGATGACCAACTTCGTGTCGGTGGCGACCTCTGCCGCGAGATACCAGGACATATCCCTCAACCCGCAGAAACTGGCCGGACAGTGCGCCAAGCTCAAATGCTGCCTCAACTTCGAGGTGGACGCATACGTTGAAGGCTCCAAGCGCGTTCCCGGCAAGGAAATACGCCTCGAGACCGCCGACGCCACCTATTTCCACTTCAAGACCGACATCTTCAAGCGCGAGATAACCTATTCGACCGACAAGAACATGGCCGCCAACCTGGTCACCATATCGGCCGACCGCGCCTTTGAAATCATAGCCCTCAACAAGAGCGGCGAGAAGCCCCTGAGCCTCCGCCCCGAGGGGGATGCCAAGCCCCGCGAGAAAGCCGCCTTCGGCGACATCCTCGGCGAGGACGACCTCACACGCTTCGACAAGAAAAAGCGCAAGAAAAAGAAGAAACCCGCCCAGCGTCCCGAAGACGAGGCAAAGCCGCGGCAGGAGGGTGAACGTCCCGCCGGCGACAAGCTCCGCAAGAAGAAACGCTCGCCCAAACCCGGCTCAGGAGATAAGCCCGCGGCACCGAAGCCCCCGAAGGAATGAGGCGCGCCACATTCCTCACGGCAGTCGTGGTGGCGCTGGCATTGGCCCAGGGTTGCGCCGAACCGGCCCCGCTGGACGAATCGGCAGACTTCAAGACCGTGCCTGCCCGCGGATGGGCATACGGCGACACGTTTGAATACACCCCCGACCTTGCCGATTCTGTCGGCAAGTCCCGCATAGCGATAGCAGTGCGG
Source organism: uncultured Muribaculaceae bacterium (assembly GCA_910577315.1). Classification (GTDB taxonomy): domain Bacteria; phylum Bacteroidota; class Bacteroidia; order Bacteroidales; family Muribaculaceae; genus CAG-873. The sequence continues at coordinate 148,286 of CAJTME010000007.1, read as the reverse complement.
CACACCGACGGCTATCTTTACAGCAATGTGTGGCTGGAACTCGCAACCCCCGTCGCTGGAACTGACTCGATGGCCGTCGACACGATAAACATTCCCCTCGCCGACGTCTACGGAAAGTGGTATGGCCGCGGGGTAGGGGTGAGCTACGTGACCACCGACACCTTGCCGGCACCGTATGGATACGACAAGAGCCGCCCCGTTAAGCTCCGCCACATAATGCGCGTCGACACCCTCGCCGACATCGAGCAGGTCGGTGTAATCTTTCTTCCGTTGACTCATGACACAGCCTATTGACGCCCTTATATTCGACATGGACGGAACCCTGTGGGACGCCGTCGATTCGTACTGCGCCGTGTGGGACGCCACCTTCGCCCAGCTTGGCGTGACGCGCCCCCGTGTGGAGCGTGACGAGCTGCTGCGGCTGATGGGAAAGCCTCTCGCCGAGATATACGACACCATAGCTCTCGGCAACAGGGAATGTCACGACCGCTTTCTGGAACGCCTGTCGGAGAATGAACGGGAAATGATGCCCCGTCTCGGTGGCCGCCTTTATCCGGGCGTGAAGCAAACCCTGGACAAGCTGCGGGATGCCGGAATAAAACTTTTTATGGTCAGCAACTGCTCGGCCGACGGCCTTGACAACTTCCTGGATTTCACCGGCTTGCGCGCGTATTTCGCAGACGCCCTGTCGTTCGGCGCCACAAGTGTCGACAAGGACGTGAACCTCCGGCACCTGAAAGATTGTTATAATCTGAGGCGTCCCGTCTATGTTGGCGACATCCAGCGCGACTGCGACGCCACCCATGCCGCCGGCATGGAATTCGCCTGGGCGGCCTACGGTTTCGGAACCGCCGCCGACGCCGATTTTCAAATTGACTCTTTCGACCAGCTTCAAGATCTCATTTATGCAAAGTAAACTCGAAGAAAACTTACAGCTCCTCCCTGCCGACGAGCTTGCGCGTCGCGTGGCGAAAGTCACATCGCACATGCGCGACCTCGGCATGGATGCCGTGCTTGCGGGCGATAACGCCAACCTATATTATCTGACAGGGCGGGTGTTCTGCGGCTATGTGTTTGTCGCCGCTGACGGCCGCGTGATGTACTTCCTGCGCCGTCCGTCAGAGCTCAAGGGCGACAACATCCATCTCATCCGCAAGCCCGAGGACATGGCGCCTCATATCGCCGGAGCCATCGGCGGCGCACCCACCGTGGGCCTCATGATGGACGACACCCCCTACAGCCTTATCGCACGCCTGCAAAAAATGCTGGGCGACGGCGCCTCGATTGCCAACGGCTCGCAGGTGATGCGCCTGGCGCGTGCCGTCAAGACCAAACTTGAGATAGAGATGATGGCAGCATCGGGAGTGCGTCAGGCCAGTGTTTACCGCGAGTTGCCCCGGGTGTATGAACCCGGCATGACCGATCTGGAATTTCAGTTCGAGATTGAGCGCGAACTGCGACGCGCGGGTTGCCTGGGTCAGTTCCGCCTCAGCGGCCCCGAGCTCGAAATATTCATGGGAAACGTGCTGACCGGCGAGAACGCCGACAATCCGTCGCCCTACGACTTTGCCATGGGAGGCGCCGGCATGGATCCGTCGCTGCCGGTCGGAGCCGACGGCACCCTCATCAAGCCCGGCAAGCCCGTGATGGTTGACATGAACGGCAACTTCACCGGCTACATGACCGACATGACCCGCACATACGTGGCAGGGGAGGCTCCCGAGATAGCCGTCAGGGCAAACAGACTCTCGGCCGACATCTGCCGCGCAATCAGCGAGGCAGCCCGTCCGGGAGTGGAATGTAAGGCGCTGTATGAGCTGGCCGTACGCATGGTGGAAGAAGCCGGCATGGCCGATTATTTCATGGGTCACAGCTATCACGCGGGCTTCGTAGGCCACGGCATAGGCATCACAGTCAACGAGATGCCGGTGCTCGCCCCCCGCTCGCGCGACGTGCTCGAAGCCGGCAACACCTATGCCTGCGAGCCCAAATTCGTGATTCCGGGAGTGGGTGCGGTCGGTGTTGAAAACACATACGTGGTCGAGGCCGAAGGTCCGGCCCACTGCATCACCGTGCTTGATGAAAACATCATACCCCTACTTTAAGGAATGAACCTGAAAGAAAAACTTGAAAAGCGGGTGTTCTCGCTGGTCGGCGCCACCGCCGACTCGCTCGGCAGGGAGTGTTATGTCGTGGGCGGCTACGTGCGCGACCTCATCATCGGCCGCAGCTCGAAGGACATCGACTTCGTCACCGTCGGCTCGGGCATAGAGCTGGCCGAGGCCGTGGCGGCGGCGATAGGCCCCAAGACCCACATCGCCGTCTACCGCACCTACGGCACCGCCCAGGTCCACGACCGCGACCTGGAGCTTGAATTTGTCGGCGCCCGCAAGGAATCATACCGCCGCGACTCGCGCAACCCGATTGTTGAGGACGGCACCCTGACCGACGACCTGTCGCGCCGCGATTTCACCATCAATGCCATGGCCGTGTCGGTCAACGGCGATTCGTTCGGCGAACTTATCGACATGTTCGGCGGGATGGAAGACATTGAGCGCCGAATCATCCGCACTCCGCTCGACCCCGACATCACCTTTTCAGACGACCCCCTGCGGATGATGAGGGCTATACGATTCGCCACGCAGCTTCAGTTCAAGATATTCCCTGAAACCTTCGAGGCCATAAGGCGCAACGCCCACCGTATCGAAATCATCACCCCCGAACGCATCAAGGACGAGCTGTGCAAAATCATGCGCTCTCCGAAGCCCTCGATCGGCTGGGACCTGCTCCATCATTCGGGACTGCTGAAACTGATTTTGCCCGAGCTGGAGGCCCTCAGCGGCGTCGAGGTGGTGAAAGGCCGCGGCCATAAGGACAACTTCTATCATACCCTCACGGTGCTCGACACCGTGGCCGAGCGCAGCGACAAGGAGTGGCTGAGGTGGGCGGCCCTGTTCCACGACATCGCCAAGCCCCGCACCAAACGCTACGACCCCGAGACGGGATGGACATTCCACAACCACAATTTTGTCGGGTCGAAGATGGTGCCCAAGATTTTCACACGGCTCAGGCTGCCGCTCGGCGCCGAAATGCGTTACGTGAAGAAACTCGTCGAACTGCACATGCGCCCTATAGCGCTGATTGAGGAAGAAGTCACCGACAGCGCTGTAAGGCGCCTGATGAACTATGCCGAGGAAGACCTTGCCGACCTGATGCTACTGGCGCGCGCCGACATCACCAGCAAGAACGAGGCCAAGAAACAGCGCTTCCTTGAAAATTTCGACATCGTGGAGGAGAAGTTCAAGGATATTGAGGCGAAAGACTTCGAGCGCAACCGCAAGAACCCGGTCGACGGGAATGAGATAATGCACATCTTCGGACTGCACCAGAGTCCGCTGGTGGGGTATTTCACCAAGAACCTCAAGCAGGCCATCAAGGACTGTGAAATCGAGGAGACCCGCGAGGCCGCCCTTGCCTATCTGTACGCCCTTGCCGAAAAGGCCGGAGTGCCGGTGGTCAATCCGCCCGAAGATTAGTCCAACAAGTCAAAAAAAATTCAAACATGTATTACGTAACCAAACGTCTCGAAATATCGGCGGCCCACCGCCTCGAACTCGACTACGAGAGCAAATGCCGCAACCTCCACGGCCACAACTGGATTGTGACCGTGCATTGCCGTGCCAGGGAGCTGAACCACAACGGCATGGTGACGGATTTCTCGGAAATCAAGCGCATCGTGGTCGACGACCTCGACCATGCGTGCCTCAACGACAAGCTTCCGTTCAATCCCACCGCCGAGAACATCGCCCGCCATATCTGCGAACTCGTGCCGAACTGCTGGCGCGTCGACGTGCAGGAAAGCGAGGGCAACACCGCAAGCTACGAAATCGACTGATGGAAAAAACATATAAAGTCAACGAGATTTTCTATTCATTGCAGGGCGAGGGTTATTACACCGGCACCCCTGCGGTGTTCCTGCGTCTGAGCGGCTGCAACCGCCGGTGTGAGTTCTGCGACACCGACCACTTTGACGGCCGCGACATGACCGCCGCCGAAATAGTGGGCGCCATAGCCGCGTATCCGTCGCGTCACCTCGTGATAACCGGCGGAGAACCCACCATGCAGCTCGACTCTGACCTGCTCCGCGCCATAAAGGCCGAGCGCTTCTATGTGCAGATTGAAACCAACGGCTCGCTGCCCGTGCCCGTTGAGGTGGACTGGGTCACATGCTCGCCCAAGACGGCGCCGTGGACCATTGACCGCATCGACGAGCTGAAAATCGTATATCAGGAGCAGGACGTCGAGGAAATCGCGTCCCTTCTGCCCGCCACCCACCACTTCCTGCAGCCTGTGTCGGGAACGAACGTGGCCGAGACGGTGGCCTACTGCATGGCGCATCCGCGCTGGCGGCTATCGTTGCAGACCCATAAACTCATCGACATCCAATGAGGACGCTTGCCTTTGTCATAACGCTCGTGGCTGCCGCGCTGGGTCTCTCGGCCCAGAACGACACCGTCGTGTCGCTGGTTACATGCTATCCCGGCAGCGACGTTTATGAGCTTGAAGGACATACGGCTATCCGCGTCGACATGGGAGAGGGGCGCGATTATGCCGTCAGCTACGGCATTTTCGATTTCGATGCCCCGAACTTCATCTACCGTTTTGTCAAGGGCGAGACGGATTACATGGTGGGGCTGGTTCCGTGGGATTATTTCATATCCTCATACCGGCGTCAGCACAGGCGTGTGGAGCAACAACGACTCAACCTCACGCCGGTGCAGAAAAAACGCCTGCTGGCCCTGCTCGACGAGAACCTGCGGCCCGAAAACCGCGTTTACCGCTACAATTACGTCAAGGACAACTGCGCCACGCGCCCGCTGGCACTGATAGAACGGTCGCTCGGCGACAGCCTGCGGCTGGGATACACCCAGTGGGACGTATGGTCCTATCCCGTGTCGTTCCGCGACATAATGCGCCATTACCACCGCAATTATCCCTGGTATCAGTTCGGCATCGACCTGGCCCTCGGGTCGGGGATAGATTATCCGCTTGAAAGCCGCGAGTATGCTTTCGCTCCAACCGAGCTGGCCGTGCAGATGGCCGGGGCGAGGGTAGGGGGCGCCCATCTGGCCGAACGCAGCGAGGTGCTGGTGGATTTTCCCGCCGATGCAGCGGTTGATGGCCCGACGCCGTGGTATCTCACGCCGTTGTGCGTGTGCTGGGCGGTGTTTGCCGTCCTGCTGGGCTTTACAATCCGCGACCGCCGGCGGCACCTGGTGACCCGCTGGGTCGACGCAGTGTATTTCGGCGTGCTGGGAATGGCCGGACTGTTGCTGACGTTCCTCATCTTCGTTTCGGTGCATGAGGCCACGTCGCCCAACTGGCTCTACCTGTGGATAAACCCGTTTTGCCTTGTGCCAACGATTTTTATTTGGTTAAAAAAGTGCAAGAAGGTGGTTTTATGGTATCAATTTATTAACTTTGCGGTTGTATTCATGGGCTTGGCCTGCTGGTGGTGGATTCCCCAGAGTGCCAACGCCGCCTTTCTGCCGCTCGTGCTGGGCGATTTGATGCGCTCGGCCAGCTATATAAGCTTGAATTCCACGAAATAATATATGCGAAGCAATTCCCGATATACAATGCCAGGCATTTTCCTTGCCCTCATCACGTCGGTGGTGGGCATGGCGCTGCCTGTCGACGCCCAGGTGCGCCCCCAGCTTGTGGTGGGGGTGATGATCGACGGCCTCGACCAGCAGTATATCGACATGCTCCGCTCGCAGTTCGGCGCGGCCGGGTTCAACCGGCTCCTGCGCGAGGGAGTTGTGATTGCCAACGCCGACTACGGCACCAATGTCGACGCCACGGCGGCAGCCGCCATGATTATGACCGGCGCGTCACCGTCGACGACCTCGGTGACCGGCGCCCATACATATGACCGCGATGCCCACCGCACCCTGCCGGCGATGACCGACAAGGACGCCATGGGCAACTTCACGTCGCAGACTTTCTCGCCGCGAGGGCTCGCGGTGAGCACGCTGGCCGACGAGGTGCGCATCGCCGGCGGCGGGGTGACGCGAGTGTTCGCCATCGCCCCCGACCCCGCCCAGGCCGTAATCCTTGCCGGACACAGCGCCAACGCGGCCCTGTGGCTCAACGAACAGACAGGCAACTGGGCGTCCTCGACATTCTACAAAGACCTTCCCACCACGGTCTCATACCGCAACCGGCTGCGTCCGCTTTCGGCGCGGCTCGACACCGTGCAGTGGGCTCCGCTCAAAGACGCAGCCGCATATCCCGGCCTGCCCGACCACCTCACCCATTATGCGTTCCGCTATACTTTCCCGCGTGGAAATTCGGGGCGCTATGCCATGTTCGCGGCGTCGCCCATGGTGAATACCGAGGTGACCGACCTTGCCGGAGAACTTATCGACGACCTTAAGCTCGGCACAGCCGATGGGTCGGACATGGTCAACGTGGCCTACACCCTGCGTCCGTTTGACTATACGCGCAACGATGACAACAGATATGAGCTTATCGACTCATATCTCAGGCTCGACCGCGACCTCGAACGGCTCTTTGCCAAGGTTGAGAGCAAGGTGGGCGCCGGCAACGCCCTGTTCTTCGTGGCCGCAACCCCTCCGTCGGGACGCTCGCGGCGCGATGACGAGAAGTGGGGCATCCCCTACGGGGAGTTCTCGACCAAGAAAGCCAAGAGCCTGCTGAACATGTTCCTGATGGCCAAGTTCGGTAATGGCGATTGGGTTACGTCTTTCTACAACGACCAATTCTATCTTAATCATAAACTTATCGACGAGCGTGGCGTGGATGCCCGCACAGTGCGCCTTGAAGCCGCGGCCTTCCTCGAGAAAATGAGCGGTGTCGACAAGGTTTACACGCTTGATGAAATCCTTGCCGGGCGTGGTGACCAGCGCCTGGAGGCGTTGCAGCGGAACACCGCTCCGGCCACCGCCGGCGACCTCTTTGTCGAGGTGGCGCCCGGTTGGGAGACCGTCGACGACATCCTGACGCCCGCGTCGGCAGAGCGTGTCCACTATGTCAAGCGCTCGGCGCCGGCCACGGCCCCCGTATTCATCCTCGCCCCCGATCTGGATCCGCGCACCATCGACACCCCCGTCGACATCCGCGTGGTGGCCCCCACTGTGGCCCGTCTGCTGCGCATCCGCTCGCCCAATGCTGCCGCCCTGCCCGGGCTGGTGCTCTAATTACCCCAATTTCAGCCCATTTTAACTTAAAAATAGTGAAAATATCGTGAATTTTCACTACCTTTGCAGCATCTTCATAAATTCGATAAAAATAAAAACACAACATATAATGTCATTAGAATCAATCCTTAAAAGCATCTTCGGTTCAAAGGCTGACCGCGACCGCAAGAAATACCTCGACTATGTGGCCAAAAACATCACGCCGCTGCGTGAGGAAATGGCCGCCCTGTCAAACGACGAGCTGCGCCAGCGCGTGGCAGATGTGCGCGCCGACATCCATGCCGCCATCAAGGCCGACGAAGACCGCATCGCCGAACTGAAAGCCGAAATCGAGACCCTTCCGCTGGACAAGCGCCAGCCCCTGTGGACCGAAATCGACCATCTTGAAAAGAATATCAAGGATACTCTCGAGGTGAAGCTCGACGAACACCTGCCCGTGGTGTTCTCGGCAATGCGCGATGCCGCCCGCCGTTTTGCAAAGAACGAGACGATAGAGGTGACCGCAACCGACCTCGACCGTGACCTCGCGGGCCGCGGATGCGATTTCCTCACCATCGACGGCGACAAGGCCATCTATAAAAACCGCTGGATTGCCGGCGGAAATGAAATCGTGTGGGACATGGAGCACTACGATGTGCAGATGGTCGGCGGCAAGGTGCTCAACGAGGGCAAAATAGCCGAGATGGCCACCGGTGAGGGTAAGACCCTCGTGGCTACGCTTCCGGTGTTCCTCCGCTCGCTCACGGGCCGTGGCGTACACGTCGTGACCGTCAACGACTATCTGGCAAAGCGTGACTCGGAGTGGATGGGTCCGCTGTATCAGTTCCTCGGTTCGACCGTGGACTGCATCGACAAGCACGACCCCAACACCGCTGCGCGCCGCGCCGCATACCATTGTGACATCACCTACGGCACCAACAACGAATTCGGTTTCGACTACCTGCGCGACAATATGGCCATGGCACCCGAGGATATGGTGCAGCGCCCCCACTATTACGCCATTGTCGACGAGGTTGACTCGGTGCTTATCGACGATGCCCGTACGCCGCTCATCATCTCAGGTCCCGTGCCCAAGGGCGAGGAGCAGTACTTCAACGAGTACAAGCACAATGTCGAGAAGGTTGTCGAGGCACAGCGCCGCCTGGTCAACAAGATTCTTGCCGAGGCCAAGGAGAAGATTGCGTCTGACGACAAGGACGTGAAGAAAGAAGGCGCGCTGCTGCTGTTCCGCGCCTACAAGGGCCTGCCCAAATACGGTGCGCTCATCAAGTTCCTCAGCCAGGAAGGAATGAAGACCCTCCTGCTCGAGACCGAGGCCCACTACCTTCAGGACAATGGCCGTGAGATGCCCACCGTCACCGATCCCCTTTACTTCATCATTGACGAGAAAAACCGTTCGGTCGAGCTTACCGACAAGGGTATTGACGAGCTCACCGGCAAAATCGAAGATCCCGAATTTTTCGTGCTTCCCGACATCGCCGGCCAACTTTCCGAGCTGGAACATATCACCGACAAAGAAGAACGCCAGAACCGCAAGGATGAGGTCATGGCCGACTATGCCGTGAAATCAGAGCGCGTCCACACCGTTACCCAGCTTCTGAAAGCCTACACCCTTTTCGAGCGTGAGGTCGAGTATGTGATTGACGACAACAAGGTCAAGATTGTGGATGAGCAGACAGGCCGCATCATGGAGGGCCGCCGCTATTCCGACGGTCTCCACCAGGCTATCGAGGCCAAGGAGGGCGTGAAAGTGGAAGCTGCGACACAGACTTTCGCAACCATCACTCTCCAGAACTACTTCCGCATGTATCACAAGCTCGCCGGCATGACCGGTACAGCCGAAACGGAGGCCGGTGAATTCTGGGACGTCTACAAGCTTGAGATTGTGACCATCCCGACAAACCGCCCCGTCGCCCGTATCGACATGAACGACCGCGTGTATAAGACAAAGAAGGAAAAATACGCCGCCGTCATCGCCGAAATCGAGCGTCTCCACGCAATAGGCCGTCCCGTGCTTGTCGGCACCACCTCGGTCGAAATCTCCGAGCTTCTGAGCCGCATGCTCGACATGCGCAAGATCAAGCACCAGGTGCTTAACGCCAAACTGCATCAGCGCGAGGCCGAAATCGTGGCCCTCGCCGGTCTGCCCGGAGCCGTGACCATCGCCACCAACATGGCCGGCCGCGGTACGGACATCAAACTGCCCGCCGAAGTCAAGGCCATGCAGGACCCCGACATCGCCAAGGGCAAGGGTATAGGCGGCCTGGCCATCATCGGCACAGAACGACATGAATCGCGCCGTGTCGACCGCCAGCTGCGTGGCCGTGCCGGACGTCAGGGCGACCCGGGTTCGTCGGTGTTCTTCGTGTCGTTTGAAGACCAGCTCATGCGTCTGTTCGCCACCGACCGCGTGATGAAACTTCTCGACACCTTCGGTTACAAGGAAGGCGAGGTTATCGAGCACAAGATGGTCAACAACGCCATCGAAAAGGCCCAGCGCCGCGTCGAGGAAAACAACTTCGGCATCCGTAAGCGTCTCGTCGAATATGACGACGTGATGAACAAGCAGCGCAACTACATCTACACCCGCCGCCAGCATGCCCTCAAGGGCGAACGCCTCGGCATCGACATCGCAAACATGATTTACGATACCGTTGAGTCGCTCGTCGAGCAGTATGACAACGCATCTGACTTCGCATCGCTCTCGCTCGAGGTGTACCGCGTGTTTGCCATCGAACCTCCGTTTGACGAGAAGGAATACAACCACATGTCGCGCGACGAGCGTGTTGAAGCGCTCCACACCGCCGCGATGGAAGCCCTCACCCGCAAGAACGACCGCATCCGCGACGTAGCCATGCCCGTAATCAAGGGTATCCTTGAAAACAACGACTACCGCGGCAAAATCATCGTGCCCATCAGCGACGGCAAGCGCCAGTTCAACCTCCGCGTAGACCTTGAGGAAGCCGCCAACACCGAGTGCCGCTCCATCATAAAGGAATGGCAGAAGGCCCTTTCGCTCGTCACCATCGACGATTTGTGGATGAATCACCTGCGCGAGCTCGACCAGCTGCGCCAGTCGGTGCAGAATGCCTCCTACGAGCAGAAAGATCCTCTCGTAATCTATAAAGTTGAAGCCTTCCACCTGTTCCAGGACATGCTGGCCCGCCTCAATTCAAAGATGGTGGCCGCCCTCATGCGCGCCCACATCCCCGTGAAGGAAGCCCCCGCCGACGCTCCCGCGCCTTCCGCATCGGAAGCCCCCGCGGCTCCTCAGCAGGGAGAGGCCCTTCCCGAGCAGAAAGTCGACGAGGCCCAGGCTCCCAAGCCCAAGGCCGCGCCCGAGATGAAAGCTGCCGACCCCGAGATGCCCCGCCAGTATAATTACCAGACGTCGCGTGCTACGTTGCCCGGCGAGGATGCGAAGCGTGCGGCCGGAGAAGCTGCGTCGCAGGCCGACAAACCCCGCCCCATGCCCGCCAAAGCTGCGCCCCGCATCGGCCGCAACGATCCCTGTCCTTGCGGCTCAGGCAAGAAATACAAGAACTGCCACGGACGCCAGTAACTGCGCCGTTTAAGACTCCCTAAAAATACTTAACGCCCGCACCCTTTCGTGCGGGCGTTTGTTATATTGGCGTAAGTCTTATCAAACAGACTCGTAAAAACACACCTATGATTAACCACTTAAAAATCCGGCGTATGTCTTCTCAAACATTTCAGGCCAAGCTTTTGGCTGTTCAAGATAATCTTCTCAATTTTGCCTATTTGCTCACTTCCAACCGCGATGACGCCTACGACTTGTTGCAGGACACCACATTGAAAGTCCTCGACAACGAGGACAAGTATGTCGATAACGTCAACTTCAAGGGCTGGGTGTTCACCATAATGCGAAACCTGTTCATCAACAACTACCGCAAGATGGTGCGCTCGAACACCGTGGTGGACCATACCGACGACCTCTATCATCTTTCGCTGCCGCAGAATTCGGGCTTTGAAACCCCCGAGGGTGCATTGGCGACAAAAGAAATCCACCAGCTGATTGATTCATTCCCGAGCGACTTGCGGGTTCCGTTCTCGATGCACCTGGCGGGATATAAGTACACTGAAATAGCCGAGGCCACGGGGTATCCTCTCGGAACCATCAAGAGCCGTATATTCTTTGCCCGCAAGCGTCTTCAGCAAGAGCTGCGCGATTTCCGCCCGGAATGATTTTACCGCTGTTGGCTTAGAGACATGGCGCCTGCGGCGCTACATATTTTATTAGAGTTGATAAATACAAACGCGAGGAAACGTTGACTTGATGTGAGCACCTGTTTCCTCGCGTTTTTTATCTTATCTGATGTGTTATTCATTCAGCCCATTTTCAGACTTCATTGGACTGACGGGTTGGATTGATATTGACTCCTCGTCGTCGGCGTCCTGCAGTTTTTGCGGGATTTCTTTTTTTGCTTTTACTCCGAGATCTTTCAGGCGGGTGGCGACGCGCACGACGTTGTTATTGCCGCTCTTGAGGCGTTTCAGGGCTGTGTCGTAGGTTTTCTGAGCTTTCTCGAGGGTGTCGCCGACGCTTGACATGTCTGTGAAAAAAGCCGTCAGGCTTGTGAGCAGTGTCTCGGCGGTCTCGGCAATCTTCTGCGAGTTGACGGATTGGTCCTCGGTCTGCCACATCTGTTCGATTAGCCTGACAACTGTAACCAGGTGGGTAGGGGAGACGATGACCACGTGTCCGTCGTAGGCCTTCTGCCAAAGTTCGGGATTGGCGTTCATGGCCGCTATGTATGCTCCCTCGTGAGGCATGAACATCAGCACGAAGTCGCCCTTTCCGGCTCCGATATTCTTATGGTACTCTTTGTCGCGCAATTCCTTGATGTGGGCCTCGACGGATTGGAGATGGGCTTTCATCAGCAGGGCGCGTTCCTCGTCGGTATCGGCGTCGAGCATGGAAAGGTAGGCGGTCAGTGACACCTTTGAGTCGATGATGATGTCGCGGTCTTTGGGGCAGTGTATCACGGCATCGGGGCGCAGGCGCTGGCCTTCGCCCGAGGTTGTGGTTTCCTGTGTGACGAACCAGCGCCCTTGCTGCAGCCCCGAGTGCTCGAGGATGTTGGCAAGGACCATTTCGCCCCATTTTCCCTGCACGCTGGTGTTGCCTTTCAGGGCCGAGGCAAGTTTGCCGGCTTCACGTCCGACACTGGTGTTGAGTTCGTGGAGTGCCTTGATTTCCTCGCGCATCGAAAGTCTGTCGCGGTTTTCCACGGCATAACATTCGCGGTAGCCCTTGGTGAACTCCTCCAGGCTTGTCTTCATCGGCGACAGGGCGGCCTCGAGGCTTGCGCGGCTGTGTTCGTCAAGCTGTTTTGAGTTGGCCTGCAAAATGTCGGAGGCGATGGCCTTGAAGCGTTCGCCGAGAGTCTCGCGTTCGTGGGCGAGCTGGGCCGAGTGGGCCTCGCGCAGTTCATCGAGCTGCCGGGCGTTGTCGGCGCGGAGTTCGTCGAGCTGTTTCTGGCTTGCATCACGTACTTCGGCAAGCTGGCGGGCGTGTAGGGCCTTCAGTTCGTCGAGCTGTCGGATGTAGGACTGGCGCAGTTCGTCCAACTGGCGTTCATAGCTGCGTTTTTGCTCGGCTATGCGGGTTTCGGCTGTTTCGGCTTGGGTGCGAAGCAGTTCGCCAGCGTTGTCAAGCTGTGATTTGCGCAGGGCATCGGCTGCCTGGCGTATGTCGGCGATGTTGCGCGCGTTCTCGGCGGCGATGCGCTGGATTTCCGAAGTGTGGCGCAGGGAGGCTTCATCGAGCGCTTTTTCAGCGGCGGCACGCCGTTCGTCGGCCACAACACGCTCGTTTGACAGCTGGCGTATCTGTTCGGCGGCCGAGGTTGCCGCGTCGGATGATTTCCTGGAATTGATGATGGATATGATGGCCAGAATCACAAGGCCTATTCCCAATAAAATTATGATGACGGTTTCCATACGGCAAAGTTACGAATAAAAAACAAACGTGAGTGTGAAACTATGCAAAAGAGCGCATGGCAAGCGGGGTCTCGGATGTTTTTTACGGTGGGAACGGCTTTATTTATTTCACTAAGTATATGTTAATTAGCTTCAAGATTTTGTAGGTTTGAAGATTTTTTGTTACCTTTGCGGCTCCAAAACCGAAATTACAATCACATGCCTAACGTAGCTATTGATTACATTTTTGAAGCTTCTTGGGAGGTTTGCAACAAGATAGGCGGTATCTACACCGTGCTTTCCACCAAGGCCAAGACCCTTCAGAAGTTATATAAAGACCGGGTGATATTCATCGGGCCGGATGTCTGGACAGACGAGCGCCCCGCTCTTGATTTCACCGAGTCGAAGACAGTGCTGAAGAAATGGCGTGAGACGGCCCTTCTGCCCGAAGGGCTGGAAGTTCGTGTCGGCCGCTGGGACATTCCCGGCAAGCCCATTGCCATACTTGTGAAATTTGACTCCATGTATGCTTCCAAGGATGAGTTTTACGGTCATCTGTGGGAGCGTTTCGGCGTGGATTCGCTTCATGCTTATGGCGATTATGATGAAGCGTGTGCCTTTGGCCGCGCGGCCGCCGCTGTAATTGAAAGTCTCGTTGAGTTTTTAGGCGACAAGGCCAACAATGTCATCGCCCACTTCGACGAATGGACTCTCGGCACCGGCCTGCTCACCGTCAAGGAGCGCGTCGAAAAAGCCGCCACGGTCTTCACCACCCATGCCACCAGCATCGGCCGCAGCATCTGCGGCAACGGCAAGCCCCTTTACGACTATCTGCCCGGATATGACGGCGACCAGATGGCGCGGGAGCTCAACATGGAGTCGAAACACTCGCTTGAAAAAGCGGCTGCCCGCGAGGCCGATTGCTTCACCACTGTAAGCGATGTCACCGCCCGCGAGAGCGAGCAGTTGCTATGCCGCCGTCCCGATGTGGTGACTCCCAATGGATTCGAGCCCGGATTTGTACCCGCCAAGAATAAATTCAAGGCAGCCCGCAGCGCCGCCCGCAAGAAAATGCTTGACGTGGCCAGGGCGCTCACTGGCCGTGCATTTGACGACAACACTTTCATAATGGCCACTTCGGGTCGCTGTGAGTACCGCAACAAGGGCATTGACGTGTATTGCGACGCGCTTGCCCGCCTGAACGAGAACGGCACGCCGCGTCCTGTGCTGGCGTTCGTGATGGTGCCCGCATGGGCCGGAGCTCCGCGCGCCGACCTTATGGCCTCGATTTCGGAAGGCCACACCACGCGCCTGGCCGATCCCGTGCTGACCCACGCTCTCCACAATTATAACGAAGACCCCATCAACCGGCGCCTGCACGAGCTCGGATTTGCCGCAGCTGAAAGCAACGGCCCGGTGACCGCTATTTACGTGCCATGCTATCTCAACGGCCACGACGGGATTTTCAACATGTCCTACTATGACCTGCTCATAGGCATGGACGCCACTGTCTTCCCGTCATATTACGAACCCTGGGGCTACACACCTCTCGAAAGTGTGGCTTTCGGTGTGCCCACCATTACGACGACCCTCTCGGGCTTCGGCCAGTGGATATGCTCCACCTCCGAGAACTCGTTTGCCGACTGCGGCGCCGTGGCCGTCAAGCGCACCGATTCAAACTATGGCGACGTTGTAAAGGCGATTGCCGATGACCTCACCGCGCTCATGGCCCTTTCGGCCGAGAAACGCGCGGAAGTGTCGGAAGCTGCCCGCCAGACGGCCGCAAGAGCCGACTGGTCGAACTTCATCGTCGATTACGAGAAGGCATACAATATTGCCCTCACCAACCATAACAAGAAACAATAACATCTAAAAGTCAAATTATATCTTACAAATGAAACTTCCTGTAAGCAAAACTAATGCTCCCGTTTGGCGCGACGTGATTGTCAAGGCCGAGCTTCCCGCTCAGCTCAAGCCCCTCGAGGAGCTCGCCCGCAACCTTTGGTGGGTTTGGAACAGCGAGGCCAAAGCGCTTTTCCGCGATCTTAATCCTGACCTGTGGCGTTCCACCGGCGAGAACCCCGTGATGGTGCTCCAGCAGCTCAAGTCAGACCGCATCGACGAGATTCTCGCCGACAAAGGCCTGATGGACCGCATCGCCCACGTCTACTCCAAACTCCGCGAGTATCTTGCCAAGCCCATGCGCAAGGATGTGCCCTCCGTTTCCTACTTCTCGATGGAATACGGTCTGTGCAACTGCCTCAAAATCTACTCCGGCGGTCTCGGCGTCCTTGCCGGTGACTATATCAAGGAAGCTTCCGACTCGTGCGTCGACATGACCGCTGTCGGCTTCCTCTACCGTTACGGCTACTTCACCCAGACCCTCAGCGTCGACGGCCAGCAGATAGCCAAATACGAACCCCAGAACTTCAACCAGCTTCCCATCGATCAGGTGATGGATAAGAACGGCCATCCCCTCGTAATCGAGGTTCCCTTCCCCGGCCGAATTGTCTACAGCCACGTTTGGCGCGTGAACGTGGGCCGCATGAAGCTCTACCTGATGGACACCGACTTCGACGCCAACTCGGAATTCGACCGTCCCATCACTCACCAGCTCTACGGCGGTGACTGGGAAAACCGCATCAAGCAGGAATACCTGCTCGGCATCGGCGGTGTGATCATGCTCAAGAAGCTCGGCATCCACTCGCAGCTCTACCACTGCAACGAAGGCCACGCCGCCCTGCTCAACCTGCAGCGCCTCGTCGACTATGTTCAGGAAGAACACCTCGACTTCAACGTTGCCCTTGAGCTTGTGCGCGCATCCTCGCTCTATACCGTACACACCCCCGTGCCCGCCGGCCACGACTACTTCGACGAGTCGCTTTTCGGCAAGTACATGGGCGAATATCCCTCCAAGCTCGGCATCTCGTGGCAGGAACTCATGGACATGGGCCGCGAGAACCCCGGTTCGAACGAGCGCTTCTCGATGAGCGTGTTCGCACTCAACACCTGCCAGGAAGCCAACGGCGTGTCGAAACTCCACGGCATCGTGTCGCAGAAAATGTTCGCCGGCATCTGGAAAGGCTACAGCTGGGAAGAAAGCCACGTAGGCTATGTTACCAACGGCGTTCACATGCCCACCTGGGCTGCCTCGGAATGGAAGGAATTCTACTGGAACAAACTCGGCCCGGAAGTGTTTGCCGACCAGTCCAATCCCGAAGCATGGCGCGGCATCTTCAAGGTGCCCGATGAGGAAATCTGGAACATGCGTTGCCTCCTCAAGAACAAGTTCATCAACTTCGTCAAGAAAGATTTCAAGGAGAAATGGCTTGCCAACCAGGGTGATCCCTCGGCTGTGATGGAGGTGCTCGACCGCATCAACCCCAACGCCCTCATCATCGGTTTCGCCCGCCGCTTCGCCACCTACAAGCGCGCACACCTTCTCTTCACCGACCTCGACCGTCTGGCCAAGATCGTGAACAACGAGAAGTTCCCCGTTCAGTTCGTATTCTCGGGCAAGGCCCACCCCGCCGATGGCGCCGGTCAGGACCTCATCAAGCGCATCACCGAAATCTCGCGCCGTCCCGAATTCCTCGGCAAGATCATCTTCCTTGAGGACTACAACATGATCGTGGCCAAGCGTCTCGTGACCGGTGTCGACATCTGGCTCAACACCCCGACCCGTCCCCTCGAAGCTTCCGGCACATCGGGCGAGAAGGCCGAGATGAACGGCGTGCTCAACTTCTCGGTGCTCGACGGCTGGTGGTATGAAGGCTACCGCTTCAACGAGAAAGCCGGCTGGGCCCTCACCGACAAGCGCACCTTCACCGACCAGGCACAGCAGGACAAGCTCGACGCCGCAACCATCTACCGCATGCTCGAGAACGAGATCATCCCCCTGTTCTTTGAAAAGAACTCGAAGGGCTACTCTCCCAAGTGGATTGAATACATCAAGGGTTCAATCGGCGACATCGCTCCCCACTTCACCATGAAGCGCATGATCGATGACTACATCGAGCGTTTCTATGATCCCGAAGCAAAGCGCTCCAAGAAACTCCAGGCCCACGACTGCGCCCTCGCCAAGGAAATCGTGGCATGGAAAGAAAAGGTTGCCGCCGCATGGGACGGAATCAAGGTGCTCGACGTACGTCACACCGCCGACATGACAAGCGCCGTTACCGGCGAGCCCTACCGTGTTGAAATCACCCTCGACACCAACGGCCTGGGCCGCGACATCGCCATCGAGCAGGTTCTCTACCGCTCGCAGGACGGCGAGGAACGCCTTGCCGGCACCCGCCAGTTCAAGGTTGTCAAGGAAGAAGGCAGCGTTCTCACCTATGAGCTCTCGGCCAAGGTCAAGGACGCAGGTATGTTCCGCTATGGATACCGCATCTATCCCGTCAACCCCAACCTGCCCCACCGCATGGACTTCGCCTACACCCGCTGGATCTAATCGGCGGCAGGCTCCGTAAAATACCGGCGCGCGACCCCTCGGGGCCGCGCGCCCTTTTTTATGCCGTTAAACATTAAAAAAAATTTGGAGGGTGGCGGTTTATTGGTTACTTTTGCGGCACAGAAAACTAACTAACCACAATATTACCCCTAAAACCGACTTTGTTATGGATATTAACAAAATCATGGCCGATCTCGAGGCCAAACACCCCGGCGAAAAGGAATACCTCCAGGCCGTCAAGGAAGTGCTGCTCTCCGTTCAGGACGTATATAACCAGCACCCCGAATTCGAACGCAACAAAATCATCGAACGTATGGTCGAACCCGACCGTATCGTGACTTTCCGTGTAACCTGGCTCGACGACAAGGGCGAGGTGCAGAACAATATCGGCTACCGCGTGCAGTTCAACAACGCCATCGGCCCGTACAAGGGCGGTATCCGCTTCCACGCTTCCGTCAACCTCTCGATTCTGAAATTCCTCGGCTTCGAGCAGACTTTCAAAAATGCCCTCACCACCCTTCCTATGGGCGGCGCCAAAGGCGGTTCGGACTTCTCGCCCCGCGGCAAGAGCGACCGTGAAATCATGCGCTTCTGCCAGGCCTTCATCCTCGGCCTCTGGAAGAACCTCGGTCCCGACCGCGACGTTCCCGCAGGCGACATCGGCGTAGGTGGACGCGAAGTCGGCTACATGTACGGCATGTATAAGAAACTCGTCAACCAGCACGACGGCACATTCACCGGCAAGGGCCTCGAATTCGGCGGCTCGCGCATCCGCCCCGAGGCTACCGGTTTCGGCGCACTCTATTTCGTGCAGGCCATGCTCAAGCAGAAAAACGACGACATCAAGGGCAAGACCGTTGCAATCTCGGGCTTCGGCAACGTGGCATGGGGCGCAGCCCTCAAGGCTACCGAACTCGGCGCCAAGGTTGTGACCATCTCGGGCCCCGACGGCTATATCTATGATCCCGCCGGCCTCAACGACGAGAAGATCAACTACATGCTCGAACTCCGTGCATCGGGTAACGACGTTGTAGCTCCCTACGCTGAAAAATTCCCCGGCTCGGAATTCTTCGCAGGCAAGAAACCCTGGGAACGCAAGGTGGACATCGCCCTTCCCTGCGCCACACAGAACGAACTCGGCGGCGAAGATGCCAAGATGCTCGTTGCCAACGGCGTTGAGATGGTTGCCGAAGTTTCCAACATGGGTTGCACCCCCGAGGCTATCGACCACTTCATCGAAACCCGCACCACTTACGCTCCCGGCAAGGCCGTGAACGCCGGCGGCGTGGCTACCTCAGGCCTCGAAATGAGCCAGAACGCCATGCACCTGCAATGGAGCGCCGAAGAAGTTGACGAAAAACTCCACGCCATCATGGCCGACATCCACGAGCAGTGCATCCGCTACGGTGTCGAAAAGGACGGCTACATCAACTACATGAAGGGCGCCAATATCGCCGGCTTCATGAAGGTTGCCCACGCTATGATGGGTGAAGGCGTTTGCTGATAATACCATTCAAATAAAATGACCAGCCCCCGTTCCAGTATCTCGGAACGGGGGCTTTGGTTTTGGGGTTGCTGGAGGGCTCGGAGTTCTCGGAGATTTCGGGGGGCTGGGGCTTGGATTTTCTTTTTTAGAGGCGTTGCTGGTCGTCGGTGCCGGCGCCGGTTCCGCGGTAGCGCGAGCGGGCGACGTTGAATTTATAGCGGACGGTCAGCTGCAGCTCGCGGGTGTCGAGGGTTTTGACGGTATGCAGCCTGGTTAGGGCGTCGAAGATGGTGAAATCCGAGCGCATGGTGTTGAAAACATCGTTGAATTCGAGGCGGACCGACAGATTGTCGGACAGGAAGGACTTGTAGGCTGCCAGGTTCATTCCCCATTTGCTTTTCATGTAAATGTTCTCGGCGTTGCCAGAGGTGGTAGCGCTGAAATTGACGTCGATCCAAACACCTGCCGGCAGTTGCACGGAGTTGTTGAAGCGGAAAATACCCATCGGCTTGTTGAGTTTCAAGGGTTGGCCGTTATGCTCGATGGTGAAATCGGGGGCTTCGATTCCGGCCATCGCCACGGGGTGCCAGGGGCCGAATGTGGGCGCCCAGTGGGCGACAGCCCAGATGGTGCCGAAGCGAGGCATGTTCTGCTGTTGGCTGAGGGTGGCGCCGGGCACGGCATCGTATGGGCCAGTCTGCCACATTATGTAATTTTTTGTGCTGCGGTATCCTATTTCGGCATAGAGGTTAGACCACTGGCCGCTGAGGGATACGAAGTCGCGGTAGACGGGTTTGAGATAAGGATTGCCGGCCTCGTAGGTGTAGCGGTCCTGGTAGCGCACGGTTGATGAAAGCTGCTCGAAAATGGGGCGGGAAGTGCGGTGGCCGTAAGAGGCGCGAAGCCCGACCCTGCCGATGGTATAGCCGATGGATGCCGAGGGGAAAAACTGGCTGTAGGTGCGCGAGCGGTCGTCCTGCCGCTTTCCGTCGAGGGTATAGGTGGTTGATGAGTGTTCCCATCGCAGGCCGGCTTTTACGCTCAGGTTGCCGAAGGTCTGGGTTATTTCGCCGAAAGCCGCTCCGTTGGTTTCGTCGATATGGGTATCGGACGATGGGATGTATTCGGCGTCAGACATGTAGATATCGTCGCGCCAGGTAGAGTTCCATTCGCCGCCAAACGACAGGGAGCCTTTCCAGAATTTGAAATCGGCGACGGCGTTGGCCGCGTAGAAGCGGTTGGTGACGGGATTGGCGGTTGAGAAACGTCGTTCGCCCCCGATGTCCGAGATGTCGGTGTCGCGTGTGTCGGCGTCGTTGAATATCCAGATTGCATCGAAATTGGCTGCCAGTTCCCATTTGCCGAATGTGCCGGTTGCATAGGCGCTGAGCTGATGTCGTCGGTCGTGCGAGCGGGAGTCGCCGGTGTTGGTTATGTTTTCAGACCCTTCCGGCGAGGTTCGGAATGTGGTTGATTCGGAGGTGGACGAGAGTGGGCGGAAGTTGAAGTCATAAAAGGCTCCGGCGCTGAAATCCGGGTGGGTGAAGTTAAGGCCCGCGCGGCCGTTGTAGAGCGGGTAGTCGTAGTGGCTGAGGCCGTTGATGTCTTTGGTGACCTTGCCGCCAGTGAGGTATTCGTCGGTCCGGGTGGAGTAGGAGCCCCGGGCGCGGTATGCCTCGTAGTTCAGCTGGGCGAAGGCGTCGAATCCACCCTGGCGCCAGTTCAGTCCAAGGTTCTCGAACAGATAGGCATAGTGTTTGTAGCCCACGGTGGTGCGGTCGTTGAGCGAGAATCCCTCGCCGACCGGTGCGATTGTCGTGAGGCGGATCACGGCGTTGACCGACCCGTCGTAGCGGGCGCCGGGAGCAGTGATGACCTCGACTTTCTTGATTTGGTCGGATTGCAGCTGTTCGAGTTCGCTGAGGTCGTAGAGGCGCCGTCCGTTGACGTAGACAATCGGAGCGCCCTTGCCGAGCACGTTGAGCGAGCCCGACTGCGCGATTACCAGCGGCATTTTTCCGAGGAGGTCGAAAGCGGTGCCGGAATGGGATAGATAGGAGTTCTGGACATTGACCGTGAAGCCGTCGGCGCTCATCTTGGCCATAGGCCGCTGGCCCTTCACCACGATTTCGTTGAGGGCGTG
Organism: uncultured Muribaculaceae bacterium; assembly: GCA_910577315.1. GTDB lineage: Bacteria > Bacteroidota > Bacteroidia > Bacteroidales > Muribaculaceae > CAG-873. The sequence continues at coordinate 127,038 of CAJTME010000007.1, read as the reverse complement.
GGCAATGGAGTCGACGCTTATCGAGTCGGACTGTTGGGTTGCGGAAAGGGTGTGGCAAGGGCCGCAGAGCAGCAGCCCCGCAATCAAAAGATTGGGTTTCATAAAATTAGAGAAATAAGGGGATGAGGAAGGGGAGTGAGGTTATATGCCGCCTGTGACCTCCCACGAGCCATCGTCGTAGAGGTAGAGGGCGAGGGTTGAGGCCTTGACCGAGCCGTCGGGCATGGTGAGTGTGTAAGGGACGAATCTTAGCTGTGGGTTTGGCCCGGAGGTGAATGGCTCGCCTATGCTAACGAGTTTCGCGCCCTGGTAGGTGGTCCGATAGAGGACCTCGCCCACCGTCGAATCCATCACTTTATAGATTATGTCGGTGTTCCACGACTGGAACGCGCCGAGGACAGCCTTGGCCACTTCGGTGGGTGTGGCGCCTGCGAAACCGTGTATTTGCGGGCGCGAGGAAGTCTCGTCGATGAATGGAATGTCAGAGGGAACGTTGCAAAGCCGCGTGGGATCGAGCGGAGCGAATGAGATGCTGCGCAGGCGGATTACCTCACACTCGCTGCCGTCGGGGCGGATTATCGAGACGGATGCGCGTTTGAGCGTGCGGGATTTCGAGTCGAATGTGTAGCGGCGCACATTGTTTGAGCCGGCCACCGAGCGGTTGAGCATGTAGGGGTTGGCATAGTCACCTTGCGCGGAACTACGGACGGTGAGGTTGATTTCACCGTTTCCGTGCGTTATGTCATAGTCCGAACCATCAGACAGAAGGGCGGCTTCAAGTTCGGCCTCGATTATCTTCTGCGGGGTGAGGAATATGCTCAGGTAGTTCAGCACCTGGGCGTCGTAGTCGTCGAGACGCCAGCCTATACCACCTTTGAGCCATACCCAACACTCCTTGCCGTTTCCGCATGCCTGGCGCCAACCCTTGTCGGCGTGCCATATCATTGTGGAATCGCCGTGGACGGCCTGGAGCGTATGGGCCACGAAAGGCAGCCCATCGTCGATGTATGAGAAATTGTCGGCGGGGGCGGTACGGACGTCGAGTTCCACGCTGACCGAACGCTCGTTGCGGATGGCGTCGAGAGCCGATGTCAGCAGTTCTTTCGCCGACATGCCTGTCGGTATCAGAAGAAGAACCACTACCGCGGCTGCCGCGGCAGCCGGAATAAGGGCCTTGAACCATATAGAGCGGCGACCGACAGCCTCACGACGGTCGACGGTGTCCGCAATGCGGCGGCGCAGGTCGGCCGAGGCCTTGATTTCGCGTCGGGGGGTGAGCATTTCGTAAAGCTCGCCGTAAATGTTGTTTTCGTCGTTTTCTTTCATGGCTGTCGGTTGTAGAGGGTTCGTAATCTGTCCATGCCCGATTTGAAGCGGGATTTGGCGGTGGTGGCTGGAATGGAGAGTATGTCGGCAATCTCGACAAACTGCAGTTCATCGACCACCCTCATCCTTATCACTTCCGACTCGCGGCCGGGGAGGCGGTCGAGCAGGGTGTTTATGCGGCGGGCCTCCTCGCGCAAATCGGCATCTTCGTCAGAGGTGTCGGCGAAGTCGAGTCCGTCGGCCGACTGGGTAGGGCGTTGTCTCCGCAGAAAATCAAGACAGGCATTGTTGACGGTGCGGAACAGGTACATGCGGGCAGTGCCGGTTTTTGTCATGATTTTGTCGCGTGTCAGCAGTCGTTCGATTGCCGAGTGTACAATGTCTTCGGCATCCTGACGGTTGCCGACACGGAAAAACGCGAAGCGCACGAGGTAGTCGAGATTGTCCTCGACCGCCTGTATCACTTCGCGTCTTGTCTTCGTTGTCTTCACTTTTTTATCTGTCTTTTCCCATAAGACGGATGCAATGTGCGAAACGACGAAAATTAAGTGTTAAAAATTAATCGTCGGGATTGTATCCATCGGGGGCATAGGGATAGACCATGGCCTTAGTCACGGCCAAGGCAATAAAACCGAGATTTTGCAGCCATGTGGCGCCATAAGAATTTGCGGAGTATTGAAGCCGCGGGGAGGCATGTGTTGCTACAGCTTTCACTACAATCGATTCGGTGGCGGTGGCAGGTGTCTCATTTCGGGTCGAGAAGATTTTGGCCACATATTCGCCAGGTCGGGGCAGACTTATTTCCCCGATGCCTCCGGGCTGCCAGTCAGACGGCACGATTGCTTCCTGTCCCCATGCACCGGTGCATGCCGCCGACAATAATAGAAAAAGCAGACATTTCCTCATAACCATACAAATTTCAGTCCTTTGCAAAGGTAAATAAAATCATGGGATTTGCCAAATGACTGCATTAAAAAAGCCTCGCGGTGGGGCGGGGCTTGGTGTGGAAAGTAAGTATGGATTGTTACGGCAAATTCTTTTAGAAGAATGTGTATATTTTGCTGTTGGGGGAAGTGGGGCCGTTGAGTTGGATTGACTCACCTGGATCCTTTAGGCAGTGGAAAGTGGTGTTGACGGCGTTGTGGAAGGGGTAGACGCCGAAGTCGCAGGCCACTGATGCGGAACCGTCGAAGTGCATGGGGAAGAAGTCCTTCACCTTGATGGCCTCCATGAAGCGGGTGGCGCCGAGGGCGAAGTCCTTGCCCTGACGTACGTCGACAGGGAACATCACTGTGTCGATCGAGGGATTTTCCTCGGCGATGCGGTTGACGGCCTTGGTGAATGCGGCGGTTGCCTCGGCAACGGCTTTGGGAGTGTTTTCCTCGTTCCAATGCCATAGGTTGAGGTCGCCGGCATGGAACACCTTGCGCCCGGCCTTGGTGGTGACAAGGAAGCTGACGCCTTCATCGGTCGAGGGGTAGGCTTTGACGGTGATGCCGCCGGGAAGGTTCTCGACAACGTCGCCGGCGCTCATGCCCTGGATGGCGAGGCGGGAATTGGTGTCGCGGGCCTCGACGTCGTTGGAGAGCACGTAGACGCGCTCGTGGTTCTGGGCAAGGTTGAATATATCGGGATTGTAATGATCTTTATGATGATGCGTCACGAAGAACACGACGGGCACGTCCTTACGTTCCTCCAGCTTTTTCACTACGGAATGGGACGGGTCGCGGAAATAGTCGAAAACCATTATAACATCATCGGTCTCGACCATGAAACCACTGTGGGCTAAATAAGTTACACGCATAATATCGAATGATTTTGTTTTATTATGCTTTGTAAACAAACGTGTGCCGAAAAAGGTTCACGGCCGGTCGATTTCTACCGTGAGACCGTCGTGGGTAAACTGCACTCCGTCAGGTAAGGCGACCGTTGCGGCCGGTCCCATGTCGTGGCTCATGTGGGTGAGCAGGGCGCGCCGGGGATTGACGGCCTTAATGATGTCGAGGGCCTCGTCGAGCGACAGGTGGGATTGGTGGGGCAATATGCGCAGGGCGTTGAGCACAAGGGTGTGGACGCCGCGCAGTTTTTCGAGGGTGGCAGCGGGCATGGTCTTGCAGTCGGTGATGTAGGCCAAGGGGCCGAAGCGGTAGCCGAGTATCGGCAGCTTGGCGTGCATCACCGGCAACGGTATTATTTCCTGGCCGGCGATTTCAAAGGGGATGTCGGGGTTGATTTCGTGGATGGCGAAGGTGGGGACGCCGGGATAGAGATGCTTGGCGAACGACCAGGGATTGCGCTCGTGCAGGTCGCGGGCCACATCGGGAGTGCAGAAGGTGGGGAAATGCCGGCCATCGCGGCAGTATGGACGCAGGTCGTCGATTCCGCCGACATGGTCGTAATGGCTGTGGGTAATCAGCAGTGCCTCGAGCGGCGGGGCGCCCGCGCGTAGAATCTGCGAGCGGAAATCGGGACCGCAGTCTATCAGCAGGTTCGCGCCTGAGTCGAGTGTGACGATGGCCGAAGCCCGCATGCGGTTGTCGCGCGGGTCGGCCGAGGTGCATGTCGCGCAGCGGCATCCGATCTGAGGAATGCCAGTCGAGGTGCCTGTTCCGAGGAAGGTGATTTTCATTTTCGCCAGCGTTCGAGGATTCCGTCTTCAAATATGAGGTACACGCCGTTGTCGTAGGTCCAGCGTTCGAGCTGTGCGCCGGGTGTTGCGCCGCGGTCGATGTGGTCGGGCGCGCCGAGGGCCAGGCGACATTCGTCGCGGGTCATGCCGGCCTCGACTTGCGAGCGGATAATCTTCTGCCACGTCGCGTCGGTTATACGGGGGTAGGAACGGCGCGGGTCGGTGAACGAAAACAGGCGGTCGAAGTTGCGCGTGGCCGAGGCTGAGGTGCCGTAGGTCATCAAGATGAATTTCGATTTTGCATCTGGTTCGGAAACCGGGGTGAACGCCACTTTCAGGGGATAGCGTTCGGTGCCCGGAGTGACGCTGTCGACACGCACGGCGATATGGCGCAGCCCCGTGGCCGGCGAGCCTGTCGCATCGCGCCAGAGCGGGGTGGTTATGTAATAGGTGTTGCCACGCATCAGCGAGTCGGCCTTGGCCACGGGCGACAGTTCAATCGCAAACGGAATTGCGAGCGAGGCGCGGTCGTCCCAGTCGTCGGCGGGGAGGTCGGGGCGGTAGTATAGCGATTGTCCGTCGGGGCCGGTGAAGGCAAGTTCGATGGCGTCGACACCGGTGACAGACGGGACGCGGCGCTCGGATGCGTAGGTGATGGTGCGCCCGACAAGTGAGTCGCAGCTGCCCGATGATGCGGTGAAAATCATGGCGATGCGGGTGTCGGCCACCTGCCATTGCTTTCCGGGCATCCATGCGCGTGGAGCCTCGGGGATGAGTGTTGCCGCGAATGCCTGTTCGGAAGTGGTGCGCACGCCGGCGTGGCTCACGTCAGACGGCGTGATGCGCGGGGTGCTCTCGATGCCGGTGAAGCATCCCGAGAGCGCCCCGCATATCGCGGCGTTAATGATTAGGAGTGCGGCGCGTTTCACTTTGCGGTGGCAGGAGTGCGGCCGAGGTTATGGAACACGAACGAGTAGATGTCCATCCATTCGTCGAGCTGCTTGCTGATGGGCTTGCCTGCACCGTGACCGGCCTTTGAGTCGATGCGGATGAGTTTGGGCTCGCTGCCGGTGTTGGCGGCCTGCAGGGCGGCGGCGTATTTGAACGAGTGGGCGGGCACGACGCGGTCGTCGTGGTCGGCGGTGGTGACGAGGATTGCGGGGTAGGGAGTGCCGTCGTTCTTGATGGTGTGGAGCGGCGAATAGCCGAGGAGATATTGGGCCATCTCGCGCGAGTCATCGGCGGTGCCGTAGTCGCTGGCCCAGTTCCAACCGATTGTGAAGAGGTGGTAGCGCATCATGTCCATCACGCCCACGCGGGGAATGGCGACGCGGAACAGGTCGGGACGCTGGTTCACGCATGCGCCCACCAGCAGGCCGCCGTTCGAGCCGCCCTCGATGGTGAGAAGCCGGGGTGTGGTCCAGCCTTCGGAAACCATGTGTTCGCCGGCCGAGATGAAATCGTCAAACACGTTCTGCTTGTGCATCTTGGTGCCGGCTTCGTGCCATGCGTCGCCATATTCGGCGCCGCCGCGCAGGTTGGCCTGGGCGTAGATGCCTCCGTTTTCAAGCCAGAACATGCGTGAGGCCGAGAAGCCGGGGTTGAGGGTTACGTTGAAGCCCCCGTAGCCGTAGAGGTAGACGGGATTCGTGCCGTCTTTCTTCAAACCTTTCTTATAGGTGATGAACATGGGCACTTTTGTGCCGTCCTTGGAGGTGTAGAACACTTGTTCGGTCATGTAATCGTCGGGATTGAGGCCGGCGACTTCGGTGGCGTGAACGAGTGTGCTGGCCTGCTTGTCGGTGTCGTAGGCGTAGATGGCCGAGGGATAGGTGAACGAGGAGAAGGCGTAGAACACCTCGGGATTCTTTTTCGAGGCCGAGAAAGAGGCAGCGCCGTAGGTGGGGAATTCAATCTCGCAGATGCGTTTTCCGTCGGCCGAGAGGAGGTAGGCGTGGTTTGACGCGTCGCGGTCATAGAGGGCTATGAGCTTGCCGGCGGTGGGATAGACCGCGGTCAGCACGGCGCTGTCGTCCTGCGGAATTATTTCTTTCCAGTTTCCGCGGGCCGGATTGGCGGGGTCGATTTCCACAAGCCGGTAGAGGGGCGCGTCGGCCGAGGTGTAGACGAGCAGGTGCCCGTCGGGAGTGGTGTCGATGACCGAGAGCACGATGTCCATGCCGTTTTCGATTGTCACCCATTCTGAGGCAGGATTTGAAAGGTCCTTCACATAGAGTGAATTGCCGAATCCCTGGCCGCCGCCCTGAACGAGAAGGAAGCGTCCGTCCTCGGTGACATCGGCCTGATGGAAGTGGAGGGGTTCCTTGCGGTTCTCATACACGACGCGGTCCTCGCTCTGCGGGGTGCCGAGGCGGTGGTAGTAGACGGTGTGGAATTCGTTGGCGTTTGAAAATTCCTTACCGGCCTCGGGACGGGGATATGCGCTGTAATAGAAGCCGTCGCCGTCCCACGAGGCGCCGGTGAACTTTGCCCATTCGATATGGTCGGGGAGGAGCTGACGGGTGGCGGTGTCCATGACGTAGATTTCAGTCCAGTCGGAGCCGCTGCGCGATATGGTGTAGGCGGTGTGCTTGCCGTCCTTGCTCTGGAATACGCCGGTCAAGGCCACGGTTCCGTCCTCGCTGAGCGTGTTGGGGTCGAGGAATACCTCGGCGTTTTTGTCGTAGGGTGTCGCACCGCGGTAGAGCACGCTCTGGTTGCGCAGGCCGTCGTTGAAATACCAGTAATACTTTCCGTCCTCTTCCTTGTAGGGCAGCCCGGTCTTGGCATAGTTGTTGAGGACGGTGAGGCGATCGCGGATGGCCTGTCGGAATGGAATCTGCGACAGGTAGTCCTGGGTCACCTTGTTTTCGGCCTCGACCCATGCGAGAGTAGCGGCGGCGGTGTCGTTTTCGAGGGGACGGAAGCGGTCGTCAACAGTGATGCCGAACGCTTCGTATGTTGTTCCGTCGGCGGGAGCCGTCGGATAGGTCAGCGGGGCGGTGGCTCCCGCAGCGGTTGCAATAATGGCCATTGCAGGTAAAATGAGTTTTTTCATTAGCGTGGAATTTTTGCAAAAATACGGAAAAAATAGATTTTCGCCAACTTTTTTGCATAAAACAAAACAGACAGGCGCGCACGCCTGTCTGTTTGAATTCTGTTTGTGAAAGAGTTATTTCACGGCCACCTTGGCAACCGCACCGTCGACGCGGACGATGTAGATGCCCTTGGCAAGACCGTTGAGACGGCCGATGCTGTGGCCCTGGATGTCGTAGACCTCGGCGTTGGTGTATTCACCGACAATCACGATTTCGCCGTTGCCGCCAAAGACGCTGGCCTTGGGCGCGGATGTGAAGTCGGATACGATGTCCTCGACGCCCGATATGTTTTTCGATGCGAAGACAGCGAAGGTGTTGGGAGCGAGGCTGACCGAAACCTTACCGGCCTCATCTGAGGTGAGGACGGGCTGAAGACCCTTTGAGCCGGTGATGAACTGGCTGTTGTCGGGAGTGATGTTCGATACGGTGGCGGTGACGGTGCGTGCGGCTCCGTCAACGGCGGGATTGAACATGCCGACAACTTCGGTGTCGCCGTATGAGAGGACGATGTAGCGTGCAGAGGTGTAGGCAGAAGAGAATCCAGATGTAACACAAGAGGCATCAGCGGAGAAGAGGCTGGGATTGTCCATGCGCAGGTTGCAAAGGTCGGCATAGATGTCGTGGACGTGGCGGCGGTTCTCGTTGTCGAGATAGCTCCAGACTACGGTCTTGGGGTCGAGGTTGTTATTGGATCCTGATTTGGTAGTCTGGTCTGCACAGATTTCGCCGAATTGCCATATCATCTTTGGACCGGGAGAGAGGAGCATCTGTCCGGCGAGGGAGCCGATACGATGGCATGTGGCTTCTTCGTTACCCTTAATGTTGGCATTGCCGGAGGTGTTTACAAGGTAAGCAGCGCGTTCTTCGTCGTGGCTTTCGTAGTAGGCTACGGTGCGTCCCCATTGTCCGCGCTTGGTGTTGTTACAGTTGAAGTTGCCCAAAGAACCGCCGGTGACGCCTTTAGCAAATTTGTAGGCGTTGTCGCTGACTTTCTGCCACATGAGCTGGCCATCGGAGCCAAAACGTGTTTCCTCTGTGGCACCTCCGAGGAATTCGTTGATGTGGATGCCGTTGGGCTTGACGGAGGTAATTGTGCCGTGGAGGCGCTTCATGTTGTTGATACGGGAAGTGTTGGTGGCTTCGGTGCCGGCGCCGTACGAGTCGCTGTCGCCGAGACCCTTGACGAGGTCAAAGCGGAAGCCATCGACGTTATACTCGGTGAGCCAGTATCGCAGGCAGTCGTCCCATTGCTGACGCACGATGGGATTTTCCTGGCGCCAGTCGTTGAGCACATTGTAGTCGTGGGGGGCAACGGCGTTATAGAAAGGATTGTTTTCTTTTGAATACATCTGATACCAGGGATGGAGGCCATCGCTCTGGTTGAACACGATGTCGAGGATGACGGCTATTCCGTTTTGGTGGCAGATGTCGATGAAGTCCTTGTAGTCTTCGGGCGAGCCGTAAGCTTTGTCGGGCGCGAAGTAGAAGTTGGTGTTGTAGCCCCACGAGTTGTTGCCTGCAAATTCCATGATGGGCATCAGTTCGACGGCGTTTACTCCGAGTTCCTTAAGGTAGGGAATCTTTTCGATTGCCTGGCGTACGGTACCGTTGCCCTTTGCCTGGCCTTCGGTGCCGGTGAAGTCGCGGAAAAGCATCTCGTAGATGAGGAGCTGGCTGTGTTCGGGAATTTCAAAGTCACTCCATTCATATTTGTTCATGTTACCCCAATAAACGGCGAGCTGTTTGGGATTAGATACAGCAGTGGGCCACCCAGGCATGGTGCCTCCCCATACGCTTTTGATGGCGGTGTCGTTGTTTCGGTCAAGGATGAGCTTCCCGTAGGGGTCGGTTACACGAATATCGTTGTCGACTATATAATAGTAGGGGTATTTGGTGTCGGGGTCGAGGGCGGGGATGGTAATCCAGAAATAGTTGTTGCCTTCGTATGTATGGCAGTTCATGACGCGCTCTTCCTTGAGCTCGTAGTTGTCCCATGCGCCGACAATCTGTACGCGCTGCTTCAGCGGGGCGGCCAGACAGAAGGTCACGGAGCCGTCGGCGTTGGCAACGGCGCCCATCTTGGGTGTGCCGCCGGGATATTCGGCTTGTTTGGGAGCCGGGAAAACGGTATATGAGAGCTTTTGTTCGGTTACGGTGCCGTCGACCTGCTTGGCGGTGGCCACGAGTTCACATTCGCCTTCCTGGGTGAAGGTGTAGTTGTAATCAAATGATGTGGCGGCTGCCTTGGAGGCAATCTGAGTGCCGTTGGCGGTGATGGTAAGGTCGGCTGCCTCGGACGAGATTACGGAGAGATTGATGGAAGTGCCGACGCAGACTGTGTGGTTTGTGTAATCAGACGAGAAAGTCACTCCCTCGGGAAGGACATCGACAAGGATGTTGCCGCCGGTCGAGGTCTTTCCCTCCTTTTTGCCGTCGGCTGTGCGGAATACGATTGCGATTTTGGTGACTTTCTCGCTGGCGGAGAGGCTGAAGTATGATTTGAGGTCACCGACGTTTAGCTCGTATGTGTTGGCCTCCTTGTAAGTCAACTGATATTTGGCAGTGTTGGTGCCCCATGTGGGAGCGTGTTTCCAGTCGTCATCGCTTTTTGACGCGGTGGTGATTACGCCGATGTGGGCATAGAGTTCGGTCGACTTCGGGAGGTTTGCCAACGTTTTGTTGGAGCCATCCGCAGCGGGATGGTAGGTGAGTACGATGTCCTGGCTGGTTCGGAAAAGCGGAGATGGGGTGGTGGTGACGATCTGTGCGTCGGCCCATGACCATGCCAATGCCGCTACCGCCAAGGTAAACAGAGCTTTTTTCATGGCTTGCTATGATTGGTTTAAAATGTTCTAAGTAAGTCGCGTAAATACGTAAGGTGCTGCAAAGTTAAGCAATAAACGCCAAGCTTCCAAATGGCGTTAACACCTTTTAAGTCCAAAGGTGTCAATTATATGCCTTTCGGGCGGCGTCGAGGCGCAGCAGTATGAAAAGAAGCAGCGTGAAGCCCCACAGCGACGAGCCTCCGTAGCTGAAAAACGGCAGCGGAATGCCGATTACGGGGCACAGGCCTATCACCATTCCTATGTTGATGCAGAAATGGAATATGAAGTATGATGCCACACAGTAGGCATATACGCGGCCAAAGGGGCGTGGCTGGCGTTCGGCGATGGCTATGATGCGCAGGATGAGGGCGAGATACAGGCCAACGACTATGAGCGAACCCATGAAGCCTTCCTCCTCGCCGATGGTGCAGAAGATGAAGTCGGTGTGCTGTTCGGGCACGTATTTAAGTTTGGTCTGGGTGCCGTTCAGGAAGCCCTTTCCAGTGAGTCCGCCCGAGCCGATGGCGATTTTCGATTGGTTCACGTTGTAACCGGCGCCGCGCAGGTCTTCCTCGATGCCGAGCACCACGAGGATGCGCAGCTGCTGGTGGGGCTGAAGCTTTTGGAAGGCGAAGTTGACCGAGAACATGAAGCCGACCGCGAGCACTGCCGTAGCGACAGGGGTGAAGAGTTTCATGCGGTGGCGCTTGAGTGCTTCGATCGACAGGTAGACGCAGGCCGCGCCGATTGAGCCGAGCAATATGACCTGGCCGGGGACGTTTACGCCGAACGGCCCGGCGAGCGCCCATGAAATCACGAGCACGCCTGCAAACCAGAAAAACAGGTTGCGCGGCAGGTCGAGACGGCGGTCGTAGATGAACGACATGGCGGTCATCGTAATCATCACGAGCACCATTATGGTGAATTCGCCAGTCGGAACACCAAGGAACATGAGGTCTGTGAACTTGACCGCCACCACGAACACCACCACGGCAAAAAGGGCGGCGAACAGGATAAGGCCGCTCATACCCTCGCGGTAGAGCACGAAAAAGAGGGCCATATAGGCAAGGGCCGAGCCTGTCTCGTTCTGCAGCAGGATGAATATAATCGGCAGAAAGATTATGGCGAGGGCCTTTACGTAGTTCATCGGTTTGGCGTTCAGCACGAAGTTGTAGGTGCTGAACAGCTTGGCCAGGGCCAGGGCCGTGGCCACTTTTGCAAACTCGGCGGGCTGGAGACTCATGGGCCCTATCGTAATCCACGATTTCGATCCTTTGATGTCGTGGGCGATGAAAGGCGTTATAATGAGGACTACGAGCAATATTATGTAGATGGGATAGGCATACGTCTCGAATATCCGGGCGTCGACAAGAAGGATGAAGAAGCCGAGCAACAGCCCGAGTCCTATCCATCGTATCTGTTTTCCCGAAAATTCAGTGAACGAGAATATGGAAGCCTCGTCGAAGTCATAGCTCGCGGCATAGATGCTGACCGCGCCGGCGATGACCATCAGCAGGTATATCACCACCGTCACCCAATCGACGTAGCGGAATACGGAAGGCGTCTTATCGTTTGGGTTTTGAAGCATAGAATACCGAGGTGTTTAACATTTGTTCTTCCATATATTTTCTCGACGGAGAGATGGTGTCGGTGAGGTATTTCTCCATCACCAGCGAGCCGATGGGGACACCGAAGACAGCGCCGAAACCGCCGTTCTCGACATAGACGGCCACGGCAATCTTGGGGTCATCGTAGGGGGCGAATCCCATGAAGGCCGAGTGGTCTTTGCCGTGTGGGTTCTGTGCCGTACCGGTTTTGCCGGCGACTTCGATGCCGGGGATGGCGGCGCGTCGGCAGGTGCCGCCGGTGACGGCCATGCGCATGCCCTCGGCGATGTCAGCATACCAGTGCTCGTCGATGGTGGGTCGGCGGCGCTCGGTGTATTCCGACGGGAGTATGGTGTCGGTGATTTCCTTGACGGCGTGCGGAGTGATGAACCAGCCGCGGTTGGCAATCGTGGCTGAGAGGTTGGCAATCTGGAGAGGGGTGGCAAGGATTTCGCCCTGACCTATGGCAACTGAAATGACGGTGTTGGCACTCCAATGCCCCTCGCCGTAGAATTTGCTGTAAAATTTTGCGTTCGGCAGGAAGCCCCGGCTTTCGTGAGGCAGGTCGACGCCGAGGGCATAGCCGTAGCCCATCGAAACGAGGTGATTCTTCCATACCTCGAAGGCATTGGCCGACGAACCGTATTTCGAGCGGCGGTCAATCATGTTCTTGAATCCCCAGCAGAAGTATGCGTTGCATGACGTCTGCAAGGCTGGTTTAAGTGGCAGCGGCGAGCCGTGGGCGTGGCAGCCGACGCGCAGGCCTCCGTTGATGTATCCGTGATAGCACGGATAGGTGGTGGAGGTGGTTATTATGCCCTCTTGCAGGAAAATGAGGCCCTGGGTGGGTTTGAAGGTAGAGCCGGGAGGATAGGCACCGCCGAGGGCACGGTCGAACAGCGGCAGAGACTCGTCGGCGGTGAGCATCTTGTAGTTCTGTCCGCGGGGACGCCCCACGAGCAGGCGCGGGTCATAGCTGGGCGAGGATACCAGGCAGAGGATTTCGCCGGTCTTGGGCTCGATGGCTACCACCGCGCCGCGCTTGCCGACCATGAGCGATTCGGCATATTGCTGAAGCTTGATGTCGAGGCTGAGCTTGAGATCCCGTCCCGATATGGGCTCGATGTCGTGGGCGCCGTTCTCATAGCGGCCCTGGATGCGTCCGCGTGCGTCGCGGATAAGTATTTCCACGCCTTTTATTCCGCGCAGGTAGGGTTCGTAGGAACGTTCCACCCCGAGGTCGCCGGTGTAGTCGCCGGGAGCATAGTATGAATCGTTGTCGATGTCTTTCTGCGATACCTCGCGCAGGTTGCCGAGCACGTTGGCGGCGGTGGCGTAGTTGTACTGGCGCAGGATGCGTTTCTGGATATAGAAACCGGGGAAACGGTATAGTTTTTCCTGTAGGCGGCCATAGTCCTGGGTGGAGAGCTGGGTGATGAGTTTTTGGGGAGTGTAGGACGAATATCCGGGGTTGAGGCGCTTGTCGCGCATGTCGGAGAGACGTTTGCGGAGTTGCTCGGGGGTGAGGTGTATGGTCTCGCAGAAGTCGAGCGTGTCGAAAGGCTGGACGTCGCGCGGAATGAGCATGACGTCGTAGGCCGGCTGGTTGTAAACCACCAGCTCGCCGTTACGGTCGTACATAAGGCCGCGCGAGGGGAACACCGTCTTTTTCAGGAAGGCGTTGGAATCGGCAGATTTCTTGTAACGTTCATCGTTAATCTGGAGGTCAAAGAGCCTTATGGAATAAATTATGGCGATGAGGATTATGAAGCCGCCGATGATGTATTTTCGTTTTTCGAGCTTATAGTCTTTTCTCACGGTTGGAGCGGGTCAGACACGCGATGGCGTAGATGATGATGAAAGTGAACACGCTGCTGCATCCCACGCGTAGCAGGTACAGCCGTAGGTTGAACACCTGCATGGCCTCGATTGAGAAAACCATGGCGCAGTAGAGCACCACCATGGTCAGGGCATATTTGAGAAATGCCGGGGTTCCCATTGTCCTGAGCGACGGGCGCTGGTCGGCCAGGTCGTCGTCGGAGGGCATATACAGGTTGAAAATGGGACGGCGCACGAACGCCAGCACTGTGCAAGCCAGTGCGTTGACGCCCGGTGTGTCGGAGAGAGCGTCGATTGAGACCCCTGTGAGGAAGCCAATCGTCATTGCCAGGGAGGGTGAATAGGTGACCGGCAGGGTGATTATGAGGTATATGAACACCAGTGGCACGGCCACGTTGAATAGGACCAGGTTGTTGAAGAACACCGCCTGGGCAGGAATTAGCACCACGAAGAGCAGTAGGAGGCTGAGAGCGGTCTTGTTCATTTTGCGGCGGGGTCAGAGTTTACGATGGTGTTGGCTTCGACGGCGACGAGCTCGTCACGGTAGTTGTCGACGACAATCTGCACGTTGCTCAGTCGGGAGAAATCGGCGAAGAGCTTTATGCGCAGTGTGAAGAAGTTTTCGTTGTGCTCGCGGTTGTCGGGCATGATGGTGCCGACGGGGAGGCCGGCGGGAAATACGGCCGAGTAGCCCGAGGTGACGACTGTGTCGCCGGGCTGGAACACGGTGTGCCTGGGCAGCTCTTCGAGCAATGCTTCCGACGGGCTGTTGCCGTCCCATACGAGCGAACCGAAGTTGTCGCTGTTCTTGATTTTGCAGGAGAGGCGGAAGTTGGGGTTCAGCAACGAAATGACGCGGGCGAAATGCGGTCCGACGGCGCTGACGGTGCCGACGACGCCCGAATGGTCGATTACACCCATCTCTGGACGGACGCCGTCGAGGGTGCCTTTGTCGACGGTGAGATAGTTCTGGGCGTGGTGAATCGAGTTGTTGATTACGTTGGCCACGATGAAATTGAAGTGGGCCACGCTGTCGGGGGTGGGCATGGTGTCGGTGAAGCCGGCCAGGCGCATGGTGTTTATCTGTTCCTTGAGATTCTGTACCTCGGCCTCAAGCACGGCGTTGCGGCGGTTGAGGTCGTCGTTTACCTCGCGCAGCGAGAAGAACGAGGTTATGTTGTGGCCTACCTTGTATATTGCGCCCGACACGGTCGAGGCCGAGGTAAGCCACAGGTGGTGGCGGTAGGGGTCGCCATTGAACAGCAAAGCGCAGCTGAGTGCCACATATATGAGCAGCACCAGCCACTTGCTGTAACGTCGGAAAAATTCAAAGAACTCTTTCAACGGATCAGGAACGAGAACTTGTCGATGTTTTTGAGGGCTACGCCGGTGCCTTTCGCCACAGAGAGGAGGGGATCCTCGGCGATGTGGAACTGGATGCCGATTTTGTCGGTGAAGCGCTTGTCAAGGCCGCGCAGCATGGCGCCGCCGCCGGCAAGGTAGATGCCGTTGCGCACCAGGTCGGCGTAGAGCTCGGGCGGGGTCTGCTCGAGGGCGCTCAGCACGGCTGCTTCGATTTTCGAGATGGTCTTTTCGATGCAGTGGCTGATTTCCTGGTAGCTTACGGGCACCTCCATAGGCAGGGCCGTCATCATGTTGGGGCCGTGTACGATGTAGTCTTCCGGCGGATTTTCAAGCTCGGTGAGGGCTGAGCCTACGTGAATCTTGATTTGCTCGGCGGTGCGTACGCCAACCTTTACGTTGTGGGCGCGGCGCATGTGGTTCTGGATGTCCTCGGTGAGGTCGTCGCCGGCCACCTGGATGCTCTTGTTCGACACGATGCCCCCCAGCGATATTACGGCGATTTCGGTGGTGCCGCCGCCTATGTCGACAATCATATTGCCTTCGGGCGCCTCAACATCGAGGCCGATGCCGAGGGCTGCGGCCATGGGCTCGTAAATCATGTATGAGTCGCGGCCGCCGGCGTGTTCCGACGAGTCGCGCACGGCGCGGATTTCAACTTCGGTCGAGCCGGAGGGGATGCCGACAACCATGCGGAGCGAGGGGGTGAACCAGTTGCTCTTGCTCGAAGCCTTCTTCACGAGGCCGCGAATCATCAGTTCGGCAGCATTGAAGTCGGCGATGACGCCCTTCTTGAGGGGGCGTACAGTACGGATGCCCTGGGGGTTCTTGCCTTCCATCAGGTGGGCCTCGGTACCGACGGCGATGAGTTTGTCGGTGCGGTTGTCGAGGGCCACGATTGAAGGCTCGTTGATAACGATTTTGTCGTTATGTATGATTATTGTGTTGGCTGTGCCAAGGTCGATTGCGATTTCCTTGGTGAGTGAGAACAGTCCCATTTTGTCTTGTAGTCAGAGTGTATAAATGAAGAGTAGAGATTGACGGGAATCAGTGGCGGAAGTGGCGGAACCCGGTCATGACCATGGTCATGTCGTGGGCGCGGCAGTAATCCACCGAGTCGGTGTCGCGTATCGAACCGCCGGGTTGTATCACAGAGTCGATGCCGGCCTCGCGGGCGATTTCCACGCAGTCGGCAAAGGGGAAGAATGCGTCGGATGCCATTGTGGCGCCGTTGAGGTCGAACCCGAACGAACGGGCTTTTTCGATGGCATGACGGAGGGCGTCGACGCGCGATGTCTGGCCTACGCCCGAACCGAGCAGCTGGCCGTCCTTGGCGAGGACGATTGCGTTGCTCTTGGAGTGCTTGACGATTTTGTTGGCAAAGAGCATGTCGGCCACGCGGGCGTCGGTGAGGGTGCCGGAAACCACATTGAGGTCTTCGGCTGTCTCGACTTTATGGTCGCGGTCCTGAACGAGGACGCCGTTGAGAATCGAGCGCACGCTGCGGGCATTGCCGGGACATGCCTTGCGGCGGAGGATTATGCGGTTCTTCTTTTGGGTGAGGATTGCCATTGCGTCTTCGGAGTATTCGGGCGCGATGATGACCTCGAAGAAGATCTTGTTGATTTCCTCGGCTGCGGCAGCGTCAACGGGGGCGTTGGTGATGATTACGCCGCCGAAAGCCGAAACGGGGTCGCCTGCGAGTGCGTCGGCCCATGCCTGGGCGAGAGTGTGGCGAGTGGCGAGGCCGCAGGCGTTGTTGTGCTTGAGAATCGCAACGGTGGGTTCGGCACCGAACTCGTCGATAAGATTGACTGCCGAGTCGATGTCGAGGAGGTTGTTGTAGGAGATTTCCTTGCCGTGGAGCTGGTCGAACATGGCGTCGAAGTTGCCGAAGAAGTTGGCCTGCTGGTGGGGGTTCTCGCCGTAGCGGAGGCTGCGTTCGCCGTTGACGGCAAGACGCAGGGCACCGGCGGGCGCCTCGATGGTAGATGCCATGTAGTCGAAGATTGCCGAGTCGTAGCCCGATGAGACGGCGAAGGCCTCGCGGGCGAGGACGGTGCGTTCTTCAAGGGTAGTGGCGGCGCCGTGCTGTTCGAGGAAGCCGCGCAACATTCCGTACTGGCCTTTCGAGGCTACGATTGCCACGTCGGCAAAGTTTTTGGCGGCGGCGCGGATGAGCGAGATGCCGCCTATGTCGATTTTCTCGATGATGTCCTGGTGGGATGCGCCGGATGCTACGGTCTGCTCAAAAGGATAGAGGTCGACGATAACGAGGTCTATTTCGGGAATGGCGAGCTCGGCCATGGTGGTCATGTCGCTTTCGAGCGAGCGCCGTCCGAGGATGCCTCCGAACACCTTGGGGTGGAGGGTCTTCACGCGGCCGCCGAGAATCGAGGGGTAGCCGGTGAGGTCTTCCACCGCTTCGCAGGCATAGCCCTGCTCCTCGATGAAGGCGCGGGTGCCGCCGGTGGAAAGGAATTTCACGCCGTCCTTGGCAAGGAGGGCGAGGATTTCGGAAAGGCCGTCTTTATGAAAGACCGAAATAAGAGCTGTCTTAATCGCTTTTGTTTGAGCCATAGCTTTTTAGCGCAAGTTTTATGGTTGAGGTTAACCTCCAAACAATCTGTTCCGAGGCGAAAAGTAACTATTGGTGTGCAAAGTTACGAATTTTTGGCGGGTTATCACATAAAATAATGGAAAATAATGGAAAAAATATGGCCTGCCGGGCAAAAAAGTCCGGCAGGCCATTGTGATATTGAACCGGCGTGTCCTATCAGTCGATTTCGATTACGAGATAGTTGGACAGAGCCCAGAACGAATCGGGATTGAGGATGCGGAGGGCTTTCTGGCCGTTGTTGTCGATGATTTCATACGAGCCGGCGGGCTGGTTGGTGAGCACCTTTGCCTTTTTGGAGTGGAGGTTCAGCACGGTGAGGGTGCGCTTGTCGGCTGTGGTGAAGAAACTCTGGTCGAAGTTGCCCTTGAGGAGTTTGGACTTGCGGAGGAATCCGGTTTCGAGAATCTTGTGCTCCTTGAGCTCTTTGGACGATGCGGCCACGTAGTAGCATGTGTTGAGTTCGTTGTTGAGCTCGGTGCTTTCCTGCTGTGCGGCGTCACGTTCGGTGGTTACGGTTGTTACGGTGGTGTTGAGCGAGTCAACGGCCTGGTTGAGAGTTCCGATTTTGGCCTTGGCCTCGTCGAGGTTGGCGCGGAGGGTTTCGATTTCGGCTGACTGTGAGTCAATTTGACCGCGGAGGGTTTCTATGGTCTTGCGCAGGTTTGCGTTGTTGAGATTCGATTTGTTGAGTTTCTCCTCAAGCTGTGCGAGCTGTTCGCGGCGCTGTTCGAGAGTGGCCTGGATGGCGGCGATGTCCGAGCGGATCTGGGCACGCTGTGAGGCCGATTCGCCCGACGAGTTTGATACGCTGAGGATGTTTTCAAGACGCTTGATCTGGTCCATTCCGGCCGATATGTCGTTTACGAGGCTCAACAGTGAGTCGCGGTCTGCAACGGCCACTTGAAGTTCCTGTTTTGATGCTGCCTGAAGAGCGGCCTGCTGTGCGGCGGCTTCTTCCTTTGCCTTGTTGTCGCATGACGAAAGCACTGCTGCCGCTGCGAGGGCCATGATGAATAATTTTTTCATAACTCGGTTATTTTTCAGGTTTGTATTTGTTGACGTGAACTTTATGGCCGGTGTCAGGCTTACCGGCTACGATTATAACAATCTCTCCCCTCGGAGGGTTCTCGGTGAAGTGATTAATTATTTCGGCGAGGGTGCCGCGTACGGTGGTTTCGTGTATTTTGGATATTTCGCGGGTGACCGAGGCCGGGCGGTCGGCGCCGCATGCCTGGGCGAGCTGCTCGAGGGTTTTGACCAACCGCAGGGGCGATTCGTAGATGATGAAGGTGCGGTCGTCGTCGGCAAGGGTAGATATGCGCGTGGCGCGGCCTTTTTTCTGAGGGAGGAATCCCTCGAATACGAAACGGTCGCAGGGAAGGCCTGAATTGACCAGGGCCGGAACGAAGGCCGTGGGACCAGGCAGCGTTACGACCTCGATGCCGAGGCGGCGGCATTCGCGCGACAGCATGAAACCGGGGTCGGATATGCCCGGGGTGCCGGCGTCAGATACCAGTGCGACGGTTTGTCCGGCGGCGATGCGCGACGCCACGGCGGCGGATGTGTCGTGCTCGTTGAACTTGTGGTGGCTCTGCATCGGCGTTGTGATTCCGAACCTTTGCATTAGCACGGCGCTGGTGCGGGTGTCCTCGGCCAGGATAAGGTCGGCCTGGGTCAGCACTTCCACGGCCCTGGGTGTCATGTCGGCCATGTTTCCCACGGGGGTGGGGACTATGTAGAGTTTGCCGGCCATGCGTTATTTTCTGGTGTTGAAAAAGTTGGCCACGATGTCCATGAATTCCGCCACGTTCTCGTCTTCCCGGCTCCATTGGAGGTCGTCGTAGATGTATTCCTCGGCTTCACTGAGCGAGTGCATGGTGGCGAGGAGGTCGAGGGTATCGCTGAACTCAGCGTCATCGCCTCCGAAAAGTTCGCGGCGGAAACGGAACTTGTCGTTGAGCGTGAACGACTTGCGCAGGTCTGATTTCAGCATGCGTTCGTCGACGGCAATAGGACGGCTTTCCTGAGCCGGAGTCTCGCGTTGAGCTTCGGGGGCAGGGGCGGATGTGGCCGCGGGTACGGCCTCGGCTTCTGCGTCTGTTTCGACAATCTGTCCGTCGGCCGGAACCATGCTGTCGGTCGGTTCGTCCATGGGCGAATCCTCTCCGTTTAGCGCCTCGTCATATTTCAGCTGCGTCTGTTCTTCGTCGTGCTGGTCCGTTGCTGATGCGGGGGCGAGAGTGGCGAAGAGCGCTGTCATTTCATCAAATTTCTCGCGGGCAGCCTCCAGAGCCTCCGGCGAGGGGCGGCCGGCCGCCACGCGCAGGGCGCCTTCAAGTTCAACATTAAGGCGGATGAGGCGGTTGAGTGTCGTATTCATAATCAGTCTTCAAAAGTTTTGAGGAGGAAATTCTCGATTTGCTTGCGGAGGGCGGCGCGGCTGCAGAAGAAGCCGTTCACCATTATCACAACCACGTGGGTCGGTTTTCCGGCCTGGTCGAGTTTGTAGCCGGCGTAGCACTGTACGGAGCTGACCGAGCCCGTTTTCATGGCGAGCCGTCCTTTCAGGCGGGTCTTGGCGAGCAGCGACTTGAGCGTGCCGTCGATGCCCGACACGGGGAAGAAGTCGATATATGTTGCCGCGTTCGGCGATTTGGCCATCCATTCGAGCATGTCGCCCAGGAAGCGGGGCGACAGCCGGTTGGCGCGTGTAAGGCCACTGCCGTCGTTGATGATTGTGCGGGATGCGCTGACGCCGTTGTCGGTCCAGTATGCTTTCTCGGCCTTGATGCAGTCGGAGCGTGAGTCGCCGCGCTTGATGGCGCGGAGCATGCCCTCGGCGAAAAGGTTGTCTGACCGCTTCATGAGATTTTGGCAGATGGACTGCAGCTTGGGTGACTTGTGGGTATAGACACGGGTGGATGCTTCGTCAGAGTTGGCCCGCTTTGCCGAAATCTTGATGCCGGCGGCTTTAAGCTTCGATGTAAGCAATTTTACGTAAACTCCTGCTGGATTTGGTATTGTTGTGCCAACATTCCACTTTTGGTTCTGGCGGTTTTTGGCGCTTGCCCACACGGTGAGGTTTTCCGAGTTTATGCCGCGGATAAGGTCCGTGCCACCGTCTTCGGAAGGCTTGACGGTTATTTTGAGGTCGGATGCCGGGACGGTTTTGCCGGTATTGGGATATGCCCTGACCACGTTGCCCGCGTAGTTGAAATCGTAAAGTCCAGCGCCATATTCCCAGGCGAGGTCCTCAACTTCCCACTGAGGCACGGGGCCTGCGTCGTCCATGTGCTCCTTGATGATTACGGTGCCTTGAATTTCCGATATTCCCAGGCGTTTGAGCGAGGCTATGATTGAGTCGGTGAATCCGAGATTGCTTTTGAATTCCTTGCTTTCGAGGGTGGGGTCGCCCGACGCGTTTATGACCAGATTGCCGTTCCAGCACGAGCGAGTGGCCGTGGAGCGCGAGCCGGAAAGGTCGACTGTGGTTGTGAAGCGCCAGTCGGCTCCGAGCTTTTGCAATGCGGTGGCGGTGGTTACGGCCTTGGTGACACTGGCCGGGGTGAGCGCGAGAGCAGAATTGTGGTCTACCAGCACTTTGCCGCTGGCAAGCTCCTTGACGTATACGCCCACCGAAGTGGCGTCGCCGCCCTCTATGTCAAAAAAATTATCGGCTTCCGCCATCGGCGCGGCCATGATGATGGCCGCCGCGGCGACCGGGATAAAACGTGGATTCATGCGTTATGTGGTCGTTTTTGTTTGCAAAAGTAACAATTTATGGGCTATGTTGGCCTATAATTGCTGAAAAAAAAGTAACTTTGCATCTAAACAAAGTATAGATGGCAAGTAAGACCCGCGAGAAATTAATAGAAGTGGCCCGGCAGCTCTTTGCCCACAAGGGCGTGGCGCACACCACGATGAACGATATTGCCGCAGCCTCGGCCAAGGGCCGGCGCACCATCTACACATATTTCCGAAACAAGAAGGAAATCTACAATGCCGTGCTCGAGGAGGAAAGCGACCGCATGGTTGATGCGTTGCGCGAGGTCGTAGACAGCGGCGCACCAGTCGAGCGCAGGTTGCGCGACTACATGCGCAAGCGTCTCGAACGTTATGTAACACCGTCGGCGTCGGCCCCGGTTGTCGCATGGTTGAAATTCGACAGCCGTCGCATCGCCAAACTGCACAGGATGGCACGCGACAAGGAAAATGCGATGCTTTCGGCCCTCATCGCCGAGGGTTGCGAGAAAGGCGTGTTCAGGCCCGAACGGTGCGCGCTGCTTAAAGAATTCATCTATGTGGCGGTGTCGGCGCTCGACCTTCAGCCGCTCAATCCGGAAAATCTCGAGGAGCGCAAGCGGGCAATAGTAGCCTTTACTGAATTTATAATGTCAGACATCCAGAAATGAAACTTAACGAAATAAAGAATTTCAAAAACCGCATGGGCCTGAAAATCCGTGAGGGCGCGTTGAGCGAGGCGTTTGCCGCCATGCGTGCGTTCAGCGAGGGGGGTATGACCTGGGAAATCACCTCGGGCATCGACCGGCTGGAGGACAATTACCGCAACATGCTGCGGTACGTGGCTTCGGGTGCGGAAGATCCCGGACGCGAAGCCATTTACGCCGGAATCGTGAATGACGCCCTCGGCATAGTGGATGTGCTCACGCGCCGCGCTTTCATGGCCGAGAACCCCGCGCTGTATTACAACACAGCCCGGACCATAGGCACCCGCCAGAACGAGAGCGTCCGTAGCCTTGTGGATGCCTACCGTGTCGAGCTGCGGCGCCTCGACAACGATTTTGAGAGCATTGCCGACCCTCAGCGCACCCGTGGCGCCGAGAACCTGCTGCGCGACATTTTCAACCGCCTGTGGGTTACCCATCCCCTTTCGGCAGACGACATCGCCGCCGCGCGCGAACTTGCCGACGATTCGGCTGTGGTACCGTTTCCCGCCCATGCCCGGGCGGTGGCCGTCAGCGCGATGACGCTCGGCCTGCTCGAATTTTACGACCCGCGCCGCCTGGAATTCCTGCTTGCAACCTACATGTCGGCCACCGATGCCGAAGTCGGCATGCGGGCTTTTGTCGGGGCTCTTGCGGCCATGTACAGGTTTAAGGCACGCCCTGTGCCTCCCAACGTGGCCAACGTCCTGGCCGCCGCCAAGGAATCGCCCATGTGGAACAAGGACTTCGCCACAGCCGCCATTGAATTCATGCGTGCGTGCGAGACCGACCGCATAAGCGACAAGATGAACAAAGAGGTGTTCCCGTCGCTTATGAAAATCGACCCGGAAATACGCGCCAAACTCCAGGCTGGCGACTTTGACCTCGAATCGCTTGCCGACGGATTCAATCCCGAATGGGAAAAAATCGAGGAAAAAATCGCGGGCAGCGACATGGCCCGCAGCCTGCGCGAACTTTCTGAAATCCAGGCCGAGGGGGGCGATGTGTTCATGGGCTCGTTCAGCCACATGAAGCAGTTCCCGTTCTTTTCCGACATCGTCAACTGGTTCATGCCGTTTGTCGACACCCATTCGGCGGTCGCGTCGGCAGATTCGTTTGACGGCGCCATGGGCAGTCTGCTCAGCCGCATGCCAATCCTATGTGACAGCGACAAATATTCCGTGGCGCTGTCGTTCAGCGCCATCCCGCAGGCCCAGCGCGAAGCTGCCATGCAGGCGATAAAAATGCAGTCCGAGCAGATGCGCGACATGCTTTCGGAAGTTGAGAAGGCTTCTGATATGGCCGTCAGGCGCAATATCGTGAACAAATACATACAGAACCTTTACCGCTTTTACAAACTGTTCCGCCGCAAGGGCGAGTTCTTCAATATTTTCGGGGGTGCGCCGTCGATGCTCGAAGTAGACGCGCTTGCCGCCGGATTCAACGATGAGGAACTTCTTGCAGCTGTCGCCGACTTTTATTTCCGCCATAAATTCTGGCACGAGGCCGCTGTGGCTTTCGGACGCCTCGACGCTGTGTCGATGCCCGAGGCGCGTCGCTCCCAGCAATGGGGATATGCCCTTGAATGTGAGGGCGACACCCTCGGTGCCATATCGCGCTATGAGGAGGCGGAACTGCTCGACGGTGGTTCGCAATGGACCCTCCGGCGCCTTGCGGGAGCCCTGCGACGCGAGGGTCGCGCCGAACGTGCCGCCGGATATTACCGTCGACTTGCCGACATGCTTCCCGACGACCCCAACGTAGCCCTCAACTACGGCTATGCACTCACCGAGGCCGGCCAGCATGACAAGGCCGAGGCTCAGTTCCACAAGGCTGCCTACTTAATGCCGGACTCATTAAAACCATTGCGCGGGCTGGCCTGGACGCAGTTCCTCAACCGCAAGTATGACCAGGCGGTGCAGACCTATGAAAAAATCATAGGCCGCGGTGCAATCGCAGAGGATTACCTCAACGCCGGCCATGTCTCCTGGGCATCGGGCAATCTCCGCGAGGCCATGAATTTCTATCGTCTGTCGGCGGCTTACGAGGGGCGTGGAGTGGCTGCGCTCGAGGCCGACCTCAACGCTGACCGTCATATCCTTGCCGACGCGGGAATCGACACCTCGGGATTAAAACTCATTGTCGAGGCGCTGATGTATAGCGACTGACTTTATACGCTTAACACATAAATACATTAATTTGATACAACTATGCAAATCCAACGAATCCAAACTCTCATGCTGCTGATTGCGGCCATTTTCATCGGTGTGTTCTGTTTCACTCCGTTTGCGACCGTAGCCGCCGAGGGTGCCGAACCTACGGCAATGTTTGTCAAGGACGCCCCGGTGCTGCTGATTCTCAATATTGTGGTGGCCGCATTGCTGCTGATCACTATTTTCATGTATCATAACCTGCGCCAGCAAATGAAGATGACCATCCTGGCCATCGTGCTTATCTGCGCGTCGATGGTGACGAGCGGTTTTGTGATTGGAGTGGGCATGGAGAACGCCACGCCCGTCCTGCTTGGCGGAGTGGTTCTGCTGGTACTCGCCCTGCTTTTCGCCCTGCTGGCCTACCGCGGAATGAAGCGCGACCACAAGCTTCTGCGCTCGATGGACCGCCTCCGCTAAATCGGCTCGCGCCGGTTGGCTGTTATCGGACAAAAAAACAATGCGCGGTAGGCGCATTGTTTTTTTTGTAATCACCATGATGCTCCATCCTGCCGCAGTCGACGAGCATCCAATTCCTAATTCCCAATTCCTAATTCCTAATTCCTAATTCCTAATTCCTAATTCCCTCAGGTATTTGCCGGTGGTGCTTGCGGGATTGGAAGCGATTTGTTCGGGGGTGCCTTCGCCAACGATTT
Organism: uncultured Muribaculaceae bacterium; assembly: GCA_910577315.1. GTDB lineage: Bacteria > Bacteroidota > Bacteroidia > Bacteroidales > Muribaculaceae > CAG-873. The sequence goes on along the minus strand of CAJTME010000007.1, from coordinate 102,421 downwards.
GTCCGCCGCCCTCGCCGCCGTCGGGACCGAGGTCGATGACGTGGTCGGCGCATTTTATCACGTCGAGGTTGTGCTCAATCACCACCAATGTGTGACCTTTGGCAATCAGGCGGTCGAAAGAGGCCATCAGTACGTTGATGTCGTGGAAGTGAAGGCCGGTTGTGGGCTCGTCGAATATGAACATGGTGGGGGTGGGGCGTTCGTCGGCGATGAACGAAGCCAGTTTCACGCGCTGGTTCTCACCGCCCGAAAGCGTCGAGGACGACTGGCCGAGCTTGATGTAGCCCAGTCCGACATCGTGGAGCGGCTGGAGGCGCCGAACGATGCGGCGTTCTGTCGCGCCGGTACCCTCGCCGAAAAACTCTATGGCCTGGTCGATGGTCATGTCAAGTACATCGCTGATGTTTACGTCGCGGTATTTCACCTCGAGTATTTCCTTTTTGAAACGCTTGCCGCCGCACACCTCACAGGGGATGGTGACGTCGGCGAGGAATTGCATCGGGATGGTGATGGAGCCTTCGCCCTTGCACTCTTCGCACCGGCCTCCCTCGGTGTTGAACGAAAAGAACGCCGGGGTGAAACCCATCTGCTTTGCTGCCTGATGCTGGGAGAAGAGGTCGCGGATTTCATCGTATGCTTTCAGGTATGTGGCCGGATTGGAACGCGACGACTTGCCGATGGGGTTTTGGTCGACGAAGACTATGTCGCCCACGCGTTTGAGGTCGCCGCGCAACTCGCCGAAGCGTCCGGGCGCGGCGTTGTCAGTGCCGAGGTGCCGGGCCATGGAGCGGTAGAGGATGTTGCCGACCAGGGTTGACTTGCCAGAACCGCTGACACCGGTGACGGCGGTCATTACCCCGAGGGGGAATTTTACCGACACGTCCTTGAGGTTGTGCTCAGTGGCATGGCATATCTCGACATAGTCCTTCCATTTGCGGCGCGAGTCGGGCTCCTTGATTTTCATTTTGCCGGTGAGGTATTTCGCGGTGTAGCTGCGTTCGGCACCGGGAAGTTGCGATATTGGGCCCTGGAAGACGATTTCGCCGCCGAGGCGTCCGGCATCGGGGCCTACGTCGACGATGAGGTCGGCGGCACGCATGATTTCCTCGTCATGCTCGACCACAACGACCGTGTTGCCGAGCTGCTGCAGCTTCCGCAACACACCGATGAGACGGTCGGTGTCGCGCGGATGCAGTCCGATTGACGGCTCGTCGAGGATGTAGAGCGAGCCCACAAGGCTCGAACCGAGCGAGGTGGCGAGGTTGATGCGCTGGCTTTCGCCGCCAGATAGCGAGTTGCTGAGGCGGTCGAGGGTAAGGTAGCCCAGCCCGACCTCGACGAGATAGCCCAGCCGGTTCTTGATTTCCGTGAGCAGACGCGCGGCGATTTTGGCGTCGTTCTCTTCAAATTCGAGGGTGGCGAACCATGCCTGTAACCGGGTTACGGGCATTTTGACGAGGTCGGCAATCGTCATCCCGGCAACCTTGACGTTCATGGCCTCGGGTCGCAGTCGGGAACCGTGGCACACGGGGCACAGCGTCTTGGCGCGGAAACGCGAGTACATTACGCGGTATTGCACCTTGTGGCGCTGCGATTCCATCCATGTGAAGAATCCGTCGATGCCGGTCCATGCTCCTTCGCCGTGCCACAGATATGCCTTTTCTTCGTCGGTCAACTGGAAATACGGGCGGTGGATGGGGAATTTGCGGGACGCCGACAGGCGGATGAACTCGCGTTTCCACTCGCTCATCGTGGGGCCGCGCCAGGGAGCCACCGCATCGTCGTAGAGCGACAGCGACGGGTCGGGCACCACCAGCCCCTCGTCTATGCCCAATGCCATGCCGAAGCCTTCGCAATTGGGACACGCGCCGTAAGGGTTGTTGAAGTTGAACATCTGGTCTGACGGTTCGGGAAACACCATTCCGTCGGCCTCGAAAAGTTTTGAAAAATCGAGGCGGTCGACGTCCTCACGGCTTTTGAATACCAGCAGCGAGCATTTGCCGTTGCCCTCAAAAAATGCCGTTTCGGCACTTTCGGCCAGACGCGACAGCTCGTCGCGCTCGTCCGACACGGCGAGGCGGTCGATGAGCAAATCGACCGATTTCGCTTTAAGCACCGTCTTGTCGTTCAGCGCGTCTGCTATGTCGATGAATTCGTTGCCGACCGCGATGCGCGAGAAGCCCTCTTTAAGCAACACGTCGAGATGAGTGGCCATGTCGCGGCCCTCGGGCAGGGCCATCGGAGCGATGACTGCCACGCGGGTTCCGACGCCGTAGGCCTGCGCGGCGGCGACGACATCCTCGATGGTGTGCTTTTTAACCACCGCGCCGCTCACGGGCGATATGGTGCGTCCCACGCGGGCGAAGAGCAGGCGCAGGTAGTCGTAGATTTCAGTGGACGTGCCGACGGTCGAACGCGGATTGCGGGTGTTGACTTTTTGTTCGATTGCCACGGCGGGGGGCAGTCCCTTGATATAGTCACATTCTGGTTTTGTCATCTTGCCGAGGAACTGGCGTGCATACGACGACAGGCTCTCGACATAGCGCCGGCGCCCCTCGGCATATAGCGTGTCGAATGCCAGCGACGACTTGCCCGAGCCGCTGAGGCCGGTGATGACGATGAATTTTCCTCGGGGCAGCGACAGGTCTATGTTCTTGAGGTTGTTGACCCTCGCACCCTTTATCTGTATGTTTTTTTCAGTCATTTCAATCAAAAATCAAGGGCAGGGGCGGGCGCCTCCTGCAAATATACAAAGTTACGAAATTTTTTGCGGATAGTTCCGCATTGCAGTGACCGTTTGTGCTGTCAGGACGTTTTTTTGAGTTTTTTAATAAAAACGCAAGCAAATTCCGGTTGGGGAACTTTTGACGCATATATTGTGTTTTAAATGCGTTAACCCCAAAATTCAATTAAACACACTTTTTCGTTTTTTATGGATAAGAAAAGACTGACCTCCGACAATGGTCGCCCCATCGCAGACAACCAGAATGTTCAGACCGCCGGTCGCCCGGGACCCGTTACCGTTCAGGATCCCTGGTACATTGAGAAAATATCCCATTTCGACCGCGAGGTGATACCCGAGCGGCGCATGCACGCCAAAGGTTCGGGCGCGTTCGGCACTTTTACCGTGACCGACGACATCTCGGAATTCACCAAAGCGGCAATCTTCTCGGAAGTTGGCAAGCAGACGCCCTGCCTGGTTCGCTTCTCGACTGTGGCCGGCGAGCGGGGAGCCGCCGATGCCGAACGCGACATACGTGGCTTCGCCATAAAATTCTATACTGACGGCGGAAACTGGGACCTGGTCGGCAACAACACTCCCGTGTTTTTCCTGCGTGACCCCCTGAAATTCCCCGACCTCAACCACGCCATCAAGCGCGACCCCCGCAGCGGCATGCGCAGTCCCACCAGCAACTGGGATTTCTGGACACTGCTGCCCGAGGCGCTCCATCAGGTCACAATCACCATGTCGCCGCGCGGTATTCCGGCCTCGTTCCGCCACATGCACGGCTTCGGCAGCCACACTTACAGCTTCATCAACAAGGATAATAAGCGCACATGGGTTAAGTTCCATTTCCGCACCCTGCAGGGCATCAAGAACCTCACTGACCAGGAGGCTGAGGCAATCATCGCCAAAGACCGCGAGTCGCACCAGCGCGATCTGTTCGAGGCAATCGAGCGCGGCGAATTCCCGCGCTGGAAATTGCAGGTGCAGCTGATGACCGAGGACGAGGCCAAGCATTACGGCATAAATCCTTTTGACCTCACCAAGGTGTGGTATCACAAGGATTTCCCCCTGCGCGATGTCGGAATCCTCGAGCTTAACCGCAATCCCGAGAACTTCTATGCCGAAATCGAGCAGGCCGCCTTCAATCCCATGAACATAGTTGAGGGCATAGGGTTCTCGCCCGACAAGATGCTGCAAGGACGGCTGTTCTCGTACGGCGACGCGCAGCGCTACCGCCTTGGTGTGAACCACAACCTCATTCCCGTCAACCGTCCCAAATGTCCGTTCCATTCCTATCATCGCGACGGCAAGATGCGCACCGATAGAAACTGCGGCGCCACAATAAGTTATGAACCCAACAGCTTCGGCGAATGGCAGGATACGCCCTCGTTGAAAGAACCGCCGATGGCGGTGGACGGCGCTGTGTACAACTACGACGAGCGCGAGTTTGACGATGACTACTACACCCAGCCCGGACTGCTGTGGCGACTGATGAGCCCAGCCGACCGGCAGGCTACCTGCGACAACACCGCCGCGCAGATGGAGGGCGTTCCCCTGTTCATCAAACAGCGGCATGTGCGCGCCTGCCACAACGCCGACCCCGAATACGGCCGCATGCTGGCATCATCGCTCGGCATCGACCTTGCCGAGGCTCTCGTTGCCGAAGATCCAGCCCATCCGTCCTGGGACAAGCGCAACCTGTCCAAGTAAAGTTAAATTCCACACTACCGATATGACGTCCCGGCGGATTGACCTGTCCCGAGTCACCCCGCCGGGGCGGTTTTTGCAAAAAGTGGTAATAACTGAAAAATTGGCTTTACGATTCCCATTGCAACAAAAAAATCCCTCAATGAGGGAGGAAATCGGTCATTTTCCTCCCTCATTGAGGGATTTTTTTCGCGGCGGGGGGATTTTTGAGGCAACATCAGGGCTGTGAAAGCGGTTTAATCTTTTGGCTGTACTTTTAATTTTTTCAAAATTTTCGGGGGTGTTTTGGTGCTTTTGCCGAAAATATCTATCTTTGCTATTTGGTATGGAGCAACTGCTTTACATATTACCACGCGGACTGGCCATCGGAGCCCTCATTTCGGCGCCGATGGGGCCTGTCGGTATGCTCATAATCCAGCGCACCCTCAGCAAAGGGCGTTGGCCGGCAATGTTCACCGGAATGGGCGCGGCGCTGAGCGATCTCATCTACTGCCTTCTCACGGGCCTGGGCCTCAGCTTCGTCACCGACTTCATCGAACGCCAGCAGCTGTGGCTGCAGCTTGGCGGAGGCGTGGTGCTGGCCATTTTTGCGTTCTATCTTTTCCGCAAGAACCCCACACGCTCGCTCAAGACCGTGGCGTCCACTCCGGCTACAAATTACTGGACGGATTTCGTGACGGGATTTCTCATCACGTTCTCAAATCCATTGATTCTGTTCTTCATCGTGGGGCTGTTCGCGCGTTTTTGCCTGATTTTGCCGGAATACGGCGTCCACCACTATATTTTTGCCTATGTCTGCATACTTAGCGGCGCATTGATGTGGTGGTATGGCGTGACATGGCTTGTCAACCGTCTGCGGCGGCGCTTCAATGTACGCGCGTTGTGGCTCGTGAACCGCATCATTGCGATAATCCTCTTTGTCATGGCCGGCATCGGCATAACGATGGCCGTGGCTGAATTTTTCTGAACCCTTAGACTGACCGATATACAGATGAACCAACCCAAGCTCACACTTCCGCGCATTGACTCGCTCGACACGCTCGCCGATCCCGACGCCATCATCGCCATGCTCGACGACAAGGGGGCCCGGGGCGAAATTGCAAGCGTGAACTGGCCCGGGAAATATCCTTACCGCCCGATGACATCGTTCTCGGCGGCATATACCGACGAGGCGATTTACATCGACTTTCTGGTCAGATGCAATTATCTTCGGGCCGAGAACTATGTCGACCAGTCGCCCGTGAGCGAGGATTCGTGCGTGGAGTTTTTCGTAGAGCCGCATGAAGGCGGTGAATACTGGAACTTCGAGTTCAACTGCATCGGCACCATCAATGCCTCCCACCGGCGCGAGCGTCCTGTGCCAACCCGCCTCGCCGCCGCCGAGCTGGGGCAGGTGAGGCGTTATGCGTCCTGCGGCACGCGGCCATTCCGCGAACTGGAAGGCCTGTTCACGTGGAATCTTCTTGTGGTGATACCCCTCGGCCTCATTGGCCTCGACCGGGCCAATCTGCCTGATAAGATAAGGGGCAATTTTTACAAATGCGCCTCGGCCACATCAGAGCCTCACTACCTTTCGTGGAAACCCATCACAACGGATAAGCCCGATTTCCACCGCCCTGAATTTTTCGGCGACATATACTTCGGGAAATCATAGGCCACCGCTGAAACCAACTGAAACTAACCCTAAATCATACTTAAACCACAATGCTTAAACAACTATTGATACTTGCCACAGCCTGCACGGCGACTGCCGCCGGGGCCACGGTGCCGAGTTGGCTCGAGGCCGATTCGGCAGCCGCGATAGCCTCGCGCACCCGCGCCGACTTCCCGTGGACTGTGGACGAGTTCTATGAGATTGCCGTCAAGGACGAGCCTTCGCTCACCCGCGACGAGTTGCAGCGGCGCATCGACCGCAAGTATGTCGAGACCCTGCGCTTCGGCGACACGGTGAGGGTGTTCCGCAAGTCGCTGCGCAACATGCGGCTGCTCGACCCTCAGTTCCGCCAGGGCTCCCACCGCGGCTCCACGGCATCGGAGGCCCGCATCAGCTATGTCGATTCTGTCCTGGCCTGCCGCGACGGCCGCAATCCCCTCGGGGGCGCCCACCGCGTGCGCTACCGCTTCACGGTCGATGTGCCGAACCACGACGCCATCCTCGGCGACACCCTGCGCGTATGGCTGCCGTTGCCGATGGCGACCCAACGGCAGAACAACATCCGCATACTTGACGCGTCGCACACCTATACACTCAGCGACGGCCGCTCGGAGCACAACACCATATATTTCGAGGCGCCGGTGGGCGCGCCCGGCGATACCACTCATTTCGAGTACACCGCCGAGTTCGACACGCGCGGCGAATATTTTCCTGCCGACGAGATTCTCGCCCGCATAAAGCCCTATGACACCGCGAGTGATTTCTACAGGAAATATACCGCTCCCGAGGCGCCCCACATCATCCGGCTCGACTCCCTTGCCGCCCATATAGCCGACGGCGAAACCAACCCCTACCTGCTGAGCGAGAAGGTGTACGATTACATCATACAGCGCTATCCCTGGGCCGGCGCGCGCGAGTACAGCACCATTCCCTGCATCCCCGCCTATGTCGCCGAGGAGGGACACGGCGACTGCGGCCAGGTGTCGCTGCTCTACATCTCGCTGATGCGCACCCTCGGGATTCCGGCGCGGTGGGAGAGCGGATGGATGCTGCATCCAGGCGAGAAAAACCTGCACGACTGGGCCGAGGTCTACTTTGAAGGAGTGGGGTGGGTGCCCGTCGACGTGTCGTTCGGACGCTACACGCCATCGTCCAATCCCGACATCGTCGGTTTCTATTCACATGGCATGGACGCCCACCGCCTTGCGGCCAACCACACCGTATGCGGCGACTTCTATCCCGCCAAGCGCTTCGTGCGCTCCGAGACCGTCGATGCCCAGATGGGCGAGGTGGAGACCACGCGCGGCAACCTGTTCTATCCCGCGTGGGACAGCCATCTGCAACTCATTTCCGTAACCCCAGTTGAAACGAAACAATGAAAAAGTCATCCTTAGTCATATTGGGCCTGCTTGTGCAGTTTGCGATGCAGGCCGCCACACCATCCCAGATAATCAAGGAAGTCAAACAGGCCGTGGCCCCCGACGGGCGCCAGGTGGTGTTTGAGGTTGAAATGAAGGGCAATGTCCTGCGCGGCGTCACATCCGAACCCCGCGCCCGCGAGGCCCTCGTCACCCGCCTCAAAGGCGAAGGCGTGCGCTTCACCGATTCGCTACGTGTCTATCCACAGGACCAATGGGCCATCGTGCGCATACCCGTCGCAAGCATGCGCACACGTGGGGCCCACGCCGGCGAGATGGCCACCCAGGCCATAATGGGCATGCCGGTGAGGCTGTTCGAGAAAAAAGGCGAATGGTGGCGCGCCCAGACCCCCGACGGATACATCGCCTGGGTGCCTGAAAGCTCGGTGCAGCCCAAAACCGCAGCCGAGATGAGCGCATGGCGCCGGAACGCCGACCGCCGCGTTGTCAACGAACTGTGGCAGACCCGCGCCTTCACGTCGCCGACGGCCACGGGGCCGCGCGATGTCGTCACCGACCTCGTCCTCGGCGCCATTGTCGAGGCCGTTCCCGGTTCGGAACAGAACGGACGCACCGAAATAATACTCCCCGACGGACGTCGCGGCTGGACCGCCACATCGTCGCTGACCCCCATAGCAGAATGGGCCGACCAGCCTTTCGACGCCCAGAAGATTCTCGACACGGCCTACTCGCTCGAGGGCTCGCCATACCTGTGGGGCGGTACGTCGAACAAGAGCGTCGACTGCTCGGGCCTCGCCAAGGTGAGCTACCTCAACAACGGCATCATCCTGCGCCGCGACGCCTCCCAGCAGGCGCTTACCGGCACACGCCTTGACGCCGGCGCCTGGCGCACATACCGTCCCGGCGACCTGTTGTTTTTCGGAAACGCAAAGACCGGCAAGGTGACCCATGTGGCCATTTTCGATTCCGACGGCCGCTACGTACATTCATCGGGCCGCGTCAAGCGCAACAGCCTCGACCCCGAGTCGCCGGACTATCTGTATTCGCCTCTCCACAGCGTCCGCATCCACGGCAATGAAGGCACCGACGGCATCACCCGCGCCATCGACCATCCCTGGCTGTTCGAATAGGAACACCCTCAATTCCTAATTCCTAACTCCTAATTCCTAATTTCTAAATATAATGCCATGAACCGTAGAAATTTCTTGAAAACATCGGCGCTGGGCCTTGCCTTTGCCGCCGCTCCCATATCCCTCTCGGCTGCCACCGGCCCCACCGCGACAAAAGCCGCTCCACGCTCGGGGCGCCTCAATCTTTCGTTTGAGCCTTATGAACTGAAACTGCGCCACGCGTTCAACCTGGCACGGAACCAGCGCACCACAACCCCCGACGTTCAGGTGCAAATCGAATATGACGGCGTGGTCGGTTACGGCGAGGCCTCCATGCCGCCATATCTCGGCGAGAGCGTCGAGAGCGTGTGCAAATTCCTCAACTCGCTCGACCTCGCACAATTCACGGACCCCTTCCGCATCGAGGACATCCACGCATATATGGAGTCGGTCGCACCCAACAACCGCGCCGCAAAGGCATCGGTCGACATAGCCCTGCACGACCTCACCGGAAAGATTATGGGTCAGCCCTGGTATAAAATCTGGGGCCTGAATCCCGACAACGCGCCCAATACCTCCTACACCATCAGCTATGACGCCGACCCCGCGGAGATGAACGCCAAAATCGACGAGACAGCTCCGTTCAAGGTGGTGAAAATCAAGATGGGCCTCGACCACGACAAGGAAATCACCGAGGCATTCCGCCGCCGCTTCGACACTCCCATCTGTGTGGACGCCAACCAGGGCTGGACCGACAAGCAGAAAGCCCTCGACATGTGCAACTGGCTGGCCGAGCGCGGCTGCCTGTTTGTCGAGCAGCCCATGCCGAAAGAGATGTTCGAGGAGACCGCATGGCTGCGCGAGCGCTCGCCGCTGCCCATCATCGCCGACGAATACCTGCAGCGCCTCCCCGACGTGCGCCGTGCCGCCGAGGCCTACGACGGCATCAACATCAAGCTGATGAAGAGCACCGGCATGCACGAGGCCTATCAGATGGCCACCCTTGCCCGCGCCCTGGGCATGAAGGTGATGCTGGGCTGCATGACCGAAACCTCGTGTGCCGTCACCGCTGCCGCCCAGCTTTCTCCGCTGGTCGACTGGGCCGACCTCGACGGCAATCTGCTCATCGCCAACGATCGCTTTGACGGCATCAAGATTGTCGAGGGGAAGGTCACCATCCCCGACCGCCCCGGCATCGGCGTGGAACTGCTGGGATGATGCGCGATGCAATAACCATGTGAAAAAAAGATTTGCATAACTCGGAAAAATTGCCTAACTTTGCCCCTCGAATTGTGGAATAATAACAAAAAACAAATATACGGCAATGAAAAGAACATTCCAACCCTCTAACCGCAAGCGCGTTAATAAGCACGGTTTCCGCGAACGCATGTCCACCCCCAACGGCCGCAAAGTTCTGGCCCGTCGTCGCGCCAAAGGCCGTCTGCGCCTCTCCGTGTCCTGCTCGATCGCTTCAAAGTAAGCGTCAGGAGCCTTAACTGCTACCCGCGGGCCGCTGCAATCGCAACGGCCCGCGGTGCGTTTGCATCATCATGTATTTTTGCTATCTTTGCATTAGCAAACGCCCCCAATGAAACATATCCTGTCCCTCATAATCGCCCTTGTCATGCTGTCGGGATGTGTCGAACCGACACCCGACCGGCGCCTGCTGCGTGCTGAAGGTCTGATTGACAGCCTTCCCGACTCGGCGCTCGCCATCCTCAGCGCCATAGAACCCTCCACGGTCAATGGAAAGCGCAACACCGCCCTGTATGGTCTTCTCCTGACCCAGGCCAGGCATAAAAACTCCATAATTGAGACTGACGATTCCCTTATTACTGCGTCTTTAAGATTTTTTAACAGCGAGGGTCCCGAAGATAAGGAGATGCTCGCCCATTTCTACCGGGCAGCTATTAATGGATTTGCTGCCCGGTATGATACGGCGCTTATTGAGAACTTGAAAGCCCTCGGCATAGCCAAGGCGTTGGGCGATGATTATTGGAAGGCGCGCACTTACGAGCAGATTGCCGACAACTACTATTTCTCATACAACATCCCGATGGCGATTCAATATTACGATTCATCCGGTATATTTTATAAGTTATCAGGTAGAAAATTGAATTATCTGTACGTCCAACTGGAATTGGCGGGTTGTCTAGAATTTAATGAAAGGTTTACTGAATCCATTGAGGTGCTGGATAATATGGATTTTCAGGAATATGCTGAAGATTCTGTTTTCATGGGAATGCGTCATTCTTTTTACGTGCGGCCAAATATCCGCATAAAGCAAAATGATGCGGCACTTGCTCACTTTGAGGCTGCTCGAACTTATTTTAATGGAAAATATCAGGATTTGATTGATTGGCCGGAAATATCGATGTTGTATTCTGATTTGAATCAGCTTGACAGCGCCTTATATTTTTTAGAAAAAGCGAAGTCAATGGGCGATCATCCATATCGTGACGGAGCGGTTGAGGTGGCCGAATATTACTATTATCAAAAAATAGGTGATGCAGATAAGGCTTTTGTCGCCTATAAAAGTTCAATTAATAAAGATATAGAAATCAAAAGAAAATGTCTTGAGAGCAACCTTGTGTTGGTTGAAAAGGAATTTTATATCGGCCAGATGCTCAAAAATCAGTATGAGACCCAGAAAACTGCGTTTATATGGAAGGTTGTCAGCCTGATGGTTATTATTGCGGGATTGGTGGCTTTGACAGTTGTTGTGCGGAAAGTCAGGCGCAAGAGGCGGGAGCTTGTCATGCTGATTACTCAGAAAGATGCTTTCGAGCAATCGGCGCAGGAAGAATCGGCAAAAGGCGAGGAGCTTGAGCGGAAACTCGAGCGTAACTCAGTGCGGATAGCTCATCTTGAGGCCGAGCTTGAATCGAAAGATGAGAAAGCTTCGAGCGAAAGGGTCTCATTTGAAATGACGCTGAAAGGCCATCTGGACAATGAAAAGAGGTGGCAGCGCAATGCGAGCCGCCTTATGGAATTGCGCGGCAACCTCGTCGATGCCCTGGCTACGGAAGTGTATTACATGGGTGATAAGTCAACGGAAAAAATATGTCAGATTGTCAAGAAGAAAATCGCCGAGTTCAAATCTGACGACATGCGGCGCGAGCTTGAGCAGCTGGTCGACGATTGCAATGACGGCATCATCACAAGGATGCGTGCCGAGATGCCGTCGTTCAAGGACAACCATATATGGTTTGTCGTGCTGAAGATTTCAGGGTTCTCGATGCGCACCATCTGCATACTCTCCGATATGACGATAGGCAATTACTACAACTACTGGAGCCGTCTCCGCGCCCGCATCGAATCGTCTGACGCGCCGTCGAAACAGGAGTTCATCGAGGCTTTAAGGCCGAAAGGCAGCCCGGAATAACGCCTTATCAAGCGCCGTTTCATCAAAAAACAGCATGCCGGCGCAAACGGCTTAAAACCAGCATTATGCGGTGTCAGTTGGCGGGTGATAAGAAATACGGTTTCTTATCACCCGCCAACTGACGTCAAATCAACACTTTACGATTAGGGGTGATAAGAACAAAAAAGGCTCGAAATTTGATTTTTTGCTATGTGGGAATTAATTTTGTGAACAAAACTTTATAAATCATGAACCACAAACTAAAAATTCTATTTCTCGCTTTGTTCGGGCTGCTAATGCTTCCGTCACCGCTGTGCGCCGGGGATGATGGCGGAAAGAAAGAGCCAATCAAACTAAATCCAGACAGGCCTGAGTATAAGCCGAGAGATGCCTCTGCCTACGAAGATAATGTCACTTGCTATTACATGGGCGGCATGCTCTATTTCGAGTTCGCCGAGCCCGAAGGCCGCGCAACCCTTTCCATAACCCGCCTGGACGACGGCGCCACCGCTGCCACCTCCTTCATGACCACCACCGGCTTCACGTATAACATAGGCACCGCCCCGGGCACGTATCAGCTCAATCTTTCAACCTCGCGGAACAGCTATTTCGGAATGTTTGAGATTGAATGATAAATCGCGCCAAGTGTTAAAATGAAATGTTAAATCTGTGAATATATTTTGTATTTGTTAAATATTATTCTAAATTTGCAAAATAAGTAAAGCTGTGTGTAGGTTGTCAATCAATTCAAGTAACCAGAATCAAGCATAGCCTTAAATTTATTGCAACATTACAATGATGGCTTAGAGTCCCATAACCCCAAACTATACAACCCGCTGAAAATAAAAGCAATGAAACCAAGCAGATATAATTATCAAGTGAGAGAACGGCTTATTTATAATAACTTCAATGATGTCTCCGTCCTCCCTTTTCAATAGTAGAGCTACGGCCATGCGCCATCAGGGCGAGGGCGGATTCATTGAGACATTCATAAATTTTACTATAAATAGATTCCCACACTTGCCTATTGTTGAATTTTAATAAAGTATAATTGTAGAGAAGATGAAACGTATATTGTTAGCTGTAATACTTTTTCAATTCTGTTTGATTGCAATCGCCAATCCTGTCGACAGCGTTGCCGTCGATTCATTGCCCGATGTGGAGCTGAACGAAATTGTGGTATCCCATCAGAACATCAAGCAGGAAGGTGACAGGACAATTATCACGGTTGATAATGAAATGAAACGTGGAGCTGTGAAAGCCGGCGATTTGCTCGGTAGGGTTCCGGGGGCTTATTATGACCCGGTCTCCACCGAGATTTCTTATCTCGGAAGCAAAAACGTGGTGGTGCTCGTCGACAGCCTTGAACGCAACGTGGACTATATCAAGCGCCTTAACGTAGAGCGCTTTGACCGAATCGACGTAATCAGGCAGCCTTCCGGAAAATATGACGGATATGACGCGCTGATAAATCTCCACACGCGTCCATTGTATACGGGCTATGACGGCAACATCTTCGCTACGACGGCATTAGCTCCCGAGGCTCCGGCAGAGGCGCTGCTGAGGGAGTTCACAACCGTGGCTGAATTCACCTATACGCGCGAGAAAATCAACTTTGAGATTGACGGCGGTTATAGGCGGGTGCGCGAGGGAGGCGCCGACTATTATGACAGGAGTTATCCGCTCAACGGCGTGGAAGAACGCACCATAGAGCAACCGCGCGGCATCTTCAACAGAAACCTGCGCAATGATATGGGCTATGCCAACGGTGCCTTCGACTGGCAGATAAACCAGTCGAACTCGGTGTCGGCAAGATATATGCTTATTGTCACGGACGCCAACGTCGTCAGGAACAATCCCGTGGCCATGACCTCGGGAGCCGGCATGCGCCCCGACACGGTGGGGGTTGCCTCGTCGGAGCGCTATCATGATGTTTACGACCACAAAGCCGGCCTGTACTATCGGGGCAGTACGGGCGCGTGGAACTACAACGCATCGGTCGGTTACGTGCGGCATACATGGGGCTTTGACCGGCGGTGGACCAGAACGAGCGGTTACCGGCAGGATGACCTGCGCGACATGACCCAGAACTATATGTGGGCCGATGCCGCCGTGAGCACTACCGGCGCCGGCAATAAATTATTCCTCGACCTCACATACAGGCTGATAGTCAGCTCGTTCAATGAAAAGCGCCCGGTGAGCGGCCAGTTGCTGTCAAAAAGCGACGACGTGCGCAACACGCTCCTCGCATCGGCGCGATATGTGCCGTCCCAACGATTCTCCATGGGTCTTAAAGCGGGGTTCAGCGTCCTGAAAAACAAAATAGTGGACTATAAGGCCACGCATACCTCGCCGCGTGTCGGAGCGTGGGTGTCGGCATCGGCGGCCGATTGGCTTTACACATCGGTCAACTACGACTGCGACTATACTTCCCCGGGCCTGACGGCCGTGCAGGACTACGGGCAATTCACCGACAGCCTGAGATGGGGCGGAGGCAACCCGGCACTGGCGCCGGCCATCACACATAACGCATCGGTCAACCTGATGATAAAGAGGCGCCTGATGGTTTACGGACGCATCTCTTACAGCGACGGCAAGCTGTCGACCATTTACCGTGCCGCGGAAGGTATGCGCCCCGACGGCGTGTACGGACCCTATGTTACGTCGATTATAGAAAATACGTCTTACCGCAGTATCGTGGCAGGTGTGAACTATAACACTCCCATCAAAAGGAACTTTGAAGCCGGAATAGACGGTCAGTGGGCCTGGAACCATGCCGCCTACGACGGTTGGTCGGCCAGCAAATCGGCTCCGGTGCTGAACTGGTACTTTAAATATTTTACCGACGCTAACGATTTTCAGGCTGTCCTGAGCTATTCGCTCGATGGAATGGCGACCGTCACACCCCAGCAGATAACGTGGGGAACGGAAGACCGCTTCGGGGTATCCGTGACCAAGTGGTTCTTACGCAACAGGCTTATGGTGATGGCCATGTATTTACCGCCTCTCCACCTTGTCAGGGGCAACCACCACTCGCAACTGCGGTCGGAAGGCCTGACAGAGACCCAGTGGTATAACACGCAATATATCTCCGACAATTTCGTGTCATTGACCGTGACATATAAATTCAGCGGAGGCCACTCAGTCAGGAACTATAAACGCAATATGATCACTGTTGAATAGCCAGTGTTGAGTTTTATTAAAAAATCGTTCAAAAAACTTGCTATTTCAAAAAATATGTTTTAAATTTGTAAAATAATAAGATTCAAAAGGAATTGTGTGTTAGCGGATGATATTGACCAAAATTGAGATTATCTATAAACCCACCTCCACCCTGTAAAGAAAACCACAAAGGCGATATTGCCAATAACCCCAATAATCAAAATCAATGAAAAAGCATTTTTTCAGCAAATTTGAGATTTCCGAGCTGGAGGCTTTGGAAATCCGAGGAGGAGCCGACTCTGTAAATGGATCACAGACAGGTTGCTCGAACTATGTCGCTTACTGCGGGTGGGACGTCACTCAAAACGGCTGCTCAAATCATGCGTCCGCATGCGGCATGAAACCCATAAGTCAGGGCTGCACCACTAATCAGTCATGCACTATTAAACCTGGACTATAAGTAAGACAGGGAGGGGAGCCGTAATCTGTAAATTTCTTTGAATTTTCGATAAGTTACGGCTCCCCTGTATAAACAAACTATTGATTATATGAAACAAAGTGGGTATAATTTTGTGATGTATGATGAATTATATTCATATTGGTATAATTCACTGACATCGGCTTTTTTTAGATTATCGCAAGAGCTAGGAAGAAAATTAGAGGACTCGCTTGCGAGCCCGGAACAGCTCAGCGCTGAATTGCCGAAATTGTTTGACAAGCTCGTGGACAATGGCTTTTTGGTAAGTGATGACTGCGATGAGCTGGAGTTAATCAGAAAGAAAAATGAAAAGTCGGTTCATTCAAAGAACTATTTTCTGATTATAATGCCGACGCTGAACTGCAATTATAAATGTTGGTATTGCATTCAGTCCCATGTGCCATCTTCTATGTCTGTGGAGACAATGGAGCGCCTGAAACGGCATTTAGATTACATGATTGACGAGCAAAAAATAACCTCCCTGACGATAGACTGGTTTGGTGGAGAGCCGTTCATGTACTATAAAAAGGTCGTTGAACCTTTGAGCCGCTATGCGGCTGCCAAGTGTGCAGATGCCGGAATACCGTTTCTCAATGGTGCGACCACCAATGGATATTTCATAACTAATGAAATGTCATTGCAATTTAAAGAACTTGAGTTCAATCGTTTTCAAATAACTCTGGATGGAAACAAAGAATTCCATGATAAGGTGAAATACCAACAAGGTTGCCTTTCAGCATTTGATCATGTGTTGAAGAACATTGCCCGAATACTGATTAATAATGAAAATGCTCAAATTGTTCTGAGAATAAACTATACACACGAGACATTAACGAAAGATATTGTCAATCAGGTAAACTCCATCATTCCCCAAAATTTGAGGGACCGGGTAATCGTATGCCCCAGGAAGGTTTGGCAAGAAGAGGTCGATAAATCGTTCGGCAAAGTGTTGAAGGGCGTGATTGATGAATTTGCTCTTTCCGGTTATAAGGTGCAGAGGTTTGAACCTGTGACCGACTTTGTTCCGTGCTATACAAGCCGTAAGTATTACAATGCGGTTGTTTACAATGGAAATGTTGTCAAGTGCACGGCTTGCAATGACCTCTACGAGGACGATCCTCTCGGGGTGTTGCTTGCCGATGGCAAGATACAATGGAGAGATGGCGTTGACCTGCAATATCAGCAGAAGACCTTTGAGAATCCCCGTTGCCTGGCATGCAAGCGTCTGCCGGCCTGCATGGGGCTTTGTGCAAAAAATCATTTGCGCGGAGCAACTTATTGTAAATATGAAGCGGTCGATGAAGATTTTGAAAAATCTGTTGTCGACTGGATTAAGTCGCAGTATTAATTAAACCTGGCACCATCAGTGCCTGTGTGGTTCATAATTATAAAGCTATAAAGTATTAATTTGTAATGCCATGGAAAGAATGTTGTTTTTAGTCATGGTGGTGGCCTTCGGATTGCCGGCTATGGCTTCCGAACCTGCCGATTCGCTTGCCGCCGATATGGAGGCGGTTGAGCTGAAAGGCGTGGAAATTGAGGCCAAAATGCAGTCTACTTCGGCCAAGGGGTCGGTTTTCATCCCCACAAAGCAGCAGCGCGACGCTGCGTCTAACGCTACTGACCTCCTGTTCAGGATGGGTATTCCAGAACTGGATGTAAAACCGATGGGAACGTCCGTATCGACCATTTCCGGCGAATCGGTGCAGCTGTTCATTGATTATCTTCCTGCGACGGAAGCTGATGTGGAGGGGCTGCGCACGGAGGACGTGAGGCGTGTCGAAGTGCTCAATTTTCCGACCGACCCGCGGTTTCAGGGCGCGCTGCATGTGGTGAACTTCATAATGCAGAAATATGAGTACGGCGGATATACGAAACCGACGGTCACTCAGTTCGTCCCGTTTCAGTACACTGATTTTAACGTCTATTCAAAGTTCGCGTACAAGAAAATGACCTTTGACATCACCACGGGCCTCCTGGACCGCCGCACTCACCATTTGGGCTCCTCCACCGAGCAAACCTATATGCTGACCTCGCCGACAGGCGCCGGATATGCCCAGGAACGCAATCTGTCGGAAGGGAGCTCACATCAGATTTTCGATAATGCCCCGGTTTCATTCAGGGCGTCATATAACGGCGACAAAGCGCAGATTTCCAATACGGTCGGTTTCAGCTATTCCAATACTCCCCGCCAAACTCTTGCAGGTGCCGTAGACTATGGAGAAGGTGATTTGGCCGGTCATTCATATGACAGCCGGCAATCGCAGAGCAGCCGTATCGTGTCGTGGAATGGGAATTACTATTTCATATTGCCGTCGTCATTCACACTGGCCGTAGACCCGCGCGTCAGATATGAGAACCGTCATTCCGACTCGTATTACGTCACCACGCTGTATCCTTCGTCGCCCATTGTGAACGATGTGAGGGAAAACGTGGTTGACGGAGCCCTGAAATTCAACCTGCACCGGGCTATAGGCGACCGCCACAGTGTCGCACTGAGGGGACAGGGCACTTTTATAAACGACAGGCTTGACTATTCCGGAACCACGCCATATAAGAACGTCTTTCACAGCTATACGGCATTGGGGGGACTTGAATACGCCTATACGTATGGGAAATGGTTTGCGAAAATTGACGGAGGCGTCATCGGCGAATGGAATGATATAAACGGCAGCATGGTCAAGGACGTATATCCCTTTGGGCACCTGAATGCCTCGTATTCTCCCGACAGCCGCAACTCGATCAGTGCATACGTCCAGTACGCCACAACCACCCCGGGACTTGCCGAACGTAGTCCGAACGTGCAGCAGAGCAATGAATTCCTGTATATTACCGGCGACCCGGATGTGCGCAACTCCCGCCACACCACATTGTTCCTGTCATACAACTGGATGCCGTCCAACCGTTTCCAGCTCTCGGTTTTTGGCTCCTACTACCGCATATACGACCGCTTGACGTGCATATATGATTCGTATGACGGCGGAAGGGCAGTCATCAGGCAGTATCTGACCGATGGAGATTTTACGAAGGGACAACTCGGCACCAGCGCTTTTTATGCGATTCTGCCCGGAAAGCTGTATGTCAATTGTGCCCTCACCCAGGATTTTTTCCGTTCGACAGGATATTATGACCAAAACCGCAATCCATTCAGGTTCAATGCCACCCTGTCATGGTATTCGGGCAATTTCGGCGTATACGGCTATTATCAGTCTGAGAACCGCACCTTGAACGAATACGGGACGTATGTCAAGGAACGTGACAGCTATCAGATCGGCATGTCGTATTTCAAGGGCGGATTGAATGTTCAATTGGCCGTGCTCAACTTCTTGCGGTTCAACTACACGCAGTCGGTTTCATATCTTGAGACACCAGTGGTCTCTCAAATTTCCCGCAGCATGATGCAGTACTCGAAATTCAATGTGGCTTTAAAAGTATCGTACACATTCCATTACGGCAAGAAAGTTCAGGAAGGCAACGAGTTGGAAGCGGTGCGTTCCGGCCAGTCGGGTATCCTGAAATGACCTGTCTGTCGCAAAAGGCGCCTGTCCGTCAAGCGATGGCGGACAGGCCGCTTTTAACCGCGGCATCATCATGGACTCCAATATTGGTGTTTTTTATTAAAAATCGTCTAAAAAACTTGCTATTTCAAAAAATATGTTTTAAGTTTGTAAAATAATAAGATTCAAAAGGAATTGTGTGTTAGCGGATGATATTGACCAAAATTGAGATTATCTATAAACCCACCTCCACCCTGTAAAGAAAAACCACAAAGGCGATATTGCCAAATAACCAAAAACTATAGGTGTCGCCTTTTTACTTTAATCAATATAATTTATTAAACTGAAAAAATAGACATATTGCAATGAAAAGGATGATTCTCTATATATCAGCGATGGCGGTCGCGTTGGCCGGATGGGCTGCCGAGCCAGAGGCGGCTGATACGGCGGCGGTGGAGTTGAAAGGAGTGGAAATCGAGGCGCGCATGCAGAAGGCCACGACCGAGGGGCTGACATATACGCCGTCGTCACGGCAGAAGAAAGCTGCCGCCAACGGCTATTGGCTGCTGAACAACATGGCGATTCCCAGCCTGATGGTGTCGCCCACGGAAGCCTCGGTGGCAACTACGCTTGGCGAGGACGTGTCGCTGTTCGTTAACTATCTTCCGGCCTCGAAGGACGAGGTTGACGGCATGCGCCCCGAGGACGTACGGCGTATTGATGTCTTGAGGTCGCCGTCCGATCCCAGATTCGGCGGAGCGTTGGTGGTGGTGAATTTCATCGTGCGTCCATACGAATATGGCGGCTATACAAAACTGACCGATCAGGAGTACTCTTTAAGCTTTTTGTCCAACACTGCATCGGTATATTCAAAATTCGCGCATAAAAAATGGACATTCGACCTCAGCGTTGAGGGGGAATTTTACCACGATGAGCACACCGGCTCAAGCTCGGAGGAGCGGTATGAGCTGCCCGCTGGAACGGTGACCCGCAACGAGATATTTACGGGCGGAAATCAGACCAGTAATTCTTTCCCTGTTGGATTCAGGGCTGTCTATTCGGGTGATGGCTTTCAAATTTCAAATTCGGCCGGATTCCAATTTGTTAGGCAGCCGCGCCTCGATGCTGACGGCATCCTTGATATTTCCCGGGAGGACATGGACGGTTACGCATACTCAAACACCGGTGACAGGACTAAAAGGCAGGCTTGGTGGACGGGCGCGTATTATTTCACCCTGCCGCATGACATCTCGCTCAATCTGGCGCCATCGTTTAACTATATCAATAATTTCATGGGGTCGGAATATTCAACCTCCGTGCCCGGATCGACAGCTATCATCAGCGATGCCCGCGAGCGGGACTATCAGTCGAGGCTGACTGTAACGGCCTTGAAGAAATTCGACGGAAAAAATTCATTGGGCCTTGATATACTTGGATTCTATCAGAATGACAAGGTCGGGTACACCGGGACGAATCCGGCGGAGAACATCTTTGATTACGGCGCATTTGCCGCCGCTCCGAAATATTTTTTCAATTCCTCGAAATTCTCGCTGACGGCCGATGCCGGAATCGCGGCTGAATGGACCTCAATCAATGGCGTGAAGAAAACCGACGTGTATCCCTACGCCCACCTTCAGGGCTCGTTTGTGCCCAATGACAAGAACCGTCTGTTCGGTTACTTCCAGTATGCCACCAATTCGACCGATCTGTCGGATAGGAGCCCCAATGTGTTGCGTTCAAACGAGCTGATGTACCGCACCGGCAACCCCGGTCTTGACAACTACCGTCACATAACGGCGAGAGTATCATATGACTGGATGCCGTCCAATATGTTCATGATGAATGTCTTTGCCGAATACTATGGCTGCATTGACAGAATCGTGCCTGTATATGACCTTTATGACGGTGGAAATGCCGTCATACGCCGGCTGGAAAACAGCGGCAACTATAACAGAGGGAACCTCGGACTGCAGGCGGTTCTGTACCTGATCAACCGCAAGCTGACGTTGGTCGTGGCTCCGACCCAGCATTTTTTCAGATCGACAGGATTCTATAACTTCCGTCACAATCCCATGGGTCTTCGGATTACCCCCACGTTCTATGCGGGATCGTTCTTCTTTCAAGGTTGGTTCAAGACGGCGGAAAAGTCAATGTCGGAAAGTGGCGTCTGGATTGAGGGGCGCCATAGTTTGGGCGTGTATGCCGGATGGAATAACTCAAACTGGAATGTCCTCGTCGGAGCACAAAATATTCTTAACTATGATTACCTGAGCAGCACCAAGAGCCTGTCGTCGCCAGTCTACAGCTATATGACACAGAGCTACACCACAGGCAGCAAATGGTCTGTCGCCTTCAGGGTTAGCTATACCATAAGTTACGGCAAGAGACTCGACAGTTATGACACATTGAAGGACGGCAGCTCGTCAACCTCGGCAATCTTGAAATAAATCAAATTAACCCAGAGATCATGAAGATATTATTTACAGGTATTTTAGGTTTTGCCGGTGTGGCGGGGCTTTATGCCGCCGAGCCGGTCGACAGCGTGAGCGCTGATTCGGTCAACGCCGTCATCCACGAGCTGAGGGAAGTGTCGGTGGAGCAGCAGCGTATCGTCAGGGATGAGCGGGGCGTCTCGCATTTCTACCCGTCGAAGCGCGACCGCAAGCTGGCCGCCGGCGGAGTGGACGTGTTGCGCAATCTCGGCGTGCCTGACCTGTCGGTGAATCCCATGACGGGTGAGGTGACCAACGTGTACGGCGAGCCGGTGGCGATGTTTGTCGATTCGCTGCCTGCCGACGCGCAGATGGTCGCAAATCTCAACACAGCCGACATCCGGCGGGTCGACCTGCTTGAATCTCCGGACGATCCGGCATTCAACGGCGCCCGCTGGGTGGTCAATTTCATAATGGCAAAATATGAATATGGCGGATACACCAAGCTGTCGGCATCGCAAACGGTGGTGTCGGAGAGCGGAAAATACGGGGCTTATTCCAAGTTTGCCTACCGCCGCATGACGTGGGACGTCGCCGCCGGATGTGACTATGAAAAGTCGTCGCATACGGGCTCGGAAAGCTTGTCGCGCTATGATTTCGGGAATGAAACGGTGGAACGTGTCAGCGATGACCGCGCGATGGATTTCAGCCGCCGTACTCCCTACGTAACCTTGCGCGGTGTGTATCAGGGACAGAATGTCCTGCTGTCAAATTCACTTGGCTTTAAGTTCAATGATGTGCCGCGTTCCGACCGTGCGGGCGTGACGGGATTGACGGGTGCGTCGGCACTGCGCGAGTTTGACAGTGACCTCACCCACGACACAAGGAGCTTTGACTGGAACGGTCAGTATAATTTCGCGTTCGCGCAGAAGTGGTTGCTGGCGCTGGCGCCGCAGGTGAGCTATGACAAGACCCACCGCAATTCCTCATATCTGCTCGAAGGCGACAGCCCGATTGTCAATGATGTCGGCGAGCAGGTGGTGTCGGCCTCGCTCGACGCCCAGATTACCCGCCGCATGGGGCAGAACTCGCTGTCGGCAGCTGTGAAAGGCTCGTACGTAGGCGATGACATCGACTATGCCGGCACGACAGTGGCTTCGACTGACATCCGCAATTATTTTGCGAATGTGCGTGTGTCGGGCTCGTTCAGCTTTTCCCGGGGCTGGCTTTTCCCGCAGATCGGCCTCAATTATGTTGACAACAATCAGGCGGGATATTCCTTCCGCAAGTTGCTGCCGATGGTTTATGTGAGCGGAGGATACTCTTTGTCCCGCAAGAGCTCGCTGTCGGGCAGCCTGTATTCCGAGGTGTTGGCCGGTGGGGTGACCGACCACAGCGACACCAGGATATATATAAACGAAATCGAGGCTGTCGAGGGCAACAAGTATCTGCAGACCAGCAATTCCTATACGGCGGCGGCCCAGTATAACCTGCAGCCCCTGTCGAACCTTCAGCTGTCGGCAATGGCTAAATATAACTACCGCCACCGCCCCGTGGTGCATGTATGGACGCCATCCACCGATGGGGCTGACCCGGTGATGGTGCGCTCGGCGGTGAACGATGGCTCATGCACCCGCACCGAGGTGGAACTGAATGCCACGGCCTACCTGTTCAAGAACCGTCTCATGCTGAATGGCTCGGGAGGCTTCACCCACTGGCATAATTCGGGAATCTACCACAATGTGCTGAACGTGCCGCGGTACACGGCCCAGGCGTGGTATATGGCGGGCAACTTCCAGTTCGGAGCATACATACGTCACAATTTCAAAAGCCTCAATGGCCCGACGGTAACGAAGTTCAAGCCATATTATCAGCTGACGGCCGCCTGGGGCAACGGCGCGTGGTATGTGAGCTTCAACGCCGCCAATCTTTTCCGCTCGTCGTGTGCGGCGACAAGCGCTGTGGTCGAAGCGCCGCTGTATGGAGCTTCAACTCAGTTTTACAGTCCGTCGGCGCGCAGGTATTTCAACCTGTCGGCAGTATATACTTTCGGTTATGGCAAGAAGGTGTCGCGCGGCGATGAGGCTCAGGGCATAGGCTCGCAGGAGTCTGGCATCTTGAAGTGACGTGGCTATGGCACGGGGGGAGCGCATACATTTCGTAAGGCAGCCCGACTCGATGCAGTGCGGGGCGGCAAGTCTTGCGATGGTGTGCGGCCTGTTCGGGCGCCGGATGACGGTTGAGGCTGTGTCGCGCCATTGCTTTGCCACCACCGAGGGCGTGTCGATGCTGGGCATCTCGCAGGCTGCGGAGCGCCTCGGCCTTGAAAGTGCGGCCGGGCGCCTCACCCTCGACGAGCTCGCCGCCTCGGGTGGCCCTGCCATATTGCACTGGAACCAGAAACATTTTGTGGTGTTCTACGGGATGACCCGCAGCGGAAAGTTCCGCATCGCCGACCCGGCCAAGGGGCTGAAAAAGTGCAGCCGCGTGGAGCAGGAACGAAGGTGGGTGACGCAGACGTCGGGCGACCGCGCCACCGGCATCGCCATGTTTTTCGAGCCCACCGGCGATTTTTCGACAGCATGCCGCGAGGTGCAGCCCGAGCGGTCGCTGCGTTTCCTGGCCCGGTATATCAACCGCTACCGCCGCTATTTCGCGCAGATTGTCGCCGGGCTGGCTCTGGGATGCGTTCTGCAGCTCATAATTCCCTTCCTCACCCAGGCGATTGTCGATGTGGGCATCCGCGACAGCGACATCGGTTTCATATGGCTGGTGCTGTTGGGAGAGCTGATGATTGTGGCGGGCAGGATGGCGACCGACATCATCCGCCGGCGCTTGCTGCTGCACATTTCCCTGTGCATCAACCTTTCGCTGGTGAGCGACTTTTTCGTGAAGCTGCTCAAACTTCCCATGAGCTTCTTCGACACAAAGCTCATGGGCGACCTGCTCCAGCGCATCGGCGACCATGCGCGCGTGCAGAACTTCCTCACCCAGCAGGTGCTCGGAATACTTTTCTCGGTGTTGAGCTTCTTGATTTTCGGCATAGTGCTGTTGGTTTACAATGGCTTGATATTTGCCGTGTTCGCCCTTGGGAGCGTGGTCTACGGGGTGTGGATCGCGTCGTTCCTGCGCAGGCGAAAGCTGCTCGACTATGACCTTTTTGAGCAACAGGCCGTCAACAACAACAAAACATATCAGTTTGTCACCACAATGCAGGAAATCAAGCTGCAGGACTGCGAGGAACGGCGTCGCAGGGAATGGGAGGACGTGCAGGCCGACCTGTTTGACGTGCAGATGCGCTCGCTCAAGCTCCAGCAGACCCAGGAGGCCGGCTCGCTTGTCATCAACGAGGTCAAGAATATCTTCATCACCGTACTGGCGGCCACGGCTGTAATCAACGGTTCGATGACCCTCGGCGCCATGCTGGCGGTGCAGTATATCATCGGGCAGTTGAACTCGCCGGTCGACCAGTTGATGGGATTTGTCTACTCGCTGCAGGATGTGAAAATATCGCTGGAGCGAATCAACGAGATTCATTCGTCGCGCAACGAGGAGGACCGCTGCGCCAGCGCTGATTCGTTTCCCACGGACGGCGGCAGAGAGATATGTTTTGACGGCGTCGGCTTCAAATACGACCCGCATGCTCCTGATTTTACTGTCGACGGCATCTCAATAACGGTGCCCGAGGGCAAGGTGACGGCAATTGTCGGTGCGTCGGGCAGCGGCAAATCAACCCTTGTGAAACTGATGCTCGGCTACTATCCCGTGGCAAAGGGTCATATCAGGGTGGGTGGGCGTGAACTTGCCGCCTATTCGATGAAATGGTGGCGCAACCGCTGCGGGGTGGTGATGCAGGACGGTGTGATATTTTCTGAATCCATCGCGCGTAATATCGCCGTCGGCGATGGTCCCGTGGACATTGACCGGCTTGAACACGCAGCGAGGGTGGCCAATATCCACGATTTCGTGATGGGACTGCCGTTGCAGTACAACACCATGATCGGCCGCGACGGTACCGGCCTGAGTCAGGGCCAGCGTCAGCGTGTGCTGATTGCGCGTGCCGTCTACAAGAACCCCGACTATATATTTCTCGACGAGGCCACCAATGCCCTCGACGCCACCAACGAGCGCGAGATTGTGGCGAATCTGGAGAAATTTTATGAGGGACGCACCGTGGTTGTCGTGGCCCACAGGCTTTCGACCGTGGTCAATGCCGACCAGATTATCGTGCTCGACAAGGGGCGCGTGGCCGAAGTCGGCAGTCACGAAGAGCTGATTGCACGCCGCGGCGCTTACTATTCACTGATTAAGAATCAACTTGAACTCGGACAATGAGCGACAGACGCAAGATAGAACTGAGGCCGGAGCCGCCCCACCGCCAAATAGACCGTATTCCCCGCAGCCTTGAGCGCTGGGGCATAATTGTGCTGGTCGTGATTGCCGTCGCCCTTGCCGCTGCGGTCATCGTCTTCATGCCCCTGCTGAAAAAATGAGCGGGCCGACGTGGTGGTCGGCCCGCGGGAGGGAGATGAAGCGGAGTATTATTCTACGTTGAGGATTTTGCCGGTGGCGTTGAAATACGAGGCGGTGAGGTGGTAGATGTCGCTCGCGCCGTATTTGTCCATGAGTGCGTCAACTTCCGATTCGGGAACGTTGTCGAAGTCGCCGGCGTCGTATGCTCCCTGGATTTTGTCGGCGGTGTCGTCGAATGTGTCTTTTGTCATCCATGATGCGAGCTGTCCGTTGCGTTCTTCGGTGCGGCCCATGGCCTTTCCGGCCTTGCGGTAGTTGTCAACGATGTGTTCGACAACTTTTTTAGTGGAGGGTTTCATAATATTCAGTCTTTATTGGTGAGGAGAGTTTTATTTCGCGGGGTCGTTGGCCTGTATCTGCGGTGTGCCGACTGTCGAGGCTGTGCCTCCGTCGGGAATGTCGCTTTCGTCAGAAACAACGACCACGGTATAGTCGAGCACGGTGAATGCCGGGGATTTGTCGACGGCATATACCGGCGCTGAAATTTCAAGGATGTGTTCGCCGGGTTCCATTTCTTCGGGGAGCGCTATCGTGATGCCGTAGGGGGCGATGACGCTCTGTCCAAGCGGCCTGAAATCCCAGAAATAGTTGGCGTAGGGGATGATGGCTTCTTTGCCCTTTTCGTTGTTGATGACGGTGATGCCGTCGATCACAAGGTCGGTTCCGGCCACAGCGTATATTTTCCCGTCGACGAATGTGCCGTCCGAGATGGCGATGGAGAAATCTACATCGGGCAAATCATTGTCGTCATCACACGATGTGAACGAAACAAGCGGAAGGACGCAGAGCAGAAAGTAAAATATTTTTTTCATCAGTAAAAAGGTGTTTTGTTAGACTCATAAGTATAACCACTTTGGACCTTGTAAGGTTTTGGCGGTGCATAAAAAAACGGGGCCGGAATCTCGGTAAGGACTCCGGCCTCGGTTTTCAGTTGAGAAATTTTAAGAATTGCGGAACACGAGCTTCGCGTCCTCGCCCTTGCCGTCGACGTCGATTACGATGGGATGGTCTTTGTCGACTTTCTGCGCAAGGATGTCTTTCGACAGCTGGTTGAGCACGAGACGGTGGATTGCGCGCTTGACGGGACGGGCGCCGAACTCGGGATCGTAGCCTTCGTCGGCGAGGAACGACAGGGCCTCGGGAGTGACCTTGAGGTCGATGCCGCCCGACACTTTCAGCATCTTCTGTATTGACTTGATCTGCAGTCCGACGATTTCTTCGATTTCGTCGCGGTTGAGCGGCGTGAACATTATGATTTCGTCGATACGGTTGAGGAACTCGGGACGGATGGTCTGTTTGAGCATGTCGAGCACCTGTTCCTTGGTCTTGTCGATGGTCTCGGCGCGGTTTTCGTCGGTCATCTTCGAGAAGTTGTCGCGGATGAGGTGGGCGCCCATGTTCGACGTCATTATTATGATGGTGTTCTTGAAGTTGACGTTTCGGCCCTTGTTGTCGGTGAGCCGTCCGTCGTCGAGTACCTGCAGCAGGATATTGAACACATCCGGGTGGGCTTTCTCGATTTCATCAAACAGCACTACGGAGTAGGGCTTGCGGCGTACGGCCTCGGTGAGCTGGCCGCCCTCGTCATAGCCCACATATCCCGGAGGCGCTCCGACAAGGCGAGACACGCTGTGTTTCTCCTGATATTCCGACATATCGATTCGGGTCATCATGTTCTCGTCGTCGAAAAGGTATTCGGCCAGAGCCTTGGCGAGCTCGGTCTTGCCGACACCGGTGGTGCCGAGGAATATGAACGAGCCGATGGGACGTTTCGGGTCGGCGAGTCCGGCGCGCGAACGGCGCACTGCGTCGGCGATGGCGCGGATGGCGTCTTCCTGACCCACTACGCGCGAGTGGAGTTCTTCTTCAAGATGGAGCAACTTTTCTTTCTCGCTCTGCACCATCTTGTTGACCGGGATGCCCGTCCAGCGCGAAACCACGTCGGCGATGTCTTCGGCGTCGACCTCTTCCTTGATGAGGGCCTTGTCGCCCTGCATCATCTTGAGCTGTTCCTGGATGTCGGCGTTTTCCTTCTCCTTAGACTGGATTTTGGAATAGCGGATTTCAGCAACTTTCGCATAGTCGCCTTCGCGCTCGGCGCGTTCGGCCTCGAAACCGAGTTGCTCGATGTCGATTTTATTCTGCTGGATGCGGTTGATGAGCTCTTTCTCGGCTTTCCATTTGGCCGCGTATTCCTTTTCCTCGTCGCGCATCGAGGCGATTTCTTTCTCGATTTCGCGTACGCGGTCGTCCATGCCTTCGCGTTTGATGGCCTCGCGTTCGATTTCCTTTTGGGCGATGCGGCGGGTTATGTCGTCGAGCGCCTGCGGAACGGAGTCGATTTCGAGTTTCAGCTTCGATGCGGCCTCGTCAATGAGGTCGATGGCCTTGTCGGGGAGGAAACGGTCGGTGATGTAACGCTCTGAAAGCTGCACTGCCGCAACGATGGCCTCATCGCGGATGCGCACCTTGTGGTGGTTTTCATAGCGCTCTTTCAGTCCGCGGAGGATTGCGATGGCGCTCAGTTCGTCGGGCTCGTTGACCATGACCTTTTGGAAACGGCGTTCCAGAGCCTTGTCCTTTTCAAAATACTTTTGATATTCGTCGAGGGTGGTGGCGCCGATGCTGCGCAGTTCGCCGCGAGCCAGGGCCGGCTTGAGGATGTTGGCGGCGTCCATGGCTCCCTCTCCCTTACCCGCACCTACAAGGGTGTGGATTTCGTCGATGAAAAGAATGATTTCGCCGTCGCTGCTCTGCACTTCGTTCACGATGGCTTTCAGGCGTTCTTCAAATTCACCCTTATACTTTGCTCCCGCAACCAGGGCGCCCATGTCGAGCGAGTAAATCTGTTTGGTGCGCAGGTTCTCGGGCACGTCGCCGCGCACGATGCGGTGAGCGAGACCCTCGGCGATGGCGGTCTTGCCTGTGCCTGGCTCGCCGATGAGCATCGGGTTGTTCTTGGTGCGGCGGCTGAGAATCTGGAGCACGCGGCGTATCTCCTCGTCTCGGCCGATCACGGGGTCGAGCTTGCCCGAGCGGGCGCGTTCGTTGAGATTGACGGCATACTTCGACAGGGCGTTGTACGTCTCCTCCGAATTTTGATCGGTTGCGGTCTTGCCCTTGCGGAGTTCGGCCACGGCGGCCTCAAGCTCCTTTTTGCCGAGGCCGGCGTTCTTGAGGATGGTAGATGCGGGCGAGTTGACCTCAAACAACGCCATTAGCAGCGCCTCAAGGGTCACATATTCGTCACCCTGTTTCTTGGCGATGTCGAGCGCTTTCTGAAGCACGTCGTTTGAGGTGCGGCTCAGGTAAGGCTCTCCGCCGCTCACTTTCGGCAGCGCGGCAATCTCGCGCTCAATCTGAGCGTTGATGCCGGCGGGGTTGGCGCCTATTTTCTGGAAAATAAACTTAACCAGCGACTCACCCTCGTCGACCACGCCTTTGAGCAGCACGACCGGCTCGATGGACTGTGTGCCCGCAGCGCGGGTCAGTTCCACGGCCTTTTGAATCGCTTCTTGCGACTTGATGGTGAAATTATTAAAATTCATGATTCGTAGAGGTTGAATGTTTATTTATCAAACAAGCGGCGCGATGTAAAGTTTAGGGCCCGTTTAAAAACGCCCTCCTTTCGGGTTGAGCCGCCATCACTGCAAGGATATGCGAAATGGAAACAGCCAACGAGGTTATTAAATATAGGTATGGTTAATATATGTTAACGAGTGTAACCAAGTCTTGACTTTTATAAATTTCAATAGTATATTTGCAAATGAGAACAAAATAGCCGAAATTCTTATTGAATTACCTTAAATCCATCCATGATATGAAAAACCTGATGAAAGTCCTTTTCCTGTTGTTAATGCCGTTTACGTTGTCGGCTCAGTTGTCTGTTTTGAAAAGCGGGCAATCTCGAGTTGGCAAACAGCCTACCACTTCTGCCGGAGTGTCATTATCTCCAAATCCATATGCTTCGATGCTCATATATCCTCTGAGTGGGTCGGCTCAGGGCGCAAATATTTTATTCGGTTCAAGCACAATCGCTAATATTAGTACTGGCATTGGTGAATCTGCTCAAAATTCAGGGCGCTTGTGGCTACATGGTAAGAATGGCATTGCTTGCACTGTTGGTTCCACTGCTATTGACACGCTATTCTCGTTTGGTTTCGACTCATATAATTTCGATTTTAATTGTGCGGGAATCTCAGCATATCATTATTATGTTAAGGCTCCATATCTTAATGCAATGTCCAAAGCAAGTGCTGAGTTTATTTCGCGTAAGGATAATGTTGATGCAGTGCTTGGGTTAGGTACATATGAAACAGAAATGGGTGTAGCATCATTTGCTGTACCACGTATTCAGGGATCTCAAAAAGATGAATCGGAACTGGTATATTGTATAGATGCGGAGGACCTTAAACGCTCGTTCCCATCACTGGTGAGAACCGACAATGATGGTAACGCTTATGTGGACTATGCAGGAATGGTTCCGTTATTGCTTCAGACCATACAGAGTTTGGCTCATCAAGTTGATGAACTTAAACAATCTTTGTCACCTGACAACTCTGTGGTTAAGTCACGTCTTAATGGCAACGTAGACAATGAAATAATGGATAAATGTTATTTAGGTAACAATACGCCAAATCCATTTAAGGCTTCTACCACCATAAAATATGGACTTGGAACGAATGCTTCAACAGCCTGCATATATGTTTATGATCTGCAAGGCTCTCAAGTAGGCTCGTATCCGCTTGACGTGATGTGCTCAAAAGGTGAGCTGATAATCCCCGGGGAGACTCTATCTCCTGGACTGTATTTATATGCCTTGGTTGTAGACAATGTCGAAGTTGGCATAAAGAAAATGATTGTAACTGAATAAATTGGGCGCATTATGAAGATAATTAAAAATGCATATGAAATTCTAAGGATGCAGAACGCCATTCTTCTTAGGGTTATTGTGATGATTCTATATATGCAGGTTTCTGTGTATGTGGAAGCTCAAATGGTATTTGATACTAAAACTGGAGTGGCAACTGCCGCTACCATGCGAAGTGCTCCCTTGAGGTCTGTTCGGCAGATGGGACTGATCACCAATGTCACTTATGAAATAAATGGGCTTACAATGTGTAGTAGTCCATCATCAGTAGGGGAATATATGTTTCAACTTGATGGATTTGGTGTCAATGATGTAGAAGGGGAACCAGCATATCTTGTGACCTCTGATCGTTTCTTCATCCCCGATGGATATTGTGCAAGTTTAAATATTGTAGCCTGTGAGTTTAATGAATATGATAGAACGTTGAGTCCAGCATCTATCCCTACGCCTGATAGTGGAGTACAGGATGTATATGTCCCTAAGCCAATATCTCCGTATAATGGCTTGTTTCCCAAAGAGTTTGTGAAATTAGGAGCAACCGAAAATTATCGAGGTGCTTCCATTCAGTATGTAGATGTTACACCAGTGTTATATGACTATCGTAATAAAACAATCAAAGTCTTAACAAAAATATCATATAATATTTCAATGTCTCGTGTTGCGACATCGTTGAACAACACCACAAAAATGAATATATTCGATGATGATATAATTGCGAATATGGTCGTTAATGACGAACTGGTTAAAAATATATATATAGCAAATAGAGATAATTTAAAGGAATATTTGATTGTTACTACTCCAAAATTTTTCAATGAAGCTAATAGATTGGCTGAATGGAAAAGCATGTTAGGATATAAAACATATGTTGTGAGCGATTCCTTATGGACAATTGACAGTGTTAAAAATTATATAAGGTTATATGCGACAAAACATCCCAACATGTATTATCTTCTTATTATTGGTGATTTTGAGGATGTACCAGCGAAAATAGGAGTAGATTTATGGAATGATGATATATTTGTTTCAGATTATGGGTATGCTTGTCTTGACTCTGATAAGTTGGCGGATATTCGTTTTGGGAGAATCCCTGTTTCAGATAGTAGTCAAGCAGCTGTGGTTATTGATAAAATTATAAATTATGAAAAGAATCCTGTACTTGATTCGTCGTATTACCAATATGGCATAAATGCGTCTTATTTTGAAATAAATTCGTCGGATAATACAAAGGAATGTAGAGCTTTTATTAAAACTTCGGAGAACTGTCGACGCATGATGGTTGACAAAGGAAAAAGTGTCCAGCGGATTTATTATGCCCATGCAAACTCGTATCCTCAGAAACTTTCTGATGGAACTCCGTTGACTGCCGATTTGCAGAAACCTAATTATAATTGGGATGGGAGTGGAACGCAAATTTCCAATGCTATTATGAATGGCGCTTTTTATTTATTTCATAGAGATCACGGAAGTAGTAATAGCTGGAGTTCCCCTAATTATACGATAGCACATATCAAGGCCTTGAATAATGGTAGTAAACTTCCAATCGTTTTTAGCATAAATTGCAGTACAGGTCGATTTGATGTAAATGAATGTTTTGCAGAGGCTTTTATTCGTAAAGAGGGCGGGGGCTGCGTTTCAATATTATGCGCTGGTGGAGAAAGCCCTTCAACATATAATGATGAATTGTCTAATGGCATATTTGAAGCATTGGCGCGTCAGATTGAGCAGCCGTTTGATCATACCATAGGAATGGGAGATTTGTTAGCATTGGGCCTATCGTATATGCAAAGCGTCAAAGGATTGACAACAACATCAAAATATGAGCGCGAAATTTATACGTGTTTTGGAGATCCAAGTATGATTGTGCATACTCATTACCCTGTTAGTCCAAAGGATGTGGAACTGAATTTAGAAGCAAATCCTTATATTTCCACATCTTCTGAAAATATAAGGATTGTTATATACAATCGGGACACGAAAGAAGTTGAAATACATGATGGCCAGTATGTTCCCTTAGATAACTATATAAATAAGAATGTTTCAATAGGACTTGTTGGTACGGGATATTTACCATTAGTAATTAGTTATACAGCAAATCACACTATTACCATACAAAATGAGGTGATAAATTCGAACCGATACTATACAGCTGGCAATATCAAAATAGGTTCTCATGTCGATGATAATTCTGTATTCGGAGATGTTATTATAAACAATAGTGTTGTAAAATTGAAAGGTGCTGTTTCCATTGATACGGAGGTATGTATAAACAAAGATGGCGAACTTTTTGTAGAGCCTTAAAATAATTACTTAAAATAATTAGATGTAAAATATGCCGGATATGAGATGTCCATGTTTTTCTCTGATAATGGCGGTTGCGATGGCTTTTGGCTTTGATGCGGAGGCGATTGTTGACAGCAAAGGGCGTGAATCCACTCAGTTTTTTGTTGATTACTCAACTGGTGAAGTGACTCCTTTTGAGTGTGAGACGTACGAGGATCTATGGCGGATTATGGATGAAAACCTTGTGGCAACATGTACCTATCATAACGGTGAACATGGAGCCATAGTGGAATGGTGTATTCCAAACGGGGTATTCTCCAATTTTGTAACGGCTGGTGGTTCGATCACGCATGTGTGGGAAGGATCATTCTACTGGTATGCACGAACCGGCGCACACCCATCACGGTTCATTGATTCGCCTTCCGGAATGGTGGCCGACTGGGATGCTGCCTATATGTGTCCCGGAGCGATTGACAGCTTTGAAATCTTGGATGGAAAAACGGCTGCCGATGTGAGGGTAAGTGTTGTTGAAACAGATGTCAAGTCCATAGGCCAATATCAGCTTATGCCATTTATGGCCGACCAATACGATTCCATGTCGATTGGCATGGCGGATTCATCCGGTGCCGATGTCGATTTAACGGGAGTTGCAGCCCCTGTTCCGGCAGAACTTTGCGACATTCAGTGCGTAACCCGGCATGAAGGGAGACATGTCGCTGAAATATTGGTATATTTCGGACAGTATCAGGAAAGTGACTGGAGTCTGCAAGCCGTTACAAGGATAAAGTATGAGGTGTCGAATGCCCGCTATATTCCCGGAGGACCCGCCGGGGTCACCGTACCGGAGGCTGATTCCGCAGCTCCACAATATTTCAATCTCAACGGCTTGCAGGTAGAACGGCCAGTTTCCCGTGGAGTCTATATTGTGAAGACTGGCGGGGAGGTCAGGAAGGTGGTGGTCGGCGCCCGGTGAATACAGACAGCGACCGGTGGCGGTTCCGAACGTGATGTGGCATCGCGGTCATAAACGTTTGCCTTGAAGGTCGTCGTTGCTGATTGTGTGGCCGGTTTTCTTGACTTCTGATTTCAGCGAACCGAATCGCAGCGAGATGTTGACCCCGAAATAATCGCGGTTGAAGAAATAGGAATTGCGGGTGCCTACATAATCGGAGTTGACGGAATGGATGGTGCTGTGTTGTGTCGATGGCAGGAAAAGGTTGTTGGCATACAACTGAACCGTCAGCCTGTTGTCGGCAAGGAATTGCCGCTGGAGCGACAGGCTGTAATAGAACCTGGCGGCTCCGAACGGAACGATGTATTGGTAGACGTTGTATATGTAACCGTCATCGTAGTAGCATGACGCGCCTAAACGCAGCTTCCACGGCAGGCGCTGGGATACGTAGACCGACGGTTTCCATACCCATCGCTGAACTTTGGCGCCTGTGCGTGGCGAGTAGCAGCGGCCCATTCCACCCATAAGGCTGGCGGTGAGCTGGGTCTTGTCGCCGGGTGACCACTGGACGTATATGTTGCCGTAGAACATGCGCTGTCGGTCTCCGTTATCGTAAGTGAGATTGATGACGTCGCCTTCGATGGTGCGTACGTCGCAGATCTGGTTGTTGGCGAACACATAAGTCAGGGAGGCGTCGAGGTAGATTTTGTTTCGGGAGAGATTGTAGTTGAGGTTGAGGGTGTTGACGCGCGCGCTTTCAAGGTCGGGATTGCCTTTTGAGACCATGTAGGGCGATTCATTTACGGCCGGGTTGAGGAACGCTATTCCGGGGCGTTGGATGGCTGTGGAGAAATTGGCGCGGACATTGCTTTGGCCGTTAATCTGCCATTGCAGGGCGGCGTTGGGAACCAGGTCGTTTAGGTCGCTGCCGAAGTCCGGGGCGCTTCCGTCGATGAACCTGGCGTCAAGGCGGGAATATTCATAGCGCAGGCCGGCACGGGCATTGACGGAGCCGTAGGTTATGCGGTAGTCGAGGTAGGCCGCGCCCACCTGGGTGCGGTGGCGGAAATCGTTGGAGGTGGAGTGCGAACCCGTATATTGGATTGCCGAAATGGAATGATTCTGTCGGAAAATGTATTTGCCACCCAGGCGCAGGGTATGGTGCGGGTTGAACGGACGTGTCCAGTCGAGCTGGGCAGTGTGCTCGATGAAGTTTAACTTTGATGAATTGTCGATGCCTGAATATCCGACCGGCATGTTGACTTGCGGGGAATACTCGGTCAGCATGTGGCTGCGTTGGCCGGTGGACGCGACTTGATAGGACAGGGTAATGGTCTCGCCGGGGCGTCGTGTGGAGCGTTGGTAGTTGAACACGCCCGAAATGTCGGTGTATCTGTTGACGGGGCGAGTGTAATCCTGGGTATAGCTGTAAACGGGTGCCGTGCCGTCGGACATGACGGTTCTTTGCCATCCGTATCCATGCCCGGAATAAGGATTTATCCCGAACTCGGCAGTGAAAAGATTGAGTGTGTCCGGCTCGTAGCTTGCCTCGATGTTGGCGTATCCGTTGTCGGACATCGAGCGGGACATTTCTTCTGTGGAAAGGGTGTTGCCGGTGGTGAGGTAGGTCCCGCGGGCGGTTTCGGCTGATTTGTTGCTGTGGTAGGTCTGGTGATTGTATCCTCCCGATAGAGACAGGTTTACATTACCTATCTGTGTGGTCAGCCACAGCCGTGGCAATGGCAGTGGAATCCTGGAATTCATCGACAGGGATGCCGTGCCGAGGACACCTTTGATGGGCCGGTTGTCCATAGTGACAATGTTGAGTATGACGCCGGTGCCCTCGGCGTCCTCTTTCGCGCCAGGGTCGGTGATGACCTCGATGCGCTTTACCGATGAGGCTGGGATGGCGGCAAAGATGTCTTTCGCATTGTTGGTGAACGAGTGGTTCGGTTTACCGTTTTTATACACCTTGAAAGTGGAGTTCCTCACCGAAATGTTGCCTTCGCCATCAACGCTAACCATCGGTACTTTGCGGAGGATGTCGGTCAGGGTGGATGTCTGCATCTCGGGGTCGGCCTGCACGTCGTAGCCTATGCGGTCGATTTGCCGGGTGATTAACTGGCGTTGCGCCTTAACGACGATTTCGTTCAGCAGCGTGGTGTCGCAGTCAAATTTAATTTCGGTGGAATTGTCGGCCGTGACAACATTCCCTGCGGCAACCGGCAAGAATGTGGAAAGGAGTAGGGGTACAATCATTTTCATCAGGTTTTTACCAATAATACGCACCACCGGCTGCAACATTACAAAAAAACATCCCTGGATGGCGCCAGGCATAAATAATATTCTGAATCTGCGTATTGGTTGGGCGGTTTTTCGCCAAAAATTCGTACCTTTGTCCGTTAAACGGAAATTCAACCTAAAACAACTGATATAACATGTTCAGAAGCAATACCTGTGGCGAACTTCGCCTGACTGACGCCGGCAAGGAAGTGACCCTGGCCGGATGGGTGCAGCGTGTCCGTAAAATGGGCGGCCTGACCTTTGTTGACCTGCGCGACCGCTACGGAATCACCCAGGTGGTGTGCGACTCGTCGAGCGATGCCGCCCTCACCGAATCGGCCAACCATCTCGGCCGCGAATTTGTAGTGCAAGTAAAAGGCAAGGTTGCCGAGCGCACCGCCAAGAATCCTAACATTCCTACCGGTGACATCGAAATCATCGCTGATTCAATCAAGGTGTTGAATACCAGTGAAGTGCCGCCGTTCACCATCGAGGACGACACCGACGGCGGCGATGACCTCCGCATGCGCTACCGTTACCTGGACCTGCGCCGCGCCCCGGTGCGCCGCAATCTTGAGCTGCGCCACCGCATGACGATGGAAGTGCGCCGCTACCTCGACTCGAAAGGTTTCCTCGAAATCGAGACCCCCATGCTGGTGGGTTCAACTCCCGAGGGTGCCCGCGACTTCGTTGTGCCCTCGCGCATGAATCCCGGCCAGTTCTATGCCCTGCCCCAGTCGCCCCAGACGCTCAAGCAACTTCTGATGGTGTCGGGTATGGACCGCTATTTCCAGATTGTGAAATGCTTCCGCGACGAAGACCTCCGTGCCGACCGTCAGCCCGAGTTCACTCAGATTGACTGCGAGATGAGCTTCATCGAACAGAACGACGTCATCGAACTTTTCGAGGGCATGGCCAAGCACCTATTTAAGGAAATACGCGGCATCGAACTGACCGAACCGTTCATCCGCATGCCCTGGGCCGACGCGATGAAATATTACGGTTCCGACAAGCCCGACATCCGTTTCGGAATGAAGTTCGTCGAACTCATGGACGTGCTGAAAGGCCATGGTTTCAGCGTGTTTGACAACGCCGCATACATCGGCGGCATCTGCGCGAAGGGTGCGGCTCACTATACCCGCAAGCAGCTCGACGCCCTCACCGACTTTGTGAAGCGTCCCCAGATTGGCGCGAAAGGCATGGTATATGCCCGCATCGGCGAGGACGGCACCGTCAAGTCGTCGGTTGACAAATTCTACACTCAGGAAGTGCTTCAGCAGATGGCCAAGGCCATGGATGCCGAGCCCGGCGACCTCATCCTCATCCTCAGCGGCGACGATGCCATGCGCACCCGCAAGCAGCTCTGTGAACTCCGTCTTGAAATGGGACGCCAGCTCGGCCTGCGCGACAAGAACCAGTTCGCCTGCCTTTGGGTTGTCGATTTCCCCATGTTTGAATGGAGCGACGAAGAGCAGCGCCTCATGGCCATGCACCATCCCTTCACCCATCCCAAAGACGAGGACATTCCCATGCTCGACACCGATCCGGCTGCCGTTCGTGCCGATGCCTACGACATGGTCATCAATGGCGTTGAAGTGGGCGGCGGCTCAATCCGTATCCACGATGCCGCATTGCAGGCCAAGATGTTCGAGATTCTCGGATTCACACCCGAAAAGGCTCAGGAGCAGTTCGGCTTCCTGATGAACGCCTTCAAATTCGGCGCGCCTCCCCACGGTGGCCTCGCCTACGGTCTCGACCGCTGGGTGTCGCTTTTCGCCGGCCTCGACTCAATCCGCGACTGCATCGCCTTCCCCAAAAACAACTCGGGCCGCGACGTCATGCTCGATGCTCCCGCCGCGCTTGACCAAAAACAGCTCGACGAACTCAACCTCGCCCTTAATCTCCCCGAGGAGAAATGACCAACCGCGATATAATAACCGCCATCGAAGCCGTCTGTCCGCCGGAGTGCCAGGAAAGCTGGGACAACTCCGGCTGGCAGGTGGGTTCGCCCGGCGCTGACTGCACCGGGGCACTGCTGTGTGTAGATGTGACCGAGGCTATTCTTGACGAGGCAGTGGCGAAAGGATGCAATCTTGTCATCGCCCATCACCCGCTCCTTTTCCGTGCAACCCGCCAGCTGACGGGCCGCAACCGTGTGGAACGCTGTGTGGCAAAGGCTTTTGAGCGCGGTATAAGCGTTTACAGCGCCCACACATCGTGTGACTGCGCCGTGAAAGGTGTGTCAATCGAGATGGCCGGGCGCCTCGGCCTGCAAGATGTGGAGCCGCTTATGCCCGATGGCCTCGGTGCCATCGGCAACCTTGCCGAGCCGAAGCCGTGGAAAGATTTTCTGAACAGGGTGAAATCCACGTTTGGCGTGGCAGCCCTGCGACATTCCATCCCTCCGGCGGCTGATTATGTCATCTCGCGTGTGGCGCTCTGTGGCGGAGCCGGAGGCGACCTGCTGCCCGACGCGGCAGACAAGGGCGCGGACGTGCTGGTCACAGCTGACTGCAAGCTCAATTTCTTTTTGGACGACACAGACCGCATCATGCTGGTCGATGCCGGCCATTTTGAAACAGAACAATGCACAAAAGATATTTTTTATCGTGCAGTTACAGAAAAATTTCCTAACTTTGCAGTCTGGAAATCAAACGTCGAGAGAAATCCCGTCGAATTCTTTTAAAATCGCTCTTAACGATCCAACATATCCGTATGGCTACAGATAAGACCAAGACCGAAGCACTCTCTGTGGAGAGCCGCCTCAAAACTCTTTACGAGCTTCAGACCATCCTCTCTGAAATCGACCGCATCAAGACCATCCGTGGTGAGCTGCCTCTCGAGGTTAAAGACCTTGAGGACCAGATTGCAGGCCTTCACACCCGCATTGACAATTTCACAGCGGAGATTGCCGAGCTGACAAAGTCTGTCGCCGCCGAAAAGGAGAAAATCATCAATTGCCAGAATCTCGTTGAACGCTACGACGAGCAGATGAAAAACGTGCGCAACAACCGCGAATACGACCTCTTGCAGAAAGAAGTTGAATTCCAGTCGCTCGAAATCGAACTGGCTCAGAAGCATATCAACGACCACACCCGTGCCATCGAGAACCGCCGCTCTGACATTCAGGCAACCCGCGACCGCCTCGCCGACATGGAACATATCCTTGCTGAAAAGCGCGGCGAACTTGACGAAATCGTAAGCGAGACCCGTCAGGAAGAGGAAAACCTCCGCATGAAAGCAAAGGACCTCGAACCCAAAATCGACGAACGCACCCTTACGGCCTTCAAGCGCATCCGTAAAAACGCCCGCAACGGCCTCGGCATTGTGTATGTGCAGCGTAACGCCTGTGGCGGCTGCTTCAACCGCATTCCGCCTCAAAAGCAGATGGAAATCCGCATGCACAAAAAAATCATCGTGTGTGAGTACTGCGGCCGCATCATGATTGACCCGACCCTTGCCGGCGTCGAGTAGGCATAACTGAAAAATCCCTGTCATTGACGGGAGTTCAAAGAAAAAGAGAACGGTGAAATCCGCCAACAATGGTTAGGATTTCACCGTTCTCTTTTTCTTTTCTCCCTTATCCTTGAACTGACTTAAAGTCAATCATCATATTCCCACATCGACCTTTCTTTTGCGGGCGCCGGCAGAGAAAAGCCGTTCTCTGACAAAATACCACGCAATTCTGCCACGTCGGAATTTTTTACCAGAAAGCGGCCTCCTTCAACCATCAGGATGAGTCGGCGTGCATATGGATGGGTGCGCAGCAGTTCGACCAGTTCAGGCAGTTTGGCATCGAGAGCATACATGCACCAGTCGCTGATGCGCTCGGCCTTGATGGCGCCAAGACGTCTGCCCGCATGATTGACCATCGCCTGCCACGCCGGCGGCAGCTGCTGCACGGCGGCCATTTCCTTTAAAATCGCCACGCGGTTTTCCAGTTCGGTCCGTGTCTGAATCTTGCGGGTTATTGTCGCCTCGTTTACTATGTAGCGGTTGGACGAGATTTTACGGCCAATCTGGTTCTTGATGAACAGGGATGCCTCATCGTTGAGTACCCTCACAATCATATTGTCGGCGTCCAGTTCGACAGAGGCAGTGGCCATCTTAAACTCGCCGCGCGGGATATATTCTATATCGCAGCACATTGCATAGCGTCCCAACCCCGTCAATCTCACATACTTGATGGCGTCGTAAGGACGCTTGGTGTTGAGGGCCGATGGAAGATAGGCCATTTCAACCAGTCCGGCAGACGCGAGGAACGCGATTATTCCCTTTATTAACGGTTTGGTGAATGAGTTGACCACATTGGCGACCTGTACTTTTGTCAGTGTAATATTGTCGTAAACATCCGAATAGCCCTTTATGGCTTCAAGATCTATGCCAAACCGTTCGGATACTGGCAGACCGGTGAAAATCTCGTCCACAAGGTCGTCGCAGTCGATCCAGAGATCATGCTTGTCGGCGGGCAGATTCCGCACGGCATATCGGGCGAGCGCCGCCGTGATTGCCGACAGGAACCGACGGCCGCTCATTTCATAGAAGTTGGTCTTGCCGAATTTGTCGAAGTGGGGCAGGGCGCAGTTTACCAAAAAAGTATATTCCAACGATTTAAGACCTGCGCGGAGCATGTCGGGCAGAACCGTGTATTTGCCCAGGTAAGATGCCCGGGCCGTCAGCAGGAGCACGGCCGCAGCCCTGGCCCTGAATTTTTTGAACTGGCGGTGCTCGGATTTTGCAAACGGATCGGCCAGGTTGAGCGCGGCGGCGATAGCCGTAACGTCTCCGGCGCGGATGCCCGTGCCTGTGCCGGTGAGGCCAATTCCGTTGCTGTGGATTATTGACTTGAAAACCTCAAATTTACCGAGCAGGTCCCCTTCGCCCGAGAACGTCTCGATGCGTCCTTCGGGGAGGATGTCGGTGGTGCGCGACCGTCCGCTGAAACTTTGCAGTCCCATCGCCTGCCCAACCATGCGGGCTACCTGAGGAATGACACTGTAAAGGTTTATGATGCCCGATAGGTCGGTGTTCATCATCGACAGGGCCATCTCAGGAGTAACGTAGGTCTGCCTGCCGGATGCAAGGGTGATTTTTTCCGGATTCTCAGAGATAATTTGCCTTATTTTCTCAAGGCCGATGAATGAATTGTTGAGGGCATAGGTGATTACGGCCCGCAGGTTTGCAGGCCAGGCGTCAGTCGCTTTTTTTAGGTTCGGGCCGTAGAGCAGGTGGGGCAACAGCTCGCGCTGTGGGTCGATGTAGCCGCGGTAGCGGTCGGTGAGCCACTCCTGCAGCAGTTTTGACAGGTTGTAGTGGTAAGGCCCGAACGAAAAGATGGCACCCGCGGCCAAAGGAACATACATTTTTACAATCTCTGTCATGCGCGCCCTGGTCAGATGACGGCAAATGTCTTCCATGTCCTTGGCAATGTCGGGGGGACAGGTTTCGAGCAGGATTGACTGCGGTAGGTCTACTGGCTTTAAGAAACTCATGGATGTGTGGATTTAGCCGAGAATGAAATTGATGTCGTCTTC
The DNA here is from genome assembly GCA_910577315.1 of uncultured Muribaculaceae bacterium. GTDB lineage: Bacteria > Bacteroidota > Bacteroidia > Bacteroidales > Muribaculaceae > CAG-873. The sequence continues at coordinate 60,456 of CAJTME010000007.1, read as the reverse complement.
TGTAAGGGTTTTGGGCGATGCGGCGTCGTCGCTTGAGATGATGCTGTCGAAAAGTTCGGCTTTCATCTGTTGCAGCTGCAGGATTTTTTCCTCGATGGTGCCGTGGGTTATGAGCGAGAAGCTGAACACGGTCGATTTTTGGCCAATGCGGTGCAGGCGGCTGATTGCCTGCTCCTCGGCGGCTTTGTTCCACCAGGGTTCGGCGATGAACACAATGTCGGCGGCGGTGAGGTTGAGGCCCACTCCGCCGGTCTTCAGGGTCATCAGGAAAACGCGGCAGTCCGGGTCGGTCTGGAAGCGCTTGACGGCACCGCTGCGGTCGTGGGTGGCACCTGTCATGACCTCGTATCCGATACCTGCCCTGTCGAGGCGTTCGCCAAGTATTTCTATGCCGGCGATGAAGTTGAAGAACACCACAACCTTGTGGCCGTTCTCGACGGCTTCGGTAACGCGGTCGGCGAGCACCTCGAGTTTGGCCGAGCTGATTTTGCCGTCGCTGAGATTTTCGGGGACGGTGGCTATCTGACGCAGTTCGCTCAGAGCCTGCAGCATGACAAAGCGGGATTTGTGCAAGCCTTCCGTGGCGATGGACTCGCGTATGCGTTCAAGATAATATTTCCGTCTCTGTTCGTAGAGCCGCTCCTGTGGAGCCTCCATGTCGACATATACCGTTTGCTCCACGCGTTCGGGGAGATCGTTGAGCACATCTTTTTTAAGTCGGCGCAGTATGAATGGAAAAATTTTGCGGCGCAGGTCGGCTGTGGCATCTTTGTCGTCATGCTGTATTGGCGCGGCATAGCGGCGGTTGAAATCGTCGAGCGAACCGAACATCCCGGGATTGATGAAACGGAACAGGGAGTACAGTTCAGAAAGGTTGTTCTCAATCGGGGTTCCGCTCAGGGCAAAGCGATGGTCGGCGTTGAGCAGGAACACCGAGCGGGTTTGCTGGGCCGTAACGTTCTTGATGGTCTGCGACTCGTCGAGAACCACCATGTGAAATTTTTGTTTTGAGAGCAATTCCACATCATTGCGCACCACGGCGTAGGTGGTGAGGATTATCTGATGGTTCATGGCCTCCGGGAGGTCACGGCCTGATCCATAATAGGTGGTTACATCTGCCCAGGGAATGAAACGGGACAGCTCGCTCTGCCAGTTGAAAAGCAGGCTGCGGGGCATAACGATGAGCGAAGGCGTTTTTTCGTCGGGATAGACCAGCGACAGCAGCGATATGACCTGAAGAGTCTTGCCGAGGCCCATGTCGTCGGCGAGACAGCCTCCCATATGGTTGTCGTATAAATACTTCAGCCATTTTACGCCCTCAGTCTGGTAGTTGCGCAGGGTCGCGTTAACCTGGGGGAGTGTGAGACGGGCGTCGGCCAGGCGACTGAATCCGGCATAGAAGTCCCTCGGGCGCCTGAGTTCATCGCAGGCTTTCGCGTCGTCATCAAGCAGGCGTTCAATCTCGGGCAGGTCGAAGAACGAAATCTTGAACCGTCCGTCCTTGTCCTGATTTCCACTGAATATGCGCTGCAACCGGCGCATATATGCCTCGTCGATTACGGCTATGTCGCCGTCGGCCAGCCGGACATATCTGTCGCGGCGGTATTGGTCGAGAAGTTCCTGAAGGGTCATGCGCTCATTGCCGAATTCAACTTCGGCGGTACCTTCAAGGTAGTCTATGCCCGGCGAGAACTTGACGCTCATTTTCGGCTGGACAGGCCGAAGTTTGTATTCGCGCAGTTTGTCAATGCCGGTGACTCGGTAGTTTTTGAGCAACTTTGGCAATCCTTGCAGCAGGAAGGGTGAGGCCGCCTGCTCGGGAATGATGAAAAGACCGTCGTTGAGAAATACTTCGGCGCGGGTGGCACGGTCGGGGGCGTACGCGCGGATTTGCCGCAGCAATTGTTCTTCCTCCTCATCAAGATTGATGTGGCGGAGCGGGCGCACCGTTATACGGCCTAAATCGGATGTCTGCACCGTCCAGTTTACATGTACGGCATTGGCTATTGTTCCTCCGCCGTCGGGCGCGCTGTCAACGAGGCGCAGGTAAAGCGCCTTGTCTGAATCTATTTTTTCAATGGCAATGGTAGGCACGCAATCGGCAGGCTCCTGTTCGTGGATGATTTTGTGGCTGTCAAACCTTACCTTGACGTTGGTGACGTATGTATAGAATATTGCGAGGAAGGCATCCAGGCTGTCGGCCTCGAAGCTGTGGGTGAATACATCCAGGCTGCCGTAATTGTCACCGATAGGTTCGGCCAGGGCGAAAATCGTGTCGCCGGCAATGGCGAATGAATCGGAAAGCATGGCTGTAACAATGCCCGATGTGTTCTCTGTCTCGGCGATGAACGAGGCTTTAAGCAGACCATCGCCGGATTGACTTTCAGCAATGTTCAAAAACAGCCTTGCCGGCACGGTCTCGACTTTTATCGGATTTAGATTGTCGTCGACCAGATTGGGACATCTCATCAGCCTGTATAGGAGCCATGGATAGGCGTGAAGGTTGGCAATGCCTCCGGCTGGTGTGCCGTCCATCCAGTCGAACATGGCCGATGATTCGATTTCGGACATGCTGCGCAGGGCAGCTGCGACGGCTCCCTCGTAGTGCTCGGCGCGGAAGTGTCCCGGTTGGCCTGCATGGGTTACGGTTTCGACCGTGGCGGTTCCGTGGGTAATGTGAATCTTGAAGAAAAAGTCCGGCACGATGAGCTTCCGTTCGCTTCCCTGTCGTTGCCATGCGCCCGGTGTAAGTTTCTTGAAAAGGCTGATAGTTGTGTTGTCCATGTGGAATTTTGGGTTTGAGGGAAGCGGGAAGGCCGGCGGCTGTTTTCAGGCAACCGCCGGATCCGGCTTATTTTCCAAAAATCGAGTTATAGCGTTGCATGAGCTGGAGGAAGCGGAGGTCATCGCGCAGGGCTCCGACGTTTATCTGTCCGTCGGTGTTGTTCATCCAGTTGTGGTTGTCGCTGTAACCTGCCTTAAGCGAGCGTTCGGCACATTCGAGGGCCTTGGTGTCGTCATCGGTCAGGGTGTAGAAGCAGGTGGCGTAGTAGTTTGCAAGGCCGTCGTTGTCAGGCTGGGCGAGGACTCCTTCCATCCATCGGTTTGCCTCGTCGGTACGGCCGAGGTTGAGCAGGGCAAATCCGCGGAGCGACTTAACATTGGTGTCGCCGTAGCCCTCGACATCTATTGCCTGTTCGTTGAAACCTTCGGCTGCCTTGGGCTGATTGAGATAGGTTTTGTGAAGCCAGGCGCGCAGCAGGTAGATTGAAGGATCGTTGGCCTCGGCCATAGACGCTTCGCCGAGAAGTCCGGCGGCCTGTTTATAGTCCTTTTTATCAATGTAGTTCAGCGCCATCTCGACAAGTCCGGGCACATAGTTTGGATCCACGGCCAGCCCCTTTGCGGCAGCCTCGATGGCTTCGTCATGACGACCGAGGGCGCGTAGAATCTGTGAGCGCAGCACGTAATAGTCGGCGACATTGTCGACGTTGCCCAACGCCGTGTCTACCTGCGCCAGGGCGTCCTCATATCGGCCGAGACCGTAGAGACACCGGGCAATCGACGCGTAAAGGCCGTGGTAGTTGTAGAGGCGTTGGTCTATTATTTCCTGAAAATCGTCAATGGCTGAAATGTAGTTGAAATGCGCCTGGGCGATTGAAGCGCGCAGATAACGGTAAAGACCGTTCTGGGGGGCGAGCTGTATGGCGTTGGAGAGTCCGGCTATCGTGGCGGGATAATTGGTGTTGCCGTATTCCACGAGATACTCTATGGCCTTGGGGTCTTTGGAGTTAAGGCTGATTGCGAGCACGAGGTCGTCGACCGCACCGTTGTGGTCGCCCATCAGGCGGCGCACGGTGGCGCGGCGCACGTAAATCTCCGGATCGTTGGGCGCGAAGTCAACGGCTTGCTGGAGGTAGTCGGTTGCGGCGGTGAGGTTGTTTTCCTTCACGGCACAGCGGGCAAGTCCCAGCAGCGCCTCAGTGCTGCGGCTGTTGAAGCGCTGCAGCCTTGTGTAGTCGACGCGGGCGGCGCCGTAGTTGCCGAGTTCAAACTCAGTGTTGGCTTTTTGGTAGATGGCCGCATACGAACTTCCGTCGAGGGCGATTGCCGAATTGAGGTCGGCCAGTGCCTGTTCGGGCTTGTTGGTCTGGTTATAGATTCCAGCGCGTAACATGTAGGCCTGGAAACGCAGGTCGGTGTCGCTGGCGGGGGCGTAGGCCAGGGCGTTGTTCACATCGTCGAGCGCGCGGACATATTCATTGTGGCGATAGTATTCATTGGCGCGGCGGAACCACGTCATGTAGTCGGTAGGATTGGCTTTGAGGACCTTGTCATATACCTCAATGACCGCGCGGGTCACTGGATTGTCGATAACGGCATTGGCTTTGAAAGGAGCGAGAGAGACAGTGGCCATCGACGCGGCCAGGAGAGCTGAACGTAATATTTTCATTCTCAAATTAATTGCTAAAACAGACTACAAAATTACGACATTTCTCCCACCTCTCAAAATTTAGAGGGATTTAATAACCGCTTTGGTAAAAAGACAGCCGATATTTTTTTCATTTTGTGGCGAAACTGCCAGCCCAGATAGAGAAAAACGATTTTTACGAAGCGGGGATTAAAAGAGGTTTTATCCGTCGCTTTGTAAAAATCGTTGTTATGTGCTGGTCCTGGCTTAGCGGGTGGGGGAGGATATTTCGTTTACGGCCTGGCGCAGGACGGTGAGACGCTCGAGAAGTGGCTCGAGAAGGTCGAGGCGCAGCATGTTGGCGCCGTCGCTTTTGGCTTTGGACGGTTCGGGATGGGTTTCGATGAAAAGACCGTCGGCGCCGACGGCTATGGCAGCGCGGGCAATCGTCTCAATCATGTCGGGGCGCCCACCAGTGACTCCTCCGGCGGTGTTGGGCTGCTGCAGGGAATGTGTCACGTCCATTATCACGGGACAATGGCATGTGCGTTGCATCTCGGGAATGCCGCGGAAATCGACGATGAGGTCGCTGTAGCCGAAGGTGGTGCCGCGATCGGTGACCATCACTTCACGGCCACCGCTCTCGCGGACTTTCTCAACGGCGAAGTGCATTGATTCGGGTGCGAGGAACTGACCTTTCTTGATGTTTATGGCGCGGCCGGTTTTGGCAGCGGCCACGAGCAGGTCGGTCTGCCGGCAGAGGAACGCCGGAATCTGCAGCACGTCGACGAAGTCGGCGGCCATACGGGCTTCGGCTGCATCGTGAATGTCGGTCACAACAGGAACGCCGACAGTGTCGCGCACCTCGGCAAGGATGCGCAGGGCCTCGAGGTCACCGATGCCGGTGAAGGAGTCGAGGCGCGAGCGGTTGGCCTTGCGGTAGGAGCCTTTGAAAGTGTAGGGTATGTCGAGGCGGCGGCATACTGGCGCGATTTCAGCGGCGATGTCGAGGGCCATCTGCCTACCTTCAATCACGCACGGACCGGCCAGTAGAAAGAAATTCTGCATTGTTTTTATGAAGTATGGGTTGATGATATTATATGGCAGGTGTCGCAGGCGACCAGTGCGGCGGTTTCAGTGCGCAGGCGGTTGTCGCCCAGGGTGACGGGAATCCATCCGTCGGCCAGGGCGCGGGAAATTTCCTCTTTTGAGAAATCGCCTTCAGGACCGATGAGGATGGTGGTGTCACCTCCGGGGCGGTATTCGCGCGAGAGCAGGCGGCGGGGAATGTCGGGGTCACAGTAGGCTATGAAGCGCTGGCCTTCGCGGCACGACTCGATAAACTCGCCGAACGGTGTCATCGGAGTGATTTCGGGCAAAACGGCCTTCAACGACTGTTTCATCGCCGAGACGGCTATTTTCATGAGCCGCTCAACATTGATATCCTTGCGCTCGGAATAGCGGCAGCGCAAGGGCACGATGCGGTCGATGCCTATCTCGACGAGTTTCTCGACAAGCCATTCCATGCGGTCGTTGTGCTTGGTGGGAGCGATGGCAATGGTTATTGAGCCGTCCCATACCTTCGGCAACTCAACCGCCTCGACCACCTCCACCGTGGCATGCTTGGGATGTGCCCCCGAGAGGCGGCAGCGGTAGAGGGTGCCGCGGCCATCGACAGCTTCAAGCAGGTCGCCCTCACGCATGCGGAGCACACGCACGCAATGGGCGGAATCGCTCTCGGGAAGGGTGAGATTATCCGGCAGCCCGGGTGCATAGAATCGTATCATTTGGCCAAAATCATTTTATTTATCCTCGAGTTTCATGCTTTCTCAATCATGCCGCCGGCATCAGTTGCGATGTCTTCCTCTTCTTTCACTTCTTTCTTGTCAGCGGCAGGTGCGGTCGGGTTCTTGAAAATGAAGAAGAACAGGATGCCGACGATAAGGGCATACGCGGCGAAAATATACCAGGACTCGCGCCATCCGTCGAGCTGCATCTCGGGCGAAAGTCCGGGAGCATATACATTTTTGTTGATTACAAGGGTTCCGGCAAGGAAGGTGCCCACCGAAGCGCCGACGCCATTGGTCATAATCATGAAGAGACCCTGGGCCGACGAGCGCATCTCGGGCGAGGTCTGTTGGTCGACGAAAAGGCCACCCGACACGTTGAAGAAGTCGAAGGCCACGCCATAGACGATACATGACAGCATCAGCAACCATACGCCCGAGGTTGAGGTGTCGCCGAGGCCGAAGAATCCGAAGCGGAGCACCCACGCAAACATTGCCATGAGCATGACACCCTTGATGCCGAATCGGCGCAGGCACATGGGGATGAGAAGAATACAGAGAGCCTCGCTGGCCTGCGACATCGAGATGAGGAATGTTGGATTGGCGGCGAAGAAATCCTGGGCGTATTCCGCTACTTTACCGAAATGCTCAATGTATGTGGTACCGTAAGAATTGGTAATCTGGAGGGATACGCCAAGTAGCATGCTGAAAATGAAGAATATGGCCATTTCCTTACGCTTGAACAGTTTGAAGGCGCTGAGGCCGAGAGAATCGGCGAGCGAGCCTTTTTTGCCACGGTTCACGGGGCATGCGGGCATGGTCAGGGCATATACGGCCAAGATAAAGCTGAATATGCCGCAGGTGAACAGCTGGTAGAATGTGTGCTGGATTGTCTGGCCGTCGATCGGCACGAAGTTGACGAACAGTTCTGCGAATATGAAGCCTACCGTGCCGAACACGCGGATGGGGGGGAATTCCTTGACGGTGTCCATACCGGCTTTGGTAAGCGCGCTGAACGCCACCGAGTTGTTGAGGCCGATGGTGGGCATGAAGAAGGCGACCGAAAGGGTGTAGAGGGTGAAGAGCGGGCCGAACTGCACGTCAGCGCCGGTGCTCATGGCATACCATCCGGCGGCAAACATGAACGAGCCGGCCAGGACATGACACAGGCTCATCATCTTCTGGGCCGGAATGAATCGGTCGGCGATTACGCCAATCAACCCGGGCATGACGAGAGAAACAAGGCCCTGGACAGTGTAGAACCAAAAGATGTACTCGCCGAGGCCGACACCGGCCAGAAACATTCCGAGCGAGACAAGGTAAGAGCCCCATACGGCAAATTCAAGGAAGCCGAGGGCTGACAGACGGATTTTCAGGGTATTCATGGATTTTTTAATGTTGTTTGTGTAATTCCGGGTGTTGACAGGCGCTTTATGGTGAATTTTGGACGTGTAGTGCCAGCTGTAACTTCAACGTCCGGAATTTCTTATTGTTTTTTTCGTTTAAGGATTTCGCTGATTCGGGCTGCCTGCTCGTAGTCTTCGTCGTCTATAAGCTTGGCGAGCAGCTTTTCAAGTTCTTCGACCGCAAAGTTTTCTGGATTGGGTTCGGCTGTCACTTCTGGCGACGGCTGCCGCTCGGCCGACGGTTCGGCCGTCGGGTCGTCCTCAATGATGAAGCCTGTTTCTTCAAGGATGGCGCGGGTGGTCCATATCGGGGCGCGGCAGCGAAGAGCTATTGCGATGGCGTCGGAGGTGCGGGCATCGAGCACCACCTGCCGTTCGCCGTCGTCGAAGGTGAGTTCCGACGAGAATATTCCATCCTCGAACTTATATATGAATACCTCGCGCAGTCTCACTCCGAAGGCCTGGGCGAAACTCATGAAGAGGTCGTGGGTGAGGGGGCGCGACGGTGTGATGCTTTCGAGGCGGATGGCGATTGACTGAGCCTCGGCGGCGCCAATGACCACCGGGATGCGGTAGGGGCCATCTTCCTGCGCCAGCAGCAATGCGAATGCGCCGGATTGCAGCTGGTTGTATGATAGGCCGAGTACTTTCAGTTTTATGCGGTCGTCCATAGTTAGTTCAAGTTTTGTCCTGTGATGACACCCGATCCGAGACAGCGGTGGGCGTTCTTGTCGTAAATGACCGCGAACTGGCCTGGGGCGATGCCCTGGACCTTACGGTCTGACGAGATGACATATTCGCCGTCTGCGCCGAGCCGTGTCAGGGTGCCGGGGATAAATTCAGGCATGTGCCGGTTCTTGAAAGAGATGGGCACATTGTCGCAGTCGAGGTCTTTCCAAGGGTCGAGGGTGATGAAGCGGGTTTCGGCGATGTGGAGGTGACGTCCATATTGCTTTTCGGTGTCATATCCTCCCGAAACGTATATTACGTTGTTTTCCACATCCTTTTTGACCACATACCAGGGGCCGCCGCTCAAACCCAGGCCCTTCCGCTGGCCGATGGTATGAAACCAGAAGCCCCGGTGCTGCCCGAGTATTTTTCCTGTCTCCAGCTCGACGATAGGGCCGGGGCGTTCTCCGAGGTGGCGGCGGATGAAGTCGTTGTAGTTTATTTTTCCGAGGAAGCAGATGCCTTGCGAGTCCTTGCGCATGGCGTTTGGCATGCGGGTGGCCTTGGCGATTTCGCGTACCTCGGCTTTGGGCAGGTCGCCGATAGGGAAGATCACATGTTTGAGCTGAGGGTAGGTGATGCGTCCTAAAAAGTCAGTCTGATCCTTTACGGGATCCACAGCTGTGGTCAGCCATTTGTTGCCGTCGGCGTCAATTTCGGTTGAGGCATAATGGCCGGTGGCGGTGAGGTCGAATTCATGTCCCCAGCGTTCCTCGAAGTAGCCGAACTTGATGATGAGGTTGCACATCATGTCTGGGTTGGGCGTCAGGCCACGGCTGACGGTGTCGAGTGCGTAACGCATCACATGTTCCCAGTATTCGTCGTGAAGGGGGACAACCTCAAGAGGCAGACCATAGCGGGCGGCGATGAGGCTGCACATCTCAATATCTTCGTCGGCCGAGCAGTCGTTGGTGCCGTCGTCGCGGCCTATGCGTATGTAAAATAAGTGCACGTCATGGCCCTGTTCAACAAGGCGGTGGACGGCGACAGCTGAGTCTACTCCGCCCGAAATCAATGCTGCGATTTTCATAGGCCGGCGTTTTGGCGAAGGGCGGCAAGGGCGGCGAGAAGGCCGTCGATGGTGACGTCTTTTGCGAGAAGTTTATGACGCGAGTCAAGCAGGTATATTGACGGCGATGTGCGCAAGGCAAAATATTCATCGGCGTTTTCCGAAGCGCCGATGATCCAGTCGGAGGGGTAGGTGGCTGCCGCCGCGAGCCATTCGGTCGAGGCCTCGCCAGGCTCGATGCACAGCACCGACAGCACGCCGGCGCGAATCAAGGCGGTGGCGTTTATATCGGCCGAGAGCCGCACGCGGGCCAGGGCGCAGTCGTCGCAGTCGTGATCGTTGAAAAGAATCACAACCATCTGGGTGCGCACATCGTCAAGGCTTTTCTTTTCCTGCTGTGGCGTCACAAAGTCGAGGTGCCCGACAACGGAACCCTGACGTGTGTTGTCCATGATTTGCACTTGGCTTTGGAAACGGGCCCTGTCGGCTCCCGAAATCTTCTTGTGGTTGGCAGCCGCCTTGGCAAAGGGGTAATATATTTCCTCACTGAAAATCTCAGCCGTGTCGCTGTAAGTATATGCCTCGGCCATTCGGGCCAGGGCGAGGGTCTGAGGACCCGATTTGCTCACCCGTGTCAGAATACGGTCAATGGCCGCATGGACTGTGTCGGCATGGGCGTAAGGCATGAACGATACCCAGTCGTTGAAAGTTGAGCTGAACTTATCCATCTTGGATAGGCCTCCCTTAAAATCCATTCCGGCCCAGAAACGCCCTACGAGAAAATCGCAGCGGTCGGCCAAATTCGTCAATTCCTCAGGGGGCTTGGGATATGGGAAAAAGTCTCCGTCGGCGGCCTTGATGCCGAGCGACGTGCCTATAATAAGAGCTAAGCCAAAGAAAAATCGCTTCATACAGGGTTCTTTTTGATGCAAATTTACAACATTTGCGCAAAAATTCCACATCAACTCCCTAAAAAAATAGCCCTGCGGGCAATTAATCCGTCCAACGAAGTGACCTGAAGGGAATCAGCTCCATCAACCGCAGTGGAATTGATGGAGCTGATGTATGTGGAGTCGTGGGAGAACCCTTATTGCAGTTTGGCTGTCTGAAAACCTTCGGGAGTGGTTACACGAACCAGGACGGGGCCCGACGGGAGGGCGTCGGGATTAACTTTTACACCGGCAGGAGTGTAGGCTTCGACTGAGGCATTGAGGGCATCTGCCCCTTCGACCACAATGCGGGTGCCGTCGCGGCGTATTTTGACGAGCTCGACAGCTTTGTCAATCTGTCCGCTGACACCGAGTATGTATCTGAGCCCGGCCAATGCGTCGATTACGCCAGCGCCTGTGCGCGGGTCGGAAGGATCGACACCTTCAGTGTGGGCGGTTTCCTGAGCGATCTGACGCAATTCTGTGCCGGTGAGTGTTGGGTCGGCTTCGAGCCACATCGCCATGATTCCGGCAGCGTGGGGCGTTGCCATTGATGTGCCGCAGTCGGCATAATAGTAGCTCTCGGGGTCGTTTGCGCTGACAGCCGCCATTTCGTCGGCTTTCTCAGGCTCGGCCTTAACCACGTATCGGTTGTAGGCGGAAACCACATAGGCACCGGGTGCGCAGAAGTGGGGCAGGGCGCGTCCGTCGACAAGCGTACCGTAGCTGGTGAATTTTGAAACGGTCCCGGTCTGCACGAAGTTCGACCAGTCGCGTTGACCGCCGCTTAGGAGGGGTGTGGTGTCGCGGGTGGTTGACGAGCCGACACAGATGGTGTTGTGCCCGCATGCAAGCGAACTTACCGACAGATCAGGCGTTCCGGAGATATTGGCGAAAGTGGATGTGTTGTTGCGGAAGCCGAGGGCGCCTTCGGCACAGATGTCAACTCTTGTGCCTGGATTGGCTTTTACATCAAGAATCACAAGATGACGGGCCCAGTCATGTTCGGTCATGAATTCGGTGTCTCGCAGGGCAAGGCTGATGGATATGTTGCTTCGGGAATTGTTGGGGCTCACTTCGCCGGCACAGATTATGTTGCCTTCGAAACGTCCGTTGAGAATAGACCCTTCTTCATCGCCTATGATAAGCTCGTGGTCTGAAGCCTGTGTGAGCTCGGTCCATTTGCCTTCGGCGAGCAGGACGCGGTCTTCCCAATCAATTACAGAAAAACGTATGCTTACCGGGGATGAATCGGAACACCATAGGTCAAGTATGCCGTACAGTTCCTTGAGATTTTCCCAATTGAAGCTGTCGATTGCCACGGTCATCACAGGTTGGGCGGTAGAGAATATGTGCGATACGCTCATGCGGGTGTCGCCGCTGTTGCCGGCTGCCAGCAATATGGCTGCATCATCGGCACACAGGTCGAGGTAGCGGCAGAAAAGATCGGTGCCGTCATGAGGTCCGAGGCATGAGCCGAGCGACAAGTTCACCACTGCCGGCTCTCCGGCTTGTTTTGCGTTTGCTATGACTTCTTCCACTCCGGCCAGGATGCCGACATCAAGCAGTTCGGATGTGGTTGCCACGAGCCTGGCACCTCTTGCGACTCCGCGATAGGGTGAGCCTGAATCATTTCCGACGAGGATGCCTCCGACGTGGGTGGCGTGGCCTTCGTAATGGTTATCGGTGGTGTAGGCCTCAATTTCGTCGGGTGTGGTGGCGCGGGTTATGGTTGCTGTGAAATCATCTATATGGCTGATGGCGGCCACCTGACCACTGAACGCTGCATGACCTGGATCGAAACCGATGTCGGAGAACCCGACTGTGACGCCGCGGCCGGTATATGCCTGCTGGAGTCCCTGGCCGGCTAACGCTGCATCGGCATGGGTTGCGGGAAGTGCCTTGTCAAGGCAAGTGGAGGCGACGCGGGATATGGCTGCCCTTTTGATTGACGGTACGGATTCGAGTGAAGAAACTTCGTCGAGCGGCACACATGCCAACACGAGGTTGTCGCGCTGGTACAGTATGATAACGCCACGTGATTCCAGTTCGTCGACCGTGTTCTCCTCGTCGAGTTCAATAATCATTGAGCTATATTGGGAGGACCCGGATTCGGTGGTCGATAGGGTTGCGGCTCTATTGCCGGTGGTGATGCGGGTGATAGGGTCGAGAACCCGTGCGGTCGCCGTAAGGGTGGATGCGCAGAGCAGAAGGGAGAGGATGGCTTTCATAGGAGCGGTAAATATTTGCTTGATTGTAACAGACATATAACAAACGAAACGAGGGAAGTTGTTCAGCCTGATGGCTGTCAGCTTCCCCCGTTGCGGTATATCGGGTTTATCAGCGCACGAGAATGCGGCGTGCTTCGGTGCCGTTCACGCTGATGAGGTAGATGCCTTTTTCAAGGCCATCGGCAGTGAAGGTGAGTGTGTCGCCGTCGGCGTTGGCAGATGCCATGCGGAGGCCGGCAAGGTTGTATACCTCAGCGTTGATGGCCGATGCGTAAGGCATGTATATTTCCCATGTGTTGTTGCCTGCGGGCGTAAGGACAAGCTTGTCCTTGCCGTCGATAGTTACATCGTTTACGCCGGCGGCAAGGCGGATGGCTTCCTTGATGCCGTCGAGGGCGTTGATTTTACCGGCACCCCATTGTACGGGTTCTTCATGAGAAGTGACGTATGTGTCTTTTTTGGAGGTGTTGCGGATAATGGTGCGCACGTCTTCAACTGTAAGGTTGGGATTGGCCTCAAGCCAGAGTGCAATTGTACCGGCTGCGATAGGGCATGCCATGGAAGTGCCCTGTTCTGACCCCCAGTAGTTGTCGCGTCCGTTGTAAGGCTGCGATGCGGCTGCCATTGCACGGGCTGTGGCACCTCCGCTGGTAACGTAGTAGTTGGAAATCGAGGATACGATGGCAGCGCCCGGAGCGCACACGTCGGGAAGTTGACGTCCGTCTGCCAGCGTGCCGTAGGAAGAGAACGGAGCGATTTTGTTGCGGGTGTATCCCATGCCGCTGCCGTAGCCATATACATCGCCGGTTTGGCCAACACCGAGCACGCCCCATTTGGTCTTGGTGGTGTATGCTCCAATTGAAATCACGTTTTTGCCACATGCCATCGAATTGATGGAGAAGACACCGCTTCCTTCTTCAAAACCGGGAGCCCGAGAAGCCGTGAATTCAGCATTTTCGGAATTGGTGGTAATCATTATGCGCTGGCCGGCAGTTCCTGATATTTTGAATCCGAGCATGTAGTTACGGCCGGAATTGGTGGAGGTGTTGTAAACAAGGCGGTTTACGGAAATCAGCACGTTGTAGCGGTTGCTGGTGCCCGTATTCTTGGAGGCGGTCATCGTTACTGAACCAGACGAATAGGCTTTTTTAAGTTCGTCGGTTTTTGAGTAAGCGAATGATGCCGTTTTTTCGTCGCCACCTCCAATAGGCTGCTCAAATACAGCTTTGGCGGTATTGCGGTCATACAGGATTGCAGTCACGGTGAAAGGAGTGGCGCTGTCGCTCCATATATCCACATAGCCGGTGGCGTTTGTATTGTAAGATTCGTCCGAGCCAAAAAGAGTGCTGAATTCGGTCTGGTCTGCGGTAAGGGTCTTGTCTATGGACATGGCATAATCGGCTTCATTGCCGGAGGCTATGCAGATAATCATGTCTTTTCCAAGTTTGTCAAGAGCCTGATTGGTGAGGTCGAATTCATCGTGTGAGCCGGTGCTTCCGCCAAGCGAAAGATTGAACACCGCCGGCATATTGCGGCTGCGCACGTATTCAGCCACTTTTGAAGCTGCATCAGTAATGCTTTGGTTGTAAAGGATACCGCAGCCAACCACTATTTCAGCCTCGGGAGCCATGCCGTAGTAGGGGTTGTTAAGATCGGTGCTGACGGTCGCTTTTGAGCCAATGGTATTTACTGTAACCACCTTTCCGCCGGGTTTGTTGAAACTGCCTGCGAGACAGCCAAGGGTATGGGTGCCGTGGGTTTCAGTACGAACGTCGGTAGTGAAAGACTCCATATTGTCTGCGGTGTAGGTGGTGGCCATGCCTGGGCGGGCATAATACCAGAGCTTGGCTATTCTTGTTTTGTCATCAGAGCCAAGGAAGTTTGCATGGTTGGGGTCTACGCCGGTGTCAAAAATGCCGGCAATGACGCCGTTTCCCTTAAATGCTTTCGACAGGTCGGTGCCGCTGTGTACGGCGTCGCCACTTATTGAGGAGCGAGCTTCTTTGAGGGCGGGCTTTAATTTTTGTCCGAACGACATGGCTTTTACGAAATCGCATGATTCGAGGTCCTGGATGTCAGCCATGGTGCCGGATACGATGAGGATGTCGCCGAGGTCTGTGAGGATGTCGAAGCCTCGCACTTCCAGGTCGGATGCTGTCGCCCCCTCGTTAAGGGACACGATGAGGGTGGCACGGTCGTCGGCACGGCCACTGAGGGCAATGTCAGCGCCGGGAATGTCGAGTTGCGGAAGTTCGGCTGTGGGATTCTGGAGCCGGGCGGCATAGGTGTGCATCACCATCATGCCCGCGGCGTCAAACTTGCTCTGGGCCGCGCCTGAGAGAGCGGTGGCGCCGGCGAGGAGCATAAGGGGATAAAGCTTTTTCATATTTAAAATATGTGTTGGATTGGCGTTAGGCGTTCTGTTGTATCAGTACATTGTGCAAAGATAATCACTTTGCGCATATATCATGAAATATTTTGGACAAAAAATATGTGCTGCTTGCATTTTTTAACAAAAGTGCAATCTGTCAGGGAGCAATGGCATAAAAAATCCCCGATTCTTCTCGAGTCGGGGGATTTTTTATCTAATCAAAAAAAGAGTTGTTGATTGTTGCAATCAGTCAATCGTAATTCCTTTGAAAAAGTTGTTCTTGAAGCTTATATTTTAAAGACTGACCGCAGTGGCGAGGGTTTAATTGCGGAATTTGTTTTTAACTCATGTTAACAAATTTGTGCACCTCAATAAAAATATGTATATTTGCGAAAATATTTTGACATGAATCCTCTCAGATTGTTTTTTGGCGGCATCGCGCTTATGGCAGCCGTTTCATCATCGGCGCAGGATGCGCTCGAATACCGGGCCGAAGCCCTTGGCAATGGCTCGACGGGAGACTTTGCGCCTTACTTCATCGGGTCGTTGAATGGCGGCAAGATTGTGCGTAAGGGCTCGGCTTTGCTCGATGTCGGTGCGAAAGTGTCGATTGACCGTTCGAAGCGGTTCAGCTGGGGTGCGGGCGCTGAATTTGTGACCGGCTATTCCACAGCCAACCGCTATGACCGTTGGGACGCATCAACCAAATCCTGGGGATTCTCGCAGAATCGACCGGCGGCTGTATGGATTCAGCAGCTGTATGGCGAAATCAAATATCGCGGCCTCACACTGATGGTCGGGCAAAAGGCACCGAAATCGGCGTTGCTCGACGAATCGCTCAGTTCAGGCGACCTTACCCGAAGTTCAAACGCACGCGGTATCCCGGGTGTGAGCATTGGGTTTATTGATTTCCAGGACATCCCGTTCACAAATGGCTGGGTGCAGATAAACGGCACGATAGAGTATGGACGTTACACCGATGACGGTTTCCGCCGCGGCCAGTACAATTATTACAACTGGATGCTCGCCACCGACATTTATTCCACCTACAAATATTGCTATTTCCGCACAAAACCATCAATGCCGTTCAGTGTGACCGTCGGCATGCAGTCGGCAGGTCAGTTCGGCGGCTATACGGCCTGGTACAGGCAGGGTGTCAACACAAAAAACGAGAACCGCGGATTCCATATAAAGGACATATGGAAAATGTTTTTCCCCACCACCGGCAACGGCAATAATTTTGTGGAAGGCAATTCGCTCGGCTCATGGGACTTCATGGCCCGCTACCGCTTGCGTTCGGGTGCTGAACTGAGTTTCGGTTTCCAGTGGCCCTGGGAAGACGGCTCGGGCATAGGACGCCGCAATGGCTGGGATGGCCTGTGGGGACTGTATTACAAAACGCCCGGTCGGGCTGCAATAACCGGGGCTGCCATTGAATATCTTGATTTCCGCAACCAGAGCGGACCAATCCACTGGGCTCCCGGCGACTTTCCCGGCACTGACCTGACGGGAGAGGCCACCGGCGGTGACAACTATTACAACAACGACACCTATACGGCCTATACCAACTACGGCATGGCCATAGCAACTCCGTTTCTCGTGTCGCCAATCTACAATCTAAATGGTTATCCTGCTTTTCAGCATAACTGCGCTCGTGGCATACACATGGCCGTGACGGGTTGCATAGGAGCCGAGATTGACTATGCCGTAAAATATTCATGGCAGCAGGCATGGGGCATAGGCCGCAAGCCTCAGCCAATTTGCTCTATTGACAACTCGATGCTTTTTGATGTGGCGTGGAACGGCGCAAGGTTGCTGCCAGGGTTGAAAATCAATGCCAAGCTCGCGTTCGACGCCGGTCGGTTGCGCGGCAATAATTTCGGCGCCATGCTCGGTGTGAGCTACACCGGCGAGGTTTCGTTCAAGAAAAACAAGAAATGATGCGTAAATTTATTACAATTGTGATTATGACTGTGGCGTTGATGACGCTTGGCGGTTGCCAGAACGACGGTCATATCGGATGGCTTTTCGGAGTGTGGCGCGTGGCTGAATATACCGTCGACGGCACCCCGCAGGACAATGCCCTGATAGGAACGACTACCATCGCTTTCCAGAACAACGTTGTTGAGGTCGTTGCCCTCACTGATGACTATTATTCCACCTATGAACGCTTCGGCTCGTGGGAGGAAAACGGTTCCACGCTGACACTGGATTTCACGCACAGCGATGATGCCCAGGCTCCGGGGACCGGCTCCTATGCGGCGCCGGCATGGCTGGGGATGACATCCTCGGCCCCGATGGTCATGACGGTTTCCGACAGGAAAGGAGACGGATTCACCCTCACTTGGGAAACACCGCAAGGCATTACAAATGTTTATAAATTACGCAAAACCTGGTAAGAGATGATTGATATAAACAAGACTGTGGCCGTGACGGGTGCCGATGGTTTCATAGGCTCCCATCTTGTCGAGGCCCTGCTTTCGCGCGGATTCCGTGTCCGTGCGCTCGCCCAATATAATTCGTTCAACAACTGGGGGTGGCTTGAAGACGTGGTCCGCAACCGCCCCGAGGGCGACGCAGCGCTCGAAATCGTGACGGGTGACGTGCGCGACGCCAACTTCTGCCGTGAATTTGTCAAGGGTTGCGGCACCGTTTTCCATCTTGCCGCGCTTATTGCCATACCTTTCAGCTATGTCGCTCCCGACAGCTATGTCGATACCAACGTCAAGGGCACCCTCAACATGTGCCAGGCCGCCCGCGATGCCGGGATTGACCGCCTGGTGGTGACATCGACGAGCGAGGTGTACGGCACCGCTCAATATGTGCCCATCCCCGAGACTCATCCGCGGCAACCCCAGTCGCCATATTCCGCCACTAAAATCGGCGCTGACGCCATCGCGCTCAGTTTCTACAATGCATTCGAGCTGCCTGTGGTTATCGCACGCCCGTTCAACACCTATGGCCCGCGCCAAAGTGCCCGCGCAATCATTCCCACCATTATCTCGCAGATAGCCTCTGGCATGACCACAATCAAGGTCGGAGACCTGTCGCCCACACGCGATTTCAACTTTGTCGAGGATACCTGCCGTGGCTTCATAGCGCTCGCCGATGCCCCGGATGTCGAGGGTAGAGAGATAAACATCGCCACCGGCACCGAGATTTCCATGGCCGATACCCTTGCGACGATAGCCCGAGTAATGGGCCGTGAGGTCAACTTTGAGGTTGATCCGGCAAGGCTGCGTCCATCGAAAAGCGAGGTGCGGCGCCTGTGCGGTGACAATACGGTCATAACGACGCTTACCGAATGGCGTCCGCAGGTCAGCCTTGAGGAAGGCCTGGCCCGCACTGCCCGATGGTTTACCAATCCCGACAATCTCGCCAAGTACAAGGCCAATATCTATAATGTGTAGTCTGTTCCTGATCGGTGGCGGAGGCCATGCGCTGTCGCTTATGGAAATCCTGCCCGGAACGCTGTCGCCATCGGGCTATGTCGATATGGCCGATGTGCCGGCGATGCCGTTGCGGCGTGTGGGTGACGATGACGAGTTTCTCGCTTCCCACGCGGCTGATGCGCAGGTTCTGATCACTATGGTGAGCGGGAGCTCATGCTCGCTGCAGTCGCGCGCGTCATTGATAAAAAGGTATGAAGCGTTGCCGGCGCCTGTGGTCGTAGCGCCGAGTGCGACAGTCGCCTCATCCGTCAGCATAGGCAAAGGCTCGGCCATATTCCACCAAGCTGTGGTGAATGTGGGTACAGTCATAGGGAACCATTGCATAGTTAATA
The DNA here is from genome assembly GCA_910577315.1 of uncultured Muribaculaceae bacterium. Taxonomy (GTDB): domain Bacteria; phylum Bacteroidota; class Bacteroidia; order Bacteroidales; family Muribaculaceae; genus CAG-873. The sequence continues at coordinate 41,799 of CAJTME010000007.1, read as the reverse complement.
CCGGCGCGGTGGTGGAGCACGGATGCGCGATAGGGAACAACGTATTTATCGGCCCCGGAGCAGTTGTCTGTGGTGGTGTTACGATTGGCGACAATGTTTACATCGGAGCAAACGCCGCCGTAAGGCCCGGAGTGAAAATATGCGCTGACGCCATAATAGGCATCGGAGCGGCAGTCGTGAAGAATGTGGAACAACCCGGAACATACGCCGGGGTACCCGCGCGGAAACTCTCATGAAACATACTATTATTATTGCAGAAGCAGGTGTCAACCACAATGGTTCGCCTGAAATGGCCCGACGGATGATTCGGGAGGCCGCCGCCGCTGGTGCCGATTATGTGAAGTTCCAGACCTTCCGCGCCGAACGCCTGGTGTCGGCTTCGGCAAAAAAGGCCGACTATCAGAGGCGCAATTGCGGCGGAGACGATGATTCTCAGCTTGCGATGCTGAAGGCCCTTGAACTTAGCGATGCCGATTTCGCCATGCTGGCTGCTGAATGTCGTGATGTCGGGATAGGATTCATGAGCACGCCGTTCGACATGGAGTCGATAGATTCTCTGAGTTCCATCGGCATGGACTATTGGAAAATACCTTCAGGCGAGATTACCAATCTGCCGTATCTGCGTAAAATTGCGTCAAAGGGTGGCAAGGCCATATTGTCGACCGGCATGTCAACCATGGCCGAGGCCGAGGCAGCCGTAGCGGTTCTGGAACAGGCCGGCATTCCGCGCGAGAATATTATTGTGCTGCATTGCACCACCCAGTATCCGGCTCCGCTGACATCGGTCAACCTTCTTGCCATGAACACCCTCCGCGCCCTTGGATGTGCCGGGGTAGGGTACAGCGACCACACCGATGGCATCACGGTAGCGGTGGCTGCGGCCGCTATGGGAGCAGTGGTTGTCGAAAAACATTTTACCCTTGACCGATCGCTTCCCGGCCCTGACCACAAGGCGTCGCTGACACCGCTGCAACTGAAAGAGATGGTTGAAGCCATACGTGCGGTTGATGCGGCCATGGGAACGGCTGACAAGGCTGTGACAGACGTAGAACGTCCAAATATCGCCGTGGCACGTAAGAGCATTGTGGCGGCACGCGACATACAGGCCGGGGAGATGTTTACTGAAGATAACCTCACGTGCAAGCGTCCCGGCACCGGTCTCTCGCCTATGAAATGGGATGAAATCATTGGCAAGCTCTCGCCGCGCGCGTATGCGGTTGACGAGCAGATAGAAATACCATAAGAAATTTGCCAGCTATAACGGGGCGTGGGATGACACTTGAAAAATGTCGCCCCACGCCCCGTTTGTGTGATACTTTTTAGAACATACTGATTTATTACCACGAACATTTTGGAAGTGCGGGCGTTATAAACTTAGTATTACAGCTCACCTCAGTATTAACATTAACCGCACTTTCTTATGCATTTAACCCCTAAGGAGCTTGACAAACTCCAACTTCTTACCTTGGGCCTGATCGCTGAGCGCCGCCTGGCAAAGGGCATTAAGCTCAATTATCCTGAATCAGTCGCCTATATCACCTCGCACGCCCTTGAGGGCGCCCGCGCTGGCAAAACCGTTGAGGAAGTGATGCACGACGCCGCAAATGTCCTGTCAAAGGCCGACGTCATGGACGGAGTAGCCGACATGATTAACCTGCTTCAGGTCGAAGCGGTGTTTACCGATGGTTCCCGCCTTGTCAGCATTCACCACCCCATCAAGTAATGAATCTTTAAAACAACTCGACAATGAGCACACCCGAAACCAACGGCCAACAGCCGAAACAGTCAGGCTACTCGACGCCCACAGGCGTATTTACCGGGGAACCCGACATCCTCTATCCGAATACGCCGGGTTTCAAGCCCGCAAGTGCTGTCCCTGTCGGCGGCGTCATTCTGGCCGACGGAGATTTGCAGTATAATGTGAACCGCCGTACAAAAACGCTTAAAGTGCGCAACACCGGCGACCGTCCCGTGCAGATCGGCTCGCACTTCCACTTCTTCGAAGTTAACCGCTATATGGAATTCGATCGTCCGCAGGCCTTCGGCTACCACCTGAATATCCCCGCCACCACGGCCGTCCGTTTTGAGCCAGGCGAAGAAAAAGAGGTAGAGCTTGTATCGTATTCCGGCAAGATGCGTGTGGTTGGATTCAACGACCTCGTGAACGGCTTTGCCGGTCTGGAAGACACGCCTACATACTATCCCAACTACATCCGCGCCGTCCAGCGCATGAAAGAATACGGATTCAAATCCGAATCCGAAACCGATATGGAGTCGGAATTCACATCCGCTCCCAAACCTTCAACCAATAAATAGAACCTACGATCATGGCTACTATATCCAGACAAGAAAACAACAACCTCTTCGGCCCGACCGTAGGCGATAAAATCCGCCTGGGCAACACCGATCTTTACGTGGAGATTGAAAAAGACCTCCGCGTGCTCGGCGACGAAGTAGTGTATGGCGGTGGCAAGACCATCCGCGACGGCATGGGTACGGCAAACACCATCACTTCTGATGGCGGTTCGCTTGACCTCGTCATCACCAACGTTACGATTCTCGACCCTGTTCTCGGCGTCGTCAAGGCTGACGTGGGTGTGAAAGACGGCAAGATTGCCGGTATTGGCAAGGCCGGTAACCCAAATATCATGGAGGGTGTGACACCGACATTGTGCACCGGTCCCTCGACCGACGCCATCTCGGGCGAACACCTGATTCTGACAGCCGCCGGTATTGACGGCCACGTGCACTTCATCTCGCCTCAGCAGGCATATAACTGCCTCAGCAATGGCATCACGACCCTTATCGGCGGCGGCATTGGCCCGACCGACGGCACCAACGGCACCACAATTACATCGGGCCGCTGGAATATGGAACAGATGATGCGTGCCGCAGAAGGCCTCCCCATCAACATGGGATTCCTCAGCAAAGGCAACTCGTCGGTGCGCGAGACCCTCGACGAGCAGATTGTTGCCGGCGGTTGCGGTTTCAAGATTCACGAAGACTGGGGCTCGACTCCGGCTGCCATCCGTGCCTGCATGAGCAGCGCCGACTACTTTGACGTACAGGTTGCGATACACACAGATACCCTGAACGAGGGCGGATTTGTGGAAGATTCAATCGCAGCAATCGACGGCCGCACCATCCATACATATCATACCGAAGGTGCCGGTGGCGGTCACGCTCCCGACTTGCTGAAAGTCGCCTCCATGGCAAACGTACTGCCATCATCCACCAACCCGACACTCCCCTACGGTATCAATTCCGAGGCCGAGCTGTTCGACATGATTATGGTATGTCACAACCTCAATCCCCTCATTCCTTCCGACGTGGCATTCGCCGAAAGCCGTGTCCGCCCCGAGACGCAGGCCGCTGAAAACGTGTTCCACGACCTCGGCATCATCTCCATGGTATCGTCAGACTCCCAGGCTATGGGTCGTGTCGGTGAATCGTTCATGCGCACTTTCCAGATGGCCTCATACATGAAGAGCGTGCGTGGCAAGCTGAAAGAGGATTCTGACAGCAACGATAACTTCCGCGTGCTGCGTTACCTCGCCCAGATTACCATCAACCCCGCAATCACCTACGGCATCAACGAGATTCTCGGCTCGATTGAAGTCGGCAAGATGGCCGACCTTGTCCTTTGGGAACCCGCTTTCTTCGGTGCAAAACCGAAACTCGTCATCAAGGGCGGTCTCATCAACTGGGCCAACATGGGCGACCCCAATGCCTCGCTGCCTACTCCTCAGCCAGTCAAGATGCGCCCGATGTTCGGCGCTTTCGGCTCAGAGTTGCAGAAGACCCGCGTCACCTTCACGTCGCAGGCTGCCCTCGACGCCGGCATCAAGGAGCGTCTGCATCTCCACAGCAACCTCTATGCCGTTCACGGATGCCGCCAGCTCAGCAAGTATGACATGGTGCGCAACGCCGCGTTGCCTCACATCGAGGTTGACCCCGAGACGTTCAACACCTATGTCGATGGCGTGCTCGCCACCGTTCCACCTGCAAAAGAATTGCCTCTCGCTCAACTTTATTGGTTCAGCTGATGTTATAAATTAACAAGGAGGCGTCCGGAAGGCAAAAGCTCCGGGCGCCTCCCCGTTTTCAGACAGGATTCTGAAAAAAAGACGTTTCATCACTCTCTAACGTAAAACTCATCTTTCACCCCTATGGAAGTAATTACAGAAATAATCGGCAATGCCCACTCGCCCGAGTGGCATGAAAAACTGCATGAAGCCGATGTCGAAGCAGTGTACCTCGACCAATGGACCGCACAGAAAAGCCGTTTTTTGGCAAAAGGCGACCATGGAAATGAATATCCCGTTGCCCTCAAACGACATTCGCAGATAGTCGATGGCGACATCATCTATTACAATCCCGAAGAAAAACGAGCCGCTGTGCTCCGACTTCAGCTCAGTCCAGTACTTGTAATAGACCTCGAAGGCGTGGCATCCCGCAATCCTGATGACATCATCCGTATCAGCGTGGAACTCGGCCATGCCATCGGCAACCAGCACTGGCCCGCTGTGGTTAAAGGTACCCAGGTCTACGTGCCGCTAACCGTCGACGAAAAGGTCATGCTAAGCGTAATGGAAACCCATCACATCGAGGGCATCACCTTTGAATTCAAGCAAGGTCTTGAAGTCATCCCGTTCCTCGCCCCCCATGAAATGCGCCGTCTTTTCGGAGGCGCCGGCCAGGAGAGCCACGAACACCACCATCACCACTAAGTTTTAACAAACTCTTAAATCATGGATTCCCGGATTGTCCAATTATACAGGCTGATTCAGTTCAGCGACGCCACTTTCCCGGTCGGAACCTTCTCCTTTTCAAACGGTTTGGAGACAGCTTCCTACGAGAGGATAGTCAGTGATGCCGCAACGCTTGAGGAATACTGCCGCTCGGCTGCCCGTCAGGCGGCTTTCAGCGACGGTGTCACAGCCCTCCATGCCCATCGCGCGGCGCTCGCGGGCGATTATGACGAGCTGGTGCGTGCCGACCGCGCGCTCATGCTTTTCAAGATGAACGACGAGGCCCGGCTGATGTTGCAGCGCATGGGCAAGAAACTGGCCGAACTCTCTGTAAGGCTTTTTGAGAAGGACGGGATGGCCGTGCGCTGGCTTGCCGACATTAATGCCGGAACTACACCGGGAACCTATCCTGTGGCTCAGGGCGTGGCGTTCGCCGCAGCCGGCCTGTCGGAGGACGATTTGTTCTCCTCACATCAGTATGGCGTGATAAACATGGTTCTCGGCGCGGCCCTCAGATGTGTGCGCGTTTCCCATTACGACACACAGGAGATTCTGTTCCGCCTCGCCGACGAGATACCTTCACTTTACAATCAGGCAAAGGATATGACTTTTGCCGACATGAACTGCTTCGTCCCTGAAATGGACATTCTGGCCTCGCTCCACGAGAAAGGAAACATGCGAATGTTCATGAGCTGACAACAACATTAACAACTAAACTACAAGATAAAATGAGTACTTGCAGAATAGGCGTCGGAGGCCCTGTAGGCTCCGGCAAGACCTCTCTCATCGAAGCCATCACTCCGCGCCTTCTTGAGCGCGGCCTTAAAGTGCTGATCATAACAAACGACATCGTAACCACCGAGGACGCCAAGCATGTCCGCAAAATCCTCAAGGGCATTCTGGCCGAGGACCGCATCATTGGCGTAGAGACCGGCGCGTGTCCCCACACCGCCGTGCGCGAAGACCCCTCGATGAACATCGCCGCAGTCGAGGAAATGGAAGCCAAGTTCCCCGATGCCGACATCGTTTTCATCGAGAGCGGCGGCGATAACCTCACTCTTACATTCTCGCCCGCGCTGGTGGATTTCTTCATTTATGTGATAGACGTGGCAGCCGGCGACAAGATTCCCCGCAAGGACGGTCCCGGTATTTCCCACAGCGACATCCTGGTAATCAACAAGACCGACCTTGCACCCTATGTCAACGCTTCGCTTGAGGTGATGGCTCACGACAGCGAGCTCATGCGTCCCGGCAAGCCCTTCGTGTTTACAAATTCGATGACAGGCGAGGGTATTGAGGAACTCATCGACCTCATTTACAAAATGGCCCTGTTTGACAAGGAAAACCAATAATCAGATTCGCGCTATTCCATTCTCTCCCATCCCCCTTTCAATTGAATGACTATGGATTACTCAAAGGTAAAAGATAAAATATTCTCCGATGCTCCCGAGGTGGATTTCTCGCATGCGCGTGAGATGGCTCCTTATCTTGAAGAGCCGAAAGCCATGTATGTGGGCGCCCCGGGCAAACGCGGTTATCTTGACCTCGGTTTCGAACTCGACGCCGACGGCAAGTCGATTTTGCGCCAGCTTGACCGCCGCGCTCCTCTGATTGTGCAGCAAGAATTGTATTTCGACGAGGAACTTCCGGGGATGCCTTGCGTGTATATCCTCTCATCGGGAGGCCCGAATGTGGACGGCGACCGTTACACACAGAACATCAGGCTTAAAAAAGACGCCATGGCCTTCGTGTCGACCGGAGCCGCCACCAAACTGGCCTCTATGAAATATAATTATTCGGGCATGGTGCAGACCATCGAGCTTGAGGCTGGCGCGTATCTTGAATTTCTGCCGGAACCGATTATCCCCCACGCCGGAACCCGCTTCATATGCGACACCCGCATGGTGGTCGATCCATCTGCGACGGCGGTCTATTCGGAAATATATATGGCCGGCCGCAAGCATCACAATGGCGAACTGTTCAAATTCGACATCCTGTCGGTGTGCTCGCACGGCGAACGCCCCGGTGGCGAGCAACTTTTCCGCGAGAAATTCATAATATCACCTGCCGAAGCGCCGGTGCGCGAGGTCGGCGTGATGGGAGGCTATGACGTTTTCGCCAACGTGATTGTGATGACTCCCGCCGAAAAAGCCGCCGAGGTCTATGCCGCCACCGAGCCTTTTATAGACCGGAAGAACAGCTTGGCAGCCGGTATAACGCATCTTCCCAACAATGCCGGGCTGCTCTTTAAGGTACTCGGCATGGAGCCGGGGCCTGTCAAGAAAGTTGTGCGTGAGTTCGTGTCGAAAGTACGCATGGCCGTGAAGGGCGTGCCCCTGCCCGAGGAATTCCCGTGGCGCTGATTAAAGCCCGCTTTGAATATGTCAATAACCCTCTAACCCAATAACTCGAAATGACAACGACAAACAATCCTGCTCCACTGACGGCCGCCGACCGTGTGAAGCTGTCCGTCCGCAGTATTCTGCGCGGCTCCGGTCAGGTGATGTTCCAGCAGAGCGCCTGGACAGGCCTGTTTTTTCTCCTCGGCATATTTTGGGGTTCTTACGAGTGCCATCTGCCGCAGGTTGCATGGGGCGCACTTGTCGGCCTGGTTGCGTCAACACTTGCAGGCTATATAATTCCCGACAAAGAACCGGCAGGCTACGATGGCCTGTGGGGATTCAACGGAATTCTGGTGGGCTGTGCTTTTCCGACTTTCCTTGCCGATACATGGCTAATGTGGATTGCATTGTTTGTTTGCGCCATGTTCACCACGTGGGTACGCTCGGGGCTGAATAATGTGATGGCACCATGGAAAGTTAATTCTTTCACCTTCCCGTTCGTGTTGATGACATGGGTGTTCCTTCTTGCAGCCCGCGAACTGCCGGGAATAGCGCCAGCTGCGCTGTCGGCTCCCGAACTGACAATCGGTGCCGTGGCCGGACATCTTGATGTGTCGTTCGGTTCGCTCGTTATTTTCTGGCTGAAAGGAATCGCTCAGGTGTTCCTGATTGATTCGTGGGTTACCGGTGTGTTCTTCCTCGTGGGCCTTGCACTATGCAGCCGTTGGGCCGCAATCTGGGCTGCCATTGGCTCGGCAATCGCACTCGGGCTTGCAATACTTTTCAAGGCCGATCCTGAAAGTATTTCAGCCGGCATGTACGGATTCAGTCCTGTGCTGACCGCCATCGCCCTCGGATGCACTTTCTATAAGGTGAACATACATTCGGCAATCTGGACTGTAATCGGCATCGTAGCCACATTCTTCATTCAGGCAGGTATGAACGCGCTGATGCTTCCGTGGGGCATACCGACGCTGACCGGTCCGTTCTGCGTTGCAACATGGCTTTTCCTGTTGCCGGCCTATAAGCTTGACGACCGCGATCTTCCCGACCATTCTTTCTGGGGAAAGCTTTTCAAATGATATCCTCTATTGACTGCGGAATGTTGGATGTCTTGCCATGACATTCAACATTCCGCATCGCATACATTCATCCACCATTAAAATTAAAATATTTTATGAACTATCTGCTGTCTATGCCGCTTCGCCGAGGTCATTACCGTGTGCTGGCCGTAGCCTCGATGGAGCAAGTTATCGGAGCCGCCCTGTCGACTCTTGTGGGAATAATCATTCCGATGCTTGCCTTGGTCAACGGTGTGGCCATGTCAGGCTTTGAACAAGGTCTGACAGGTGCCGCCGGCCTCATCGGCATATCAGTCGGGGCGCCGGTGATAGGGCGCCTCGGCGACAAGTATGGCTACCTCGGGTTGTTCAGGCTTTGCCCGGTGGTGATGGTCGCAGCCTCGCTTCTTGTGTACTTCACGGCTTCCCCGGTGTGGCTGATAATCGGTCTGTTTCTCATCGGACTTGGTGTCGGCGGCGGTTACAGCCTCGACACTGCATATATTTCAGAAATTATGCCGACGAAATGGAAATTGTTGATGCTTGGAGTGGCGAAAGCAAGCTGTGCCATCGGATTTTTTGGCGCGGCCGGCATTTGCTGGTGGATATTGAGCCGGGATCCGTCGCCGGAATTGTGGAACAGCCTCATCCTCATAATAGGCGCTCTCGGGCTGCTGACTTTCTTGATGAGAATCCCATTCCGCCAGAGTCCTATATGGTTGCTTACGCAAGGCCGCACTTCCCAGGCCGAAAGCGCCGCGAAATATTTTCTCGGACAAGATGTCGAGGTCAAGCAATCGGCTGTGCCACACACTCCGGCCGGACCGAAAACCTCGTGGGCCGACATGTTCAGGGGCGGTAATTTGAAAAAAGTTATTTTTTCGGGAGTGCCCTGGGCCTGCGAGGGTGTGGGCGTCTATGGGGTGGGGGTGTTTCTTCCCCTGCTCGTGATGGCTCTTGGAATAGACACCTCGCATGCAACAGGGATGGCAAAGGTGCTGAACTCAGTTGAACTTACCACTGTCATAAACTTTTTCATCGTTCCTGGTTTCGTACTCGGTCTTCTCCTGGTGCGCAGGCGCGATCATGTGTGGATGCTGACGTGGGGATTCGTAGTGGCCGGGGCCGGGCTCGCACTGCTGCTTGCCGCCTATCTGCTGCATTGGCCTGTGTGGGTGTCGATTGCCGCGTTTGTCGTTTTCGAGGTATTCCTCAATGCGGGCCCGCACCTTGTCACGTTCATTATTCCGGCTCAGGTTTATTCCGTTGAGGAACGGGCCGCCGGTTCGGGTATCGCGTCGATGGTCGGAAAAATTGGCGCAATCTTGGGCGTTTTCTTCATGCCGGTCCTTCTCAAGGCCGGCGGCATCACGCTGGTGCTGATTGTCTGCATCGCGGTGATGTTTGCCGGAGCCGGTATCGCGGCATGGTATGGCCCGAAGGTGATGCCGTCGGGCAAGCAGTGAACCCTTGCCGCATGGAAAACGTTTCTAAGGTGTAATAACTTAAAAACATTCAACCATGCACATGTCAGATGCCTTACTCTCGCCGCCGGTGGCGGTGGCTGCCGGAGTTGCCGCGGCCGCCCTTATCGTTGCGGCGGGACGCCAAGTCAAACGTTCGCCGGCCGATTCGAGGCTTGTCCCGATGATGGGCGTGATGGGGGCGTTTGTTTTCGCTGCCCAGATGATAAACTTCACCATTCCCGGCACCGGTTCAAGCGGGCATATTGTCGGAGGCATACTGCTGGCGGCGTTTCTCGGCCCCTGGGCGGCGTTCCTCACCCTTGCATCGGTCATAATAATACAATGTCTTATTTTCGCCGACGGCGGACTGATGGCATTGGGTTGCAATATAATAAACATGGGGGCGATGTCTTGCCTTGTTGGCTATCCGCTGATTTTCAAGCCTATTGTGGGACGGAAATTCACCAATGGCCGTATCGTGGCGGCCTCGTTGCTGGCTTGCGTGGCAAGTCTTGAGCTGGGAGCTGTGGCTGTCGTGGGCGAGACAGAGCTGTCGGGCATCACGGCTTTGCCCGCTGGGCCGTTCCTCGCGTTCATGACTCCGATACATCTGCTAATCGGGATAGGCGAGGGGTTGGCTACTGCCGCCGTGCTGTGCTTCGTCAAGGCACGACGTCCCGAACTGATTGAAGAAACTCCGGGTGAAGCCCTTCCCGGAAAGTCATTCCGTAAAGCTGTCGTATGGTTTGCCATAGCGGCTGTAGTTTTAGGATGCGGACTGGCATGGTTTGCATCGTCAAATCCCGACGGCCTTGAATGGTCGATAGAAAAAGTGGCCGGCACTTCTGAACTGGTGGCCGAACATACGACGTCGCTCACCACAGCTGCTTCGGCAGTTCAGGCCTCGACTGCGGTCATTCCTGATTACAGCAGCTCGCTGTCGGGTATCATAGGCTCGGCGATGGTGGTTCTGCTTGTGTGGGTGGTCGTGTCGCTGATCCGCCGGCCGGCCGGGGCTGTCCAAAAAGTTGATAATGAAAACAACCCGTCTTGAAAACGCTATACTTCGCCTTGACGCTATGCGCACAGGCGTGGCCGGAACCTCTTTGAGACTCGATTCACGATGCCTCACATTGGTTACCGTGGTCTACCTCGTGTGCATGCTGTCGGTACCGCTGACGGCCCTCGGCATGTTGATATGGTTTGCCATTTATCCGCTGGTCGGGTCTGCGGTTTGCCGTATTGACTTCGGGGGCGTGTTCCGCAAATCGCTGTATGTGCTTCCCTTTGTGGTGCTTGTCGGTGTTTTCAATCCGATTTTTGACCATGCGGAAGCCTTTTCGGCCTGGGGGATAGTCGTCAGCCGTGGTTGGGTAACATTCGCCTCGATTGTATTGCGCGGGCTTCTGTCGGTACAGGCGTTGCTTGTGCTTATCGAGGCAGTCGGATTTACCGGCCTCTGCCGCGGTCTGGCCCGTCTTGGCATGCCGTCATATCTTACCACGCAGCTCATGATGGTTTACCGGTATATGTCCGTGTTGCTGCGCGAGGCGCTCAGCATGCGGCGGGCACGCGAGGCCCGCGGTTTCGGCCGCAAGTCGTTCAAAGTACGCGACTGGGGACCGTTTGTCGGGCAGTTGTTTCTGCGCACGGTCGACCGCTCGGACCGTATTCACCGCGCCATGCTTGCCCGGGGCTTCAATGGCACGCTGAGGTTTTTCAATACGGCAGAATCCCGCTGGACCGCCTCCGATACAGCCTATCTTGCCGCATGGACGGCCATACTTGTGGCCATGCGGATTTTTGACGTTTCATCACTTTTTACACACATTGCATAATGAGCCACCACTTCATACGTTTCACGGACGTGCATTACACTTATCCCGGGGGGCACGAAGCCCTGCGTGGAGTTTCGTTTCTTATAACGCATGGCGAGAAAGTGGCACTGCTTGGTTCAAACGGTGCCGGCAAGTCGACGTTGCTGCTTCACACCGACGGACTCCTTATGCCTACTTCGGGCGAGGTGAATGTGGGGGATGTCCCGGTCACGAAAAAAACATTGCCGCTGATACGCCAAAGCGTCGGTATGGTGTTTCAGAACCCCGACGACCAGCTGTTCATGCCCTCGGTGGAGGAAGACGTCGCCTTCGGGCCCGCGAACATGAATCTGCCGCGTGAGGAGATAGAGCGTCGGGTCGATGAGGCCCTTCGTGCCGTGGGGATGGAAAAACTGAGGCATCGGTCGCCGATGCAGCTGTCGGGAGGTCAAAAACGACGTGCGGCGATAGCCTCAGTACTGTCGATGGAGCCGAGTATACTGGTGATGGACGAACCCACCTCTGATCTCGACCTGGCGGGACGACGCGCCCTTATCGACATTTTGAAGGGATTTTCCCACACATGCCTCATCGCCACCCACGACCTCGACATGGCCCGGGAGCTGTGTCCGCGCAGCCTCTTGCTGTCGGGCGGCCGCATAATTGCCGACGGCTCAACGGAAGAAATCATACGGCGGATAAAAACAGACTCGGAATAAGAGTGTGTTTAATGACGATGCGCCGTCAACGGTTATCGCTGGCGGCGCATCGTGTATGAATGGATTAGCAGAGCATGCCGTCCGAGACATCATTGGACGTGGCGCCCCCGAGGGTTTCCTTAACGATGGTGAGGGCAAACGGTATGGCCGAGGAGGGGCCGTTTCCGGTGACAACGTTGCCGTCAACGACCACGCGGTTGTCGACGGGCGTTGCGCCACCTTGTGCGAGAGCGTTTTCAAATCCAGGGTAGCATGTGGCCTTCTTTCCGTCGAGGATGCCGAGCGGAGCGAGCACGACGGCGGGTGCCGCACAGATGGCGGCGATACGGCCACCGTTGGCATTATGCTGTTTGAGCAGTTCAGTGAGCGGTTCGAACTTGGCAAGGTGTTCCGAGCCCGGCATGCCACCGGGGCAGATCAACCAGTCGCAATCCGAAAAGTCGGCGCCGGCCATCACGACGTCGGCAGCCACGGTGATTCCGTGGGCGCCGGTAACCATGCGGTCTTTGTAGATTGAAACGACAGTCACTTCGATGCCGGCGCGGCGCAGTACGTCGACGGTTGCCAGCGCCTCTATTTCTTCAAAGCCAGTGGCGAGAAAAACGAATGATTTTTTCATGTCAGTTATGTTTTAGGTTATAGGGTATATTTTGTTAGCTAACTTATCTTTGCACAAAGATAACAAAAAATATGCCAGGAAATTTAAACATATAAGCTAAAAATTGCTAACTTTGTGTCGCTTATAAGATTTGCCTGACCATATATCATACCAATCATAATTATTTCCATGAAGAAACTTTACCGCAATCTGTTGATTGCATGCGCGTTTGGCGTTGCTGCCCAAAGCGCGCAGGCCATAGGCTGGCCTGCCAATTATCAGGGTGTCATGCTGCAGGGATTCTATTGGGATTCGTACACTGACACCAAGTGGACCAATCTCGAAGCCAATGCCGATGAATACTCCCAGTACTTCTCTCTCATCTGGGTGCCCAACAGCGGCAAGTGTGGATCGAGTAACAACATGGGCTACATGCCCCAGTACTGGTTCACGAACCACAACTCGTCGTTCGGAACGCAAGCCCAACTCACTTCAATGATAAACACCTACAAGGAAAAAGGTGTGGGAATCATAGCCGATGTGGTCATCAATCACCGCAATGGCGTGACCAACTGGCATGACTTCCCGAAAGAGCAATGGAACGGACAGACCTGGAGCATCGGTCTCGAAGGCATCTGCTCGAACGACGAGATGGCCTATGCCTCAGGCCAGCCCAAACCCACCGGCGCTCCTGATACGGGCGACAACTTTGACGGTTGCCGCGACCTTGACCACACCAATGCCAACGTGCAGAACAACTGCAAGAACTATTGCAAGTTCCTGCTTGATGAACTCGGCTATGCCGGTTTCCGCTACGACATGGTGAAAGGCTACGGAGGCCAGTACACAAAAATTTACAACCAGTATTCCAAACCCACTTTCTCGGTGGGCGAATATTGGGACAGCAATTATGATGCGGTGAAAGGCTGGATTGAAGCCACCGGCAAGGAGAGCGCAGCCTTCGACTTCCCGTTCAAATATGCCGTTAACGAGGCTTTCCACAGCAACGACCTCACCAAGCTCGTTTGGAAGGCAAACGGCACCACCGACCAGCCCGCCGGCATGATTCATTTCGGCTATCCCCAGCTGGCGGTGACCTTTATCGACAACCACGACACATACCGCGACGGTTCCAAGTTCAACGGAAATGTGGTTGCCGCCAATGCCTTCATGCTCTGCTCGCCCGGCACACCGTGCGTGTTCCTTCCCCACTATAAGGCAAACAAATCCGCTATCCAGGCTCTCATCAACATCCGTAACGCCGTGGGTGTGCACAACATGAGCGCTGTCAAGGTGCTGAAAAGCACCACCAACTGCTACATGGCTGAAGTTACCGGTACCAAAGGCAAACTCGTTGTGAAAATCGGTTCGGACATGTCTTCTCCTGCCGGTTACACAAATGCCGACATCAAGGCATCGGGCAATGACTACTGCGTGTGGACCACCGCAAAAGTTGAAGGTGGTGGTTCGGGCAGTGACACTCCTGTCGGTGAGTCGTTCATGGTGTATTTCAACAATTCCACCGCCCGCTGGACCACTCCCCACATCCATTACTGGGGAGGAGAAGAAAGCACCTGGCCCGGCGTTGCAATGACTTTTGTCAAGGACAATGTTTGGAGCTACAAGGTGCCCGCCGGAACCACCGGCATCCTGTTCAATGCCGGCGACGGTGACGCCACAAAGACAAGCGACTTCACTGCCGTGGCCAACCACATCTATTCCACAACCGGTGACCAGGGTGAATATGGCGGTGGTTCGCAGGGTGGCGGCGATGATGTCGTGGTCGCTCCCGCCAAGCTCTATATCCTCGGCAATCTCAGCGTTGGAAGCTGGACAACCGACAAGGGCGTCGAAATGACACGCATGGGCAATGTATATAAAGCCAGCAATGTGGAGATTGTCGCCGCCGCTGTCGGAGAGACCAATGGTTTCTTCACATTTGTAACTACCCTTGGCGAAGACTGGAATGAAGTGAACGGTGGCAACCGTTTCGGAGCTGCTGTAAAAGATGAACTGCTTACCCCCAACGCAGAAGTCTCAATGATGAGCTTCCCGGCCAACGTGAGCGCTTCGTCGGCCTATTCATGGCAGATTCCCGCCGGAAAATATGACATCACCGCAGATTTCGCTTCGATGAAGATGGTGGCCATGGAAGCCGGTTACAGCTCAGTCGAGGCTATCGAGACCGAAGACAGCGCCACCGCGGTCTACTATAACCTTCAGGGTGTGCGCGTCGACAATCCTTCTAATGGCCTGTATATTAAAGTGACAGGTAAGAAGGTGGAAAAAGTCTTCGTACGCTGAAACTGACCCACCGCTGAGGTGCAAAAAAATCGCCGGCTGAACGATGTTTCAGCCGGCTTTTTTTGTTACCCTGCGACTTAACCCAAGCAGCCGGGTTCCTAACCTTAAATCTATTACCATGAAAACACAGTGCAAATAAAGCAATTGTACTTTTAAAACAATTTATACAGGAGGCGGTTCGGCTTCCAATTTCGTTTTAACATTGTTTAACCTTGTTGCGTCCGCTAATTTTCATAATTTTACGTCTCCCAAACTAAACATTATCATCACACGCAATTAAAACTCACACAATGAGAGCCAAAATACTTGTAATCGACGATGAAGAAGCTATCTGCGACATTCTTCAGTATAACCTGACCAAAGAGGGTTATGAAGTCGATACCGCTTATGGTGCGGAGGAAGCACTCGATATGGACCTTGATCAATATCAGCTTTTCATCGTTGACATAATGATGGGAGAGATGAGCGGATTTGATTTTGCCAAAAGGGTGAGGAACGTTACCGCAACAGAGCATACTCCTATCATCTTCTGTTCAGCCCTCAACGAGGAGGATGAGAAGGTAATGGGCCTTAACCTCGGGGCGGATGACTATGTGACAAAGCCTTTCTCAATCGGAGAGGTGCTCGCAAGGGTGCGCGCCGTCCTCCGCAGGGCCGTTGCCCCGGCCGTTACCCAGCCGGTTCAGGATTCGGAGTATGAGACCAACCTCACCTACAAAACCCTCCGCATCGACCGCAACGCAAAGCTGTCATATCTCGACGGAGAAGAACTGGGACTTACCCGTACTGAATTTGAGATTCTGCAATTTTTCCTTACCCACCGCAACCGTATCTATTCCCGCCAGGAAATAATTGCCAGCGTCTGGGGTGAAGATGTCGTGGTGAGCAACCGCACCATTGATACAAACATAACCCGTCTGCGCAAGAAAATCGGTACATACGCCGACAACATTGTGACCCGCCAGGGATTCGGCTATGGCTTTAAGGAAACATATTAAGTATCAGTGGCGTCTGTTCTTCCCGCTGGTTGCGCTCATCTGGCTTGTGGTTATCGTGCTCGGCGTGTGGATGAACAAGACCGAGCGTGCGTTGCGCATTGAAAACATACGCGCGCAGATTGCCCTGGTAAACGCCCGAATAATAAAGGCTTACAGCGACGACACCGATCCGATGCCGTTCATCAAGTTCATCGGGCGCTACTATCAGGAAAGTCCTCTGTTTGATGATATAAGGCTTTCGTTATACCACAACAACAGGTGCATATATTTTATCGGTGAGCCCATCAGCCCGTCGGAAACACGGGATATAAAGGCGGGCAATGTCGTTGCAGACGGTAGCCGCTTTGACATAAACGAGTATCGCCGCAGCACAAACTTCTTTTACGATGTGGCCAAAAGTGCCGACGGTAAATTGCAGGCCTACTGTCTGTTACCGTTCAATCCCGAGGTGATTGAGGCGTCCAGGGCCTCGACGAGCATCTACATCATCCTTATCGTTGTAGCAATTGCGGCAACGGTTCTTGCTTATTTCATGGCGCGTCGGCTGGGTCGAAACGTGCGCATGCTGCGCAACTTTGCCCTCAGGGCCGGCACTGATCCTAATTTTGTTCCTTCCACTGATTTTACCCACGATGAGTTGGGCGATATTTCACGCCAGATCGTGCGATTCTACAACGAGAGGAACAAGTCGGTAATGAAGCTCAAACGCGAGCATCAGGTGGCCATGCGGGCTCTTGAAGATAAGACACGTCTCAAACGCGAGCTTACCAATAATATTAACCACGAGCTCAAAACCCCAATCGGAGTTATCAAAGGCTATCTGGACACCATTATGGAGCATCCTGAAATGGATGAAGAGTCGCGCAAGCATTTTCTCAGTAAGGTTAATGAGCATGTCAATCGCTTGATTCAGCTGCTCGATGACCTTTCGTCAATAACCCGCCTGGAATTTGGCTCGAAAATGATAAACACCGAGACCGTCGATTTCCATGAAATTGCGTTCCAGGTTGTTAACGACCTCGAGACATCCGGAATGATGGGAAATATGGAATTCAACTATGATATTCCCACCGACTGTCGCGTGATTGGCAATCCGGGGCTTCTCTCGGCGATGATAACCAACCTGGCCAAGAATGCGGCTGCCTATTCCAAAGGCACCGAGTGCAACCTCATATTGACCGACAAGGATGAGGAATATTGCCATTTCGCATTTTATGACGACGGTGTCGGTGTGAAAGAATCAAGCCTGCCCCATCTGTTCGAGCGCTTTTTCAGGGAAGATTCCGGTCGTTCCCGCAAAAAGGGCGGCACAGGTCTCGGACTTTGTATCGTGCAGAATACAGTCGAAGCCCTCGGCGGCACCATCTCGGCATCCAACCGCGAGGGCGGAGGATTGCTTTTCCGATTCACCCTGCGTCGGGCGTCGGGCAACTGATTTTTCACATATATCGTTTTTTTGTGCAAATGTTTGGAAGTTTACGAAATTTTCAGCAACTTTGCGGCTACTAACCGAACACTGAACACCTAAAACTACCTACTATATGAACCAACCCGACATTGATTGGAAGCATCTTCCTTTCGGCTACTATCCGACTGATTACAATGTACGTTGCACATTCCGCGACGGCAAATGGGGCGAAATCGAAGTAACCCAATCCGACAAAATCGAGCTCCACATGGCGGCCACCTGCCTGCACTACGGTCAGGAACTGTTTGAAGGTCTTAAGGCCTTCCGTGGCAAGGACGGCAAAATCCGAGTGTTCCGTCTTGACGACAATGGCGAGCGCCTCCGCTCGTCGGCCGAAGGCATACTCATGGAGCCGGTGCCCGAAGACCTCTTCCGAGAAATGGTAATCAAAGCGGTCAAGCTAAACGAGCGCTTCATTCCGCCTTATGGCTCGGGTGCGTCTCTCTATATCCGTCCCCTCGAAATCGGTATCAGTCCTTCGATTGGCGTGCGTGCCGCAACCGAATATCTATTCATGATTATGGTTACTCCCGTAGGACCATATTTCAAGACTGGTTTCGGCTGCACCGACATCTGCATCATGCGTCAGTACGACCGTGTAGCTCCGCTGGGAACTGGACGTTATAAAATCGGCGGCAACTATGCAGCAGCCCTCATGCCCTCCCACAAGGCTCATGAACTGGGCTATTCAGCCGTGCTGTTCCTTGATCCGAAAGAAAAGAAATATCTTGATGAATGTGGCCCCGCCAACTTCTTCGCCATCATTGACGGCAAGTACGTGACTCCGAAGTCAGAGTCGATACTTCCCTCCATCACCAACCGTGCCCTTCAGCAGCTGGCCCGCGACATGGGTATTGAGGTTGAGGAGCGCCATGTCACCATTGATGAACTTAAAAACGCCACAGAGGCAGGCGCATGCGGAACCGCGGCGGTTATCTCGCCAATCGGCACCATCCGCGACATCGACGCCGGCACGGACTATGTGATCTCGCCCGACCGCAAGCCCGGGCCTGTATGCACCGCGCTTTATGAGCGCCTCAATGCCATCCGTCTCGGTGAATATCCCGACGAGCATGGCTGGAACATCGTGGTAGAATAAACTTACAATATTGCAAACGGACAAACGCGAGGAGATTCTCCAACGTTTGTCCGTTTGCATTTATTTATATATGTATAAGCAGATTTACGACAAATATTATCCCTCGGGCACTCCGTTGCGTGATATACTCGAACGTCATTCCCGCTCGGTGGCCGACCTGGCGCTTGAAATAAACCGACGATTGAAGCTCGGACTTGATGAGCAGATGGTGGAGGAAGCTGCCATGTTGCATGACATCGGCATATTTCTCACCGATGCTCCGGGTATACATTGCCACGGCACTGAACCGTATCTGCGCCATGGTATTCTTGGCGCCGACCTGTTGCGTGCCGAGGGTGCGCCTGAATGGGCTGCGAGAGTGGCGGAACGCCATACCGGGGCCGGCATTACGCAGGAAGATATAGCCGAACTGAACCTTCTGCTGCCGCCCGACAGGGTGTTTATGCCCGAAACGCAGCTCGAGCGCCTTGTGTGCTATGCCGACAAATTTTATAGTAAATCAGGCGACATGCAACGCAAAACGCTCGAACGGGTAAGGGCTTCGATGGCACGACATTCAGCGTCGACCGCCGACCGCTTTGAACAGCTCCATAGGGAATTCGGTCAAACGCCCGCTTAATCGTATTAATCGTAGCCTATGAAATTGCAATTGGGATCGAACATGAGGTCGGTGCCGTCGGTAAGCTCTACCTCATACCCCCAGTAGTCGCGTTTGATTTCATTGATGCCGCAGTATGGGAAATTGTCGGCAATGAACCATTCTATTGCCGCAGGTGCAATCCCACCGGGTATGGCCCAGTTTCCGGGGGCATCTACCTCAAGCCAGTTGCCTGTGTAGTCGAACACAACTTCAAGGCCGCTGTCAAACTCAACGACATAGATGAGGTTTTCTCCGTAACCTTCCGTCCAATAGTCGTCCACATAATCGTTGTAAAAGAAAGTCGACAGAAAAGCCTGCGCGTCGGGAGGAAGATAGCCGAGGTCAAAGTCGTTGTAGTAGTCGTCGTCCGAGCAGCTCCATGCAAGGCTGCCCACAAGCCCTATGACAAGGGCATACCATAGTTTTTTCATTTGTGAGGGTTAGTTTTTTAGAGGTGGTGATGATTAATCGTATTTCAGGAAATTTCCGTTTTTGTCAAATTTCATGTCAATTCCGTTGTTGAGCGTGACTTCAAATCCGTTGCGTTCGCGTTCGATTCCGACGATTCGCGTGCCGGAGTGAGTTTTCTTCACATAATCGCGTATTGGCTGCAGCACGAACTCGTTCGGCACCGACTTGTCGGCGGATGTCTCGACGTCTTTCCAGTTACCCTTGGTGTCGAAAGTAACCTCCGTGCCATCGTTCAATATTACTTCATATTCGCTTATACGGCCAAAATCTTTGTCAATCTTGACAACGCTGACCTTGGCCTTGAAATTGTTTTTCAAAGTGTTTTGGGCCGGTGCCGGTAAAACGGATGCGTCATGTGCGTAGGTGTCCTTGGCTGAGGCAATCAATCCAGCGCTCATCAAAATTATAAGGGATAGTGCAATTTTTCTCATAACAGTAGTAATTAGATATTGTATAAACATATCCTTTGTAGCAAAAGTTCCCATGTCATGCCCCGTTCATGCAGGTATTTTGATAGTAGATGCGGAAAGATGCTTCCACAGCACTTAGATTGGTTATGCCATGCTTTTTAAGACGCGCATATTATATAATTCTATAGCACTGAATCTCAAATCATTCGGGAGATTTTAGCATGCCGGCGTGCATTATCACGGTTTTTCCGACTCAACTTTTTGCGCATTCCTTTGTTTGAATAGTTGTAATGTTTCAATTAAATGCTTACCTTTGCAGCCTAAAACAACCCAATAGGTTTATACGCAGAGATAACATAACCATAAAAACTTACCTCAAATTATGAAAAAAATCGTTTTGATGGCAGCCATTGCCGCTACTGCAATCGCAGCCAATGCCCAGAACGCTATCCAGGCTCCCCGCTTCTCTGACAATTGGTCGCTTGGCCTTGATGGCGGTGTCACCACTCCTATGAATCATCACGCATTCTTCGGCGATATGCGCGCCATAGTTGGTTTGCACCTCGACAAGCAGATCACTCCTGCATTCGCAATCGGCGCTGAAGGTGCTTTCGGCATCAACACCTCCCGTTGGTATGGCCCTCAGAGCTCGACAGCTTTCGACAACTCTTATGTAGGCGTATACGGAGCCGTTAACCTCTTCAACCTCTTCGGCGGTTACCAATGCGCCGGCCGTCCCTTCGACATCGAAGCCGTTGCAGGTGCCGGTTGGGGTCACTACTTCGAGACCCGCGTTGAAGACGAAAACTTCTTCGCAACCAAAGTTGGACTTAACTTCAACTTTAACGTAAGCGACAACTTCACCGTATCGCTCAAGCCTTCTATCGTATGGGACATGACCAGCAACCGCGTTTCCCAGAGCTCGGCCGCATACAACCTCAATGCCGCCACTTTCAACCTCATGGCCGGTGTGACCTACCACTTCGGTGGCAAGAACTTCACCTGCGTACGTCCTTATGACCAGGCAGAAGTCGATGGTCTCAACGCCGACATCAACGCTCTTCGCGCAGCTGTTGAGGCTCAGACCGTAGAAAACGCCGCTCTCGCTGCCAACAACGCCGCTCTTGCCGCTGACCTTGCAGCTTGCCAGTCGCGCAAACCCGAGGTTGTGAAGGAAGTTTCCAACCACCTCAACTCTGTACGTTACGTATTCTTCAAGATTGGTTCTTCCAAGATTGGCAACGACCAGATGCCTAACGTGGAAATGATCGCCGCCTACCTCAACAACCACCCCAACAGCAAGGTGACCATCAAGGGTTACGCTTCTAAGGACGGCCCCGAAGAACTCAACATCCGTCTTGCCAACCAGCGCGCTGAGGCTGTGAAGACCGCTCTCATGAAGCACTACAAGATTCCCGCAAGCCGCATCGTGGCCGAAGGTGAAGGTATCGGCAACATGTTCGAAGAAGAATCTTGGAACCGCGTTGCAATCTGCATCCTCGACACCAACAAATAATTACAGTTAAACCTGCGTAAGGAAAATGCCGCGCTCCGCCGAGCGTGGCATTTTTCTGTTTATTGCTATTGTGGAAACCCTGAATAGTTGATGGATTCAGGTATGAGTATATTCTGTCGTTCGCCATTTGTTAGTTGGATTTGGCCATAAAAAGTCCTGTTGTTACCTGCTAAAATTGGTAACTTTGCGGAAATTTTTACTTACTTATGTCACATTTCAGCAAAAAATACTATTTGTTCCTTGTAACTTTTCTGGGAACGCTATCGGCGTTCGGGCCATTCGTGACCGACATGTACCTGCCGACGCTCCCCTCCATGGCCGATGTGTTCCATACCACACCGTCGCTCGTTCAGATGGGATTGGCCACGAGCATGCTCGGGTTGGCCGTCGGTCAGGTTTTCTTTGGCCCGTTGAGTGACAAGTATGGACGCAAGGCCGTGCTTGTGTCGGCCATGGTTTTGTTCGCCGTATCTACCGTAGCGTGCATATACTCTCCGTCAATCGAGTTTTTCAACGTATGCCGCTTTTTGCAGGGGCTCGGCGGCTCGGGTGGACTGGTCCTGTCGCGTTCGGTGGCGACAGACTGCTATTCGGGACGCGAGCTGGCCAAGACGCTTGCAATTATCGGCGCTGTAAATGGAATCGCACCTGTCACGGCTCCCGTCATCGGCGGTCTTGTGTCGGCGGCGGTGGGCTGGCAGGGCATTTTCTGGATTCTGTTCGGTATCGGCGCCGGGATACTTGTGATGTGCCTGATATTCCGTGAATCGCACAGCAAGGATAAACGTTACACAGGCTCCATCATGAGCCTTATGAGCAAGTTTCCCGAGATATTCAGGCTGAGATATTTTGTGGTGTACACTCTGCTGTATGCCTTTAACTGCGGAGTGCTGTTCTCATACGTTTCATCGGCCTCGTTCATCATCCAGAACCATTTCGGATTCTCCGAATTGCAGTTCGCTATCATTTTCGGCGTGAACGCGCTTGGCATAGGCCTCGGTTCGGGAATGTCGCTCAAATTCCGCAAGATGTCTAACGCCGCGTTGTTCGGAGCGGCTGGTATTACCGTTTCGGCGTTGGTGCAGATTCTGGTGTCTGTCCTGTTGCCGTCGTTCTGGCCCTATGAGGTGTTCACGTTCCTGATGCTTGTGAGCGTGGGATTCATTCTCACCTCCGCCACAACAATGGCCATGGACGAGGGCCGGAGCATGGTGGGGACGGCCTCGGCTATTTTCGGCGCGTCGGGCTTCCTTTTCGGCGGTATAGTTTCTCCGCTTGTGGGACTTGGCGACATACTTTCCACCACTTTGATACTGGTCACGGTGTGTGGACTGATGGCGCTGCTGTTTGCAGTCATATCGTTCCGCCGCCCAGCCATACATGCCGCGTCGTAAGGTGAGTTATGCAGTAAAATGAAGACGTGGTGCAATTTCAAAATTGTGCCACGTCTTCATTTTACAGTATGTGCAATTCATGGTGCCCAGGTTCCAATTATCCGCAGAACAGGGAAATCAACACGGGCACGCTGATTTCAAGAATCAGACCGTGAAACAAGGCGGCCGATACCAACCGCGTGTCAGACGATTTGCCGGTGCCGACAATCATTGGCAGACATACGTCCATCGAGTTTATTCCAGCAACCGAGATTGCCGTTTCTCCGTGTCCTTTCTTTGACAGATACTGGCATGAAATCAGAGCGAACATCTCCCGGACTACATTTGTCAGCAGTGCTATGGCCGCGATGGATGCGGCAGCTTCGGGGCCGACGGCGGCTTCTTTGAATTGTACGATAAGTACTGAGGAGAGTGTGTAGTATCCGAAGCCGCTCCCGATTGCCATCAGGTCGGAGGACGAGTCTCCCTTGAAAAGCAGGGTTGCAAGAAAGGTGAACGACAGGGTGCCGACGATGGTGCAGACTGGCAGCAGCAACAGGCGCGGATTGAATCCCTTTATGATTTTTTTGATGTCGGGTCTCATTCCAAGTCCTAAACCCACCTGAATAATGAGGGCGTATAGCAGGAGATGTGGAAGGGAGTATTCCGACACGAAAGCGGGCATAAGTCCGAGCCATCCGGCCAGTGCGCCGAGAAGCACCGTCAGGGGAAACAACAGGTGGCTCATTTCGCACCTCCTTTCTTGTTCATGAGGCGGAAGCAGGCGGTGGCCGCAACGCTGCCGAGTATGCCGAGAACAGCAATTACGCCAGCTTTTGCTCCGTCTTTGTGAAGGTTGGACAATATGGATTCATTTGAACCTATGCTCATGCCAAATATGAAAAGCAGCAGAACAATGGTTATGGTTGTCGAACGGTTGAGGACTTTTTGCAGGGAGGTGAAATTTCGGAGCAGATAGCCTGCGATAGCCGATATTATAAGTAAGATGAGAACTGTAAACATAAGCTGCATGAAATAATAGGTCAAGGCCATCTAGGCCTAAACCGTGGTTATACATTTTGTGGAAAGGAATAAACGGCGCGTTAGTTCCAATCGGATAAATCCCTGGAAATGTACCGCCGTCGTGGTTATGCAGCTTAAACGAAACCACTGAACCAATGGACATGCACCACCCGGCACAGGCGTTCTTCGGCCCGGGCATTCTGGCGGTTGATGTATTTGGTCGCAGTAAGCATATGGTTGTATTTGAGTACAAAGTTACGAAAAATAATCCGTACTATTCAGATGAATATGCTTAAATGTTATTAAAGACCCCATGAAAACTCAGCGCATGACCTTAATAGCCATGCGCTGAGTTTTGTGATGAGAACGGCCTGGAGCGGCGGACGGTCAGATGAAGAGATTTAATCCGGCTTGGTCCGCGCGGTTCATATAGGTGGCCACTCCGCCGATTGTAACGTTGTCAAGGAGTTCTTCTCGGCACACCCCCATGACGTCCATCGACATCTGGCATGCGATGAACTCGACGCCGTTTTTGATTGCGGCTTCGCGCAGTTCTTCCAATGAATCCACATTTTTGTGTTTCATTACGTAGCGCATCATTTTCGGTCCTAAGCCCATCATGTTCATCTTCGACATCTTGAGCGATTTTGAATCAGACGGCAGCATCATGGAGAACATTCTGCCGAAAATATCCTTGCGGACTTTTGGCTTGTCTGTTTTCTTAATGGCGTTCAGTCCCCAGAATGTGAAGAATATCGTGACCTTCTCGCCGGTGGCCGCAGCTCCATTGGCCATGACGAACGTGGCGAGTGCCTTATCCAAATCGTCGCTGAACAGCACGAAGGTTTTGCCGCGTGCCGGTTGGTTTACCGGCTGGGTTGCGGGGGCGGTTTCATCGCCGCGTTCCACTGTGACGTGATATTTTCCTGCAGCGGTTCTTGATGTTACGAATTTATTTCCGGTCGACTGGCACCAGGCCTCGGCGTCGCGTACAAAACCGGGGTCTGTAGCGCTGATTTCGAGCGAGGCGCCTCCCGGAAGCCCGTCGACAGCTTCTTTAAGTTTCATTATGGGGCCGGGGCACGACAGGCCGCATGCGTCGATTTTTAAAGTGTGTCCGGCGGTCTTTGGCTGGGATGGGATATTTTGCATGGGTTGTGTTGTGAATGGCTGGGGTGTGGGGAGAGGCGCCGTGGCTGCGCGGAATGTCTTGATGCCGCCGATGAGGTTGCGGACGTTCTTAAATCCGTTCAAGCGCAGGATATTCGATGCAAGGTAGCCGCGCAGTCCCACACCGCAGTAAACCACGACAGGTTTTCCCGAGGGAATCTCGCCGAGGCGTTCGCGCATGGAATCGAGGGGTATGTTGATGGCTCCCGGCAGCGCTCCGGTGGCATATTCCATGGGGGTACGCACATCTATTAATGTATAATCCTCTTTGTTGCCCTCTGAAATCTCGCGCCAGTAGGCCGGTTTCATTTTGCCCGAGAGTATGTTGCCGGCGACATATCCGGCAATGGCAACGGGATCTTTTGCCGAGGAGTAGGGCGGGGCATAGGCCTGCTCGATTTTCGTAAGGTCGGCAACGGTGCCTCCGTTCTTAATGACCTGGGCTATTGTGTCGATGCGCTTGTCGACACCTTCATATCCCACTATCTGCGCGCCGAGCAGTTTGCCATCGGACGGCGAGAACACCACCTTGATTGTCATGGGCATTGCGTCGGGATAGTATCCGGCGTGCGAATTGGGATGGATGGTAGCCGACTGGTAGGCTATTCCGTCGCGTTTGAGCCGCTTGGCGGGAAGCCCTGTGGCAGCCACGGTCATGTCGAACACTTTGGCTACGGAGGTTCCGATGGCGCCTTCATACCTGACGGTGTCGCCGAGCACCATGTTGTCTGCCACGATGCGGGCCTGTCGGTTGGCCGGCCCGGCGAGATAGTTGAGCCAGGGTTGGCCAGTGACGGGGTGTGGGAACTCTATGGCGTCGCCGACGGCATAGATGTTTTTGTCGGAGGTGCGCAGGAATTCGTTGACCTTGATGCCGCGAGATGCGCCGAGTTCTATTCCGGCAGCTTCGGCAAGTGCCGAGTTGGGACGGACGCCGATGGAAAGAATCACCATATCGGCCAAGATTTTGCGTCCGTCGGCAAATGTGATTTCAATCTCATTGCCGTGTTTTGAGAACGATGCGACCGCCGTGTTGAGATACAGGCGCACGCCCTTTTCCTGCAAATGAGAGTGGACAATCTGTGCCATCGAGAAGTCAATGGGGGCCATAACCTGCGGAGCCATCTCCACCACTGCGACTTCCGCGCCGGCGTGACTCAGATTCTCGGCCATCTCCAGGCCGATGAAACCTCCGCCCACAATCACGGCCCGCTTCACATCGCCGGTCGCTACCCTTGCTTTTATGATGTCGGTGTCAGCGA
The DNA here is from genome assembly GCA_910577315.1 of uncultured Muribaculaceae bacterium. Classification (GTDB taxonomy): domain Bacteria; phylum Bacteroidota; class Bacteroidia; order Bacteroidales; family Muribaculaceae; genus CAG-873. The sequence continues at coordinate 15,311 of CAJTME010000007.1, read as the reverse complement.
CATTGCGGAGGGTGAATATGCCGTCGGTGTCAATGCCAGGCAGCGGTGGCTTGACCGGCGACGCGCCCGGCGAGAGCAGCAGTTTGTCATACCTTTCCGTGTATGATGTGCCGTCAGGGCCGGAAACCGTTACAGTTTTTGCCTTCGGGTCGATTGAGGTTACCTCCGAATTGACCCGAACGTCGATGTTGAAACGTTGGCTGAACGCGGCCGGTGTCTGCACCAGCAGTTTCTCGCGTTCGGCGATTACGCCGCCAATGTAATACGGCAGCCCGCAGTTGGCATAGGAGATATGCTCGCCTTTTTCGAACAGGATGATTTCGGCGTCCTCGGTGAGGCGCCGTATTCTTGCCGCAGCTGTGGCTCCGCCGGCCACTCCGCCAATTATCAGATATTTCATTTTGCCCATGTATATTAGGTGGGTTAAGATTATTTTTCACAAAAGTAGGCATATAATAATAGGTGGCCAAATGATTTTGTGTATCTTTGCATAGGTAAAATCTATTGATATGACCTTGCAGCAATTGAAATATGTAGTGGCAATCGACCGCTACCGCAGTTTTGCCGCCGCGGCTGATGCCCTCGGCGTTACCCAGCCCACCCTGAGCGGTATGATAGTCAAACTGGAGGAAGAACTCGACGTGAGGCTTTTTGAGCGCAGCAGCCGCAGGGTTGCCACCACTGCGATTGGCCTGAAAATAGTGGAGCAGGCGCGGCGTGTGCTGATGGAGACGGACAGGATTGTAGAGATGGTCAGCGAAAGCAAGGGTAGCGTTTCGGGCGAGTTCAGGATGGCGGTTGGTCCGAGCATCGCCCCTTACATATTGCCGGATTTCATAAGAATCTACCTGGCCGACTATCCCGAGGTATCGCTTTCGGTTGAGGAGATGCGTCCGGGGGCGATGATTAATTCATTGCGGGAGGCGACCATTGACGCCGGTATCGCAACCACCGGCCATGCCGAGGCCGGCATTTATGAGATTCCGCTCTATACCGAGCGTTTCTATGTCTACCTTTCGGACAGCTGCCGCCGCAAGCTCCCGGTTTTCCTTCCCGAACAACTCGAGCACGAGCACCTGTGGGTGATGAAAGAGGTGCAGTGCCTGCGCGAAAGTGCATTCAGTTTCTGTAAAGGCCGCGTCGGCAAGCGTCATGTCTACGAGGCCGGCAACATAGATACTCTCATACGGATTGTGGACGCGAACGGCGGCTACACAATCATTCCCGAGATGCACCTTGACGGCCTCGATGAACGGCAGCGCCGCAATGTACGCCGCATCGACGGCGACCACCTGTCGTTCCGCCGGGTGTCGATGTATATTCGCGAGGACTGCGTGCGAGAACGCATGCTGAATGCCGTCTGCGACACCTTGAAGAAATTCATACCGCGCGGAATGATGGAGCCATCCGTTGTTAAAAACGGCATCCGGCTGTGACAAGGAAGGTTAGAGCAGGGTAAAAGCGCGGTAGCCATAAGCCCTATTTAATCAAGGGCAGTTCAGACAGCATGTTTTTAAGCCTTATTGCAAGCCGTGGCATTGGCTCGGCTACTGTCAGGGCTACGAGTTCTTTAATGGCGGCTATGTCGTTTATCACGCGTATTACCTCTGAAAGCTTTAATCCGCCTTCGGGCCCATCAGCCACGGCGGCAATAATGTCAGACGGATTCATGACATCCATATCGAAATGAACCATAACCTTTGACTTGCCCGTGCGGAGTAGCCAATCTGTGAGCAGGTTGCTGTCTTTGGCTATCTGTTCAGGAGAGAAGTGGGTTATTCCCAAATCAGTCATACGCTGTTTAATGTAGGGATATTCACAATCGCGCACCCCGGCGATGCAGACATTGTCTGCGGATATTTTGGCAGGGAGGTGTCCTACAATATCCTTGTCGCCCATGCCTATGCAGGCGGTAAGGGCCATTGCATGATAGCCGTTGTAATCGTCGCCTGGGAGGGTGATGTCGGGGTGGGCGTCAATCCATACGATACATACATCTCCACAATACTTTTCGGCCAGATATGTGAATACCGGTGCGCTGACCGAACACTCACCTCCAAGAGTGACAACTTTATCAGGATTTGCAATGGCCAGGGTTTCAAGGGCTGCCTGTGATTGTCTTGATATGATGTCATGGTCGAGGACGCCGTTTTTTTCCATACGCTCTGAAATGTCTGTTGAGACTGGCACGACAAAAGTCTCGTCCTCGGTTTTTGGCGCGAGAAAATTGAGAAGCATGGATCCGAGATAATAACCGCGTGATGCATCTTCTGCGGGTATATCAGAAATCCAGTGCGCGATGTTCCCTCCCTGCCATTGAGGATATATCAGTCTTATTGTTTTCATAGCATACAGAGTCTAAATGGGGCATAACTATTTTAAAGCCTATTTAAAACAACGTCTTAACCCCACTTTTTTGTTCTGAAGACAGGTGTTTAAGACGTTGTTTCGAGTCATTTGATTGTGTTTGAGTTCTGGTTATAGGCCTTGGCTACGCATTTCCATTCTCCGTTGAGTTTAAGCAGCAGGAGGAAGTCGGTGAAGTCGATGCGTCCTCCCCAGCCCTCTTCGAGCACACGTACCACAGCCACGGTCTCTTCCACGGCAAGCACGTCAATTCGGGCTTTGAAATTGTCGCCTGCGCCAACGCTGTCGACATTACGGTAGAACTGCTCGATTGAACCATGTTCCAGCACGCCGTCGAGCATTCCGAACAATACGGCATCTTCGGTGAAAAGAGACTTGGCATATTCGCTGTTGCCTTCGGCGACACTCTTTACGAATTTGGCGGCAGCTGCGGCCACGGCTTCGTATTCTTTGATTTCGTTTCTCATTTTTTCCTGTTTTAATGTGATTTGTCTTATTTGTTGGTGCAAAATTACAATGAAACCACACTGAAATCAAGTACCGAAAAAATATTCATATACCGAATAATTTTTCGGTATACTGGTTTTCAGGGATATTGACTAACTTTGCCAAATATAAATGAAGATATGGGATACGAAAAGAAAATACCGGTTGACCTCGATTGTCCGTTGAGGCTTACTATGAGCCTGATAGAAGCGAAGTGGAAGTCGTGCATGCTCGACGAGCTGCGTTCGGGCAAGGCGATGCGTCCAAGCGAGATACACAAGTGCCTGCCCGAGGCTACTCCCAGGGTGCTTGACATTCAGCTTAAAGAAATGGTTGAGGACGGGCTGGTGTCCAAAACCATTTACCCCGAGCTTCCACCTCGATCAGAATATTGCATTACAGACCTCGGCAAAACGCTACTCCCGATAATCGACGCCATGCTGAGGTGGGGTGAGGAACATTTTGAAATTTTTGAAAGGAAATATGGCTCTGGCAGTCAAAGGTAAATCGCACTCATTGCCATATCAAGCCGTTCAATAGGATATTGGTAATGATTGCCTTTGACTATTTTGTAAGATACATCAATGCCATGCCGGCGTAGGTAGCACGCAATATCTTCTGTGCATTTTCCCACAGTGGCGAAGACTGGATTCTTTGAATGTGATTCGGCTTCTCCTAAAAGCATGAAACATCGTCCTGTCTTGCCGGCAAAGTGCTGTGTCCATATCCATTTGACAAAATCCCTGTACCAGAACGAGCCGGATAGTGTGGCGATATTGTGGAAGCAGTCGCTTTCCGCCCATTGCCATAAGGTGAACAATCCGGACAATGACACGCCGATTAAGGTCCGTTCGGGAGTTTCGGCGCATCCGAGTTTTGCCTCTATGAGAGGGAGGAGAGTTTGAGTCAACTTTATAAGAAATTGTTCGGCTTCCCCTTTGAAAGCCGGCGACCCTTTGGGAACTCCTGGTGCTGCCCATGGAGTTAGCGCATTGTCCCAGTCTATGCCGGTTACAACGGCTATTGAGGTTCGATATTTGGCTGATGCAGATTCCACCCACTCAGGCGAGAGGCTTACAGGATACAATATCCAGGCCACTCTGTCGCTTGCCGTATTCTTGCATAACGAGCAGTGAAGGTTTTCATAGTCAATGTTTTCAATCGCCATATTTCATCAGATCTTTCATGTTATGGAATCCAATGTCAGAGTAGACATTCCGGGCCATATCGGTGGTTTCAAGATATATCTTGCCGCATTTCCTGTCTCGGGATGCGGAAATCAAATATTTGAGGATGTCCGTGGCGATGCCTTCATGTCTGAATTCCTTACGAACATACATGTTCATTATGTAGGCACATCGACCTGTGGGATTGTCGGGCGACGGCATCTCGTCATAGAAGCAGACGGCTCCACATCCGGCCTCAGCTCCATCACGGCATGCAACGACGGCTATGTGTGAACCGTTGGACACGTGATGCATGAAAAATTCACGGTTGGACGCCAGAAGGGCATCGTCTGGTTCGGTTCCGAACACCGAACTCAACACCTCGCGCCGCCACTCAACAAGTCGGTCAATATCAGTGAGCCTGCACAGTTCAACCATCGTAGGCCTCCTTCAAGACTATGGGTAAGGCAGACATATCCACTTTGCCACGTTTATTAACCGGGATGTCTTTTACGGCGACGAAGAACCCGGGTATCATGAAGTCGGTAAGTTCATTCATCAGCCATTTTTTAATATCATGCAGTGAATAATTTGCCCGAGCCGGGACAAAATATGCGACAAGATATGCAAGCCCAGACTCGTCGGTGAATGCCCTGACTATGCCACGCTCAACATCGGGCGATGTATTCAATACGTTTTCCACTTCCTCAGGTTCGACACGTTTGCCGAGTATCATCACCTGCTCGTCGCGCCTGTGGAGGAAAGCGATGTTGCCGTCCAGCAGGAAATATCCCATGTCACCGCTACGGTACATCCTTCGGCCGTCAGGAAGCCTGATGAAATTCTTTTGCTCAGGCGGGTTTCCAAGATACCCGGCCGACACGCCATCTCCGAAAATGCAGATTTCGCCAACGTTGCCTTCCGGAACAGGGTGGCCGTTCCGGTCGAGGATATTTACGCTCACGCCCTTTACGGCCTTGCCTATCGGGAAGGTGCCGTCTTGAAGTGGCCGGGCGTTATCGCTACGGAAATATGTGGCGCAGACAGTGGTTTCCGATGGACCGTAGGTGTTGTAAATCATGACGCCCTTGTCGCGTAGACGTTCGATATATGAAGCGCGGAGTACATCTCCGCCGCTGATGAGGAGGCGCAATGATTCGGGCAATGTGCCGAGCTTGTTCATCTCCGCCAACAGATACGGAAAGCCGCTCACCTGAGTGACATTGTGGCGTTTGATAAAATCCATCAACATATGTATGTCTCCATCAATGATCTCCTTTGAGGGAATGGCGAGCGTGGCTCCGTTCAGGAGTGTAGTGAATACCTCTTCAACAAAGATGTCGAACGAGCACACCGAGTATTGCAGCATGACATCGCCGGGAGCAGTATGAAATTCTGCCTCAAATGCATCGGCATAATTCACCACGCTGTGATTTTCTACCATAACGCCCTTTGGATGACCGGTGGTGCCGGAAGTGTAGAGCACATAGGCTAATCCGTCGGCGGTGGATTTGTCGGGATATTCAGGACAAACGTCACTCACGTCACTGCAATATTCCCCGGTGATTACAAGTTCGGCATGGGCTCTGTCCATCATGTATCTGATTCTGTCGGCAGGGAGCGAGGGCTCGGCGGGGATATAGGCCGAGCCTGATTTCAGGATTGCCAGGATTGACGCAATCATGTTTATGCCATGTGGCATCACAACGCCTATGAATCGTTGACGCGGGGTATTGCCGATTTTTTCCATTATGGCATTTATGCGGCAATCCAACTCCGAGTAAGTGATAGTCTCGGAATCGGTGAGGATGGCTATGGCGTCGGGCTGTTCTTCAACCCATCTGCGAAAACGGGCATAAATAGTGTCTTTCATACTACAATAAGTCAGAAGGCTGTCTTTTTGTTCACGCCAAGCTATAGCCTTTAAAGCAAATCATGCCCTTATTGTAGATAAATGTTCTTTATGGATGCCTGTTTTCGTGCAGCATTTAACACTTGACGTGACGCGATGATCTGTGAGCAAGCGCATAGGACATTCCGATGAAAGCCAATGTGAGCAGCTCGGACACGGGCAGCGCGAGCCATAGACCGGGTACGTTGAGCAACTTCGGCAAAAGTATGAACCCCGGCACCATGAATATTATCCCCCGCAGCAGCATATAGACGATTGAGCGCGCCGATTTTTCGCAGCTTTGATAATAGCCGATAAATGTTATGTTGACGGCAAACGGCAATGCACACAGTCCCAGCAACGGTAAACCGTTTTTTGCGATTTCGTAGGCCGGTTCCGCTGAATCGAGGAATATTCCGGCCAAGATGCCCGAGCAGCCGTACATTAAGGCCGAGATGGCCGCGCCGCATGCCACCGCGGTGAACAGCGCTATGTTCAAGGCCTGCCGGACGCGTCCCATCTGTCCCGCGCCATAGTTGTAGCTTATTATTGGCTGGGATGATTGCGCCACGGCATTGCTGATTGAGAATATCAGGGGGAACAGGTAACACCCCACGCTGAATGCGGCTACCCCTGCCTCGCCAAGATATGATATGAACATATAGTTGCCTGTTGCCATCATGACGCCTATGGCAAGTTCGGCTATGAATGTGGCTAATCCGATTTTCGCCATATAGCCTGTGTTGCGTATCGAGAGTTTAAGGGATTTTGCAGAAAGACGAAGACGGTAGAACTTCAGTTTGTCAGAAAAGAATATGAAATACGCCACTACCATGAGGCCTGCCACGATACATGATATGGATGTAGCCATTGACGCTCCTTTGATGCCAAGCCGGAGAGGGAACACCATATACCAGTCAAGGAATATGTTGAGGATGGCGGCAACTATCTGGACGCTCATGGCATAGCGGGGAGAACCGTCAAGGCGGATAAGCATCATTCCGGCGCACTGTAGGTAGAAAAACACCAGGCCCGGCAGCAGCCACAGCAGGTAGTCTGTCGCAAGCTCCTCAAGAGCGGGGCTGCAGCCGAGCAGATACAGCAGGGGGCGGGTAAAGATCAATGAACCCAGGATAACCAAGCCAAATATGATTGCACCGGCGATGTATGCCTGTGTCATGATGATGCGTGCGGCTTTCACGTTACCCTCTGCAAAACGTATTCCACCTATGACCGATGCCCCGATGCCAAACATCAGGCCCAGACCGGCACATAACAGAAAGAGAGGAGCGACAATGTTGATGGCGGCAAGCGCATTGCTTCCGACGCCGTGACCTACAAACATGCCGTCGCAGATGTTCAAGGCCGAATTGAACACCATGCCAATCAATGTCGGAAAAAACATCGAGCGAAAGAGCTGTCTGATTTTACCATTTCCAAAGTCAAGTTTATCTCTTTCCATATAACTGCGATTATCGCGTTGGACATTAATAGTGAAATGCGGATGCAAAATTAGTCATTATGTTGAAATTGCAGATGGTGCAAATCTGCACACTTCGGGTACTTTTTATAACTTAGGGGATGTTTTAAACGCCCACTTAATTTGTATATTCAGTTTTGCCGCATTATATTTGCAAAGAATATTACTCCACATGGCAGAACAAACTGATTTGAGATTATCGCCCCGCTATGCGGTGGGCACGCTTGATGGCACCGGCTGGAAAACCGATTATCCGCTTACGGTGGATGGATGCCTCATAATGCTTTGTGAGCGTGGCTCCGCTGATATTACAATCAATTCCCGCAGGTTCAGGATGAAAAGCGGTGGCATGGCATTTATCGTTTTTGATATGGTTGCGGTTCCGGTTTACGTGTCTGCTGATTTCAAGGCCAAATTCATATCTCTGGATTTTAATACTGCACAGGATATATTCTTTCTGATTACGTCGAACCGATTTTGGGACTACATATATACATTTCCGTTGTCAAAACTGGATAAGGTACTGACTGAGGTCGTTGAGCGTTGGTTTGCCATTGGTGTATGGACAGCTGAGAATTGTTCGGAAGTTACGGCTGAAACGGTCTTACGAAATGAAATGGAGAACCTGATGCTTGTCATGGCTGAGCGGATTGAGTCGCATCATGGGGTGCTTGGGACAAATCCACCCAAGAACAGGGCGTGGCTAATCATTAACGAATTCCTGGGATTGCTAAACCGCTACTATACGCGCAGGCATGACGTGGCTTTTTATGCTGAAAAACTCAATATTTCGCCTAATTACCTGAACATAATCTCTAAACGGAATATCGGAGTGACCGCAAAGGATCAGATTACAAATCAGTTGGTGCTTGTCATCAAAATGCTTCTTGACAGCACAGACCTCACTGTTAAAGAAATTGCCGAACGGTTGCACTATGACGACCCATCATATCTGTGCCGCATCTTCAGGAAGCAGACCGGGCTTTCTCCCATACAATACAGGAATAAACACAACACAAAATAATGATTTGTAGAAGGAGAGATATTTAATGTCCATAAAGAGATTTAAGTTGTTTCGCAAAGTGGAATATGGGATATTTGTATTAAATTTGCGTTCTGAAACATGGTGGTGAATGGAAGTTCGCCGGCGTGTTCATAAGAAACCTGGAATGGCACATACCGCATCTGTAATCGTATGATTAGAATAGATTGTTCCAACCAGACCGCCGAAGAACTGGCTTTGGCTAAAAGGCAGGCTCAGCTGATTTTCAAACTGAACCACACGATGCCCATGACTGAGGAATATGACGGACTCGTCCACGAGATATTCACCGACTTGGGCGAAGGCAGCCGTATAAACACACCTTTGACCGCCGTACGCCCCCACAAAGTGAAAATCGGCAGAAATGCAGTTGTCATGAACGGATGCCTGATGATGGCCGCCGGAGGCATCACGATTGAGGATGAAGCGTTGATTGCCGCCAACGTGCAGCTTATATCCAACAATCACGACCTCCAGAACAGAAATATAATCACATGCAAGCCAGTCCGCATCTGCCGCAGGGCGTGGATTGGCGCCGGCTCCACGATATTGCCGGGTGTCACTGTCGGCGAAAACGCAGTGGTCGGAGCTGGAAGTGTCGTCACCCATGACGTCGCCCCTAATACTATCGTTGCCGGAAATCCGGCAAAGTTTATACGTAATATATAAGTTGAATATGTTAAGATTGAATTGTTTTATCTCCGTGTCACGCGAAAATCGTGACGCAGTGCTGGAGGCAGCCAAACGACTGACCGAAGCCTCGCTGAAACAGGACGGATGTGTGGCCTACGACATTTTTGAGAGCGCCACCCGTCCCGAAGTGATGATGATCTGTGAAACATGGCGCGACCAGGCCGCCCTCGACGCCCACAGCGCGTCGGATGTCTTTGCCAAGGAAGCGGGCATCATGCATTCGCTCGCAGAAATGAAATTGGAAACTTTTGAGTTCTAAGCGCCAAAACGCGCGTTTTGAACCTTACAACAAACAATATTGAGCCCCGCAGCAAATCCGCTGCGGGGCTTTGTGTGTAATAAAGGCAAACGGCCTGTAATTCGCAAAATAAATGCAAGAATGAAGTTTGCCTTTTTATATTACTTGGAAATCCATTCCTTGATTTGGTCAGCACTGGCCGGAAGTCGGAGGCCAGTGTGCCAATTGAGGGTCGGATAACCTTTCTGCAATGTTGCGTCTGCCTCAGACATCGGGCTTTCGTATGATGTGCAGAAGGGATAAAGTTCTTTCCCTTTCAAATCAGTGTTGTCAAGGAACGTACGGACTACAGCAGGTTCCTCATGCCACCATATCGGGAAGCCGATAAACACGGTGTCGTATTGGCTGAAATCAACGTCCAATGGCTTGATTGCGGGGCGAAGGGTTTGGTTAAGATGCTCCTGAGTGCATCGTGACTGTTCGTTTACCCAATCGACATCGTCCGCCGTATAGGGCTCCGCCGGAAGTATCCGAGCAATTGGTGACCCTGTAATTTCGGCCAATTTCTTGGCTGCCAGTTCCGTATTGCCTGAGTGGGTGAAATAGACTATAATCGATTTCATGTCTTTCTCTGATTTTGCGGTTGGTTCGGTCGCTGAGATGTTGAGGCTGAACAGCAGGGCGGCTATCGCCATGACCGATTTTATAATGTTTCTTATCTTCATGACTTTTATCTCCAGCCCATGAACATCTTGACAACTTCGGGAGCGTGATGGTCGAAGAACAGGCTCTGTTTTGTGTCAAGAGCCGCGATTGCCGCCATGTCTTCCTGCGTCAGTTCAAAGTCGAAAATGTCGAGGTTTTGCTGCATGCGCTCGATATGAACCGACTTCGGAATGATGATTATATCGCGCTGAATGAGCCAACGTAGAGCTACCTCAGCGACTGATTTGCCATATTTACGGCCGATCTCCTCAAGCACAGGGTTAGTGAAGAAATTGTTGCGACCCTCGGCAAGGGGTGCCCATGCCATCACATGTGTGCCAAACTCTTTCATGTAGCCCTGAGCCTCGACCTGCTGGTCGAACACGTGGGTTTCAACCTGATTGACAGCGGGAACAATCTCCACGTTGCTCGCAAGGTCAATGAAATGGTCGGGATAGAAGTTGCTCACACCGATTGCACGCACTTTGCCCTCTTTGTAAGCCGCCTCCAAAGCCCGGTATGCGCCATAGCGGTCGCAGAATGGCTGGTGCAGAAGCATAAGGTCGATGTAGTCTGTTCCGAGTTTGCGCAGGCTTTCGTTGATGGAAGCCTTTGCCTTGTCGAAACCGTAGTTGGAAATCCACACCTTCGACACCAGGAACAGCTCATCACGGGCTATCCCGCTTTTCTTCACGGCAGCTCCAACGCCTTCCTCGTTGTGATAGGCCTGGGCGGTGTCAATCATACGGTAGCCCACGCGCAGGGCGTCGGAAACACAACGCTCACATTCGGCCGGAGATACCTGATATACTCCGTATCCGATTTGGGGCATCACAACCCCATTATTTAATGTTACTGTCTTCATAATGCAGTGGTTTTATTTGTTCCGCAAATTAAACAAAACTTTGAAACCTTTGCTTAATACATACTTCGGTAGGTCTTACCATTTTTACGGTTAAGAATCCGTTTTGTGAAATTTATAGCGAAGCCATACGATTCCGTGAGGTCTTCGGTCCACCGAAAGAAGCTCCAACGTCTGCCCTTCGGCCGGTCTTTCCCCTGAATGGCCGAGGTATTCAAAGATTGATGGCGCTGTGGTAAGTCCGTCTATTCCGGGGTAAATCACAAGGCTCAATTCATCTATAAGTCCCTGTGCAAGCATCTCTCCGTCGATTATCCCTCCACCTTGCAATGATATGGTCTCGATATTGAAATAATTCTTGACCATGGCAAACACCTTGCGAAGATTGCAGATATCATCCGCCACAAGATATGAAATGCCTTTTTCCTCGAGAGCTGAAAGATAGTCGGTAGTAGCATTTATTCCGAGGATAACAAGAATATTGTCGCCGCGCAGCCGGTCGGAAGTGAAGAATATATCGGCATCGGGGTCAATGGTGATAAACAGCCTCGATGAAGTTCGGTTGCCCACAAATACTTTTCCGCTTTCGCCCACTGGTTCGCCTTTGGACATGAATTTGTAGGGAAAGGCTTCGCGGGTGGTAGCTTTTCCGAACATCCACGCATCAGTATCAAGGCTCTTGCCTATCGCAGCGTATTCTTTGAATAGTTCTGACGGGCTTGTCCCGTCAAAGGGTGGAGTCCAGCGTCCGGGCAACAGGCGCCCGTCAACCGAACTCATTATGTGGCAAATTATTTTTGGTGTCATAACATCATGCTTTTTGAAATTCTACAATTTTTGAGCCGCCGAACACCTCGCTCATCGGTATGCTGTCGAGTTGGCGGTCGATTGCTTCAACTTCATCTGTTGATAGATTTATATCAGCAGCGCCGATGTTTTCTTTCAAGCGGCATAAATGGCGGGTGCCGGGGATAGGCACGATATATGGTTTCTTGCACAGCATCCACGCAAGGGAAATCTGTGACGGAGTTGCGTGCTTTTCGTCGGCAAGACGTCGAATAAGTTGAAACAGCATCTCGTTTTCTTCAAAACTCTCCCGGCTGAACTGAGGCATTGCCGCGCGGTAGTCATTCTCAGGATTGAATTTTGAGTCGGCGGTATAGAAATCGGACAGCAGGCCATTGGCGAGTGGAGAGAACGCAATGAAGCCTATATTCAATTCCTCAAGTGTCGAAAAAATATCCTCGTGCCACCTTGCCATCATTGAATAGCGGTTCTGTATAGCCGTAACCGGGCATACAGCATGAGCGCGACGGAGATATTCTTCGGTAGTTTCCGATATACCCCAATGGAGTATCTTGCCCTCCTGTATAAGTTGCGACATAGTTTCCGCCACAATCTCCGGCTCGACATGTGGGTCAATGCGGTGTTGCAGATATAGGTCGATATGATCTGTCTGTAATCTACACAGAGAGCCTTCCACTGCGTTCCTAATGCTGTCGGGAGTTGAGTCAGGAATCAATGGATAAGGCCCTGGTTCATGGGATCTGTCGAATGTAAGACCGAACTTTGTCGTAATCACAACCCTGTCGCGGTAAGGCCTCAACGCTTCTCCGAGCAATTCCTCGTTTTCGTGAGGATTTGTATCGGTGCCGTAAATTTCGGCGGTGTCAAACAATGTATATCCCATTTCTACGGCATCGGCAAGAAGGTTTTTCATTGCCTTCCTGTCTGCCGGCGCACCATAGGCGTGGCTCATGCCCATACATCCGAGGCCGACAGGAGATACTGCCAAGCCCCGAAGTTTTCGTTTCATCATTATCTTTATTTGATTATCTTAGTAGTCTTGTCGCCTGATTTCACCACATATACGCCGTGACCGATAGTGTCATGTGATGCTATGCGGCCATTCAGGTCGTAGTATGTTGCAGGTGTGTTTTCAGCAGTATCTGTATTGACCGCATTTATAGCTGCAGAATTGCCCCATTGTTCGTTGATAAGGTCAATCCATGTCTGTACGCGTCTTTCACTGATTGTGCCGCTTGTTAATCCGAGTCCTTCGAGATGCTCGGCATCGGGTGTCATATCGACGATAGCCTGCAGGGTTTCATCACGGTAGGTGGATGCATATGTCGTAAAAGGCACGACCGTTTTACCCTCAAAATCGTAGCTTTCCGCAAAAGTATGGAGAATCATTGGAGCGGTATGCCACCATACAGGGCCACCGAGAAAAACGACGTCATATTCATCCCAGTTCGCAACGCTGTTTTTAATGGCGGGACGGGCATTGCTGTCGCGTTGTTCCAATGCGACCTCAGTACAAGGAGTATATGCGGTGGGATAGGGCGTAACAGGCTCAATCTCGAACAGGTCACCACCGGTAATCGCCTGTATTTGTTCCGCCATTCGTTTGGTTGTACCACCCCAGGAGAAATAGGCAATCAAAATTTTTTTACCTGAAAAATAATCGGACCCTACGCCTTCTTCCGGGTGTACGGGTTGGGGCTGCTGTTGTTCCGGTTCATTTGCGCTGCATGACGAAAAGGTGACCAGCATCAAAAGCAAGAAAAGATAATGTTTCATACTAAATTGTTTGTTTGAAATGTCACTGGTGCAAAATTACGGGCATAATACAGAAGAGGTATTATGTTTTTTTCTGCTGTTTTTTCAAAAAATTCCGTTATCCGAAATAAAGGTAAATGTTACGGCAATTAGTGAATGTCGGAAATGAACGAATGGAGGTAATTTTGCATCGTAAATAAATCCGTTTACTCACTTAAATATGAAAAATAAACTCATAAGCATCTTACTCATGGCAACAACTGCAATCAACTTTGGCCCTGTGCTTAAGGCACAGGACAATCCCTGGGGACTGGTTTATGAAAACGCCATCACCGGGAATATTCCCGGCAAGGTTAACATAAATTCCGTGACATACAATCTCGACGGCATTGAGATAGCCGCGAACGTCTATACTCCTGCCGGCTATAATCCACAAGAAAAACAATATCCCGCAATCATTATTGCACATCCAAACGGAGGCACAAAGGAACAGGTTGCAGGTCTGTTTGCGCAGCGTATGGCCGAGAACGGCTACATAACCATTGCCGCCGATGCCTCATATCAGGGAGCAAGCGGTGGCGAACCACGCCACACCGACAAGCCCTACTTCCGCATAAACGACATTCACGGCATGGCGGATTATATCTCCAAATATCCCGGTGTTGACCCACAGCGAATAGGCGCGTTCGGTATTTGCGGTGGAGGTGGTTACACTCTCGGTGCGGCAAAAAGTGACAAGCGTTTAAAAGCTGTGGCAACCCTCAGCATGTTCAATTCAGGGCGAGTGCGCCGCAATGGCTTCATGGACTCGGCCATGCCCACAATTCAGCAACGCCTCAAGGAAGCCTCCGGTGCAAGGGAAAAGAGAGTCACCACAGGCGAAATTGTGTTTACAGGCGACATGAACCTGACGGATGAGGAAATTGAGAAACTGCCGTTCGACCTCTATCGTGAAGGCGCTATATATTATAACCGCACACACGTTCACCCCAATTCAACATTCCGTTACACAATGGAAAGCCTGATGGACCTGATGACATGGGATGCGACAGACCAAATCAACCTTATCAACGCCCCGCTGCTTATGATGGCCGGAAACAAAGCGGACACGTTCTACATGACCTCTGACGCTTTCGAGAAGGCAACGGGAACCGCCGACAAGGAGCTGTACTTGATTCCGGGAGCAACTCATATACAGACATATCATGTGCCTGAATATGTGGATCAGGAAGTCACAAAACTGACGGAGTTCTTCGGCAACAAACTATAATCTTGATTCCTATGAACCGATTGGCTGTTTTGAACTTTGCGTTGCTGTCACTGATGCTCGTGGCTACGAACTCACTGTTAGCCAAAGACATTACAATCTGCCGCCAGGGGCAGTTCCCTGTCGGGGGCACCACCATACAGCGCGAAGGCACTTTCAATCCCGACACGTTTGTCGGCTGGGCTGAGCAAGACCAAGCCGGACAAAGTTATCGTTGCGATCATGCTTTCGTTCGCTATCAGATTCCCGCCGATGCCAAAGCTATGCCGGTGGTGTTCGTGCATGGTTATGGCGGTGACGGAGTGTGCTGGGAAACTACGCCTGATGACCGCCCCGGTTTCGCAACCCTCTTGCTTGCTGAAGGTTATCCGACATACGTTCTCGACCTCCCCGGGCGCGGACATGCGTCCCGCACAAGCTCCACTGTTACGGTAGAGCCGGTAGCAGACGAAATGTTCTGGTTTGACATCTGGCGCATGGGGATATGGCCCGAATGGAACGATGGTATTCAATTCCCGAAAGATTCACTGAGCGTCAGCAACTTCTTCCGTC
>CAJTME010000006.1 GCA_910577315.1 uncultured Muribaculaceae bacterium | reverse complement strand
AGCTGCCCCCGCGGCCTAAAACCAAACCGGCAGCAAGAGAACATTGACATCGTCGAAAAACAAAAGCCGAAAAGCAAAAAACATAAAAAGCATGTAGGCGCCCCTTGGGGCGCCATTGGCTCCCCACCAGCCCTGTGTAGCGCCGCAGGCGCATTGTTTCCCATAAGCAGCCACAAGCAGTATGTAGCGCCGCAGGCGCCAAACCACCCACATGGCAAAACATAAAAAATATGTAGTCGCCGAAGGCGACCCTGTCTCCCCGACGACGGGGGTCAGAAGCGGTATTGGGCGGTGGCGAGGATGGTGAGGGGGCGGAGGGAGAAGTCGCAGGACTGCTGGGAGAGGGTTCCGTAGCTGACGTATGTGTAGGTGCGGGTGTCGAGGAGGTTACGGGCGTTGAGGGCAAGGCGCACCCGTCCATTGAGGCGCCACGCCGCCGAGGCGTCGAGCAGGACGATGGATGCCGCCGAGGCGCCCGGCAGCCGCGTAAGGCGGTGTTCGGCACCGAGGGTGACGTCCACGCGGTCGTGGAGGGTGAGGGTGGCGGCGAGGGTTTGGGCGAGGCCGAGGGTGGTGTGGCGTCCGCCGAGCGATAGCGACGACATGCGTCCCTCGAGATGATAGTCGACCGAGAGCCATCGGGCCAGGCTGCCGCGGAAATATGGCCGCGCCTCGGCGACGAACTGTGAGCACGGCACAGCCGAGCCGTCGCGCATGGCCCGGTCGGAGGCGCCGCTCAGAGCGATGTCGGCACCCACCACCATGCGCCCGTGGCCGAAACCCTTGCTCACGCCCCCGGCGAGGTTCCACGATGAGCCGTCGGCCTTGATGGGCACGTAGGTGGTGATGACCATATCGCCGGCGAAGCGCTGGTCGCTCATCATTGGCGAGCGCGAGAGGGTGGCCGAGGCCGAGGCATTGAAGAACAGCGCCCTGAGCGGGTCGCGCCATCGCCACGAGGCGGCCAGGGCGCCGCGGCGCGATGTGGCTCCGCTGCCCGGCGCGATGAATATGTTGCGGAAGTCGCTCATGACGGGGATGTCGATAAACATATACGGCGACGGAGGCGTCAGAGCCAGCGAGGCCGACACCGTGAGCTCGCTTTTGGCCGAAAGACGGCGTTCGACCTGCACACGCGGACTGACGCCAGCGTAGTCACGGCCACCACGCAGGGCGATGTGGACCCACCCGGCGGGCACGGACAGGGACAGACGCCATCCGCGACGGTCGTATTCGACACGCGGACCGGCATGGACTTTCGCCACGAAAGCGTTGAAGACGCCGGCGGCATCAAATCCGTCCAGGCCGAGGAGGGAGGCGTCGGTGCGGCGGTAGTTGAGGTCGACGCCGGCGGTTGCGTTGAATTTCCAGAAACGCCCGATGCGGCCGGCGCGCAGTTCGGTGACGGAACGCACGTCATCAATGCCGACGCGCTGCACAGCCACCGCATCGCCGGCGACCGAGAGGCTGGCGGGGTCGTGCACCACCGAGAGGCGCGATGCCAGGTGGAAGAGGCGCTTTTCGGTGCGGCGCACGATTTTGAAATCGTCGGTGGCGGCCAGGCGACGCCGGCTGACCTGCTGGTCAACGTCAAGACTGCCCGTGACGCGCGAATCGGACTCCTCCCAATCGGCCCGCAGGGTCAGCTTGTTTTTCAGGTAACACTCCTTCCTGTTGACCTCGGCATGGAACTGGCCCGAGAGGGAGTGCGAGGCGGTGAGGAGGTTGTCGCGCCGGACAAACGCGGGAATTGACGGACTGAAATAATCAGTCACGCTGCCCGACGAGTAATCCAGCCTGTCGCCCATATAGTCGAGTTTCACCCTCATTGACGTGTCGCCGCGGCGCCAAGCCGTGATGACGTCGGCCAGGCACGAGCGGTTGTCGCGGGTGCGGTTTTCGGCCAACGGTGCATTGACCGCGTCGGCGGCGATGTAGGCCGGCCACGGAGCGGCCTCATACCAGTTTCCGAACATATCCTCATAGCCATGCTCCACGATTTCGGTGAGCGGATTCCACCCGGTGTTGTCGGCCTTGACCGTGAGGAGGTTCTGCATCTTGCGGGCCATGCGCATGGCAAACACCGCGGCGCGCCCGAGCAAGGGCGCCGCCCCCACCCCGGCCTCGACCCTGCCGACCCAGCGGCTGCGGGCGTCCTCCCTGAGGGTGAGGTTGATGCCGGCCTGCTCGGGAAACTCAATGCCCTCGAGCGCCTTGATGGGCTGGTGCTTTTCCATCACCTCGACCGACTTCACGTCCTTGTGCGATATGTTCTCGGTGGCGAGACCATACTGGCCGTCGAGGAAATCGTTTCCGTCAAGATAGAATTTGCTGATTGGCTTTCCCTGGTACTTGATGGTGCCGTCGTCCTCCACCTTGATGCCCGGGAGGCGCCTGATGATGTCGATTATGGCATTGTCGCGGGCGGTGGCGTATTGCTCGACGTTGAACACGAGCGTGTCGCCCCTGGCATAGATGTCGGGGGCCTGAACAATCACATCGCGCAGCACGGTGGCCCTGGGCGTCAGCACGACACGCGAGAAATCAGCCTCGAGCGGCAGCCTCAGCGCCTCATATCCCATGCAGCGGAACGAAACCGAGTCGGCACCGGCGGGAAGCGGCATGGAGAACGAGCCGTCGGGCTTGGACGAGGTGAAGCCGACAGGGGCGCCGGCTGCCGAGAGAGCCTGGACGACAACCCCCTGGACGGGGTCGCCGGTGTCGGCATCTGCCACCGTACCCGAAACATTGGCGGGAACCGCCGCCTGAACGGCGGTCCACGTCAATGTACACAGTATGAAAAAGCTGAGTATATGTTTCATGGGTCAACGCCAGTCGGTTTCGATATAGTCGTATTGCAATTCGATGGGGTCGTAGGAGTCGGCGACGGGATTTCCGGCGGCGTCGGTCACCGTGACGTGTCCACCGCCCATAGCCTCGTAGTAGGCGTAGGGATTGATGTCGTAGCGATGCTTGGTGTCGTAGAACTTGGGGCGTGTGGTGGTGTTGAACGGCACGTCGTAGATGGTTATGGGGCGGTTGGCGCGGGATTTGATGCCAATACATTCAAAGCCGTAGAGGCCACCGTCGGCCGAGGCCTTCAGTATCAGCCCGGGGAGGCCGTGAAGTTTCCAGGGGCCGTCCATCACGGGAATGTCCTCGGCATAGAGCACTGTCCAATGGCGTCCGCGGAAATCACATTCAGCCTTGCGACATTCATAGCCCAGGACGGTTTCCACGCCGTCGGTGAGGCGCCACCCGATGACCGGCATTTCCTCCTGATAGCGGAACCAGTCGTCGCATATTTTGTCGACATTGGTGATGTGGCCCGCGGGCCAGTTCTTGAAGGTGGTCATGAATTCGCCGTTCGACAGCTTGCCGTCGCTGGCGGCGGCCCGCATCTGGTCGGACGTAAGGGTCGGGATGAGCGAATCGACGGTGAGGTTCGTGTAACTTGAAAATTTCGACAGGCCACCATCCGAGATCTGCAGGAGCATGCGGTCAGACTCATAATTATCCGTGAGGGTGCCGGTGGTGTCGACGCAATATTTGTAGTCATAGACAAGTTCCATTGTTTCATGGGCAAGCACCGATGATTCGGGCACGCGGCTCTGGATGATGCCGAGGGTGCGGCGGACGGTTTTCCCGCACAACGCCAGCGGCAGGAGTACGGCGGGGAGAAGGAGAATGACAATTATTTTTTTCATGACGATAAAGTTTTTTGACAGCGCAAAGTTACGCCGCGTCCACGCTCCCCGCCGAAAATAATCCTTACTCAAAAATTATGGAATTATTACTGAATTATTACTCAGCGGGAAATCCCTTGTGGGTCAATGCCTTTTTTCTTAATTTTGCAATATGGAACGACAAGTCAAAGCCCTATACATCATCACCATTTGCGCCATCGTGGCTTTCCTGGGGATGCAGGCCTACTGGCTCAACGCGCGCTATCGGTATGCCCTCGACGAATATGCCGGGGAACTGACCGGACGCATCGTGGACGCGGTGGGCGAATACAACAACCTGCGCCGCCTGGACAATTCAAACGACGAGCACATAAACAATTCGCATTACAGGCTGCAACAGCAACACAGCGACACGGCGGTCACGGTGAAACGCAACGTTGACATCATAACATACCACTTGAAGGCCCACGACCTGCTCGGTATTCCCCACGGCACGAAACTCACCCCCGAACAACAGCACCGGGCAGCCGAAATCGCCATGGAGATGGAAATCGGGGACAGGGACACAATCGGATTCGACGCAAGCTCGGCGCCCGACGAAAACGAGGCGTGGAAGGCAGCCCGAAACGTCGAGACCGAGATGAAGTCGCCGTTCACGGTGGCCGGCATAGACTCGGTGCTGTCGAAAGCCGGCATCCCGGGCGAGGCGAGGCTTGTGAGAGCCGACACGATGATATGGGCCAACACAATGCAGCTGAGCCATTCGGGATTCAGTCCGTCGCTGACCGTGACGGTGCCCTACTCGCAGCTTGAATGTAAGCTGGTGGAAATCACCTCGCCCATCAGCGTCGACGACGTGCTGCCGTCGATGCTCACGGTGCTGGTGGTGTCGGCGCTGCTCTCGCTGCTGCTGATAATATGCCTGGTGTGGCAGATAGCCACGATAGTGAAGATGAACCGGCTCGACAGGATGCGCAACAATTTCGTCGTGACGATGATTCACGAGCTGAAGCGCCCCATCTCGACGCTCAAGATGTGCGTGTCGGGTATCGGCAACCCGCGGATGATGGCCGACGGGGAGGTGCGCGCCGAACTGCTGGGCTCGACCCGGGCGGCACTCGACACGCTGTCGGCCTATTTCTCGAAACTGCGCGACATCACCTTCAACAACGCCAGCCAGATTCCGCTCAATCCAACCCGGTTCAGCCTCGCGGAACTGGTCGGGGAAGTGGCCGGGGGCATAACCCGCCCCGGCGGCAAGACCGTGGACATCGACAGCCGGGTAGATGCCGGAACCTCAATAACCGCCGACCGCGTCCACCTGGCCAACATCCTGGGCAACCTGGTGGAAAACGCGGTGAAATATTCGGGCAGCTCCGTCACCATCACAATATCGGCCCGGACGACCGACGGCGCCGTGGAAATCGCTGTCAGCGACAACGGACACGGCATCCCGCAGGCCGACCTGCACAAAATCTTCGAACGCTTTTACCGCAGCCGCAAGGCCGCCGACAGCGACCTGCCCGGAATGGGCCTCGGACTGGCCTACGCAAAGCTGCTGACCGAAGCCCACGGGGGCAGCATCGGCGTTGAAAGCCGCGAGGGCGCGGGCTCTTGTTTCACCATCACCCTGCCGCAATGACAAAGATACTTCTCGTCGATGACGACATAAAGAATTCAATGCTGCTGCGCCGTTTCATCGAGGCGGAGGGCTATGAGGTGGACTACGCGCCCGACGGCACGGCAGGGCTGGCGATGTACCGCGAGGTGAAACCCGACCTCATATTGCTGGACGTCAACATGCCGGGCATCGACGGGTTTGAGCTGGCCCGCATCATCCGCGCCACCGACCGCCACGTCGTGATATTCTTCCTTACCGACCGCACCGAAAAAGCTGACCGCCTGCACGGCTTCGCGCTGAGGGGCAACGACTACATTCCCAAGCCGTTCTATCCCGAGGAGCTTATCGCCAAAATCCACGAGCGCTTCGAGAACCGACAGGATGACGCAGACCACGAATACCGCATCGGGGACACGGTGTTCCGCCCGGGCGAGGCGACGGTGAGCTACGGCGGTGAGACCCAGCGGCTGTCGGCGCGGCAGAGCGAGATATTGGAGATGCTGGCCCGCAACCAGGGCCGGATGGTAGGGCGCGACGACATACTGCGGCAGGTGTGGGGCGACGCCAGCTATGCCAATTCGCTGGCCCTGAATGTGCAGATAACCTACCTGCGTCGCCTGCTTCACGACCCCGCCATCACCATCGCCGCCGTAAAGAAGCGGGGATACATTATTAATGCATGATTCATGATGCACGATGCACAATCTATAATGCACAATTCACGATTCACGATGCACAATCTATAATGCACAATGCACGATGCACAATGCACCATTTATAATGCGGATGCCTAATTGTGCATTGTGCATCGTGCATTGTGCATTATAGATTGTGCATTGAATTAAACTTCCCGGGGGAAGCGGGTGTTTTATTAGCATAACCCCTAATACCGAAACTTATGAAACGCTTGGCTTCCATCATCCTTGCCGGCGCCGTTGCCGGAACGCTCGCCCTGAGCGCGCAGACAAATTTCAACCTGTGGCTGTCGACCGAAGGCGCGGGTGTGCAGGTAAACACGGCTCCGCGTCCATACTATCCCGGCTATTATTACGGACATCCCGCTCCACCGCACTACCATCACCACGGCAAGAAAGCCCACAAAAAATACAAGAAAATGCGCAAGGCCCAGAAAAAATATTACAAGGCCCAGAAGGAATATTACAAGGAAATGCGCAAAGCCCACCGCCACCATCACCACGATGACTGAGGGTGCAATGTTAAAATAGCAAAATTGCGGAGGTTGGATTGGGTAGTGTGGGTTTTAATTCGTATCTTTGCGGCGCAATGGTTGCTTGGCCGCGAGGAGTCGCGGCGCCGAAGCATCAAAAGGGAATCCGGTGAGAGTCCGGAACAGTACCCGCTGCTGTAAGTCCCCCCGAAGGGAAAAAGATTCCGCAACATGTCATTGGAGCCAAGGCTCTGAGAAGGCGCGGAATCCGGGACGAGTCAGAAGACCTGCCATCGCCACCAACCGGATGAAGCCTGCGGGACTATGGGCTGCCCTCCCTGACATTGCAACCTCCATTGCCATGCCCCGCCATCCGTGCGAGGCTTCAGGACCAGACACAACTCCCCGCCGGCACCGTCCAGACAGTGCAAACGGGAGTTTTTTTGTATCTGGACCCAACGCAATGGATAAATATAAACTGACCTGCCTCACCGCCCTGCTGCTTGCCGGCGCTCCCGCGCCCAAAGCCGAAGAACCCGCCGACACCGCCCGCGCCGAAGAACTGCGTGAGGTGGTGGTGACCGCCGCGCGGCCGCGCGTCGAGGTAATTCCCGTGCAGACCCTCTCGGGCAAGGAGCTTGAGAGCCTCAACAGCAACAGCGTGGCCGACGCGCTGCGCTATTTCGCGGGCGTGCAGGTGAAGGATTACGGGGGCGTGGGGGGCATCAAGACCGTCAACGTGCGGTCGATGGGCACCAACCACACCGGGGTGGTTTATGACGGCGTGCAGCTGGGCAACGCGCAGAACGGGCAGATTGACCTGGGGCAGTTCTCGCTGGACAACATCGAGGCCATATCGCTGCACAACGGGCAGAAAAGCCAGATTCTGCAACCGGCACGCGACTTCGGGAGCGCGGGAACCATCTACATGCGCACGCGCACGCCCCGCTTTGACAACGGCGAGAGCTATCACGCCCGCGCCGCCGTGAGGTTCGGGTCGTTCGACCTGCTCAATCCATCGGCGCTGGTGGAACTGAAACTGAGCGAGCGCGTCAACGCGTCGCTGAGCGCCGAGTGGATAACCTCGACGGGCAAGTATAAGTTCAGGTACCGCCGCGTCAACCCCGCCGGCGAGCTGGCCTATGACACGACAGCAGTGCGCCAGAACGGCGACATCAACTCGACCCGCATCGAACTGAACGTCAACGGCAGCCTCACCGGGGGCGAATGGCACTTCAAGGCCTACAATTACAACTCGGAACGCGGAGTGCCGGGAGCGATAGTCAACAACGTTTGGCGGCGTGGCGAGCGAATATGGGACAATAACTCGTTCGCCCAGGCCAATTTCACCAAAACAATCGGGAACTTCACCACCCTCAACAGCGCCAAATATGCCTTCTACCGCACCCACTATGTGAACAACGACGACAAGCAGGTGAAGGTGGACAACCTCTACCGGCAGCGCGAGTTCTATTTCTCGACCGCCAACGAATATGTGCTGACCGACTGGTGGCGGGTGTCGGCGAGCTATGACTTCGCGTGGAACACCCTGTCGGCCGACATGTATGACTTCGCCAAGCCCGACCGCATCACCAACCTCATAGCCGCCGCGACGGCCATCGACCTGGGTCGCCTCAAAATCCAGGCAAGCGCGCTTGGGACGTTTGTCCACGACCACCTGCGCGGCCAGGAGTCGCCCAAGGACAAGCATGTGTTCACCCCCGCCGTGTATGCCAGTTTCGCCCCGCTGAGAAGCACTACAGACCTGACCGTGCGCGCCTTCTGCAAGCGCTCGTTCCGCATGCCGACGTTCAACGACCTCTACTATGCCGACATGGGAAATTCAAAGCTCAATCCCGAGCGCGTCACCCAGTATAACGCTGGGGTGGTTTTCGACCGCACGCGGCGCGGTTTCGTACAGAACGCTCGCGTCAGCGTGGACGCATATTACAACAAGGTGAAGGACAAAATCGTGGCCTATCCCAAGGGGCAGCAGTTCCGCTGGACGATGCTCAACCTGGGGGTGGTCGACATCCGCGGCATCGACGCGGCGGCGCAGATGACGGTGAATCCCACGGGCAGCCTGTACGTCACCCTCCGCGCCCAGTACACCTACCAGCGCGCCATCGACGTGACAAATCCCGCCGACAACTACTACCGGGACCAGATTCCCTATATTCCGCGCCACAGCGGCGCGGCAGTGGCGAACGTGTCGTGGCGCCGCTGGAACCTGAACTACAGCTTCATCTACGTGGGCGAACGCTACAACCAGCAGGAAAACATCCGCTATAACTACACACAGCCGTGGTACACCTCAGACGTGTCGGTGAGCCGCGACTTCACTTTCGGACGCGTCAACTTCCGCGCCTTGGCAGAAATCAACAACCTGCTCAACCAGGATTATGACGTGATAATAAACTATCCCATGCCGAAGCGCAACTTCCGCATCTCCCTCACAGTTGAAATCTGACTCTCCTATGATTTGCGATTTGATTTATAAAAAGGTTACAAATGTTATAATTTTATCTTTTCTGACACTCCTGTTGGGCGTCACCGGCTGTCGTGAGGACGAGCTTGTGGTTCCGACGGAGTACGACATCATCCCCGAGTCGCCCCAGGAGGCGAGCCGAATCCGCGGATTCTATCTCGTCAACGAGGGCAACATGGGTTCAAATAAATGCTCCCTGGACTATTTCGACTACCTGACCGGCCTGTATGCCCGCAATTTCTATGCCGAGCGCAATCCGACGGTGGTGAAAGAGCTGGGAGACGTCGGCAACGACATCGGCATCTATGGCTCGCGGCTGTACGTGGTGGTGAACTGCTCGCACAAGGTCGAGGTTATGGATGCCCGCAGCGGCGTGCGCATCGGGCAGGTGGACATTCCCAACTGCCGGTATGTGCGCTTCCACCGCGGCAAGGCCTACGTCAGCTCGTACGTAGGGCCTGTACTCATCGACCCCGACGCCCCGAAAGGCGCGGTGTATGAAATCGACACGCTGTCGCTGGCGGTGACGCGGCGGGTGTCGGTGGGCTACCAGCCCGAGGAAATGGAAATCGTCGACGACTACATGTACGTAGCCAATTCGGGAGGCTACCGCGCGCCCGACTACGACAACACCGTGTCGGTGGTGCAGATGGTCGATTTCAAGCAGGTGCAGCAGATTCCCGTGGCCATCAACCTCCACCACGTCAAGAAGGACCGCTACGGCAAGCTGTGGGTGAGCTCGCGCGGCGACTACCAGGGGCGGCCGTCGCGGCTGTGCGTGCTCGACCGTAAACCGGGCTACAACCGCATGGAAGTGATTGACACCATCCCGGTTGCGTGCTCAAACATGGCGATACACGGCGACTCGCTCTACTTCTACGCGACGGAGTGGAACAACTACATCCAGTCGAACGCCATCTCATACGGCATCATCGACGTGCGCACGCGCGAAGTGGTCTCGACCAACTTCATCACCGACGGCAGCGAGCGCGACATCACGGTGCCCTACGGCATCGCCATCCATCCCGAGACCGGCGACATCTTCGTGACGGACGCCAAAAATTATGTCAGCAGCGGCACGCTGTATTGTTTCACCCCCGGGGGCAAGAAAAAATGGAGCGTCCGCACCGGCGACATTCCCGCCCACATAGCCTTCCTTGAAAAATGAAAAAAGCAACCTGCATATCAGCAACCGCACTGCTGCTTGTGGCGTGCAGCCACGATGTGCCGATGGTGAGCCTCGGCATCGACGACACCTACCGCATCGCCCGCATGCAGAAGCTGGCGCTCGAGCCGGCCCTCACCGGCAGCGAATATGTGTGGCGCGTCGACGGCGAGGTGGTGGCCACGACCCGCGACTATATCTTCCTGGCAGCCGAGGAGGGGCGCTACAACCTCTCGTTCGAGATAATCGACGCGGAGACGCCTTTCCTGTTCGACTTCACGGTCGACGTGCTGCACGAGGAGGTGGAGTACAGCCCGTATATATCGAGGGTGCTCGAATACCGCCCGGCGCCGGGTCAGTTCATCAACGAGATGCCGGCGTATGAGGAGGGCGACACGTATGCCGACATGCTCCAGAAAGCCGAGGACTGCATCTCAGGCACCAACGACGTGATGATTTCGCTCGGAGGGTTCGGCGGCTACGTCACGTTCTGTTTCGACCACACCGTGATAAACCGGCCCGGGGAAAAGGATTTCCGCATATGGGGCAACTGCTTCTACGAGCTCACAGACCCGGGCCGCAAAGGCGGTTCGGCCGAGCCGGGCATCGTCATGGTGAGCTATGACGCCAACTGCAACGGGCTCCCCGACGACCCGTGGTATGAACTGGCCGGCAGCGACTACCGCAATCCCGCCACCCGCCACAACTATTCCATCACCTACCGCCGCCCCGATCCGTCGCAGACGCCGGTGGAGGACGAGACGGGTTTTCTCAGCGACATCCGCTATATTCCCTGGACCGACTCGGAGGGCGCGGCGGGCTACATGCCCAAAAACATCTTCCATTCGCAGGATTATTATCCAAAATGGGTCGGGGAGGACGAAATCACCCTTTCGGGCACGTGCCTGCCGCAAAACGGAGTCGACACCAGCGGCATCGGTTCGTATTTCATCCTCTATTGCTTTGACTGGGGATATGCCGACAACCATCCCAACGACTATCCCGACCTCAACAGCTTCGACATTTCGTGGGCGGTGGACGCCGGGGGCAACCCGGTGGAGCTGCCCGGCGCCGACTTCATCCGCGTTCACACCGGCGTCAACCAATATTGCGGCTGGCTGGGGGAGACTTCCACCGAAATCTGCCGCGCCCAGGACCTCAATATAGAAATCGCGGGAGTGCCCGCAGAACCGACCATACAGAATACTCAGAATAAACCAAACCATTAACGATATGAAGAAAAAATTACTTCCATTTCTTGCCGTCGCACTGACGGCGATGCCGCTGTCGGCCGAAACCCTCGATTGGAACAAAATCGAGCATTGGGCCGGAGAGGGTCCGAACCGGGCTGCCCTGGTGGTGCAGTTCATCACCGGCGACGGGCAGACAAATCCCGGTGCGGTGGTGTGGGGCTACCGCTGGGCCGACGGCGAGACTCCTACCTGCTATGACCTGGTAACCGCCGTGGCCAAAGCTTCGTCAGACCTCGTTGTACTGACCCAGTTCACCGGTCCGATGGGCTGCACGATGAACGGAATCGGATATGCGAAAGACATCAACGGGCTGCTCGACAACCTGGAATATGATTTCGACAGCGCCATGCAGTACCCGAAAATCTCGTTTGGGTTCGATGAGCCCAACACCTCGATGGGCCAGACCTCGGCTCCGGGAAACGAAACGCTCAACCTGGTCCTCGAAGCTATCGACGACGCCCGCGAGACCCACAACATCGACCATCCGCTCAACCAGCGGGTGTACGGCTATCCCGCCTATGATTACGACTGGTGGCAGCTGGGCGCGCAGAAACCCGACATGTACTGGAACGCCGGATGGTACAAAAGCTACTGGAGCTACTGGCTCGGCGGCAGCGACATGAACTCGCTGTCCTACTCGGGACTCGGAATGAGCTCGGTCGAGCTGATGGACGGAGACGTACACGGATGGAAACACCTGCCCATCAACGAAGACGACATGAACCAGGACTTCGACCAGTATCTCGAGGATAACTCATCGTGGCTCACCCTGAACTACAATCACTTTTCCGGCACAAGCGGCATAGCCTCGTCCGAGTTCGCCGAAGACGCCGCCGTCGAATACTACCGCCTGGACGGCACCCGCGCCACCGGCACCCTGCCCGCCGGCATCTACCTCCGCCGCCAGGGTACCCACACAAGCAAAATCATCATAAAGTAAAATCACCAATACACCTTTACTAACCAACACCAATCATCATGAAACATTCATTACTTCTGGCCACCTTCGTTGCCTCGGCTGCCCTGACGCCCGAGGCATGGTGTGCATCTCCCCAGGCTCCGCTGATGAACGAGGTAGGCACCGGCGACAATACCGTCACCCTTACCCTCCGCTGGGGCGACGAGGTGGCGATGGACAACCTCGCCGAGGGTGTCCGCTTTGAAACGGAAGCTACCGTTGCCGAGATAATCACCACGGCCCTGCGCGAGGATTCGAGGTTCTATGCCCTTGAAAGCGGCAGCCAGCTTGTGGCTTTCGGCTTCGACACCAACGGCGATAACTCGGCCGCCGTCACCATAGGCGCAAACGCCCTCGCCATGACCGAAGGCATTGCAAAAGCCGAAAGCGACTATGCCGACGCCGTGGGTTCGAGCGCATACGACCACTGGAAAGTGAACAGCAATAAAGAAGTATGGAAGTTCTTCGTCAACGGCGAGCTTGCCACCGAAGACACTCCCGTAAACCCCGGTGACGCAATAATCCTTGAATACTGTCCGGTCGACGCCACCGCCCCGTCGGAAGCTCCCTACACCTTCTACCTGCGTCCCGCCGACCAGCAGGGCGTCTGGACCCTCGACGAATGTGTCATCAACACCGCCGACGGCACGATGGCCTACTTCCCCATGATCGCCAACCTGTGCGACGACACCCAGTATCTCTATGGCGCAGGCATCGCAGGCGAGGTTTATGACCTCGACGGCAACCTCCTCTCGTCAGCTCCCTATTCGGCCTATGTGGCCAACGGCGCAAAAGGCGGCATGACTTACCGCCTCTCGGTGTCCTCACCTGTCGAAGCCCTGACCCGCCCCTACCTCAACATACGCAAGGACTGGGGCGACGGCAAAATGACCGTCAAGCGCGTCTACGGCGACAGCTACTCGAAAGTTTCAACCATCGTGGCCCACCCGCTGGAAAACATCACCCTCGAGGGCATCGAACCCGACGGCGTGATTGAGATTGACAATATGGGCACATTCATCCTCAAGCCCGTCTACGAGCCCGCCAACGCCGATTTCGCCGGTTATGCCGTGACTTTCGCAGACGAGCAGGTTGCCACCCTCTATGCCAGCGTGAACGCCGTGGTGGCCCACGCCGCCGGCGAGACCGCCATGACCCTCACCGACAAGAACGGCAAAGTGTACGGCACCTACACCGTTCGCGTCAAGGACGTCGATCCCAACGACCGTCCCGAAAGCTTCGAGGACGGCCTGGTGTTCCTCAACGAAGAATGGTTCACCCACACCAGCGGTTCGCTTAACTACATCGACACCGACGGCAAGGTATATTACCGCGCCTACGGCAACCAGAACGGCAACATGGCCTTCGGCGCAACTTCATGCTCGGGCATCTGCTATGCAGGCAAATATGTAATCATGTCAAAACAGGCATGGGACAACGGCGACACCCGTCCGCTCAAGAGCGGCGGCCGCGTGGTGGTGTTCGATGCAAGCACCTTCAAGCATATCGGCGCGATTGATGAAATCGGCGGTGACGGACGCAGCTGTGTAGGCGTCACACCCTCGAAAGTCTATCTCGGCACCACCAAAGGCATCCGCGTGATGAACCTTGACGACATCACCATCGCCGACGCCGACATCGCCGGCATAACACTTTCGCGCAGCGGCCAAATCGGCGACATGATCAAGGCAGGCAAATATGTATTCGCCGCCAACATCGGCACCGGCCTTGTAATCATCGACACCGAGACCGACCAAGTGGTCAAGAGCATCGCCGCCACCAAAATCCAGTCGGTGACGCAGAGCAAGGACGGCCGCGTGTGGATTGGCTGCACCAACACACTGACCCCCATCGACCCCACCACCCTCGAAGTCGGCCAGGAATACTCCATCCCGGGTTCAATCGGGTGCTCGTCAGGCTCGTGGCGCCCCGGCAACCTCATGACGTCGACCAAAGAGAACGTTCTCCTGTGGGGCGTAGCCAACTACAACGGCAACGCCGGCACCCTCTACCGCTGGAACCTCGACGAGGTTGAGGATCCCTCGACCCTCACCCCGGTCTACACCCATGTTTCGACCGTCGACGGCGTCACCTACGGCGGCGGATATGGCGCACCCATCTACGACGACCGCACCGACACATACGTATTCGCTACTGTCCCCGGATTCGGAGCAGCCGCTCTTCAGAACTGGTATCACTTCATCGACGCCACCACCGGAGAGGTTAAACACCGCATCCACTTGCCCGAATACTGGTGGTTCCCCGGCACCCCCATCCTCCCTGACAAACATGCCGCCGAAATTGCCCTCAGCGACTTCGAGCTCAACATCAACCGCGACCCCTATACCGTTGACCTCACCGACTATGTGACCGACGCCGACAACCACGATTGCAACATCACCCTGTCGCTGGCCGAAGCACCCGCGGCCTATGCCGACGAGGTTTCGCCCGTCAAGGCAGCCAAAATCACCCTCGACGGCAAGACCCTCACCGCCGCTCCGCTGGCTGCCGGCACACATACATTCACCCTCGTGGCCGAATCCAACGGACGCGTGACCTCGAAGGACATCACCGTCTCAGTGAAGGATCCCTCGGGCGTGACCTCAGCCGAAATCGCCACCGACGTAACCTACACCGTCTACGACGCAGCCGGCATCCGTGTGGCATCGTTCAAGGGCCAGGCAGCCTCCGAAGCTGAATCGCTCGGCCTCACTCCCGGCATCTACCTTGTGGCCGGCAGCGACAACAGCACCTCCAAAGTAATCATCCGATGACACGACCCATTCTTTTCATGTGTTCAATCCTCCTGTCCGCGGCGGCTCAGGCCGCTGCGGCGGGAGATATTGACTATTCGCAGGGCGTTTTCATCATCAACGAGGACTGGTACGGCCATCAGAATTCGACGGTCAACTATCTCCTTCCCGACGACCCCGAGGGCAATTACTGGCACTACCGCGTCATCCAGTCCGAGAATCCGGGCATGGAACTCGGCTGCACCAACCAGTACGGCGCCATCTGGGACGGCCGCTTCTATCTCATCGCAAAGCAGGACAAGGATCCCGGCGCCACCATCCAGGGTGGCCGCATCACCGTGGCCGACGCGGCAACGATGAAAATACTCCATCAGTCGGCTCTCATCGACCCCTCGGGCGCGCAGTGCGACGGACGCGGATTCATCGGCGTCGACAGCCACAAGGGCTACATCTCGACCTCGAACGGCGTGTGGATTCTCGACCTCGACACCTATGAGGTGACCGGACAGGTCGAAGGCACTGCCAACTCGACTCCAGGCAACCTCTACAAGGGTCAGTGCGGCTCGATGGTCGAGGCCTCGGGGCGCATATTCGTGGCGCATCAGGAAGCCGGGCTTCTGGTCATCGACCCCTCGCAGGACAAGGTCACGGCCACCGTGGCCATGACATGCGTGGCCGACGGGGCCGGCATCGGCTCGGTGGTGAAGGCCAAGGACGGCTCGGTGTGGCTCAGCGTGGCCAAGAACACCAACGGCCAGGGACAGACGCTGCCCTATATCGTCAAGGTGGACCCGCTGACGCTCGCCACGGAAAACATCGCCGTGCCCGAGGGCATGTATCCACCGTCAAACTCATGGTATGCGTGGACACCCGACTCGTTCTGCGCGTCGTCAGTGACCAATTCCCTCTACTGGAGCGGGGGCGCCAACTCGTGGTTCTCGGGACAGAAAATTTTCCGCTACGACATCGACACGGCCACCCTCACCAAAATCATGGACCTGGCCGAGGAAGGCGCCAACTGGAAACTTTACGGGTGCTCGATGCGACTTCATCCCACCACCGACGAGATTTACATGTCGCTGTATCATGATTTCAGTTCTCAGACCTACATCACCCGCCGCTGCACGGCCTCGGGCGACATAATCCGCGACTATGCCATGGTTGAGAACTACTGGTTCCCGTCGCTGCCCGTGTTCCCCGCGGCCAACGGCAGCACCGACGGCATCGTCCCCGCATTTGGCGCAGCAACCGACGGAGCGCTGACGGTGGTCGCACTCGACGGCACGGTGGTGTATCACGGCCCCGAAGCCGGTTTCGACCCCTCGGCTGTCGTTCCCGGACTATACATCTTCCGCTCCCCATCGGGAACAAAGAAAAAAGTCATACGATAAGCTTACTTAAATCCTCTCACTTAAAAAAACGACCGTTTACCCACTTATAGGGTCACGGTCGATTTTTTTGTCCGCAGGGATAGTCAGTGGCCGATGGGCGGCCCGATTGTGGGATTGCCGGGAGAGTAGCCGCGCGCCGATTTCAGCAGTTCGTAGACTATGCCGCCGACGTCAATGCCTATGGTTGCTTTTTTGTTTATCCTGTAATATGGCTTGACAATCGGGACAACTTCCCAATGCGATGAACTGAGCGAATGGTAGGTCTGGGCGCCGACCTCCACGCCCCAGCGGTCGGACAGGGTGATGTCGGCGTATCCCCCGAACCGTGGCACGTTGACATAGCCGGCCATCGCGGGGGGCATGGGCCTGGTCTTGGTGTAGTAGCTGCCGAACATCGTCAGGCTCAGGCGGTCGGAGAAGCGGTAGCTGAGCGAGCCGCCGAAGCCCCACGAGGTCTGCAATCCGCGGTAATAGCCATATTTCACGGCTGAGCCGTAAAGTTCGGCGGTGAAGTTTCCCGCCGTCTGCCTCACGGCCAACATTCCGCTCTCCACGCCACCCAGTCCAGGCAACGATTCGCGCCCCATGTAGGCGCCGGCATAACCGCCGGTCCACACGGCAATGGTGCCGGGCGAGATCGGGGGCAGGGAATAGGAGGCCGGGCGGGAGGGCACGAACCCGCCGGGCGCTTCATAAAACGGCGTGGTTGCGACACCGGTGGGATTCGGCAAGGCGTTGCCTGGCATGAAAACACCGGCGGGCGGGACCTCGGAGGGCGCGAAAAGGGTGTCAACCACCTCCTCCCGGGCCATCAGCGCCTGGGAGAGAGTCAGGGCAATCGTCAGCAGAACAGCGTGTTTCATACCACAAAGTTAACCAAAAAGAGGCTGCAAGTCAAGCAATTTAACTTATTTAGTCTTAAGCGGGCATTGAAACCTGCTTAGGGTAGCTAAAAATCAAACCCCAGCCGCAGGGTGAAGGTGCATTTTGCCGAACGGACGGTGTTCGCCTGGATGTAGCCTGTGTCGAACTCGCCAGTGACGGGGTCGTACCAGGAGTCATCGTAATAGCCGTCGTAGTATTTGACGGACTGGACGGTGATGCCTGCGCCGAGGTTGATGCCGAACTTACGGCCCCAGTTGAAACGGTAGCCGACGGTGGGGCTGAAATAGAAACCTGCGTCGCTGGTCAGCGTCCATCCGGCGCGCAAGTCGGCAAAGGGTGTGAAGATGCCGAGCTTCAAGTCGGTGCGCACGTCGGCGAACAGACGGGGATACCACGACCCGAGCCACGCGTTGCGGTTGAGCGCGGCGCCAGCGCCGACAAAAAGCTCCGGCATGACCTGGTAGCCGTGGACGGTGGACACGCCCCAATGGTTCTCATGCCAGCCGCCGTAGTCGGTGAGGCGGCGGGAATAGCGTGACCATTCGGCATCGACAAATCCCCGGTAGCCGCGCTGGGGCTGACGTGCGGCGACAGATGGGACGAGGAGCGCCGCGAGGGCGATGATTGCAAACTTTTTCTTCTTCATAATAAACGTCCTCTTAATTTACAGGAAATGTGACGGTGACTTTCTCGGTGGGGCTGGCAGGATTGTAGACCATGCGTCCGCAGGCTGACGTTAGCAGCAACACAGCCGCCGCGACAATCACCGCAATATCATTCTTTTTCAGCTTCATTGAGCGCTTCGGTTATATAGGGTTTCAAATCAATTTCAATCACGGCGTCGGCCCTGGCACTGACCACACCGGCGCCGCTCGACACATTGCTGCATCCCACCAGGGTCTCGGCAAAGCCGATGTCGCCAAGCATGCCCAGCATGCCGTCTGAGGCCGTCCAGTCGTAGAGGAACCAGTCGTAGAGGCTTTTCGAGATGGAACTTACCGTGAGGGTCAGCGTGCCGTCATACTGCGACATGTCGGCAAAGTTGTCAAACCAGATGAAGTGGATGTCGTTGAGCCTCACATGCAGCTGATAGGATTTACCTGAGAAGCGGCGGTCGGTGAATACTGAGAATCCATAGGCGTCGCTGCCGAAGACCGACTCCAGGGCCGAGATGTGCTCGGAAAACACGGGTTCGGCGTTGTAATCGAGCAATCCGCCCCATATATCCACGCCTTCGGGCGCGCGGCACTCGGTGGTGAGTTCATAGTAATCGTCATGGCCGGGAGTGTCGCGCACGGTTATAACGGCGTCGACATTGATGCGCGCGCCCACCTCGGTAATCGGAGCATCGGGGTCGAAGCCGTCATGCCAGACGTTGGCCGAGGAGGTTATGTCGAGCGAGGTCAGCCGGACGTCGGGCGCCGCGGGCACGGTCACACGGGCCTCAGCGCGGCCATAGCGCCGGCTGTCGGCCCCGACATATACCTCATCGCCCGGGGCGGGAACGTATGCGTCAATATCGACAGGGTGGCCGTTGACACTCACCGAGACGGAGGCATCGGCCACCGAAATGTCGGCCTGAGGGTCGGAATACAGCCATGTGTGGGTCAGTTCGATCTCGACGCCCTGCCCCGCCACAATCATCGAGTTGAGGCACAGCACCTCGGCATCGGGATTGCCGGGATTGAAGTCGGTGTAGCATCCCGCAAGCGATGCGGCCAGCGCAGAAAGTGTTATGTATCGTTTCAAAACAGCCATGTGTAGGAAAATGAGGGGATTAACGGAAGCATGCGCAGTTGCTGGAACACAGGGCGGCCGTTGCGGTCGCCCCTGCGCAGCGACACCACGTTCATGTTGCAGTATGCATTGTAGAGGCTGAGGGTCCAGTAGCCGCGGCGGGTGTGGCGGGTGAGGCCCAGGTCGAGGCGGTGGTAGAACGGAAGCCTGGCATTGTTGAGGTCGGTGCGCAGGGGAACCTCAGAAATAATCTGGTTGACATTCGGCCCCTGCCACATCTGTGTCGGAAAGGTCACGCGGTTGCCGCTCATGCCGGTCCAGGCGGCGTTGAGCTCCCAGCGGTCGTTGATTTTCCAGTTGACCGCCACGTTTATCTTGTGGCGGTTGTCAAACCGCGCGGGATATGTTTTGCCGCCGTTTCGGTCGGCGAAGGTGCGGTCGGCCCACATCAGCGAGTAGCTGACATGTCCTGTCACGCGTCCGGTTTCCTTCTCAACCTTGAAGTCGAGTCCTTTCGCGGTGCCGCGGCCTGCGGTGAGGCGGGCGTCCCAGGCCAGCTGGGGCGGCAGCAGGTAATACTCGTCGCGGTAGTCAATCAGGTTGTGCAGCCATTTCCAATAGCCCTCGGCCGAAAGGGAATAGCGGCCTCCGAGGAGCCAGTACACTCCCGCCGAAACCTTGTCGGAACGCTGCGGTGAGAAATCGCCCGTGATAGGGAGCCATTGGTCGGTGGGCAGCGATATGAAGCTCTGCGACAGCTGATGCACGTACTGGTAGGCCCGGCTGTACGAGGCCTTGACGGCCCATCCGTCGGCGGGGATGTACCTGACCGACGCCCTGGGCGAGAGGCCCGCGCGGGTGTGGCCGTCGATGTTGAACAGGCTGAAATGCGCCCCGGCGTTCACGCGCCAGTGGCGGCCGAGGGTCCAGTCGTCGCCGGCATAGAGGTTGAACTCGTTGGCGCGGTAGGTCCAGGCGCTGTCGGTCACCTGACTCTCGGAATCGAGGGTAGTGAAGGTGCGGACGGTGCGCGACGGCAGAAATGAGTGGCGGGTGTATCCGGCACCGAAGTTCACCTTGTGGGCCGCGGCGGGGCGCCAGTCGAAATTGGCGCGGAATATCCAGTCGTTGATGTTGTTGTCGGACTTGACCACGTCGTGCGAGCGCGAGGTGACTTCGCCGTAGTTGTAAATTTCGTCAAGCCAGTCGTGCGTCATGCGGGAATAGAAGCGGGTGTAGGCCGCCGTGAACTCGGCGAACATCACGGGCGACACAACATAGTTCCATCCGGCCGATGCCACGAGGTTGCCCCAGCGCAGGTGGGTCTTGTCATCGCTTGTCCAGGCGTCGGAGCGGTCCTCGGTGCCGCCGTGGAGCAGGTCGTCGCCATAGTAGAACGAGACGAAGGCCATCGAACGGTCTGAGAAGTGATGGTTGAGCTTGGCATTGGCGTCCATAAAAGCATAGCGGATGTCGGTGTGCTCGTCGTTGTGGTGGTTGACAAGCGCGAGAATCGGCACCGACAGCACCTCGTACCACGAGCGGCGCAATGCCACCGAATA
Organism: uncultured Muribaculaceae bacterium; assembly: GCA_910577315.1. GTDB lineage: Bacteria > Bacteroidota > Bacteroidia > Bacteroidales > Muribaculaceae > CAG-873. The sequence goes on along the minus strand of CAJTME010000006.1, from coordinate 161,628 downwards.
GGTTGTCTTGCCCTTGAAAACGGGGCCGCTGAGACTGAACGCGCCCGAGGTGAGCCCGAGGCGGAACGATCCGCTGTGACGCTCCAGGTCGCCCTCGCGGGTGTGCACGTCCATGAACGACGACAGGCGACCGTCGTATTTCGCGGGGAACGACGACTTGTAGAAGTCCACATTGCGGATGGCCTCGGTGTTGAACGCCGAGAAAAGGCCGCCGAAATGGTTAACCTGGTAGAGCGGCACGTTGTCGAGCATATACAGGTTTTCGTCGGCGTCGCCGCCATGGACATACATTCCCGCCATGGCCTCGGTGCCGGCCGCAACGCCGGGCTGAAGCTGGAGGCTCTTGATGACGTCGCTCTCGCCGAACACCACCGGGGTGGACTTGATTTCGGAGGACGTGAGGTTGTAGCCGCCGATTTCGGGCGATTCGTGCGCGAGGAATTTATTGCGCGAGCTCACCACGACCACTTCCTCGAGCTGTTCCACGTCCTTTTCCGGTTCGAAGCCGTCGACGGTGAGGCGGCTTACTGGCTGCGGTTTTGGGGCGGGGCGCTTCTTGCGGCGTGTGAGGGTGACGTTGTTGTTCTTGATTTTCCACTTTACATCGGTATTACGGAACATCTTTCCGAGCACCTTGCCCAGGGGCTCGTCCTTTGCCGTCACGCTCACCTTCATGCCCTTGAGCAAATCCGAGGGATAGACGAAATTCTTGCCAGACTGGCGCATGAGCTCGGCAAACACCGTCTCGGCCGGGGCATCGGTGGCCGTGACGGTCACCTTCTGGGCGATGGCGGCCCCGGCGATGGCCAGCATCCACACCGCCGACATGCAACGCTTACTCATCATGGCCGACGATTTCAATTTCGGTTCCGAGGAGGTCGTTGATGGTGTCGACGAGGTCTGCAGCGGTTCCCTCGTAGCTCAGCGACAGGCGTATGTCGTCATCGGGCACATTGCCGAGTTTCACGCCATAGACTTTCTCTATTTCCGCCGCCACGACCGCTATGGGCCGGTTGTCAAATTCTATACGCTTGATTTCGGGAGTTGAGGAAGGTGCGGGTGTGGTTATGTTTTCGGTGGGAACTGACGGCTCGGGCGTTCCGGGCGTCACAATATTATATATGATGGCCGATGCGGCGAGCACCGCGCCGGCGGCGATTGAGGCGGCGACGCGCCAGCGCGCCCATCCGGCGCGGGGGATGCCGAGACGGCGCCACCCTGCGGAAGCCGAGAAGGCACCCGGGCGCCAGTGCCGGGCCACAAAGCTGATGTTTTCGTCAAATTTTTCCATTTCAATGACTGTTTACATCCCTAAGACGCACTTTGCGGCCGAAACCCCTATGCGCAGATGAAAAAAATTTGCGAAGTATGGGGGAGCGTTGGAATAATACCGATTTTATTTGTTGATGTCAAGAATCTTATCTATATTTGCGATTGGATAGATATGGCTCCGTTCATGTCATTTTGGAAAAAGGATATAAACAATTTCTCCCACTCACTTATGAAGAAACTTCCACTTCTTTGCCTATCGCTTTCTGTTTCTGTTTGCGCTTTTTCGCAAACCCTTGTAAAAGAAATGGAAAATGCCGACACCCGTTTCATTCCCGGGGCTTATATGAAAAATGGAGAGGCCGCAATCTATTTTTCATCAGATGAGTACGGATACGGCACTAAAGGCTATGCCCAAATTTTCGATTTTGAACTGAAACCCCTGAAGGAGTTCAGTTTCAGCTACTTCCATCCCTACACTGTTTACGAGTCGCGTCAATCCACCGGCACAAAGGTGTTGACCAGAACTCTCTCGCGTGAAACGGGAGAGTGGACTGATGGCGTACCTTCCACTTCCGACATGGAGGCGAGAAAGGAGGCCTTCATCCAAATGCTATACGATATGGAGAGCCCCTACATGCCTTCGCTGACTCTCGACTATCTTCGCTCAAACGCCCGTACGGACGGAACGACCGTTTTTGTCGGTTTTCCTATCGACAATAATACTCCGTATGATTTTCAGGAGTATCTGAAATCGGTGGAATATTATCTTCTTCCCGACAATAAATTCGGGATTGCATGCAACTATGCCACCACCGTCAACACATACGATGGAGATTGGCAGGGTCGCCAATCTTACGATGTGCCTGTAAGAAATCTGATCGTCGCCAAGTGTTACGACGTGGCCAATCTGAACGATTGGAACGGTGGTCTTTGGCTTCCTTTCTCCCAAACGTTCTTCAATGATGATGAAAAGTTTGAGTATGTCAGAATGAAAGCGGAAGTGACAGAGGGTTCCAGCATCCCGGACAGTTCGGAGAGCGAGGGGTGGAACGAGGCGGAATTTCTTTTCGGCATCACATCTTCCGACCGTGACGGAGACGGAGAGGAAGATATTCGTTCAATCCGCTACGGATTGCACATTTCGGGTATCGAAATTGTGACCGAGGACGGCAATATCGTCTATTCAATTCCCCTTGGCGCAGATTGTGCCGACACGCCCCATGTCGAGATTTTCAAATCAGACAACCACCTACTCGCTCAGATAGAATACCATTGGTATGATTCCGACAATAAATATACCAGGACAAACCGTTTCTACCGGATTGATAAGACTTCGGGCGTGGCAAAAGTAGTCCGGGAGGAAACCAAGGTGGCAGCGACTCCAAATCCGGCCCCGGCAGGCACGCCTGTCGTCATGACAATCCCTGAAGGCTCCGACAGACGTGTGGAAGTTTCCAATCTCAACGGTGCGGTAATGGCTTCTTATAATGTAGGAGCGACGTCTCCGCAAGTTTCAGTTCCTACCGCAAACCTTTCATCAGGATTGTACCTATTCTCTGTAATCGTAGACGGCAGAATGGTTGACACTTGCAAAATAATAATCCGGTAATCGCTTTTTGTGGCCGAGCGGGATTTACAGGAACGGGAGGAAGAAGGCTTTGCCGCCGCTGGCGGTGAGGGCTGAGCGGAGGCGGGCGAAGGCCTTTGTCATCTGGTTTTCGACAGTCTTCACGGAGATGCCGAGTTCGGCGGCAATCTCGACATTGGAGAGTCCGTCGCGTTTGCTCATCAGGAACACCTCGCGGCAGCGTGACGGCAGTCCGTCGATGGCCCGCCACAGACGGGCGTCGCGCTCGGAGGTGTCGATGGTGTCGGCAACCACCTCGGTGGCCTCGTCGATGGGAACAAAGCGGCCGGCATCGCGCAGATGACCGAGGGCGACGTTACGCACCGCGCGGTACATGTAGGCCTTGAAGTCGGCTATGCCGGCTCCCTGCTCAACAATTTCCCAAACCTTGACAAACGCCTCCTGGACGATGTCCTCGGCCTTGTCGACGTCGCCGACAAGACGGAGCGCATACATGCCCAGGGGCAGGTAAAGGGCCTTGAACTCATGTTCGAACCTGGCGCGGGTCATAGCACACGTCCACAACGATAAAGCCGCGCGCGCCAGTAGGGGTCGTCAAGGCTGGTCACGGTCACCCCCTGGGATGACGAGGCATGAATCATCTTGCCCTCGCCCACATACAGGCCCACGTGGTTTATGCGGCTTCCGCCGGCTTTGTTGACGAAAAACACGAGGTCGCCGGGACGGAGGTCACGTTCTGAAATTTTTTTGCAATAATCGGCCTGGTCGCTGCTGCTGCGCGGCAGTTTTATGCCGGCGCCGTTCTCGAAAGCATAGCATGTGAGGCCCGAGCAATCGGTGCCGTGACGGGAGTCGCCGCCGTAACGGTAGGGTGTTCCGAGCCAGCCGTAGGCCAGGTCGATGACATCGCGGGCGGTGCCGGTGGCGACAATCTTTGGCGGCTTCACCTTGCCGCCCTTTTTTTTGCCCGACTTTGAACGGCCTTTTCGGTCGGGCAGCGGGCGCCCGTAGTCGTCATAGTTCTCATACCAGTCCTTGCGCGAGATGTGGCGCGACGAAGTGCACGAGGAGAAGCCGGCCACCAGAACGGCCACGACAAGAATGGATATGAGCTGATTCATCGGTTTCACAGGTGCAAAATTACGCCTTACGCTCCATCCGTGCAACTATTTTTATGGTTATTTATCAGCATTTTTGGCGGGCGGTATTTAATATTTGCAAAATAATAATTAACTTTGTGGAAACTTTAACATTATAACATGAAAGCATCATACTTACTTCTGGGCTTAGCCCTCGCATCCACCGCACCGGCCGCTATGGCCCAGGCTCCCACCGAGGACGAGACCATCCTCCACGCATGGACATGGAGCCTCGACACCATCGCCGCAAACATGAAAGACATCGCCGCCGCAGGTTACGCCTACGTGCAGACCTCGCCCGTGCAGACCTGCTATGTCGGCGACGGCGGAGGCATGGCCCTGTTCAGCGAGGAAGGCGATTCGGTTATGGGCAAATGGTATTATTATTACCAACCGACCGACTGGCGAATCGGCAACTACATGCTCGGCAGCCGCGACGATTTCCGCAACATGTGTGACAGCGCGCGCCACTATGGCGTGAAAGTAATCGTCGACGTGCTTCCCAACCACACAGCCATCGACCACACCGCCGTGCTCCCCAACCTCGACAACGCTGTCGGCGGTCACGAGAACCTCTACCACGCCAACGGCTTCACCCCCATCCGGGACTACAACGACCGCCTCGAATGCACCACCGGCGAGATGGGCGCACTTCCCGACGTAAACACCGAGAATCCCGACTTCCAGTACTACTACCTCCAGTATGTCAACGACCTCATCAACCTGGGCGCGCGCGGCTTCCGCTATGACACCGCCAAGCACATCGGCGTGCACTCCGATCCCCTCGACCCCAAGGCCGAGCGCAACAACTTCTGGGACGTGGCCACGGGCCGCGAGGGCGTGAAGGGTCTGACCCTGCTGATGCCCGACTCGCTCTACATCTACGGCGAGGTGCTTCAGGACAAGAACGTGCCCGAAAAAGAATATGAGGAATACATGGACATGACCGCCAGCTCGTATGGCCACGTGCTCCGCGACGCCCTCCGCGCAGGCAAGGTGAACGAGGACATGCTGACAAACTGGTATCACTCGTCGACCCCCGACCACCTCGTTACCTGGGTCGAGAGCCACGACACCTACTGCAACGCCCACGAATCGGCCGACATGACCGACGAGATGATGCGCATGGGATGGGTGTTCCTCACCGCCCGCCAGCACGGACGTCCCCTCTTCTACAGCCGTCCCGCCGGCAGCACCCGCGAGAACTACTGGGGCAACAACCGCATCGGCGCCCGCGGCAACGATGAGTTCAAGCATCCCGAAGTAGTGGCCGCCAACAAGTTCCGCACCGCAATGAGCGGCAAAGCCGAGGAAATCACCACCGCCAAGGAAGGTGCCGTGATTGAAATCTGCCGCGGCGACGCCGGCGCAGCACTGGTGAACTTCTCCGACAAGGAGCAGAAAGTCAAGATGGCTACCTCGCTGCCCGACGGCGAATATGCCGATGCCGTCTACGGCAACAAGTTCAAAGTTTCCAAAGGCAATCTCGAAGGCCGCGTGGCTCCCATGACCTCCTACATCCTCTACGCCAACTAATCACCGACTTAACATGTGATTAAAGGGTTCCGCGAGAAGACGCGGAACCCTTTAATTGTACTTACAATTTATCACCCACCCCATCGCGCACCTGTGTTGCGCAGGGCTCCTGAACAAGTCTTTTCGGCCATTTTGACAGCAAAAAAAGGCAAAAGCCGCTGTAAAATCATGTTATATAACATATTGTTCGCCACCATCCATATTTTAACATATTTTAAATCTTACAAAATTTGTAACGGACTATCGGCCTATCAAGCGGCTTTTGGATGTCTTAACCTTGATTTAGTTAAAACATCGACTAAATTTATTGCATTTTGCTAAAAAAATAGTCTCCTACCCCATTTTGGAGACCTGTCCCTAAATTTGCACAGTCAAATTATTAGTTATAACTTTGCATCGGAAATGAAACGACAACCTATGCTTTTTCATAGAAAATACTAACACACATATCATAGTGGAAATTTAAACAAAGATCTGGAATAGACATATTAATCTAACATTAAGTACACAGTATGTTTAAAAGTAATGATGGTTCGTGAGAATCGTCATTATTTTTTTATACCCGTTCAGTCCCTGGCGCGGAGCTGCCAGAAGGCCACGGCGGCCGCGGCGGCGACATTGAGCGAATCGACACCGTGGGCCATTGGGATGCGCACCGTGTAGTCGGCGCCGTCAATGACATGGTCGGCAAGGCCGTCGCCTTCGGTCCCCATCACTATCGCAAGCCTGGGCTCGGAGCACAGGGCCGGGTCGTCAATCCCCACCGAATCATCACGCAGGGCCATCGCAGCCGTCTTGAAGCCATAGTCTTTCAACGAGGCCACCGGGGCATCGAGCCAAGTCCACGGCACGAGGAACACCGAACCCATCGAAACACGAACCGAACGGCGGTTGAAGGGGTCGCACGACTGGGGTGTGAGCAAAACGGCGTCGATTCCGAGGGCTGCCGCCGAGCGGAAAATGGCGCCTATGTTGGTGGTGTCGACCACGCCGTCAATCACCACCACCCTCCTGGCGTCCCTCACGACATCACCCACCGGACTCGGCGCCGGCCGACGCATCGCACAGAGCACGCCGCGGGTGAGCGTATAGCCCGTCAGGGCTCCCAGCACCTCGCGCGAACCGGTGTAGACAGGCATGTCGGGATACGCTCCGACAATCGCGGCGGCATCGCCGGCGATGTGGCGCCGCTCGCACAGCAGCGACACTGGTTCGTAGCCAGCGGCGAGGGCCACATTTATAACTTTGGGGCTTTCGGCGATGAAAACGGCATCGCCGGGGTTGAGACGGTTGCGGAGCTGGGCCTCGGTCAGCGAGGAGAACACCTCCACACCGGGATGGCTGAGGGAATCTATTTCAATTACAGGCATAGGTGAGTGATTATGCGGCAAATTTACTGAAAAACCCTTAAATATGGAACTGACCGCCAGCCGTTTCATTTATTTTTGCTAATTTTGCGCTGTAAATCACCTTATCACAACCTCAAATCACATGAAGATGAAGCACACGACGGCGGCAATCCTGGCCGCCATCACCCTGAGCGCATCAGCCACCCAACCGTCCGGCACCCTCCCCGTGGTATATCTCAACACCGAGAACGGGACTGAAATCACCGGCAAGGACCAGGGTTATGTCAACGCAACTTACTGGCTCGACGCAAACGGCACCGAATTTGAATCAGTAGGCTCGGCAGAAGCGCCCGTCGCCACCGAAATCAAGGCCCGCGGAAACTATACGTGGAACGGATTCGACAAGAAGCCATATAAACTGAAACTCAACAAAAAGACCAAGCTGCTCGGGATGGACAAGAGCAAGCACTTCGCCCTGCTCGCCCACGCCGACGACAACCTCGGGTTCATGCGCAACGCCCTCGGCTTTGAGCTCGCCCGCCGCTTGGGTCTGGCCTGGACGCCCGAGATGGTGCCGGTGGAATATGTCCACAACGGCGACTACAAGGGGCTTTATTTCATGACACAGACCATCCGCGTCGACGAGACGCGGGTGAACGTCACCGAAATGGCTGATTTCATCGAGGATCCCGACAACGCGTCCGATCCCGCCCAAGCCTCGGGCGGCTGGATTGTCGAAGTGGACAACTATGACGCCGACCCCCACATCACCATCATGGAGCACTGGACCGACGAGGACGGCAACAAATATCCGATATGGTTCACCTACGACAAGTCGATGGACAACGCGTCGCCCGTACAGCTCGAATGGCTCACCAACTCGCTCGGCCGCATCAACGACATCATCTACGCCGAGGATAAGGCCGATTCGTCAGAACTCGAGAGCCTGCTCGACTTCGACAGCCTGGCCCGCTTCTACCTGGTTCAGGAACTGATGGACAACACCGAGTCGTTCCACGGCTCGTGCTACCTGTTCCGCGAGCGCGGCGACGAATCCAAATGGACATTCGGCCCGGTGTGGGACTTCGGCAGCTCGATGTTCCGTGGAAACTGGGACGGCCATTTCTATGCCGGTTCCTACCACAACGTATGGATTGAGGAGCTTGTCAAATTCCCCGCCTTCCAGTCGACCGTGAAATCAGTATGGGCCGAGTTCTGCGCCGAAAACTATGCCGGCATCAACGAATTCCTCACCTCATACATCAACGGTATCACCGAGGCTGCGTCAACCGACAAGGAACGCTGGCCCCAGTATGGCAACGACGACCTCCAGGGCAAGATGCAGAACGTCCTCGGCATGCTGAAACACCGCGTCAAGGTGATTGGCAACTGGTTCGGCGCACAACCTGTCGAACCGCTCGACATCTACCTGCGCGGCACCATGAACGGCTGGAACGACCTCTCCCTGAAATTTGAATATCAGACAGACGGTACGTACAGCATGCACCTGGACACCCTCGAGGGCGAGTTCAAGATTGCAACGGAAGACTGGACAACTGTCGACTACGGCGCCCCGACAGACACTGAAACGCGCCTTAAAAAGCACGAGCCCTACTCCCTTTCGAAGATTGGCGCCAACATAAAGATTCATAACGACGAGGTGCTCAACGACGTGCGCGTCATCTTCAATCCCGCCGCCGAAACCCTCCTTGTCTCCGATCCGTCGGGCGTGGTTGATGTCGAGAGCGCCGCACGCCCATGGACCGTGAGCGGCCTCACCGTGACCGCCCTCAGCCCCGTAACCGTCGTGACTCCCGACGGCCGCACCGCAGCCATGCTGGGCGAAGGCCAGGCAATCAGCCTCCCCGCCGGGCTATATATCATAATCTCGGGCAGCCACGCCAGCAAAGTGGCCCTGCGCTGAACATATCATATCCTATAAATACAAGCGCCGTCCCCGCCAACCGCGGACGGCGCTGTTTTTATACCTGTACCGGAAGGGGTGAATCTAATCTAAACTTATGTATATAATCATTAAATTATGTAAATTAATTTGCGTTGGATTGAATTTGTTTCTACCTTTGTGCTGTGAGGGCAGGCAATCTCCTTACCCTGAACCTAAAACCATCATGAACTTCAATAAATTATCCTTATCGATTCTGCCACTTGCGGTGCTCCTGGCAGCTCCGCAGGCTCAGGCAGGTCAGCGGGAAGACGCTGTGGTAAAAGTTCTCAACTCCTACCTTCCCGGTCCGACAGGTTTCGGCCCGATGAAAGTAGACAAAATCACAGTCAACACAGCCAAGAAAAAAATCGCGGTGGACTGCAATGAAAACACCGCCTACCTGCCCCTCACATCATCCCGCCTCGCCTCGCTCAAAGCCGACATTTCGAAAGTCCTCGGCGACCAGTACAAAGGCTACACCGCGACCCTCTCGGCCAACGGTAAAAACCTTGACGACCTGGTGCTTTTTGCCCCGAAGAAGCTTTCCGGCCCCACCGAACGCGAGAAATTCATCGTCGACCTTGAGGCGCAACCGGCGCCCAAGGGTCTCGACGGTACCAACATCGCTCTCTGGCAAAGCCACGGCTGGTATTTCGAGCCGAAACTCAACCGCTGGGAATGGCAGCGCGCCCGCATTTTCCAAACCGTCGAGGACCTCTACACCCAGAGCTACGTTATGCCCTTCCTGATGCCGATGCTCGAGAACGCCGGCGCCTATGTGATGAGCCCCCGCGAGCGCGACACCAACCTCACCGAGATAATCGTCGACGCCGACAACGTGGCCACGACCGGCTATTTCGAGCAGGACGGAGCCAACGACTGGACCACCGCTCCCGGCACCGGATTCGGATGGGACGGCGCCCCCCTGGTAAACGGCCAGCATCCGTTCAGCGACGGCTCGGCCCGCGTGGTCAAGGCCGTGCGCCGCGACTCGCGCACGGAGCCGTCACTGGCCGTTTGGAAAGCCGACATTCCCCGCGACGACGAATATGCCGTCTATGTAAGCTATACGACAACGCCCAATAGCGTCGCTGACGCCCAATACACAATTAACACAGCCAACGGCCCGCGCCATTTTTCTGTCAATCAGAAAATGGGCGGGGGCACGTGGATTTACCTGGGCCACTTCCCCCTGCGCGCCGGCAACGGACGCGAGGTGGTGACCCTCAGCAACTATTCAAAAACCGCAGGAGGCGACGTAACTGCCGACGCCGTGAAAATCGGCGGCGGCATGGGTGTGGTGTCGCGCATAGTGAAAGAACCGTTCGACTCAATCGACTACCGCTACATCACCAGCGGCTATCCCAAGTTCACCGAGGGCGCCCGGTATTTCCTGCAATGGGCCGGCGCACCCGACAGCGTGTTCACCCCGTCGGACTATGTCAATGACTACGGCGACGACTACAAGAGCCGCGGCCTGTGGGTCAACTGGCTCGCCGGCGGCTCGTCGCAGCTCCCCGGCCGCGAGGGTCTCAACATCCCCGTCGACCTAAGCTTCGCGTTCCATTCCGACGCAGGCACTTTCAAAAATGACTCGATTGTCGGAACCCTGGGCATTTACTGCACCAGCGGCGAGACACTTGGCAACGGTTCGAGCCGCAACGCATCGCGCGACTTCACCGACCTGGTGCTCACCAACATAACCGAAGATGTCCGCGCCACCTACGAACCCAAGTGGACCCGCCGCGGCATGTGGGACAAGAGCTATTTCGAGGCACGCGTGCCCGAAGTGCCGGCCATGCTGCTCGAACTGCTCAGCCACCAGAACTTCGCCGACATGAAATATGGCCTCGACCCCGGCTTCCGCTTCGTGGTGTCGCGCGCCATCTACAAGGCCATGCTTCAGTTCATCGCCCACCGCGACGGCCGCGAATATGTGGTGCAGCCCCTGCCTGTCAAAGATTTCGCCATCTCGGCTGCCGGAGCTGAAAAGACCTACCGCCTGAGCTGGGCCGAGACCGTCGACTCGCTCGAATCAACAGCCACCCCCACATATTATATAATCGAACACCGCAAGGGCAACGCCAACGGCTTCACCTACTTCGCAACCACCGACAAGCCCGAATACACGGTCACCGTCAGCGACAACGCGATACACTCCTACCGCATCATCGCCGGCAACGACGGCGGCCTCAGCTTCCCGTCGGAAGTGCTTGCCCTATGCGACCTGGGCAACGGTTCGGAACCGGTGATGGTTGTCAACGGCTTCACCCGCGTCAGCGCCCCCGACTGGTTCGAGGCATCGGAAGACATAGCCGGCTTTTACGACACCCGCGACCACGGCGTACCTTACATAAAGGACATTTCGTTCATCGGCTCGCAATTCGAATTCCGCCGCGACATTCCGTGGATGGACGATGATGCCGCAGGCTTCGGCGCCTCCCGCTCAAACTACGAGGACAAGGTTGTTGCCGGCAACACGTTCGACTATGTCTACACCCACGGCAAAGCCATAGCCGAGGCCGGACATTCGTTCATATCGTCGTCGGTCGGCGCCTATCAGGCTTCGTCAACCGAGGGTCAGCCCCGCATCGTCGACCTCATCCTCGGCAAACAGAAAGAGATAAAGCACGGCCGCGGAGTCTACGGCACCTACTTCAAGACCTTCCCGACCGCCTTGCAGAACAAGATAGCTGCGGCCGCCAAAGCCGGAACCAGCATCTTCGTCAGCGGCTCGTACGTGGCCACCGACCTGTGGGACAACCCCAATTCGAGCAAGGAAACCGCCGAGGCCGACCAGAAGTTCGCCACCGACATCCTCGGCTATCACTGGCGCGTAGGTCAGGCCAGCGTGACCGGCGAGGCCTACGAGGTTGACTGCCGCTTCAAGGCTTTCAACGGAGGCGAGTTCAAGTTCTCAAACGAACTGAACGCCGACATGTATGCCGTTGAATCGCCCGACTCGTTCTATGCTCCCGACAAAGCCACCGGCTGCACAATCATGCGCTACAGCGAGAACAATCTCGTGGCCGGCACCGCCAACGCCTTTCCCGCCTACCGCACCGTCGTGATAGGCTTCCCGTTCGAGACCATCACCTCGGCCCGCCAGCGTGCGTCGCTGATGGGACAAATTCTCGACTTCTTCACAACGAAATAATCTTCAATTCTATACCTTACCCTACTCATACCTACATAACTACAATGCAGACAACTATTAATTGCTTTGTGCCCTTTGCGAGCCTCGACCAGGTTACCCCTACGGTCGAGGCCCTCAAAGCGAGCCCGCTCGTGACCAAGATCTATCTCCTCGCAACCGACCAGGAGGCCAAACCCGTACTCGGCTGCGACCTCATACATGTCGATTCGCTCAACTCGTCGGCAACAATGAAGAAAATCGCCGAAGCCGCCGACTGCGACCTCATCCTGCTCTACACCAAGTTCGACACCCTCGTTCCGGGCTATCTCGCGCTTGAACGCCTCGCGCGCCTCGCCGCCGACTCCAAGGCCGGAATGTTGTATGCCGACTCTTACACCGTCGTGGACGGGGTCAAGAGCAACGCCCCCGTAATCGACTACCAGTTCGGTTCGCTGCGCGACGACTTCAACTTCGGCTCAATGCTCATCTTCAACACCGTCGACTTCAAGAAAGCCGCTTCGGGCATCACAGCCGACTACAAGGCCGCCGGTCTCTACGACCTGCGCCTGCGCCTCAGCCGCATCGCCCCCATCGTCCACGTCAACGAATACCTCTACACCGACATCGCCGCTCCCCGCCAGGAAACAGGCGAGGCAATCTTCAGCTATGTCGACCCCAAGAACCGCGGCGTGCAGATAGAAATGGAAGCTGCCTGCACCGACCATCTCAAGGCCATCGGCGGCTATCTCGCCCCCAAGTTCGACACCATCGAGTTTGACAAAGGCGACTTTGAATACGAGGCATCGGTCATCATCCCCGTGCGCAACCGCGTGCGCACCATCCGCGACGCCATCCGCAGCGTCCTCGGCCAAAAGACCGACTTCCCCTTCAACCTCATCATCATCGACAACCATTCGACCGACGGCACATCGGAAGCCATCGAGGAATTTGCCGGTGACCCGCGCGTGATACACATCATCCCCGAACGCGACGACCTGGGCATCGGCGGCTGCTGGAACGTGGGCGTCAACCATCCCAAATGCGGCAAATTCGCCGTACAGCTCGACTCGGACGACGTATATGCCGACGAAAACACCCTGGCCAAAATGGTCGGAGCCTTCTACGAGCAGAACTGCGGCATGGTCGTAGGCACCTACATGCTCACCGACATCGACATGAACATGATTCCGCCGGGCGTCATCGACCACAAGGAATGGACCCCCGAGAACGGCCGCAACAACGCCCTGCGCATCAACGGCCTGGGCGCCCCGCGCGCGTTCTACACCCCCATGCTGCGCGAGATTCATGTCCCCAACACCTCCTATGGCGAGGATTACGCGCTGGGCCTGGCTTTCTCGCGCCACAACCAAATCGGACGTGTATATGACGTGGTGTATCTCTGCCGCCGCTGGGACGACAACTCAGACCACGCCCTCGACATCGTGAAGACCAACAACAACAACCTCTACAAAGACCGCATCCGCACCTGGGAGCTCCAGGCCCGTTGCGCGATGGAAAAATAAAAAACGCAATCCTATGCGTCTCAGTTCTGAAAAATTATCGGAATTCCTAAGCGAGCAGATTGCCGGCTGGCCCCAGGCCGCCGGCAATTTCGACGCGCTCGCCGGCGTCAAGGTCAAGGAAATCAGCCTGCCGGGATGGACAGTGAAAGTGCAGTTCAATCCGGCGCGCCTCGTGTCGTCGGCCGCCAAGGTCGACGCTGCGTCGCTCAAGGCCCGCAAGTGTTTCCTTTGTGAAGAAAACCGCCCGGAGGTGCAGAGCGGAATCGACTGGGGACGGTACACCGTGCTCATCAATCCCTTCCCCATCTTCCCGCGCCATTTCACCATCCCCGATAAAAGCCACACCGACCAGCTCATCGAAGGCCGCATTGCCGACATGATGCGCCTGGCCATGGAGATGGAAGACTACACGGTGTTCTACAACGGGCCCCGCTGCGGCGCATCGGCACCCGACCACATGCACTTCCAGGCCGGCAACTCCGACTTCCTGACAATCGCGCCCGCCATCGAGGACGCCGAGCTCAAGACAGTCGCCACCGACGGCGGCGCCACGCTCGCCATGGTCGACACCCTGCCGCTGAAAGTGTTCGTAATCGACGCCGACGCTGAATCGTTCGGCGAGGCCGAGCGCCTTTTCGACCGCCTGTACAAGGCGCTGCCGGTGCCCGAGGGCGAGAAGGAACCGATGATGAACCTGCTGTGCTATCCCACGCCGGCCGGAGTGCGCCTGGTGGTTATACCGCGCAAGCGCCACCGCCCGTCGTTCTACGGCACAGAGGGCGAGGGCACAATGCTTCTGTCGCCGGCATCGGTAGACATGGGCGGCGTGTTCATCACCCCGCTTGAAAAAGACTTTGACGCGCTCGACGCCAGTCTCGTCATGAAGGTCCTCGACGAGCTCTGCCTCGACGCCATGCAAATCAACGAAATAGCATCCAACATCTAACACACAGACAGCGATGGCAAAGGAATATACCCTCCAACCGGTCGTGAAAGTGGGCATACTCAACGCTCCTACCATACATTTCATTCTCCACGGCAACTACACCCGGGGCAACGGATATGTGACCGGCGAACAGACCGTCCGCCTCACCGACGACGGCAAAATCGAATGGAACGGCCAGGTTTTCGACGAGCTGGATTTCAAATCCAACTCGCCGCTTAGCACTTTTGAACTCATCGATGTGGTAATCGGCGTCAACTTCCATTGGGAACGCAAAGAAAACCAGAGCTTCAAGGGCGATTTGCTGTTCCTGATTGAAAACGGCCTCGAGGCCGTCAACATCGTGCCGGTCGAGGATTACCTTACCAGCGTCATTTCATCGGAAATGAGCGCCACCGCCTCGCTTGAACTCCTGAAAGCCCACGCCGTGATCTCGCGCAGCTGGCTCCTGGCCCAAATCGAGAAGCACAACCGCATCAGCGACACCGGCCAGCACTACTCGGCCTGCACCGAGACCGACGGCGAGCTCATAAAATGGTATGACCGCGAGGACCACGTGAAATTCCACGTCTGCGCCGACGACCATTGCCAGCGCTATCAGGGTGTCACCCGCCAGTCCACTCCCACAGTCGCCCAGGCCGTAGCCTTCACGCGCGGCCAGGTGCTGACCGACGGTGACAGCCTTTGCGACGCACGTTTCTCGAAATGCTGCGGCGGTGTGTTCGAGCAATTTGAATACTGCTGGGAACCGGTGCATTTCAACTATCTCGTCGCACGCCGCGACAATGTCGACCCCATGGACTTTCCCGACCTGCGAGTCGAGGCCGAGGCCATCAAGTGGATTGAGAGCCGCCCGGACGCATTCTGCAACACCTCTGACGCCGGCATCCTGTCGCAGGTGCTCAACAACTACGACCAGGAAACCACCGACTTCTACCGCTGGACAACCGAATACACCCGCGAGGAGCTGTCGGCCCTGGTGCGCGAACGCTCGGGCATCGACTTCGGCGAGATAATCGACCTGCAGCCGGTCGAGCGCGGCACATCGGGCCGCCTCTCAAAACTCCGCATCGTCGGCACCGCGCGCACAATGGTAATCGGCAAGGAGCTCGAGATTAGGCGCACACTCTCGACAAGCCACCTTTACAGCTCGGCGTTCATCGTCGAGCGTCACGACGTCGACCCCGCCACCAACCTGCCCGGCCGTTTCATCCTCAGGGGTGCGGGCTGGGGTCACGGTGTCGGCCTGTGCCAGATCGGCGCCGCAGTCATGGGCGCGAAAGGATATGACTACACTCAGATACTAAACCATTATTATCCTGGCGCCGACATCACAAAAGTCTATTAACCAATCCAAAATGTGCGGCCGACGGTCTGTCCGGCAACGCGCATAACGAAACATTAAGCCATGAAATCAACGACAAAACGCAATCCCTGGGCTTGGATTCCGACGCTTTATTTCGCGCAGGGCCTGCCTTATGTGGCCGTGATGACCATTTCCGTCATCATGTATAAACGCCTCGGAATCTCCAACACCGACATCGCCCTCTACACAGGCTGGCTCTACCTGCCCTGGGTCATCAAGCCCTTCTGGAGCCCGTTTGTCGACATCATCAAGACCAAGCGCTGGTGGACCCTCGCAATGCAGTGGATCATCGCGTTCGCCATGGCCGGAATCGCGTTTTTCATCCCGGCCCCGTTCTTCTTCCAGCTCACCCTGGCTGTATTCTGGATAGTCGGCTTCACATCGGCCACCCACGACATCGCCGCCGACGGCTTCTACATGCTCGCGCTCACCGAGCATGAGCAATCGCTCTACGTAGGTATCCGCTCAACATTCTACCGTGTGGCCACCGTCGCCGGACAGGGGCTGCTCGTAATCCTCGCCGGCCTCATCGAAACCGGCACCGGCCTCGAACCGATGAAGCTCACCGTCGTGGGCGACCCCGCCGTCACGGGCACCGAGATGGTCATCCCGTCGTTTGCCTCGTCACCGACAGCAACTCCCACCGATGAACTCCGCTTCGAGACAGCCGCCGCCGAGATGCACGTGGCCATCGCTCCCGCAGGCGACGCCCGCGAGTTCAAGGCCAAGGCAGCCGCGATGCTCGACTCAATCCACAACCTCAACGTGGCAAACGGCCACGTCGACGCCCCCGTGCGCGTAATCGGCGCTCCCGCTGCCGCTGCCGTCAAGAACGAAGGCGCGTTCACCGCCTGGGTGCGCGAGACGTTCGGCGAAAAGCGCGAGGCTCCAGCCGACGACAAGGCCAACAATATCGCCTTTGCCGCAGTGCGCCTCAACCGCGCCCCCGAGCCCGGCGAAACCATCGTGCTGAACGTAACCTTCAAGGACGGTGACCAGAGCATACGCCTCGAACAGAACAAGCTGTCGACCCGTTTCGAGTTCAACGAATCAAACTGGGACAAACCCGCCTACATGCTCTTTGAAGTTGACCACAAGCTCACCAAAGCCGCCACCGCCACTTTTGAAGGCGCCTCGGGCAACATTCCCTTCGCATGGCTTGTGGTGTTCGGCGTTCTGTCGGCGTTCTTCTTCGCCGTGGCCGCCTACCACAGCTGGGCCTTCCCCCACCCCGCCGCAGACGGCAACCGCACCGCAGGCCGCACCGCCAAATCCATCCTCAAGGAATTTATCGAGACCTTCAAGACATTCTTCCAGAAAGACCAGATTTGGGTGGCAATCGCCTTCATGCTGCTCTACCGCCTGCCCGAAGCCCAGCTTGTAAAGCTAATCAACCCCTTCCTGCTCGACCCCGTCGACATGGGCGGCCTGGGACTAACCACCGGCCAGGTGGGCATAGTCTACGGCACCATCGGCATCATCGGTCTCACAATCGGCGGCATCGTGGGCGGCATAGCCGCCGCGAAAGGCGGCCTGAAACGCTGGCTGTGGCCAATGGCATGGAGCATGTCGCTCACCTGCCTCACGTTCGTCTACCTCAGCTATGCCACGGCACCGTCGCTGCTGACCATCAACATCTGCGTGTTCATCGAGCAATTCGGCTACGGATTCGGTTTCACGGCCTTCATGCTCTACCTTATATACTTCTCGGAAGGCAAATACAAAACCGCCCACTATGCCATCTGCACAGGCTTCATGGCCCTCGGCATGATGCTGCCCGGCATGGCCGCCGGCTGGCTGCAGGAAACAATCGGCTACCGCCACTTCTTCCTTTGGACGATGATCTGCTGCGTCGCCACCGTCGGTATATGCGCCTTCCTCAAGATTGACCCCAACTTCGGCCGCAAAATAGAAGAGAAAAACTAATCCGCCAACAAACGACAGAAATGAAACTCCGCAATATACTCTCAATCGCCGCAGTCGGCACAGCCCTCGCCCTCGGCGCACAAACCGTGAAGCCCGGCATCGAGGTGCTCCGCGACATGGATTTCGCCCCCCTCAAGGGCAAGCGCGTGGGCCTCATCACCAACCCCACCGGCGTTGACAACAGCCTCAAGTCGACAATCGACATACTTCACGAGGCGCCCGATGTGGAACTCGTCGGGCTGTACGCCCCCGAGCACGGCGTGCGTGGTGACGTGCACGCCGGCGATCACGTCGACAACTTCGTCGACCCCGCCACCGGTGTGACGGTGTATTCAATCTACGGCAAGAGCCGCAAACCCTCGCCCGAGATGCTGAAGGATGTCGACGTGCTCATATACGACATCCAGGACATCGGCTGCCGCTCGTTCACATTCATATCCACCATGGGCCTCGGCATGGAGGCCTGCGCCGAACTGGGCAAGCAGTTCATGGTGCTGGACCGCCCGAACCCAGTGGGCGGCAACAAGGTCGAAGGCAACCTGGTCGAAGATTCGTGCGTGTCGTTCGTCAGCCAGTTCCCCATCCCCTATGTCTACGGCCTCACCCCCGGCGAACTCGCCGAATACCTCAACGACGAGGGTCTGCTTGGCGGCGGCGCCAAGGTCGACCTCACGGTGATTCCGATGGAAGGCTGGACGCGCGACATGAGTTTCCGCGAAACCGGCATGCCCTGGGTGCTGCCCTCGCCCCACATTCCCAATCCCGAGGCTGCCATACTCTATCCCATGACAGGTATTCTCGGTGAAATCAACTACATGAACATCGGCGTCGGCTACACCGAGCCGTTCAAGCTGTTCTGCGCGTCGTGGGTCGACGCTGACGCCCTGTCCAAACGCCTCAACGCGCTCAACCTCCCCGGCATAATGTTCCGCCCCATCCACATCAAGCCCTTCTACGGCTTCGGCAAGGGCGAGAACCTGCAGGGCGTCGAGATATACGTTACCGACAAGGAAAAGGCTCCGCTGTCGCTCACCCAGTTCTATGTGATGCAGGAACTGGCCGACATGTATCCCGACCACAAGGCTTTCGAGACCGCCGATCCCAAACGTTTCAGCATGTTCGACAAGGTCACCGGCAGCAAGGAAATCCGCCGCCGCTTCGCCAAGCGGCACAAGGTGGAGGACATCATCGACTACTGGAACAAGGACGCCGACGCCTTCAAGGCCAAGTCAGCGAAATACTACAAATACAAGTGATTATTTTTTGCTGCATTTGACATTTTTAGTTAAATTCGCAAATTAATCACACCCAATCATTACTCAGATGACCACAGATTCTCCCCAACATAACGCCTATCTTGAAGAAATACTGCAATTCATGCCCCGCGACCGCGTCTACACCGACGAGTTGCGCACCCTCACATGGGGCACGGATGCCGGATTTTATCGGCTCATACCGAAAATAGTTGTCGTTACGGCCAACGAGGAAGAAGTGGTCAAGCTGCTCCAGGCTGCCACCCGACACGAGATTCCCGTCACTTTCCGCGCCGGTGGCACAAGCCTGTCGGGACAGGCCATAACCGATTCGGTGCTGATTGTTGCCGCGCGCCGTTGGCTCGATTACAAAATCGGCCCCAACGCCGAGACCATCACCGTGCAGCCCGGTATCGTGGGCAGCCATCTCAACCGCATCCTGGCACCTTACGGACGCATGTTCGCGCCCGACCCCGCGTCGAAAAACAGCGCTATGGTGGGCGGCATCATCGTCAACAACGCATCGGGCATGAACTGCGGCACGCACGCCAACAGCGACCGTATCCTCAAATCGCTGCGGATAATCCTCGCCGACGGCACCCTGCTCGACACAGCCGACGAGGATTCAAAGGCGGCATTCGCCAAATCCCATCCCGCACTACTCAACGAAATCATCGCCATCCGCGACGGCATCCGTGCCGACGAGGAGCTGAAACGCCGCATCAGGTTCAAATATTCAATCAAGAATGTAACGGGGCTAAACCTGCTGCCGTTCATAACATTCAACGACCCGTTTGAAATCATCGCCCACTGCATCGTAGGCAGCGAGGGCACCCTCGCCTTCCTGGCCGAGGCAACACTCGCCACATCCCACCTTTACAAGAAATCGGCTTCGGCGATGCTGTATTTCGACTCGCTGGCCGAAGCGAGCCGCTGTGTGGTGGCCCTCAAAAAAGGTGCGCCGGTACATTCCTGCGAGATGCTCGACAAGAAGTCGCTGGAATCCGTCAACGACCCGACCGGCAAGGGGCTGACGGCGCTGCTGCTCGACACCAAGGCCGATACGGACAGTGAACTTCAGGCAAATATCGACGCAATAAACGCCGTCATACGTAACTTCAAGCTGTTCAAGCCGGCCCATTTCTCGACCGACCCTGAGGAAACCGCCGCATGGTGGGCCCTCCGTTCGGGCATATTCCCCTCGGTCGGCGCAACCCGCCCCGGCGGCACCACGGCCGTCATCGAGGACATCGCCTTCCACATCAACGACCTGCCGACAGCCACAACCGAGCTTTCAGACCTACTTGTGAAATGTGGATATGACGACGCGTGCATCTACGGCCACGCCCTCGAAGGCAACTACCACTTCATCATTTCGCTCGACCTCAACTCACCCGAGGAAATCGAGAAGTACCGCAACCTGATGGAGCAAATCGAGCACCTGGTCATCGGACGCTACGACGGCTCGCTGAAAGCCGAACACGGCGTGGGCCGCAATATGGCTCCGTTCGTCCAGAAAGAATGGGGAGACAAAGCCTACTCGCTGATGCTACGCATTAAGGATGCTTTCGATCCCCTCAATATCCTGAACCGCGGCGCGGTGTTCAACGATGACAAGGACTGCTTCGTCAAGGGGCTCAAGCCGCTGCCATTGGCCAGTCCGATTATCGACAAGTGCATCGAGTGCGGATTCTGCGAGCCTAACTGTGTCAGCGCCGGCTTCACGCTGTCGTCGCGCCAACGCATCGTGGCCGTCCGCGAAATGGCCCGCCTGCAAAAGCTCGGCGGAAAAGAAAACATCGAAAAGGCCGAACGCCTGAAAAAGCTGTTCGACTATCTCGGTGACGCCACCTGTGCCGGCGACGGCCTGTGCAGCACCTCATGCCCCATGAAGATATGCACCGGCGACTTGATTCACGCCTACCGCGAGTTTTTCATGCCGAAGGATTCGTCGGGTTATAAGGTGGGCGTTTCGGCCGCCAGGCATCTCGCCGACATTTCCAAGGGACTGCGCTATGCCCTCGGAGCCGCCGACGTGGCCCACCGCATAATCGGCGACAAGGCCGTCAACTCGATAGGCCGCAGCCTGCACAAAATTGGCATGCCGCTTTGGAATTCAGCCCTTCCGGCACCCTACTGGCCCAAGAAAGCCATCGGGCGTGTCAAGGAGGAAAGCTCGGAACGCAAGGTGGTCTATTTCCCCTCGTGCATCAACCGCACCATGGGCGTGACCCGCGAGAAAGGCAAAAAAATCGCTCCGCTGGTCGACACGATGATAAATCTTTGCAAAAAAGCCGGCTATCAGGTCATTTTCCCCGAGGGAATGGAACACCTGTGCTGCGGAATGATATGGGAAAGCAAAGGCATGCCGGAAGTGGGCGATGAGATGACGGCAAAGCTGGAAGCCGCCCTGCTGAAGGCTTCGGAAAACGGACGCTATCCCGTCATGTGCGACCAGAGCCCATGCCTGCACCGCATGCGCAATCATATAAAGAGCATGCAGCTGTTCGAACCCGCCGAGTTCATCACCCGCTTCCTCGCCCCGCATCTTGAATTCATCCCCACCGACGAACCCGTTGCCGTCCACGTAACCTGCTCGTCGCGCCACATGGGCCTTGCGTCCACCATGATTGACCTCGCGCGCCGTTGCTCGACCAACGTGACGGTTCCCGCCGAGGTGGGCTGCTGCGGCTTTGCCGGCGACAAGGGATTCAACGTGCCCGAACTCAACCGCTGGGCCCTGCGCAAACTGCGTCCGGCCCTTGAGGAAGCCGGCGTAAAGGCCGGCTACTCCAACTCGCGCACCTGCGAAATAGGTCTCACGGCCAACAGCGACGTCAGCTATAAATCAATCGCCTATCTCGTCGACGCGTGCACGAGACCGGGAAAACAACAATAACGCAAATCACCGCCGGCTCGGACAACTCATCATAAACCACCCATTACACAACAGACATCAAACCAACCGATATGTCAGCTCTAAAAAAACAACGACTCCTTGCCCTCGACATCCTGCGGGGCATCACCATCGCCGGCATGATTCTGGTTAACAATCCGGGCTCGTGGGGCCATATATATGCCCCGCTGGCCCACGCATCGTGGAATGGCCTCACTCCGACCGACCTCGTGTTCCCGTTCTTCATGTTCATAATGGGAATATCGACCTACTTCTCCCTCAGGGGATATAACTTCACCCTCGATGCAAAATCCGGCTGGAAAATCCTCCGCCGCACGGTGGTGATTTTCCTCATCGGCATGTTCATAGCATGGTTCGGACTGTTCCTGCGCGGAGTTCTATCTGACAAAACCTTCTGGGAAGCCGTGCTGAACTTTGACCACATCCGAATTCTCGGCGTGATGCCGCGCCTGGCGCTGTGCTACGGCATCGGGTCGGTGTGCGCGCTGCTCATCAAGAGGCGCGCGTTGTGGTGGTTTGTCGGCGGAATGCTGGCGGTGTATTCCGTGCTGCTCATTTTCGGCAACGGATTTGAATTTGCCGACACAAACATAATCTCGGTGGTAGACCACAAGGTTCTCGGTCCCGACCACATGTATGCCGACACAATCGACGGCGTCACCCTCAAGTTCGACCCCGAGGGGCTGCTGAGCACCCTGCCCTCGATAGCCCACATGCTCATCGGCTTCATATGCGGTGGCCTGATACTTTCCACCAAGGACAACCACGAGCGCATCAACCGGCTGTTCATCGTCGGCACAATCCTGACGTTCAGCGGCTTCCTGCTCAATTACGGCATGCCCATCAACAAGAAGATATGGTCGCCCACCTTCGTGCTCACCACCTGCGGCCTCGCCGCGAGCTTCCTCGGACTGCTGATATGGATTATCGACATCCGCGGCCACAAGCGCTGGTGCCGGTTCTTCGAGGCATTCGGCATCAACCCGCTGTTCATGTACTGCCTGGGCGCGGTGCTCTCCATCATCATCGGAGCCGTGAAAATTCCGTGGAGCGGAGTTGAATCGGGCATGATTTCAATCAAGGGCTGGGCCTACCAGGCCGTCCTGATGCCGCTATGCGGCGATGACGCCACCCTGGCATCACTGCTTTTCGCGCTGGCGTTCGTGTTTATCAACTGGCTCATAGGCCTCATCCTTTACAAGAAAAAAATATACATTAAGATATGATACTCGTAGCTGACTGCGGCAGCACTAAAATCGACTGGTGCCTGCTCAACAACGGAAAAGTCGAAAAACAAGTGTTCACCCTCGGAATGAATGCCGTGATGCTGACCGAAGAGGAAATGCGCCGCCGCATTGCCGACGAACTCGCCCCGGAAATGGACGGTTATCCCGTCGAAGAAGTCTATTTCTATGGCGCGGGGTGCATATCGCCCGAGGTATGCTCAAACGTGGCCCGGGCCATCGGCGCCAACCTGCCCGATGCGAAGACCATCGAGGTGCACACCGACCTCCTCGCCGCCGCCCGCGCCCTGTGCGGCCGTTCGGCCGGCATAGCCTGCATACTCGGCACCGGTTCAAACTCGTGCTTCTATGACGGCGACGTGATTGTCGACAACGTTTCCCCGCTGGGCTACATCCTCGGTGACGAAGGCTCGGGTGCCGTGCTCGGCAAGATTTTCCTGGGTGACGTCCTCAAAAAACAGCTGCCTGCCGACCTTTGCGAGAAGTTCCTCAAGGAATACGACCTCGACCGCATGGAAATCATACGCCGCGTCTACAAGGAGCCCCAGGGTAACCGCTTCCTGGCCTCAGTCACTCCATTCCTGCTCGCCAACATCGACCGCCCCGAAATCCACGCGCTGGTGCTCAACGCATTCAAGGCATTCTTCATCCGCAACATCACACAATATCCTTCCTATGCCAACTATGAGGTGAACTTCATCGGCTCCATCGCCTACTACTACCGTCCCGTGCTCGAGGAGGCCGCCAAGGCCTGCGGATGCCGCGTCGGCACAATTATCAAATCGCCGATGGAGGGCCTCATCAAGTTCCACACGGCATAAATTCATAAGACACAGAAACAACAACTTAAACGACCTGAAACCAGATATGGCATTCGTCAAAATCAGCGAACAACCGTCGCTCTACAACGACCTTGAGAAAAAGCCTGTCGGAGAAATTCTCCGCGACATAAACAACGAGGATAAGAAAGTAGCCCTCGCCGTCGAAAAAGCAATCCCCCAGATTGAGAAACTCGTCACAGAAATCGTGTCGCGCATGAAACGCGGCGGACGCATCTTCTATATGGGAGCCGGCACATCGGGACGCCTCGGCGTGCTCGACGCATCTGAAATACCGCCCACGTTCGGCATGGATCCCTCGTGGGTCATCGGCCTCATCGCCGGCGGCGACACCGCCCTGCGCAACGCCGTTGAAAACGCCGAAGACGACATTCACCAGGGTTGGAAAGACCTTCAGCCTTACAGCATCAACGAAAAGGACACCGTAATCGGCATCGCCGCCTCGGGCACGACTCCCTACGTCATCGGAGTCCTCAACGACTGCCGCGAACACGGCATCCTCACCGCCGCCATCACCTCAAATCCCGACGCCCCCGTGAGCAAGGCCGCCGACATCGCAATCGAGATGGTTGTGGGGCCTGAATATGTCACAGGCTCGTCCCGCATGAAATCAGGCACAGGCCAAAAGATGATATGCAACATGATCACCACCTCGGTCATGATTCAGATGGGACGCGTGAAGGGCAACAAAATGGTGAACATGCAGCTCACAAACGCCAAGCTTGTCGACCGCGGCACCCGCATGGTAATGGACGAACTCGGCCTCACCTACGACGCGGCCAAACGCCTGCTGCTGTTCCACGGCTCTGTTAAAAAAGCCGTGGACGCATACCGCAGCGAAGAACACAAGGAATAATCCACCACGGCGCCGGGACTTGCCAGCCGCCAGTTCCGGCGCCAACTTTTTCCACACCGATTATGAAAATCACAGCATTCGCCGCCGCAATCGTGCTCGCAGGCGCCACAATGACAATGTCAGCTCAAGACAAATACGGAGAACTTTACTATCAGCGCGCATCGCTGTTCGAGGCCCTCGGCGTCGACTCGACCAACATTGTGTTTCTCGGCAACAGCCTCACCCACGGCTGCGAATGGCATGAACTGCTGGGAATGCCCAACGTTGTCAACCGTGGCATAAACGGAGACATCATCGAGGGCATACGCGAACGCATCGCCCCGGTTGTCGACGGACATCCGGCCAAGATATTCCTGATGGTCGGAGCCAACGACGTGAGCCACGACCTCACGGCCGACTCAATCGTCACCGCCGCCTGCCAGCTCATTGACTACATCCGGCAGACAACACCGTCGACCAAGCTTTATGTGCAGTCGATGCTGCCCATCAACAACTCGTTCGGACGCTATAAAAAAATGATTGGCAAGGAGCAGGTCATCCGCGACATCAACGCCAAGCTTGAGCCGGAAGTGGAACGCCGCGGAGCCACCTGGGTCAACCTCCATCCCGCCTTCTGCGACGCCGACGGCAACCTCCGCGCCGACTTCACCAACGACGGCCTCCACCTCCTCGCCCCCGGCTACCTCACCTGGCGCGAAATCATCCTCCCGTACGTCAAGGAGTGAGAGTTTCATAATCCGGCGGGATTTTGTAACTTTGCAATGTCAATCCACGACTATGCGAAGAAGCCGATTATTTAACTCATGGCCCACCATAAGGCTCATTATATTTTCACTTATAGTGGGCTGTTTCTTCATATTATTTTACTTTTATCCGTTCGCGCTGGATGATTTCTGGTTCCTAAGAGACATTTATCATTATGCCTCTGAAAATGGTCCGGTAGATCAAAACCTGTTCAGCGGATATGTGGGGGCAGCCATACAGCATTATAAATACGACAACGCACGTTTGGCCAACACTTTATATATCTTCATGCTGTTGTTGCCAAAAATTGTGTCGGCGACAATTTCCGCAGTATCATTCGCCATCACCTATCTGCTGGTCTTAAAATTATCCAGCGCCACCACGCCGACACTGTTTGCCTGCGCAACTGCCTTCCTCTGTTTATGCCTTCCTTGGCAAGACCAGATGTTCGTAACCATGTACGCGATGAATTATGTGTGGTCAGCGCCATGGATGCTCGCCTCAATAATGGTTTTCCTGAACAAGCCAAAGCTTAATCCCATCGCATCCTTCTGCCTCGGATTAATTACTGGCCTGTGCCATGAAGCGTTCGCCCTTCCCATGTTCTGCGCATTCATCACAATAATTCTTGCAAGGCGCGCAGAATTCAGCAAAAGCCGTAAATTTCTGATTGCCGGTATATTGACCGGAATATTATGGTTTCTCCTTGCCCCTTCATTTTTAAACCGGTTGTCATCGTCGGTCAGCGAGCCAATTTCATGGTATCAACGGTTTTATGTATTGAAAATCGACTATCTGTACTTTCTCTTTGCCGTGGTATGGATTTATGCCGCAATGCGTAAATCCCTCAGGAAAGCAGCTTTTTCAAACACATGCATCATCATGCTGATAATCGGCGGAATCGGGTTGCTGTTCCACATGTTCTCAATCGCGGCTCGCTCAACCTATCCGATAGTTTTGGTATCCACCATCGGTCTGATTTCAATCGGGCGGCATCTGTTCCCGAAAATCCCCACCATCATATCAAAATACATAGCACCTGGCCTTATATTGGTCCCCCTGTTCATTCATTTGGGTTATACCTGTTGGTATATGCCGAGATTGAACAGGGAAGTCAACACCATGTACGACGCCTATGCCGCTCACCTGCAAAAAGAGTGCACTTTTTATCTGCCTATGACCGAGAACCATCAAGTTTCCTGGCTCACACTGTGCAAGACAAACTTCATGTATAATTCTCATTGGAGCACTTTTGACTGTCTGCGTCAGGCATTAGGCTGCCCTTCACATACAATAATTCCCCATGAGTTAAAAGACTACGAGGGGCGCCATGACTTTGAAACCGATGGAAATGCGGATGCCGTCGTTTATAAGGGTCATATAGTGATGCCTTTTGTCGATGGGCTGAGGACAACATTAAAAGACGGCAGCGTGTACGTCACCATGAACGGCAAGCCCCGTGTATCTGATATAGTCGCGTTCACAGGAAAAGACAACAAGAAATATTACCTTGTGTTACCGCTGGTTTTGATAAGCGACATTGACCGCACCCCGACAGAAGTGAATATATTGTGGTGAGGCGCGGGACAGATTTGAATATTTTCCTCTACCTCCTCGCTGTGGTGGGGATGGGGTCGGTGTTTTTCACCGTTCCGGGCGCGCTGGACGACTATTGGTATATGCGGGAGGTGGCCGATGGCGGGCTATGCGCCGACGGCAGCTTCTCGTTCATCAAGGGTTGGTTTGAGTGCGCGCGCATCCACTGGCTGTCAGACAATGGCCGGTTCTGCAACGTCATCGGCATCGGATTTCTGCACCTTCCGCTTTGGGTCAGCCACCTTGTCAGCACGCTCGCCGTGGCCGCCACGTTAGGACTTATGTGCATGCTCGGTCGCGCAAGGCGCCACGCCACCGTCTCCCTGACATTTCTGACCGCCATATACATCCTTGCTGTTCCCTGGCCTGATTACCTGTTCACAAGGGTGTTTTCATACAATTACGTATGGGGCGGCGCACTGATGCTGGCGGTAATCGCCTTGTTTCTAAGACAACGCGCCACCGGCTGGAGATGGGCGTTGGGCGCCGGCATCGTTTTCGGCGGATGGCACGAAGGCTTCTCGTTCCCCATCCTGTGCGGAGCCGTAGCCTGCATGGCCATTCATCCCGGCATGCTGCGCCGCGACCGCGTGTGGCTCTGCATCGGGTTGCCCCTCGGGGGGCTGTGGCTGTTTATGGCTCCCGCACGAACGTCTCCCACGGGCTTCGGCACCATGGTTCACTATTCAAGGCCATTCCTACCCCTGCTCGGAGATCATTGGCTTACAATCATATTCTTCGTCTCAGAAGGTATAAGCCTCGCCGTGCGGCGCTCGCGCCGTGCGGCGCTCGCGCCGCTGGTGATATTCGCGGTGGCGGTTTCAGGCGTGAGCCTGGCCATCCACCTGCTGTCATATACCCCTCGCACCTGCACGCCAGGGGTGATTATGGAAGGTGTCGGACTGACCTACCTGTTCAACAGCCTATGCCCCAAGCCTTTTTCGAGGTTAAGGAGCGCCGTGAGCTGGCTCTGCGCGCTGACGTGGATTTTCATCACCGCCCACCTCACCGCCGCTTTCATCACAGGATTGAAATTCAACCGCGAGGAGCGCCATATCATCGCCGGTTATGAAAAAAGCATGGACACGGACGGAGTGGTGTTTGCCGATGTGCTCGGATACTATAAAGCGCCCTGGCTGACGCTGGGCAAGCCGGTTCAGAACCTTTACACCTACTTCGCCCATTCCTCGCTCGTCGGCAAGTATTACCACGGCCCGCTGATGAAGGTCATCCCCACGGCGCTGCGAGGCTACCGCGAGGGCATGGGGCGCCGGCTGGAAGGCGACGCGGGGTTCAGCGTATGCTCGGGATGGCTCGTGGCGCCAATAGATTCCGTGCCCTCCTCGCCGCTGTATTCCGCAGAATTCGTCTACGGCGACCATGTCCGGCACGACCGATTTCCGGCATATTCTTTCACCGGCGCCGACTCAACCCGCTATTTATTTGTTTTAACTGATACCGACGGCCTTACTGCCGTCAACTCCATCCCCTAACACCCTAAAAATCCAACAACATGAGACTCGACGGACGAAGAAACAGCTCAAACATCAACGACAGGCGCGGCGTATCAGGCAAGACCATCGGCATAGGCGGCGGAATTGTGGGCGTGGTCATCGTGGCCATCGTAACCCTGCTTGGCGGCGGAAACATCGGCGACGTGCTGTCAAATGTAATGACCCAAGGCGGCATCACAACCCAGCAACCCGCAAATTACACCCCCGACGCCGAGGACGAACGCCTCGCCGACCTGGCGTCGAAAGTGCTCGCCGGCACCGAGGACGTGTGGACCGAAGAGTTCCGCCGTCAGGGCTGGGGCGAATATGAATGTCCGAAGATGGTGCTCTACACCGGGTCGGTCAACACCGCGTGCGGGCAAGGCTCCTCGCAGGTTGGGCCTTTCTACTGCTCGGCCGACCAGACCGTCTACATCGACCTCGACTTTTTCAAGACCATGGACTCGACAATCGGCGCGGGAGGCGACTTCACCTATGCCTACGTCATCGCCCACGAAGTCGGCCACCACGTGCAGTACCTGCTCGGCACCCTCGACGCCGCCCACCAAAAGATGAATCAGGTCAGCCAGACCGAGGCCAACCAGATAAGCGTGCGGCTTGAACTTCAGGCCGATTTCTATGCCGGCGTTTGGGCCAACCGCGACAACGCCATGTTCAATTCCATCGAGCCCGGCGACGTTGAAAACGCCGTGAACGCCGCGTCGAAAATCGGCGACGACTATCTCCAGCGCAAGGCCACCGGGCGCGAACAGCCCGAGTCATTCAACCACGGACGCTCGGCCCAGCGCGTGAAATGGCTACAAAAAGGCATAAATACCGGCGACCCCAACCAGGGCGACACATTCTCAGTTCCCTATTCACAGCTCTGACAGATGAATATTGAAGAAAAATACATGCGCCGGGCACTCGAACTGGCCCGCCACGGCCTCGGCAACACGTCGCCAAACCCCATGGTGGGCGCGGTAATCGTAGACAACAGCGGGAGGATAATCGGCGAAGGCTACCACCGCCGCTGTGGCGAAGGTCATGCCGAGGTGAACGCCATCGCCTCGGTGGCCGACGCCGACCGCGGCGCCCTGCGGGACGCCACAATGTACGTGACCCTCGAACCCTGCTCGCACTATGGCAAGACACCGCCCTGCGCCAAACTCATCATCGACACGGGTATTCCGCGCGTGGTGGTCGGCGCTGGCGACCCCTTCAAGGAAGTGGCCGGGCGTGGCATACGCATGATGCGCGAGGCTGGAATCGAAGTGGCCGAAGGCATCATGGCCGCCGAGAGCCGCGCCCTGAACCGCCGGTTCATGACCGCCCACGAGCAACAGCGCCCCTTCGTGACCCTGAAATGGGCCCGCAGCACCGACGGATTCATGGATTCGGACCGCGTCGACGGGCAGCCCGCAAAATTCTCGACACCGCTCACCGCGATGCTTGTCCACAGGCTGCGCTCGCTCCACGATGCCATACTCGTCGGCTCGGGCACCGCACTGGCCGACAATCCGCGCCTCGACTGCCGCCTGTGGCCGGGCCGCTCGCCCCGCCCGGTGGTGATTGACCGTCGCGGGCGGTTGGACGAAGCCTCACTGAGGATGTCCAATCCCATAATACTGACTGATGGCGACGACTTGGAACCAAACCTCAAAACATTGTATTCCAAAGGCATAACCTCTGTCCTGGTGGAGGGAGGCGCCGAACTGCTGCAATCGTTCATCAACTCGGGCCTTTGGGACGCGGCCCGCATTGAAACCGCGCCGTTCACCCTCGGCAGCCACGGACGCGTAGCCGCACCGCAAATCGCCCGACACCCCGACCGCACCGAGACAATCGGCGGCAACAAGATTGAATATTACAATAATTAGCAATATATCAATCGAATAGACCGCCAGATACACCCAAGTAAAAGAACGATGCCCCGGCCATAGGCCGCACTAAGACTAAAACCTACGCCTACCCGGCTGATGTCAAGGTTTTTATGCGCGGCTACATGCAGAGAGGCCTGAATTTTGCGTTAAAAACCTATAAATTTACTTGATTTTATCACATTAATGCTCGTTGAGTTTGCAGGAAATTATAACTTTGCAGACTGAAACGTATTATACCCGTCATGACATTACGCAAGATTGCAATCTCGCTGGTTGCGATTCCGGCTTTGGCCGCCTTCGTAGCCTGCAACGAAAAATATGAACCCGTCGAAGTGTCGATAAGCAGTGCGGCTGTCCGCTCTTTCTCCCTTTCGGCCAACGACAGCGTCCTTACCAACCTCGACTCTGTATTTTTTTCAATCGACTTGGTCAAGGGACGCATATTCAACGCCGACTCCCTCCCCGCCGGCACCCGCGTGACAAAGTTGGTGCCCGTAATCACCACCCTCGAGGGCGCATCGCTGATTGAACTCAAAGTCACCCGCAAGAACAACACCGACACCACCTACAACTACCTCACAAACTCGACCGACTCAATCGACTTCACCAATCCGGTGACGCTACGCGTCGTGTCACCCGACGGAACAACCGAACGCAACTACACCATCACCGTCAACGTCCACAACACCGTGGCCGATTCGCTCGCGTGGGGTGACAACGAGGCCATGTCGCTTCCCACGACATTCGCCCGCCCCGACGAACAGCGCACCGCCCGCCGCGGCGACGACCTTTTCTGCCTCACCCGCAGCGGTTCGCAGTATTGCATGGCCGCCCACATCGGCAGCATCAACGACCTCAACGGCGCTGAAATGGATCCCTCGGCATGGACAAAGCAGGCCGTAACCTTCCAGTTCACTCCACAGGTTGCATCCCTGTCGGCAACCGACGATGCCCTGTTCATCCTTTCGGATGCCGGAGACCTCTATCGCTCTGACAATGACGGACGTACATGGCAGTCGACCGGCCTCAAATGGCACTACATATATGGCGGCTACCAGAACCGCCTGCTCGGCTCTGTACAGAATGCCGCAGGATGGCAGGTGCAGTCATATCCCGACAATAACCTGACCACACTCCCCGCCGGCATGCCCGTAAGCGGCGCATCGGTCCCCGTGAGCTACTCGTTCCCGATGAGCGACCAGCCGCAGATGCTGATTCTCGGAGGACGCAAAGCCGACGGTACCCTCTCGAACGCCTGCTGGGGCTATGACGGAAGCTCGTGGGCCAAAATCTCCAAGCGCGACATTCCCGTGGCGTTGGAAGGCATAGCCGTCGCCCCGTATTACAGCATCAAGGTGGCCGCCGACTGGAACGCAACCACCCTCCCCACCCTGGTGGCCATGGGCGGACTCGACAAGAACGGCGCCCTCTCCACCACCGTCTACATCTCGAACGACTACGGTTTCACATGGGACACCGCGTCACAACTCATGCAGCTGCCCGCAGCCGTAGGCAAAATGGCGTGGGCCCAGGCCTACGTGATGTCATCGGTGTTCAAGGCGCCAGTCGCCGTACCGATGATTGCCAAGCCCACCGAAACGTGGGACTGCCCTTACATCTACCTGTTCGGCGGCACTGACGCCGCAGGCTCGCTCCGCAACGCCGTGTGGCGCGGAGCCATAAACCGCCTCACATTCCGTCCCGTAGAATGAAGATACTGTTCCGGCTCATACTCACTGTCGCTGCTTTGCTGTCCGTTGCGTACTCCGCGACGGCACAGACCGCTACCGCGCCCTACAAATTCGATTTGGGCGCCGGGCTGGGCATGAGCGGATATATCGGCGACGTGAACTCATCCAATCCGTTCAAACATCCGGGTTTCACCGCCGACGTCCGTTTCGGCTACCTCATCGACACCCGCTGGGCCATACGCACATCGCTCGGCATCATGGGCCTGAGCGGCTCAACCGACGACATGTCGAACGTACTCCCCGCCGGAACCGAAGGATTCTCGTTCACGTCCCAGGTCTATGACCTCAACGTGCGCGGCGAGTTCAATTTCTTCTCCTACGGAATGGGCGAGACCTACAAGCGCCTGCGCCGCTGGACGCCCTACCTGGCCGTCGGCATCGGCGCCAGCCTCGCCTCATCGGACGGCAACACAGCCGCCGGATTTTCCATACCGATGGCTTTCGGTTTCAAATTCAAGCTGAAAGAACGGATAAACCTCCACGCTGAATTTTCAATGACAAAAGTCTTTTCCGACCATATCGACGGAAAGGACATTGCCGACCTCAACCATATCAAAACCGATTTTTACAAAAGCACCGACTGGTTCTCGCGCATCACCGTGGGCATTTCCTACGAATTTGGCAAACGCTGCGAGACCTGTCATTATGTTGACTGAACCATGACCGCACCCGCCCAACCCATCGACCCCTCGCGCATCCCCGCCCATATAGCAATCATCATGGACGGCAACGGACGCTGGGCAACCGCACGCGGACTCGACCGCTCGGCTGGCCATGTCGAGGGGGTCAACACCGTGCGCCGCATCACCGAGGCCGCCTCTGAAACAGGCGTGAAATACCTCACACTCTATACATTCTCGACCGAGAACTGGAACCGCCCCCAGGCCGAGGTAGACGCCCTCATGGACCTCATCGTCGTGGCTATCGAGCGCGAGACGCCCGACCTGATAAAGAACAACGTGAGCCTGCGCATGATAGGCGACATCGACCGCATGCCCCCGGGCGCGCGCAAAAGGCTCGAGCAGTGCATCGCCGACACCGCCCACTGCACCGGCCTCACCCTCGTGCTCGCCCTGAGCTATTCGGCCCGCTGGGACATCGTGCAGGCCACCCGCTCGCTGGCCGAGGACGCCGCCGCCGGCACCATCAGCCCCGCCGACATCAACGACAAGGCCGTGGCCTCGCGCCTCTCGACAGCCTTCATGCCCGACCCCGACCTCCTCATCCGCACCGGCGGCGACATGCGGGTCAGCAACTACCTGCTTTGGGAAATCGCCTATACAGAAATTGTCGTGACACCGACCTACTGGCCCGACTTTTCAAAACGCGATTTCATCGATGCCATCGCAGACTTCCAACACCGCCAGCGCCGATTCGGCCTCACAGGCGAACAAATCGAACAAAGATAAGCCCATCACAAGCTATGCGTCATAAACTGCTATCCCTCCTGCTCGTAATGATAGGCTGTCTCGGCCCCGCCGCGGCAGCCCAACAGGCGACAGATACAATCTTCAATCCCCCCGTGCTATACTCAACGATGCCCCGCACCTACGAAATCGCAGGCATACGCGTCGAGGGGGCTCCGAACTATGAAGACAACATCATCCTTGGATACGCCGGCCTTAAAATAGGCGAGCGCGTTTCCATCCCGGGCACAGAAATCACCAACGCCACCAAGCGACTGATGCGGCAGGGCCTGTTCCAGCAAGCCCAGTTCAGCCTTGAGAAAACAGTGGGCAACCAGGCATGGCTGCTGCTGAAAGTGCGCACCCAGCCGCGCATCTCACAGGTCAATTACATCGGCATGAAGAAAGGCGAGCGCGATGACCTTCAGGAGCGCCTCAACCTGATGAAGGGCAACCAGATAACGCAGAACATCGTTAACCGCGCGCAGCTTATCGTGGAAAAATTCTTCCGCGACAAAGGCTTCACCAACGCCAAGGTCAACATCACCCTCCACGAGGACCTCTCGGCCCCGGGCGAGATGATAGTCGACATCGCCGTCGACCGCCGCGACAAGATGAAGGTGCATAAAATCTATGTCGACGGCAACGAGGTGATGAGCGACAGCAAAATCAAGCGCACCATGAAGAAAACCAACGAGAACAATGACATTCTCAAGATTTTCAGCCAGAAGAAATTCGTGCGTTCGGACTATGAGGACGACCTCAACCGCATCCTCACCAAATATAACGAGCTGGGCTACCGCGACGCCAAAATCGTGGCCGACAGCGTGGTGCAGTACAGCGACAACCGCGTCGACGTGCACATCACCGTCGACGAGGGCCAGCGCTATTACATCAAGGACATCAACTGGGTGGGCAACACGCTCTACCCCTCGGAGGTGCTTGACGCCTACCTCGGCATGAAGCCCGGCGACGTGTACGACCAGACCCACATGAACAAGCGCCTCAACGACGACGATGATGCCGTGGCAAACCTCTACATGGACCGCGGCTATCTGTTCTACAACCTCGTTCCCATCGAAAAGGAAGTGACCGGCGACAGCATCTCGCTCGAAATGCGCATAATGGAAGGCCCACAGGCCCGCATCAACAATGTAATAATCAACGGCAACGACCGCCTATATGAAAAGGTGATCCGCCGCGAGCTGCGCGTCCGTCCGGGCGACCTCTTCTCAAAGAGCGACCTGATGCGTTCGGCACGTGAAATCGCCCAGACCGGCCACTTCGACCCCGAGCACATGGACATCCGCCCCGAACCCAACGAGGAAAACGGCACCGTCGACATCGTGTTCAACCTCGAATCGAAGGCCAACGACCAGATTGAATTCTCGATGGGCTGGGGTCAGACCGGCATCATCGGCAAGCTCTCGCTCAAATTCACCAACTTCTCCATCAAGAACCTGTTCTATCCGTCGACCTACAAGGGCGTGATACCCCAGGGCGAGGGTCAGACCTTCACCATCAGCGCGCAGACAAACGCCCGCTACTATCAGGCCTACTCCATCTCGTTCCTCGACCCGTGGTTCGGCGGCAAACGCCCCAACTCGCTCTCGTTCTCGGCCTATTACAGCCGCCAGACCGGTGTGAACAGCTCATACTATAACTCCCAGTGGGCACAGGGCGGTTACTACAACCCCTATTACAGCGGCTACGGCTATGGCTACGGCTACGGTTACGGCTACAACAGCGACTATTACCAGAACACCTACCAGGCCTCATACGACCCCAACAAGGTGCTGCAGATGGTGGGCGTGAACCTCGGCTTCGGCAAACGCCTCAAATGGCCCGACGACTATTTCACATTCACCGCCGAACTTGGCTACAACTGGTACTACCTCAAGAACTGGGACTACCTCTACTACATGCGCAACGGCACGTCCAACGCGCTTGTCCTCGGCCTCACCCTCGCCCGCAACTCAATCGACAACCCCATCTATACCCGCAGCGGCTCATCGTTCTCGCTCAACCTCTCGCTCACCCCTCCCGCGTCGCTCTTCATGGGCAAACGCGACTGGAAGGCCATCAGCGAGGAAGGCACCGAAGCCTCAAAGCAGACAATGTATAAATGGATTGAATACTGGAAACTGCGCTTCAAATCACGCACGTATACCCCGCTGGCAAACGCCGACGGCACCTACACCCCCGTGCTGATGACCCGCGCCGACTTCGGCCTGCTCGGCTCGTACAACAAATACCTCAAGTCGCCCTTCGAGACCTTCTATGTGGGCGGTGACGGCATGTCGGGTTCCTACACCTACGCCACCGAAACCATCGCCCTGCGCGGTTACGACAACGGCGCCTTCACCCCCTGGGGCCGCGAAGGCTACGCCTACACCCGCTTCGGCCTGGAAGTCCACTTCCCGCTCATGCTCCAGCCCTCCACCACAATCTACGCGCTCGCCTTCGTCGAAGGCGGTAACGCATGGACCTCGGTCAGCAAGTTCAATCCCTTCGACATGAAGCGCAGCGCCGGCGTCGGCGCCCGCATCTTCCTGCCGATGGTCGGAATGATGGGTATCGACTGGGCCTACGGTTTCGACCGCATCGACGGATACAAGGGCGGAAGCCACTTCCACTTCATCCTCGGCCAGGAGTTTTAAACTTTTGCCGACCGCAAACGTCTTATATTACATAACGTAATGATTACCGACATGAAAAAAACTCTGATTTCCCTCCTGCTGCTCATCGGTGCGTTCGCCGCCGCCTCAGCCCAGAAATACGCAATGGTCGACATGGAATACATACTCCGCAACGTCCCCTCCTACGAAATGGCCTCGGAACAGCTCAACCAGCTCTCCCAGCGCTGGCAGCGCGAAGTTGAGGCCGTCGGCAAGGAAGCCGAGACCATGTATCAGAATTTCCTCGCCGACAAGGTATTCCTCACTGACGACCAGGTGAAGAAACGCGAGGAAGAAATCGTGGCCAAGGAAAAGGAGGCCACCGACCTGCGCTACAAATACTTCGGTCCCGAAGGCGAGTTGTATAAAAAGCGCCTGTCGCTGCTCAAGCCCATTCAGGACGAGGTCTACGAAGCCATCAAGCAAGTGGCACAGCAACGCGGCTACCAGACCATCTTCGACCGTGCCTCGTCGTCAAACATCATCTACTCCTCCCCCACAATCGACGTGTCCAACGAGGTCCTCACCAAGCTCGGATACAGCAAATAATCCTTTGAAAAAACAACAAATCCATAACAAATCACACACATCATCATGTTAAAGAAACTTGTATTAGTTCTGGCCGTGGTTCTGCCCATGTCGGCGTTCGCCCAGAAGTTCGGCACCGTTAACCTTGAGACAGTCCTCACAGCCATGCCTGAATCAACCGCCATGCAGGAACAGATGAACGAAGCCTCCAAGAAATACGAGGCCGAATTCCAGAAACTCCAGGAAGAGCTTCAGAAACTCTACACCGATTTCCAGGCCATCCAGAACGACGCCAACACTCCCGAGTCAATCAAGGAGCGCCGCATGCAGGAAATCCAGGACCGTGCCGCCAAGGTTGACCAGTTCCGCCAGACCGCATCGCAGGACCTCCAGCGCCAGCACGAACAGCTCATGGCCCCCATCGAACAGAAACTGCGCGACGCCATCAAGGCCGTTGGTCAGGAAGGCGGCTTCACCTTCGTTTTCCCCAGCGATCCCGGCCTCATTCTCTATCAGGGCAACGACGTGACCGACGTCACCCCCCTCGTAAAGACCAAGCTCGGCATCAAATAAAGATACCATCCGCACAACCATCACGCCCCGCGTCAACCTTATGGTCGGCGCGGGCGTTTTATTGACATAGCACTCCTAAAACCATTGTACTATGTCATACAAAATTGAAGTAATCGAAGGCATTGGCGAGACTTACGCCAAAAAGCTCGAGGCCGTCGGCATCGACACCACCGGCAAATTGCTCGAATACTGCGCCAAAGCTGCCGGACGACAGAAAGTGGCCGAAGAAACCGGCATCAGTCCCAAACTGATTCTGAAATGGACCAACCACGCCGACCTAATGCGCATACGCGGGGTCGCAGGCCAGTTCGCCGAACTGCTCGAAGCCGCCGGAGTCGACACCGTCAAGGAGTTCCGCCATCGCGTCGCCTCCAACCTCCAGCCCAAGCTTGTCGAAGTTAACGACGCAAAAAATCTGTGCAACCGCGTCCCCTCGGAGACTGAGCTGCAGCGCATGATTGACCAGGCAAAGGAACTTGAGCCGCTCGTAACCTACTGACGGTTCAGCTCACGACATTCTGCGGCTTGCCGGCCACGAAGGCGGCCACGTTTCCGCAGGTGATGTCGACAAGGCGGCGCCGCGCTGCCGTCGACTGCCATGCCAGATGAGGCGTGATGTAGCAGTTAGGAGCCGAGGTCAGCACTGAACCGTTGCGGGGAGGCTCCTCGCAAAGCACGTCAAGACCTGCGGCACCAACCTGACCCGAGGCAAGCGCATCGGCCAGGTCGCGCTCAACAACCAGCGGGCCGCGGGCCGTGTTGATGAATATCACGCCCCGGCGCATGCGACCGAAGGCAGCGGCATTGAAAATACCCTTGTTGGTCGCCGTCAGCGGCGAATTGACAGAAATCACGTCACTTTCGGCGAGAAACTCGTCGAAGGTGACTTTTTTAATAAAATCGGGCAACGACGCCTGCGGCTGTGACGTGGGCGACACAACCTTCATACCGAAGGCATGGGCGATGGCGGCGACGCGCTTGCCGATGTTGCCGAGGCCATAGATGCCCATGGTGAGGCCGGCGAGTTCGCGTATGGGACCCAGCGTGAAGCTGAAATCCTCGCAATGCTGCCAGCGTCCGTTACTGACATCGGCGGCATAGTCGGCAGCCCGGTTGGTGATATGAAGCAAAAGCGAGAAAACCGTCTGGGCCACCGAGTCAGTCGAATATGCCGGCACGTTGCACACCGTCACACCAGCGCGGCGCGCGGCCTCGATGTCCACATTATTATATCCAGTTGCCAGCACCCCGATATATTTCAAATCGGGAAGCGAGGCGATGATGTCGGCGGTCATGACCACCTTGTTGACTATAACAGCCTCGGCGCCGGCACAGCGGGACACCACGTCCGAGGGTTCGGTGCGCGGATACACTGTCAGTTCGCCAAA
This sequence comes from uncultured Muribaculaceae bacterium, assembly GCA_910577315.1. Classification (GTDB taxonomy): domain Bacteria; phylum Bacteroidota; class Bacteroidia; order Bacteroidales; family Muribaculaceae; genus CAG-873. The sequence continues at coordinate 122,756 of CAJTME010000006.1, read as the reverse complement.
AGTTTGCAGGGATTCCCAGCTGAGGTCGCCGGGATTGGCCAAATGGCCGTCAAGGATAACGGTTTTCATAGCAAAAAGTAGTACACCCGTGGGGAGTCGAACCCCAATCGTCGGAACCGGAATCCGAAATTCTATCCATTGAACTACGGGTGCAATCGGCTCGCCGCGCCGTTTATGACGCATTGATGGTGCAAAATTAGCGTTTTTTCCGTAAATTTGCAAAAAATAATTCAAGATATGAATGTAAGAATCGACCCGACGTGGCATCAGGCGCTTGCCCGGGAATGGGACTCGCCGTATTTCGGGAATCTCACGTCGTTCGTGCGCCAGAGCTATGCCGCAGGCACAGTATATCCGCCCGCAGGCCGCATCTTCGCCGCCTTCGACTCATGTCCTTTCGACAAGGTGAAGGTGGTCATCCTCGGCCAGGACCCGTACCATGAGCCGGGCCAGGCCAACGGTCTCTGCTTCTCGGTGGCCGACGGGGTTCCGCAGCCCCCGTCGCTGGTCAACATATTCAAGGAAATCCGCTCGGACCTCGGGGTGGAACCCCTGCCGTCGGGCGACCTCAGCCGCTGGGCCAGTCAGGGCGTGCTGCTGCTCAACTCCACCCTCACCGTCCAGGCCCACCGCGCCGGCTCGCACCAGGGCAAGGGATGGGAGGAATTCACCGACGCGGCCATCGCCGCCCTGTCGCAACAGCGCGAAGGGCTGGTGTTCATGCTGTGGGGCAGCTATGCCATCCGCAAGGGCGAGCACATCGACCGCTCGCGCCACCTGGTGCTCACCTCGCCGCATCCGTCGCCCCTTTCGGCCTACCGGGGATTTTTCGGCAACCATCATTTCTCGCGCGCCAATTCATATCTCGCCTCCCACGGCCAAACTCCAATCGACTGGCGATGAAAAGAATCCTGATGCTACTCCTGGCATCGTTGGCCTGCATGCTCGCCGCAAACGCCCAACCGGCCACAGATACGATGACGGGCGTGTTCAACGAGCGCGTCAAGACGGTTCAGGTCACTGCCGGCGGCGACCTGTTTGCGCCGCCGGTGGTTGTGCTCGGCGCAGGCGACCGCCTCACCGTGGCCTTCGACCATCTCGACGAAGACCGCCAGTACCTGCGCTGGCGGGCGGTGCGATGCGATGCCAACTGGCAGCCCTCGCGCCTGGCCGAAAGCGAATGGCTCGACGGATTCAACGAATCCATCATCGAGGACTATGACTTTTCGCACGCTACCACCGTTCACTACGTCCACTACCGGTTCACCTTTCCCAACCGCGACATCGACCCGAAGCTCTCGGGCAACTATCTCATCCAGGTCTATCCCGAGGACAATCCCGACGATGTCTGGTTCCAGACCCGCGTGATGGTGAGCGAGCAGTCAGCCCCCGTCAGCGCCAGCGTCACCTCGCGCACCGACGTGGACTATAACGACGCCCACCAGCAGCTGACGGTGGCGGTCGACACCGAGCGCGCCGGCATATCCGACCCATTCAACGACATCACCGTGATGATTTCCCAAAACGGACGCGCCGACAACGAGGTGGCCCTGCGGCAGCCCCTGCGCATGTCGGGCCGCACGGCAATCTACGAGCATCAGAAGCCCCTCGTGTTCGAAGCGGGCAACGAGTACCGCCGCTTCGAGACATCGAGCGTGAACTATCCCGGCATGCGCGTCGACGCCATATCCTATTTCGACCCGTACTATCATTTCAAACTCTACACCGATACGCCCCGCGCCGACGAGAGCTATTCCTATGACGAGACGCAGAAAGGCCGTTTCGTGGTCAGGGAATACAACTCGTCTGAATCCGACCTCGACGCCGACTATGCCGTGGTCCACTTCTCGCTCGAGATGCCTGAACAGCCCGGCACGATGATTTTTCTCGACGGCGATTTCACCTCGCGCCGCTTCAACCCTGAGTCGCAGATGCTCTACAATCCCACCACAGGACGCTACGAAAAGGCAATGCTGCTCAAACAGGGGCATTACAACTACCAGTATCTCGCCGTGCCTCCCGGCGCCAACCGCGGCACAACGGCCATCGTCGAGGGCGACAACTACCAGACCATCAACGAATACCTGATAAAAGTCTACACCCGCGGACCTCTCGACCGCACCGACCGCCTCATAGGCGTGTCGCGCATAGTGACACAACCATAATGGAAGAAACCGAAGAAACCTATATGCTGCAGATTCAAGACACCCTTGTCAGCCTCGACCTGCTCGAGCGACATTTCCTATGCGACCTCGACAAATGCCTCGGCCAGTGCTGCATCGAAGGCGATGCCGGCGCGCCCGTCACCGAGGAGGAATGTCGTAAAATCGAAGAAATACTTCCTGAAATAATGGACGACCTCACCCCGGCTGCCCAGGCTGAAATCCGTGAGAACGGCGTCGCCTATGTCGACGAGGAAGGCGACCTGGTCACCTCGCTGGTCAACGGAGGCCAATGTGTGTTCACTACCTTCGGGGCCGGCGGCATGTGCCACTGCGCCATCGAGAAGGCTTGGCGCGAGGGACGCGTCGATTTCATGAAGCCGGTATCGTGCCACCTCTATCCGGTCCGAGTCAAGGAATATCCTACCTTCACCGCCGTCAACTACCACCGCTGGAACATCTGCAAATGCGCCGAGGTGCTCGGCCGCAAACAGGGACTCCGCGCCTACGAATTTCTTAAGGGCCCGCTCACGCGCCGTTTCGGCAAGGAATGGTACGACGAACTGGCAGCCACCGCCGAGGAATATTTCAAGCAATACGGCGCGGACTGACCGCGGTCCGCACCAATACAAAGAAAGACGCCATCCGGAACCGCGCGGTTCCGGATGGCGCCTTTCTTGTATGGGCACTCTTTATTCACCCTTTGCGGCGAGGGGAGCGGGCACGGTGTAGGTGCGTGCGCCGAGCTCCTGGTCGAGCATGTAGATGGCCATGCCGTTGTCGCCGACGAGCTTGAGGCGGTCGATGATGTTCTTGCAGCTTTCCTCTTCCTCAACCTGTTCTGCGACAAACCAGTCGAGCTTGCCACGGGTTGCGTAGTCGTGCTCGGCCTCGGCGAGGGCATAGAGGTCGTTGATGAGGGCGGTAACCTTGTTCTCGTGTTCGAGGGTATCCTCAAAGGCTTCGAGAATCGAGCCCCACGAAGTTTTCACGGCAGCGATGGGAGCGAGCTGCACGCGGCCTCCGCGCGAGTTGAGGTAGTTGATGAAGATTTCGGCGTGGGCCTGTTCTTCCTTGAACTGGATGCGGAACCAGTTTGCGATGCCGGCATTTCCTTCGCTCTCAAAGTGCATTGCCATAGAGAGATAGAGGTAGGCCGACCAAAATTCGGCATTGATTTGGGCGTTGATGGCGTCCTGAAGTTTGGGATTAATCATGATTATGCAATGTTTAAACGTCAATAGTATATAACGTGCGCGGGTAGCCTTATATTGTGATAATATCCACATAATGTATTTTGTTCTCCCTACAGAGTGAAAAAGCCGTTAATTTTGTGACATACTTGTTACAAATACATGTATTTACCATTACATTTACATAATTGTAACAGCCGTGTAACAATTTTGTATTTTTACAATTATCTGTATTTCAGCATATTATACAGTATAATTTACAAAAATCATCTGTTTAATATTCATTAACACTAAAACTATTGACAAAAAAATTTTTTGCCCCAAATTTGCAATGTCATCAGACAAAAACCTAAAAAAAGAAAGTATAAACGACCACCTAAATTTACGATTATGAGGACCGAGAAATTCCAATCCAATCTTATGAAACTGCAAGGCAACCTTCTCAACTTTGCCTACATGCTGACTTCAAACCGCGACGACGCCTACGACCTGCTGCAGGACACCACCCTCAAGGCGCTTGACAATGAAGACAAATATGCCGAGAACACGAATTTCAAAGGCTGGGTGTTCACAATCATGCGCAACATCTTCATCAACAACTACCGCCGCAACCAGCGCGCCGCCACAGTTGTCGACACCACCGAGAACCTATACCACCTCAACCTCTCGCAGGACTCGGGTCTCGAAGCTCCCGAAGACACCTTCCACGCCGGTGAAATCACCGATGCCATCAACGAATTTTCCGACGAATACCGTATTCCCTTCTCGATGCACGTCGCCGGTTACAAATACAACGAGATTGCCGAACACATGAATCTCCCCCTCGGCACCATCAAGAGCCGCATCTTCTTCGCCCGCAAGAAACTCCAGCAGCGTTTCGCCGACTACCGCTAAGGCTTTCCGGCCCTCGTAAATTTACCTCCCAAACGACTCATTCTCCCTCCCCTTCCGCCGGGGAAATCCCGGCACGACGTTTCAAGTATATGCAGAGCGTGCTCCCGAAATCCCGGGAGCACGCTCTGCATATAACCGAATAATGCAAGGACTTTATTCCGCCGGGCCGAGGAGGAGGATGGCGCCGGTGGCGGGGTCGAGCTTCAGCTGCGACGGAGCTTTTTTATCGGAGAAAATCGCCGGGTCGAGGCCAAAGGTTACGCCAAGCTGGGCGAGCGACACTTCCTGCTGCGCCACAACCTTGCCTTCATATTTAACCGTTACCATGGCCGTGCCGGGAATCTGGTAGGCGAATCCGCCTTTCGGGAAACGCTTCTCCTCGCCCTTTTCCGTCAGGGGCAGCTCGCCGGGTTCAAGCACGTCAACCGACACCGTCAGCGGGGAACCGGCCAGGTTGTCAGCGTCCAGAACTCCCTCAAACGGAGATATGCGGGCAATAACCTCGTCCGACAGACCCAGCGAGTCGGGGCGCACGGCAATTGTGCTCACCGTGGTCCAGGTCTGTTCCGTACCGGCAAACATGGCCGTCAGCGCCTGTTCCTGGCCGCCGAGGTTGTCGAGCACAAGCTGCATGGCCTGTCCGTCGGCGGGAGGATTGTCGGCCTGCCCCGACAGCAGGTCCGAACGCGTGTCGCGCAGTTCGAAAATGCGCGCGGCGGCAAGTTCGGCGCGCTTGGATGTGGACGACGAGCGTATCATGTCCTGCGTCATTGCCTGGCGGGCAACAGGCTTTTCGAGGATGGTGGGCTCGGCCTCGCGGGCGACAGGCAGCGCCGGCGACGCCACCGTTGCCGGCGACTCGGTATTGACCGTAAGGGGAATCCCCTCGGGCGTTAGCAGCATGAAAGGCGTCGCGCCGCTCTTGAACTGCACCTGCCAGCGGCTGTCGGGGTCGGCCACGCCGCGGGGAGTGATTGTCACCGAGCGCACCTCGACGGTGGTCGAAGGCTCGGTGATGGCGTCGGAGATGGCGAGGTTACGGCGGGCATAATTATAAAACTCGCCCGGAGTGCGCTTGGTGTGGAGGGTTTCGACGGTGATGTCGAGTTCGGTGACGGGCAGCGAGTAAATCAGCCCGTAGTCATTGGCCTTTGTGGCGGTGACGCGCTGGGTTGTCTGCGCGGTTGTCATCGTGGGGGCCGTCATGGCGGCCATGGCGATTATCGCCACTGTCATGTTTTTCATATCGAGGGGAGTTATTCGATTACTGATTTTATTGCCCGTCCCAGCTGGTCGGCCACATCGGCGGCCGTGACCCCGAAGGTTCCGTGGACCTGCGCGGCCAGCTCGCCGGCGAGGCCGTGGACAAACGGCGCGGCGATGGCGGCGAATTCGGGACGCATGCCCTGGGCGAGGAAGGCCGCGAGCACACCCGTGAGCACATCGCCCGTGCCGCCGGTGGCGAGGGCGGGCGTACCGGTGGGATTGAAATATACCTTTCCGTCAGGGCGGACGATGGCGGTGAAACGTCCTTTCAGGATGATAATCACATGGCGCTTGCCGGCAACCTCGATGGCCTTGAGCAGGCGGGCGTAGGACGAAGGCTGCCGTCCGAACAGGCGGTCGAACTCGCCGGCGTGGGGAGTGAGGATGCTCATCACCGGGATATGGTTGAGCATCGCTGGACGTATCGCCATGCAGTTGAGGGCGTCGGCATCGAGCACCAGCGGGCGCGAGTTGGCGTTTGCGATTTTAAGGAAGGCGTCGAGGGCGTCGATGGTGACGTCGGCCGTGCCTATGCCGGGACCGATTGCCACAGCCTTGTAGTCGCGCGCGAGTTCGATGTTGGTGATGGCAACATCGCCGGGGTCTGATTCATAAAGGGCGCAGGGGACCGAGTTCTGCAGCACGAAGAATCCGCAGCGCGGCGAATGTACGGTCACCTTGCCTGCACCGCCGCGGAGGGCGCCCCGGGCAGCGAGCACGGCTGCGCCAAGCATGCCGTACGAACCGGCGAAAATCACCGCGTCGCCGCAATCGGCCTTCGACGCGAACAAATCGCGCGGCGAGATAAGGTGGCGCACATCGGCCTTCTCGACAAGACGGAATTTCCACGGCGCACGCTCGATGGCGGCCTGACTGAAATCGACGGGTACGATTTTCCAGTTGCCGAGCAGTTCGGCGTTTTCCTTCATGAAGAACACCACCCTCGGCACCCCTATTGCCAAAGTGAGGGTGGCGTGGATGATATTGCGGTTGATGAGGCCGTCGACCGAATCGACCAGCAGACCCGACGGCACGTCGAGCGACACGATGCGCGGCGCCATCTCGTTGATATAGCGCACGATGCTCTGGTATCCGCCCGACAGCGGCGCGGTGCGTTCCGAACCGAACAGGCCGTCAATCACCGTCACGTCGCCCTGCAGGTCGGGCATCGAGAACTGGAGGCCTGTGACTTCCATGAAGTCGATGTCGGAACATTCCTCGCGCAGTCGGTCGCGCACGGCGGCGCAGTCGGCGGTGGCACGGTTGCCGCCGATGTTGAACAGGTAAACCGACGGGCGGTAGCCCTGCAGGGCAAGGTAGCGCGACACCGACAGGGCGTAGGCGCCGTTGAGGTCAGGCCCCGCGAACACCACCAGCCGGTGGCCGGGGATAAGGGAGGTTATTATTTCTATGGCCAGAGCCTCACCCACCACATCGATGAACTGGCGCATGGTGATGCCCTGTTCGCGGAGGGTGTACTGGCGTATGGCGTTTATTTCGTCGGATGAGAAAATTTTCATTTGGATAATCGTTGCAAAATTGCAAAACGCATTCAACGCGCAAAATTACGAAAAATAAAAATAAATAATGTCATGCGCGCGTTTAAATTTGCAAAAGAGGCTCATAATGTTAATTAGTGTTAATTCAAAGCATTTTCTTGCCAGAAAATTATGTTGTAAAGCATAAAAAACTCTAACTTTGCATCAGTTTTTCATGGTATTAGATTTAAGGTAAGAAGATTATTCGTCGGGATGACGGATAATTTTTTTTGTGCCTGCGCTTTTGCGCTTCGCTAATTGACGGAAATCTCGTAACTTTGCAGTGAAAAAAGTATCCAATGGGACGACTGCTATCAATCGACTTCGGGCGCAGACGTTGCGGCATCGCCGTGACCGACCCCCTGCGCATAGTGGCCAACGGCCTCACGACCGTGCCGACGGCCACGCTGATCCAGTTTGTGAAGGACTACCTGTCGAAAGAACCCGTCGACCGCATCGTCGTGGGACTGCCCACCACCCTGCGCGGCGAGCCTTCTGAATCGATGCGCTACCTCACCCCGGCCATCAATCGCCTGAAAAAGGAAATCGCCCCGACCGAAGTGGTGTTTTTCGACGAACGCTTCACCTCGGCCATCGCCCACCGGGCCATGATTGACGGCGGAATGAAGAAAATGGACAGGCGCGACAAGGCCATCGTCGACGAGATTTCGGCTACAATCCTGCTCAACGACTACCTGCAAAGCCGGTTCAACAACTGAAAACAAAACAACATATACATATATGAAACTACCGATATATCTCTACGGCCACCCCGTGCTCCGCAACGTCTCGGAAGACATCACCCCCGACTATCCCGGGCTGGACGAGCTGCTGGCCAACATGTACGAAACCATGTATGCCTCTGACGGCGTGGGCCTGGCAGCCCCCCAGATTGGCCGCAACGACCGCATCGTGGTAATCGACGCATCCCCTCTGGCCGAGTCATTCCCCGAACTCGACGGCGTCAAGCTCACCCTCATCAACGCCCACCTCGAGGTGCTCGACGGCGAGGCCGTCACCCGCGGCGAGGGCTGCCTGAGCCTCCCGGGAATCTCGGAGAACGTCAAGCGCACCGAGAACATCCGCCTGCGCTGGGTCGACGAGAAGTTCCAGCCCCACGACGAGGTGTTCACAGGCTTCCTCGCCCGCATCATCCAGCACGAGTACGACCACCTCGAGGGCAAAGTCTACATCGACCACATCTCCCCCATCCGCAAACAGCTTATCAAGGCGAAGCTCAACAACATCGTGACCGGCAAGGTGCGCTGCGACTACGCCGTGCGCTACGCTCCTAAAAAAGATAACGTACACACCCCACACAACACAACCACCTGCAACACAACATGGCTGACGACAAAAAAATAATTTTCTCGATGGTAGGCGTTTCCAAGACCTACCCTCCCCAGAAAACCGTCCTCAAGGACATATACCTCTCGTTTTTCTACGGTGCCAAAATCGGCATCATCGGCCTCAACGGCTCGGGTAAGTCATCACTGCTCAAAATCATAGCCGGCATCGACAAGAGCTATCAGGGCGAAGTGGTGTTCTCGCCCGGTTACTCGGTGGGCTACCTCGAACAGGAACCCCAGCTCGACCCAGACAAGACCGTCATCGAGGTTGTCCGCGAGGGCGTGCAGCCCATCATGGACCTCCTGGCCGAGTTCGACAAGGTGAACGAGGCGTTCGCCGACCCCGACGTGCTCGAAGACCCCGACAAGATGAACGCCCTAATCGAGCGCCAGGCCGAACTGCAAGACAAACTCGACGCCGCCGACGCATGGAACATCGACTCCAAGCTCGAGCGCGCCATGGACGCCCTCCAGTGCCCGCCCGACGACCAGAAAATCGACACCCTCTCGGGTGGTGAGCGCCGCCGCGTGGCCCTGTGCCGCCTGCTGCTCCAGCAACCCGACATACTACTGCTCGACGAGCCCACCAACCACCTCGACGCCGAATCAATCGACTGGCTCGAACAGCACCTCCAGCAATATCCCGGCACGGTCATAGCCATCACCCACGACCGCTACTTCCTCGACCACGTGGCCGGATGGATTCTCGAGCTCGACCGTGGCGAAGGCATACCCTGGAAGGGCAACTACTCCTCATGGCTCGAACAGAAGACCAAACGCATGGCCCAGGAAGAGAAACAGGCATCAAAGCGCCGCAAGACCCTCGAGCGCGAACTCGAATGGGTGCGCATGGCTCCCAAGGCCCGTCAGGCCAAGGGCAAAGCCCGACTCAAATCCTATGACGCCCTCCTCAACGAGGACCAGAAGCAGAAAGAGGAACGCCTGGAGATTTTCATCCCCAACGGTCCCCGCCTTGGCAACAAGGTGATCGAAGCCAGCGGCCTCAGCAAGGCCTTCGGCTCCAAACAGCTGTTCAACGACCTCAGCTTCGCCCTGCCCCCCAACGGCATCGTGGGCGTAATCGGCCCCAACGGTGCCGGCAAGACTACCCTCTTCCGCCTCATCATGGGCCAGGAGACTCCCGACGCCGGCACTTTCGACGTGGGCGAAACCGTGAAGATTGCCTACGTCGACCAGCGCCACCACGACCTGCTCCCCGAAAAGAGCGTCTACGAGGTCATCTCGCAGGGTGTCGAAAGCTTCCGCATGGGTGGCCGCGACGTGAACGCCCGCGCCTATCTGTCGAAATTCAACTTCACCGGCGCCGACCAGGAAAAGAAAATCGGCGTCCTCTCGGGCGGTGAGCGCAACCGCCTCCACCTCGCAATGGCACTGAAGGAAGAAGGCAACGTGATTCTGCTCGACGAACCCACCAACGACATCGACGTAAACACCCTCCGCGCCCTTGAGGAAGGCCTCGACGACTTCGCCGGATGCGCCGTGGTCGTAAGCCACGACCGATGGTTCCTCGACCGCATCTGTACCCACATCCTCTCGTTTGAAGGCGACGGCAAGGTCGTGTTCTACGAAGGCACATACTCGGACTACGAGGACTTCAAGCGCGCCCAGAACGGCGGCAAGGAACTTCCCCGCCGCCGCTACCGCAAACTGATGGAATAACCTACCGCACTATATATCAGCGCGATTAACCGCTTTGACGCCATTTTGCGGCACGACAGCAAAATGGCGTCAATTATTTTTTTCGACGTTTCATCCTTTATTCAAGTATTTTTGTTATCTTTGCAGCGTTAAAGTTTCATCCAAGCTTAAGCGCTCCAATAGTTAATTTTACAACACCATAGCTAAACTGCAACATTACTTTCAACTATATCAAACAACGCTAAACTACCATTGCCGAGAGGCATTACCCCACTCAATTAATTATCGACCAACCGACAAAACACTTAGAAATTATGGACAGCACCAATACCCCCGGCGGCGAAAAGAAGGCTAAACGCCCCCGCATCGGCAGCGCTACTCCGGCTGCTCCCGAAAGTTCGGAACGTGCCCACTTCGAGCGCGTCTCATACCCACGCCGCGACGGCGAATCGACCGAAGAAGGAGAAGGCCGCCGCACCTACCAACCACGTCCTTACCAGCCCCGTCAAGGCGGCTACCAACCCCGCCAGGGCGGCTATCAGCCCCGCCGCACCTATGGTGAATATAATTCCGAACCCAAAACCGACTCGGCCGAAGGTTCTTCCTCAGAAAATCAAGGCGGCTATCAGCCCCGCCAGGGCGGTTACCAGCGCCGCGAAGGCGGTTATCAGCCCCGCCAGCAGGGTGGCTACCAGCCCCGTCAGCAAGGCCAGGGCGGTTATCAGAAACGTCCCGGCGGCTATCAGCAGCGCACTCCCGGCCAGCAGGGTGGCTATCAGCCCCGTCAGCAAGGCCAGGGCGGTTATCAGCGCCGTGAGGGTGGCTACCAGCAGCGTCCCCAGGGCCAGGGAGGCTATCAGCGCCGCGAAGGTGGCTACCAGCCCCGTCAGCAGGGCGGTTATCAGCCCCGCCAGCAGGGTGGATACCAGCAGCGTCCCCAGGGTCAGGGTGGCTATCAGAAACGTCAGGGCGGCTATCAGCAGCGCGGACGCATGCAGCAGGGCCAGGGCATGTTCCCCGGCCGCGGAAAGAGCTTCACTCCCCGTCCCAAGCGCATCGAATATGAAATGCCGATTCCCGATCCCAACGAACAGATCCGTCTCAACAAGTTCATGAGCAACGCCGGCATATGCTCGCGCCGCGAGGCCGACGAGTTCATCCAGCAGGGTCTTGTCAAGGTAAACGGCAAGGTCGTCACCGAACTCGGCACCAAGATTTCGCACTCGGACGTCGTTGAATACGATGAAAAGGTAATTGCACTGGAATCGAAGTGCTACATCCTCCTCAACAAACCTAAAGACTGCGTCACCACCTCGGAAGACCCCCAGGACCGCACCACCGTCATGGACCTCGTCAAGGGTGCCTGCACCGAACGCATCTATCCCGTAGGACGCCTCGACCGCAACACCACCGGCGTGCTCCTGCTCACCAACGACGGCGACCTCGCATCCAAGCTCACCCACCCCAAATATGTGAAGAAAAAAATCTATCACGTATGGTGCGACCGCGACATCGCCGAAGAAGACATGCAGCGCATCGCCGACGGCATCGAGCTTGAAGACGGACCCATCCACGCCGACGCCATTTCATACGCCACCGAGACCGACCGCAACCAGGCCGGCATCGAAATCCACTCGGGACGCAACCGCATCGTGCGCCGCATCTTCGAGAGCCTCGGCTACCACGTAACCAAGCTCGACCGCGTTTACTTCGCCGGCCTCACCAAGAAGAACCTCCCCCGCGGCCGCTGGCGCTACCTCACCCAGGAAGAGGTCAACCTCCTCAAAATGGGTGCCTTCGAGTAAAAAACCGTATCACATAACAATATGAAAAGAACCAAAATAGCCAAGCTGCTCACCTCGCCCGAAGCCATCGGCACCGACGTCGATGTCAAGGGTTGGGTGCGCACCCGCCGTGGCAACAAATACGTGCAGTTCGTGGCCCTCAACGATGGCTCGACGGTCAAGAACCTGCAGATTGTCTTCGACATGAACAAGTTCTCTGACGAAGACCTCAAGCCCATCACCACCGGCGCCTCGATTCACGTAACCGGAAAGCTCGTCGAGTCGATGGGCAAAGGACAGACCTGCGAGGTACAGGCCGACACCCTCGAGGTGTACGGCACCGCCGACCCCGAGACCTATCCCCTCCAGAAAAAAGGCCACACCCTTGAATTCCTGCGCGAGAAAGCCCACCTGCGTCCCCGCACCAACACGTTCGGCGCGATTCTCCGCGTGCGTTCAGCCCTGGCCTTCGCCGTCCACAAATTCTTCAACGAAAAGGGTTTCTACTACCTTCACACCCCGCTCATCACATCGAGCGACTGCGAGGGTGCCGGCGCAATGTTCCAGGTGACCACCCTGCCCCTCAACGACCTTCCCCGCAACGAACAGGGAGCCGTTGACTACACCCAGGACTTCTTCGGCAAGCCCACCGCACTCACCGTGTCGGGACAGCTCGAAGGCGAACTCGGCGCCACCTCAATCGGCGAGATATACACCTTCGGCCCCACCTTCCGCGCCGAAAACTCCAACACCCAGCGCCACCTGTCGGAATTCTGGATGATTGAGCCCGAAATGGCCTTCTATGACATCACCGACAACATGGACCTGGCCGAGGAATTTGTAAAATACTGCATCCGCTATGTCCTCGACAACTGTCGCGACGACATCGAGTTCCTCGCCGAGCACTATGACAAGGAGCTCATCCCGCGCCTCGAATTCGTGCTCCACAACGACTTCGTCCGCCTCACCTACACCGAGGGCGTCGAGATTCTCGAGAAGTCGGGCCACAAGTTCGAGTTCCCCGTATCGTGGGGCATCGACCTCCAGAGCGAACACGAACGCTATCTGGTCGAAAAGCACTTCAAGAAACCCGTCATCCTCACCGACTATCCCAAGGAAATCAAGGCCTTCTACATGAAGCAGAACGAGGATGGCCGCACCGTCCGCGCCATGGACATCCTTTTCCCGCAGATCGGCGAAGTTATCGGCGGTTCGGAACGCGAGGCCGATTTCGACAAGCTCCAGGCCCGCATCGAAGAACTCGGTATCCCAATGAAGGACATGTGGTGGTATCTCGACACACGCCGCTTCGGCACCGTTCCCCACTCGGGTTTCGGTCTCGGCTTCGAGCGCCTGCTGCTTTTCTGCACCGGCATGACCAACATCCGCGACGTGATTCCCTTCCCCCGCACTCCGAAGAACTGCGAATTCTAACATACAGTTCCTGAAATCCAGAAGGACAGAAGGCATTTTTCCATTTGCCCTTCTGTCCTTTTGCTTAGGGCTTGTTCAAACAGACAAACATGCAGCGCATCCTGACACTCGTACTCGCCATTCTGCCCATGATTGCCTCAGCGACAGACTTTTCGCGCCTCGACTCCATACTCGAGGCCCGCTATCCCGACCCGACCGAACCCGGGGCTGCCGTCCTTATCGCCAAAGGCGATTCAATTCTCTACGAACGCTATTTCGGCATCGCCGACATGGCCGCGAACCAACCCGTCGGCCCCGCCACACGGTTCTGCATCGCGTCCATATCGAAACAGTTCACCGTAATGGCCCTGCTCCAACAGGCCGCTGCGGACAATGCCGCCGTGCCACTGCTCGACAGGGCCGTCAGCGACTTTTTCGACTATCCCCAGCCTTTCTGGCATGACATCGCCCTGCGTCATCTCGCAAGCCACACCTCGGGTATACCCGATTCCAGGCCACGCGACAACCGCGACTGGTGTGTCCACGCCGACGAGGAACAGTCCGTCCAATACCTCCCGTCCGTCAAGGCGCCCACTTTCGGCCCCGGCGAGTATTACGATTACCTCAATCCGTCGTTCATCCTGCTGGCCAAGGTGGTGGAAAAGACCTCGGGCATGGATTTCTACGACTACGTGCGCGCCAACATATTCGATGCCGCCCGCATGGATTCCACCTACTATTTCGACCGCGACGCCGCCGGCCCCGGCCAGTCCCACGGCTACATCCCCGACGGCACGGAATGGCGCAAATATGACTACGGTGAGGAGACCTTCTATGCCACGCGCCCCGATGGAGGCATCTATGCCACCGCCCGCGACCTGCTGCGCTGGGAAAACGCCCTGCGCGACGGCAGGATAGTCGCCCCGGCATGGCTCCGGCAGGCCTATACACCGGCGGTGAGCGTGACGGACAGCCCGTTCTGCGACTACCAGCGGCGCCCCGACACATGGTACGGCCTGGGATTATTCATCGAACATCCGGCCTCAAAACCCGTCAAGGTCTACCACACCGGCGACAACGGCGGCTATCAGGCCTACCTCGCCAAATATCCGGTCCAAGACATCAAAATCATCGTCCTTGAGAACCGCAACGACCGCTCGCGCGACCTGCTCATGGCACAGATTGACGAAATCCTCGGACTGAGATGAACCGCGTTGCCCATCAATTGCTGCAATGGTGGCCCTCGGCGGTTGTCGTGGCCGTCATCATCTATGCCACATGGCTCCCCGACCCTGTCGGCGCCGAGGAGCTGCCCAAGATTCCCCATCTCGACAAACTTATCCATGCCGTGATGATGGGAGGCTTCGCATCGGCGCTCATGTTCGACTACCACAGGGCCTGTCCCGGACGGCGCCCGCTCACTCGCCGCGTCATCATCGCTTTCACCGTCATGGGCATGGCTTTCGGCCTGGTGGACGAGACCGTCCAGGGCTTTCTTCCGATAGGACGGCCTTTCGATTTGCTCGACGTATGGGCCGGCTGGGCCGGCTGCCTCATCGCCGCCCTTGCCGCGCCCCCCGCCATAAAAGCCATTTTTGCCCGCAACGTCAGGTGAGCGGACTTTTTGTTTGCCATACGGCGTTTTTTTCTTATCTTTGCTGCATGATTGCGCTTCCAAAGATAGAAGACCCGCGCGGCAACCTGTCGTTCATCGAACACGGCGAGCGCGGAGCATGCCCTTTTGAAATCGGAAGGGTATCGTGGATTTACGATGTGCCGACAGGCCGCGTGCGCCGTCTGCCGGCAGTTCCGTCGCCCCGGATGCTCGTAGCGATGAGCGGCAGCTTCGATGCCGCCGACGTGCGCCTCACCCGCAGCGACCGCGGCCTGCCGATAGCCCCGGGCACCGAGACCCGGCTCGGACACTTCGCCACCAATTCCGTGGCGATGATACTGGGCGGGGAGGATGGAGCCTCCGAGCCGTGTCAGTGCGGCGACATGCCCGATTCACACGCCATTTCATCGGTGGACGAATGCCGCGTGATGGAACTTCCGCGCCGGCGCGACGCCGACGGTTCGGTCACCGAGGTGGTGAACGGAAACCCAGGCATTCCATTCGACGTGCGCCGCGTCTTCTACCTCTACGACGTGCCAGCCGACGCCACGCGCGGAGGCCACTCCCACCACCGCGCCCAGGAAATGATTGTGGCGCTCACCGGCTGTTTCGACGTCGTTCTGGACGACGGATGCCGCGCCCCGCGCCGCTTCTCGCTCAACCGTCCCTACCAGGCCCTGTATATTCCCGCAGGCTTGTGGCGCACCCTCGACAACTTCTCGGGCGGCGCCGTGTGCCTGGTCCTAACCTCCGAACGTTACAGCGAGGAAGACTACGTGCGCGATTACGACCGATTCAAAGAACTCACAGCACACAAGCAATGAAGACCTACAAATTCCTTGACCTTGCCGAAGTCAACGCGCCCGTAATGGACGCTATTGCCGAAGCCACCGCCCGGGTGGTGCGCAGCGGCTGCTATATCGGAGGCCCCGAAGTGGCTGAGTTCGAAAAAATGCTCGCCGACGCCACCGGCACCGCGCATGCCGTGGCCGTAAGCAACGGCCTCGACGCCCTCCGCCTTATTTTCAGGGCCTACATCGAACTGGGCATAATGGAGCCCGGCGACGAGGTCATAGTGCCGGCCAACACCTACATCGCCTCAATCCTCGCCGTCACAGACAACGGACTTGTGCCCGTGCTGGTGGAACCTAACCCCGACACCCTCAACCTCGACACATCGCGTATCGAAGCCGCCGTCACACCGCGCACCCGCGCGATACTAACCGTCCACCTCTACGGACGCACCTGCCACGACGCCGAGATGGAGCGCGTGGCGCACACCTACGGACTGAAAATCATCGAGGACAACGCCCAGGCCATCGGCGCCACCGACAAGGCCGGACGCCCCACAGGCTCGCTCGGCGACGCAGCCGGATTCAGCTTCTATCCCACAAAGAATATCGGCGCGCTCGGCGACGCCGGAGCTGTCACCACCGACGACGCCGAACTCGCCGCCACCGTCCGCGCCCTGGCCAATTATGGCAGCGACCGCCAGTACCACAACATCTACAAAGGCCTCAACTGCCGCTTCGACCCCATCCAGGCCGCGGTGCTCAAAGTCAAACTTCCCATGCTGGCCGCCGAGACCGCGCGCCGCAAGGCACTCGCCGCCGTTTACGAGGCCCGCATCACCAATCCTGCCGTCGGCAAACCCCTCTACACGGACGATGGCGACATGGTGTGGCATCAATATGTGGTGCGCGTCGCCAACCGCGACGAATTCCGCCAGTACCTCGCCGACAACGGCGTCCAGACTGCCGTCCACTACCCCACCGCGCCCCACCACCAGCCCTGCATGGCCGACTACGCATGCCTCAGCCTCCCCATCTCCGAGAAAATAGCCCGCGAGGTGGTCAGCCTGCCGGTATCGGCGTGCACGTCGCCCGACGACGCCGCCGAAATAGCCGAAATCATCAACGCCTACAAGCCAAATGATTGATAATTCCACCTTCAACAATCTCACCGCCCATTACCACACCTTCGGCTGCAAACTCAATTTCGCCGAGACTTCAAGCATCGCCCGGCTGCTCGCCGACAAGGGCGTGCGGCGAGTCAGCGGCGGCGAGGCACCCGACCTCGTGGTGGTCAACACCTGCAGCGTAACGGAACTCGCCGACAAAAAATGCCGCCAGACCATCCGCTCGTTCCATAAACGCTGGCCCGGAGCCGCTATTATCGTCACGGGATGCTACGCCCAGCTCAAGAGCGATGAGGTGGCCGCCCTGCCGGGCGTGCAGATTGTGGCCGGCGCCGACCGCAAGATGGACATCGCCGCCTTCCTCGACAGCTATCTCGCCGACCGCAGGCAGGTGGTCGACGCCTGTCCCACCAAAGAAATCCGCGAGTTCAGGCCGTCGTGCTCGCGCGGCGACCGCACCCGCTACTTCCTCAAGGTTCAGGACGGTTGCGACTACTGGTGCACCTACTGCACCATCCCCCTGGCCCGCGGACGCTCGCGCTCGGGCACCATCGACTCGCTCGTCGCCCAGGCCGCCGAGGCCGCCCGCGACGGCGGACGCGAAATCGTCATAACCGGCGTCAACATAGGCGACTTCGGCAAGGGACGCAAAGATACATTCTTCGACCTCATCCGCGCCCTCGACCAGGTGGACGGCATCGCCCGCTATCGCATCTCGTCAATCGAGCCAAACCTGCTCACCGATGAAATCATCGACTGGGTGGCGACATCAAGCCGCGCGTTCATGCCCCATTTCCACATCCCGCTGCAAGCCGGCAGCGACGAGGTGCTCAAACTCATGCGCCGCCACTACGACACCGCCCTTTTCCGCCATAAAATCGAACTCGTGCGCCAGGCCATGCCCCACGCGTTCATCGGCGTTGACCTCATCACGGGCGCCCGCGGCGAGACTCCCGAACTTTTTGAAAAGTCATACGGATTTGTTGAGTCGCTCGACATCTCGCGCCTGCACGTGTTCCCCTATTCCGAGCGCCCGTCCACCAAAGCGCTTGAAATCGACGGCGTTGTAAGTCAGGAGGAAAAACACCGCCGCACCAACCGCATGCTGCGCCTCAGCGAGGCAAAATGGGCCGAGTTCGCATCGAGGTTCAGCGGCACGGTGCGCCCGGTGTTGCTTGAGCATCCCCAGGGAGAAGGCAAACCTATGGCCGGATTCACCGACAACTACCTGCGCGTGGAGGTTGACGGAGCAACCCCCGACCTCGACAACACCATCGTCCCAGTTGTCCTGGGCAAACCCGACGCGGCACAAGAACTGATGAGCGGCTTTCTTTCATAGGTACCATGACCAACCGCTTGCTGAAACTATTGGCTTTGCTCCCGCTGCCGGCTCTTTACCTGCTGGCCGACGTAGCCGCCCCCGTACTTCACCACGTGGTCCGCTACCGCCGCAAGGTGGTGCGCGGCAACCTCGCGTCCTCGTTCCCTGAAAAAACCGACGCCGAACTGCGCCGCATCGAATGGCAGTTCTACCGCAACTTCACCGACAACTTCGTCGAGACCCTGAAACTGCTGCACATCTCCGACCGGGAAATCATGCGCCGCATGAAGTTTGAGAACACCGAAGTGCTCGACCGCCTCCTCGGCCAGGGACGCAGCATCGTGGTGTACTTCGCCCACGTCTTCAACTGGGAGTGGGCGCCGTCAGTGTCGCTGCACACCACCGCAAAACCCGGCGACGTGGCCTTCTGCCAGGTCTACCGTCCGCTCAAATCGGAAAGTTTCGACCGGCTGATGCTGGAACTGCGCAGCCGTTTCGGCAGCGTGTCCATTCCAAAAGAATCCACCCTGCGCCACTTGGTCCGCTACCGCAAGGACGGCATGCCGAGCATCACCGGCTTCATGAGCGACCAGCATCCCAGCCACGGCGACCCGGGCCATTCCACCACCCTGCTCGGTCATCCGACACGGATGATAAGCGGAACGGAGACACTGGCCCGGAAACTCGACTTCGCCGCGGTCTACTGGGACATGGAACGCACATCGCGCGGACATTACCGCATAACAACCCGGCTGCTCGCCGAACATCCTGCCGAATTGCCCGAAGGCGAGCTCACCGAGCGCTACACCCGCGCCCTCGAGACCACCGTGCGCCGCAATCCGGCCATATGGTTGTGGAGCCACAAAAGATGGAAGTGAATTAGAAATTAGGAGTTAGGAATTAGAAATTGGGAATTGTAATCATGAAGAGCGAATCGCCCCGGGTGGCCGTCATCATACTTAACTGGAACGGAGCAAAGTTGCTCCGGGAATATCTGCCGCAGGTGCTCGCGGCCACGAACCCCGATATTGCGCGTGTAATCGTGGCCGACAATGGATCGGACGATGACTCGCGCCGCATCCTCGCCAAGGAGTTCCCGCAGGTCGAGACCATGCTGTTCGAGCGCAACTACGGTTTTGCCGAGGGCTACAACCGCGCCCTGGCGGCCTCGCCATGTCCCTACACCGTCCTGCTCAACTCTGACGTCGCGCCCGCCCCGGGATGGATCGAGCCTCTTTACGAGTTCATGGAATCCCATCCCGAAGCCGGTGCATGCCAGCCAAAACTCCTCGCCTACCTCAACCGGGATTCATTTGAATATGCCGGCGCCTGCGGGGGCTACCTGGACCGCAACGGCTACCCCTACTGCCGCGGCCGCATCTTCGACATCTGCGAGAAAGACAAGGGCCAGTATGATACCGTGGCCGAGGTCGACTGGGCGTCGGGGGCTGCGCTGATGGTGCGCACCGCCGCCTACATCAAGGCCGGTGGCCTCGACGCCGACTTTTTCGCCCACATGGAGGAAATCGACCTTTGCTGGCGCATGCGGCTGCAAGGCTGGAAGCTATATGCCGTGCCCGAGTCGGTTGTCTACCACCTCGGCGGGGGATCGCTGCCAGCGTCTAACCCACGCAAGACCTATCTGAATTTCCGCAACAACCTGCTCATGCTCCACAAGAACCTGCCCGACTCGACCCGCGCCCGCACCCTGCTGTGGCGCCGCCTGCTCGACACCGTGGCATGGGCCAAGTTCGTGGCCACACTCGACTGGGCCAACGCACGCGCCATTTTCAAGGCCCACCGCGACTTCGCCGCCATGCGGAAAAACTACACCGAGCATCCCGCCGCCGACCTCCTCCACCATCCCGGCGCGCCCGACATATTGACAGCCTTCTATCTCAAAGGCCGCAAGACATACGCAAAGCTCTAAATAAATTTCCCAAAAACATTTGGCACATGGGGATTTTTGAGTAATTTTGCTCTCAGTTACATCTATACCCTATTATACTCACAATTATGAAAAGCAAAGTATGCTACGTCATGGCCATTGGCGCGGCTCTCGCCCTCAGCTCCTGCGGCAAGAAGCTCGGCCAGTTCAGCTCTGACAACTTTACTGTCAATCCCAATCCCCTCGAAGTCGTCGGCCAGAACGTGCCCGCACAAATCACAGCCCGCGTCCCCGCCAAGTTCTTCCTCCAGAACGCACAGGTGACCGTGACCCCCTACCTCGTCTACAACGGCACCGAGACCGCATCGCAGTCCTACGCCTTCCAGGGCGAGAAAGTGCGCGGCAACGCTCCCGTGGTTTCCTATGAATACGGCGGCACCTTCAACATTCCCGCAAAATTTGAATACAAGCCCGAAATGTCGAAGAGCGAACTCGAACTCGCCTTCACCGTCACCCAGGGCAACAAGCAATATGTCCTCCCCCGCGTGAAAGTGGCCGACGGCGTAATCGCCACCGCAGCCATGGCCGACGCTGCAACCGTCAATCCCGCCCTCGCCACCGATGCCTTCCAGCGCATCATCAACGAGAAATACGCGGCCGACATCATGTTCCTCATCAACCAGGCCAACATCCGCGCCAACCAGCTCAACACCGACGCGATGGTTGAACTCCGCAAGGAAATCATCAACGCCGCCGGCGCCGACAACAAGGTCATCGAGGAACTCAACATCAAGTCATACGCATCGCCCGACGGCGGCATGGCAATCAACGAACGCCTTGCCGAAAACCGCGAGAAGAACACCACTTCTTACCTCAAGGACCAGCTCAAGAAAGACAAAATCACCGAGTTCGGCGAACTGACCGCCCAATTCACTCCCGAGGACTGGGAAGGCTTCCAGAAACTCGTGTCGCAGAGCAACATCCAGGACAAGGACCTCATCCTCAGCGTCCTCTCCATGTATAAGGATCCTGAACAGCGCGAACGCGAAATCCGCAACCTCTCGAACGTGTTCGAGCAGCTCGCCGACCAGATTCTGCCCCAGCTCCGCTACTCGCGCATCACAGCCTCGATCAACGTAATCGGCAAGAGCGACGCTGAAATCTCCAACCTCGCCGCCACCAATCCCCAGGCCCTCAACGTTGAGGAACTCCTCTACGCCGCCACCCTCACCGACGACAACGAGGCCCGCATGAAAATCTATGACACCGCCGTGCGCCTCTTCCCCAACGACTACCGCACCTGGAATGACCTCGGCATGACCCAGTATATCGACGGCGACTACAAGGCTGCCGAAGCTTCGTTCAAGAAAGCCGCATCACTTGCCGGCTCCAACAACGAACCCTCCATGAACCTCGGCCTTATCGAACTCGTCAACGGCAATTACAGCAAGGCCAACCAGCTCTTCGGTTCGGCTGCCGGTGTCAGCGAGCTCAACGACGCCCTCGGCGTTTATTACCTCAAGACCGGCGACAACACCGCCGCCGTACGCGCTTTCGGTGATTCCAAGAGCAACAACGCCGCCCTCGCCCAGATTCTCACCAAGGATTACAGCAAGGCCAAGCAGACCCTCGCAGGCATCTCCACTCCCGACGCCACCACTTACTACCTGATGGCCGTGCTAGGTGCCCGCACCAACAACGAGTCGATGCTCAACACCAACCTCCGTCAGGCAATCCGCCTCGACAGCAAACTCGCCGACGCTGCCCGCAACGACCTCGAGTTCGCAGGCTTCAACCTCTCGAAAGCCCTCAACTGATTTCCCTTAAATCCAACATAGCCGGAGGCTGTGGCGCCGTTTGCGTCACAGCCTCCGTTCGTTTGTCAAAGGCGGTCGGCCTCGCTTTCAGCCGCACCCTGGCCGCGATAGCCGCTCTTGCGCGGCTGAAACGAGTAGCACACCGTCAGCGCCACATTGCGGTCGTCATAGCTCTGCTCCTTCCGCATGTCAACGCCGTAGGTCTGCAACCGCCATCCGTTTGAGGTTGTGTTGAAGATGTTGTTTGCCGACAGCTTCACCGACAGCGTTTTGTCCAGGAACATCTTCTTCACCGACATATCCATCACGAACCATTGCCGTTCAAACAACTGGGTGTGTATGTTCCCAGCGCTGCGGCCATATACGTTGACCGTCGCCAGCCATCCGTGGGGCAGCGAGAATGTGTTGTCGACGTAGTATCCCCAAATCGGCCTGTCATACTTCTGCCCATCGAGCGTGAGCCACTGGGGATTGCACGAAAGGGTGATTGACGGCGTCCATCGCCCCACGGCACGCTCCCACACCAGATAGAACCAAGCCGCCGACACATCAAGGTTGACCGGCTGGAAAATCAGCTGCAAATCATCGGCGGGATAAACCTGCTTCACAAAACCATACGTATCGTCCGAGCGCATGAACGTTGCCTGAAACAGAAAGTCGCGCCACATGCCGAACAGCTGCACCCGGTGCGAACGTCCGTCGCGCAGGGCCGGATTGCCCCCTTCAATCTCGTGCATGCCGGTGTACGACAGGCCGTCGGTTAGTTGCGAATAGGATGGTTGCTCGGTGATGCTGCGGTAACTTACCGACACCGACGCGCCGTTGTCCCAATCGTAGCCGAACGAGATGTCGGGTGTTAGGAAGTTATCCCTGCGCGACAGTGCGGAGTCCCGCACGCCGTCGAGCGTATACGCGAAATCCTTGTATTCATACCGCAGCCCCGCCGTCACGTTCCAGTGGCCGAACCTCGCCGAATAGCTGCCGAAGGCGCCGAGCGAGGTCTGCGCCGTCTGCGACAGGGACGAGTGGATGTATTGGCCCACCGACTGACTCAGCATGCGGTAATCGAGGCGGGTTGCGGTATACGAATCCTCGGTTCCGGCCACCAGCCGTCCCGGTCCCAACGGAAAATCCAGTGTCAGTTTTCCGCCGTACAGGCCGCTGTGGCGTTTCTGCCTTGACGGCACATCGCCGTGGGCGCCTCCCGGATATGACGTCATGTTGTCGCTGTCCGAGTTCTTGACAATGACCGTTCCGTCGAAATGCAGGTGGTATTTGCCGCCGAAAGTGTTGTCATAATAGGCCTGCGCGTAATGGTTCAGCGCCGAGATGCCGCGGGTGATGACGCGCCCTACCGCCGCCTCCGCGTCAAGCCATTCCGTGCCGGTGTTGCCGAAATTGCCATGCTCGTGCAGCATGCGGTAATAGGCACCGAAACCGCCTTCGCCCGCCTGACGGTTGAAGCCCCCCTTGAAGCCATAGTTGTTGGCAGTCATGGCGGTATTCTGCGTGGCTCCCACTTCGGCTGGGCGCCCGTCGTAGATAAGGCTGTTGACCGTACGGCCATGCATTGCGGTGGCATGATGGGTATAGATTCCCTGCCCGAACACTTCCCATCCGCCTGGTATGAAATAGCGCAGGTTGAGGTAGTCGTTGGCGCTCCACCGGCGCCCACGCTTCACCTCGGTCTCGTTGTCGGCCGACAGCCCGCGTATGAAATTCCGCCGTGTAGTTATTTTCAGCACCGCCCCGGTTTCAGCGCCATATTCCGCCCCGGGCGCCATAATCAGTTCCACGTTCCTGAGATTGCGGCTCGGGAGGGTACGCAGGTCCGAAAGGTCGGAAATCGGGCGCCCGTCGACATATATTTCCGGGGCGCCGCGACCTATCACCGTCACCCCATCGCCGTCAGTTTTCAGCATCGGCAGCTGTCCCAGCACATCAAGCGCGCTGCCCAGGTCGGCGAGCGGCGAACCGGCGATGGTCGACACCAGCGATGTTCCGACCAGCCGCGTCACCTGTTGGTCGGCCGTGACAACAATCTCGTTAAGTTCATGCACAAGCGAATCGGCCGCCTCATTCTGTTGGCCGAAAGCAGCTCCTGCGGCCATCGCCGCCAAGAGAAAAATCAAGGGTCTTGACATATGTTCTTGCATTAAAATTACAATGCAAAATTACATACCAATCCCCCTGACATACAAAAAATGAACCTGACTTCTCAGTTTATAAACAAGTATAAATCAACATATTACAAGTGACAAGTTCTAAATATCCTGACACTCTGCCGC
The DNA here is from genome assembly GCA_910577315.1 of uncultured Muribaculaceae bacterium. Taxonomy (GTDB): domain Bacteria; phylum Bacteroidota; class Bacteroidia; order Bacteroidales; family Muribaculaceae; genus CAG-873. Next base: position 98,651 of record CAJTME010000006.1, on the reverse strand, counting down.
CGTCGGCTTCCATGGAAGGCATCTCATCCCACTATCGCCGCCTGCACATCGGGAAACGGGGCGAGTTTGGCTTTCAGGCGCGACTTGCGTTTATAGACATTCTCGATTTTATCTTCCAGAAGCAATGCCATGGCGCGCGGCGAGAAACCGCATGCAAGATAGACGGCCAGGGTATAGTCGGCGGGAGTAATCGCCGGGAGGGCATCGCGCAGTTTTACCAATACATTGTCCCGGCTCTCGTTGACAATGGCCTCGAGGCGGGCAAACGACTTTTGGTCGCGCCGCATGGCCTCAATTTCCTCCTTCACCTCGTTCACGATGGCATTGCGCTCGGCTTTGGTGCCTTGCGAGGCATAGTAGGTGGAACAGAGTCGGTCGATAAGCTCAAAACGCGAGCTGAACAGGCTGTCGACCGCCGTCCGCAAAGCACCGCTATCCGAGGCCGCTCCACGCAGCGAGGCCGCCTCGGCCAGCAGGGTGTCGATGCGCGCCCGGCGCGCCCGCAGCCGGCCCGTGAGCCACGCAATCGCCGCCAACGCCACGCCCAGGATTGCCAGTCCCCATGCCGTCAACAGGCGGCGTTGCTGGCGTTCGCGGAACAGCGAATATTCCCTCACCTTCTGCAAATATCGGGCGCGCATCAGGTCGTCGGGCGCCACCGACCAGTCGGCCGACGCCTTCACCTCCTTGGCCTTGGCCAGGGCGGCTTCATCGCCGTGCGAGCGGTAATAGTCGATGGCTATGTTTATAATGGTGTCGCCGGGCGCGGCGAGGCTGTTTCGCTGCAACGCCTCGGAATAGAGAAGCGCCCAGCGGGCTATGAGCGCCGAATCGCCGAGTTGCGACACATCCATGGCCGTGAGGCGTTCAAGCGCCCCGTCGGGATCGGTTGCCATCTCCTGTTCGGCATGGGTCAGGTCGGCGTCATACGAGCCGGCGGCCGAACATCCCGCCGCCGCAAGCAGTACAATCAGATACAGCAGCCCACGCATTGCGTCACTCAAATTTGGTTATGCGCACCCGCTTTCCCTTTATTTTGGGCGACTGCAGGGCCGCTACGGCGCCGAGGCATACACGCGGCACGGCAACATAGGCGGCATGGTCGCGCACGTCGATTTTTCCGATGTCGCCGGCGGCCAGGCCGAGGTTGTTTATGAGGAAGCCCACGATGTCGCCGCGCGAGATTTTTTCCTTTCGCCCCGCGTTGATGTGGAGGGTGGCGGTTGAGCGGCGGATGGGATTGGCCGAATGACCCGTGGGATTGTAGTCGCGGTCCCAGTTGACATACTCGGGAATAGTCTCGCCGTCGGTGGTGATGACATACACCTGCCCCTCGGCGTCCACTCGGGCGGTGCGCCCGTTGCGGTGGGTCCAGGCCTCGGGGGTGGGTGGTAGGTGGTAATGGATTACGGTTCCCACCGAATCGATGTCAAGGCCGCGGGCCGCCAGGTCGGTGGCGACAAGAATGGGAGTCGAACCGTTGTCGAGCTGTATCACAGCCCTCTCGCGGTCCACCTGTTCCAGGCCGCCATGATACAGACCGACGGGCAGTCCGTCGTCTTTAAGCCGCTGGTAGACGCGCTCGGCACTCTCGCGGTGGTTGACGAAAATCAGCACCTTGCCGTCGTCGAGCGAGTTCACGAGGTCTTCGAGGGTCTGCAGCTTGTCTCGGGCCGGACTCTCAACCCGCGCAATCTGCATTCGCTTGCGCGGACTGGGGCGTCCGCTCGCAAAGTCAATGGTCTTGGCGCCGGTCATGTCCACAAAGCCCGGCATCTCGGCCAACGGCGTGGCCGAGGTCAGGATGACATAATCGACACTGACGATTTTCGAGCATATGCGACGCATCTCCTCGTGAAAGCCCATTTCAAGCGCCTTGTCATACTCGTCGATGACGAGCACGCGCAGCTTGCCCAGGGTGAGGGTGCGCCGCATCAGGTGGTCGAGAAGGCGCCCGGGGGTGGCCACGATGATGTCGGGAGTGACCGAGAGGGTGGCCACCTCGTCGGCCATCGCATGCTTGCCGTAGAAAGCCGTCACCTTAAATCCACGCGCCAGCTGACGCACCACGTCGTAGATTTGCAGCACCAGCTCGCGCGATGGCGCAAGCACAACCGCCTGCACATGCCCCGAGGGCTTTTCAAGACGGCGCAGCATCGCCCCGGCAAAGGCCAATGTCTTGCCCGACCCAGTGGGCGAAAGCACCACCAAGCGTGGCGCTTCCGAAGCCCATACGGTCTGCTGCATCGCGTTGAGCCGGGCGATGCCCAGGCGCTCCGACGCGATTTCAGTGAGGAGAGTGGCTTTCATATCCTTAGAGGTATTTCTTCACGAGTTCGTCAAACTTCTCGGCAGGGAGGAGGTCGTCGGTGCCGACGAAGGTTGTGGTGCCCTCGGCGTTAATGAACACGACGGTCGGAACAGCCTGCACGTTGAAAGCCTTGGCGGTTTCGGGCAGCTTGTCGATGTCGACCGACACGAATTTCACGTCGGTGTATTTCTTGGCAGCCTCGGCAAACACGGGGGTGAGCATCTTGCAGGGGCCGCACCATGTGGCGTTGAAATCGAGCACAACAAGACCCTCGACCTTGGTGTCGGGACGGTAGGCGTTGTCGTCAGCAAGTTCGACAACGGCGCTGGTTTCGGCGGGAGCCACTTCTTCGGTCTGCTGGGCGTCCTGAGCTGCGTCAGCTTCCTTGGCCTCTTTCGAGCCGCACGACGACAGAGCCATCATGGCCACCGCGGCAGCAAATAAAATTTTCTTCATATTAAAACAGTTTTAAGTGATTGCACAAAGATACAACAAAAAATAGAATAACCTTGCCACCTCCCCGCCAAATTTCAGCGGATTTCTTGACAATCCGTTTACCTATCACTTGAATATGTCACGGACGATAGAACCACGCGGGGTTTGTCAGCATCATACTCAGGGCTTATCACGCTTCGGGTTCTGTCCAGTTCAGGCACATCAAGCCGTGCGATATCCATCAAAAGGTGGGATATGTCATCAGTTATGACTGGCCTCGAAGCGGCGTTTTCCACAGCTGACCACACATCAGGATTGCTTTCCCTGAATTTTTTTGACGCCCATATGAACATCGGCACTCTTATCTGATAACGCAAGGTAGGCAAATAAGCGGCATTCCCGTGTCCGACCACTCCGGGTTGCTCAAATACATCCTCCCCATGGTCGGAAACATAGACCATACACACATTTCCGTCACCGGCCATCTCAACAATCCTGTCCAGCACATAATCATTATAAAGGCAGGCATTGTCATAATCGGCCTTGCTCTGCCGTTCTTCTTCATTTCCGTCATAGTCCCCAGGCATAAACTGCATGAAACGGGATGTATGCGGGTATCTGTCGGCATATGTATAATGCTGCCCGAGCAGATGTATGATAATAAGGCTTTTTCTGTCTGACATAGGCTTCATATTGTCTATCATATCCCCGTCATAGCTATAAAAATGGGGGTTTCTGTAGTCAAACATTGCGAGTGAAAGCTGTTCTGACGTAATAAAGCCGAGTCCCTGATTCACAAAAAATTGATTGTCATAAAGTGCTGTATGATAACCTGCGTGCCGGAACACCATCGGGAACATCGGTTCTGAATAAATATCATCGCCTATGCCTCCGATGGAAAACAGCGAACCCATAACACCCAATGTATAATCATAGGCAGTGACAGCATCTGAAAAAACAACAAGCGAGCCATCTTCCGCATGACGGTTCATCAACGGGGCTGTATTCCTGCCGTAACCATAAAGAGGCGAGTGGAAAACGCTATGTGATTCCCCTATGACAAAAATGATGCTGGCACCCTCCTCCGGTGTCCCCGGTGAATAACTGGCAGCCACATCCGTCAACCGCTCCAACCCCGAATTGATATTATGGACGTTATAGCCGTAATATGCCACACGAGTCAGTGATGTCAGCTGCGGAATGCCCAAAGCGTTCCTGTATCTGGCAAACCTGTAGATACATATCCCGCTCACAACAACGCCCCAGCAGATGCACAACCCTGCCAGAACCGCCAGAATTCTTCGACAGTTCCAGGTTAGTCTGGAGATCAGCCACCCCAGTCCGTTCACAAATATGAGGATCAGCAAGCCTAAGGATATTTGCTTAATGTTCAGATAAGTATCCATAAATTCCCCGATCTCTCTTGAATCCGTCTGTGCCACAATATCAAGCATGCCGATGTCGATTACTCGTCCAAAGTTAGTAAGAGCAAAACAATCGGCCAATAACAGCAGATTATTGACAAACACAAAAAGCAGAAACGCGGGATTCAGAAAGGCGTGATGAAGACCACATACCCTCTTCGCTATTCTTCCAACAGCCATCGTCACGGCACTCTCGAAATAACTTATCAAGGATGAAAGGGCGATTATATTGAATAGGTCTGATATACCATGACTGCCCGTCCCTAAAATATTGTCCGTACAGACCTGCATGAGAAACAGATAGAAGCAGCAACACTTTAACGGAGCGGAAATTGCATAGAGGAAACGGCGTACACCACTATGGCGGGGAGTCTTGCACGAATGTCCGAGTGAAGACCCATCCTCACCGGCCGCGTACTTGCAGCTGCCGCAACCGTCCGACGGGTCTTGCGACTGTCCGGGAACTCTTTTATCTTCTATCATTAGTGCGATTCCGTTATTTAAAATACAATTTCACGCAAAGTTAAAAAATAAATTCCATATTTAGGGTTTGCCTGATATAAGCAGTGCTGTAAACACAGGATCTATAAATAACTCCCCCGTCCGTTGCCGGGCGGGGGAGCCATTCAATTTAGTTTACTGTAAGTAAGGAGAGTTGTGAAGAAGCGTTGGGCTTATTGCACGTTGTTATTGAAGATTACGATACGGTTCCAGTTGTTTTCCTTGTAGGGCTGTACGTTCGAGCCTTCGGCGTCGATAGTGAGGCGGTCGGGGTTGATGCCGTACTTGTTGACGAGGGCGTCACGGACTGCTTCGGCGCGGCGCTTCGAGAGTGCCATGTTGTAGGAAGAGGTGCCGGTGTCCTTGTCGGCGTAGCCGCAGATAACCACGTTCTGTTCGGGGTTGGCCTTCATCCATTCAGCCACGTTGTAGACATTGACCATCTCCTCGTTGCGGATGCGGGCCGAGTTGATGTTGAAGCGTACGGTGGCCATCATGGGAGCGGCTTCGATAACGGTGTTCTTTTCCTGAACCTGGATTTCGGGGCACGGGAGCTGTGCTTCGGCTGCTGCGAGAGCTGCTGAGGTGGTGGCGAGGGCACCGCGGAGGTCGTTGACCTGGTTGTTGAGGTTGGCGATGTAGGATACGTAGTCGCAGGGGTTGTAGCTCTTGAAGTCGGCACCGCCGATGTTGAAGCTGAAGCCGCCGATTACGCTGAGGTTCATGTCGATGGGAGCGCCCACAACTTCGTTGTTGAAGTTATCGCCGGCAAACTGTGCGCGGCCTTCGGCGAAGAAGTCGACATATTTGCAGAGGCGGAAGCGGAGCTGGATACCGGCCGACAGAGGAAGGCTCCATGAGTTGCGCTTAACCTTGCCGTTGTCGCGGAGGACAGTCGAGGCGCCATCGGAGTAATCCCATGTGTAGGCACCGCCGAGGCCGATGAACGGAACAATTGAAAATACGCGCTTGCTGTTCACGCCGCCGAATGAATTGAACATGTCCCACATGAAATCAAGGTTGGCGTTGACCCACTTGGCGTGGTTGAACTGCTGGTTGTCCCAGTGGAGGGAACCGCCCAGGAAGCTGAGGCGCCAGCCGATATAGGGAGAGAACCATTTGCCGAAGCCTACGTTGTAGACAGCGGTGAGGTGGTGTTTCTGGTCACCGTTGGGAAGTTTGTTCTCAACAAAAGGAGAGGTGACACCTGCGCCGAGCTGAATGAACCAGTTGTCGCCGCCATTGGAATAGTAATGGGTTTTGCAGGGTACTTCGGTCAATGCCACGGTTTCTTCTTCAACCACTACGGTCTCCTGTGCATTGGCTTGGAAGCCGGGGAGGGTCATTGCGCCTATCGCGGCAAGAGCCCAGAACGCTTTAGTTTTCATTGTTTAAACGGTTTTTGTTAGACTTGTTTTAGTTTTTTCAATTCTCATAAACACTAATCGGAACGTTTTCGTAATCTTTAACAACGATTCACGTTATTTGTGGGTGTTTGAAAAGATAACACCCACTATTTTTAATTTGTTCAAAAAAATCGTATCTTTGTGGTTGTGAAAACAGATGATTTTACAAAGCATATTCCCAAACCACTGAAAACCAACCCGATGGGAAACAAGCGCCGGATGCCCCGCGCCCGGCGCCGATGGCGTGTCGAAATCATCAACGAAAACACCCTCTCACGCCTGTGGAGCCTCAGGCTGTCGGGAATAAAGGTGTGGCTGGCCGGAACGGCGGTCGTCGCGGCCATCGCATCGCTCATCGCCATGATTTTCATGTTCACACCCCTGGGCAAGCTGCTCCCGGGCCAGCTCAGGGGCGACCTCCGCGCCGGATACCTCGAGGCAGCCCTGCGCATCGACTCGCTCCAGCGCGTCACCCGCGACCAGGAGGCCTTCACCCGCAACATCATGGCCATCCTGTCGGATTCCCTGTCAGCCGGCCCGGCCACGGCGTCCAACGCCGCCACGGCAACCACCACCGACTCGCTCATATCGGCCTCGGAGGCCGAGCGGCGTTTCGTAAGGCAATTCGAGGAGGAGGAACGCTTCAACCTGTCGGTGCTGTCGCCCATCGCCGCCGAAGGCATGATTTTCGAGGCGCCGACCGCCTCGGAAGACGGCACCGGGCCGGTCGCAGCCGTGTACCGGGGCACCGTTGTGGGCCTCACCGAAACCGCCGGCACCACCACCCTCACTATCCAGCACCCCAACGACTTCATATCGGTTTACAGCCGCCTGGCCGACGCCTATGTCGCAAAAGGCGACAAAGTTCTGGCCGGACAGCGCATAGGGGCGGCAACTTCCGGGGCGCCTGTGTTGTTTGAACTATGGCACGGCGGCTCTTCGCTCGACCCGGCCAACTATCTCCCCCACTGAGCGGATCTCCGTGACACATCAAAAAAATACCCTTATACAGAAACAAATGTCAAAAATCTCAAATATGAAAATGAAACGTATTCTCGGCGCAATCGCCCTGGCCATCGCGGTGGCCGCATCGTTCACGGCTTGCAACAACCAGCCTCCTTTCGCAAAACTCGTCGCAGCGGTCGACTCGACCAATGTGGCCATGCAGCAGCACCCCACCGAATGGTGCGACTCGGCCTCGGTTGCCTACGACCAGGTCACCAACGCCGTGAAATACACCTTTGTGCTGCCCGGCCAGATTGACAAGGACCAGATGGCCCAAGGTGCCGAGCTGTTCGAGACAAGCTTCCTCGCGGCCCTCGCCCAGAACGCCGAATACAACCTCACCGCCGAAATCGTCGACGCCAAGGCCAACGTGCTGCTTAACTTCAAGGGCGCCCAGGGTGGCGAATATGAGATTCTGCTCGACAACGCCAAGGTGGCCGACGCCTTCCATGCCGCCCACCCCGACCAGAACAAGTAAGCGCCCCACCCCATTCCCCCGTCCAACCCAATCATTCTTCACTGTTCTATGACCAAACGCATCGCCGTTTTGGGCTCGACAGGCTCTATCGGCACGCAGACACTCGACATAATCGGCCGTCGCCCCGACCTTTACAGGGCGACGGTCCTTGTGGCGGGCTCGCGCGTTGACGAGCTCATAGCCCAGGCACGGCAATTCAAACCCGACATAGCAATCATAGCCCGCGAGGACTTGTACGCGCGCCTGCGCGAGGCGCTCGAGCCCCTCGGCATCGCCACCGCAGCCGGCGCCGCAGCCATCAAGGACGCCGTGGCCGCCGACAACGTCGACATGGTGGTAACCGCCACCGTCGGCTACTCGGGACTCGAACCGACCATTTCGGCAATCAAAGCCGGCAAGGACATCGCCCTGGCCAACAAGGAAACCATGGTCGTGGCAGGCAGCCTCGTCACAAGCCTGCTCGCCGAGTCGAAGTCTAAGGTATATCCCGTCGATTCGGAACACTCGGCCATCTACCAGTGCCTGCGCGGCGAAGATTCCGCGTCGGTCGAACGCCTGATAATCACGGCCTCGGGCGGTCCGTTCCGCACCTGGGAACCCGAGCGCATAGCCAAGGCCACCGCCGCCGACGCCCTGCGCCACCCCAACTGGGACATGGGCGCGAAAATCACCATCGACTCCGCCACCATGGTCAACAAGGCCTTTGAAATAATCGAGGCCCGCTGGCTGTTCGGAATCGAGCCAAAGCGCATATCGGCAATCGTCCACCCCCAGTCGATAATTCACTCGATGGTCGAGTTCAGCGACGGCGCCATCAAGGCGCAGATGGGCGTTCCCGACATGCGGCTGCCCATCGCCTACGCCCTCGGCGAGGCCACACGCATGGACAACGTCAGCGATTTCTGCTCGCTGCTGGCCCACGACACCCTCACCTTCGAGCAACCCGACCTCGCCCGTTTCCCGGCCCTCGACCTCGCCCGCCACGCCCTCGAGGTGGGCGGCAACGTGGCCTGCGCCATAAATGCCGCCAACGAGGTGGCCGTCGCCGCGTTCCTGCACGACCGCATCGGCTTCAACGACATCTACCGCACCATCACCGCCACGATGGAGCGCACCCCCTTCATCGCAACCCCGTCTTACGACGATTTCGTGGCCACCAACGACGAAGCAAGGAAAACGGCACTGGAAATAATCGCGGGACTCTGAACGCCCCCGCCATCATAAAGAATTTTACACACCATCCAAATGGAATCATTCCTCATCAAGGCCCTGCAGCTGGTTGTCGCGCTCGTGATTCTGGTGACCGTACATGAGTTCGGCCACTATTTCTTCGCGCGCATCTTCGGCATAAAGGTCAACCGCTTCTACCTCTTTTTCAACCCCTGGTTCTCCCTGCTCAAATACGACCCCATGAAGGGCACGCTGCAGGTGCTGGCCAAAGACGACAATCACTCGCTCGCCACCTTCCAGGTGTCGAAACCCCGCCAGCCCCGCCCCGACGGCAAGCCCACATGGCGCGACACGATCTACGGCCTGGGCTGGCTGCCCCTGGGCGGCTATTGCGACATCGCCGGCATGGTCGACGAAACCAAAAGCTCGAAAGACCTCGCCTCCGAGCCCCAGCCCTGGGAATTCCGCTCGAAGGCCGCATGGAAACGCCTGCTGGTCATGGTGGCCGGCGTGCTGTTCAACTTCCTGCTGGCCATCGCCATCTACATCGGCATCGCCTTCCACTGGGGCGACCGCGTGGTGCCCTATCAGGCTATGACCGAAGGCATGGACTTCACCGCCCCGATGCACGACGCCGGATTCCGCGACGGCGACATCCTGCTCCAGATTAACGGCAAGGACATCGACGCCCGCACCGCCTCAAACGGCTGGAACATGATTCAGCCCGGCACAAAGGTGACCGTGCTGCGCAACCACCGCGATTCAGTCGTAATCTCGCCCGACGACCGCCTCCTGGCCGAACTCGTCGAGAAAAACGCGCCCTACATGAGCATGCGCGTCCCCGTCTACATCGACGCCCTGATGGGAGGCGAGGGTGCCGCCCGCGCCGGCCTGCGCGAGGGCGACCGCATCCTCGCCGTCGGCAACGACACCACCCCATCGCTCACCGAATTCTTCCCGGCGCTCGCGGCCAACGCATCGAAGACGCTCCCCATGACCATCCTACGCGACGGTAAGGAGACCTCGGTGCCCGTCGAAATCAACGCCGACGGCAAAATCGGCATACAGCTGCGCTCGCCCGTGAAAATCTACGACATCGAGGAGGTGCAATATTCCTTCCTCGAATCAATCCCCCGCGGATGGACCGCCGGCACCGACCAGCTCGCCACATACGTCGCCTCATGCAAGCTTCTTTTCACCAAGCAGGGCGCCAAGAGCGTGGGTGGCTTCGGAACCCTCGGCAGCCTCTTCCCAAACCAGTGGAACTGGTATTCCTTCTGGCAGATAGCCGCGTTCCTGTCGGTGATTCTCGCCTTCATGAACATCATTCCCATCCCGGCGCTCGACGGCGGCTACACCCTGTTCCTGCTCATCGAGATGATAACGCGCCGCAAACCCTCCGAACGCTTCATCGAGGTGGCCAACATGATTGGCATGGGCTTCCTCTTCCTGCTGCTCATCTATGCCAACCTTAACGATGTTTACCGCTTAGTCCTCAAATAACCATGGCAACAAACTATCCCATCCTGCGCCTTAAACGGGGCAAGGAAGAGTCGCTCGACCGCTTCCATCCGTGGGTGTTCTCAGGAGCCCTCACCGCAATGCCCTCCGACATCGACGAGGGCGACCTCGTGCGCATAGTCGCCTCGGACGGACGCACCATCGGCGTGGGCCATTTCCAAATCGGCTCCATCGCCGTGCGCATGCTCGCTTTCGACGACATCGAAATCGGCGCCGGCTTCTACCGCGACTGCCTTACCCAGGCCTGGCTCCTGCGCCAGCGCCTCGGCCTCACCCGCCCTGACAACACGGCTTTCCGCCTCGTCCACGGCGAGGGCGACTTCCTCCCCGGACTGGTGGTTGACGTCTACGGCGACACCGCCGTGGTCCAGGCCCATTCGCCCGGTATGCACTTCGCCCGCGAGGTAATAGCCCGCCAGCTCGTCGAACTCACCGCCGGCGGCGTGCCCCTCGGCGTGAAAAACGTATATTACAAGTCCGAAACCACGTTGCCCTACAAGGCCCACCTCGACCCGGTCAACGACTATCTCATCGGCCACTCCGACGAGAACATCGCCACCGAAAACGGCCTCCGCTTCAACATCGACTGGCTGCGCGGACAAAAAACCGGCTTCTTCGTCGACCAGCGCGACAACCGGGCCCTGCTCGAACACTACAGCCGCGGCGCCCGCGTGCTCAACATGTTCTGCTACACCGGCGGCTTCTCCGTCTACGCCATGCGCGGAGGCGCCGAACTGGTCCACTCGGTCGACTCTTCGTCCAAGGCCGTCGCCCTCACCGACGCCAACATCGCGCTTAACTTCCCCGGCGACACCCGCCACAAATCGTTTGCCGAAGATGCCTTCAAATTCCTCGAAAGAATGGAGAAGTCGCAGTATGACCTCATCGTGCTCGACCCCCCGGCCTTCGCAAAACACCGCAGCGCCCTGCGCAACGCCCTGCGCGGCTATCAGAAACTGAACGCCGCCGCCTTCGACAAGATTGCCCCCGGCGGAGTGCTGTTCACCTTCTCATGCTCCCAGGCCGTCAGCCGCGAGCAATTCAGGCTGGCCGTCTTCTCGGCGGCCGCCCAGTCGGGCCGCAAGGTGCGCATCCTCCACCAGCTCACCCAGCCCGCCGACCACCCCATCAACATCTACCACCCCGAGGGCGAATACCTCAAAGGCCTCATCCTCTACGTTGAATAATTAAATATCACATAATATGAAAACCCTAAAAACAATCGTGTCGGCGGCTGCGCTGACACTCTCAGCATCATCCATGGCACAGTCCCAGCCGTTCGACTACAACGTCGACCGTTTCGCCGACATCGAGGTACTCCGCTATCAGGTGCCCGATTTCGAATCTCTCACCCTGAACCAGAAACGCCTCGTCTACTACCTGACTGAGGCTGCCCTGTGGGGACGCGACATCCTCTGGGACCAGAACTATAAATACAACCTGCCCCTGCGACAGATGATCGAGGGCGTGTATTCCAACTACTCGGGCGACCGCAATTCAGCCGACTTCAAGGCATTTGAAAACTACCTGAAACAGGTCGAGTTCGCAAACGGCATCCACCATCACTACTCGATGGACAAGTTCACTCCCGGCTTCTCCTGCGAATGGCTCGAGGCCGAGGTCGCAAAACTCGGCCAGGGCGCGTGGACTCCCGTGCAGACCGAGGTGATGGCCGCCATTTTCGATCCCTCCGTCGCCGCCAAGCGCGTGAACCAGGCCGAGGGCGAGGACCTCATCCTCACGTCGGCCAACAACCTCTATGAAGGCGTGACACAGCAGGAAGTTGAGAATTTCTACGCCGCCAAGAAAGATCCCAACGACGCCACCCCGGTGTCGTACGGCCTCAACGCCCGCGTCACCAAAAAGGACGGCAAGGTCGTGGAACAGATCTACAAACTTGACGGCCTCTACTCAGAAGCCATCGCCCGCATCGTCGAAAATCTCGCAAAGGCCATGGCATATGCCGAAAACGACAATCAGCGCATGACAATCGCCCGCCTCATCGACTACTACACCACCGGCGACCTCGCCACCTTCGACGACTACTCGATACGCTGGACCGAGGACACCGCCTCGCAGGTCGACTTCATCAACGGATTCATCGAAAGCTACGGCGACCCCCTCGGCATGACCGGCTCGTGGGAATCCATCGTGAACTTCAAGAACATTCCCGCAAGCCACCGCACCGAGGTGCTCTCGCAGAACGCCCAGTGGTTTGAAAACAACTCGCCTGTTGATCCCCGCTTCCGCAAGGAGGCCGTGAAGGGCGTTTCGGCCAAGGTCATCACCGCCGCCATCCTCGCCGGTGACTCCTATCCCTCCACTCCCATCGGCATCAACCTCCCCAACGCCAACTGGATCCGCGCCGCACACGGTTCAAAATCCGTAACCCTCGAGAACATTACCCAGGCCTATGACGAGGCATCGCACGGCAACGGCTTCAACGAGGAATTCGTCATCGACGCCCCGACCCGCGAACTGCTCGACAAATACCTCTTCATCACCGACAACCTCCACACCGACCTCCACGAGTGTCTCGGCCATGGCTCGGGACGCCTGCTCCCCGGTGTTGACCCCGACGCCCTCAAGGCCCACGGCTCGACCCTCGAGGAAGCCCGCGCCGACCTCTTCGCGCTCTACTATCTCGCCGACCCGAAACTCGTCGAACTCGGACTGCTCGACAATCCCGACGCCTATCAGGCCGAATACTACAAATACATCCTCAACGGCCTCATGACCCAGCTGATGCGCATCGAACCTGGCAAGAACATCGAGGAAGCCCACATGCGCAACCGCCAGCTCATCGCCGCATGGGCCTTCGAGCACGGCAAGAAGAACAAGGTCATCGAACTCACCAAGCGCGGTGGCAAGACCTACGTGAAAATCAACGACTACCGTGCCCTGCGCGACCTGTTCGGCCAGCTGCTCGGCGAAATCCAGCGCATCAAGAGCGAGGGTGACTATGCCGCCGGCGCCGCGCTCGTCGAGAAATATGCCGTGAAGGTAGATCCCAAGCTCCACAAGGAAGTCCTCAACCGCTACGCCAAGCTCGACATCGCTCCCTACAAGGGATTCGTCAACCCGGTATACGAAGCCGTGACCGACGACAACGGCGTCATCACCGACGTCCGCGTCACCTACACCGAAGACTACATTCCCCAGATGCTCCGCTACAGCCGCGACTACTCAGGGCTGACAAAGTGAATTAGAAATTAGGAATTAGGAATTAGGAATTGCCATCCGGGCATCTCGGAGCTCTCCGAGTTCTCCGAGCGCTCCGAGTTCTCCGCCCCGAGCCCTCCAATTCCTAATTCCTAATTCCTAATTCCTAATTCCTAATTTCAAATGTCACCTTTCCCGGGCGCGATGCGTCATATATGCGAGATGTCTCAAAACAACATTACGAACAATTAAAAAAACTCTTTTATGACTAACGTATTGGTCCCCATCGCAATCTGCTGCATCCTCCCCATCTGCGTGGTTTGGATTATTTTCCATGCCGCCACCAACGGCGACAACAAACGCGCCGAAGTCCTCATCAAGGCGATTGAGAGCAACAACGGCATAGACGCCGACCGTCTCGCCGATGCCCTCGCCAAACCCAAGAAAAGCGCCCGCGAGTTGCTCAACCTCCGGTTGCTCCGCGGCTGCATCTTCACCTTCCTCGGCGTCGCCTCAGGAGTGGTCGCCGCGATTTTCGCCCACACCGAGCCCGAAGCACATATCGAGAACGGTTTCATGATTGCCTCGGCAGCCTTCCTGGCAATCGGTATCAGCTATCTCATCGTCTACTTCGTGTCGAAAAAGCAGTGAACCGCGAGCAATTCATATCCAAGGTCGAGGCCACCAGTCAAGCGCTCCGCCGCTTTCTGGTGGGTCTCTGCTGCGGCGACACAGCGCTGGCCGACGACATTGCTCAGGAAACTTTTCTAAAAGCCTATCTCTCTATCGACACTTTCCGCGACCAGGCGAAATTCTCGTCGTGGCTCTACCGCATCGCCTACAACACCTTCATCAGCATCAAACGTGCGGGACGCCAGTCGCTCTCGCTCGACCATGCCGAGGCTGTCGCGGCCGACGACCGTGCCGATTCGGCTTTCCGCTACCAGGCCCTTTACGCGGCCCTCGACGGACTGTCTGAAAAGGAACGTACCGCCATCCTTCTGTTTTATCTTCAGGACTACTCCATCAAGGAGATTGCCGAAATCATCGACGCCTCCGAGGCTGCCGTCAAGCAACAGCTGTCGCGCGGACGCGCCCATCTAAAAGGCATGCTGACCGACCAAAAATGACCCCGCAATTATGGAAAACGACGAACTAAAATCACTTTTCGACGACTTTCAGCCCCGCCTGCCGAGCGAGGCAGATTTCATGAGCCGTCTCACCAGCAATCTCGATGCAGTCGAGATGGTGAGGAGCCATAACGTGTCGGTCAACCGCGCCAACCGCCGCGCCGCCCTGTATGCCGCCATCGCTGGCTTCGTGGTGGGAATCCTGTTTTCGCTGGCCATACCGGCAATCTCGTCATGGATACATTCACTGAGGCTGCCCGAGTTCCAGCTGTTCTATCTCGACGCGCCCGACCTGCTGCTGACCGCCGTATGGATTGTAATCGGCAGCGTATCGCTTGTAACCGCCCTTAACACTTACGAAATATCCGTCAGGCTGATGGAGCGGCGTGAGCCCCAGGCTTGAAAACACGAAGTGCCGGACTTGCAAAAGCCGGCACTTCGTGTTTTATATGATAGGCGAAATTACCTTACTATTTTGAGCACCCTCGGCGCAAAGCCATCGGCATCGAGGCGCACCAGCAGCACCCCGGCGGGGAGGTGGGCGACGCTTGCCGACATACCGCCGACTTTCACAGCCTCAACCAGCGCGCCACGGGCATCGTAAATGCTGAGGACGGTACCGCTGGCATTCTCTGAGAACGACAGGGTCGAGGTGGCCGCATCGTAATTCATCTCGATGCCTCCGGCGATTGCCGACACTACTCCGTCAGTAAACTCGCGGTTCATTTCCTCGCCCATGAGCGAATTGAGATATACTTCGAGCGCCGTATAGCCGTCGGCATTGACGCTGTTGTTGTCGGCCACCGACGGATTGAGGCCATTGGCCGATTCCCATTCGTCGGGCATGCCGTCGCCGTCGCTGTCTTTGGCGGCTTCGGCGGGTTCATAATCATAGAAGCCTTCGGCATCGGCCTCAGTGTCGAGAATACCCGACTTCTTGCCCTTGGTCTTGCCGCCGTAAGTGGTGGTGCGGCGGCGGGCGTCATCGGCCACGCGGGCCTCAACTTTGTCGCGGTTCACCGTTCCGGCTTTTTCCACAACGGTAGCGTAGGCATCCTCGGCGCTCTCGAAATCCTGCATCATGTAAAGTTCTGGACGATACGCGCCCACCACCCCTGCGGGAGTGTATTTATGATATGCGTTCTGCGGCACTATGCGCTCTTCCGACTTGACATCGTCTTTTGAATATGTCTCGACCGTCACGCCAACCCAGTTGTTCGTGCTCGCCGACGCGAATCCACGGGCGTAATTGCCTGATACATACCATTTGGACGGAGCCCACGAAGTTGCGCCGTCGCGGGCGTACGACACGTTGACAAACACCACAGAGCTCTTGTCGGACGCGTTGCCCGACAGATAGTAGTTGTTCATGAAATTGCATTCATGAGCCGAGTTAAGGCCGTTGTAAGAAGCGATTTGTGCCGTGTTCTCGCCGCCGTAACATGCACCGCGCGTGCCGTAGTTGTAGTTGACGTTGTTGACATACTCGATGAACACCACGTTGTCCTCGCCACGGGCGCCGTTGAAACGGCACGAACGGCTTTGGTTATGGGCCAGGAGATTGTGGTGGTAGGTGGCCGGCGAACCGCCCCACTGGCAGCCGTAGCCGCGCGAACCCTTCGAGTGGCCGGCGTTGTAGAGGCCCTCGTGAACGATTGAATACTGCACGGTGAGGAAATGGCAGTCGGCGGTGTTCATGTTTTCCTCTACCGACCAGCCGAACGAGCAATGGTCGAAAATGAAGTTGGAGCAGTTCTCGGCACCGCAGGCGTTCTCGGCCTGAATCTCGCCGGCCATGTTTTTCTGGCCGATGCGGAAGCGCACGTTGCGCACGATGAAGTTCTGCGAGCCGCCGAAGTTGACCTTGTTGCGGGTGATGACGATGCCTTCGCCGGGAGCCGACTGTCCGGCCAGGGTCCAGTCGGTGCGGTTCACGCGCAGTTCACGCGAGAGGGCGATGTCGCCGCTGACCGCGAACACGATTGTCAACGGATACCCCTTGTGCTGCTCGAAAGCCCAGCGCAGGGTGCCTTCCGAGCCGTCGTCTTCCAGCGAGGTAACGGTCACCACCTTGCCACCGCGGCCGCCGGTTGCGAACTTTCCGAAACCCTCGGCAGTCGGGAACGCGAGGGTGCGCGACGACTCGACGGCCTCGACGGCGTTTGACAGCACGCCGTAGCGCGATATGGCGCGGACCGAATAATGCCCGTCCGCGTCGGCGTTGTCATAGCGGGCCTCGGTGACGATGTCAACCCGCTCGCCGTCCTTATATATAATGTATGCCGCGTTGCTGTCGGCGCTGTCCCAGGTGATGACGCTGCCGTCGATGCTGAAATTTGCCGGAGCCACCGCGCTGCCAAGGATGGCTTCATGGTCAAACTCGGTCTTTGAGAACTTGCCGAAAAGGAAGGCGGGATTGAAGTATGCCTCATACTCGGCATCGGAAGCCTGGCGGCTGAACGATGCGCGGCGGCTGATGTCGGCGAGGGTTCCGTCGGGGTTCAGGCTCTTGTATTCGTAGAGCGACGATGAGTTTTCCGAGCCGTTCCAGGCCGTCCAGCCGGCATCAGCGATATGGGCGCCGAGCACGCAGTTGAGGAATGCCGCACCCGATGTTTCCTTCCACGGACGTCCCAGCGAGAAGCGGGTGACGCCGTCGGCGGCGGTGAGTCGGCAGTTGCTCAGGAAAAGACCGGGGTAGAAACGTTCCTCGCTGAGTTCGGGATACATGACACGGCTCATCGGCATGCCGCTTTCGGCGGGCGCGGTGATGTAGCCGCCGTTGCCGAGGGCGCGTATTTCGCAATCCTCAAACCATTCCAGGCCGCCGTCATAGATGAAATCGGTCGTGCCCTCGACGGTGCAGCCTGTGAAATAACCGCGCGCGCCAACATTGGCCTTGTAGGTGTCCTGCCAGCCGCTGAGCACGCAGTTGCGGAATATGTGGCCGTCGCCCGAGGTGAAGAGGGCTTCGGCCTGGCCGACATTACCCGAAGTGTTGCGCACCGTTATGTTTTCGGCATAGAAGCGGGGCCATATCACGTTGAGGGCCGCGCAGTCCATGTATGTGTTGGTTGAATTTCCGCCGCGCGAGGTCGACGAGGTCAGTATGGTCGTGGCGGCATCCTCGCCGATGAGCGAGATGTACTTTTCGGCTTCGCCGCGACGTCCGGCATATACATTTTCCTCATATACGCCGGGGGCGATGAGGATTATGCCGCGGTAGCCATCGGGCACGGCGTCGATGGCCGCCTGAACGGTAGCGTAGTCGGCCCGGCCGTCCTGGCTGACGGTGTAGACAACCGCCGGGGCATTGGCGTCGGGAGCCGGCTCGGCATCCGTGAAGCCGAGGTCCTCGAGGTCGGAAAGCTCGCCGACATCGCCTATCGGGTTCTGACGGGCATAGGCAGCCTGTTCAGCCGTGATTTCATCGCCGAAAATGCGCACCTTGTGTACTCGCGGAGCCTGCCGCTCGGCCATGGGGTCGATTGTCTGGGTGAAGGGGCAGTTGCCGTCGGCGTCGGTCTGCACGGGATTGGCGGGGTCTTCGCCGTCCCACACGCGCCAGCGCAGCGACACGTCGCGGGCGTCAATCACGTTTTCCATGAAATATCCCTGGTCGCTGAACACGGTCCAGCCCTGTTTCTGACGTTCCGACCCCATCCACACCAGGGGCTGCCAGTCACCGTCGCCAATCTTGATGTCGCACTTTATACCGCGGCCCCACGATGTCGACGACCACGACCACTGCACGCGCTCGACATAGGGGATGTGGTCTATTTCCATCCATCCGTGACTCGACACGCCGTTGCGGGCGCCGTCGCGGCACATCTGCACGAAGCCGCCCTCGCCGTAGACGGGGCGTCCGTCGTCATCGCGCCGTATGTTGTCCTCGAGATACGAGGTATGTCCTTCGACAGTCCAGTTGTTGTATGTGGCGTCGGAATTTCCCGAGGGTTTCTCGCCGATGAAATACTGGCGGGCAAAGGCGGCGGTGGTGCCGGGATAACCGTTCTTTGCGGCGCTCGTCGCAAACGTGCAGTTATGGAACAGCACGGGATATTTGACTCCGTCGGTCGAGGTTGCCGCATCGAGCACGGCGTTCACATAGCCGCCGTCGTCCATCGAGGGGCAGTCGCGCCCGGTCTCTCCGGCCCAGGTCCACGGCCACGATGTGTCGCTGAAATTGATGTCGATTATTTTGGCCGACTGAGAGGCATCGCTCCATTGCTCTACCACTCCGGTGACCGCGCCGGCCTGCACAGCGCCCAGCGCGGCAGCCAGCCCAAATGTTAACAAAGGCAGTGTTTTCATTGGATTATTCAGGATTTTGATGCAAATATAGCCACACGCCCGCGCCCGCGCAATACAAGAGCGACAAACCGCCAATTTCCACCCCCGTTTAAAACAAAAAATCCCCCGCCACTGAGGGCGGAGGATGTGTTCACTGTCATTTTGCCGGATTTATTACGGCTGGGCAGTGGCGGGAACGACCTGGAATTTGAATACGCCGTCGGTGATTTCTTCCCATACATAGCCTTCGGCCACGGGAATCTCAGCTTTGGTTTCCTGGTTGCGGGTCACGGTGTTGAACTTGCCGCCCTTGATGGTTGCCTTGCCATAAGGATATGCCGGGGTGTCATTGTTGCCCAGGTAGACTGAGTACGAGCAGCCCGAGATGAACTCGCCGCCCTCGATGATGGCCACGCCATCGGTGCAGGCATAGACGGGATAGAATGCGGTCTGGCCTACCGCGCCTTCCAGCGGACGAGTGGTGTAAACGCCGCTCTTGATGGTGACTTCAGAGCCTTCGCCATCGACGGTGACGCCGCCCTGGATACCGTTGACGGTGCAGTCGGTCAGCACGGCCTTGCAGCCGTCAAAGACACCGAAGGTATATGAATGGGCGCCTTCCTTATTGTTGGAGTCGGAGTTGAACTCACAGCCGGTCGCAACGACGGTGCCGCCATAGGCGCCGACAGCAAAGTTGTGGCATTCCTCGGTCTTAACGTTGTTGAGGACAAGATGGCCGTCCTCGCTGTATATGTTGGAACCGCCATTGTTTTGCTGGGTGTTGACGGTGATGTTGCTGACAACGAGGGTGCCGCCGTCATAGGCGTTGAGGGGTCGGCTGCCGCGGCCATCTTCCAGACCAACCGACTCGATGACGCCGGGGCCTTCGACATAGGCCACGTTACCTTCGCCGCTTACGCCGATCTGGGCGCGGGCAGTTTTGACGGTGCCTTTAATGGTAAGTTTCTGGTTGTCGGCAAGCGCGATTTCACCTTCCTGAGTGAGGTCGATTTCGGCTTCTTCGGGAACCTCGACGTTCTTGCCGGCGGCGATGCCGCTGACGAAGGCGGCGGCGGTGGTGGCGATTACGGCATTGTTGTTGTCGGGTTCGTCAAACTTGTTGTCGACAAGGATGTTGAAGTCGCGCGGAGCGGTGAGCAGCGAGCCGTAGATGTTGGTGCGGTGGTTCACCTGCACGGGGGCGCTGTTTACTACAACCGCGTCGAGGCCTTCGGTGAGGGTGAGGGTGCAGTCGATGGTGCCGTCGCCGGTGAGGAGATAGTTCATGGCGATGAGCGCGTAGGTAGTTTCGCCGGGAACGGTGGGGAAGTCTTCGGCGGGGAGCTCGGTGAACTTGACGGGAGCGAACTCAACCTTGTCGCTGACTTCGCCGGAAACGTCGCCGCTGATTACGTCCATCGAGGTGTAGAGGCCCGAGGAAACGCTGACGGTGGCGGTGAGGGTCTTGAGCACTTCGGCCAGCGATTTGGCGCCGAGGTCGTCGGTGCCCCAGTTGAGCTGGGCGAAGGGACGGGTGAGGGTAACGGTTTCAGACGCGCCGCCGGTGACGGTGAACACGCTCGATTTGCCGATGAAGGCATCTTCGGCCACGGTGTTTGACGCTGCCTTTGAATAGTCAACCGAGATGGCTCCGTCGGCATAGGTCACGAAGCCGTTTGAGCTGTCGTCGGCGTAGAAAGCCACTTGATAGGTCTTGCCTTTGGCGAGGGGCAGCGATACTGACTCCTCGGTCTGGGAAGAGCTGAAGGCGGTTTTCTGGTCGGAATAAACCAGCGTGAGGGCATTGTCGGCGCCCACCTCAAAAACGGTCCACTGGAGGTTGTTGAGGGTTACGGTCGATTCGTCGCCGAAGGTGGCGCGGCTGGCCATGCCGCCGGGCAGGCGCAGCTTGATGGTTACGTTGCCGTCGGTTTCAACGGCGGGCTGATCCTCGGACGAGCACGAGGCCAGGGATGCGAGCGCACAGATGGCTACTGCCGGAAGAAAATACTTTTTCATGAAATGAAGTGTTTGGAATTATTAAATGATTAGTGTAATATGAGTATGTTGTTCAGATTTCAATATTGTTGTCGCCTGAGAACGAGAAGTCTATGTCGATTCCACCGCCCACGCTTGCGGTAAGGAAGTCGCCGCGGACGTAAGTCACCTGACCGCGCAGCAGCGGCACATTGACGGTGCCTGTCAGGGCCGTGAGCTGGCTGCCGGGGCCACGCAGCCCTATCTGGACCTGCGCGGCGCTCTCGCGGTGGTTGATCATGACATAGTCCATCGCAATGGCCGCCTCGCCGTTGCCGAGCGGGGTGATGGACGCGTCGTAACTGGTTCCACGCCACGAATCGGTCACCTTTTGCGTGAACATGTCATAGACCGCCGGCATGAACATCGGGTAGAGTCCGACCGTGGAATATCCATCGGGGACGGCTGCCCGGCGGTTCATCTCGGCAAGAAATTTGTCATAATCTGTGGCGATGAATACGTATTTTGCAAATGGCCGTGTCATGGTCAGCTCGCCCTTGATTGAAGAGGCAGCCTGGTATGTGGCCGGGACTGCCAGGGGGACGCTGCCCTCAAAGGCATCGCGCATGTCGCTGTCGCCAGTGTAGGGGCGGCGGTAGGTAATCGACGAGAAATCGGCGGTGTCGTAGAAATCGCGGCTGTCGCTTACAAAGTCCTGCCATGCGTATATTTCCCAATCGCCGGGCGGAAGGCTCATCCTTGCCGTGAACTCGCCGAGGGAAATGTCGTCGGAGTAAAAAGTAAACTCATGCACGGGCGCGTCGGTCGAGCCGGCATGGTAGGCGCGGAACACATAGCGGGCCTTCCAGTCGCCGTCGTTGCGGGAGCCGGACGTGCCGTAGTCATAGTCGAGGGTGGTCCACGGCATTTCGTGACGGACGGTCAGCACCACCTCCACGCCATCGGCGGGAGCCGGAAACTCATGCACGCACGAACTTGCGAGAATGGCCAGGCAGGCAAAACCAACGGCATGTCTCATCGGCGGCCTCCTTTCCCCTTGATGCCGAACGTATAGCAAATCGACACAGCGGCATTGTCCACGCCGAAGAACGTGCGCCTGACGCGGTCGGTCATGAGGCCGTTGTGATGGTTGCGGAACACGTCGTAGTCGAGCCGGTACACGCCCGCGCCCACCGACACCTCTATCTTCCAGCGCGGATTGCGCAGGTTGAAACGGAAGCCGGCGTTGAGGCCGCCGCCAAGGGCCGGGGTGTTGCCGTCGTGGTCCTGATAGCGCCTGTCGCCGCCGAAAGCCACGTTATACCACGCCACGCCGGCATGGGCGCCGACAAAGAATCCACTGTTTGAGCGCCTGAACCAGTAGCGGGCCTCGGGCATGAGCGTCAGAGTGCGGAACTTAACGCTGCCGGTGAAATAATTGAATCCCGAATAGTAAACCGACATGGCGGCCGACCAATGGGGAGCGCAATCAATCTCGCCGGCGACATTAGTCCACAACATCACCCATGCGGGCATGTTGGTCTTTATATAAATGTGTCTGGAAAAGCTGTCTTCGGAAACAGAAACTGAATCGGCGGCATCCGCCGTCATGACGGGCGCCTCCTCGGCAACGGCCACTTCGGCCCGGACATCCTCGACAGCGGTAATGACGCCGGTGTCGAGTACCCGGCCGTCGGTGGCCGTGGCTGTCGCGCGGGCATAGCGCAGGAGCGGAAGCACCCGGGCGGCAAGCGCGGTCCATATCCGTCCGCCGTCGAGCCCGCGCAAAAGGGCGACTTTCCTATCATGTCCGAGGTCGGAAGCCACGATTTCGAGCACCGCCCGGGCCTGGGACGGAGGGAGCGCCTGCGGGACGAGTTCGGCAAAACCGTCCCAGTTGTTGCCGATGACGGCAACCGTGAAAAGTGAATCGGGATATGCAATTCCGTCCTGCAGATAACGCTTCAGCGAAGCGGCGCGGCCTTCGGCAAGGCGCACGTTGTTCGGGGCCGGACCCTCGGGCGACGCACTGCCCTCGATATGTATGTGTGAAAGCTGTCCCCCAATGAAAAGCGAGTCGACCGACGAGGCAAAACGCTGCAATCCATCCCCGACACGGAGCGAAGTGCGCCCCACCGGGAAATACTCAATGTCATGATATGCGGAATCAGAATCCGCCGCGACTAAATAGGGGGGGGGTAATTACCTCACTACCAAGCAGATAGCTCGGCACCGCGCAAAACGCTACAAGAAAAGTGATAAAGCGGAAGGAGGACATTTGGTTTTAGATAATTGTGTTAAGTGCCGCAAAGTTAGATATTTAACGGACGATTTACAAATTTTATAGCATTTATTATGAATTTTATCAGAGAGACCGCATTGATTTATAACATTTTAACTATCTCACCACCCCATCCGGGCATGGCCTCGGCACCATGCCGTAACCCGCAGCCTGCACATGCAACGCCACGCGCAGCCGCGGTTATTGTCCGTTGGTAAATTTTTAGTAACTTTGCGTGTTCAAACATTATGCAATGAATGCGATAGACATCCTGATACTCGTCATCGTCGCCGTCGGCGGCGTGATGGGATTCTCAAAGGGCCTGCTGAGCCAGCTCGGACAGATAGCCGCCGTGGTGCTCGGCATCATTTCGGCCCGCTTCTTCGGCGACACCCTCACCGGGCTGTTCGCCGGAAACGACGCGCCGACGGCACTCGACTCGGTGTGCGGCTACGGCGTGGCCTTCCTCGCCGCCTACTGCCTGGCATGGCTGGTGGCGAGAATGGTCAGGGGCGTGATTCACACCGTGCATCTCGGCATACTCGACCGTCTGGGAGGAGCTGCCTTCAAAATAGCCCAGTGGGGCCTCATCCTCAGCCTCGCGCTCAATTTCTACCTCCTCATAAGCGGCGACGACGAACGCCTCCATGACCCCGGCTCGCCCTGGCGCCAGGCAACCGTGGATTTCGCGCCGGCAGTGCTCGGCTACCTCTCGGACATCGCCACCAACAATGAGGCTGAATAATTTGTTAACCTAACAATACGGCTCGCTTTTACACCCATCTGACACTCGGAAACCCGGGCTGCAATTAATATTGAATGAAATGGAGACCAACGACGATATAATCCAGGACGCCACCTCGGGCGAATACAAATATGGCTTTGTCAGCGACATCGACACCGACATCCTGCCCCCGGGCCTGACCGAGGACACCATCCGCTTCATCTCGGCGCGGAAGGGCGAGCCGGAATGGCTGCTCGACTTCCGCCTCAAGGCTTTCCGCTACTGGCAGACGCTGAAAGTGCCGCGGTGGGCCCATCTCGACATTCCCGAAATCGACTTCCAGGCCATCAGCTATTACGCCGAGCCTAAGAAAAAGGAAGGCCCCAAGAGCCTCGACGAGGTGGATCCGCAGCTCATTGACACCTTCAACCGCCTCGGCATACCCCTCGAGGAGCAGAAACAGCTCTCGGGCATGGCCGTCGACGCCGTGATGGACTCGGTGTCGGTCAAGACCACCCACCGCGAGAAACTGGCCCAGCTCGGCATAATATTCTGCTCAATCTCCGAGGCCGTCAAGGACTATCCCGACCTTGTCAAGAAATACCTTGGCTCGGTGGTGAGCTACCGCGACAACTTCTACGCCGCCCTCAACTCGGCGGTGTTCTCCGACGGCTCGTTCGTTTACATCCCCAAGGGCGTCCGCTGCCCGATGGAGCTGTCGACATATTTCCGCATCAACGCCTCGGGAACGGGCCAGTTCGAGCGCACGCTCATCGTGGCCGATGACGACGCCTATGTCAGCTATCTCGAAGGCTGCACCGCCCCGATGCGCGACGAGAACCAGCTCCACGCCGCCATCGTCGAAATCATCGTCGAGGACCGTGCCGAGGTGAAATATTCGACGGTCCAGAACTGGTATGCCGGCGACGCCGAGGGGCGCGGCGGCGTATATAACTTCGTCACCAAGCGCGGCCTCTGCCGCGGCGACTACTCGAAACTGTCGTGGACACAGGTCGAAACCGGCTCGGCCATCACCTGGAAATATCCCTCGTGCATCCTCAAGGGCAACGGCTCGGTGGGCGAGTTCTACTCGGTGGCCGTCACCAACAACCGCCAGCAGGCCGACACCGGTACCAAGATGATACACATAGGCCGCGACACCCGCTCGACAATCGTGTCGAAAGGCATATCGGCCGGCCACAGCCAGAACGCCTACCGCGGCCTGGTCAAAGTGGCTCCCCAGGCATCGGGGGTGCGCAACTACACCCAGTGCGACTCGCTGTTGCTCAGTTCGACCTGCGGCGCCCACACCTTCCCATACATCGACGTACAGAACGACACCGCAATCGTCGAGCACGAAGCCACGACTTCAAAAATCTCCGAGGACCAGCTGTTCTACTGCAACCAGCGCGGCATCCCCACCGAGGAAGCCGTCGGCCTGATTGTGAACGGCTATGCCAAGGAGGTGATGAACAAGCTGCCGATGGAGTTTGCCGTCGAAGCGCAGAAACTGCTGCAGATCACCCTCGAAAACAGCGTGGGATAGTCTCTTTATATTGTTAACGTTGAATCTTGAATTGACAAATGGACGAAATATTATTGAAAGTCGATGACCTCCGCGCCGGCATCGAAGGCAAAGAAATTCTGCGCGGCATCAACCTCACCGTACGCCCCGGCGAGGTTCACGCCATCATGGGCCCGAACGGTTCGGGCAAGAGCACCCTATCGGGCGTGCTCGCGGGCAATCCCCGGTTCACCGTCACTGGCGGTTCGGCCGACTTCCACGGCCTTGACCTGCTGGCCCTCTCGCCCGAGGACCGCAGCCACGAGGGCCTGTTCCTGTCGTTCCAGTATCCCGTGGAAATCCCGGGCGTGTCGATGGTGAACTTCATGCGCGCCGCCGTCAACGCCAAGCGCAAGTATTTCAACGAGCCGCCACTCACCGCCGGCGATTTCCTCAAGCTCATGCGCCAGAAACGCGAGATTGTCGAGCTCGACAACAAACTCGCCTCGCGCTCGGTCAACGAGGGTTTCTCGGGCGGCGAGAAAAAGCGCAACGAGATTTTCCAGATGGCCGTGCTCGAACCGCGCCTGTCGATTCTCGACGAAACCGACTCGGGTCTCGACATCGACGCCCTGCGCATCGTGGCCTCGGGCGTCAACAAGCTCAAGACCGACCGGAACGCAACAATAGTCATCACCCACTACCAGCGCCTGCTCGACTACATCCGCCCGGACTTCGTCCACATATTATATAAGGGCCGCATCGTCCACTCGGGCGGTCCCGAACTCGCCCTCGAACTCGAAGAAAAGGGCTACGACTGGATCAAGGAACAGGTTGACAACGCCTAATTTTACACGATGAACTCACTCAATCAATATATCGACCTTTTTGAAGGCCAGCGGGCCACCATCGAGCGCAACGCGCCCGTGGCCCTCAACCGGCTGCGCCAGCAGGCTCTCGACACTCTCAAGAGCGTCGGGCGGCTGCCCGAACGCGGCGACGAAGGGTTCGACCGAATCTCGCTGAACGACATGTTCGCGCCCGACTATGGCCTGAACATAACCCGTGTGGCCTTCCCCGCCGACCCCAGGACGGCGTTCAGCTGCGACGTGCCGTCGGTCGGCACGCTGTCGTGCATGGTGGTCAACGACACGTTCGTTTCCACCCCGGGCCTCGAAGCCTCGCTGCCCGAAGGCGTCGAGGTAATGTCGCTCGCCGAGGCCGCCGAACTCTATCCCGGACTTTTCGCCGAGCAGGTAGCCCCGGCCGACAATCCGCTGGTGGCGCTCAACACCCTGTTCGTGCAGGACGGCGTGTTCATCCGCGTGCGCGAGGGCGTCCAGCTCGAAAAGCCCATACAGATTCTGTCGCTGTTCAACACGTCCCAGCCCCTCATGGCCGCCCGCCGCATCCGCATCGTCATAGAGGACGGCGCCAAGGCCACCGTCCTTGTATGCGACCACCCCAGGGTACAGGAAGTCGACTATCTGGCATGCCGCGTGACCGAGGCTACGGTCGGACGCAACGCATCGCTCGATTTCTACGATCTGGAGGAAGCCACCGTCCGCACCCGCCGCGCATCGGTATTCGCCTCCGGGCAGATGGAAGGCAGCTCGCTGAACCTCTGCGGCATCTTCCTCAACGGCGGCATGACCCGCAATGAATTCTATCCCCGGCACCTGGCCGAGCATTGCTCGACGCGCCTGGGCGGAATGGTCATCGGCGGCGGAGCGCAGATTATCGACAACGCCGTTTTCCTCACCCACGACCATCCGCGATGCACCAGCGACCAGCTGTTCAAGTACGCGCTGTTCGATTCGGCCCAGGGCTCGTTCGAAGGCATGGTGAAGGTGGAGGAAGGCGCCGACTTCACCGAAGCCCACCAGACCAACCGCAACCTGCTCGCATCGCCCGACGCACGCATGCACGCCATGCCCCAGCTCGTAATCTACTGCGACGAAGTCAAGGCCTCGCACGGCTCGGCCACCGGCCAGCTCGACGAGAACGCGCTTTTCTACATGCGCTCGCGCGGCATCCCCGAGGCCGAGGCCCGCATGATGCTCATCAACGCTTTCATGACCGACGTGCTCGACGCCATAGCCCTCGACCCGCTGCGCGACCGCCTGCATCACCTTGTCGACAGGCGCCTGCGCGGATGCGAATCTATGTGCAGCGGATGCGAGGCCGCAAACAACTGATTACACCATGGACATCCAAGCCATCCGCAGCCAGTTCCCCATACTTGACCGCACCGTCTACGGCAAGCCGCTCGTCTACCTCGACAACGCCGCCACGTCCCAGACGCCGCGCCGCGTGGTCGAGGCCATCGACAACGCATATTACGGCCACAAGGCCAACGTACACCGCGGTGTCCACTGCCTGTCGCAGGAAGCCACCGACGCCATGGAGGCCGGGCGCGAGGCCGCCCGACGTTTCATCAATGCCCCGTCGACCGACGAGGTAATATTCACCCGCGGCACCACCGAGGGCATAAACCTCGTCGCTTCGAGCTACGGCCAGTTGCTCGACGAGGGCGATGAAGTGATTCTGACGGTGATGGAACACCACTCCAACATCGTGCCCTGGCAGCTGCTGGCCTCGCGGCGCGGCGTGGTGATAAAGGTTGTGCCGATACTGCCCGACGGCTCGCTCGACCTGGACGCCTACCGCGCCCTGTTCAGTCCGCGCACGCGCCTCGTATCGGTGTGCCACGCCTCCAACGTGCTCGGCTCCGTCAACCCCATCCGCGAGATGGCCGAGGAGGCTCACCGTCACGGCTGCGTAATCTGTGTCGACGGCGCGCAGGGCGTCCCCCACATCAAGGTCGACGTGCAGGCTCTCGGCTGTGACTTCTACGCGTTCTCGTCCCACAAGATGTACGGCCCCACCGGCATCGGCATCCTCTACGGGCGCCGCGAACTGCTCGAAAAAATGCCGCCATATCAGGGCGGCGGCGAGATGATTGGCCACGTCAGCTTTGACGGCACCACATGGGCTGACCTGCCATACAAATTCGAGGCCGGCACACCCGACTATGTCGGCGCGGCAGCCCTAACCCAAGCCATTGAATTCATGGAGGAAACCGGCATTGACGCAATCGCCGCACACGAACACGACCTTCTTGAATACGCAACTCCGCTGATGATGGAAATCCCCGGCATGCGCATATTCGGCACGGCCCCGGGCAAGTGCGCCGTAATATCGTTCCTGATAGGCCGCGCCCACCACTACGACACCGGCATGCTTCTCGACAAACTGGGATTTGCCGTACGCACCGGCCACCACTGCGCCCAGCCGCTGATGCAGGCGCTCGGCATCGAGGGAACGGTGCGCGCGTCGTTCGCCGCCTACAACACCCGCGCCGAGGTCGACGCGTTCATCGCCGCCCTGCGCCGCCTTGCACCCATGTTGCAATAAGAGGCGCTTAACAACCCCTAAATCACGGTCTTGCCGCCATGCGCACGCGGATGTCGGTCGCCGAGGCATACTGGCGCAGAAGCCGCTCGGTCAGGGCCACGGTCTCGTCCACCTCATGAGGCGCATAGCAGTTGATGGTCATCAGCAGGCGGTGGGTGTCCTCCGAGAGCTTGGTGCGGTCGTTGTCGGAAGTGGGCGTTCCCACCCCTCCCACGGCGTCGCGGAACACCGGCAGGCAGGCTATGTTCAGCTGGCCCCGTCCTATGGCCTCGTACGGCTCGCCCTCGCGGCCGACCCCGAGCGTAAGGTCATCGCCGACAATGGCTTCCCTGTCAAAGCCACCGATGGAGTGGCCGGTCTTTATCGACACAAGGTTGATGAGGTCGATGATGGCCAACGTCCTGTAAAGCTCCATTCCCTTCACGCAGCGGCGGCACAGCGCCTCGGCTGAGGGACGGTAGCGGTTCGGCTCCTTTCCGAGGGCCTTGCAGGCCGCCCGCGTCGCGGCTATGGCCGGACGTTTGTTCACCTGGTCCATCGGCATCGCCGCCCTGATTTCGCCGGCGGCGAGCTGGATTTCATTCCACAGAGCGTCGGGAGTGGGCGGGTTGGCGACAACTGCCTCAACCACCAAGACCTGCAAATCCGGGGCAGCCGCAGCCACCTCCGGCGAAATATTTACGTTAAGTTCCATACGGGGACAAATTTACGGCATTTCAGGCGCAAAGCCGCCCATTTTAACCATTTTTAAGCCACGGGCGGTTGCCTTTGGCAAAAATAAGCCGTAACTTTGCCATCGCAAAATTGTTTTATTCTCAGATGCAGGGACTCAACCGAAAGGTCGGGTTTCTTCATTTTTTATTTTGCCCTTTCGAAAAGGGCCTTATTTTGCATAGAACCACAATCCTTATTATTGAAAAACTAAAAACCCCTTATAATTATGGCTATTACCTACATGACCCAAGAGGGTTACAAGAAAAAAATGGAAGAAATCGCTTACCTCGAAAGTGTTAAGCGTCCCGAAATATCACGCGCAATCGCCGAGGCCCGCGACAAAGGCGACCTATCGGAAAACGCCGAATACGACGCCGCCAAGGAAGCCCAGGGCATGCTCGAAATGAAAATCGCCCAGCTCAAGGACCTCGTCGCAAACGCCCGCATAATCGACGAAAGCAAGCTCAACACCGACGAGGTGCAGATTCTCAACCGCGTGAAAATCAAGAACGTGGCCAACGGCGCCGTGATGGAATACACCATCGTGGCCGACTCCGAGGCCAACCTCCGCGAGAAGAAA
Organism: uncultured Muribaculaceae bacterium; assembly: GCA_910577315.1. Taxonomy (GTDB): domain Bacteria; phylum Bacteroidota; class Bacteroidia; order Bacteroidales; family Muribaculaceae; genus CAG-873. The sequence goes on along the minus strand of CAJTME010000006.1, from coordinate 68,618 downwards.
ATCGCCTCTTCCACCCCCATCGCCCAGGGCCTCATCGGCCACAAGCTCGGCGACGTGGTCGAAATCCGCGTCCCCTCGGGTCTGATGAAGTTTGAAATCGTTGAAATTTCGTTCTAAAATTCCCCGACATGACCATCTTTTCACGCATAGCCGCCGGCGAGATTCCCTCTTACCGCGTGGCCGAAGACGACCGTTTCTTCGCATTCCTCGACATCAACCCCGTGGCAGAAGGCCACGTGCTCGTAATCCCCAAGCGTGAGGTCGACTATATTTTCGACCTCTCCGACGAGGAAACCGCCGCAATGCACATCTTCGCAAAGCGCGTGGCCAAGGCCCTGAAAGCCGCCATGCCCTGCCGCAAGGTCGGCATGGCAGTCATCGGCCTTGAAGTGCCCCACGCCCACATCCACCTCGTGCCGATGTCCAAGGAGGGCGACCTCGACTTCACCCGCCAGAAACTCACCCTCCCCGCCGAGCGCATGAAGGAAATCGCCGACGCAATCGCCGCTAAATTTGAATAATCCACTGCAATGAAACATTTTCTTTTACTCGCTGTAGCCTCGTCGGCCCTGCTCATGGGCTGGACCGCATGCACCAAGCATGACAGCGGATGGAGCATCAGCGGCAACATCGCCGGCGCCGGCGACACCACCCTGACAATCCAGGGATTCAACAACGGCCACTGGTATGTGGTGGATTCCGTGAGAACCTCGCACGGCTCATTCGGCTACCGCTCGGCTCAGCCCGCCCCCTACCCCGAGATTATGCGCCTTGCCATGGGATCGAGCCACATCTACTTCCCCGTTGATTCCGTCGACCGCCTCGAGCTCAACGCCGACGCCGCCCACTTCAACACCGGCTATTCCCTCTCGGGCACCATCCAGGCAGCCTCCGTCACCAGCCTCGACAGCATCATCACATCGTCGGTCAACGCACGCGGAGCCCAGGCCACCGTGGCCGACGCCCAGCTCAAGAAAGACCTTTTCGCCAAGGCTTTCGCCGACCCGTCAATCGTTTCGGTCTACTACCTCATCAATAAATCGGTGGGCGACCAGCCGCTGTACAACATCTCCGACCCCGCCGACCTGCGCCTGCTCGGAGCCGTGGCCCAGCGCTTCGCCAACGAACGTCCCGACGACCCGCGCGGCGAATACCTCGCGGCTGTCTACAAAAAGGCACGTGCGGCGCAACTCGGTGTCACCCACGAGATTGCCGCCACCGAGACCTCGCTCTTCGACATAACCCGCTCTGACTCGAAAGGCGTCAGCCACAGCCTCGCCGACATCGCCTCGAAGGGCGGAGTGACAATCCTCAGCTTCGTCAACTACGGTCAGGAAGCCTCCCCGGCCTACAACGTCATCCTCAACAAGGTCTACGACCAGTACCATCAGGCCGGCCTCGAGATTTTCCAGCTCGCCTTCGACGCCGACGAAACAGCATGGAAGCAGACAGCCCGCAACCTGCCCTGGATTGCCGTGTGGAACTCCACCACCGACGGCGTCGATCCCCTGGTGCAGTATAACGTCGGCGCCCTGCCCATGACATTCATCATCGACCGTCAGGGCAACATCGCCGCCCGCGTCACCGACCCCACCAAACTCGCCGCCGAAGTGGCCAGATTCATCTGAGCGGGACGACAGCCGAAAAAATTTTCCAAATGCGTTGCAAATCAGGCAGAAAATGCTTAACTTTGCAGCGCATTTTTAATTAACCTTATTTATTAACTTTTTAAATGGCAGAAGAAACCAAAAGCCCTATCGAAGATTTCGACTGGGATGCCTACGAAAAAGGCGAAACCGCCGGTGAGAAATCTCGTGAAGAGCTCACCAAAACCTACGATGAATCGCTCAACACCGTTAAGGACAAAGACGTAATCGAAGGTACCGTCATCGCGCTCAACAAGCGTGAAGTGGTGGTTAACATCGGATACAAGAGCGACGGCATCATCCCCATGAGCGAATTCCGCTACAATCCCGAGCTCAAGATCGGCGACACCGTGGAAGTGTTCATTGAAAATCAGGAAGACAAAAAAGGCCAGCTGATTTTGTCGCACAAGAAGGCCCGCGCATCCCGCTCGTGGGAGCGCATCAACGCCGCCCTCGCCAACGATGAAATCATCAAAGGCTTCATCAAATGCCGCACCAAAGGCGGCATGATCGTTGATGTGTTCGGCATCGAAGCGTTCCTCCCCGGTTCGCAGATCGACGTCAAGCCCATCCGCGATTACGACGTTTACGTCGGCAAGACCATGGAATTCAAGGTTGTTAAGATCAACGAAGAATTCAAGAACGTGGTTATCTCCCACAAGGCCCTCATCGAAGCCGAGCTCGAGCAGCAGAAGCGCGAGATCATCTCCAAGCTCGAAAAAGGCCAGGTGCTCGAAGGCACCGTCAAGAACATCACCTCCTACGGTGTGTTCATCGACCTCGGCGGCGTCGACGGCCTCATCCACATCACCGACCTCTCCTGGGGCCGTGTCACCAAGCCCAGCGAAGTTGTCGAACTCGACCAGAAGCTCAACGTCGTTATCCTCGACTTCGACGACGAGAAGAAGCGCATCGCCCTCGGCCTCAAGCAGCTCCAGCCCCATCCCTGGGACGCCCTCGACGCAAACCTCAAGGTTGGCGACCATGTCAAGGGTAAAGTTGTCGTTATGGCTGACTACGGCGCATTCCTCGAAATCGCTCCCGGCGTAGAAGGCCTCATCCACGTCAGCGAAATGTCGTGGAGCCAGCACCTCCGTTCCGCACAGGACTTCATGAAAGTCGGCGACGAAGTGGAAGCCGTCATCCTCACCCTCGACCGCGAGGACCGCAAGATGAGCCTCGGCATCAAGCAGCTCAAGAACGATCCCTGGGAGAACATCGAAGAAAAGTATCCCGTTGGAAGCCGCCACACCGCCCGTGTGCGCAACTTCACCAACTTCGGCGTATTCGTTGAAATCGAAGAAGGCGTTGACGGTCTCATCCACATCTCCGACCTCTCCTGGACCAAGAAAATCAAACACCCCAGCGAATTCACCCAGGTCGGCAACGACATCGAGGTTGAAGTTCTCGCCATCGACAAGGACAACCGTCGCCTCAGCCTCGGCCACAAGCAGCTCGAAGAAAACCCCTGGGACGTATTCGAGACCATCTTCACCGTTGGCTCAGTTCACGAAGGCACCATCGTCGAGATGCTCGAGAAGGGTGCTGTTGTCGCTCTCCCCTACGGTGTTGAAGGCTTCGCCACTCCCAAACACCTCGTCAAGGAAGACGGCTCGCAGGCCAAGGTTGACGAAAAGCTCAACTTCAAGGTTATCGAGTTCAACAAGGACGCCAAGCGCATCATCCTTTCCCACAGCCGCATCTTTGAAGATGAAGCACGTGCAGACAAGGCCGTAGAACGCAAGGCAAAACGCGCTCCCCGTCAGCCCAAGGAAGAAGCAACCATCGCTGCTCCCGCCATCGAGAAGACCACCCTCGGCGACCTCGAAGCCCTCGCAGCCCTCAAAGAAAAACTCTCCGGCAAATAATCCCTGCCGAAATTCCATAAAAAAGCGGTTGTGCCGACGCACAACCGCTTTTTTTACCATTCAACCTCCAAGGAACTGCCGGACAGACCGCCCGCCGATCATTTCTCATAACTCCAAATCCGCTCATCAACATACCGCTTTCTCGGCACGAAACGGTCAGACATAAAATCATCAGCTTCATCATATAACACATAACTTGTCCCCGTAAGCGTCATCAGGGAATATATGACATTCGCCGTTGAAACAGGCAGGTCCAGAGCCTTCTCCATACGCTCAACATTATTCAGGCACTGCCTACGGTAGGCTGCATTTGCATAAATCACGAACGGCACCTCCACAAACCGCTCCTCACGGCCCATGAAATCACGGTCATCATAAACATTCTCTCCATGGTCTGAGAAATATATCAAAACCGACGGCTCGGGATTCCCGGCAATCATTCCGATCATATCCGACACCACATAATCCGTATAGAGTATCGAGTTATCATACTCGGCGACAATCCGGGCTGTCTCTTCCCTGAGCCATGGCCGCGCATTATACCGAAGCTCATCTCCGGCGCTGAACTTCTCAAATTCTTTCGGATAACGATTGCGGTAAACCGTATGCGACCCCATGAGGTGCACCATAATCAACTTGTCGGCAGCCGTATCGGCCAACGCGCTCCTTACCTCGGGCAGCAACGCCCCGTCATATCTCAACGAAAAGAAATCCTCTGAATTTTCACTTCCCACATACTTGACCACATCCGCCGTGGAAGCTATTGCCCCCGATGAATTTGCGAGCAGCCCGCTCCTTTCCTGATTAGACAGCCAGAAGCATTTATATCCGGCACACTTAAACAGATCAATCAGCAACGGATATTTATACCAGTCCTCACTCGTTAGGTCGTCTTTTTTAAAGGTCAGTATCCTCTCTATATTCGCAGATGTCCCGGACGAGGAGCCTATGACATTAGTGAATACAAACAGGCTGTCGGCCATCGCATCCATCCGTGGAGACGTAGGCAGGTGATAACCATATAGAGAAAGATGCTGGCGGGACGCCGACTCCCCTATGACCACAATCACATTCGACGCCAGCTTTTCCGACGCGACACATTCCGAGTCAGGGAAAGGCCTGAGGTTGTCCATCAGCTCGTGCAGTTTCCGCTCGGACCGATATACTTCAAGAGCGTATTTCGGAATCCTCATCGTCATAAAACCTGCCGTACGGCCATAATCGTACGACACCGCAAACGATATGTAAAAAACACACCCTATAACCGACCCAACCGCCATTAACGCGGTAAAGCACCTGCGGCCAATCTTCTTTATAAACACAAAAGAAACCACGAGCGCAATCAAAACGCACCATGTCAGCGGGTTCAATGCCGCCGAGCGCAGGTTTGACATCAACCCTGGCAGGAACTCCACCGCTTCTGCAGGATTCGTCTGGGCGACCACTACCATCAGCTTACGGGTAATTCCAAAACCATACAGACTCGCACTCACGGCGTTTATGGCTCCTATCATTCCATACAGCGCGACCAACACCCATGCAATCGGCCGTAACCTTCTCCGTTTCAAGAGCGGAGACAGCAGCAACACTATAATGGACGCTTTCAATATCCCGACTCCAAGAAGATAACCGACAACATACCACTTGCCGAAATGGAACAGTTCCGCTGTCGGAATGTCGTATATCGTCAACACCGACAACAGAAACAACAAAAGCCACAGGCGTTTATGGCTTAACGCCTCGTCAAGCCATGCGGAAAGGCTGAATTTCATCCGTTAACTGCGATATTATAAAAAGTTAGACTGGTTTATTTTTTGGCCCGGCCAACGGCTCCCCGTGATTCACAGGAACGGATTCGAGGCCTTTTCGTCGGCAATTGTGGTGGCGGGGCCGTGGCCGCTCAGCACCAGCGTGTCGCCGGGCAGTGTCAGCAGCCGCTTGCGCACGCTTTCCACCAGCTGATGATGGTTGCCGCCTTCAAGGTCGGTGCGGCCTATCGAGCCCTTGAAAAGTGTGTCGCCCGCTATAAGGAACTTGCCCGTCGGACTATACAGGCAGATGCCGCCAGGCGAGTGGCCGGGGGTATGGATCACCTCCAGCCGGTCCTCGCCTATGGTGATAGTGTCACCGTCGTTAAGCGGAGCATCTATCACCACATCGCTGTTGTCGACCCTCATACCGAAGCGGCGCGCCTGCTCGGCAACCGCTCCGCCGAGGGGAGCGTCGGCAATATGCGCCGACACCTTCACCCCATACTTATCCTTGACATAATTGTCGCCGAAGCAGTGGTCAAGATGCAGATGGGTGTTTACGATTCCCTTGATGGAGAGATGGTTCTGTTCGACAAAATCATCAAACCGCTTGAGTTCGGCGGCATCCGCCATGCCGGGATCAACCACAATGGCGTCGCCCGTGGCCTCATCGGATATGACATACGTACACTCCCCGAAGGGATTGAACACGAATTGTTTGATTTTCAACATAGTCAGGTGTTTTTACAAAAAAACGGCTGTCCGTCACTTTTTGTTTATCGGCACATAGACCAGTTTCTTTGTGTCGTAATAAGGTTCGGAAAGGAATTCGTTCAGATTGAACTCAACCACGGGGTACTGCACACCACGGCTCTCCTCGGCCAGGTCGCCCCCTTTAAGGCACACCAGGCCGTTTGAATACAGGTTGGCCGGAGCCGAGACCGGCGAGATGTTGCGCACCACCAGCTTCACCAGTTTGTCGAGCGGCATCACCGCACGGCTGACAACATAGTTGAAACGGTCATGGCACTCGCCCACGTCACCATGGCGGAACGTGACGTTCTTCAGTCCGATTTTCTCGGCCACGTCAGCCGCCACCCGCAGTTTCTTTGCGATGCGGTCGATGAGATGGAACCGGCAGTCGGGATACATCACCGCCAGCGGAATACCCGGAAAGCCGCCCCCAGTGCCGAGGTCCATGAACGTTGTACCGGCCTCCAGCGGTCCGAGAAACTTCGCTATCGCCAGCGAATGAAGAATATGGTTGACATACAGGTTGTCAATGTCCTTGCGCGAAATCACATTGATTTTCTCGTTCCACTCGGGATACAGTTCGCCCATGGCGTTGAACTGGTCAATCTGCCTGGCTGTCAGTTCCGGGAAGTATTTAAGTATTATATCGGATTGTGGCATAGGGGATTTTTCTGCAAATTTAACGTTTTTTCTTCAAAAGTTGGCCGCGCATAATCCATTATCCGAAAAAAAGTGTTTTATTTGTAGTCTAAAACTACATCGACATGTTGAAAATAGGAAACTACAATACACTCACCGTTGCCCGCGAGGTGGACTTCGGGCTATACCTCGCCACCGACGACGGCCGCGAAATACTCATCCCCAAACGCTACGTGCCCGAGGGGACTAAAATCGGCGACGAACTCAACGTCTTCGTCTACAACGACTCAGACGACCGCCTCATCGCCACCACCGAGGCTCCGTTTGCCGAAGTGGGCGAATTTGCCTACCTTCAGGTGCGCGACGTCAACGCCACCGGCGCCTTCCTCGACTGGGGTCTGCCGAAGGATCTACTTGTGCCCTTCTCCCAGCAGAAAGCCCGCATGAACCGCGGTGGCATATATCTCGTCTACGTCTACCTCGACGACAATACCAAGCGCATCGCCGCCTCGGCAAAAATCGACAAATTCCTCGGAAACGTCCTCCCCGACTACCGCCACGGTCAGCAGGTAAAGGCTCTTGTTGTGGAACACACCGACATCGGCTATCGCGTCATTGTCGACAACCGCCACTGGGGCATGATTTACGACAACGAAATCTTCCGCCCTCTCGAGCTGGAGGAAACCGTGACCGCCTATGTCAAATCCGTACGCGACGACGGAAAAATCGACCTTACCCTCTCCGACTCCACCGGCAAACGCGTCATCAGCCTCTCCGACCGCATACTTGAAGCCATAAAGGCTAACGGAGGCGAGCTGCACATCTGCGATTCGTCAAGCCCCGATGAAATCCGCGACGCGTTCTCATGCTCGAAGAAAGATTTCAAAAAAGCGGTCGGCCACCTGTATAAAGACGGCAAGATACTGCTTGGCGAAGGCAAACTGGTGCTCGCATAGTTCTTCATGTCCGCTGATTCCCAACCCTGACAATCAGCAACTTAGACCCAAATGACAATTTTTACTCAAAAAAAGTTGCCGAAAAATTTGGAGAAATAAGAAATAGTGCTTAACTTTGCATCATCAAAAGGCGATTTAGTGTAGTGGCCTAGCACGCCACCCTCTCACGGTGGAGACCAGGGTTCGATTCCCTGATTCGCTACTCGCCCAAAAGCCTCCGAACATTCGGAGGCTTTTTTCATTTACAATATTAAAGTGCATAATCCCCAATATAAAAGTCCGCGTCATAAATCTTAATTATGACGCGGACTTTTATATTGGCTGCGTTGGATCAGAGATTCAGGTATTCCCGGAGGGCATCGACATATTCTTCAAAAGCTTTGCGCCCCTGCGGCGTCACCCGGCATACGGTCCGTGTTTTCTTGCCTGCGAATCCTTTCTCAACCGTAATATATCCGGCGGACGAAAGTTTGTCGAGCTGAACACTGAGGTTTCCTGCGGTGGCATCGGTTTTCTCCTTGAGGTAAACAAAATCCGCCTCGTCGACATTCATCAGGATTGACATTACCGCAAGTCGTAGTTGCGAGTGCAACAGCGGATCCAGTTCCTTCATAGATGTTTTTTTGCTTTATGTTTGATTACATGACCGGGGATAATCATCATACTGACAAACGCCACGATGAACAGAGGCATGACCCATGAGGCTGCCAACGGCACGTTGCCGGCGATGCAGCATGCCAGAAAGATACCTGCGGCCAAGCCAAGCGCCCCACCATATACGTAAGAGGATTCGTTGAGAACTATCCCGTTTGCAATCTCCGCAAATGGAACAATTATCAATGCGAAAACAAACATTGCACTCCAGGAATCCGCTCCGCAAACGAGTAAAAGTCCAAGACATGCAAATGTGCACGTGATTGCGCTGAAGCCTACTATCGACCACAAGCGGTCGATGATTTTGTCTGTGTACGTTTTAACGCCTTTCTTCACGGCTTCTTTCTTAGCCATAATCGGAGTGGCGATGCCTCCGATTATCCAGATTAGGAACCACAGCCAGTTCACCGCCGGGTTGTGGGTGAGCGCAAGCAACACCCATACAAGAGCGCTGATTCCCACGGTCAGGTAACCCCACATGAGCATGATGTTGCCGTTACTGAGGCTGTAACGTTCTTTGGTGCGGGCGATCATCGAGGTTATTATCTCGATGCTTTCTCTTTCGTTGATTCTTTTGTCTTCCATATTCGGGGAGATTTTAGAAGTTTGTAAATTGGTTTATTTTATAAACCATCTAATTCTTAAAAAAGAGCGGTCGCGCGATTCCGCCCTGTTTCGCTGGCAAAGTTAATACGGTTTATTTTATAAACCAAATTTTTCAGCAACTTTTTTCAAAAAAACGCCTTTAGCCTTTGGATGAAATAAAAGTCAGCAACCAATATTCAACGATGCACTGGAATGATACCTACTGCCCAATCAGGAATATTGTCTATATAGCGTTTGACCAAAATGCCATCGCTAAGGCGAAAGAGTAGACGGGCATCCGCATCCTCAATAGAATTATCATAAACATAAAGTCGGTCAACATATGGAGCCAAAGCCACACAGTTGCCTATAGATTTATCATACCGCGATATGATTTTGGGGATTGGCACATCATGACCACCGTCAATGACTCTCTTCGCAACACGTTTGGCATTAATAGTCGGCGATTCTGTTGAAACAAAAAACAGCCGCACAAAAAAGCCGGCATTTTTAGCCCTGAGAATATAGTCGACTTTATCAGCAGCTGACATCACCGTCTCAAAGATATGGCTTTTCTTCTCAATAAGGCATTTTTCCCGCCATTCATTGCAGTAATTCGCCGCTTTAAGTATGGAATCACGATCATTCCAATTACCAAATATGTCACGTGCTACATTATCGGGATTAATATATTCCGAATCTTCCAGCCACTTGTGGTGCAATATTTTTGAGGTCACAGATGTTTTGCCGGATCCATTCGGACCGGCTATGACAATCAAAACAGGACGATGATTATTCGCAGCCATTGGCCAGTTTGTTTAGAGTCTCTCTCACTCTGGACCGGGCCTGTTCAGCGGCGATATTAATTCCTGCGGCCACTCGTTCTGCGACCCGCAATGTGCTCTCGCGTGCATCTTCAGCCACCTCGCGCATAATCTGAGCCATGCGTTCATCGCCAGGTTCGTCTATTGACGTCAGCCTATAACTATTCATCTGTTCTTCAGACATAACCATATCCTTTATTATTCAACGCCAAAGTTACAAAAAAGTACGATAAAAAACCTTTAAGAATTCATATAAAACTTGCCAAATCTGTTAGAGCCACCCCTTACTCCTAACTTCTTTAATTTACAAGACACTTCTCGCGCCGACATCAACCTGTCCATTTAACACTTTTTATTAGACAAAGAGCGCTTTCATATCCGGCTTTTTGACTACCTTTGCAGTGCAAAGCGGCCGTTGTGCCGCTACGGGAATTACATCACCTCGGCAATTCAACCGTCAGGCCATCGAGCCGCCGGTGGAAAGTGATGGGACGGCTCTTTCCCGAATATCATAAACATACTCTGCGTCCCGTCTTGCAGAATCATTTGTTACCGCCGTTGCCTCAGGGCTACCGCAGCTTTTGGTTCCATGCAATTGCCTCTAAACCGCATCCATACTTCATCAGAAACTTTCGCGCCAGCCCTTTCATCGGGGCCGGCCCATCCGTCATATAATCATGATACCTGAAAAAAACGACGTTTAACTGTCTTTGTTTACTTCCTTAACCTTGCCGGGGCTCCAACGTGTGTCCCGGCTATTTTTTTGCCGACAGCCTCAACGATGTACTAAACAGACCTTCATAAAAAAACAGGCGCCGGGGGGTCTCACGACTTCCGGCGCCTTACACAAATCAACTTATGAATTTCATTTCCATTTCCTGTTTTTTGTGAATCAAGGTCTATGCGTTTAGAACGGAGGACGGCCACCATGCCTGGGCGCTCCGGGGGGAGGACCGCCGGGACCGAAATCGCTGGAATTGCGGTCGGTCGGCTGAGAGCCGTTTCCGAATGTGTTGAATTTATATGCGAACGACACCATGAAATAGCGACCGAGCGAGTTGGTGCTGATGTCTTCGATATAGTTTGCTGTTACTGTGCGGCGGATGTTCGAGTTCTGGCGGAGCAGGTCGTAGGCCTTGAGCGATACGGTGGCCTGGCGGTTGCGCAGGAACTCATAGGAAACCGTCGCGTTCCACATCCACTTGTTTTCATCATAACCGGCCGAGTAGCCTCGGGTCGCCGAGAAATTCAGGTCAGTGTTCAGCACAATGCCGATAGGGGTTATATATGTTGCGTTGAACATGCCGCCGTAGGTGTGGACGGTGTTGTCGCCTACGTTGGGAAGTGAGTTGTGGACGTATTGCAGTGAATAGCGCGGACGCAATTCAAATTCGAGATTTTCGGGCCGGAACGCGATGCCGAACGACTCGTTTGCCATCAACGATCCCGAGCGGTTGCGCTCGCCGTTGTTGAAACCGATGGCGTTCGAGTAGTAGAGCATGACGTGGTTGTTGAACGTCCACAGCTTGTTGCGGAAGGGGAACGACACCATGTTCATGCCCCGGATGTTCCACACGCCGTTGACATTCTCGTAGGTGGTGGTGCGGCCGCCGGTCATGGGGTCGAAGACGGTGCGCGACACAATCGAGTTCTGCTCCACACGTCCGTCAAACATCGTCATGATCGAGCGCTGGGCCTCGGCGTTGAAGTTGTGGAAACGCAGACGGATGTTGTGGGTGAACGTGGGGTTGAGGTCGGGATTACCGATAACGATGTTGAGGGGGTCGCTCATATCGGCCACGGGCTGCAGCTGGGTCATGGTGGGCTGAGACGAGCGTCCCATGTAGTCGAGGTTCAGCGCGTGGCTCTTGGAGGGTTTCCAGCGGTAGCGCAGGTAGGGGGCGAAGTTCCACACCCATCGTTCGGGAATGTTGCGGTCTGAATTGATTAGGTCTATCGACTTTGAACGCTGAGGCACCACCGATACACCGACATCCACCGTCGACACGCGCTGCACGTGCTTGAAGCCGGCGCGGATGTCCTGGTTCATGTAATCGTTGCGGAAGCGGTTCGACAGGTTTTCGCTGAACACCAGTTCGGGGTCGATGACCGCGGGGCCGTCCCAGCCTTCGGGGAAGCTTACCGGGTGGTCATACGTGAGCTTGTCGGCATTGCTCCAGCGGTACTGGAAGCGGTAGGCGAAGGTCAGGAAGTTTCCTTTCTTCGGATTGCCGATGGGTTCGGTCCAGCTCACGCGGGCCGAAAGGTTATTGGTCCATGTGTGGTTGTCGGCAAACTGGTCGTAGAGGTCCACCGAGTCGTTGAGCTGGAAGAACTTGTTCCACGAATAGTTTGTGGAGCGTTCACGCACGTTGCTGAACCGGTAGTTCACGAAGAGCGACAGCGACCGGCCCGGACGGGAGGCGAACATGTGGTTGTAAATCAACCGTCCGCCGAATTCCCACGAGTCGCCGCGCGACGCCTGGTTGTTTATGCTCCTCGTCACGGGCGAGCGCAGTGCGTCGCCGGCGAGGGTCATGGCCGAGTCGACCGACCATGAATTCGAGTGATTATAGCTTACGTTGGGCTGGAAGTCGAAGGTGTTGAGCGTGTCGGGCTTCCACTGGATGCGGAAATCGGCGCGGATGTTGTTGCCGATGTCGCGGGCGGTCTTGCCCGAGTTGTACCATGACGTTGAGTCGGAAAAAAGATACTGGCGGTCTGATTTCTGCTGGGTGAAACGGTCTGAGCGCGAATACATCACATTGCCGCCCACCCTGAGCACCTCTTCGTTGCCTATGTTGAAATTAAGGCCGAGGGCCTGCGACTTGGTGATGCCGTTCTCACCGCCGAAACGGCGGAAACGCCCCGACGTGCCGTCGGTGAACCCGAGGTCGTTCACGTTGTTTATCGCGCCGAGCAGCGTCACCTGATTGCCGTTCCAGAAACGGTTGACGGTGAAATTGCCCTTGTAGCGGTCGTCGGTGCCGTAACCCACCTCGGCATTGCCGAACCAACCGTTCTGCATGCCTTTCTTCACGGTGAGGTTGATGACGGTCTCATCCTCGCCGTCGTCCACGCCCGTTATGCGGGCCAGGTCGCTCTTGCGGTTCACCACCTGAAGGCGGTCGACCATCTCGACGGGGAGGTTGCGCGACGCCACGGTGGGGTCATCGCTGAAAAATTCCTTGCCGTCGATGAGTATCTTGGTTACAGACTGACCGTTGGCGGTGATTTTACCGTCGGAGTCCACCTCGACGCCCGGGAGGCGCTTCAGAAGATCCTCAACCACGGCGTTTGGCGCCGTGCGGTACGAGTCGGCATTGAATTCAATGGTGTCTTCTTTTACGGTAATGGGGGTCTTGATGCCCACTACTGTGGTCTCCCGCAGCATTATCGCATTCTCGTTCAAGGTGATGCGGCCGAGGTTTGCATTGGCGTTTTTCACACTGACATTGCGGTATTGCGGCTCATAGCCCACATACGAGGCCTCCACGATGTAGTTGCCCTGCTTGATGTTGGGGAAGGTGAACTTGCCGTCAATGTCAGAGACCACGCCTTTAACCACCGTCGAGTCCTTGGCAGCCATCAGGCGCACCGACGCCGAGATAAGCGGTTCGCCCTCCGGATCGGCAACCGAGCCGGCGACTGACCACGCACTCGCGGTTACGGCGCAGATGATTGCAAGCAAAGTGAAAGTTATCGGTCGTTTCATCTATCTAAAATATTCTAAACATTTTTGACAATGCAAAATTACGAAAAGCCAAAATAACCGACAACTATAATAGACCAACACCATGATTTTACCGACAAACAGACTTTTCGGCCTCCGCAGCCCGGTTTCAGGCTACCATATCTGATAATTTTGATTAATTTTGTAATGTTTTCAGTCGTCGGCCGTCTTTATAGTATGAAACCGCAAAAATCACCAGCCGAAGCCGAGGCCGTCACCGCCACCTTCCTCGCCCTGCGCCTGAAACTGCGCCGCGTCGCGGGCGCCATCCTCCGCAGCGACGACGATGTGGACGACGCGTTGCAGGAAACCTTCCTGCGGGCATGGCAGGCAGCCCCGGGCCCGGAAGACAGAAGCCCCGGCGGCTTCATGTTTACGGCCCTGCGCAACGTGTGCCTCGACATGCTCAGGCGCCGACATCCACGCGCCCACATCAGCCTGCAGACCGAAAGCGCCCACGAGCCACTCGACACCATCGACCACCGGGACACCATCGGGCGCGTCAGGCAAGTGATGGCCGCCAGGCTGTCGGCCCGCGAACGCCAGGTTTTCGAACTGTACACCTTCGGGCAGCTCGACTACGCCGAGATTGCCGCCCGGCTGGAAACATCGGTCGAATCGGTCCGCACGGCAATGAGCCGCGCCCGCAAGATTATAAAGGAATATTGCAGCGATATATGAACGTCATGAAAGAAACCCTCACAATATCCGAACTCGAAGCGCTCTGCCAGGCATGGCTCGACTGCCGCCTCGACCGCAGCGAGGAAGCCATGCTGCGGAAAGCGCTCGCCGAAACCCCGCTGCGCTCCCCGGCAATCGACGCTTGCCGCCGCGCAATGGGGGCAGAAGTGGCGCTGCGCCGCAACCATCCCCGCCGGTCAAGGCGTTTCATATGGCTGTCGGCTGCCGCATCGGTCGCCCTGCTCGCCGCACTTTACCCGCTGGCCTCGGGACATTTTTCCAGCCGTCCCGCCGACGCCGTAGTCTACATCGCCGGCAGGGAAATCTCAGGCGACCGCGCTCTCGAAATCGCCGGGCGCAACATGAACCGCAACCTCAGCCGTATGAACGACCTCCTCGCCCGCGCCGGACATGACATGCAACGCGCCAGAGAACTGACCGCGCCGCCAACCGAAAACAATCAACGCCACCAATAAACACGTCCCATGAAAAGAATACTCTTCATCCTCATCGTGGCCCTCACGGCCATAGCCGCCTCCGCAAAAGAGCCCCAGCTCGCCGGACCGGCCCTGTTCACCGAGAAAATAATGCGCGACCCGCATGTGGTGGCGACAATCGTCAACAGCTCGGGCAACTACTACCGCGGTCTGGAGGTCAACAACGACAAGGTCCTCGCCGCAAAAGTCGAGGCCGCCGTCAAGGCCGACCAGAAAATCGCCTACAACGTAGTGGAAAACTACAACAGAGGCTCCTACACCATGATTCTCAACATCAACCGCAAGGGCCACCTGGTCAACGTGGGCTGGACCAAGACCTCCGACTCGTCGTGCTCCTACTTCATCCAGTCGGAGTCGCGCGAGGCGCTCGAATAGCCCCAACCCTCTAAAATTTTTCGGGCTCGTCTGTCACTTTTCGGGGAGGCTGTTCGTCTTAGGTGAAAACACTCTCCGAAAATGACACACAAACACCTCATTCTCCTTCTTCTCCCTCTCGCAGCCTCGGCCCAGGAGGCCACCGACACCACCGCCACCAGCATCGAGCTGCACGAAATCACCGTCAAGGCCGCCCCGGTTGTGCGGAAAGCCGACCGCGACCTTTACATCCCCTCGGCCCAGGCACGCGAGGCGTCGGCCGACGGCCTCTCACTCCTCGGCAACATGCGCATCCCGATGCTGACGGTCAACAACGTCCTCGAATCGGTGTCAAGCCCCTCGGGCTCGGTGCAGCTGCGCATCAACGGCCGCCAGGCGTCTGTCGCCGAGGTCAAGGCAATCCTCCCCGAATCGGTCGTGCGCGTCGAATACCACCAGGACCCGGGCCTTCGCTACGGAGGCGCCGGGGCGGTGGTCGACTTCATCGTCCGCAACCCGACGGCCGGCGGCTCGCTGATGGCCAACGCGATGTACTGGATGACCGAAAAGCCCAGCGGAAACCTCAGCGTCAACGCGAAAATCAACCGTGGGCGCTCGCAGGTGGGGCTGTCGGTCTACAACCAGCTGCGCAAACGCACCGAAATCTTCCGCGAATACCGCGAGCACTTTACCCTGGCCGACGGCACCGTCATAAACCGCACCGAGCAGCCCGTCAGCGGCCTCTACAACAACAACCAGCTGTGGGCATCGGCCTATTACAATTACGTCAATCCCGGCAAGACGAATTTCTACGCGAGCCTCGGCCTCTCGCATCAGGTTCCCAACACAACGGGCTACGACGGCCTCCTGTCGACCGACGGCGCCGACCCGGTATTCCTGTCGGTCGAAAGCCGCAATCCGTTCACGGTTCCGTCGCTCAACCTGTATCTCGACCAGAAAATAGGCCGCAATCAGACCATCGTCGTTGATTTCGTGTCGACCTACACCGACAGCCGCTCGGCATCGTCCTACATCGAGCGCCCCTCCCAGGACGCTCCCGCCTCGACCGACATCTCCACCTCGATTCACGACCACAACCAATACTACGGCCTCGAAGCCGACTATATAAAGGAATTGGAAAACTCGAGGCTCACCGCCGGCATCTCGTGGAACGGCTACCGCAACCGCTCGTCCTACGACTCCTATGACGGCGCCGTGTTCCACCAGCGCCGCGACCGATGGTATGGCTTCGCCGAGTATTTCCGCCGCTTCGGCGACTTCACCGCCACTGCCGGCATCGGCGCCGAATACAACGACCTCACGCTCAGGGAAAGCGCCCGCACCTCGCGCACCTGGAACGTCATTCCCCGCGTGTCGGCGGTGTGGCGCAAAAACTGGTCGACACTGCGCCTGAGCGCACGCCGCTGGACCATCTCGCCCTCACTGAGCGAAACCAACCCCACCATGCAGCAAGTCGACAACTTCCAGTACAGCGTGGGCAATCCCGACCTCAAGCCCTACTCGGTGTGGCAGGCCAACCTCAACTGGGCCGGAACATTCAACCGCATCCAGCCCTCGGTGCAGCTGGGCTACTACGCCACCTCGTCCGACGCCATCGCCCCCTCCTACCGCTGGGACGGCGACTCGCGCCTCATCGCTTCCTACTCCAACGGCAACCGCAAGCGCCAGTGGTGGTGGCGCGCCGGAGCGTCAATCAACGTCATTCCCGGCTGGCTCGACGTCAGCGGCTATGTCGAGATGGACCGCTACTACACCTCGGGGCCCGACTACCGCCACAGCGCGACGTCATGGAGCGGCGACGCCACAATCGCCGTTTCCCACTGGGGATTCCAGCTCACGGCCCAGTACAGCCGCGCCGAAACCTCGCTCACCGGCGAAACCCGCTCGCGCTCCGAGTCGTTCAACCTAATCCAGCTCGAATACACCTGGCGCGGCTTCCAGTTCGGCGCCGGAATCATGATGCCATTCGGAAAATACAACCAGGAAACCACCCTGCTCAACCGCAACTACGGCTACACGCAGATCATGCGGTCAAATTTCATCGAACGCATGGGCTTCGTCACAGTGTCCTACACACTGCAGTGGGGCAAACAGAAACGCACCGCCGGCAAACTCATCGACGCCTCGGGCGAATCAATGACCTCCAAGGCTGCCTCCCGGTGACACCCGCCTCCAAGGCATTTCCTAAATAGTCCTCAGAACGTTAACCTCTGTCAAAAAACGGCTCCACAAGCGGCTTCTTGCAACTTTTTGGGGCCGTAAACGTATTATTAGTACAACAAGCAACCAAGCAACAGCAGAAAGAAGTACAATTTGAATTAGTTTTTTCATAGGATTAGATTTTTAAGGTTTTTACGGACTGAGGCAATCGTGAGACTGCCTCTTTCTTTTTGTGTCCGCGCCACCCGCAGTCGGGATACAGGGCGCCTGCGGCGCGACAGATTTCATTGGCTTAGCCATCCGGCCAGTCGGCGCCTGCGGCGCGACATACCTGCTCGCGCAGCTCCCCCGCAATCGTCGGAGACGACGCCATCGCCGTTAACCCCACCAAGAGCCCAAAAGCGATTGGTGGGGCGTTCAGGCTCCTGCAGGATCTGAGTTCTCGAAGAGGACGCTATCGTAATCCGCGACACCCCGCAAGCAGTATGTCGCGCCGAAGGCGCCCTGTCCAGCAACCGCATACATATACAGCGAAAAAGCCGGGTTTCACAACCGGGCTTTTTCTTTAAACCTTTATCTTAATCTAATACTATAAAAAACACACATACAAATTTACATTATTTTTCAGCCGATTGCAATAATTTATATGCGTTTTTGAAAATTTTAAGAAATATTTGTGTTAATTCTTTTCAATTTTGCACTCGTTAACTATTTTAACATTTTTCTATAACTTTTTGTCGCTTCATGTTTGTTTTGAAGGTAAAACGCATAGTATATTTGCACAAGTTAAAGAAATCACACACGTTATGGCACACATCATCAACACCAGCAAAGACCTGCAAGTCAACGAACAGCGCGACATCATTTCCAAATCGTGGTTTCTCACAGCCGGCGAGACCGATGCTCACGCCCTGATGCCCATAACGCTCGTGGCCTCCCGCTCAATCGAAATCGCAACCGAACACGCAAACTTCCTCGGAATCGGATATTCCGACCTGGTCGAACACCGTCTCGGATGGGTCCTGGCCCGAATGACCATCGAGATGGTGCGCTATCCCGAAATCAACGAATCATACTCTATGTCGACCTGGATCGAGGGCTACAACCGCTTTCTGAGCGACCGTTGCTATGAAATGACCGATGCCAACGGGCTGCCCCTGGCCCACATCCGCTCGGTGTGGGTGGCAATCGACATGGAGACGCGCACCATGGCCGACCTCACCGAACTCGAGCGCCAGCGCTTCCCGGTATCGGACCGCCCGTGCCCGGTCGAAAAATGCCGCACGCCCTCGGTGGCGAAGGACGCCCTGGTCGAAAAAGCCGACTATACGTTCAAATACTGCGACATTGATTTCAACCGCCACGTCAACACAATCCGCTATCTCGACCTCGTGCTCAACCAGCGTCCCCTCGAATTTTACGACAGCAACATAATCCGCCGCCTTGAGGTGACCTTTGACCACGAATGTTATTTCGGCGAGACAGTCGAACTCATCACCGGCCCCGACTCGCGCAACCCCGCCGCGTCTGTGACCGAAATCCATGCCCCGGGCCGCCGCGCCGCCGCCGTCAAGCTGACTTTCGACAGCCGCGGCGAGAAGTGACGCGGTTCACAGCGCGTCAGCATGGCGGGCGAAGTTCCAGTGAAGGTCGGCTATCTTCCAATAGCGGCCCAGCTGGGGTTCGCCCGCAAATTCGCGGAGCGCAACCGCGCATGGCATGTCGGGGTGGAAATCGGTAGTGAAAGCCACCTTGCACCTGAAAGGCAGCGCCTGGAAACGGCGCAGGTGGCTGTCGGTGCAGCCGTTGTTCTGGCTGAATTTGACAATGCAGTTGTCCCAGTCGATGCGGGCCACGCGTCTCGTCCATTTGTCGAGGGCCTCGTCCTGGGAATGATAGTGAAGGAAATGAATTTCGATGCCTCCGGGCAACACCCCCAGCGGATAGTCGGGCAGGTGGGCTAACTCGGCGCGGTAGCGCGAGCGGGTGGCGGAGGTCATTTGTGGCTTGGCGCCGAGCACCGACGGATTCTCAAGCATGGCCAGGTAATCGTCGGGCATGATGAAAAGGCCTGCGAAAGGCGAATTGAACGGTATTCGGTAATACCGGTACATGAAACTGCTCCAGCAATCATTGCTGATGATGCTGACGCTGCGGTTCCGCAGGCGCCTCCGCCTCAGCAGAAGCACCATGCGGTAAAGCAGACGCCCGATAGACGCGGGAAGGGCAATCATCCCTTATTTCTTCTTCTCTTCGTCCTTTTTGGCGGGAGTGTAACGGTCGTTCAGGCCCTGGATGACCTCGGCGGTGATGTCGAGCTCGGGCTTGAAGAAGCCCACCTTCTTGTCGAGGATGGCGTCGTAGTTGTAAACGGCGTTGTAGGCCTTGAGGAAGTTCTGCAGCGAGTCGTTGAGGCGCTGCTGCTGGTCGGCCACGAGGCGGGCGATGCGGTTCTGGTGGGTGTTGGCCCAGTTGTTGGCCTCGTTCTGGCGCTGCTGCAGGCTGTTCATGTCAGCCTTGAGCGATTCCTCGGTCAGGTAGCCGTTGTTCTGATATTTGTTCTGGATATTGGCGTTGAGGCGCTGGAGCTCGGTGTCTTTCTGGCGTGCGGCGCTCTCAAAGGCCAGCATCTCTTTCTGCTGCTCGGCGGTCAGCTCCTGGGCCAGGGTATAGGCCGACAGGACTGAATCTACGTCGATATAGCGGATGTTGCATGCAGTGGTGGCGGAGTCGCCGGCGACAGCCTTGACAGGCGCGGCCGTCTTCGCTGAATCGGAACAGCCCGCTGCCATCAGGGCAAGGACAGCGCCTGCGGCAAGAATAACTTTTTTCATGAGTTCGGTGGATTTCTCCTATTTAGTTTTTTGGATTACTTTTCGTGGTTGATTGGGGGCAAAAAACGCGCCGACAGCGCCCTTTTCGGCGCCACAGCCCGCTTTTGCAGTGCAAATATAAGAAAGCTTGGCCGATTTTTGGTGTTTTCTCGATTTATTTTTGTAACTTAGAGCGCGGAAATAAATAATTTTAACATTCCTGCACGAACCTTTAAAGTTCTTAAACCATTTTTGAATAGCTCAACCCCCTAAAACATCATTGATAACATGACAATCAAAGATCTCAAGCCGGCGCTGGTGTTCGGTATCTTCGACCAGATCACCCAAGTGCCCCGCCCTTCCAAGAAGGAAGAGAAAATCCGCAAGTTCCTGCTCGACTTCGCCGCCGCTCACGGAATCTTCGCCAAGACAGACCCCATCGGCAACGTCGTAATGACCAAGCCCGCAACCCCCGGCAAGGAAAACGCCCCCACCGTCATCCTCCAGGCCCACATGGACATGGTGTGCGAATCCAACGACAAGAACTTCGACTTTGAGAACAACGCCATCCGCACCATCGTCGATGGCGACTGGCTCCGCGCCGACGGCACCACCCTCGGCGCCGACAACGGCATCGGAATGGCCGCCGCCCTCGCCGTGATGGTCGACGACTCGCTCGTCCACGGCCCCGTGGAATGTCTCTTCACCGTTGATGAAGAAACCGGTCTCACCGGCGCCAACAACCTCGGCGACGGCATGATTTCAGGCCAGATGCTCCTCAACCTCGACTCGGAAGACGACGCCGAGATTTTCGTGGGCTGCGCCGGCGGCGTCGACACCACCTGCACGTTCCACTACGAACGCTCGATGGCTCCCACCGACTTCCACTACTTCAAGCTCGACATCTCCAAGGGCCTCGGCGGCCACTCGGGCGGCGACATCCACCTCGGCCGCGCCAACGCCAACAAGATCCTCGCCCGCTTCCTGTGGTCGATGACCAAGAAATACGAGACCTCGCTCGTCGAAATCGACGGCGGCAACCTGCGCAACGCCATCCCCCGCGCAGCCCACGCCGTATTTGGCGTCCACACCTCCAAAAAGGAAGAAATCGTCGCCGCCTTCAACCAGTATGTCGCCGAAGTCAAGGACGAATACGAAGGAATCGAACCCACCATCGAACTCACCATCGAATCGGTTGAACGCCCCGACTTCTGCGTCGACAGCGCCACCGCCCGCCACCTCATCGAGGCCCTCTACTGCGCCCCCCACGGCGTCGTTTCGATGAGCCGCGACCTCGAGGGCCTCGTCGAGACATCGACCAACCTCGCCTCCGTCAAGATGAAGCCCAACAACGAGATTCTCGTCACCACCTCCCAGCGCTCGTCAGTCGAGTCGCGCAAATGGGACATCGCCCACCAGGTCGAAGCCCTCTTCGAACTCGCCGGCGCCAAGGTGACCCACGGCGACGGCTACCCCGGCTGGAAACCCAACATGAACTCCACCATCATGCGCCTCTCCTCCGAAGCCTACGAGGAACTCTACGGCGTCAAGCCCGCCATCAAGGCCATCCACGCCGGCCTCGAGTGCGGCCTGTTCAAGGAAAAACTCCCCCACCTCGACATGGTGTCGTTCGGCCCCACCCTGCGCGACGTCCACTCGCCCAGCGAACGCATGTACATCCCCGCCGTCGAACGCTTCTGGGGACAGCTCACCCGCACCCTCGAGAAAGTCGCCGACCTCAAGGCCTGAGACTGCCGGATAAAAACCGCATGAGGACAAAGATTTGATCTTACGCCCTCATGCGGGCTTTTTATTTCAAATCCGCCCGAACATTTCCGCGCATCCGTGCGTTATTCCAAAGATGCACATTTTGTTTAACCGAAACCAAAATATCATGAGACTCATACTTACCGGTATTCCCCTGATGCTTCTCCTTGGCGCATGTGTCGTGACGACACCCCGCGCAACCTCACAGAGCCTCAACACAGTCATCCCCGACTCGGCCCGCTATTTCGACCCCGACCGCGAATACTTCGTCGTCGGCCAGGACACCGTGCGCCTCCAGTTCGAGCAACCCGAAGACTCCATGCGCCGCGGCCCCCTCACCGAACGCGACTTCGAGGAATTCGCCAAAGAACTCGGCGTCGAGGTGGCCGCCATCAAGGCCGTAGTCGAAATCGAGGCCGGACGCCAGCACAAAGGATTCTGGGAAGAAGGCAAGCCCCTGATGAACTTCGACCTCACCGTGTTCCGCCAGATGGCCAAACGCCACAAAATCAACCTCGGCAAATACACCAAATCCCACTCGGCCGTGTTCAACCGGCCCAACATAGCCCGCTACGGCTCCCAGCAGGCCGCCGTGCGCGCCCGCTTCGACAAAGCCTGCGAAATCGACTCAGTCACCGCCATCGAAGGCACCTTCTGGGGCATGTTCCAGATCGGCGGCTTCAACTGGCGCCAGTGCGGCACCTCCTCGCCCCAGGAATTCGCCCGCCTGATGTCCCGCTCAGAGCGCGACCAGCTCGAACTCTTCGGCGAATTCATCTCACGCACCGGCCTCCTCCCCGCCCTCAAATCCAAAAACTGGAGCGCCTTCGCCCGCGGCTACAACGGCCCCAGCTACGCCGCCCGTGGCTACCACACCCGCCTCGCAAAAGCCTACAAAAAATACAAATAAAAACAAAGGTGCCACGGTTTACTCCCGCTGGCACCCTCGCATTAATCTTAACATCGCTCACGCTTTGTCGAGGCCGAGGGGGTCGTAGCTGTCCCAGTCGGTCGCGGCGGGGTTGTCGAGGCGCGAGAGGATGTCGTTCATGAACACCGACGCGCCGTAGCGTTCCATTTTGTTGCCGGGCATGCCGGGCTCGGTGTCGAGCATGTTTTTCATAGCCATAACGGCCTCGCGGGCCTCGGCATAGCGCCCCAGGCGCAGCAATATCAGCAGGTATTGGGAATATGCCACGTAAAGGTTTTCGGGACGGCGCAGGGTACCGCTCTCGTCGGCGTTGGCAAAGATATTGACGGCCAGCTCGTATTGCTTCGTTGCGAAAAGCATCCGCGACATCAGGAAGTCGTGGTTGAGGGGCTGTCCGGCCTTGGCCTGGTAGATGCGCAGCACCGACTGCAGCATCAGGGGCTCGCCGGTTGAATAGGCCACCTCGGCCAGCGACAGCCATTCCTCGCGGTCGACGATTCCGCTGTCGTAAAGGTTCATCAACATTTCGTCGAGGGCGTCGTAGCCCAGGGCGATGGCCTTGGCCACAAGCGCCCGCGATGATTTCACCTGGGGGTGGAATTTATCGAGCAGCCGGCGCGCTTTGGCAGCCTCGCCGGCCTCGTCGGCGCGCATGACTGCGAGCAGGGCGATGTCGGGGTCTGACGGGTCGAGTTCGGCGAGGCGTTCCAGCACGCGGTCGATTTCGGCGGTCTCGGCGTCGTCGAGGGTGCGCAGGCGGGTCTTGAGCGCCTCGACATTGTCGGGGTTGATGGCGAGCGCATAGTCAAGGGCGGTCTTGGCGTCGTCGAGGCGGTCGTGGTTGAGGTAGGAATAGGCCAGCAGGGTCCAGTATTCGGGTGAATACGGCTCAATCTCGGTCAGTTCCTCGAGCATCTTTATTGCGATGCCGTCGAGCACGGGCGAATCCTCGGCCGTGACGGCAATCTCGTAGAGCAGCGTGGGCAGGTAGGTGACCTTGCCGCGTATCATGTCGAGATTCTTGACAAGCCATGAATCGAGTCCGAGGGTGTGGAGGGCCTGGACGAACTGTATCACCTCCTCGTCCTCGTCGAGGCGGGCGGTGGCGATGAATTTCTCGACTTCGTCGACAATCGCCTCTTTCGGGCCGGTGAGGGTGGCGAGACGCAGGATTTCCCACAGGGGTGAGATTTCGGTGGGATTGTCGCCGAGAAACGAGTTGAACGCGTCGGTGTTGGTCTGCCGGTAATATATGGCGCGGCGCCCGAGCAGCTCGCGGCTGTCGGGATAAAGGTGGGCGCCAAGCAGGAGCACTTCCGAGCGCAGGTAGTCGTCATACTCATCGCCAGCCACGTCGAAAATCTCGAGCAGCTCGTCCTCCGAGTAATATCGTTCGGAGAGCGGGCGGTGGAGGTCGGCGCGGAATCGCTCAATCAGTTCGTCTCGTTCCAAATAAAGTCAGGTATGGGCGATGACGCGGCATGCCGCGTCATCGCTCCGGGTTATCAGTTTTTCTTCTGTTCTTTTTCCCAGGTGTCGCGCAGGCCGATGGTGCGGTTGAACACCAGGCGATCGGGGGTTGAATCGTAATCGGGCGTGAAATAGCCGATGCGCTGGAACTGGAATTTCTCGCCGCGGCGGGCATTTTCGGCCACGAACGGCTCGACTTTGATCTGCTTCACCACCAGCGAGTCGGGGTTGAGCATGTCGCGGAAGTCGCGGTCGGCCTCGGCGGCGGGATTCTCCACGTCGAAAAGGCGGTCGTACAGACGTGCCTCGGCATCGACGGCGTGGGCGGCCGACACCCAATGGAGTGTGCCCTTCACCTTGCGGTTGGCGCCGGGGAGGCCGCTGAGGGTGTCGGGGTCGTAGGTGCAGCGCAGCTCGGTGATGTTGCCGTCGGCGTCCTTGACCACTTCCTCACATTTGATGATGTACGCGCCCTTGAGGCGGACTTCGGCGCCGGGAGCCAGGCGGAAGAACTTCTTGGGAGGATTCTCCATGAAGTCCTCGCGCTCGATGAAAAGTTCGCGCGAGAAAGGCATTTCGTGCACGCCGCTGCCCTCCTGCTCGGGATTGTTTTCCATCGTCACGGTCTCGACCTTATCCTCGGGATAGTTGGTGATGACCACCTTGACGGGGTTTATAACGCCCATGACGCGGGTGGCGATGCGGTTGAGGTCGTCGCGCACGGCATGTTCGAGGAGGCTGACCGAGTTGAGGGCCTCGTATTTGGTATAGCCGATGGTGTTGATGAAGTTGCGTATCGACTGGGGAGTGTAGCCACGGCGGCGCATGCCCGAGATGGTCGGCATGCGGGGGTCGTCCCAGCCGGCCACAAGGCCTTCCTTGACCAGCGCGAGCAGCTTGCGCTTGCTCATCACGGTGTAGGTGATGTTGAGGCGGTTGAACTCAATCTGGCGGGGACGGTAGTCGCCCTTGTCGAGCTCGTTGACGAAATAGTCGTAGAGCGGACGGTGGGGCACGAATTCCAGGGTGCAGATCGAGTGGGTCACACCCTCGAAGTAGTCGCTCTGGCCGTGGGCGAAGTCATACATCGGGTAGACTTTCCAGGTTGTGCCGGTGCGGTGGTGGGGGTGCTTGATGATGCGGTACATGATGGGGTCGCGGAAGTGCATGTTGCTCGACGCCATGTCGATTTTGGCGCGGAGCACGCGGGCGCCTTCCTCAAACTCGCCGGCGTTCATGCGCATGAACAGGTCGAGGTTTTCCTCGGGAGTGCGGTTGCGGTAGGGGCTCTCCTTGCCGGGTTCGGTGGGAGTGCCTTTCTGCGCGGCTATTTCTTCCGAAGTCTGGTCGTCAACGTATGCCTTGCCCTCCTTGATGAGGCGGCAGGCCAGGTCGAAGAGCTGGGGAAAATAGTCGGAGGCGTAGTATTCGCGGTCGCCCCAGTCGAAGCCCAGCCAGTGGATGTCTTCGCGGATTGAGTCGACATATTCCACGTCTTCCTTGACGGGATTGGTGTCGTCGAAGCGGAGGTTGCATGTGCCCCCGAACTTTTCGGCGACGCCAAAGTCCATGCAGATGGCCTTGGCATGGCCGATATGCAGATAGCCGTTGGGCTCGGGCGGGAAGCGCGTGTTAAGGCGTCCGCCGTTCTTGCCGGCCTGGAGGTCGGCATATACTTCTTGCTCAACAAAGTTGAGGCCTCGGGTTTCGTTTGATTCGGTTTCTTTGATTTCGGCCATGGCTTATATCATTTTTGAAAGCACAAAGGTATAAAAAAGGTGGAAAAGCACAAAAAACTTTTCCACCTTTTTGCGTTTACGTCCCGCGCGGGACGTTATCGGTTCTCGACATGCGGGGTAGGACCGTACTGGTTGGGGGTCATCTGGCTTTCCTGGCATAACCACACCAGCAGCAGGATCTGACCCACCAGGGGAATCAGCGAGATGAAAATCCACCAGCCCGAGCGGCCGGTGTCGTGCAGGCGGCGCACCGCAAGCCCGAGCGACGGCAGGAGCAGCCCCAGGCCGACAATCACGTTGAGGATGCCGCCGAGGGTTTCGCTGAAACCGGCGATGACGCCGGTTATCGCGCCGAGGATGAATCCGAACAGCACGAACCACCAGTAGTCCGAGCGCGACGCACGGCCGCTGAAGTCGCAGTAGTGCTGCTGCAGGGCCGAGCGAACGGCCTCTTCAAAAGTTGCTTGACGTTGATACATACAAAAATTTATTTGGGTTCGATTAATATATCTCCTACTATCTCGGCAGCACGCAGATGGGTCCTGCGACAAATCATATGAGCGAAATGCGGCACATCATCCTTAACAATCTTGACCCGGTAATTGATTACGTCGGTCAGCTTATGCGAACGCACATACCGGTCAAACATCGCCGAAAACAACCGACTGCGGTACTCCTGTGGTGTTATTGACACATCATTGCGCCTGATGTCAGTCTGCTCGTCGCAATAGAAGCACAGCACCGCATCCTCATTGTCGTCCAAGAACGACGCCAGCGTCCGCGACACAGCGTTCAAAGCCCTCTGGCCCGCGGCGCCATCCTCGCCCAGCCTGCGCAGGCTGACATCGTAGAAATTAAGCGTCAGCACGGCGGGATCGGACGTAAAATATTGCAACGTAGCCAGATCATAACAAGAAAGGGCCACGCGAAGCAGTGACCCCATCTCTGTCTGAATATCAAAGTATATGTCCATTTTTTCAAATGACAACCTTGAATGTGCTTTCCTTTTTTTGACCCATTTTTTTCTGCTGGGCCTCTTTACGCGCTCTCATGAGTTCGAAAAACTCAACCAGTTTCGGAGAGGGATTGGTGATTGTGATGTTTCGAGTCATAATTACATGATTTACAAAGTAGATTACGCAAAGTTACCGATTATTTGCCAGTTATACAAATTATAACAGATAAAAACGCCCGTTGCTCTTGAAATTTGCAGTTTTATGGGAAAAATTTCGTAATTCTGCAACCTATGAACGTCATCTGCCAGCCCGATATAAGGATTCAGTTTAAAACAAGTCGGAATGGGTGCCGTTGCGGATTAACGACAGGACCTTCAATTGCTCGTCAATGGAGTATATCAGCAGCCAGTCGGGCGTTATATGACATTCGCGGCATCCCTTGTAATCGTTGATCAACGCATGGTCTTTGTTGCGCGGAGGCAGCGGAAGCCCTTCCATGAGCGCCTGGATTACCTCATCAAATTTAGATTCATCCAGGCCCCTCTTCCGGGCCAGTTTCAAATCCCGCAGATACTGCCGGGTCACCTCAATCTCAAACATCGTCCAGGTCCGAGACAAGTTTCTTATAATCAGCGAACGTATGGCAACGGATGCCCTTTCCCGCCTCGGCCTCGCTGATGGCGGCCGCCGTTTCAGGATTGGAGACACCCGTCTTTTCCGTCTTCACCGACACAACCCCGCGAATCATTCTGATTGCAGCCCGGATGTCGGAAAGCATGGATGGATTTTCTATGGATACAATGAGCTGTGTCATGATTTTTTTGCTTTAACATCGCAAAGATAATAAAAGTTTTTGAAACCGGTTATCCAAAACCTGTCCATCAAGGCTTGTTTTTAGGGCGATTGCTCATTTTGTTGATTTTTTTTCGTAATTTTGCACCCTATGAACGAATCACCCCAATCGGTTTACAGGCTCGGGGCCGAGGACGGCCTCATCATGGGGCCGCTGATGGCCGTGACGGTCCTGCTGATGGGCGCCACCGCCTACCTTCCCGGCCTCTTTTTCCTGGCCATCGCCGCCATGATTGCCGTCCCGTCGGTCGCATTCCTGCTGCTGGCCCGCGCCCACCGCGCCCGTCCCAACATGTCGACATTCTCGGCCCTGTGGCTGCAGGGCATCTGCATGTTCTTTTTCGGAAGCCTGATAATGGCCGTGGCGGCCTATGCCGGCATGCGCTGGCTGTGCCCCACCTTCATATCCGACCAGATCGACGCTGTGGTGTCGGTCTACGGCTCGGTCGACAATGCCGACGCCCGGGCCATCGCCGCCACCTTGCAGAAAGCCGCCGAGGCCCGCTCGCTCCCCACCCCGATCGAGGTGTCGCTCGAAATGATATACATGGCCGTGTTCTCGGGCTCGCTGCTGTCGATGGTGCTCGCGCTGATTGTCCGCGCCCGCCGTCCCCGCCGCGACACCCCCACTCCTCCCCCTTTCAATCCTAACAAGTAATCAAAATGGACATATCGATTGTCGTTCCGCTCTACAACGAGGCCGAATCCCTGCCCGAACTCGCCGCATGGATCGAGCGCGTGATGGCCGTCAACGGTTTCTCATACGAGGTCATTTTCGTCAACGACGGCTCCACCGACTCGTCGTGGGACGTAATCAAGCGCCTCGCCGCCGAAAATCCCGCCATAAAAGGAGTCGCATTCCGCCGCAACTACGGCAAGTCGCCCGCCCTCAACACCGGCTTCGCACGCGCCCAGGGCGACGTGGTCATCACCATGGACGCCGACCTCCAGGACTCGCCCGACGAGATTCCCGAGCTCTACCGCATGATCACCCGCGACGGCTACGACCTCGTGTCGGGCTACAAACAGAAGCGCTACGACCCCCTGTCGAAGACCATCCCCACCAAGCTGTTCAACGCCACCGCCCGCAAGGTCAGCGGCATCCACAACCTCCACGACTTCAACTGCGGCCTCAAGGCCTACCGCAACAAGGTCGTCAAGCACATCGAGGTCTATGGTGACATGCACCGCTACATCCCCTACCTTGCCAAGCTCGCCGGATTCAACCGCATCGGCGAGAAAGTCGTCCACCACCAGGCCCGCAAATACGGCAAGACGAAATTCGGCCTCGACCGCTTCGTCAACGGCTACCTCGACCTGGCCACCCTGTGGTTCACCGGCAAGTTCGGCGGCAAGCCCATGCATTTCTTCGGCCTGCTCGGCTCGGTGATGTTCATCCTCGGCTTCATCGCGGTGGCCGTCGTCGGCTTCGGCAAACTGTGGGACATGCACCACGGCAACCCCTACATCCTCGTCACCGACTCCCCCTATTTCTACCTCTCGCTCACCCTCATGATACTCGGCGCGCAGATGTTCCTGGCCGGATTCGTCGGCGAGCTCGTGGCCCGCAACTCGCCCCGCCGCAACGACTACGAGATTGAAGAAGACCTCTGCTGAGCCCTCCGCCCGGCACAAACCATAAACCTGACCAAACCCCATTGGATAGTGGAAAACTTTGAGACATACCCCGCGCTGATGTCGCTGCTCGACCGGCGCTATTCATGCCGCGCCTACGACACCGACCGCGTTCCGGGCCGCGACATCCTCGGCGCCGTGCTCGACGCCGCCCGCATCGCCCCCTCGGCTTGCAACCGCCAGCCCTGGCTGTTCCTCGTGGTCGAGGGCGACCACGCCCGCGACATCATCGCCCGGGCATATGCCCGCGAATGGATACGCACCGCCCCCGCCTTCATCATCGCCCTCGGCGACCACCAGGCCGCCTGGCACCGCGCCGCCGACGGCAAGGACCACGCCGATGTCGACGTGTCGATAGCCGTCGAGCACATCTGCCTGGCCGCCACCGCCCTCGGCCTCGCAACCTGCTGGGTGTGCAACTTCGACACCGACGTCATCCGCCGCGCCTACGACATCCCCGCCCACCTCGAGCCCATCGCCATCCTCCCCATCGGCTATCCCGCCCCGGGCTCGCCCGTTCCCGCCAAGGTGCGGAAGGACAATTCCGACATAATCCGCTGGGGCTCGCTATAAGAAACACATGAAGAAACTGCTCGCCATCATTCCGCTTGCCGCCGCTGCCGCCGCCTGCAACTCGTCGGGCTGCCTCGACAACGGCAGCGCCCTGCCGCTCGCCAGATTCTATTCCAGCGCCACCGGCGACGGCATCACCGTCGACTCCATCCAGATCAACGGCATCGGCGCCCCCGGCGACTCAGTGCTTCTTTCGCCCTCCCTGCGCAAGAGCCAGGTCTACCTGCCCATGCGCGCCGACGCCCCGTCGACATCGTGGGTCATAGCCTACCGCCAGAAGGCCCTCGACTTCCCCGAGCTGAACGACACCGTCACCTTCGCCTACGAAACCATCCCCTACTTCGCCTCCGAAGAATGTGGGGCAATGTACATCTACCGAATAACATCCGTCACCCACACCTTCCACCTCATCGACTCAATCAAGCTCACCGACCCGCTCATAACCAACGTTGACATCGAGCGCATACAGATATTCTTCCGCACGGCCCAGGAGGAGCCCGCCCGATGACCGCCCGCTCCATCATGCGCGGCATCGTGCTCGCCGTGGCCGTGAGCGCCGCCGCCGGCTGCCTCTGGGCCGACGACGCCGCGCCCAAGCGCCAGCGACGCGCCACCCCCATCACCACCGCCGCCACAACCACCCAGGCCGTCAACGAGACCCGCGACGACACCGCCCGCATCAACGCCGCCCGCCGTGCCCGCTCAACCCACTACCACCGCGAGGACGGCACCACAGTCTATGTCGACACCGTCTCTGGCGAGGAATGGATTGACTCCACCGCCATCCGCTCCATCCCCAAAATGAAATACCCCCTCTTTGTCGACGCCACCGTCGGCGTCGACATATGGGATCCCGTCATGCGCCTGTTCGGCCAGAAACACGGCTTGCTGGGATTCTGGGCATCGGCCAACCTCCACAACCGCTACTTCCCCTCATTCGAGGCCGGCATCGGCCAGGCCAGGAACACCCCCGTCGAAAAGGATTTCACCTACTCGTCGCCCATGAGCGTTTACTTCCGCATCGGCGCCGACTACAACTTTCTCTACAACTCCAACCCCGACTACAAGATGTTCGCCGGCATCCGCTATGGCTTCTCGCCCTTCCGCTGGGCCATCGACCACGCCGCGCCCGCCCCTGGCTACTGGGGCGACGTGCCCCCCTTCTCGCTCCCCGGCCAGAACGCCACCGCCGGCTGGATTGAAGTGGGAATCGGCCTCCGCGTCAAACTGTTCTCGAACATCTCGGCCGGATGGATGGTCAAATACCACGCCATCCTCCACGAATCGGCCAACGTCCACGGCAAGCCTTGGTACATTCCCGGCTACGGTTCGCGCGGACAGAGCATCACAGGCTCTTTCTCCATTTCCTACACCATCCCCTTCAACAAACACCCCCTCCCGGAGGTTATAAAGGCAGACACCATCGGCTGACCTGCGTCAACCCCGCGCCCCGCGCCCGGTCGCGCAGGCCATCCTTATGGCAAAAACCGGTAACTTATGCAGAAAAACATCATCATCGTCGGCGCGTCAAGCGGCATCGGGCTCCGCGTCGCCACCGATTTCGCCCGCATGGGCTGGCGCGTGGGCGTCGCCGCCCGCCGCGAGGATTCCCTCGCAGCCCTGCGCAGCCTCTATCCCGACTCAGTCGAATACTCCACCATCGACGTCACCGCCGACGACGCCGTCGAGCGCTTCAACGAACTCATCGAGCGCCTCGGCGGCATGGACGTGCTCCTCTATGCCGCAGGCTGCGGATGGATGAACCCCGAGCTCGACCTCACCGACGACATCCGCACCATTGGCGTGAACGTCACCGGCTTCACAAAAATCGTCGTGGCCGCCTACAAATACTTCAAGGCCACGGCCAACGTATCGCGCGGACGCATCGCCGCCATCACCTCCATCGCCGGCACCAAGGGCATCGGCCAGTCCGCCGCCTACTCCGCCTCCAAGCGCTACCAGTGGACCTACCTCCAGGCCCTCGACCAGCTCGCCCACATCCAGCACGTCAACGTCGGCATCACCGACATCCGTCCCGGCTTTGTCGACACCGACCTCCTCCGCAAATCCGGCGCCGGAAACCTCCCCATGGTCATGAGCCTCAACTACGCCGCCCCCCGCATCGAGAAAGCCATCCTTCTGGGCAAGCGCGTCGCCACCGTCGACTCCCGCTGGGCTGTCATCACCGCCCTGTGGCGCCTCATCCCCTCCTCGGCCTGGCGCCACCTCCGCCTCAGCTTCTGAGAATTTTCACCAAACGCCACACAAAAAGGCCGCGCTTCCGATTGGAAACGCGGCCTTCTTTATTGAGGTTCTTATAGTTTATCAGTTAAGAGCGCTGGCGAACTTCGCATAACGCGAGAGGTCAACCTTTCCGTTCTTCATGCTGAGTGAAAGAGCAGATTTCTTGGCGGGAGCACCTGCGGGATCATCGCTGTATTCAAACAGGAGTGCACCTTCAGGATGATCAGACCATTCATAACCGATGTCGCCATTGTAACCGAAGAGACAAGGATAGACATAGATGAAACCATCCTCAATGTAGCACTGTTCCATACCGTTCTCCTCAATTCTGTTAATGATCTCCTCATCAGTGAGGCCGCGCGATGCGTACAGACCGGCGATATTGCAAATGCTGACCTCTACCATTCCATCCTCTCCTATTTCAATGGCGATGCCTGATGCCTGAGGTTCGATTTTAACACATTCCTCATTGGTGCAGTCAACATAGATGTCGCGGTCCTCAACAATTTCAAGGAAACCTGCTTCTGCCAGCTTTACTATATAGTATCCATCGGTCCACATATTTTCGATGCGATACTTGCCCGGGCGGGAGATGTTTTCATAGAGCACGGCGTCCCACGCGAGATCTTCGAGAGACGGGTTACCGCTGAACACAGACTTGAAACGGCTCATGATCCAACCGTCGATAACATATGCATATCCGACAGGCTTCCAGTACTTGAGCGGATCGATGGCGCGTACCGTCACCGAGAAGTCATAGGTCTCATAGCCCCAGGGATTCAACGGAGTACCATCAGCAAAGCCCATGGTCATGGAATAGGTTTTCTCAAGGTCGTCGACGTCAAGTGCGCAGTTCACTGTAACCTTGGCCAGCTTCTCACCTTCAGCAAAAGTAACTTGCTTTGGCAGGGTAAACTTTCCGGCAGCATCTTCGGCCACTGTGCCGACGAGCGAGTAGGTTGCAGCCGCAGTCGAGCCTTCGCGTCCGATCTGTACCGTGAAGCCGGTTTCCTCCGGATCTACGTACACGATCGACAAGTCGTTGGTGGTGAAGTACACGCCATCAACTTGTGAAGCGGGCTCATACTTGTCGTCATCGCTGCATGCAGTAAAGGCTGCGCCCATCAGGGCGGCCATTACCAGTATTGATGATTTGAAGATTTTCATATTTGGATTTTTCTGTATTTAACAATGTTGCTTGATAGCTGCGACTGCCCGTTAATTTGCGCTTACGGGAGTGGGGCGACCGCCGCCGGCGTTGACGTTGTCAGCATCGGTCAGCTGCTTGTTGCCTGTGATTTCCGATGCAGGAATCGGGTAGATAAGCACGGGATCGGTCGGCTCGATATAGTATTCGCAGGTGCTGGGCCAGCCACCGCCTACGCGGTCGAGGGGCTTGCCGAGGCGCATCATGTCATAGTAGCTCATGCCTTCGCCCCATAACTCGATGCGGCGCTGCAGCCACACCTGATCCTGGAAGTCCTCCTGAGAGCTTGCGAGACATTGATACGAAGGATCGCGGTATGTCTTGACAAAATCGTTCAGGGTTTCGATACCAGTGCTGAGATCCTGCATACCCTGAGCCTCGGCGAGGATGTAATACATTTCTTCAACACGCATCAAAGGAATGTCACAAGAATTCACGTCTTGGTTAAGAATACCCTGGTAAGGAGCGAATTTCACCTGTACGCCGGCATCAGCACCGCGCTGGCTCACGTACTGCTGCTGCTGTGCGGTAAGGTTGCTCGATGTACCGCGGGAATTGAGCCACCAGCCTTTGCGCACATCCGAGGAAGGAATTTTTGCGTAAAGTTTCTGGTTGATCCACTTCCATGCACCCACTGCGGTAGCATAGCCATAGCAGAAAGAACCCATGTGTGAGGGGAAGTTACAGAGACCGGTGGTAACAACTCGGTCTGTTTCCATCACGGCGATACCCCAAAGCCAGTTATCTTCTTCAATAGAGCTGAAACCGGGCACGGAAGCCTGCTCCATAGTGAGGGGTGTGGCTCCAGACTTTGTGATGGCGGCCTGGGCCTCAGTGGCGGCTTTCGACCAGTCGTTCATAAGGAGATATGTGCGGGCAAGCAGACCATGCACCGCTGCGGGGGTGAGGAAGCGCTTGGGCTTGCTGTCGATTACATCTTCGATGGTTACGCTGGTCGATTCGAGAAGTTCAAGCGAGTGTGTCAGGTCGTTGATGATCTGCTGGTAAACTTCCTTCACGGTCGAGCGGGCGATACCGTCATGGGCTGCCTCCTCACTGTTTTCATTAGTGATGATGGGAACGCAGGGAGAATTTTCATGTCCCTTGTAGGTGAACTGGAAGCTCTGTGCAAGATACCAGTAGGCGTATGCGCGGAAGCCGTAGGCCTGTCCTACATAGAACATGAACTTCTCGTTGTCATCGGGGATTTCCGATCCTTCCTCGAGTTTTGGCTCGACAGACGAGATGACGTTATTGGCGATGAAGATGAGATTATAGTTGTAAGCCCACATGGTGTACGCATCCTGCGAGGTCGAAAGACCGTCACTCATCATCATTGCGGATACGAACCAGTTGTAGCCTGTCTCTACCGAGTACATGTCCATACCACGCTCGTCCATCATGATGTAAAGGCCGGGGAAACCAATATCCCAATGGACTTGACTAGCGGAACCGCCGGTTATGGAACCGAAAGCTGTCATTTGGCTCGCAAGGCCGGTAACACCCGCCATGGCCATACTTGGATCGAGGGTCACAACCTCTTGCTTCTGGTCAGCAGTGATGGTGCTGCCTTCAGGCTGAATATCCAGATCGTTGCAGGCAACCAGCATGGAAGCTGCGGCGATGGATACCATTATTTTATTGATATTTTTCATTTTTCCTAATTTTACTTGATTCACGACCGTTTAGAACGAAAGGCGCAGACCGCCCGAGAAACAACGGATGGGAGAGTAAGTGTCGTTTTGCGAGGAAGTGAAACCCTGGCGCGGGTCAAGACCCTTGCGCTTGCTCCACAGGGCAACGTTCTCACCCGAGAAATACAGGCGCACGTTGTGGAGATAGAGCTTGGATGTCCACTTCTCGGGAAGGGTATAGCCGACAGTGATGTTGCTCAGCGAGAGATAGTTGCTCGAGATGAGGAAACGATCTGATGTGGCAGTGGTGTACTGGTCGGTTGTAGAAAGACGGGGCACGTCAGTTACGGTGTTTTCAGGAGTCCATGCGTTGAGCAGGTCGCGGTGCATGTTCTGGCCTATGTCAGATGCCTGGAAGCCGCTCATGAATGCTTGATAGGAGCTATCCATCAGTTTGCCGCCGAACTGGAAGGCAAAGTTTACAGCGAAGTCAATACCGTAGGCGTTGAGGCTGGTGCCGAAGCCGCCGTAGCCCTTGGGCATCATGTTGCCGGTCGACACACGGTTTGATGTACGGGCAAGAGCCCAGTCGGTTGTGGTATGTTCCTCAGCCTCATACTGGGGGATACCGTTCACTACAACCTGCTGACCATCTTTCATGAGGGGTTTGCGGTAGTAGTAAAGGGCAAGACCGCTCTCTTCTTCAACACCGGCATATTTCGGCAGATAGAGCTGATACATGGATTCCCCTTCGTGGAAGATACGCGAACCGCTGATCCAGTCGCCGTTGCCGTCAAGCAGGTCAGGAGAAAGCTTTATGACTTTGTTGGAGGGTGCGGTAAGGTTGGCGTAGATATCCCAGGTGATGTCGCGTGTGTTGATGGGACGGTAGTTGAGCTCGATTTCCACACCGTTGTTTCGCATCGAGCCAACGTTCATCGGGTAAGACGAATAACCGAGCGACGGAGCGACGGGGATGTTGAAGAGCATGTCGGAAACCTGACGCTGATAGTATTCTACGGTACCCGAGAGCATGCCTTTGAAGAACGAGAAGTCAACACCGGCATTGAGGTTGTTTGAAGTTTCCCAAGTGATGTCGGGGTTACCCTTATAGCCGAGCTGCGAGTCAGAGTAATAACCGTCGCCCGACAGTATGAACTGATCGACATAAGCATAGTCGTTGCCGATGTTGTCGTTACCGTTCTGACCGAACGAGAACTTAACCTTCAGCATGTCGACATTGGTGAACTCTTCCATGAAGTTCTCCTTGGCAACTTCCCATGCAACCGAAGCCGACCAGAAGTTACCCCAGCGGTGTTTGGGATGGAAACGGCTGGATGCATCGCGGCGGTAAGAGGCCATAAGGAAGTACTTGGAATCATAGTTATACTTAAGACGGCCAAAGATACCACGTGTGCCATAGCCGCCGGCCGAGCCGGAGCCGCGCTTGTTCTTAACGGTATTGCTCACGGCCCACAGGGTGGGATTGTAGAGCATCTGGCCGTTGGCTGCAACGACTTCGTCATATCGGTCAAAGCTTTCATAACCTACCATAATTGAGCCGTTGTGAACATCGGCGAAAGTGCGCTGATATTCTGCGAGGCCCTGAAGATTGAGGGTGCGCATGCGGCTCTGCTGCTGGATTGCCTGGCCGCCATAGCTGGTGCCCTGGCCGTACAGGCCATTGCTGATGTAGTGGGCGCGGGTGTTATCCACGAAATAACCGAGGTTACCGTTGATGGTAAGACCTTCGATAGGGGTGAGAAGCACATACCACTTGCCGTCGAAAACGTCCATGAGCGACTCGTCGAGGTTATAGGCGAGGTCACCGGAAGGGTTACCCATCGACATGTAGTTACGCTTAGCGCCGAACTGGCTGTCACCGTAGTCATAGATGGGACGGTTGTAGGTGGTGTTATACATTATCTGGCCGGAGCTGTCACGCACATACATAGGATATACGGGAGCCATCCAGTTGGCAAAGAGGAAGGCGTTGCCGGTCGAGTAGCTGGTGCCATTCGAAACCTGGTCGCTGGGATACTGAGAGTTCACATAGGTGTACGACAGGTTGGTGCCGATTTTCAGCCAGGGCTTTGCCTGATAGTCGACCTGCGCGCGGGTTGCAAGACGCTCATAGCCCGAGCCGGTGATGATACCTTCATCGCTCAGGTAGCTTGCGCCGAGATAGTAGGTGAACTTGTCCGTACCGCCGTTGATCGAGAGGTTGTATTCCTGACGGAGGCCATTGGAAAGCTGCTTGCTCCAGTCATCACCGATATAATAGTAGCCGGCTTCTTCATTAAGGTAACCGGGGGTTGCATCAGGGTTGAAGCGGCCGTCGGTGCCGATGATGGTCTGGCCGGCGGGAGCGGTCCAGGTCTGGTAGCCGATCGAGGGCCAGAGCTGATTGAGAGCATAGTTATGTGCGGCACCCTTAGTCATGCCCTGGCTCATGAGGCCGGTCATGTAGTGGGCCTTGTAGACCTGTTCGATATATTCACGCGAATCGGTCATTACGTCATAGTTGGAAAGGGCGCGCGAGTTTCCACCCCAGCGGGCGTCAAGAGTTACGCGGGCCGAACCTTCCTTACCTTTTTTAGTAGTGATGAGGATGACACCGTTGGCACCACGGGCACCGTAAAGTGCGGCGGATGCGGCGTCTTTCAGCACGGTCATGGCCTCGATGTCGGTGGCGGGGATGGTAGCGATATCGCCGCTGTAAGGCACACCGTCAACCACATAGAGGGGAGACACGCCTGCGTTGATGGAGCCAACACCACGGATAAGCACGGTGGGTTCAGAACCCGGCTGACCGTTATTGCTCATAGTCTGTACGCCGGCTACGCGACCGGTGAGGGCGTTGGTCACGGTGGTGACGAGAGCGTCCTCAAGCTGCTCAGCCTTGACAACCGAGGCCGAACCGGTATATTCCGATTTCTTGGCAGTGCCGTAGGCAACTGCAAATACTTCATCAAGGGTGTTGGACTGGGGCTGGAGTTTCACAACCACATGTCCCGAGCCGATATTCACCGTCTGGGATTCATAGCCGACGTACGATACGGTCAGCTTTGTGACATTGGCAGGGACGGGAATTGAGAATGCGCCGTCGATGTCGGTGGCGACACCCTGGTTGGATGTGCCCGCTGTCACGGATGCGCCAATCAACGGTTCGTCCGTATTGGCGTCGAGGACAATACCCGTGACTGTACGCGTCTGGGCCGACGCACACAGGCCAATCGAGAGCACTGCCACAAGTAATAGAAACAGCTTTTTCATACTAAAAAATTAGTTAAACATAGATAAATATAAGTGATTGAATTGTCAGGTAATTCAAATCACCCTCACGGCTGGAGTGAGGATAATTTTTGCAAAGATAAACACTTTTGTTCAAAAACAAACTTTTTTGAGCATATTTTTTCCGCTTTTAACATTTTCACAGCCGAGAACTTGATGCTTTTCATGGATTTTGGACACCGTTTGTCCCCATGTTTCAGTAAGTTATGACCGAGGACGTCCACAACGCCACTTTTCAAGCAAAAAGAAAGTAAAATATCACCAATCCCGAGCAAATAGCCAACACCGCCCGTGCCGCGCGAGTTCCCTTCGCGGGCGGCGCGCCCCGCCTGGCGCCCGACACCGCCCGGAACATTTTTTACTCCGAATTTTCATCATCATCCCCCTTTTGCGTCAATTTCTAAAAGCTGTATGAGATTTTTTCCGTAACTTTGCTTGCGGGTTGTGGACTTCCGTCCCGTCGCCCGCATATACATTATTTATAATAGAAGACTTCCAATGGCAAACTGGTTTGAATGTAAAGTAAGATATGACAAGCTCCAGGAAAACGGAGCCGCAAAAAAAGTAACCGAGCCCTACCTCGTCGACGCCCTCAGCTTCACCGAGG
Organism: uncultured Muribaculaceae bacterium; assembly: GCA_910577315.1. GTDB lineage: Bacteria > Bacteroidota > Bacteroidia > Bacteroidales > Muribaculaceae > CAG-873. Next base: position 29,774 of record CAJTME010000006.1, on the reverse strand, counting down.
CCGAGGCCCGCATCACCGAGGAACAGCGCCCCTTCATCTCTGGCGAGTTTGACGTGGCCGCCGTCAAGCGCTCGAAAATTGCCGAAATCGCATTCTTCGACGAATGTGACAAATGGTACCTCGTCAAGGTCGGCTTCATCACCGTCGACGAGAAAAGCGGCGTCGAGAAACGCTCCACCTCCCAGATCCTCGTCCAGGCCAACGGATTCAAGAGCGCCTACGACAACTTCCTCGAGCACATGAAAGGCACCATGGCCGACTATGACATAATCTCCCTCGCCGAGACCCCCCTCATCGACGTCTACCGCATGAAAGTCGTCGACTGATGGGCCACATATCCGATACAATACGCAGCCTCCACGCCCGGCTCCCCGAAGGAGTCGGACTGGTGGCCGTGTCCAAATTCCATCCCGTCGAGGCCCTGCGCGAGGCCTACGGCGCCGGCCAGCGCATATTCGGCGAGAGCCGCGTCCAGGAACTCCTCGAGAAGGCCCAGCAGATGCCCGGCGACGTCCGCTGGCATTTCATAGGCCACCTCCAGACCAACAAGGCCCGCCAGCTCGTCGGCCTCGCCGCCATGATCGAGAGCGTCGATTCGGAAAGGCTGCTCGAGCTCATCGACCGCCTGTCGCAGGAGCGCGGCGTGGTGACCAACGTATTGATGCAGGTCCACGTCGCCGCCGAGGAGACCAAATTCGGTTTCTCGCCCGACGAACTGCTCGGCTACTTCCGCAACCGCCGCTTTGAAAACCTCCGCGCCACCCACATCTGCGGCATCATGGGAATGGCCACCAACACCGACGACACCGACCGCATCCGCAGCGATTTCCGCACCATCGCCCAGCTCCGCCGCCAGATTCTCGACATCTGCCCCGACCTGCGCGGCTTCGACACCGTCTCGATGGGCATGAGCGACGACTTCCCCATCGCCATCGAGGAAGGCTCCACCCTGGTGCGCGTCGGGACGGCCATCTTCGGCCACCGCCAATACTGAACATACCCTTAAACATTAACCATAAAAAAATCCTTACAATGAATCAAAAGACAAGCGGTACAAAAGGCAACATGGTGGCAATCGTGGCCATGTTCTTCCTTTTCGCCATGATTTCCTTCGTCACCAACCTCGCCGCCCCCCTGGGAACCATCTGGAAAAACAACTACGAATGGTCAGGCATGCTCGGCAACCTCATGAACTTCCTCGCCTATCTGTTCATGGGCATCCCAGCCGGCAACCTCCTCGTCAAGATCGGCTACAAGAAGACCGCCCTCTCGGCCATGGTCGTGGGCCTCGTCGGCCTCATCCTGCAATGGATGTCGAGCTTTGTCGGCACCGACACCGGCATCTTTGACGTCCAGGGCGCAACCGTCACCCTCAACTTCATCATCTACCTGCTCGGCGCCTTCGTCTGCGGCTTCTCGGTGTGCATGCTCAACACCGTCGTCAACCCCATGCTCAACCTCCTGGGCGGCGGCGGCAACAAAGGCAACCAGCTCATCCAGATCGGCGGCTCGTGCAACTCGCTCGCCGGCACCCTCACCCCCCTGTTCGTCGGCATGCTCATCGGCCAGGTGACCGCCGCCACATCCATGACCGACGTCCGCCCGCTGCTCTTCATCGCCATGGCCGTGTTCGCCATCGCGTTCGTCATCATCCTGCGCGTGGCCATTCCCGAGCCCAACCTATCGTCGGGCAAGAAAGTCAAATACAGCCACTCGCCCTGGAACTTCCGCCACACCGTCCTCGGCGTCATCGGCATCTTCTTCTATGTCGGCATCGAAGTCGGCATCCCCGGCGTGCTCATCTTCTACCTGAGCGATTCGGCCGCCTCGGGCATCACCGTCAACGCATCGGCCGTCGCCGGCGGCATCGCCGCAATCTACTGGCTGCTCATGCTCGTAGGCCGCCTCGTGTCGAGCGCCATCTCGGGCAAGGTCTCCAGCCGCGTCCAGCTTTCGTTCGTGTCGCTCGTCGCCATCCTCCTCATCATGGGCGCCATCTTCCTCCCCGCCGAATACCGCGTCTCGATGCCCGCCTACAGCGTCGAGGACGGCTTCACCTCAGCCTCCGTGCCAATGTCGGCCCTGCTGCTGGTGCTCTGCGGCCTCTGCACCTCCGTCATGTGGGGCAGCATCTTCAACCTCGCCGTCGAAGGCCTCGGCAAATACACCGCCCAGGCATCCGGCATCTTCATGATGATGGTTGTCGGCGGCGGCGTCATGCCCCTGGTACAGAACGCCATAGCCAACTCGGCCGGATACATGGCATCATACTGGCTCGTCGTCGGCATGCTCGCCTACCTCCTCTTCTACGCCCTCACCGGCTCGAAGAACGTCAACACCGACATCCCCGTCGACGAAGAACCCGACCCACGCAATCTCTGATATGCCTAAATAATAACCATAACCACATTAACACTGACTTAAACTCATTATGGACTTACAAGTAATGAAACACGCGGCCGACAACATCCGCATCCTGGCCGCCTCGATGGTCGAAAAAGCAAAATCAGGCCATCCCGGCGGTGCCATGGGCGGTGCCGACTTCGTCAACGTGCTCTATTCCAGCTTCCTGGTAACAGACCCCGACGATCCCACCTGGTTTGCCCGCGACCGCTTCTTCCTCGACCCCGGCCACATGTCGCCAATGCTCTACGCCGTGCTCGCCCTCACCGGCAAGTTCACCCTCGACGAGCTTGAGCAGTTCCGCCAGTGGGGCAGCCCCACCCCCGGGCACCCCGAGGTTGACCCCCGCCGCGGCATCGAGAACACCTCGGGCCCCCTCGGCCAGGGACACACCATGGCTGTAGGCTCGGCAATCGCCGAACGCTACCTCGTGGCCCGCTTCGGCGAAACCGTCGCCCACAAGACCTACGCCTTCATCTCGGACGGCGGCATCCAGGAAGAAATCTCCCAGGGCGCCGGCCGCATCGCAGGCCACCTCGGCCTCAGCCAGCTCATCATGTTCTATGACTGCAACGGCATCCAGCTCTCGACCACCGTAGCCGAAGTCGACGAGGAAGACTACGCCGCCAAATACCGCGCATGGGGCTGGAGCGTCATCGAAATCGACGGCAACGACCCCGACCAGATCGCCAAGGCCCTCACCGAGGCCCAGCGCGAGACCAAGCGCCCCACCCTCATCCTGGGCCGCACCGTGATGGGCAAAGGCTCGGTCAAGGCCGACGGCGAGAACTTCGAGGGCCAGTGCTCGACCCACGGACAGCCCCTCAGCAAGAGCGGCGCCGACTTCGCCGCAACAATCCGCAACCTCGGCGGCGATCCCGAGAAGCCCTTCGCCATCTTCGACGACGCCAAGGCCCTCTATGAACAGCGCGCCGAACAGCTCCGCGCCATCGTCGCCGAACGCCGCAAGGCCCACCGCGCCTGGATGGAAGCCAACCCCGAAAAGGCCGCGCAGCTTGAAAGCTGGCTCTCGGGCAAGGTCGACGCAATCGAATACGACAAAATCGCCAACAAGCCCGGCATCTCCACCCGCGCCGCATCGGCCAACTTCCTCGGCTACCTCGCCCAGAACATCGGCAACATGATCGTGGCATCGGCCGACCTCGCCAACTCCGACAAGACCGACGGCTTCCTCAAACACACCCACGCCTTCGCCGCCGGCGACTTCGCCGGTGCATTCTTCCAGGCCGGCGTCAGCGAGCTCACCCTCGCCGCCATCATGAACGGCATCGCCCTCCACGGCGGCCTCATCGGCGCCTGCGGCACCTTCTTCGTGTTCTCCGACTACATGAAACCCGCCGTCCGCATGGCCGCCCTCATGGAACTCCCCGTCAAATACGTGTGGACCCACGACTCGTTCCGCGTGGGCGAAGACGGTCCCACCCACGAGCCCATCGAACAGGAAGCCCAGATTCGCCTCCTCGAGGAAGTTCGCAACTTCTCAGGCCGCCCCTCCCTGCTCGCCCTCCGTCCCGCCGACGCCGCCGAGACCATGGTGTGCTGGGACATGGCCATGCACAACGACGCCACCCCCACCGCCCTCATCTTCTCGCGTCAGGACATCAAAGACCTCCCCTCGGCATCCGGCAACCGCCTCGCCGACGCCAACCAGGCGCGCCGCGGCGGCTATGTGGTCGTAGACCCTGAGAATCCCCAGGTTGTCCTCGTCGCAAACGGCTCGGAGGTGTCCCTGCTCTGCGAAGTGGCCGAAATGCTCGCCGCCGACGGCATCGCCGCCCGCGTCGTATCGATGCCCTCCATCGGCCTGTTCAACGAGCAGTCCGAAAGCTACCGCACCTCGGTTCTCCCCGAAGGCGTCCGCCAGTACGGCCTCACCGCCGGCCTCCCCTCCGTCCTCCGCTCCATCCGCGGATTCAACGGCGAGGTATTCGGCATGGGACGCTTCGGCGCTTCGGCTCCCTACAAGATTCTCGACGAGAAATTCGGCTTCACCGCCCAGAACATCTACTCCCGCGTGCGTGCCATGCTCGGATAAGCACTGACACCCCGCCCACTTGACCCTTCAACGGCCCGTTTTTGCACAAATTCCACAAAAACGGGCCGTTTTTTCACTCCAAGACAACTTTTTTAAAGTTTTTTAGTTATTATATCAAGAAATCTTCGTAACTTAGCGGCCTGAAAATGCCTCATAAGCAACCTTAAAAAGCAAATTCTATCAGATAATATCAAATACAAGTATCAACATTCAATCATAATTTAACTGTAATTCCTATGAAGAAGATTACACTCCTCGCAGCCGCATGCGCACTTTTCTTCGCGCCTGCCGCTGTTGCCCAAGAGGCCCAGGAAGTCCAGTATGTTGAGGATGCAACTCAGGGTTACCTGATGAATTCCTTCAAGGACAACTGGTTCATCACCGCTCAGGGTGGTGTCAACGTTTACTTCTCCCACCACGACGTTGTCCGCGACCTCAAGGACCGTTTCGCCCCCAACGCCGCCCTCTATGTCGGCAAGTGGTTCACTCCCGTCTGGGGTGCCCGCGTTGGCGTTGACTACCTCGTTATGAAAGGCAGCGGCCTCGACGGCGCTACCGGTCAGCTCCCCGACGAACACTACACCAAAGGCAAGGTCAAGACCAATCAGGCTGAAATCGGCCCGGTATTCGACGTAATGGCCAACCTTACCAACCTCTTCTGCGGCTACAAGCCCGGCCGTGTCTACAACCTCACCCTCTATGCTGGTGCCGGCGGCTACTGGACCATGACCAAAAAGTACGAAAACGGCAAGAGCGACGGCTACCACAACGCACACGACAACGTCCTCACCTTCCGTGCCGGTCTTATCAACTCGTTCAACCTCAGCAAGCGCGTACAGCTCCAGCTCGACCTCCGCGCTTCTGCAATCGACGGTGTGAACGACACCTACCTCGACGGTGAAAACCGCACCTACCTTGACGTTCAGGCTTACCTCGGCCTCAACTTCCTCCTCGGCAAGACCGACTGGAACCACCCCGTTGTTCCCGTTTGTCCTCCCGCCGAAAACTGCGACGCCCTCCGCGCTCGCCTCGCTGCCGCCGATGCCCGCATCGCCGACCTCGAACAGCAGCTCCGCGACTGCCTCAACCGTCCCGTCGAAGTTAAGGAAGCTGCCGCTGCCGCTCCCCTGGCCACCATCTACTACCCCATCAACGTTTACCGCCTCACCCGCGAAGACAACAATGTGCTCGAAGCCATTGCCAACGTGATGAAGGACAACTCCAACCAGCACTACGTGCTCACCGGCTGGGCCGATAACTACACCGGTACCGACGCAATCAACGTTCGTCTCCGCCACAACCGCGTGAATGGCGTTTACAACAAGCTCATCAAGTGCGGCGTTCCCGCTTCGCAGCTCACTGCCACCACCAACAACGGCAACCTCTGCGACCTCGGCGAGAAATACGTTGCCCTCGACCGTGCCGTAACCATCGAAGAAGGCGAATAATAATTCACCCTATTCATACACAGGAAAGCCCCGCCGCAACGGCGGGGCTTTCCCATTTTTTGTAAGGGCGGTCCAATCAAAGTATGAAGCAGAAGATTCCGCCCAGAAGCACCAGCACCACGCCCGTGATGAGCATGTATTCCTCCATCTGGTTGAATTGCTGGCGTTCGCGGCCCCTCACCTTGTGATAGGTCCGCGCCATGCGTCGGAAAAGCACCAGCAGCACCCCGACGAGCACCAATATGACAGCTATGATTCTCATTTTATTTTTATTAACAAACACAATGCCGCCAATGTTGGGGAATTATTGCTATCTTTGTGAATTAAACTCTTTTTTTGCAATGATTCCAAAATACGCAATCGCGGCATTAGCCGCCCTGTGCATCGGCACCACAGGCGCCGACGCATGCACCAGCCTCATCGCGGCCAAAGGTGCCACGGCCAACGGCTCCACCATGATAACCTATGCCGCCGACTCGCACACCCTATACGGCGAACTCTACAACCAGCCCGCCGCCGACCATCCCGCCGGCACCATGCGCCCCGTCATCGACTGGGATTCACAGAAACACCTCGGCGAGATTCCCGAAGTCGCCCACACCTACGCCACCATCGGCAACATGAACGAGCACGGCCTCACCATCAGCGAATCCACATGGGGCGGCCGCGAGGAACTCGCCGGCACCGGCCTCATCGACTACGGCTCGCTCATCTACATCACCCTCCAGCGCGCCAAGACCGCCCGCGAGGCAATCAAGGTCATGACCGACCTCGTCGAAAAATACGGCTACTCGTCGAGCGGCGAATCATTCTCAATCGCCGACCCCGACGAAGTCTGGATCATGGAACTCATCGGCAAGGGCAAGGCCGACAAAGGCGCCGTATGGGTTGCCCGCCGCGTCCCCGACGGCCACATCAGCGGCCACGCCAACCACGCCCGCATACACACCTTCCCCCTCAACGACCCCGAGACCCTCTACTCCAAAGACGTGATTTCCTTCGCCCGCCAGCAGGGTCTCTTCGACGGAAAGGACGAGGACTTCGACTTCTCGCGCACATATGCCGTCACCGACATCGGCGCCCTCCGCGGCTGCGACGCCCGCGTATGGGCCTACTTCAACAAGTTCCTCCCCAAGGGCGAGGCCGACCGCTGGCTCGGATGGATCACCAAGGGCGAGGGCGAATACATGCCCCTGTGGGTCAAGCCCGAACGCCAGCTCACCGCCGACGACCTCAAATGGATGATGCGCGACCACTTCGAGGACACGCCCCTCACCATGCTCGACGACATCGGCGCAGGCCCCTTCGACGTCCCCTACCGCTGGCGCCCGATGACATTTGAAGTCGACGGCAAGAACTACACCCACGAGCGCGCCATCGCCACCCAGCAGACCGGCTTCTCGTTCGTGGCCGACATGAACTCCGCCCGCCACGATGCCATGAAAGGCATCCTGTGGTTCGGAGTCGACGACGCCAACACCTGCGTCTACGTACCCGTATTCAACTCGACCCTCGCCGCCCCCCACGAGCTCGCTCCCGGCAACGGCGACATGCTCACCCTGTCGTGGGACGCGATGTTCTGGGTCAACAACTACGTCGCCAATCAGGCCTACAACCGCTATTCGCAGATGATTCCCGACATCCGCAAGGTACAGAAAGGCTTCGAGGACTCGCTCACCGCCAGCGTTGACTCCCTCGCCGCCACCCTCACCCCCGCCGTCAGCTATGCCGACGCCCAGGCCACCCTCGCCAAACTCACCGATGGCTCGGCAGCCGAAGTCACCAAGGCATACAAAAACCTCGGCGACTACCTGTTCGTCAAGTTCATGGACGGCAACATCAAGCGCCAGAACGAGGACGGCTCGTTCAAACGCACCGACGAAGGAATCGCCGTGCAGCCCGAATTCGGCGGCTACAACCAGCGCTACTTTGAATCAATCGTCAAAGAAAAAGGCGACCACTTCCGCATCGACTGACCTTATCTAATGCACGACTTACCAAATGCACAATTCACGATGCACAATGCACAATTATCCTCATCGTCAATTGTGAATCGTGAATCGTGCATTATAATTGTGAATCGTGCATCGTGAATTGTGCATTATAATTGTGCATCGTGCATTGTGAATCGTGCATTATGAAAGCCCGCACCCTCGCCATATTGCTCATCGCAATCACCGCAGTCGCTATCGCGGCCGTGGTGGGCAGGCGCATGGCTTCATCACGCGAGGCACACGTCGACCCGGACCGCAGCGTATACCCCGTGCGCGGGATTGACGTATCAGCCCACAACGGCTCCATCGACTTCAACAAAGTCGCCGCCGACAGCATCGACTTCGTCTACATCAAGGCATCGGAAGGCGCCACATGGCGCGACGCCATGTTCGAGCAAAACTATCAGGCTGCCTCCGACGCAGGCCTCCATGTCGGGGTCTACCATTTCTTCCGCTTCGATGTCGAAGGCTGGCGCCAGAGCGTCAACATCCTCCGCGCCATTGACGGGCTCACCCCCGACCTCCCAGTGGCCATCGACGTGGAAGAATGGGGCAACCCCGGCGAATTCACCACCGAGGCCATAATCGCCAACCTGCGCTCGCTCATCGAACTGCTCCGCCAGAACGGCCGCGAGCCCATCATCTACACCAACAAGAACGGCTACTACCGCTTCATCCGCGGCCGTTTCGACGACGTCGCCCTGTGGATATGCTCATTCACCACCCCGCCCGTGTCCGACCAGCAGCGGTGGTCAATCTGGCAGCACTCCCACCGTGGAAAGATAAACGGAATCAAAGGCCCCGTCGACCTCTGCACCTACAACACCCCCCACCGCGGCACCTTCGACACCTGGCTCGCCTCCTCCCCCGCCATCGCCCGAGTCCACGTGTAGCCCCGGCTGGGCGGCTCTGCATATCAAAACAACGTGGGCGCGGTGCAATCGTTGCACCACGCCCACTTTGATGATAAAACGGGATTAACCTTACGAAAGCATCTCGACGGCGGCCTTGTAGTCAGGTTCGTCAGTGATTTCATTCACCAGGTCGCGGTAAACCACCTTGCCGTTCTCGTCGATGACGAGAACGCAACGGGCCAGCAGCCCCTCCAGCGGGCCGTCAACCAGCTGCAGCCCGTATTCCTTGCCGAATTCAGGCGAACGGAAAGCCGACGCGGCCACCACATTGTCAAGACCTTCCAGCGTGCAGAACCGCGCCATTGCAAACGGCAGGTCCATCGACACGCACACCACAGCCACGTTTTTCAGCTTCGAGGCCTCCTCGTTGAAGCGGCGCACGCTCATGGCGCACACAGGCGTGTCGAGACTGGGGAACACGTTGAGCACCACGCGCTTGCCTTTAAGGTCGGCGAGGGTCACGGGGGCGAGATCCTTGGTGACGAGTTTGAAATCGGGTGCTTCGGTTCCGACAGCGGGCACGCTGCCGTAGGTGTGTTGGGGTTCTCCCTTAAAATAAACTGTTTCCATATTTCTTGATTATTAATTAGGTTCAGATTCAGCGGGCCATCGCCGCTTTCTGTATAACAATATCGCGCAAATCATTGTTCCGCCCCACGTGGATGTCGGCCACCGTGCCGTCGGCGCGGCAGAATATCACCGACGGCGTGTCGGCCACGCCGCAGTTCGCCGCAAGCTCGCGCGCGCTCATCAGCAGGGTCTCGCCCGGCGCGGCGCTCCCGGCGATTTCCTCAATGGCGTCGCGGTCGTTGTCGGTGAACGCAATCACAAGGTCGGTGGCGCCCGGCAACGCGCCCACAGCCTCGCGCAGGTCGGCCACAACGCGGGCGGTGGCATCCACCTTCGAGTCCACCACGGCAATGATGGTGGGCACGCCGAATCCCTCGCCGCGCTGGCGCGAATAGCGTCCTCCACCGGGCATCGGAGCCGAAAATCCCGGCAGCGGCTCGCCACGCAGGCTTTCAAGCGAGAATGAATCGCGCCGGTACTTGGCAAATTCAGCCGGATGGCGCCCGATGAGCGACGCCTCGTCGAGCCGGGGACAGTCGCCGTCGGCACGGCGGTATTCAGCCGTGATGGTCTGTTCGCCCAGTTGCCCGGGGTTGGTCACCATCTCCCACGAGCGGGGCATGAAATCCACGGCGCCGAACCGGTAGGTGAACTCATTGGCAACATAGCCTCCCCGGCTCTCGCGGCCCTTGACCACAACCTCGTCGCCCCTCGTCTCGATCGCGGCGGCAAAAGCCGTGTCGGAAGCCATCTCGCGCATCCGGCCCGCAAGAAAAGCGGGCAGCAGGGAGGCAAACTGGTCGTTCATCTGCACGCCACCCCGGGCCAAGCCGCGCGGTGCGAAAGGCATCGGGTCGTCGCCATGATGATATTCGGCGAGCTTGCCGTTGCGGTATCTGAAATAATTACCGTCGAAATAAGCCGAAAAGCCCTCGGAGTCAGTGGCGCCGTCAGGAGCCTGCGACTCCCATTCTATCAGATAATTGCATGGCGCCAGCGTGTCTCCGGGGGCTGTGGTGCCGGAGATGTGGAGACGGTATGTCACCGGTTCGGACGCGTTCGGCAGATACACCTCATATCGGGTGTCAGCCATATAACACTCCGCCCGGCCAAGCCCGTCGGCCACATCCCGCAGCGATACTTCTGCAAAAGCACTCAGTGATGAAAAGACAATAGCAAAAAGCAAAGAGAATTTCATGTTTCTATAACTTATAAAAATTTAACACACGCACCCTCGCGATGGTTCATGCGCAAAAAAAATTACATGGGCCTTTGAAATTTTCCGCGGATTCCCGCGTCCAATGGAAAAAACATCTATATGGAAATAAAAAAGACGGCAAGACGATTGCCACCGGCAGATCATTATGCCTGATGGCAGCCGTGACATGCGGCATATGCAGCGCCTACTGGCTCGCTCAGTCGGTGCTTTACGGAAACGTCAACCTCCCTGCCATCCTGGCTGCGGCGCTGCTCGGTCTCTACCACCTCCGCTCCTGGCGTAAACATTAAGCAAACATTAAGATAGCGGATTAGGCAGACTTTCAAATTATTTTTTGTAACTTTGCGAAAAATATACCTGCTATGAAACGCTACTTTTTGATTCTATTCGCAGTGGTGATGGCCGCTGCGGCCGCCGTGGCCCAGGAGCCCGTGCGCTGGCGCATGAACGTGAAGATGACCTCCGAAACCGAGGGTATCGTCACTCTCCGTGCCATTATCGACGAAGGTTGGCACATGTATTCCACCAACATCCCCGAAGGCGGTCCCCGCCCCACCCAGATCTCGTTCGAGGGCTCTAAAGGCGTCAAATTCACCGACAAGCTGAAAGTCGGCACCGCCCCCACCGAAGTCGACGACCCCATGTTCGAAATGAAACTCTCGTGGTGGGCAGCTAACATCACATTCACCCGCAAATTCAAGCTCACCGACCCCGACGGCGCCAAAATCAACGCCGCCATCAGCTTCATGGCCTGCAACGACATGAACTGCATGCCTCCGAAAAACGTAAACCTCTCCTACGAGTTCAACAAATAACAATCCATGCGACACCTCCGCCTGTTCACCATCGCGCTGGCTTTCGCCGTCCTCGGCATCGTCTCGGCCGCGGCCCAGCGCCCAGTCCACGTTCACTGGACCACCGACATAAAGACCGTTTCCCCCACCGAGGGCACTATCCGATGGAGCGCCGAAATTGACGAGGGATGGCACATCTACGGACTCGAGATGCCCCCTCTCGGTCCCGACGCCGTCGCTCCCCAGCTTACGGTGTTCACCATCGAGCCAACCCCCGGTCTCGAGCTCGTGGGCGACGTCGAGCCTTCCGTCCCTGCCAAGACGATGTTCGACCAGAGCCTCAAGCTCAACCTCCCCATGTGGGAAGGCAAGGTGTCGTTCATCCAGCGCTTCAAGCTCACCGATGGCGCCAAAGGTGCCGTAATCCGTGGCACAGTCGAGTACATGGCCTGCACCGACAAGGCCTGCACTCCCCCCACCCGCGAGAATTTCGACCTCACCTTCGGAAATCCGGCTCCCGTAGCCCAGCCCGAGCAACTCCCCGCTGAAAAGGCCGACGCACCTTCCTCCGCGCCCTCACGCCACACCGACAGCGACCTCTGGGCGCCCGTCGAGGTTGTCGCCGAAGCCTCCGCCGCCTCGCCCGACACCGCCCAGTCGCCCTGGTGGGCCATCCTCGGCCTCGGATTCCTCGGCGGCCTCGTCGCCCTGCTCACACCCTGCGTGTGGCCCATGATTCCCATGACCATGAGCTTCTTCCTCAAAAAGGGAAAAAGCCGCAGCCGCGCCATATTCGACGCCGTCGCCTACGGCCTCAGCATCATCATCATATACCTCGTGCTCGGCATTGCCCTGACGATGCTGTTCGGCGCCTCCAAGCTCAACGACATCGCCACCAGCGCCGTGTTCAACGTGCTCTTCTTCGTGCTGCTCGTCGTTTTCGCCATCTCGTTCTTCGGCGCCTTCGACATCAAGCTGCCCTCAAAATGGAGCAACGCCATCGACTCGAAGGCCGAGAACACAACCGGCCTGCTGAGCATATTCTTCATGGCCTTCACTCTCGTGCTGGTGTCATTCTCATGCACCGGCCCCATCATCGGCACCCTCCTCGTCGAGGCCGCATCCCAGGCCAGCATCGTCGGCCCGGCCCTCGGCATGGGCGGATTCGCCCTCGGCCTCGCCCTGCCCTTCGGCCTGTTCGCCTTCTTCCCATCGCTGCTCAAGGAAATGCCCCGCTCGGGCTCATGGCTCAACACCGTCAAGGTCGTCCTGGGCTTCATCGAGCTCATCCTCTCGCTTAAATTCCTCTCCGTCGCCGACCTCGCCTACGGCTGGCGCATCCTCGACCGCGAGGTATTCCTCGCCATCTGGATTGTGCTCTTCATCCTCCTGGGCGTCTACCTCCTCGGCAAGATCCGTTTCAGCCACGACTCTCCCACCGAGCACGTGTCGGTGTTCCGCTTCTTCCTCGCCGTGGCCTCCCTCTCGTTCGCGGCCTACCTCGTTCCAGGCCTGTGGGGCGCGCCCCTCAAGAGCATCAGCGCGTTCGCTCCACCGCTGACAACCCAAGACTTCAACCTCTACGGCGGCACATTCAAGGAATTCCACGACTATGACGAAGGCATGGAATATGCCCGTCAGAACAATATGCCCGTCATCGTCGACTTCTCGGGATATGCCTGCGTGAACTGCCGCAAGATGGAAGGCGCCGTGTTCGACACCCCCGACGTCCGCACCCTCCTCGAGCGCGACTATGTCCTCATCAAGCTCATGGTCGACGACAAGGCCAAACTCGACCAGCCCTACAACGTCGAGGAATACGGCGGCACAACCCGCATCGAGACTGTCGGCGACCGATGGAGCTATCTCCAGCGCCACAAGTTCGGCATCAACTCCCAACCCTACTACGTACTGCTCGACGGCGACGGCAAGCCCCTCGCCCCGGCCCGCGCCTACGACGAGAACGTCGACGAATTTGTCGAATGGCTCAACAACGGCGTCGCAACGTTCAAGAAATAACCATCCGAAAATGAGCCACTCACGCGACGAGCGCCTCCAGGCGTTCGGCAGAATAATCGACACCCTCGACATCCTGAGGGTAAAATGCCCCTGGGACGCGAAACAGACCAACGAATCCCTGCGCCCCAACACCATCGAGGAGACCTACGAACTCTGCCAGGCCCTCCTCAACGATGACGCCTCCGACATCCGCAAGGAACTCGGCGACGTGCTGCTGCACATCCTTTTCTACTCTAAAATCGCCGACGAACAGGGCCGCTTCGACATCGCCGACGTCTGCGACGCCCTCAACTCCAAGCTCATCTTCCGCCATCCCCACGTGTTCGGCGAGGTCAAGGCCGACAACGAGGACCAGGTGCTCCAGAACTGGGAGGAAATCAAGCTCAAGGAACGCGGCGGCAACAAAACCGTCCTTGCCGGCGTCCCCGACGCCCTCCCCGCCCTCATCAAGGCATTCCGCATCCAGGAAAAAGCCGCCAACGTGGGCTTCGACTGGGAATCGCCCGAACAGGTATGGGACAAGGTCAAGGAAGAAATCGGCGAGGTGTCAGAAGCCATCGCATCGGGGCGCCACGACGACATCGAGGCCGAGATGGGCGACCTGCTGTTCAGCGTAATCAACGCCGCCCGCCTCTACAAGGTCAACCCCGAAAACGCCCTCGAGCGCACCAACCGCAAATTCATCTCACGCTTCAACCACATCGAAGCCGCCGCCACAGCCCAGGGCCGCACCATCCGCGACCTCACCCTCGCCGAAATGGAACAGCTCTGGCAACAAGCCAAAACAAGGCACGATTTATAATGCACAATGCTCAAGTTATAATGCACAATGCTCGATGCACGATGCACAATTCATGAATCTTGCATCGTGAATTGTGCATCGTGAATTGTGCATTATAAAGCATTGTGCATTAAGAAGCATTGTGCATTAAGAAGATTATGATCGTCTGCATCACCGAGAAACCATCCGTCGCCGCCGACATCGCCCGAATCCTCGGCGCCGACCATAAACTCAACGGATTCTACGAAGGCAACGGCTACCAGGTCACTTGGACCTTCGGCCACCTGTGCTGCCTCAAGGAGCCCCACGACTACAGCGACTACTGGAAACGCTGGAGCCTTGGGGCACTCCCCATGTTGCCCCAGCGCTTCGGCATAAAACTCATCGACCAGGACAGCATCAAGCGCCAGTTCCACGTCATCGAGACCCTCATCGCCAAGGCAGACGAAGTCATAAACTGCGGCGACGCCGGCCAGGAAGGCGAGCTGATCCAGCGATGGGTCATGCAACTCGCCAAAACATCCTGCCCCGTCAAGCGCCTCTGGATTTCATCGCTCACCGACCAGTCGATACGCGATGGATTCGCATCCCTCGAACCCGAAGCCAAATACGACAACCTCTACTACGCCGGACTTTCACGCGCCATCGGCGACTGGATTCTCGGCATGAACGCCACACGCCTCTACTCGCTCAAATACTCCCAGCCCGGGCGGGTGCTCTCGGTGGGCCGCGTCCAGACCCCGACCCTGGCCATGATTGTCAAGCGCCACTTTGAAATCGAGAACTTCCAGCCCAAAGACTACTGGGAACTCACCACCGCATACCGCGACACCACCTTCCAGGCAGCGATGAAATTCGACCAAGCCGAAAAAGCCGACGAAGTCATCGCCCGCATCGCCCCCCTGCCATTCACCGTCACCGACGTCACCGAAAAGCAGGGCCGCGAGGCTCCCCCGCGCCTGTTCGACCTCACATCGCTCCAGGTCGAGTGCAACCGCCGCTGGGGATGGAGCGCCGACGACTCGCTGCGCCTCATCCAGAGCCTCTACGAAAAGAAAGTCACCACATATCCCCGCGTCGACACCACCTTCCTCCCCGACGACGTCTACCCCAAGGTGCCCGACATCCTGCGCCGCATGACGCCCTACGCGCCGCAGACCGCCCCGGTCCTCGCCGCTAAGATTCCCAAAAGCAAAAAGGTGTTCGACAACTCAAAGGTGACCGACCACCACGCCATCATACCCACCGGCGAATCCCCCGCGCGCCTCATCGGCGACGAGCGCAAGCTCTACCACATGATTGCCCTGCGGTTCATCGCCGCTTTCTATCCCGACTGTCGCTTCATGCAGACTACCGTCCTCGGCGCCGTCGACGACATCACATTCAAGGCCACCGGCAAGGTCATCACCGACCCGGGATGGCGCGTGCTGTTTGAAAAAGCCGAAGACAAGGCCGAAAACGAAGCCGAAAACACCGATTCGGCCGACCGCATCCTCCCGCCCTTCACCAAGGGCGAGACCGGCCCCCACACCCCCGCCGCAGTCAAGAAAACCACCCAGCCCCCCAAACTCTACACCGAGGGCACCCTGCTGCGCGCCATGGAAACCGCCGGACGCACCGTCGACGACGAGGCCCTGCGCGACGCCCTCAAGGAAAACGGCATAGGACGCCCCTCCACCCGCGCCGCCATCATCGAGACCCTTTTCCGGCGCAACTACATAGCCCGCCGCCGCAAAAGCATCATTCCCACCCAGGCCGGCATCGACCTCATCAACACCATCACCGAGGAACTCCTCAAGAGCGCCAGCCTCACCGGCATCTGGGAAAACAAGCTCCGCCGAATCTCGCGCGGCGACTACTCGGCCGCCGAGTTCATCTCCGAGCTCAAGACCATGATGGACCAGATCGTGCGCGACGTCCTCTCCGACAACTCATCCCGCAAGATTCAGGTCGAGGAAACCGCCCCGCAGAAAACCGACGAGCCAAAGAAAACCAAGACCGCCACAAAAAAGCCCCGCAAGCCCAAAGCCGCCCCCGCCCAGGCCATCACCGACATCGCACAGATCACCTGCCCCGCCTGCGGCAAAGGCCACCTGCTCAAGGGGCGCACCGCCTACGGCTGCTCGGCCTACGCCTCGGGATGCACATTCCGCCTCCCCTTCGACACCTATCCCGCCGACCTCGCCCCCGCCGATCTCGCCCGGCAAATCAAGAAAGACAACCCATGACCACACCCCTCTGGCAATACATCGCCGCTGCCGCCATCGTCATCCTCGCCGCCTGGGGCCTGTGGAAATCCCTCCGCGCCAAATCCGGCTCGGAAAACTGCACCGGCTGCCCCCTGAAAGACGATTGCAGCCGAAAAAATCAAAAAAATCGCAAAAATACTTGCACAGGCCAAAAATAAGCCCTACCTTTGCACCCACAAACCATGGTACCATGGCCGAGTGGTGAGGCAACGGTCTGCAAAACCGTGTACAGCAGTTCGATTCTGCTTGGTACCTCAACAGCGCGTTCCGCAATCAGCGGAGCGCGCTTTTTTTCATTTCCACCACGCCTCGCGGCTCCCCCGCCACATCCTCCCGCCCCACCCCGGCGCCATCCCCGATTTTTTTGCGCTTCATTAAGGAAATTTTTCTTTATTAATTTCCTAATCACTAAAAAAAGTTATAACTTTGCACCCGAATAACAATGCCTGTAACAATTGACGTCTCGCAGCGTTAAGCGTATGGAACATTCAGGCGGCACCACCGCCGCAATCCACAGCATATCAATAACATTTACCCATATTTTTTCTACGCATCATGAGCAAATTAGAAGAAGTTAAGAAAGCCCGTCTGGCCGGCGTTGAAGCCGACCTCGCCAAGTATGGCATCAAGGACGTCAAGGAAGTGGTTTACAACCCCACCTACGACGAACTCTACAACCTCGAGACCCTCCCCACCCTCGAAGGCTTTGAAAAAGGCGTTGCCACCGAGCTCGGCGCTGTCGACGTGATGACCGGCGTATACACCGGCCGTTCGCCCAAAGACAAATTCATCGTACTCGACGAAAAGTCAAAAGACACCGTTTGGTGGACAACCGAAGAATACAAGAACGACAACAAGCCCGCAACCGAAGAGGCTTGGAAAGCATGCAAGGAACTCGCCGTTGAAGAACTCTCCGGCAAGAAACTCTTCGTTGTCGACGGCTTCTGCGGCGCCAACAAAGACACCCGCATGGCTGTCCGCTTCATCATGGAAGTAGCATGGCAGGCCCACTTCGTGACCAACATGTTCATCCGCCCCACCGCTGAAGAACTCGCCGACTTCACCCCCGACTTCATCGTTTACAACGCTTCCAAGGCCAAACTCACCAACTACAAGGAACTCGGCCTCAACTCCGAAACCGCCGTTGTATTCAACATCACCTCGCGCGAACAGGTAATCATCAACACCTGGTACGGCGGCGAAATGAAGAAAGGCATGTTCTCGATGATGAACTACTACCTCCCCCTCAAGGGCATCGCCTCCATGCACTGCTCGGCCAACACCGACATGAACGGCGAGAACACCGCCATCTTCTTCGGCCTCTCCGGCACCGGCAAGACCACCCTCTCGACCGACCCCAAGCGTCTCCTCATCGGTGACGACGAACACGGCTGGGACGACAACGGCGTCTTCAACTTCGAAGGCGGCTGCTACGCCAAGGTCATCAACCTCGACAAGGACAGCGAGCCCGACATCTACAACGCCATCCGCCGCGACGCCCTCCTCGAGAACGTGACCGTCGACGCAGAAGGCAAAATCGACTTCGCCGACAAGAGCGTGACCGAGAACACCCGCGTAAGCTATCCCATCGACCACATCGAGAAGATCGTTAAGCCCATCTCGCACGGTCCCGCCGCCAAGAACGTAATCTTCCTCAGCGCCGACGCATTCGGTGTGCTCCCCCCCGTTTCGATCCTCACCCCCGAGCAGACCAAGTACTACTTCCTCAGCGGCTTCACCGCCAAGCTCGCCGGCACCGAACGCGGCATCACCGAGCCCACCCCTACCTTCTCGGCTTGCTTCGGCCAGGCATTCCTTGAACTCCACCCCACCAAATATGCCGAAGAACTCGTTAAGCGCATGGAACAGTCCGGCGCCAAGGCATATCTCGTGAACACCGGCTGGAACGGCACCGGTAAGCGCATCTCCATCAAGGACACCCGCGGCATCATCGACGCAATCCTCGACGGCGCAATCCTCACCGCTCCCACCAAGGAACTCCCCATCTTCGACTTCGCCATCCCCACCGAACTCCCCGGCGTCGATCCCAAGATCCTCGATCCCCGCGACACCTACGCCAACCCCCAGGAATGGTACACCAAGGCCGAAGACCTCGCCGCCCGCTTCATCAAGAACTTCAAGAAATACGAAAACAACGCCGCCGGTAAGGCCCTCGTAGCCGCCGGCCCCCACCTCGACAAATAATCAGGTGTAACCCATACTTTCAGCGAGGCTGTGACCCGAGTCACGGCCTCGCTTTTTACATCCCGCGTCCAAGCCCCGTCCAGAGTCGCCCCCACAAACTTTTTTTGCCTTTCTCGGTCGAATTTCGTATCTTTGCATGCTATGAAAGACGAATTAGACTTTGATTCCGCAGGGGCCGAACAGCCCGCCCCACTGGAAGCCACATACACCGAAGACGAGATACGCACCGTCGGCTGGCTCGAGCACATCCGCATGCGCCCCGGCATGTACATAGGCAAACTCGGCGACGGCTCCGAAGACGACGACGGCATATACGTCCTCCTCAAGGAAGTCATCGACAACTCAATCGACGAATTCATGATGGGCTACGGAAAGCAAATCGACATCCAGATTTCCGACGACGGCGCCATCAGCGTCCGCGACTTCGGCCGTGGCATACCCCTGGGAAAACTCGTCGAAGCCGTCTCACAGATCAACACCAGCGGCAAATTCGACACAAAGGCGTTCCAGAAAAGCGTCGGCCTCAACGGCGTCGGCCTCAAGGCCGTCAACGCCCTGTCCAGCGAATTTGAAGTCCGCGCCGTCCGCGACGGACAGATGAAGACCGCCCGCTTCCGCGACGGCGTCCTCACCGACGCATCCCCCGTCCTCCCCACCGACGAGCCCAACGGAACATTCGTCTACTTCAAGCCCGACACCACCATCTTCCCCGCCTTCCACTACCGCGACGAGCCCGTCGAGAAGCTCATAAAGAACTTCACCTACCTCAACACCGGCCTCGCAATCTACCTCAACGGCAAGCGCTACGTCTCGCGCCGCGGACTTTTCGACCTCCTCACCCAGCGCCTCACCCACGATCCCCTCTATCCCATCATCCACCTCAAGGGCGACGACATCGAGATTGCCATCACCCACGCCAACCAATACGGCGAGGAATTCTACTCGTTCGTCAACGGCCAGTATACCCCCCAGGGCGGCACCCACCTCACGGCCTTCAAGGAAGCAGTGTCGCGCACCCTCAAGGACTTCTTCGGACGCAACTTTGAATACTCCGACATCCGCAACGGCATGGTCGCCGCAGTCGCCATCCGCGTCCAGGACCCCGTATTTGAATCGCAGACCAAGACAAAGCTTGGCTCGCGCGAGATGTCCAAGGACGGCCCGACGGTGGCGAAATTCATCAGCGACTTCGTCAAAAAAGACCTCGACGACTACCTCCACCGCGACCTCTCAGTCGCCGAAGTCATCCTCAAGAAAATCCAGGAAAGCGAGCGCAACCGCAAGGCCATGGCCGGCGTGACCAAAATCGCAAAGGAACGCGCCAAAAAGGTTAACCTACACAACCGCAAGCTCATCGACTGCAACATACACCTCAGCGACGCTCGCGGCTCGGAAGAGAAAAAACTCGCCTCGTCAATCTTCCTCACCGAGGGCGACTCGGCCGGCGGCTCAATCACCAAAGTCCGCGACGCCGACACCCAGGCCGTATTCATGCTCCGGGGCAAACCCCTCAACACCTACGGCGTCACCCAGAAGGTCCTATACGAAAACGAGGAATTCAACCTCCTCCAGGCCGCCCTCAACCTCGAGGACGGCATCGACGGCCTCCGCTACAACAACGTCATCATCGCCACCGATGCCGACGTCGACGGCATGCACATACGCCTGCTCCTCATCACCTTCTTCCTCCAGTTCTTCCCCGACCTCATCAAGAAAGGCCACGTCTACGTGCTCCAGACCCCCCTGTTCCGTGTCCGCAACCGCCTGACCTCCAAGCGCTCGGGCAAAGCCCGCAAGGGCCCAGACGAGGACACCGTCTACTGCTACACCGACGACGAACGCATCGCCGCCATCGAGCGCCTCGGCGCCAACGCCGAGATAACCCGCTTCAAGGGCCTCGGCGAGATTTCCCCCGAGGAATTCCGCGGATTCATCGGCCCCGACATGCGCCTCGACCGAGTCACCCTCCGCAAGGAAGACGGCGTCGACGAGCTCCTCGAATTCTACATGGGAAAAAACACCATGGAGCGCCAGAACTTCATCATCGACAACCTTGTTATTGAAGATGACTCCCAAATCTCCTGACACCCCCGCGCCCCACGTCGCCCTCTTCGCAGGCTCGTTCGACCCCTTCACCGTCGGCCACGACTCAATCGTGCGCCGCGCCCTCCCGCTGTTCGACCGCATCATCATCGCCGTCGGGACAAACGCCGCCAAAGCCGGCGCCACCCCCGCCGAAGACCGCGTCAGCGCCATCCGCGCCGTCTACGCGTCCGTCCCCGGCGACCGCGTCCGGGTCATCGCCTACACCGGCGAACTCACCGTCGACCTCGCCCGGCGCCTCGGCGCCCGCTGGCTCCTGCGCGGGGTCCGCTCGGCCAAGGACTTTGAATACGAACGCGACATGGCCGACATCAACCGCCGCATCGCCGGCATCGAAACCGTGCTTCTCTACGCCCTCCCCGAGCTGTCGGCCGTCTCGTCAAGCGTCGTCCGCGAACTCAAAAGCTACGGACACGACATAACAGAATTTTTGCCACAAATATGAAAAAAGCACTATACCTCCTCATCGCCGCCGCAGCCGGCCTCGTCGCCTTCGCACAGACACGCGAAATGAGCGCCGACCAGAAACTGCGCCTCGCCGCAGCCGTCATCGAAAACTACTATGTCGAGGAAGTCAATCCCGACACCATGGTCGAACAGGCAATCATCGCCATGCTCAAGACACTCGACCCCCACTCGGCCTACTCCACCCCCGCCGAAACCCAGGAACTCAACCAGCCCCTCGAAGGCAAGTTCAGCGGAATCGGTATCCAGTTCAACATGGTCGAGGACACCGTCTACGTAATCCAGACCACCCCCGGCGGCCCATCCGAAAAAATGGGAATCCGCCCCGGCGACCGCATCATCTCGGCCAACGACACCGTCATCGCCGGCAAAAAACTCAACAACTCGGGCATCATCAAGGTCCTCCGCGGCCCCAAGGGCTCGGTGGTCAACATCAAGGTCAAGCGTGCCGGCGAACCCGACCTGATTGACTTCCGCCTCGTCCGCGATGACATCCCCATCTACAGCGTCGACGCGTCATACCTCGTAGACGACACCACCGGCTTCATATCCGTCACACGCTTCGCCGAATCGACCGCCCGCGAAGTCCGCCAGGCCGCCGACTCGCTCGCCGCCCTGGGCATGCGCAACCTCATCCTCGACCTCTCCAGCAACGGCGGCGGATACCTCGGCGCGGCCTACGAGCTCGCCTCCGAATTCCTCCGTGAAGGCGATCCCGTCGTATTCACAAAAGGCCTCCACACCCCCGCCACATACTTCAACGTCGAGCACACCGGCACCATCCCCGTCGACCGCCTCGTCGTAATGGTCGACCAATACTCGGCCTCGGCAGCCGAAATCCTCTCGGGAGCAATCCAGGAAAACGACCGCGGCCTCGTCGTCGGCCGCCGCACCTTCGGCAAGGGTCTCGTCCAGCGCCCCTTCCCCTTCCCCGACGGCTCCATGATACGCCTCACCACATCGCGCTACTACACCCCATCGGGCCGCTGCATACAGAAACCCTACGAGAAAGGCAAGGGCGAGGAATACCAGCTCGACCTCCTCAACCGGTATAACTCCGGCGAGCTCTGGCACGCCGACTCTATCCACCTCGATAAATCCGTGCCCTACTACACCCTCCACAACCACCGCACCGTCTATGGCGGCGGCGGAATCATGCCCGACGTGTTCGTCCCCGCCGACACATCCCGCTACTCGCCCTACTACCGCGACCTCATCGCCAAGGGTGTCGTCATAAAATACGTCCTGAACTACATCGAGCAACACCGCGACCAACTCCTCAGCCAGTATCCCACCGAAGAAATCTTCGCACGCGACTTCCAGCCCTCACAGCAGATTATCGACGAGCTGATCGCGCGCGGCGACGCTGACGGCGTTCCCTTCAACGAGGAGCAGTGGAACACCTCGCGCGAGATGATACTCGCCGTCCTCAATGGTCTCATGACCCGCGACCTCTATGAAAACGGCATCTACGTCCGCTCCACCAACCCCCTCTCCAACGACTTCCTCGAGGCCTACCGCCTCATCAACGACCCCGCCCGCTACAACAAACTCCTTCAGGGAGAACAATAATTCCCCCAACATCCAAAAACGCGCGGATTGAAGCCACCTTCAATCCGCGCGCCTTATTTACGGGAGATTACGGGTCGGAGCCCCCCGGTCAAAGCGTCACTTTCACTGGCACCGCTCCATCCACGGCAACGATATAGACACCCGCGCCGAGACCGCTCACACGGCCGGCAGTGCCTTTCGCAACACAGCGCCCCGAAAGGTCAAGGACGGTCACCGCGCTGCCATCTGCCTTGCCCGAAACGACAATGTCGCCGTCAAGCACCGACACGCTTACCGCCGCCGATTCAACCGGCACCGCGCCGAGGACACCTTCCTCCACCATATTCTTGAATTTATTCCATACAGGCGCCGCGCGGTATGCCTCCAGACTCCCGGCAGGCACTTGCAGGCGCACGTTCGCATAAGTTTGGGTATTGAACGGAGACCCAATGATGACCGGCGGAACAGCCGCTTCACATTCTATACATTCAAGTTCCTTGTAATTCACGAAAGCGTCGCCGTCGATATATTCAACCGACTGCGGAATCGACAGCACCGCCGCTGACCCGCCGGGCAGCTTGGAAGCCACGATGCCCATCACCTTATATCCACTTGCCGATGCAGGAATGGCGGCAACTTCACCGTCGGCCTGGGCCGACACTGCTTCGGCGCCCGAAAGCTCACAAAGGCCATACTGCGCCGAAATAAGGTTGTAGATGTATCCGCCGTCGCCGAACACATCGGGCTCGACACAATCCTGCTTGGGCGTCCACGGATAAATCAGGCTGAAATTCTTCCATACCTCTGCGTCCCTGACATCATCATATAGGCTTTCGTCCACAAAAAGGCGCGCCGACTTATATGCCGCATCCTTGAAACAATATTCATACGTCACAGGAATACTGCCCGCAAGATACACTCCGCCAAGGACTTCCGACTGTCCGCTTGCCCGACTTTCCGACCATTCGCCCAGGCCGGAAAGATAAAGACGGCGCAGATTCGTGCATCTATTCATAAACTGGCAGCCTTTACGGCCCACATACAGAGTTTCTATATTGCAGTATGGATTGTTGGGAGAATAAAAAGCAGACTCCACCATACTGATCGCATCTCCATCCATCATCACGACCGTCTCCAGCGGTACATACCCGAAAGCTTGCGAACCGATATACTTCACACTCTGCGGAATCACCACGTATTTCAACGAGGACGTATAAAATGCCTGATCGTAGATATTAACCACACCATTGGGAATCTCGAGATTCTTGATTTTGCAGCCTTTGAAAGCCATCGCCTCTATATCCCGCGGCGGTGTCACGGGAAATTCAATCGTTTCTTTCGCGCCCGGCACGCAAAGCAGCGTGGAGTACATCCCGTAGATGTTCTCATACACCACTCCGTCATACGAAAAAAAGCGTGACCCGTCCTCAGGGATATTTATGGCTTTCAGATTAGTGCAACCGCTGAAAGCCCCGAAGGAAAGACTATTAAGATTTCCCGAAAGATTGACGGTTTCCAGCTCGTAGCAATCCTCAAAAGCCCTCGCACCGATCGACACGACACTCGGCAGTGACACATCCCTGATACAACAGCACATGAACGACTGTTCGCCCACATACATTACATTCGGGAGGTCAATTTCCGTCAGAGGCCAGATGCCACGAAATGCAAAATCCTTGATTTCAGTTGCAAATGGGAGCGACAGCTCAGTCAACGTCTCGCCATTCACCACCATTGCGCCCCCGGGGTTGGAATACTCGTTGGAGAACACGATGTTGCACCATGCGTCCAGGTCACGGACGTTAAGCTCCTGTGGGTACATGGTTTGAGAGATATAACCATTGAACGCAGAGAAAGCATCCTCGCCGATGGCTTCCATCGTGCTCGGAATGGTGATGCGTTCCAGTCGGCAGCCCCAAAAGGCATTCCTGCCGATGTAGGTGACGCCTTCTTCTATCACCAGTTCCTTAAGATTTTCACAATTTCGGAACGCATTCGCGCCGATGGCTACCTGCCCCGGGATATGCGCCGGAATGGTGACTGATTCATACGTCTGGTAATCATCGTCATATACGACTTCATACCAGTTTTTCAGTTCATTGAACTGATAGCGCAGACCATCAACCATGATTGTCTCGCCGTCTTGCGCCACCGCCGGCAAGCTCACCAGCAACAGCGAAAGAATGAAAAACAGCTTTTTCATCTGGATAACCTGCCTTATAGACCCGCCGGATTCAAGCATTAGGAATTTGAATTGCAAAAAAAAGCGCGCGAGCCTGTACTGCCTGCATTTCCACGGATTGAGGCCTTCGCATTGCCCGAAAAAGTAGAAAGTGCAATGCAGAAGCCTCACGCGTAATATGACACACAGCCACGGCGACGCTCACACGCCACCGCAGACACATATATACATATCACAGAGGCATCTACCCTTGCCGCTTCCTGACTTTTTCTGAAGTTTGCGAAGTTTCAATCCGTCAAGAAAGTGCGTCGAGTAAACGCTTCCAAAATTTATCGCTGCAAATTTATGAACTTTTTCCCACTCCCGCAAGCCTCATGCCGCGCCACCCCTTAATGCAAGACGGACAGACGCCCCGTCTGGAGCATCTGTCCGTCACATATTTTTAAGTGTGTAGGTTACTTGCGTTTGCCTTTGCCGGCGGCCTGTTGCTGGCGCAACATGGCCTGCTGTTGGCGCTGGGCCTCCTCAAGGCGCGCCATGAAGCCCGATTTCTTGCGGGGTTTCTTAGCATTGGCAAGGAGCTGTTCGCGCACCTTCTTCTCGTCGATGAAGTGGCGGAAAGCCCACGTCTGCACGATGGTGATGAGCAGCGACAGGAAGTAATAATAGCTCAGGCCCGACGCATAGTCGTTGAAGATGAACAGGAACATCACGGGCATGATATACATCATCATCTTCATGCCGGGCATCGAGTCGCCGCCGGGCTGATTCTGCATGTTGATGCGCATGTACACGATATTCACGATAGTCATCAGCAGGCAGAACAGGCTCACACCGTTGCCGTAGAAAGGAATCGAGAACGGCAGCGTCACGATGTAGTCGGGCGCCGAAAGGTCCTTAGCCCACAGGAACG
The DNA here is from genome assembly GCA_910577315.1 of uncultured Muribaculaceae bacterium. Classification (GTDB taxonomy): domain Bacteria; phylum Bacteroidota; class Bacteroidia; order Bacteroidales; family Muribaculaceae; genus CAG-873. The sequence continues at coordinate 3,908 of CAJTME010000006.1, read as the reverse complement.
ACTCGCCGCGCAGCTCAATGGCCGACGGGAAGAACGAGAACATGGCGATGAGCACCGGCATCTGGAACAGCATCGGCAGACAGCCCGAGAACGGACTGGCGCCGCAGCGCGAATACAGCGCCATGGTCTCCTGCTGGCGTTTCATCGCGTTCTCCTGGCCGGGATACTTCTCGTTGATTTCCTTGATTTCGGGCTGGAGCACACGCATGCGGGCCTGGCTCTTGTAGCTCTTGTAGGTGAACGGGAAGATTATCAGCTTGATGAAGATGGTCAGCAGCAGGATGATGATGCCGTAGTTCGAGATAAACGAACTGAGGAAGGTGAACACCGGGATGACAATCCACGTGTTGATGTAGCGGAAAAGGCCCCAGCCCAGGGGAATGAGCCGCGTCAGGTCAAGGTCCTCGTCAGGCGAAATCTGTTTGTCGAGCTTCGACAGCAGCGGATAGTCGTTCGGGCCGAAATAGAAATCAAAGGCGGCCACCGCGCCGTCGGCCACCGTGTAGGGCAGCGTCGCGCTCATGGTCATGTCCTTGAGGTAGTCGTCCGATTTTAACACGGTGCTCTTGAGATCGGCGCCCGAGAAATGATTGCGCGCGATTATGACGCTCGAGAAGAACTGGTTCTTGAAGGCCACCCATTTCACGCGGCCGTTCAGCTGCTCGCTGTCGTCCTTCTGCTCGGAAAGGTCGTCGGGGCTTTCGCCGACATACTTGTAGTATATCGCCGAATTGCGCTCCTCAAACACACGGCCCTTCTCGTTGCGCGCCATCGTCTGGTGCCAGTTGAAGTCGGCCGACGCGGTCGAGCCCGGAAGCACGGCGCCCATGCCCTTCTGCACGATTTCCATACCCACCAGGTAGTTCTGCGGATGGAGGGTGTAGCGGATGCCCCACTGCGCTCCGTCGGCGAGGTCAAGCACCATCATGACCGACGTGTCGCTCTCCACCACGGGGGTGAAGTTGAACTCGCGGGTGTCGAGGCGCTGGTCTGATGTCGTGAAGGTGAACGAATATCCGTCGTTCGAGCCCTTGAACAGCTGGATGGGTTCGGGCGTCTCGCCCACTTCGGTATTGTATTTCTTGAGCTCGACGGCGCTCACCATGCCGCCGCGCGACGAGATTGACACTTTCATCAGCTCGTTTTCGAGCGTCGTCACGGTGTTCTCGCCGCCGAGATGGCGGGCAAAGCCCTTGTATTTCTGCGATTTGGATGTGAGCTGGGCGATGGCCTTGATGGCGGCGGCGCGAAGGTCGGGAGCGACTGCGGCGCCCGATGTCGTGCGCAGGGAGGCCACGTCCACCTTGTTGGTGCCGACGGCCACGGTGCCGGTGAGTTCGGTTGAGTCAAGATGCAGCTCGAATGTGCCGTCGCTCAGCACATACTGGCCACCTTCGCGGGCGGCACCTATCGTGCGGACGGCCTCGGCGAGCGAAGCGTTCAGCGCGGGCGACAGCGAGTCGACAGCCACGGCATCGTCTGCGGCCGCGGCGCCCTCGCCGGTGGTCTTGGCGGCCTGGGCTGCGCGCTGAGCCTCAAGCTGCTCCTGTGAGGGGCGGTTGCAGTACATGAAGCCAAAGAAAATGGCCGCCATGCACAAAAGACCCCAGAGAGTGTTTTTATCCATTTACGGTTCTATGAATCTGTTAATTACTTTTTCCGTTCGTCGCGGTAAGCGATGGCCGCTTTCACAAATGATATGAACAGCGGATTGGGGTGCAGCACTGTCGAGGAGTACTCGGGATGATACTGCGTGCCGACAAACCAGCGCTTGCCGGGCAGCTCAACCACCTCTACAAGGTGGGTCTTGGGGTTCTGGCCAACGCACGACATGCCGGCGCGCTCAAACCGCTCGCGGTATGCGTTGTTGAACTCAAAGCGGTGGCGGTGACGCTCCTTGACCACGGTCTCGCCGTAGGCCTCGGCGGCCTTCGAGCCCGGCGCCAGCTGGCAGTCATACGCCCCCAGGCGCATCGTGCCGCCCAGGTTCGAGATGCTCTTCTGCTCCTCCATCAGGTCGATGACATTGTCGGGAGTCGACGGATTCATCTCGGTCGAGTTCGCCTCGGGCAATCCGAGCACGTTGCGGGCGAACTCAATCACCATGCACTGCATGCCCAGGCAGATGCCGAAGGTGGGGATGTCGTGCTCGCGGCAGTACTTGAGGGCCACGAACTTGCCTTCGATGCCGCGCTGGCCGAATCCCGGCGCGATAACCACGCCGTCCATGCCTCCGAGCTTCTCCTCGACGTCGGCGTCGGTGAGCTTTTCCGAATGGATGTAGACCAGCTTCAGCTTGTGGTCGGCATATGTGGCGGCCTGGAACAGCGCCTCGTTGATCGACTTGTAGGCATCCTGAAGCTCGACATACTTGCCGACGAGGCCGATGGTGACGGTGTCCTCGGCGGCGTCCATCTTCTCCAGAAAACGCATCCACGGCCCCATCTCGGGCTCGTGGGCCGAATGGGCGTGGGTCTTGCGCAGGACTATTTCGTCCAGTCCCTGCTCGTGCATCCTCAGGGGAACGCGATAGATGGTGTCCACGTCGATGCTCTGCACCACGGCGTCGGGCGCCACATTGCAGAAAAGCGCGATTTTGCGGCGCATCTCGGGCGAGATATGGTGCTCGGTGCGCAGCACCAGCACGTCGGGCTGGATGCCGAGTTCCTGAAGCTTTTTCACCGAGTGCTGCGTCGGTTTGGTCTTCAGCTCCTTGGCCGCTGCGATATAGGGGACGTAAGTGAGGTGGATGCACAGGCTTTTGTCGCCAAGTTCCCAACGCAGCTGGCGCACGGCCTCCAGAAAGGGCAGCGACTCGATGTCGCCCACCACGCCGCCGATTTCGGTGATGATAAAATCAAAATCGCCAGTGTGGCCCAGGGCCTTGACGGCTCGCTTGATTTCGTCGGTGATGTGGGGAACAATCTGTACGGTCTTGCCCAGGTAGTCGCCGCGGCGCTCCTTGTCGATGACCGATTGGTAGATGCGGCCGGTGGTGACGTTGTTGGCGCGGGTTGTCTGGATGTCGGTGAAGCGCTCGTAGTGGCCGAGGTCAAGGTCGGCCTCATGGCCGTCCACAGTCACATAGCACTCACCGTGCTCATAGGGATTGAGCGTGCCGGGGTCGATGTTGATGTACGGGTCAAACTTTTGGATGGTGACGCGGTAGCCCCTGCTCTTCAACAGGCAGGCGAGCGACGAGGAGATGATTCCCTTACCAAGGGACGACACCACGCCGCCAGTCACAAAAATGTATTTAGTTTCCACGCTAAGAAATAGTTAAGAGACAAATCTCGTGAGCTTCGCGGCCCGGCGGGCCCCTAAAACCCTTATATCGCGCAAAGGTACGAAAAATCCCCCAAACCCACAAACACCACATCTGAATTGGCCCCGCCACATCGCCCGCGCATGCCCAGCGGCCATAAAACAATGCGCCTGCGGCGCTACACGCGGTTGGCGGGAGACAGGGTCGCCTGCGGCGACTAAATGCTCTTAAAGTTTTGCCATCCGGGTGGTTTGGCGCCTACGGCACTACATATCACTGATAAACATAAGATTAGCATCAAACATGCGGTAGGGGGGCTGCCTGCAGCGCCCGCGCATGCCCCGCGGCCATAAAACAATGCGCCTGCGGCGCTACACAAGGCCGTCAGGAAGCCAATGGCGCCCGCAAGGGGCGCCTACATGCTTTTTTTTGTTTTGCCATGCGGGTGGATTTGGCGCCTTCGGCGCGACATATCGCTGACAACCATAAGATCAGCATCAAACATGCAGTAGGGGCGCTGCATGCAGCCCCCGCACAAGCTCCCGCCACCCAAGCCGCCAACAGTCATCGTAGATGACGCCATCATCATTAACCCCACCAAGAGCGGAACGCGATTGGTGGGGCAGTCCTCGGAGAGGACGCT
>CAJTME010000005.1:95807-223370 GCA_910577315.1 uncultured Muribaculaceae bacterium | reverse complement strand
CTTTCTCTTGATGAAGAAAAGAACGCTGAAAGTCGATTTTCTTTGCTGCATGTCAAATAAACATTTTAGGTTTAACTTCGGTTTACTGACAAGAGAAGAAAATCAGTGTGCAACTTTGCGAAAGTCAGACATTTGCCGGAAAATCGTTGGACATGGATTCATCAAAATCAAGTCCAACGGATAGTCCAATGCGAAGTGCCTCGTTTTGCTGGATTTTGCGCCGTAGGCTAAAAATTAAAAGTCCCGAAAATCGTTGATTTTCAGGACTTTTCCGCGTTTTGCGTTTCGTTTTTGTGATCCGCCTGGGGTTGGCGAATCTTATGCTTTGCATTGATAATCAAGTTGTTGACATTGCTCTTCCTGTGGTGTACACGTTACGCACACGACAGTGTTTCAATGTTCTTCGGCATTTTTCATCCGATAGTGCAAATTTAATCATTTTCCGCGATGTACACGCTATCCTAAATGTTAAAGTTTCTGCAATCGGAATCAGCATCTTAGCCTTTATGCTGCTGTCAAATCTCAATTATCTTGTCTCTCTTGAAATCTCCATGCTCGTTTGAGAACACATAGCCGAGTTGGTTGCTGACGCATTTCACGCCTCCAATCTCCCGGTCAATGTTGCGGTGGGAATGTCCGTAAATCCAATAGTCGATAAGCAGAGATTCCATCAGAGCGTTCAAGTCGGATGTGAAGGCACCGTTGATAAGGCTTCCTTTGAACTCATCCGCCATAAGGTCGAATGACGGCACATGATGGGTGACGACAATCTTTGTTCGAGCGTTGCTATGTTCAACACTCTTTCTGATAAACTCCACGCATTTGTTGTGCTCATCATTGAATCTGTTCCATGAGAGTCTATGGTCGCCATCCCGAATAGCTCTGAAATCGGCAACTCCATGTTCCGTGAAATAAGCCTCTGAGGGTGGGATATGAGCCCAAAGTGTTGAGACTATCAAGTCGGTTTCACCGTCAAGTGAGATTACAGAGTTATAATAAGCCTTGACATTTGCGCGTATATCCAATGTCCAGTCCTCGCATAGTTCATTTATATCAAAACTGCGGTACAGTTCATGATTGCCGGGGACAACGATAGTCCGATTGAAGTTGCGGCTGCACCAATCCCAGAATGGATGTTCGGAATACAGTTCAGTGCCGAGATAGGCAATATCTCCGGCAAGCACAAGAATATCGCCTGTCGGGATTATCGGATTTTCAAGAAACCAATCGACATTTTCCTTGAACTCCAGATGCAGGTCGGAAGCGTACTGGATTTTCATCATTCGGCGGCAATGTAGAATGTAGGAAATGTTTCAAGATACAGGCGGAGTGTTTCCTCATTGGCACGCATCGCATCGCTCAGTGACTGATTGGGCAAAGAGGCTAACAGTTGCTCTGAAAATTCATTGACGGTATCAATTACTTCCTGATTTACCGCTGTATTTTCTCCCGGTACCATCGTGGCAACGAGTTTAAGCACATCATTACGGTGTTTCAGAATATCTTTGGTGTTGACATGATGCCCGCTTTCTTTTTCTGCAAGCAGATTCAGATAGGCACGGGCTTTCAATGCGGCCAACGCCACGGGCGAGGCATACCTCAATCCATTGCTTACAAATGAATTGTTGACGGTCAATCGGTAATATGGTTCATCGAGAATGATAGCGGAAAGACTCGAAACCTCACCGTCAATCGGCAATGGTTCTGTATGGGCCGCGTTTGTGAATATATCGTTATGCCGTGATAACAACTCTATTTTTACCGGATAACCAACGGCACCGTTGTCAAAGCTGTAAAGCACATACTTCGGTGTGTTGTCATCATTCTTTCTTACTCCCGGTCTGTAACCTCCGGCAGTGATGAATTGCCAGAAGGCATTGGCAAAATCTGCTGTCATATTCTCGACAATGACAATAATGTCAATATCGAGTGTCGGACGCGGACGCATTGCAGTTCCGGCCAAAACTTCATCGCAGGCTGTACCTCCGATAATCACAAAGTTGTCAGAGAAGTCGGCAAACGCCTCCCTGAATTTTTCAAGTCCTCCTACCATTTTATTTCATTCATCATTATTTCAATTTCTTTCTCAACCCGCGGGTCTTTATCATCTTTCAATGTCAGATACAATGACAGTTTATCCACATATCCGGAAGTGTCTAACGGTGGATACTTCCATATCTCGATGCGCTGGATGTCCTCAAAAGAGTGCAATTCGGGTATGGACGCTTTATGTTCACGCACCCACTCCGAAGTCAAAGCTCTTGTCGGAATATCTTCCGGGGCAAGCATTGAGTAATGCGACAGTGCTGAGATTCCACCAATAACACCTTCGGTAAATACATCTGATGTATATTCTATGCTTTTGATTGGATCAATCAGATTGGTTAACGCTTTATCCCAAAGTTCTTTTCCAGACAGTTCAAACACAAGTTTCTTATTCCTGTTGCCTTCCAGACGAATCAATCCCAATGCTTCAAGTTGCTTTATAGATTTGGCGATGGTCTTATATTTATAAGGCACTTTATCCTCCAACTCTTTAAGCGACAAACCGTCAAGACTCTCAATCTGTAGATGATAAAGAAGAATATATTGGGTTGACGGATAAAACAATTCCTTAATCTCGCTTTTTGTTGACCGCCTGTTTATAATCAATGTCGGCACAAATGCGAATTTATCGGCTACGACAAAATACACTCCTTGCTCCACCAATCGGTCACGCTCATAAGTCAATAGATTGTCAAAATAAAATACAGCCGGAATATGCTTGACGCTTTCAATTCTTTCCGAAATCTTACGACGCTGCACATTGGTATAATACACTTCACCTTTGGCCACAAGCAAAAGCATAATCTGCCCATTGAACTCAAACTGCATCATATTGAAATTTGCAATGAGCTCAAGCCACATACCTTTTTTGTCTTGAATGGATAGTTCTTTAAGCTCTATCCGCTGTCCGGCGATTGTTACATCTTTCATATTCTCCAAATATTTTGCATTATTCTCCGCACGTTGGAGAATAATGCAAAATTACGGAGAATAATCGGATTTTACAAATATATAAGGACTCAATTTATTTACAGTACACATTTTACATCAATATAGCAATCAAAACTCCAGAGAGGCGCGACGTCAGAGGCTTGTCATCGCATAGCGAAACATTGTTAGGTAATGGTAATGCCGTCAGCGGCGTTTGCCGTAGGCTGCTCTACCGCCGACCGCATTGTCAATGGTTGAGAGCGGGCTAAACACCGAGTTGAAGAACGCCTGAGCAGGAGCTTCGCCAATCCTGCTCTTGCTTATCTGCAACTCCGTGTTCTTAACAACCGCTCCATTACTTGTTTCTTTTAGCCGTCGCGCCACTCTTCCGTTGACAGCACTCCACAATGCGAAAGAATGTGACGGCCTCCGTACATTACGGCACGCCTCCATTTCCTGATTCCGTCACATACATTCGCTTTTCCGGGAGTGTGGCATTTCAAATTTCATGTAGGTAACACTTCGACTGATTTTAGAAAAAAACATTTCCGTATGTCGGTCATTCTGTGTCTCCAAAGAGGCACTTCGGCTCTATGTTTATTCGGCAATTTCAGCATAATGCCATCATCTATTGGAAAGCATATTCGCTCGTGATGGAATAACGTGCCAGGAACGGGCTATTCTTTTGCCGCCTGTCAGAAAAATCTCCAGCCCTACGGGTAGTATTTTTCTGCCGTCGGCGAACAGCCCGCTATTTCCCCGTCACGCAGGGGATAGTAAACGAGCGAACATACTTCAAACAGTGATTAGACGCATTAAGCGGAAAATCAAATAAAAAAATATCGCCTTATGACACAGAATAACCGACATATTAGAAATACGAGCTTCACACCATCACCAGCTCAAACCGCATTAAGACGGCTGACTAAGGTGGTCGGGATAATACTCGGAATGATAATCGGGATTGTCCTTTGGGTGGTAGTGAAACCGATGATAAGAGGTATCGGGTGGCTCATCAGCATACTGACCCTTATCGCAATGATATACTTTGTATTAACATTCTAAAATATATACGACTATGGCAAACGAAATGAAATCATCAAACGCAGTTATGGAGGTTGTCCGTAACTATATGGAGGAGCGTTGCGCAAGCGACCCTATCCTCGCTATCAAGTACGCAAATCCGGCGAAGTCATTGGAAAAGGCACTTAACTATGTGGCTCACGAGGTGCAGAAAAGCGGACTCACCATTATGGACTCGGATAGCGTGTTCTCTCTAATCCTTCATTATTACGATGAAAATTTGGAGGATGTCCCCAATGTCAACTGCAAGATAGCGGTCGCAAAGGAACTCACCGACACCGAGAGAGCCGAAGCAAAGGAACAGGCTATGGTGCAGTTCAGGGAGGAACAACTCCGAGAAATCCGCAGACAAAGCCAACCGAAGGCAACCGCACCCAAGCACACCACCACCGCACCGAAAGCAGGTGAAGAAATCAATGTTCAACCCAATCTCTTTGGAGATGACTTCTAAAGCACACGACTATGAAACCGCGAAATAAGAAGCAAGAGCAGATATTGGCAATGAGTGGGCAGCTTCGCCCACTCACCACCGCCCAAAAGCAGTGGGCACTGACCCATACAATCGACAACTATGCCCTTAAATTCAAGAAAGGGAAAGCCGTATGTCTGATATGCGGTCACGAATGGGAAGCCGAGGAAGGAATGTGCCGTTGTCCACATTGTGGTGCAAAGGTTGAGGTCAAGGCTACCACTCAGCGAGTTGTAAGGGAGAGGTCATACTTCAACATCATCACCGCAGTCAAGGGTTTTCAAGTAATCCGAATGTTTCTGATGATTGTGGAGTTCCGCAAGGGTATGAAGGCAAATCCCGGCTTTGTTGAAATCGGCTCCTATTGGATTGACAAGCACGGACACACCACAGTTGTAGGGCTTCAGCGCACATTAGGTCACTACATTGACTCATTCGCTTTCGGCTCTCCATTGGAAATCAGACACGACAATGACGCATACCGCCACATAGCAGGACAATGGGTATATTCTAAAATCAAGGTTACTGATACAATCAAGAGAAATGGTTTCAAATCCTCCACCTATCAGATACACCCCGTAACTCTTTTTCAGCAGTTACTCACCAACCCCAAGGCTGAGACACTGATGAAAGCCAACGAGATAGAATTACTCCGATATCTTTGTATAAGACCGGCATATAAGGCTGACATTGACATCTATTGGAACACTATCAAGGTCGCCAACCGAAACGGATACAAGGTCAAGGACTCGCAGATGTGGATAGACTATATAAAGATGCTGGAGCGCAGTGGTAAGGACATCTTATCTCCCAAATATATCTGTCCCTCCAATCTCAAGGGAATTCACGATAAATATGTGGAGAAAGTCAACAGACAGAGAGCAAAGGAGCGTATGTTAGCCGACCGCAAGAGAGCGGAAGCCGACAAAGCCACCTTTGAGGAACTCAAAGGCAGATACATCGGATTGTCAATGACTGACGGAATTATCAACCTCCACACACTTGACAGCATAACCGAGTACTATGAGCAGGGAGAACGGGAACATATCTGCGTAGGCTCTGCAAGATACTATCTCAAAGCCGACACGCTGGTCTTCACCGCTACTATGAAAGGCAAGACAATCGCCACGGTTGAAATCTCCCTCAACGACTTTTCAATCCTACAATGTAGAGCCTTTGCCAATGATGTCTGCAAATATACTGAGCAGATAGCTGGCATCATCAACGCCAACAAAACACTCATCGCCGAAAGACAAACAGCCTAAACCATAGTCGTAATAACCGAAGAAAGCGGTGAGACCTAAAAAATCTCATCGCTATCCTCTTTTTGCCTCAAAATTTCGGCCGCCTCAGGCGGCAAAACGTGAATAATTTTTCAAAAAAACTGAATTATCGTTAGTTGGAAGTTGTTAGATTCTCTCCATTCATTATACTATTTATTTCTTCTTTTGAGTTAAGAATAAAATAGTCTTTTCCCTCTTTCATTTCTTTAGGGATATTAAGCTCAAAGTTCAATGTCATGGCAACTAATTGATCATTACTAAGATCAATCACATCAAACTTATGATTTGGGAATAAACATTCAGCAAGACCATTTAATGGATTAATATGCTGTTCCACGTCTGTCACATTAAAATTGTCTTCTGTCGGAAACTCCACAAGAAACACTAAATTGCTAATAAAAAACATCCCGATACAGCAGGGAGTGCTCTTATCGACTTCTTGAGTAAAGTATGCGAATTTAGGATGCTCTGTTGGCATATTATATGGAGACATTAGCACTTTGGGCTCAAATGGTAAGCCAACCTTATCTGTTACCCAATTTACTAGGCTTTTGAAGTGTGGCAAATCTTCCTTATTAAATAAGCACAATGCAAACTTGCAAAACGATTTATATACATTTAATGGAACGAACTTATCAAATTTCAACGGTGCTTGAAATGAAATAGTGCCACTATTAACAAGATCGTCATAAATTTTTTGCGATTGCTTCTTCTTAATATGGATTGTCTTTACCCCCCCTTCTTCAGCAAAACCATATTCTGGAGTCTCCAATTTTCGTAAACCAGACGGATTTTTACGAGATTTTTTTCCTTCAATGCCGTAAGTATATAGCATCACTCCCAAGAAATTAGTAATATGTTGTTCTAAATTTGAGAATTTCTGATTACATTCATCGCACTCTTCAAGAGTAAAAATATGCTTGTTACCCAAGCTTTCTGAGATTGCATGTGATATATGATTGAACGATATCCCATCAGAAATAGAACGTCTACAAAAACGGCAAACTCTAAGTTCGACATTTTGTTCCCCCACAGGATTGTTGGAGCATTCATGAAAAAAGTTTACTAACTTATAGGTAATCATTGCTGTAATGTATTCTTTATATGATAGCCGTAAGCTCTTTACTCTGATATAATCATCTCAACAATTAACCCTGTTTCGTTCAAAGGATTTAAATGGGATTCGGAATATGCTTTAATTGCTTCTTCTTTAGAATTGAACAACGCTATATCGTAAATTGCGTTGCATACGTGAAAAGCATACTGACGTTCATTATAGAATATTTTATCGGAATCAGTGGCTTTTGCAAGGTATTTATCGGTAAAAGCATTTTTTACAGCGTATAGTATTTTCATAAATATTACTCAGGTTTTGTCCAATATTAAGTACATACAAATATATGTAAATCTATAGTACTACGCAATGATTATTACAGTAGAACCTTATTTTTTTGACGTACTAATCTTATTTAAAGTGTCATTCAAAGTCTTGAACACACATTATTCCAAAGCCTTTATGATAGCCAAATGAGACTCCGACATTAGAGTAGTTCCTGAATATATTTACCCTATGTCCCCTGTCTGAAACTTCATCATCAACTATTAGACTTATCATAACATCGCGAGCAGAAAAAGAACCATAGGCAACGTTCTCTCCCACGCCTCGGACTTTGGGATTGTGTCGTTTAGCACGAGTAGTTGGGGAAGATCCATCCGATCCGCCATGACCAACAAGACTTTGGGGACCATGATCATTACAAAGGTCTTTAGCCGCAAAAGATAGATAATCTTTGGGATAAAGCATTGTTACCGGTTTTTGAGTGTTCAATGCGTCAATTGCTTCTTGAACAGCAGTTTTACCCTCTGAGGTTCGAATATTTCGACCACGACTATCTACAAATATTCCAGAATTAGACATAGAGCGAAGAAACGGAACAAGAACTTCATTCGAGTAGCGAATTGGATTAGTACGACATTTATTCAATTCAATTACAACTTCTTTTTCTTCTATAGAAAGGTAGTCTGCATTTTCGATAGTTGAATAAATAGAGTCGGGCCAACCTGAGAGATTCTCAATAACGGAAGGCTCGACGGAGAGAGTTGATGGTTGCTCCTTTTCCGTAGAAAGGATTTGGTCCATTTTGGTGGAATCATGGACATCATTATCAACATAATAATCATCTTGGCACGATCTCGCTAAAATAATAGTGAAAACAAGTGCCAAGACGATAATGAGAATGAGTTTAGATGGCTTCATACTAATTGCTTAGTTATGCTTGGTCTTAAACTTATCTTCAAGGTGTATATCTCCGATTACAGGAACAATATGGATAAGGAAGCGTTGGTTGCGAGAATCATCTTTATCGTTTATATGAGCTGCACGAGGAACCCCTTGCTCCCCACTTCCAGCAATAACAAGCTCACATTTATCTAATTTAGTAAAGTCAATGCCAGCTTCATTTTTCCAAAATTCATGCAGTTTGAGAGCACGTTGATAACTCAATACATCATTATTAAAGTAGTCATCGATGTGATAACCATCGGCCGAAGCTTGCCCCTCGATTACGACAAGATATTTGATGTCTGTACGTAAAGAATCATTCTTCTGCAAATTTAGAATGGTGTGTTTGATTTCCTCTCCAGCATCCTTTATTTGCTGTCGTATTTGATTTGCTTCCGAAGGATTGTAATAAGTTGAATGAGGAGAATCTTGCATAAGTTTATCAAGAGAGAACTGCCCCTTTTGATAATTTACTTGAATCTTAAAGATATGTTTGAGATAATCCTTGTTGAACTCGAAATATTCGGGGTCAATATTATCTACGGCTTTGTATATGGACATAATTTCCTCATACTTATCTTTGAACTCCTCTAATTCCTTTTGCTTGATCTTGAAGCGGCTATATGATACCGCAAAAAGCACAAGCATAATGGCGAACAATGTAGTCATGATATCAACATAGCTCGGCCAAAATGAAGTTTTGCTGTTGCGATTATCCATTTGAGTTACTTATTACCACGACCAAAGATTCCCCCTAGGAAACCACTACCGGAACTATTGGAAGAATCCTCTTTTTTCTTGGCTTCGTCAATGGCTTTATTGAGAATTGATTTAATTTCTGTCACTTCTTTGCGAGTAGTTTCCAAAGTAAGTTCAACCTCTTCTGCGGGAGTGTTTTTATTGATAGATATAAGTAGTTCCTCAATTTTCTTCAATTTGCTAAGTTGAGAGAACTCTTGCTGAATTTGGTCAAGAGAGAACTTTTCCTCAATAGCTGATACGATGTCAGCTCTGCGTTTTTGCATTTCTTCAGCAAGCTTTTCTAAAACTCCCTCGAACCGTTCAGCATATCCGACAAGAGATTCTTCAAACTTATTATTGAGTTTACGAATAGCTTCATCTTGAAGTTTGAATATGTCTTCAAGATGTCCGTCAGAAGTCTCGATGTATCGCATTGCAATCTTCTGCTTCTTCTTAATAGCAGTAAGTTGTTCCTTGACAAGTTCTATTTCAGAATTACCGAGTAATTGCGTGGATTGAATAGATTTGCCAAGAGCGTTGATACTTTTCTCGAAGTCAGAAACGCGAACCAGTATGCCATTAAGTTTATTTGCAACTGATAACGGAATTTCAAGAGATTCGTTATAGCGTCTTTGAGTGTTGATGAGCTCTTGAGTAACGCCCGCAATGGCTTTGCGGGTAACTTCAAAGCGGTTGAGAGCAGTAGTAACCAGTTCGAAGTTTTGAGCCGCTTTAACAAAAGCGTCAAGAGACTCTACGACACCGCGAGAGCGGAGCGTTTTAAGAAGCTGTGCCTGTAAATCGACGTTTTCATTGATTTTATCCATGTTCTCGCCCATGACGCGTACGGCTTCGGAAACTATGGTTACGTTTTGTTCAAAAGCATTACCAAAACGCTGAGTGCAATTATCAAAGGTAGATTGGAAGCGTTCAATAACCTTATTAAATGAAGGCTCAAAAAGATTAATAGTGTGGTGCAGTTTATTCAGAGCTGCAACCATACTGACACCGAGTGTGGGCATTAACTCATTTTGAACGAACTCGAAAAACTCGCTTTTATCTTGGTCTACATCGTGTCTTACGGTACTTGCGTAATGGTTCGACCAGGTAGAAAGTAATAGACCGAAGAAACTGGTAGACATTGATACGAGAACTCCTTTGATAAGATTACTGATAGCTCCATCAGTAATACCATCGGTGGAATGGCTTAAATCAATGTTGAAGAATAATAAACCCATAAATACACCGAGGAAAGTACCCATAAGACCAATATATATAGGGAACGCGAGACGAGAGGTTGCTTCTTCATAAGCAACCTCAATTTTACGCTCGGTCTTATTTTGGATTATAGAGAAATCGGTAGTGCCGTGATTTTTCTTAGTGTACTTGTTAAGTTCAATAATGAGCTTGTGAAGTGAAGAATTTTCGGGGGCGACATAAGCATTGAGTTGAGCGTTTTCGTCTTCGCCGAAAACCTCATAGTCTTTAGTCCTATTGAAGAATGTCTTTACAGCCTTCAATTTAGTAAAGTTGCCATAGCCGTAATATACCTGTACACAGGCAAATATTACAAGTACAACCCATGAGAACACAGTAGACAAGACTTCCATATCAGAGTTGAGTCAATTTTAGGATGTTGTCAATGATTGGGAGAAAGAAAACGGAGTCGTGGTAAACTTCGCTTTCATGGAGTGGTTCTTTAACTTGCGTCTTGAAGTTCTTATTGAGAGAATCTTCAATATCGGAGGAGACAACTTCCATTACATCGTCCATTTGAGTGAAGTTTTCAAGCTCACTATTGGAGATAAGGATGCGAAGCAAGTCCTTATAAAGAGTATTGAAGTTGTTGAGCGATTTGAGCAAGCTCTGACGGAGTACCGGGAAATCGTTTACCAATGCTTCAACGTTTTCATATTCTCGATTGGAAACGCCTTGGAAGTTGAACTCGGTAGGTACTTCAACGTCTTTCTTACGATAGAGACCGCCGTAACAGGTACTTTCTTTTCGCACATCGGGAAGTACGACCTGAACTTTCTTAATATCATTGCCGTAAACTTCTTGGAAGATACGTGTAACGATGGCTGTAATGGTGGGCGTGTTAGCAGAAAGGAGACCATCGATATATCGGCTACCATTACCGCAGAAAAGAACGGAACGAGGGCAAGCGAGATTCTTAGCTTTATACATCGTTGCCATGAAGTAAACGATAGAAGCGAAGTGATACAAGAACAAGGGCTTGTAATCCTCGCGGAGACGCTTGGTTATCTCGCATTTATCGTCATTACTGAGCCAAAAGTTGATGATGTCTTTGGTGGATACTTTGCGATTGGTTCGCATCTGAATGTTGAGCTTTTCCAGTTCGGGGTCGTCGAAGTGGATAGACTCAAAATATTTATTGAAAATACCGTTATCGCGGACATTATCAAATTCAGCGAAGCCATTGCCCCAAAGAACATCACAACCGAAATGCACGGAGTTGGCGATTTGAGGTTTGCTATCAGCAAAGTAGATGAAATCACTTGACCCACCACCGATGTCTACGATAGAGACTGCATCAACGCTCTGGAAAGCGTTCTTTTTACGGAAATAATAGTATGGTGCTTCCGATTCAGAAACACATTCAACTTGCGAAGGTGCAATATTAAGAATGAGTTTGGCTTCCTCGTTCCACAGTTTTGTATAAAGGTCGCGGAGCGTGCCTTTGAAAGAGAGAGGGCGGAACCAAATAAGTTTAGTTGCGGAAAGGAGACCATTCTTTTGCAGAACATCGGTCTTTATGATAAGCAGTAGTTCTCGGATAAAGAGACGAAGTTGTTTATCTCCCTCCGAGGAATCTTGCCACTTAATATCAGTGAGGATTTCCTGGTTGCCGAGGCCGGTAGTTCTTTCGTAGAAGAAAGCAATATTGCTGTTGTCGAAAAGTGAGGGCTTACTTCTATCTCCAGTAGGAACACAAAGGGCGGTGCGGACGGGGAAACGATATATGCTTCCATCAATGAGAGCCGGAACAAATTCAGTGTTGAAGTTTTTACGGCAATTCTCAGCAATGCCCTTTTCAATGAGAGAGATGAGCGAGTATTGAGCGGATTTCTTGAAGTCATGAAGATAAGCAACCATAGGCTCTTTCATAGATAGCTGTTCAGGCTCGTTATCTTCATTGTTCTTAGTACAAGAGATATAGGTGTTTGTGGTACCTAAATCGACGGCATATGTATATGCGTCAGCTGTGCGTTGAGAGGTTTTCCAGTTGGGAAGAAGGATACCCTCGCAAGAACCGCTATCAAGACCGAAGCGTAGGTTGATTGCATCGAACTGATGATTGAACAGTTCATAGAATTTAGAACTTGCATCAACATCTTTATTGAGGTCTTGTTTAGAGCGAATAACAGCGGG
Organism: uncultured Muribaculaceae bacterium; assembly: GCA_910577315.1. Taxonomy (GTDB): domain Bacteria; phylum Bacteroidota; class Bacteroidia; order Bacteroidales; family Muribaculaceae; genus CAG-873. Next base: position 211,144 of record CAJTME010000005.1, on the reverse strand, counting down.
ACGCACACCGAAAGGAGCGTGATTGTTGTCTGATTCGATGGTGTCGATGCCTACGAATTTGCCCTCTTCTTTATAGAAGAAGTCTAGTTCGAGTTTATCAATCGAGAACGGGCGATAGTCAGTGGTTGTGTCATTGACTACTGCCATAATCTTGAAGTAGTTGTTTTCGTTAGGATTGGGCGAAAGGATGTTTGGGAAAACAGCAAGGTTGAAGTTGATGTTTTCCTTTGCAAGTCTAACGATACGACCGAAAGAACCACCACCATCGGTGTTGTACTCTTTTGTGTATTCCTGACCTTTGTATTTGAGGGTTACGATTGTTTTGGTAGTCGTTACTTTGCAAGTGCAAGTAAAATCTCCCTCGATAAGTTCAAGAGTCTCACGACTTAACGGAAGAAGATAGTCGAAGTCTCTATCATCTTTGCCATCGGCAAAGATCATTGCACGATAGTATTGGCTTGATAAGCGGAAAGGCAGTTGAATAAGCGTATCGTTAAAGAAATTAACGGTGCTAATGCCATTATCTACCCCGATAGGTAAGCCATTGACAACAACATCCGAGCTTTCATCGGATTTAAGTTGGCGTACCTGAGGTTCCCAGGTCTTTACGATGTCAGCGTCAAGATGTTCAAACTGTTTGATGTAATCGCGGAACTCGTTCAATTCTTTGCCTAAAGAGTCGCTATTTACCAGGTTGAACATATAGTTTTTGAAGTCCTTATGACGGTCTCCAAAGAGACGAACTTCATTGAAGTATGAACCACCACTCTTTCGATGAAGAAGTGGGAAGTTCTTATAACGTGCGCCAATGTAGGTTGTTTGAGCTTTACCTCTTGGATCAACCTTTTTGTCAAGGTCGGGAGGAGTTACAAAACCTGTAAAGGGCGATGAGGTTGCAATGAGGTAGTCTTTTCCGTTCTCGGTAAAGACTACGAAAAAGAGTTTACCATTAGCGGCTTTGAGGTCGCTTTTGATGTAATTCTCGATAGCATGACCGAGGATAGGAACATCGCGTTTGAGGACTGGCATTTGAGTTGCCATATCCCATTCGAGAATTGAGATTTTACGAGAGTTATCCCAACGACCAGTGTGGTAAGTGAGATTATAAAGAAGCTCGAAAATATCGAGGGTGTCAGAGACAAGGCGATTATACGCATCTCCCGCAATTTTCTTGGGGTTCTTTAGTTCTTCGAGCGCACGACGGAAAGCTTCTTTGACTACAAAGAAGCGAGCAAATGGTGTCGGCAATGCGTTCAGAGCGCTGCTATTGTTAGTTCTTTGCTCGGAAATTTTAGCAAGGTCGCCAGCAGTGATAGGACCTTTTTCAGCAGTCCATTCCTGCCCTTTCAATCCGCGCTCAATGATATTGAGATCTACACTACTCATGGCTTATTTGATTTTACTTGTATATTTATTGATCGCTTTGTATGAGTAATCCATAAAACGACGGAATTTGTGGGAGTCGTTCTTATCTTTGTTACTTGCTTTAATCATTTCAAGCAAGTAATAAGATTCATCGTTTGCATCAAGAGAGAAATCATCTACCCAGTTAGAAAGTTTTGCTTTGCGGTCGTCTTGTGAAGCAACTGTTAGCGGAGTAAACGCACGGGTGTTTTCCGCTAATTCTTTATACCATTGAGAGAAGCGCCCGAGGAAGTTTCGGAGGTTTACGAAAGCCTTATCGTCGTAGAACTCTTTATTGAAACCCCGATTTTTAATGAGGGGGAATTGGCTCTCCTCAGGGAGTAAATGAACGAGACGAGAAAGCAGGGTCATGTCTGCGACAGCTTTCACGATGTCGCAGTATGCGTCGCCAAGTTTTGAAAGTGAAAGCGAATCGGAGTCTTCCTTGATTGCGCGAGACATTGCTTGTTTTATGTCGGGGCGATCATCCGGCTTTGAAAGGAAATCAAAGAGAGCGGTAGCAGCCACAAGTTCGATGAAGTGAGCGGTGTCCTCCTGTTTCTTTTCATCGTTTGGATAGGTCTTCTTCATGCTCTGTTCGCCAATGTAGTAGAGATAATCTGACTCAACGCTATTTTCATAATAAGCGAGAGCCGATTTCGTCTTTGTGAGGAAGTTGGCAGAGTCAATATCGCTATCCGTAGTAGAGGGATCTTCGAGCGCGAAATAAGGAAGAACGGAAACTGCGCCCATAATAGCTTGTTGGACATTGGGGTGGTCAGTAGATTGACGGACTTTCTTTTCAAGCAATGGATAACCCGATGCACCGGTCCCTCCGAAGATAGAGCTGATGATGAAAATGCGGTCTCCTTTTTGACAAGCATTGCAAAATGCTTGGAACCAGTCAGCACCCTTAATCATTTCTCCGAGAACGACAGTACCGACATTAGGGCTTCCTTTGAAGCCGACGGAGAGGTCGTTGTCAAGGTTTGCCTGAGAGAAAAGAGTCTGAATGAGGAAGTTGTTTACGTCTTCCGATTTCAGCTTTCCAATATTAAGGTACTGACCGAAAGAACGCTTCTCTGCGATAGGTTCGGAAATATCGTTTTGCTGACCATTAAGTTTTGCGAGGTCGGCAATATCGGTTTCAAAGAAGCCTTTCAGTGGATCGAGAAGTTTGTCACCACTGTAAACTATACTATTGTGAACACTCTCGTATTCCCCGATAAGGTTTTGGAGATTGCGTTTTTCTTCCAAATCCATGTGAGGGTCAATAAGCACAGGAACGACAGTGTAACCCTTAGCGTCCATACCTGCTGCGAGGAGCATGGTAACGGACTTCATAACACGGAGGCCGGTGCCTCCGATACAGAAAACAAATACCCTTTTCATGGTTTGAACAATCTATAAGCGTTGGTTGGACCGATGAAGCACCAAACAACGGAGGTTACAAAATAGAGAATAGCGCAGTAAATAGCATTGTTAAGCGCAATAAGAATATAGATATTATTGAGACCTGTTCTGAGATTGGTCTTAATACCAAAATATTCAATGCAGAGAGTGGCGATGAATGTCAAAGCCACGGAGATAATACCCCATATTGCCCAATGAGACACTTTATAGTGGCGACCGGGCATATCATTATAGGGCTTGTAATAGTAGGCTGCAAGACCTATACCCAGTACAGCCATAATGAGAAGTAACCAGGGAGTCCAACCATCAAGACTACGCCAAACTAATTCTGCTTGATTTTTTAAGTTGTCGTTATGGAAAGAATCAAGAAACTTTCCTTTCTTCGGAAGAAGAAAAAATATTTTTTCAGGACTCATAATAGTAGATTGTATTAGTAATTATGAGAAATCAAAATGCGAGCATGGCGCGGTTCATACTGAGCCTCTTTGCCGGGTTCAAGGTCAAAGATGTTATGACGGGCATTGTAATGACCCTCAATGAATTTATTGAACGAGAAAGTCTTATCGAGTTCGCTTTCGGCTTGGGCTGAAAGAATTTCATTGAAACGTACATTATAGCAGCCGTCGAAAGGACGGTTGTTAAAAGTAAACTCAACGACTTCATCATCAAGAGGAATGTCGAAAACCTTGATTTGATAATCAGCGTATGCCTTTCGCTCGAATTGACCTTTGACGTGGTGATCGTCTTGGAGTTCTATAATGTTATGAGTAATACCTGCACCATAAGTGGTGGTAGCATTAAAACAAGAGTCGAGTTGTTCGGGGCTTAAACCTGCGGGGTATCCGGTTAAGTCAACACGAACAACAAATGAACAGGTGTCTGATACATCACGAGAAAAAGTCGTAATAACGTTATTCGGATAGTCTGAGTGCGGCATACCATTCTTAATAGAATGAATGGCATAAGGAGGATTTTTGTAATTCATACCCATATCGGCAGACTCAACGAAAGAGTTGGTTGCTTCGCACCAAGTCATAATGTCGTTGCGGATAGCTGCGACATTTTCAGGTTTACCGATAATGATATAATAGTAAGGAGAGTTTTCCATGACTACGGCGTTGGCATTATTTAGAAATTCGGACTCTGCACATACGAAGGCTACGCCGTAGTTATGGCGAGCAGTTAGATTGCGAATTTGCTCTTGATACTGGTCGATGTTAGGAGCAGCATCTTTACCCATCGGACTATATTTCATATCCGAAACGAGGATTGCCACTTCATCTTTATTGGGGTCAATGTTTGAAATGATGTTGGCAAGCATCATAGGAATATGAGTGTCGGTTTGTGAAACAAACTCGCCACGATTCATTTTATTCTTGAATGTCGAGAAGTCAATAGGACTATCAATATCTCCGGCATTTGACATTGTATGAATGGTATTGTCTGTAACGTGTTGCAGACCCGAAAATACCGACCACACAGTTTTCTTAAATTTATTGGATTGATTTGCACGGAAAAATCCGTTCATACTTCCTGAGGTTTCAATGTAGAGTTTAGCCGATGTCGGTCTCTTCGGAACAAAGAAATCAAAGGTGTCTAAAGGAGCACCAGTTTCAATATCGAAATGGGGGTCCTGAATGGAGTTAATATCGCTGTTACCACAGCTATGAAGCGCAAATATACAGGATAACAGGGTTATTCCTGATATTATTGGGATTATTGTTTTTTTCATTTATTCTAATGTCATATTTTGTTTTGAAATTGAGATTTATTAATATCTTGAATGAGTGGTTTTTCCTATGGAAAATCCTCCTATTACAGTGGCACCGAGTTCCTCCATTCTTTTTTTGAATCGAAGCATGGAGTCCCCCTTAGTAATCACATCATCGAAAAGTAACACGTATTTACCTCGAAAGTACGAAGCATCAAATGATACGTTATTTGCGGATATTCCACTTCCTCCAAATTTCTTTTCAGAGCTTGACGATACGACCTGCATTTTGTCATAAGCATTATTCATGCCTGTTTCGCGGCATAGTCTATTCGAGAAATCCTTATATCTTGCCTGTGTTTTATCAGCTGATGAAGCAGGAATACATACTAAGGTAAGATACTTCAAAGCATCACTTCCAAATGTGGAAATGAGTTTTGACTTTATTTGTGGTATAACAGTGTCAAGTGCTCTTTGATGATCACTTGATGACGTTTTCCCCGGGGTGTTCTTAAAGTTCCATACAGTCCACCTATCAGCCCACTCTGATTCGGTTGCATCAATATCGCAAGTGGTTGGATAATACCTTAAAAGATAGTTATAACGTAGGCATCCACCTAATAAATACCATCCATTGGCACCACTACGCAATTTCTGTTTGGCCTGTTCCTCGGCACGTTGCTTGGCTAACATGGCTTGTCTTTCGGCTTCTCTTGTTTCAGCTTCTTTCCGGAGCTGTTCCCGTCTTTCAGCCTCTCTTCTTTCAGCCTCCTTCCGAATCTGTTCCTGTCTTTCGGCCTCTTTCTGAGCTCTGAATGCTAAGTTTAGCCTAATTTCATCGCTTTCGTAGGACCATTTGTGGCCTAACAAAGTATCAACTTTATCTTCTGTAATATCGTAGTCGGAGATACTGCTTTTTACAATTCCCCAATGTTGTTTAAAATAACTTTTTGTTGCTTCAGGAAATCTCCTTGCAAGTCTTTGAGCCTCCAATCTCCGTTGTGCCTTTTGCTGACGAGCATATTCTTCCTGTCTTCTTCTGCGCTCGGCTTCTTCACGAGCCTTACGCTCCTTTTCCTTATTCTCTTCAATACATCCGCCTATATAGCGGCCCACAAAGATTCCTCCAATTATAAATACGAAAGCTAAGAATGGGGCTGTGTTTGCCATAGCAAATCCCAGAAACATACCAATTATCCATCCTATAAATCCGCACAATGTTTTCATAACTATTTGAATTCTAATGAGGATTACCTAATTAATGTTATTATTTCGTCAGGTCTGACGATTGCATGGGTGTATTCAGACCGAAGCAGATCGCTTTTCTCTTTAGTGCCCCAAAAACAAGCGATACTTTCAATACCGGCCGCATTGGAGGCTTGAATATCAATTACTCGATCTCCAAATGAGATGGCCTTTTTTGCGGAGGAACCTAGTAATTCAAGAGCCCTTAACATCTGTGCCGGATGTGGCTTTATTGGCTTTGCATCGTGAAAGGATACTATATGACTTATAGGGAAATTATAGTGAGCAACTATCTTCTCGATATAAGGTCTCGGCGATGTGCTTACAATGGCACATGGGATATTATGCATTCTGATAATATCCATAACTGCCTCGACACCATCATAAATAGATGTTTCGGGGATACGTCGGTATGCCTCTTGCCAATTTCTACTATGTCGTAAAGACTCTAGGCAAGTCGTATCGACTAAAGTAAGGTCCAAATCAAAGATGATATTTCTCATACTTCAATCGAATAAAGTTTTTTGCGATACCTTAGGGTGCGGCGTATTCTTACCCTCAATTATTGAGATCGCATCAACGAGGGTAGTAGATTTCAAGGCATATGCCCCCTTATCACGTATCAACATGATATTTCCTTGAACTTTCTCATGGTGAGTATCAACCGGATTTCGGTATTCGACAGCAAATAGTGGCTTATCTGACGCAAGTGTTGCATTAACAGCGTGCAGGGTTCCTCCTTTTACTCCAGTTTGTACAACTATTGTAGCCTTGGATAAACCGGCTTGCAATCTATCACGAGCTACTAAACCATATCTTCCACAGCTTTGTCCGATAGGATATTCGCTTAATAATAGTCCGCCTTTGCTTACAATATCTTGTGCTAATTCAAGATTCTCCTTGGGATAAATAGACTCCCAATCAAGGCCGTTGGCGAGAAAAGCAGTTGTAACACCTTTTGCGTCCAATGCGCCCCTATGACCAGTAGTATCACATCCAATAGCAAGTCCGGATACAATGTTAAATCCCTTTCTGGCAAATTCACCTGCAAAATACTCGCCAGCTTTGATTCCATTTGGGGTTGGCTCACGAGTGCCAATAATAGCAATACCGGGCATCTCTAAGACTTTGATATTACCACGATAATAGAGAACTAAAGGTGGATCCAATTTACCCTGTTCATCGGTACAGTTTCGCAATATTTCAGGATATTCAGAGTCGTAATATGTGATTATACCGACACCTTCATCTTCTGCTTTTCTAATAATTCGTTTAGCTATCTTATTTGCCTCGATTATTTCATAGTCAGTAATCGATTCAAACTTCTTACCTTTTAGAGTCTTCCATAAAGAGGATAATTCCGATAAAGATTGAATCGGAGATGTAATTTTATCGCCTATCTTATTTAGTATTGTTTTATTGCCTATACCATCCAATTGTTGGAGGGTAATTACAAGTTCGGGCGTGAGTAATGGTAGCTTCTTCATAAACATTTCGACATTAGAAGTTAAGTTTAGGAAGTGAGTTGACTATATCGACGGTCTGCGTCGATAGGTTGATAACCGAGAGGAGCAGATCGAAGATGTAAGTGGGGTTGTTATGCTCGCGACTCCAAGCGTTGGGGTCGTTGATGATGAGCGATTTTGAGTCTTGTGAAACTGCATATCGCTCCATAACCCACTCAATAGCGGACTTGCCATTGACAATATATTCGTAGGCTTTTGCGGGAATATTCTCAATGGTTATGTTGCCGTTGTAAATGATGCGAGATTTATCAGGAACGAGTTTGCCTGCTTCGTTGCGTACTTTCGGAAAAGTCATTTTGTCAACGAAGTAATGGTCGTATTGAGTGTAGCCGAATGGTTCCTCGGAAGTCGGTTCTTTATAAACCGCATCGGCAATGGTGGTGGTAATATCGGGCGACGGTGGCACTTGTTCGTAGTTCAAGTGCAACTCAGCGAGGGCTTTTCCTGCTTTGTAGAAAGCCATAAAGTCCTCAACCTTGTCGACAATGGGGATGCGCGGCAGCGACTTCTTCAGGTCAGATGCGAAACGTTCACGATACTGAGACGAGTGTAAGATGCCATATACATAAAAGAATATGTGCTCTTTGGTAATTGCTTTGGAATTGCCGAAGCGTTTACGAACTTCTTTCAATATCCAGTCGGAGACGCCGTCCCGACGTATGTATTTTTCAGAGTTGGTGTCGTCGTCAAATAATGACCTTTCCATGTCTTTGCGCTTCTCGTACCAAAATAGCGGATAGCAGTGATTTTTCTCTAAGACATCATAGGAAGAAATAGAATTGACCATAAGGCAAGAAAAGCCTTTTGTAGCACCCACGCCTGAAACGCAAATCACCTTATTCTCTAATTCTCGTGGGATACAATTATTCCATTGGGCAGGACGCTCTATAAGTGAACGGTCATAGTATACAAACTCCTGTACGAATGGGCGATATGCTGACGAAGTAATCAGAGAAAAATCAGGTAATATTTCCTTGTTTGAAGTAAAATCTTTTTTCAAGTTTACTGTTAAACTAATCTTAGTGTCGTCAGTTGGAATATCGGAGATTAAGCCAATTGCAAATTTTTCTCTTTCAAGATTATAGAAGTCAGTGCATAATTCAATGTTATGCTCTAACGACTTTTTAGAAAAATTGTAAACCCAAGCGTCTCTACCAGTAGATATTCCTAACACTTCACTTGAAAAAAAGCTGTTACTATCTTTAGAGTTCCTTTTGCTTGGGAAGATAGGGATTAAAGTCTCAAATAAACCGTCACGTTGGTTAATCCAATCGTAGCGGTCGGTCGGTTTTATGATTTGCCAATCAATGGAGCGACTGTCTATTGAGTGGAATTTTTTGACAAGGTCAAGTTTCTGCTCGCGAGTTAGATAGTCGCCGATGTCGTGATAGTGAATGGTGGTTTTCTGACCTGCTTTTGAATGGTTCTTGACGAGGAAAGTAATTGATATGGGTGTTCGAGAACCGCCCCCAAAGATTTTGCCGCCCTCTTTGCGAGATAACTCACCACTGGTTCGTTGGTTGCCGCGAAGATTAAGAACGTAGATGTCGTTAAATTCGCTTTCGAGGCAAGCGCGGAAACCGTCTTGTGCGTTGCCGTCAATCCATGAGCCATTGCTAATAAAGGCAACAATACCACCATCGGGATTGTCTGCTATGCGGTCGGATGCCCAACGGAATGCTTTGATGTAACTATCATAGAGGGCTTTGCCGAGATTTGCAGAAGATTTTTCTGCGTAGGTCTCAGCAATACGAGTATCTAAAACTGGGTAAGAAAGGTTTTGGGCATTATCATTGGCGGATTTCTGCCCAACGGAATACGGAGGGTTGCCGATGATAACGCGGATGGGTGCGCGTTTCTGACGCAATACACCCTCGGAATTTTCTCTAAAAAATTCCTCCGAGAGAGACATTTGCTTTGACTCTGCGAGTTGGAAGGTGTCGGTCAGACAGATACCGTCGTAATTGACATAGTGGTCAGGCTTAACGAGGTCGTGATAAACCGCCTCGATATTGACATCTGCGATGTAATATGCGAGGAGGACAATTTCATTACAGTGGATTTCATGGAGATACTTACGCTCCATATCTTCGGGCTTGATGAGTCCTGATTGGAGTAATCGGGTAATGAAAGTACCGGTGCCGGTAAATGGGTCGAGGATGTGGACATTTTCATCGGAGAGCGATGAATTAAACTCACGTTTCAGAATATCGTTGACCGAATGGATAATGAAATCAACGCACTCAACAGGAGTGTAAACTATACCGAGTTTTTCAACAGTGAGAGGAAACGCACCTTTGAAGAACTTCTCATAGAGGTTCTTGATTATGGTCTGCTTACCCTCCAAATTGTCAATGTTACCGACATTGACACGGACGGAGTTATAGAACTGTTCAAGTTCTGCTGTGTCCTTCTCGAAGCCTCCGACTTCAGTCAGCAATTCAATCATGCGGTGCATGGAGCGGCTGACGGCATTGTTATTGACAAAGTTATAGTCATTAAACAATGCGTCGAAAACGGGCTGAGAAATGAGATGTTGAGCCAACATCTCAATGGCTTGGCCTTCGTCAACGGAAGGATTGAGGTTTTGCTGCAATCCCTTGACGAAGGTGGCGAACTCGGTTTTCAGTTCGGGTACGTTCTGAACGAGTTTGGCAATGCGCTCAATGAACTTACGCGCAATCAAGCCGACTTTCTTAGACCAGTTTTCCCAATAGAGGCGGTCGCCACATTTCTCAACGAGTTTAGCGTAAATGCCAGACTGCATTTCGCCAAAACGAAGTTCGAGCTGACGAGCAACTTCTGCGTTTTCAAGTTGCTCTGCATCGTGTTGGTCTTGGCTGTCACCGCCGAGAACGTTATGCCCGATTCCGGGGCCTCCGACGATAACCTTTGAGGTCTTGTTTTTATTGAGGGCAATTTTATTGACCTCGGCATTGAAGCAATCGTCGTGTGAGCGCAGTGCATTGAGGATACTCCACACGGTCGAGAAATAGACGTTATTATCCAAGGCGTCTTCGGGCTTAACGTCAGAAGGAACAACGATAGGGATAATGATGTAGCCATATTTCTTCTCGCCGGGTTGCCCCTTGCGGAAGTTTCGCATAACGCGACCAACGGACTGCACCACGTCCACCTGCGAGTTACGCGACGAGAGGAAAAGCACAGCGTCCAGTGCCGGAACATCTATGCCCTCGGATAGACAGCGCACGTTAGTAAGCACTCGGCACTCGTTCTCAGCGAGGTTTTCATCAGCGAGCCAAGCGAGTTGTTCGTTGCGAGTCTGCGAGTTCATAGAGCCGTCGATGTGTCGAGCCGACACTTCGACAACGTGTTCGCGTTCTTCGGGGTCTATGGAGTCGCGGTAGGTTTCGCAAATCTTCGGAAGCACCAATGAAGTGTTGACCGAGGTGCCGGGGCTTTTCGCATCGCCGATAGCGGAGCAGAAAGCGATAGCGCGTTGCATTACGCAGGGGTCGTTATCCCAAGTAACGCGGTTGTCTCCACGGATTATTTTGGAGAGACCGTTGATAACACCGATTAACTTTGAGGTATCATCAAAGTTAAGTTCTTTGTTGTTCGGGTCTTTGATGTCTTTGAGGACGTTGGCGGGCAGATCATCTTCGTTGACGGTGAGGACAAGCACTTTATAATCTGTCAAAAGTCCATGTTCAACGGCATAGGAGAAATTGACACGGAAAAATTCTTCACCATAAAGTGCGGCATCGTCCATTGAACAAAGAACAGCGTCTTTTTCAGAGGCTTTCGCTTTGGCATTGTCTCCATACAGGCGAGGAGTAGCCGTCATATAAAGACGCTTTAAGCCTTTGATATAATCTGCATCATGTATCTTCGTGAAGTTGCTCTCGTCAGCGTTGGAAAGTTTCACGCCGGTAGTGCGGTGTGCTTCATCGCAGACGATAAGGTCGAATGTGCCGTATGAGCCTCCGGTTTCTTTAAGGGTTTCAACCTGAGCAGCGCGAACAGCTTCGATGGATTGATACGTTGAGAACACTACGGTCAAACCGTCGTGTGAGCGGTATAATTCGAGTTGTTTGGCAATGCTTTTGGGATTGGTGGTTGCCGGAACTGCGAGGTCAACTACCGAGTCGGTAGTATCGTCAAAATCTTTCTTTATTTTGCGAGAGGCACGAGCGTCTGAGCAAATGCAGATAGCCTTTATTGGCTTTGTAGCATCGGCGCACCACGCATTGAGAGTCTGTCCGAGAAGCGAAATTGACGGTACGAGGAAAAGGACGAGTCCTTTATCGGGCAGCATCTGTTCGGCTATTTTCAGGGCTGTGTAGGTTTTACCTGTGCCACAAGCCATAATGAGTTTGCCTCGGTCGTGGTTCGAGAAATATTCATCAGCCTCAGAGATAGCATTTAGTTGATGGTGCATTGGTTTCTTTCCTTCAACCAAAGCACTTTTACCTGTCAATCCATCGAGAAGGAGTTTCCAATCAACGGGAGAAATTTGTAAATCGACAAGTCCGACACGATTGACCGGGGGCTGTTGGTTTTGTATGGATTCTTCAGCATTTCTACCCCAATGGTTTGTTGTTGAAATCCATAGCCTTTGTGAAAAGGATGTGGTTTGCAACGTATCTACATCAGTGAATGTGCGACTTGATGTAGAGAGGAAAGAATCTACAGCAGGTTTGTCAATAACGGCATCCTCTTTGTAGCATTTACATTGGATAGCCCAGTATTGTCCGGTGTCGGTACGGGCGACAAGGTCAATTCCGGTATCAGAACCTCCGAAGTCTCGGCGACATGGAAAGTCTTCCCATAGCCAAACATCCGTTAGGTTTGAATATCGGGGATCCGATAGGAGCCACGAGCGCATTAAGCGTTCAAACTGCGTCCCTTTATCTCTCTGGGTGAACGATTCAGCCCTGAATTTATGTAGAATTTCATCAAATTTCATAGTGTCGGAGCAACCATCTCTTGTTAAGAGATTTGGATGATAGATATTCTATTGATTATCACCCGAGTACACTGCCAACTGAATTGAATTTCCTAAACACCTTTGAATTTTGTAGAATTTTCCACGCGTAAAACAGTTAAATACCTGTGCCAATTCGTCATAATTCAGCATTTTTTTGTAACTTTGCAGGGCTATAACCATCTCTTAACAAGAGATTTGGATAAACGCTAAACAAAAAGCCTCGATGCTGATTGGCACCGAGGCATTCAGGTCTTTATATGGATTTAAGAATTAGAGAGTTGGCCTTATCAACTGCGGATGTGTCAAGAGATGCGAGATAGATTTGAGTCGTAGCCTCATTGTCGTGCCCCATACCTTCACTGATAACACTGAGGGGGATACCTTTTGATTTTGCTATTGATGCCCAAGAGTGCCGGGCAACATAAAGTGTAAGAGGGATTGTAACTCCTACAACCTTTGCAACAGCTTTAAGACTGTGATTGATGTTATATCCCATATTGTGGTAAGTGCATCTTTCGTTGGTTCCGGGATTGCGGATAACGGGCAATAGATAATCCGACGCATTCTCTGGGTATTTATCAAGGATAAGTTGCATTTCATTAGTCCATTCAATCACCAACTTTTGTCCGGTTTTTCGGCGGCGATATGTGACATAGCCGTTCTGTAGGTCTGTTTTACGCAGAAAAGCCATATCTATGAAACTCATTCCCCTGAGCATAAAACTCATCATGAACATGTCGCGGGCATAGTCAAGCGCAGGAGTAAGGGATAAATCCAACGCTTTTATTTTCTTGATGACAGGAAGAGGCAATGCCCTCTTGATAGTCTTGTCCACGCCAGTATATACATGTCGGAATGGATTCTTGTTCTCGACAATATCTTCCTCAACAGCACGGTTATATACAGCCCGAAGAATACGGGTATAGAACGATATTGTATTCGGTGCAACGCCTCGGCTTTGATGCCATGCCTCATAAGCCTCCATTACTTCAGAGTTAAGGCAGTCAAGCATTATATCCTCATCTTTACGGAACTTCTTGAAACTGTTGAGAGCAGATGTATATGTTTCGGAAGTCCTGACTTTGCCATTCTGTTTCAATTTAATGATGATGCTCTCCATGAAATTGAACAGTGAGTATTCTTGTGCATATCGGTTGAACTCATCAATGACATCATCTGCTGTGTATTGCAGACCATTACCGTCAAGTTTTCTTACTATCTTGGTAAGTCGCTCCACATCCCAACGGATTCTTTCCCGGATTGAGAGGATGAAAGCCTTTCTCTCACTGTTTTGTGTAGTTACCACCATTGCCCGGCTTTCGTCCCATTCAGATTGAAAGACGTGGTAATCCGAGAGAAGTTGTCGCGGCTTTCTCTCATGAAGAATCTGATAGTAGATTGTACCCTCGTGGTCAGCGACAGTCGAGGGTCTGAACTTTACTTTTATCGAAGCCATTTCTTTTTGAAATTTATTTTACAATAAGATACAGCAAGGGGACGCACTCCGAAAAAGTGCATCCCCTCGGTGTCACATATTGTATTGAATTTAAGGAATGAACAGGGCGGCAAATTCCGTTAGCCGCCGGGTTAACAAACCTTTGTGTTTCTTGCCTTTATAGTGGCAATGGGAGGTGTAGGCTTTGAAGATGTTGCGGTTTCCTGATTTTAAGAGGCGGAGGACGCTGGACTTGTTGACTACACCGGGTCCACAGTTGTATGCGAGGGCAGCGAGGAGATATTTGTCTTTGCCGTATTTCTCGTACAGTGCGCAGAATTTGGAATAGTCTTTGCGAAGAAGTGCATCGGCTTGGGCTTCGGTCAGCTGGACTCCCCGGCGATAGGGTTCTCCGGGTTGGACTTGGTGACCATATCCAACGTAGGGCCAATGTTTCGGTTTGTGCAGTGTTTCAAACTTTTTGATTATCAGAACTGCACGCTCAAAGAGCGGCAATTCCATGATGCTTCTTTTTGTTTTCTGCTCCCTTGCGGGGGCAGTTCGCTGTGAGGCGGCGTTGCCGGGCATTGTTCCCACAATGGAAAACAATGCCACAAAGAGTATCAGGAGTTTCTTCATTTGCCGATGGGTGTTACTGTTCCGGGATTGATGGGTGTCACGACCAGACTTCCTGTACCGCCGTTGTCATCGCTATCATTGTCGTTGAACTCAAATGTCTGTTCCCACGGAGTGGAACCGAAGTTATCCTCGATAACAACGAGAAATTTATGGGAATCAGAAGATTTGGCAGTGTAGGTCAGGCGGAATGTCTTACTTTCAAGGAGGACACGGTCGTTGTTGACTAATACGGGGCCATCAACCATCTTTAGTGAGCCGTTACCCTCATATTGAAAATAGCGGATTGTGTACATAGTGTTGGAATAGTTCCCTTCCGGCTTGATTTCAAAGCGCAGTTCGATAGTTTCGCCATTGGCGATTTTGTCGGCGTATGGCATGACTTCCACGGTGAAGGGATATGACTGCTGCACATCGAGGTCGTCAGAACATGAGGTTAGGGCGAACACGAGAGCGAAGAGGACTGCCCAGAATCCGAAGAAACGGGCGGGAGTGACGCGGATTGCGCCGATTCTATTGAGGATTGTTTTCATTTTTCAGAGTTTGAGTTTTGATTTTGTTGTCTGTTTGGGATAGAGCGACATTAGATAGTCGTTCAGATCCTTGTGGTTGGGGTAAAGTGCGGACTTGTCCATTACCTTATCGCCTAACTCCTGCTGGAGCTTGACGAGGGCCGCTCGTCCGGCATTGTCGTTGTCGAGATAGCAACTCACCGCGCTGTATCCTCTCAGTGGCGCAATGGCTTTATTCAGATTGGAGACAGAGTTAAGCACTATTGTGTCAGTGCCGTGATTATATCCGAGTCGTTCCGCTGAGAGAAAGTCGATGAATCCTTCAAAGACATTACATCGGGCGTTGCCATTGGAAATGTGGGTTATATGCTTGGGTGGATAAGAGCCTTTGAAAAAGGAATTCCGCAGTTCATAGCCATGCGCGTTATTTTCAAAGCCGATGGCGTAATACCTCTTGCCGTGCAATTCATAATCGACCTGCACACAATAGCGTTGGGCTACGTCGCGTGGTATGCCACGGTCAGCAAGGTATTTAAGCAGCGCCGGAGCCTCCAGTCTGGAGATTTCAACATTCTCAAAGGTTGGTTCTTCCTTGAACGGCATTGGCTTGTAGGGCTTCTCCACAGCCAACTGCATCTTTTGGGCGATGAACTCCGCACGTTTGATGAAGTCTGTTTCGCCTGTCAGCTCTCCGGCAAGATTGAAGATGTCGCCACCAGCACCGCTCCCAAAATCGTACCATAGATTTTTGCGCGGATTGACATGGAAAGACGGCTTGCGCTCATTGCGATAAGGAGAGTAGAACCACAGTCCTTTGCTGTCACGGCCTGTCGGCTGGTAGCCGAGGTGGTTGAGAAAATCTACCAAGGGGATTTGTCGTATAGAGTCGATGTTCATAGGCGCATTTTTAGTTTAGGTTTTGGCGGCTTTTCCTCTGGTTTGTGAGTCTGCTTTTTCTGTAAGGCGTTCATCTCACCGGCAATATATCGGTTTAGTTCCGACTTGTTGGCGCAGCCTGTCAGTTCATACGCAAGGTCATAGATTCCCCCATTGGCCCCAGACTTGGTATCACGCCATAAGTTCGTGCGGATATTAATAACCATCGTACCTTTGGCCGATGAATCGTAGGGAGAATTGTAGATTCTCAAATCGCCGTCAGCGGCTACCGGGTGTTCCTGACCCAATGCCTTCATAAAGTCAGTGAGCGGCATCTTGGCAATGTCAAGGTGTATTACCTGTGGCTCAATGGCTCTTTTTGTGAGCATTTCTTTGACTATCTCATTATCGTTCATCATCTTGACAATGTAGCCGCTAATATCCTTCCGATGGTCGCCCCTTGCTGTAAGTTCCGCTAAATCATATAAATTACCGGATTCATCAGTCCCGTGATCATACCAATTATTCATTTTGGTGTCAACCACTAATAATGCCTCTGCATCATCACGGTACGGAGCATAGTAAAGTTTCAAATATCCATAGCCGCCAACTGACTTTTCGCCAAGGGCATCCAAGAATGCCGTAATCGGCATTCCCGGAATATCTTTCTCAGTGTATCTCATAGTTTGTTAGTCCATCATAATTCTAATGCCCAGTCCGTAGGAGAAATGGCAGTGTCCCGTTGAGTTATCGAAAATGAATCTCTCTTTGAGGTTGGCGGTGAGGGCGATTCTGTCTGAGAGATAGAAGTCAGCCTGAATGTTGACTGCTCCACCATAGATAAAGGCGTCCGAGTTGTGGAGTGTTGCACCGTCGGATAAAAGTGTCTTACCCCAGTTGACCGTCTCATATCCGGCAAGAGCTGAGATTCCTCCATAGAGGTGAAAGAACTGTGTATAGTTGCTGTAAAGGTGGAGATTATATTCTGCTTCGCCAGTAAATTCAGCTACGGGGATACGACCTTTCTCGCCGTAAGACTTATAGGTTTGGAGATACTCACCCCCGAAGACCCATTCATGGGCATTGTTGCCTTTGAAAACGGAGTAATAGACACCGAAAGAATAGCCACAGTTGCGGGCTGAGCCGGTATAGAAACCGTCAACCATATTAGCCTTGACTTCTACCGACCTCATGCCGGGAAGTGTTCGCTGAGCCATTGCCTGCCCTGTGAAAAGGGCAAGCATGGCAGCGAAAATTATCATCGCTTTTCTCATTGGATTACTGGATTGAAAGTTCATCAATTACGTTGGCTCTTACGATGTCTTCATTATCGACTACAAAGAACTGATGGCGACCACCTTCTTTTTCGGCGACCTCGATAACGAGCTGCTTGTCGTCAGGGATTGTGAATTTCTCCAAGGCGAACACTGTGTGTTCCGTTGATTTACCGTGTACCACCGTCACATAGTTCTGGGCGCGGAGGGGTTCAAGCACCTGTTCCTGCATGGAGGTACGTTTGATAACTTTCTTATCCACAATCTTGAACGACACAAAATCAATGTCGAAAGTGATGTTTGATGTGTTCTTCAGTTCGGTGTGGAAATAGAGAAGTCCATTGTTGGTATAGATACTTTTCAGTAGGAACTGGACACCGAAACGCTTTGAGCCGATATGTTTGATTTCGCGCTTGTTCTGTTTGTAGATTGATTTCATAATCAGTTTTACAAGCATAGGCGACTCCTGACCGAGTTTTTCCAGATAAATCTCCTGCGCGTTGTTGGGGCGGTTCACAGCCTCACCGTCATGGAGAAAATCAGTCATCTCTATACTGAGCAACAGCGGTTCTTTGGCGAATTTTACGTTAAATGTGTAATAGCTACCATCTTCAGTGATAACCGAAAGATTGGTTTCCTGCTTGAACGACTTGAAAGCCGATTTTACACGAAGCACATTCTTCGCACCGTCGGCGAGTCCGGCAACAAGGTTCTCATTACCGAGATCCACGTAGGTAATCTCAGCCGGGAAGATGATATGCGTGGTCTTGTTGTAGCATACCTCCAGCGCATGAGGCGGAATCATTCGGTCGAAGCCGACTTTTCGGGTAAGACCATCGAACTTGTCGCCGTCGGTATAGTTAGCACCGTACACATTCATGTCGTGTTCGGCGACCGTTTCAGTGTCAGAAGGCACATTGTTATCGGTGTTTTTGACTGTTTTTGCGCTGACAGCGGTGGCTGCTCCGAAGAGCGCCACTGCCGCAACGAAGAGTTTTGTGATTGTTTTCATTCGTTGTTGGTGTGTTTTGTTGATTATTGCTCAATCTGCTTGAGCATCACTTTGTATCCGGATTTCAGATGAACTTTCACCTGACGGACTTTCTTTGTAAGGTATTGGCCTACGCCGTTGAGTAAGCCTCGACCTACGTCGGAGACAATCTGAGCTCCGGCATTGGTGGATATGTTGATTGAACTGCCGACGGTGCTACCCATATTGGCTCCGATTTCTTTCAGTGCGTCAGACTCCATAGAGTTGGGAATGTTGATACCCTCTTGACCGTCTGAGTCATATACAGCGAGGTCAACCTCCATGATACAACCCAATGCCTCAATGCTTTCAATCGTGATTTCAAGGCGTTCACCTTGTAATCGCGCCGACCCGACAATGGTTGTATTCTTTGGCAACAGAGAGTTCCCAATCCACATCGGTTCAAGGGTTCTCAGTTTCACGCTCTGACCATCAATTACCGACTGGTCAGAGGCTATGCACGCTGAAATGGTATTCTTGAAATTCTGATGCTTGCCGCCGACAGCGGTGGAGAATGACCGTTCAGATGTTGCGGCACTGAGAGAGGAAACCACATTGCGGTTGACCTGATTCACCGGCATAACTTTACGCTCCTTCTCCGGCTCATCCACAATGACCGCTTGCTGACCGCTATTTCCCGTGCCGAGGTATTGCGCTGCCAACTGATAAGACTTCTCCATCAGCTCAACTTCATTGGGCTGCTGAGTCTGTTGCTGTGCATAGGCATTTTGCACTTCCAGTTCATCAATCCTCGCTTGCAATTCCGCGACCTGTGCGGCAGACTGGTCTTCGGGAATGTAAAAATCTTCAAGTGACGCTTGGACTGACTGGTATGCCTGTGCAGATGACTCTATTGCTGTCGGCTCTTCTGAAATATTTGTCGGCATTGTATCCGCCATTTCAGTGAATGTCTGGACTACGCTGTCTTGTCGGTGTTTTTCATCTTCAAGTGCCTTAGCCTCCATTGCTTTGAGTTTGTTCCCTTCAATTTCAGCATTGTCACCATCCGGCAATTCCATATTGGCGTTGCTTGTATCAGTTTTGTCGGAAGAAAAACCACTCCCGAAGATTAACCAAAGGGCGACGATGAATGTCAAGAACATCGCTGGAAATACAATGGCATACTTTTTAAGTTTGGCTCTCTCAGCCTCATTTTTCGGCTGAAACCAGCCATTGACTTTTGCTTTCAGCTCATCAAATGTCATCAAATGTTGGTATTGACTGTTTTTCAGTTGAAGCTGGCAACTCCACTGCCTTTATATGCTTTATCTCATCAATGTGCTGACGGGCTTGCCCAAGTCCTATGTGGTAACAAGTATTGCCGAACAATAGGAATGCGATTAGGACAAACAAGCCGAAGAATATACCCACGACTGTCAACCGTCGTTTCTGCGGTATATCATCACATTTGCTTCTGAGGAAATTTCTCAATTTCCCTTTGGGTGTTTGCCACACATTATTATATATGGTGTCGCGTACTTTTGATAAAACTCTCACTTATCGTTTGATTGTAGAAATGTCTTTATTTTCAAGGATGTTGAAACCCTCTATAATAAAGCCGTTGGGATTGTCGTCTGATCTTGACGAATTGGTCAGCTTGCAGGTTGTTATAAGACTGCGCTCAGTCACGTTGCTCTGACGAATGATTTTCTGCTTTGCGTAAGTCACCGCCGTGTATGGATAGTTGGTGAAGTTGCACACAACGCTGTCCACCTGACATATCTGGTTGATGTTGCCGGAGATGATTCGGTTATAGTAACCTTTTTCCGAAAAGTCAGAGTAGTAATTGTATGCGCTGTTGTCTGAGAGAATCAATGCACGGTTGATATTGTGTTCGATGGCTGACTTGTCCGGCGAGAGAGTGAAAAACAATTCATGGAAACGTCTTACATGCTCCCGTGCCTCTGCCGGACGGTTCTGGCTCATGTCCTGCGACAAGGCAAGCATCAAAGACTTGCCATTGTCAAGGACATAGATTTTTTCACGCTGCTTCTCAGCAAAGTTGAAAACCATAACCAGAGCCACCGAGACAACCACCGCACACATAGCCACAAATACAATTCCGAAAAGCCTTATCTGACGGAAAGATGACTCTATGTTTTTAAGTGATTTGAACTCCATTTAATCGGTGTTTGAATGTCATTTTAATAGTTTTCCGGCTCTGCCGGCCACGTTGCCTGCAACTGCACCGCCGACACTTCCGGCCATAGACCCTGCTTGCATAGCTGTATTGTTGACAGCTCGATTGTAGTTTCCTGCCCCGCCGGCTTGGATAATCCACCCCGCCACAGTGGGTATTGTAAAATAGCCTATAATGCCGATAATCATAAAGATAACATACGCGGTATTTGTCCCGTCGAGGTCTGCATTTGGGTTATTCGTCAGTTCTGAAATGTCGTTTTGAAGCATCAAGACTTGTATCTTGGCAAGAATGGTACTGAACAAATCCGCCACAGGCAACCATAGATAAGTCTGAATATATCGCTGGATCCACATGGTCAGTGTTGACTGGAAGCCGTCCCACACTGAGAGGGCAAACGCTATAGGGCCGAGGATTGCCAACACAATCAGGAAAAATGTCCTTATTGTGTCTATCGTAAGGGAGGCTGCTTGAAACAGCACTTCAAGTAATTCCCTGAAAAAGTTCTGAATGGCTTTCTTGACCTTATACATTCCACGCTCAATATACATACCGGCTGCTGTACCGATTTCGGTAACACCGAGCTCATCAATCTGACGGTCAAACTCAGCATCATCAACGAGGTAGGCCGTTGACGGGTCATTCATCATCTGCTCATATTCCAACCGGTCTTTTTCCTCACGGTATTTTTGCATATCGAGGGTTTGCCCCTCCAGCATCGAGGCCGTTCCTTGCACGATTGGCGACATAACCGCATTGATTGTCCCAAGTACCACCGAAGGGAAGAACATTATGCAGAATCCGATAACAAAAGGGCGAAGAAGCGGGAACACATCAATCGGTTCTGCTCTCGCCAGCGATTGCCAGATACGGTAGGCAACATAGAACAATGCTCCTAATCCGGCTATTGCCTGTGCCACGCCCGCCATATCTGAGCAAAGTGGCATCATCTCATCATAGAGCGAGCGGAGGATTGTGTGAAGGTTGCTGAAATCTATCGAACACAGCATGATTACCAGTATTTTTCACTGCCGTCGCCGTAGAGGTTTACAACCCTTTGTGTGTCGGCTTTCTTTTTCGCCCTCAGATATGAGACGCTGATGTTCTTATTGGTGTAATAAGCGGTAAGATTCTTCAAACGCTTCATCTCCTTGTAACAGTTATCAACCACATCCATACGGTCTTTGTCGGTCATTGAGAGAGTGGTAATGTTGACCACCTGTTTCAAATCGCCAAGGACACCATTGGCTTCTTCCAAGATTCGGGTGTAGCCGGAGGCTATTGCAGACAGTTCCGAGGAAGTGAAGTTTGGATCCGTGAGCATTTTCTGGAAATTATTGACATAGTAGCCGGAGATATTGCCGAGCATCAGGATTGTCTGCTGTACCTTTCGGGCATCGCGGACGAGGTTATTGACCGACTGGAGAGCGTCGTAATATTTCTTCGCCTGCTGATAAATTTTCACGGTTTCCTGAAAATTTTTAATCATATTTTGCGCCGTCGAGGTCTCCTGAACAAGTGATTTGGAGTTGTTTACGATGCTCTGCGCAATGTTGGACGGGTCTATTACGGTCCATTGGGCGTTTGCCTTGTTTGCACTGAAAAGGATGCAGATAGCAAACAGTGAAAAAATAATCTTGAAATGTTTCATTCGTTCCTGCCTGATACTATGACTTTTATTCTTTCACGGGTATCATCATCAAGAGAAAGTTTCTCAACACTCGCAAAAGCCTCATTTTCAAAGATACTGTTGTGTCTTTCCCGTTTTAGCCAGACACCAAGTCGAGGTATGAAGATAGCATTGTTATCCTCATCAAAGTGGAACGTGAAGCCGAAGCAGCCATTGGCGTAAAAACGGTTGTTTTCTGATTCTTCGCTCAATAAGTACTTCCCTACAAGATAATGGTCTTCAATACCGTCCAGACTCATAATGTATGTGCCACCTTCTCTATAAATGGTCGCAAGGATTGTATGTGAATCATCCTCCCATAATCCCTGCAACTCGGATATTTTGTCGATGATTGCCACCGGGACATCGCATGGGGAGAATTGTTCCTTAAGATTCTCCTCAACCATCTTTTCAACCATTGGCTGAACGAACTTCAAAATATCCTCTGTCTGGCTACGGTTCGCACTCTTTATTGCCGACTTGATTGTATTTTCAAGGCGTTCAAAGCCGGAGTCAATCCAATTCTTGATGCAATCGGCACAGAGTGACATATTGTTTATGGTTTTCTTGAAGAGGAGTTTCAGACCTTTGCATACCAGCACAAGGCCGTAAATTGCCAATGCCACGCCACCTATGAAAAGAATTGAAGTGGCGAGTATGGAAAATAGTGGTTCAAATAATTCTAAAAGTTCTGTTAACATTCGTTATTCGTTAGCTAATCGTTTTATTGCGGCTTCGGTATCGCCGCCGAGTTTCTGTGCCATTTCCAGCACCCTTATTTTCTCCGTTTCCTCAGTGGTATAGCAGAGATATTCCTCTTTGCTCACCTCAGTGGCATAGACGGCAGACTGCGTTCCTCCAAGTCCAATCCACACCTCTTTATAAAGGCGGTTGGGATTGTTCGCCATGTTGATACTCAGTATCTGGGCTTTCTCCTTATCCGTCAGACCTAACAGTTCCTGAATCTGGTCGAAGCGGTTCATGTATTTGCGTTGGTCGAGAAGTATCTTGCAGTCGGAGTTGTTGATGATGGTCTCCTTGACAATCGGCGATGAGATAATATCGTCAACCTCCTGTGTCACAACCACAGCCTCACCGAAATACTTGCGGACAGTCTTATAGAGATACTTCATATACTCAGCCATATTCGCTGAGGAAAGAGCCTTCCAAGCCTCCTCACAGATAAGGACTTTGCGGACTCCTTTCAGGCGCCGCATCTTGTTGATGAAAGCCTCCATGATGATGATTGTCACCACCGGAAACAATTCTCTATTATCTTTGATCGAATCAATCTCGAAGACAACAAACCGCTTGTTGAGCAAGTCGATGTTGGCTTTGGAGTTGAGCAGAAAGTCGAAGCGGCCACCGTGATAGTACTGCCGGAGCGTGGTCAGGAAATTGTCAATGTCGAAGTCCTGTTTGTAGATGGGTATCGGGCGATTTGCCATTTCCGCACGGTATTCATCACGCATGAACTCATAGAATGAGTTGAAACACGGGACAATGTCGCGGTCTTTTGCCATCTTATCGAGGAACATTGACAACGCCGAGCCAAGCTCGCCTGATTCAGTCTTTGTCACCCTGTCATCCTCCGATTTCCAGAGCGTCAGCAGCAGTGTTTTGATTGAGTCTTTCTTCTCCACATCAAATACTCCGTCGTCGGTGTAGAACGGGTTAAAAGAGATGGGGTTATCCTCCGTATATGTGAAATATACGCCATCTTCACCGTGAGTCCTATTGCGAATCAAGTTGCTCAGACCTTCGTAGGAATTACCCGTGTCAATCAGCAGGATATGCGCACCCTGTTCGTAATATTGCCGGACAAAGTGGTTGGTGAAGAAAGACTTTCCACTACCTGACGGGCCGAGAATGAACTTGTTGCGGTTGGTGGTTATGCCACGCTTCATAGGTTCGTCGGAAATATCCAAGTGGATAGGTTTGCCTGTGAGTCGGTCAACCATCTTTATTCCGAATGGGGAGAGAGAAGAACGATAGTTTGTTTCGGCTGTGAAAAAGCAAACCGCAGGTTCAATGAACGTATAGAATGATTCCTCCGCAGGGAAGTCAGCCTCATTGCCGGGCATCGCCGCCCAGAACAGTGTCGGGCAGTCGATAGTGTTGTGCCGGGGCATACAACCCATTGTAGCCAGCTGACCGCCAACATCATTCTTGACTCTCCTCAATTCCTCGGTATCATCGCTCCAAGCCATTATGTTGCAATGGCAGCGCACGGAAATCAGTCCGTAACTGTGAGCCTCATTGAGATATTGGTCAATCCATTCTTTGTTGATGGCGTTGCTTCGGCTGTACTTTGACAGGGAGTTCATGTTGCGTGCCGTCTTTTCAAACCGCGTCAGATTTTCGTCAGGATCATCTATCAGAAGATACTGGTTATAGATATGGTTGCAGGGTAACAGCAACCCAACCGGAGAAGCGAAAGAGAGACGACAGTCGCTTCGGTCAGTTGATAACCGCTCATATCGGTTGTCAGTGCTGACCTTTGCGGGCAAATCCTCAGTGTCTGAAAGGGTATGTAGGCAGAGCAACTTGTCGCCGATTCTCATCTCCTTTGCAGAGAGGTCAATGTCCTCCAAACAGGTGACATCATCCATTGACAGCGACATATATTTCTCAATCAGTCCGGAGGTTGATTCAGTGCCGATAAGGTCTTCATCACTCAGTTTATGAAGTTTGATATAGCCGGTGTCATTCATAATTCGCTCAAACTGCTCAACGCTCTCCATGAATTTCACAACCATTTCGTGATTCAAATCCTTTGGCATTATACGTCCACGGCAGAGGGTTGAGAAGTTTGATTGCTGGCGCATACGCTCCTTTGTAGTCTTCGTCAGAAAGAGGTAGCACTTATGGGCAAGATATGGACGCTCATTGAAGTGACGTTCAAACGAGCGGTCAAGAAAAGATAAATCCTCTTTTTGTAGTTCCGGCTTATACTTTTCACTGACAAACCAATCTTGCTTATGTACGACAGTGTAATGTGGCAACACCTTGATTGCCTTGCACCAAGCGGAGTGTATTGCTTCATATTCAGCAGAGGTGACTGTGAATAATTCCGGGAGGCTCACCTCAAAGGCCACGGTTACATCCGCGTCCTTTGAGATGATGCAGCCATGCTCGACCGCCAGCAGCGGCAGCTTTGACTCCAGTGTTGTAGCTTTCAGTATATTCCTCATGTTTTATGTTTAATCAATCGGGTTATGCGCAGACGGTTGATGATATATCGTGGTCGATATTTGACCGAGGTCAGTTTCATCAGACCGTACTGGCCGTATTTGGCATTGAGATGGAATGTGAGCCAGACAAGAAAGGACGCACCTGTCGCACCGAAGCCTATGCAGACCCATTGGGAGATTCCGACGATATACATGATGACGAACACCACGAACATGGCAAGCAGTCCTCCTGCGAAGATGAACAGGTATTGCGCTTTCAAGCCTTTGTACTCAACCGACCGCCCGATGCCCTTGTTGATTGAATACTCGGACATTAGAGGAAGAATGAGCGGAGGATTGTGGCGGCTACAATCAGGAAGATACAGGCTCCGAACCATGAGGCGGCAGTCTTGCTCGTGTCGGGGTCGCCACTCGACCATTTGGAGTAAACCTTGATGCCACCGATGAGACCGACAACGGCACCGATTGCGTACACCAATTTCGTTCCCGGGTCAAAATAGGAGGTGACCATTGAAGTGGCTTCATTGATACCACTCAGACCGTTACCGGCGGCGAACATCTGGATTGCAGCTGTCAGAAGAAGCATTGCGGCGATGGGACGGCGGCGATGGGGTGCGCTCATAAACGCTACGGTTCTTTCATAGAATTTCTTGAAAAAATTAGACATGAATTAAATTATAGATAGGTTTGCCTTGCGGCCAAGTGTCAATGATAGACATTGAAATCAATTTCATCAATGTCCGAGGTGTCGATGTCGGCGTGGAAAAGGATCTTTTTAGGTTTAGTTTGCTGTTCCACTGTTTCATCCTCATCCATTGTTGACGTAGTGGGTTGTTCATTTGATTCTTCATCTTTCTTTGGCAGATGAAGTTCGATAAGCATAATCCGCTTTTTTATGGCAGGATCGAGAGAAATCTCCTCCTTGATAGTGGTTCCCTCCAATTCCTGAAGCGTGCGTTGAGCAATCTTCATATCCTCCGGACTGTCTGACTTTTCTTTCAGGACATTCATGGTTGTGTTGATGTCATTGAAGTCTATTCCATCAGCACGGGGTTCTGTCGGTTCCGGAGTTTCCCCCATAATGTCGGCAACAGTCTTGTTTGAGAAAACCTCATCCAGTTTTTCAACAGGGACAACGCCGGTATCTGCTTTGATTGGAGGTTCCGGCAATCCTGCATCGGCATAACTGCCATACTCCTCAATTATCAAGGGGACGACCTCCTTTACAACCTCTTCCACGATTTTTTTATATGTGTCAGGGTCATATTTGCTTTCTCCTACAACTGCGGCGACTTTTTCATCAAGAGAATTATTCGTATCGGGTATGTAATTTTTTTCAGCCGTTCCCTCTGATACATTATTCTCTGCAATGTCCGAAGGTTCACTTGTCTTTTTAGAGTCCTTTGACAACAGCATTTTGGCAAGGAAGATATTGCTTGCCAACAACGCTAATACTAAAAATACTGTCATAGGAACAGCTCCTCCCGGCTATCTTCAAAGATGCGCTTCATTAAATCCGCATTCTTTGCAAAGTGGTCGAGGACGATGGCTGTAAGATACCCGCCGATTGTCGCTCCTGTCTGAGCGTTTGCTGCAACCATCAGCGAAAGCACTCTGTGGACTTCCGCCGTGACATGAACTTTGACATGGGTCGGGCAGTTTGAGCGGGTAAGATATTTGCTAACGTATGCTACCTGTTCAGGGTCTGCCGTTTTTACCTCCGCCTCTACAATGTCGGGGGAGACTTTGATTGTTACTTTATGTGACATATTCTATTGTCGTTTATTTATGAAGTTTTCATACTGCCGAAAATGTTCGGCAAGCACGTTATTGATATAGGCTTTGGTAGAACATACCGGTCCTGTTTCGTAAGACAGCACACGCTTGATTTTCCGGATAAAGTCGGGATGGATGTCAACCATAAGATATTTGCATAAAGGGCGCATGTGTTCCATATTCCTTACAAAAGTATCCAGATATTCATCTTCTTC
This sequence comes from uncultured Muribaculaceae bacterium, assembly GCA_910577315.1. Lineage (GTDB taxonomy): Bacteria > Bacteroidota > Bacteroidia > Bacteroidales > Muribaculaceae > CAG-873. The sequence goes on along the minus strand of CAJTME010000005.1, from coordinate 184,137 downwards.
CGGTAAAGGTTGTGATTGCACTTTCTTACGTTTGGAGTCCGAAGCTCTGGCCGGTGTTTCAGTCTTATTCTCATTCTCTTTTTTCACGGTTGACTGGGAGGACTCCTCGCGGAAACTGCGGATGAACTCATCGGGATCTACATCCGATTCATATACCTTCGACATGGCTCAGGCTTAGTCTTTGAGGATTTTGAGAATCTCATCCGCAAGTTCAGTGAGACGTGTGCCTTTAAGCAGCGTCTTGTCCGGAGGCATGACCGTGGAGCGAAAAACCGCCCTTTCAAGGGTTTCCGAACCCTCACGGCGATACTTTTTTGTATCCGGTACTTTTGTCCGAAGTGTTGCCAGTCCCAACTCTTCAAATAACTTCTCATAGCGGTCGTATAAGTCAGTTTTCTCACGGGCATCCATCATATTCCAGAGCATATAAAGCCCTTTAATCTGAGAGCGGCCTGTCGTGAGCCATTCCTGTAATTTGAGAGCGAAGGCGAGCGAGCTTTCAAGGACAACATTGTCGGCGGCGATGGGAACGACCACCATATCCATGCAGTTCACCACATTCACTACGCCACGGTTGTTGACCGTTCCGGGCAAGTCGAAGAATACGATGTCAACATCTTCGCCTTCCTCTATCAAATCCCTTACTTTCTTCATTGCCTCTTCTGGAGGGCATACAAGAACAGGAAATGGCTTGAGCTTTGTGCGGAGCAGGGTGTCAGAGAAAGTCTTTTTGAAAGACGGACTTAATTCCAGCAACATCTTCTCCCTTTCACGCATATCGTTTATGCTGTACTGCGGATAGTCGCAGTCAACTACGATAATCTTCAAGCCCATGCAGTAGTAAAGGTAACTTGCCATCGTTACTGTAAGGGTTGTTTTGCCCGCTCCACCTTTCTGAGTGGAGAAAGCCACGAATTTGGGTTCTTTCATTCATGTTTTTAGTTGATGTTCAGACACAAAGCGAGCCTGAGGCGCAAGTTTCGATTATCAATCCGGGTAATTGTTAACCGTCCCTTTCGTCTGTGTCCCAGTTGATAATAAAAAGTGGGGATGCCTTACTTCTGACTTTCAATGGTCCCTGACGTGCAGTCCCGCTTGGTAACTGTTTTGAACTCTGCGGTTACCATTTTGTCGTCATCGTGTCAGCTGTGAGTTGTTTTTTGTTCGCATTTCAGATTCAGGAGCGGGCCGTCGCTGTTCCTATATCCATTCTCTTGAACGCACGGATGTTTCCATCGGCTGGAATGCTCTGCAAAATTACAACCCACAAGTTCCGTATTCCAAATTTTCAGATAGCTCAACCGCATAAAGTCATGTTTTGGTCGCGTTTTTCCGCTTGTTGTTGACTCCGCTGATGAGCGACTGAAAACAGGTTTGGGTATTCCTTTAATTGCTCACTATGGACATCTGCCCATTGGGAATTGAGGAATTGTGTACCCGAGGAACTTATTTATATATAGTTCAATAAATAGATTTATCGGAGGACAAATCAATGTATCAATCTACATTCCGAATTTTCGATTGACCGATATTTAATTAGATCTAACGATTAAATCTTCTGTTGACTCAACAATAAGCAGTTCCAAAGGTAGATAGTATGAACTGTATGGTAGTCGGCAAAATAATCTAATTGTTGAACTCTCCGTTTTATATATGGTCAGGCGATTGTCGGATAAATTATTCAAAAGATATAACTGACGGTCGAAGAATCGTTCCGAAGATTAGTATATTGAACGTCTTGGAAGTCGGTCTGTCAATCGAACACGTTGCAAAGTTACTGCCTGAGTTATCGGATTTCCAAATATTTGCATAGCTCGACCGCATAAAGTACCCTTATTTCCGCTTATTTCCGCCTGTAGGGAAGCCTCGGATTCATCGCATATTTGAAGGATTTGGTGAGGTGGCAACAACTTAATTGATCTCTGTTTTCAAAAAAGTGCTTTCAAGAGGGTCAAAAATTTGCATTTCGGGGTTCCCATGTCGTATCTTTGTAGGAGCAATAGCGCATGACGCAGCCGAAAATCAGGCAGGAGCGAATGAAAAACACGGATTCTGATATACATCAATCCAAAATCCACTTCCTTATATTATATCGGATGTTCACAAGAACATAGCATAGCAAGGTGTCTTTTCAGTAACTGAAAAGGTTTTGGGTTACCGGGTACCCACAAAACGACCTTGCTATGTTGGGTAAATGCTCCGAAGTCGCATTTACCTTGAATAGACCTGCCGTCGGCTACAAAAACGCCATGCGTCACTTTCAATCCCGTTCTGTTATGGCAGAAAATTTCAACAAAGGAGGGCGTCCAACGGTCGCCAACCGTTGCCACAACTGCGTAATGCTGCGCTTCGATGACCTCGAATTTGACAAACTTATCCGCATGATGGAGCTTGCCGGGGAGAGCGTCAAGGCTACTTTCATCAAGGGTCTGGTCTTTGGCAAGACTTTTAAGGTGCATAAAATCGACAAGACAATGCTCGATTATCTCACCAAACTTTCAGCCCTATTTGCCGAATACCGCAACATCGGCGTCAACTACAACATCGTGGTGAAGGAACTCAAAGCCGGATTCTCCGAGAAAAAGGCAATGACGTTGCTCTACCGTCTTGAAAAGGAAACGAAGGATCTGGCGGCTGTCACCGCCAAACTCCTTGCACTTACCGAGGATATGCGCAACCAATGGTCGCAAAAATCTCAGTAGGCAGCAGTCTGTACGGAGCACTCTCATACAACGGAGAGAAAATCAACAAGGAAGAGGGTCGCGTCCTTTGTGCCAATAAAATTTATGTGCCACCTGACGGAAAAATCGGTATTTCCGAAATGGTGGAAGATTTCAAAAACTATATGCCGAAGACCGGACGCACAAAGAAACCGGTGCTCCATATCTCCCTCAATCCACATCCAGATGATGCACTGTCGGATTCCGATCTTGCCAACATTGCCCGTGAGTATCTTGACAAACTCGGATTCGGTGAGCAACCCTACATAATCTATAAGCACACTGATATTGAACGACACCATATCCATATAGTGACGGTCAATGTCGATGAGCAGGGAAAGCGGCTCAACATGGATTTTATCCATCGGCGAAGTAAAAAGGCAACTACCGAAATTGAGGAGAAATATAATCTCCGAAAAGCGGAGCGTCAGCGTTTGGATCCGGATACTCCATTAAAGAAAGTTGACTATAATGCCGGTGATGTAAAGCGTCAGGTTGCCAACACCGTCAAGCTCATAATGTGCCGTTACTCATTTCAGACAATGGGAGAATACAACGCTGTGTTGTCGCTCTATGGTTTGACCTCAGAAGAAACCAACGGCAGAGTTAATGGCAGGGAGTATCATGGGATAGTTTATTCCGTACTGGATGAAAACGGAAGAAAGATTGGCAACCCGTTCAAGGCTTCACGCCTCGGTAAGTTCTCAAGCCTTAATGCAGTCCACGAGAAAATCAACCGTTCCGAACAGAATATAACTCATGAGGCAGTGGCAAAGACAAGAAGGCGAGTTGCGCAGTCCCTGAATGAATCTCACAGTAAGGAAGAATTTATTGCTGCACTGAAAGAGCGCAATATCGACCTTGTATTGAGATATACCGATGAAGGACGAATCTATGGCGCAACATTCATAGACCATGATACGCATACCGTACTGAATGGCTCTCGCCTTGGCAGGGAATATGCTGCCAATGCTCTTAATGAACGATTCTCCGGAGATAATGAGGTCTGCCGGACTCCTGATATTGTTGAACCGACAAATCCGGATAATGAAACAAATCAAGAGCCGCAGACATCAACCAAGACGGCTCATACTCAACAGCCTCAGGATAGCGGTAACGACTATGATTACTCACTCCCCGGTCTTGATCTGTTTCAGCTTAGTCCGACAGTTGACGCTGATGAGGAGGATTTCAAACGCCGCATGAAGCGGAAGAAGAAGCGCGGTCAACGGCCGAAATTCTAAATATTGTATATAAAAATGTCTCAGCAAGAGGACGACCTGCGGGCATTGGCTAAAATCATGGATTTAATCCGTGGTCTTAGCATCCTCGTTGTGGTCACACAAATTTATTGGTACTGCCATAACCTTATCGGCGATTGGGTATTCCATGCCCAGACTATGAAAATCCTTAACGGACTTAATGAAGCCGGAGGTCTATACAACAACCTATGGAACGCCAAATGGTGGGCCCTTCTATTGTTGGCTCTCTCTTGTTTCGGAACAAAAGGTGTCAAGAATGAGAAAATCAAATGGAGGCAGATTTGGATAATCATTGGCATTGGCGGTGTCCTGTTTCTTCTAAACTGGTGGATGATGAGTTTAGGTTGGCAAATTACTTACATCGTGACCACAGTTACCGGCTATGTTTGCCTACTTTTGGGAGGAATATGGATGAGCCGTATGTTGAAAAACAACATGATGGACGACCGTTTCAACGATGAGAATGAATCATTTCAGCAGGAAACACGCCTGCTTACGAATGACTATTCCATAAACCTTCCCACAAAATTCTACTACAAAAAACGGTGGAACGAGGGGTGGATAAACATTGTCAATCCTTTCAGAGCGACAATCGTACTCGGCACTCCCGGTTCCGGTAAGTCATACGCCGTTGTCAACAATTTCATCAAGCAGATGATTGAGAAAGGGTACTCGCTTTATGTCTATGATTTCAAGAGTCCCGACCTCAGTACCATCGCTTTCAACCACCTGTTGAATCACCTTGACAAATATGGCGATGTGGAACCGAAATTCTATATGATAAATTTCGATGATCCGGAGCGCAGCCACCGTTGTAACCCCATTCACCCTGATTTCATGTCGGATATTGCCGATGCCTATGAGAGCGCATATACCATAATGCTCAACCTTAATAAGTCGTGGGTGCAAAAGCAGGGCGACTTTTTTGTCGAATCTCCGATTGTATTGTTCGCGGCTATCATCTGGTTTCTGCGAATCTATAAAGGCGGACGGTATTGCACATTTCCTCATGCTATTGAGTTTTTGTGCCGCAGATATGAGGATATTTTTCCGATTCTAACCAGCTATCCGGACTTGGAAAATTACCTGTCGCCATTCATGGATGCTTGGCTCGGAGGGGCGGCGGAGCAGCTTGCAGGTCAGATTGCCTCGGCAAAAATACCTCTCTCCCGCATGATTTCGCCACAGCTCTATTGGGTGATGACAGGCAATGACTTCACCCTTGACATCAATAATCCGAAAGAGCCTAAGATTCTATGCGTCGGTAACAATCCCGACCGTCAGAATATCTATGGTGCGGCCCTCGGACTTTACAATTCGCGAATCGTGAAACTAATCAATAAGAAAGGGATGTTGAAGTCCGGTGTCATTATAGATGAGCTTCCCACGATATACTTCAAGGGCTTGGATAACCTAATTGCCACGGCCCGAAGCAATAAGGTTGCCGTGTGTCTCGGTTTTCAGGATTTCTCACAGTTGGAACGTGACTATGGGAAGCCGGAGGCTGCGGTCGTGATGAATACAGTCGGCAATATCTTCTCCGGGCAGGTGGTAGGTTCGACCGCCAAAACTTTGTCTGAACGCTTTGGTAAGGTGTTGCAGAAGCGGCAGTCAATATCAATCAACCGTCAGGATGTAAGCCACTCATTCAACACTCAGATGGACTCGCTTATCCCGCCAAGCAAGATCTCAACGCTCACACAGGGAATATTTGTCGGAGCTGTTTCAGACAACATCGACCAACGCATTGACCAGAAGATTTTTCACGCAGAGATTGTCGTGGACAGTAAAAAGGTCAATGCAGAAATGAAAAAATATGTGCCGATTCCAATTCTGACCGATTTCAAAGATACCTCGGAGGATAAACACAAGATGAGAGCTGACATTCAGGCAAACTACGACAAAATAAAGCAGGACGTGCGGGATATAGTTGACAATGAGATTGCCCGCATAGATGCTGACCCTAAATTGCGACACCTTCTTCAGCAGAAGGGTTGAAACCATCAATTATAGATATATTGATGACTGATAACAATTTTGACAGCCGGGGTTATGACCTCGACTACTATAACCTCTTTCTTCGCCGATACCTTTCGGAGCATAGATTCCTGGAAGCGGAGGATGACCTATTTATCGCCAGCCGTTCTGAACACGCATACGATGTTTTCGTTGAATCCCGCCTTGCCGGTGACGAGTGGTATATTTCCAATGAAAAAGCAATGGCTGCACTTTACGCAGGATTTGAAATGTCACCTTACGATTTCATCAGCGGCCTGTTGCTTGATGAGTTTCAAGACAATATTTCACTTGAAGATGAATCCATTGAGTTTTGGACTTACACATTTATTGATGAGTTGAAAGATGAATTCAAAGGAATTACTTTGGGCGAAGAATTTTTCAACACTTCCGACGGGGAAGTATTCCGGCTGACGGTTATTGGCCGTATTACCTTATTCTTTGAGGAGTATGGCTTATAACAGATTACAAACAATGCGCGATAACATCGAGGCTATAAGACTTGCCCTGCGCCTTGATGTTGAACATCGCAATGCGGAAAATGCCCTTGAAAGGGAGATACTGCGCAAGTATGCCGGGTTCGGAGGACTGAAATGTATCTTGCAGGACGCCAACGAACTTGCCGACGCCGCAAAGTGGAGCAAGAGCGACATTGAGCTGTTTGCGCCTACGGTTGAACTTCGCCGCCTTATCCACGACTATTCCAAGAATGACAAGGAGTTTGCCGCTTATATGGACTCGCTGAAAGCGTCCGTGCTGACGGCTTTCTATACTCCTGAGCCTGTGATTGATGCCATCGCTGATTCGTTGAAGGCTAATGGTATTGAGGTAAAGAGTCTCCTTGAACCATCTGCCGGACAGGGAGCCTTTGTAGATTCGTTCCTACAACGCTATCCCGGTGCTGAGACATTGGCATTTGAGAAAGATTTGCTGACAGGCAAAATATTGGCTGCGCTCCATCCCTCAATCTCAACCGAGATAAAGGGCTTTGAGAAGATTGACCAAGATTTTGAGGGATATTTCGACGTGGCAGCGTCCAATATACCTTTCGGGGACTTTGCGGTTGCCGACCCCCGATATGCCACAAGCAAGGAGATTGCCTACCGTCAGTCAACAAGGGCTATCCACAATTACTTCTTCTTGAAGTCGCTCGACACCGTGCATGAGGGTGGAATTGTCGCTTTCATTGCCTCACAAGGTGTGATGAATGCCGCCAGCCCCTTTGTGCGCATGGAGATGATGCGCCGTGCTGACCTTGTGGGTGCTTTCCGTCTGCCCAACAACACATTCTCAGACAATGCCGGAACGGATGCCGGGTCTGATCTGATTATTCTTCAGAAGCACACCAACAAGAAAGCGTTGTCGGCTGATGAGGAATTTTTCATCCAGTCAATTGTTGACCGTGACACCAAGGCTCCGAATAATAAATATTTTGCGGCATTCCCTCAGAATGTTATATGCACAGAGGCTAAAGTTGGCACTGACCAGTTCGGTAAACCGGCTATCATCTACAAACATGAGGGCGGTGTCGATGGTATTGCCAGCGATATGCGCAAGGCACTCCATGAATCGCTGAAAATGCGCCTAAATCTGGACTTCTATAATAATAGGAGTCTAACACCGCCAACACCTGAGTCTGTTAAGCGTTCTACCGAAAACAAGGTAGAAAAGCCAAAGCGCATAGCGGATACCCCGTTGATGCAGCAATATCGGGAAATGAAGAAGAAACATCCCGATGCCATTCTCCTTTTCCGTGTAGGAGATTTCTATGAGTGTATGGGCGTTGATGCCGTCAAAGCGTCGGAGATACTGGAAATAACCCTGACCAGACGTCGCAACGGCAAAGCCGACAGTATAGAACTGGCAGGTTTTCCGCACCATGCCCTTGACACCTATCTCCCCAAGCTCGTAAGGGCAGGTCAGCGTGTGGCTATCTGTGAACAGCTTGAAGATCCAAAGCAGAAACAAAAGGAGGAATATAAGCCTACGGAGATTATAACGCCGCCACCGACGGTTGAACCAAAACCGGCTCCCGCTCCTGTTGAACCAGTAAAGGAGATTGAAACTGACGGTGGACCCGACTTCAACGACAATCCCGACCCGCGTCTGTTTGCCTACAATCTTTTTGGAGAGCTGGAACCATTGCAAAAACCGAAGCGTCAGCCACGACAGCCAAAGACCGAGGAAGATAAGCCGAGGCCTACTACCAAAATCCAGATTTCCGATGAGCAGGTAAAGAAATTCCGTCCGCTCTCTGAAAAGGAGCTGGAATTTTATGGTTCTCTTGATTGGGAAACCAATCCGCCAATCAATGGATTCTACGAGACAATGATGTCGATTGCCCATCGTCAGCTTGCTGAAATGGAGGCGGAACGTGAGGCATTGGAGGCTGCTAAGAAAGAGACTATCACTGAAGACGGCACAATCATCGAAATATCAAAAGGTGATTTTGTTCCGAAGCCAAGAGTGGCAGCGGAAGCACCCAAACCGGCTGAACGTGATATGTCTCCCCGTCCTTTCTCGGAGGATATTCAGTTCTTCCACCACAATGGCAGTATGGTCGTGGACAAGGGGCAGGTCGGTTTTCTCTCGGAAGTACGCAAAAATGGCGCGACATTCTCACCGCTCACTCTTAAACCGGAACAGGAGAAACGAGCCATGCTCTATATCACGCTGTCGGAAACTTATCAGCAATTATACCATTTTGAGGCTGAGACGCATGAGGAAAATGCAGATATGCGCGAACACCTCAATCAGTATTATGATGAATTTATAGACAGATACGGCAACCTCAACGAGAAACAGAATGTAAAATTCATACTCATGGACGCAAACGGGCGTGATTCGTTGGCTCTGGAGCGTGGCGAGAATGGTCATTTTGTCAAAGCTGACATCTTTGACCACCCGGTATCATTTGCCGTTGATGAGGTTACATCAGTTGATACCTCGATGGAGGCATTGACAGCTTCACTCAATAAATTTGGAGAGGTCAACCTCGAATATATGGGCAGTCTTGTTGATATGGAGCAGGAGGCGATGATTGACAGCCTTGCCGGACACATATATTATAATCCGCTCGTGTCAAACTTTGAGATTGCCGACCGCTTCATCGCCGGTAATGTAGTGCAGAAAGCCGAGAAGGTCAAGGAGTGGGTTAACCGCGAGGAAGAACGCATCAAGGATTTTCCCGGCTTTGACGGCGTTGAACCGTTCATTGACTTGTCGAAAGAATCATTGAAAGCGTTGGAGGAAGCCATTCCCCGAAAAATTACTTTCGATGAACTGGACTTCAATTTCGGAGAGAGGTGGATCCCGACCGGAATATACTCAGCATATATGAGTCACCTATATGGCACTGAAGTTAATATAGCCTATTCTTCATCAATGGACGAATATTCCTGTGATGTCCGTCGCAAGAATATGAAGATTTGGGAGGAGTTCTGTGTCAGAGGTTATTATCGTGTATATGACGGCATGAGCCTTCTCAAACACGCCCTGCACAACACAGTGCCGGACATCAAGAAGTCCATCGGCAAGGATGATAACGGTCACGACATCAAGGTGCCGGACTCGGAGGCGATTCAGTTAGCCAACACCAAGATTGATGAAATCCGTAATGGATTCTCGGACTGGCTGGAGGCTCAATCGCCGGAGTTCAAGGATAGACTTGTTGATTTGTATAACAGCAAGTTCAACTGCTACGTCAGACCTCATTATGACGGCTCACATCAGAAGTTTCCCGACCTCAACATGAAACTGTTGGGCGACCGCTACCATATCAATTCCGTATATCAGTCACAGAAGGATTGCGTATGGATGCTGATTCAGAATGGCGGCGGAATATGCGACCATCAGGTGGGTACTGGCAAGACCCTGATAATGTGCATGGCGGCTCATGAGATGAAACGTCTCGGATTGGTGAATAAACCGATGATTATCGGAATGAAAGCCAATGTTGCGGAAATTGCCATGACTTATCAGACTGCCTATCCCAATGCCCGTATCCTCTATGCGGATGCCAAGAGTTTCACAGCGGCAAACCGCGTGAACTTCTTCAACCAGATCAAGAACAACGACTATGACTGTGTTATCATGTCGCACGACCAGTTCGGCAAGATACCTCAGTCGCCGGAGATGCAACAGCAAATCCTTCAATCCGAACTTGACACTGTTGAGGAGAATCTTGAAGTAGTGAAGCAACAGGGACACGACATTTCGCGTGGTATGCTGAAGGGACTGTTGAAGAGAAAGGAGAACCTCACTGCCAAGCTAACCACCATACAGTATCAGATGGAACAGTCCAAGGACAGTGTGGTTGACTTCAAACAGATGGGCATCGACCATATTTTCGTTGACGAGAGCCAGTGTTTCAAGAATCTGATGTTCAATACCAGACATGACCGTGTGGCTGGACTTGGCAACTCCGAAGGAAGCCAACGCTCACTGAATCTTCTCTATGCCATCCGTACCATCCAAGAGAGGACCGGGCGCGATTTGGGCGCGACTTTCCTGAGCGGCACTACAATCTCCAACTCACTGACGGAGTTGTATCTCCTGTTCAAGTATCTCCGACCGAAAGAACTTGAAAGGCAGGAGATCCGGTGTTTCGACGCGTGGGCGGCAATCTTCGCCAAGAAGACAACCGACTATGAGTTCAATGTCACCAATAGCATTGTTGCAAAGGAAAGATTCAGATACTTCATCAAGGTTCCTGAATTGGCAGCTTTCTATAATGAGATAACTGATTATAGAACGGCACAGGATGTCGGTGTTGACCGTCCTGAGAAGAACGAGATTCTTCACAATATACCGCCCACTTCACAGCAGGAGGAGTTTATCCAGAAACTGATGGAATTTGCGAAAAGCGGTGATGCCACAATATTGGGTCGTGCGCCATTGTCTGACACTGAGGAGAAGGCGAAGATGCTCATCGCCACGGACTATGCCCGAAAGATGGCTCTTGACATGAGAATGATTGACCCCAATTATGCTGACGACCCTAACAACAAGGCGAGCCACTGTGCCAAGATGATTGCCCAATACTACCATAAGTATGACGCTCAGAAAGGCACACAGTTTGTATTCAGCGATTTAGGAACTTACAAGCCGGGTGAATGGAATATCTATTCTGAAATCAAGCGAAAATTGGTTGAGGATTATGGTATTCCTCCGCATGAGATAAGGTTTATCCAAGAGTGCAAGACTGAGCGGTCACGAAAGGCTGTCATTCAGGCTATGAATGACGGCGATGTGCGGGTGCTTTTCGGCTCAACCTCCATGTTGGGAACTGGTGTAAACGCCCAAAGGAGAGCTGTCGCTGTCCATGAATTGGAATGCCCGTGGCGTCCGAGCGACCTCGAACAACGCGAGGGTCGCGCTATCCGTGCCGGCAACGAGATTGCCAAACTGTATGCTGATAATAAGGTGGATGTGATTATCTACGCGGTTGAGAAGTCTTTGGACTCCTACAAGTTCAATCTTCTTCATTGCAAGGCTACGTTCATAAACCAACTTAAAAGTGGTGCATTGGGAGCGCGAACAATCGACGAGGGTTCTATGGACGAGAAGAATGGCATGAATTTCTCTGAGTACATGGCTATCCTATCCGGCAACACCGACCTGCTCGATAAGGCAAAACTTGAAAAGCGGATAGCGGCGTTGGAGAGTGAGCGCAAATCGTTCAACAAGGGACGTGGCGATTCCGAGTTCAGGCTCCAGACCATCACCCATGACATTGCCAACAACGAGGCAGCAATAGAGCGGATGAAGGCAGACTGGGAACGTTACGACAAAGTGGTGCAACGTGACAAGGATGGCAACCCCATCAACAATCTCACCATTGACACCTGTAACCTATCCGATGAGAAGAATATGGGTATCCACCTGCAAGGTCTGGTTCAACGAACTGACACTCACGGACAATATCAGCGTGTGGGCGAGGTCTATGGCTTCCCAATCAGCATTATCTCTGAAAGAGTATTGGCTGACGGTGTTGAGAAAGTGCAGAACCGCTTTGTTGTCGAGGGCAACTACAAATACAAGTATAACAACGGTCAGTTGGCAATGGCTGACACCCACGCCGCCTGTATGAACTTTGTCAATGCTTTGGAGAAAATCCCCGGCATAATCGCCCAGTACGAGGAACGCACCGCCAAACTCAAAGCCGATGTTCCCATACTTGAAGGCATTATGGCTAAGACATGGGGCAAGGAGGACGAGTTGAAGCAGTTGAAATCCGAACTTGCAGCTCTTGACCGCAAAATCGCCGCTGAATTAGCACCTAAGCATGAGAACAAGGAGGACGGCGAGGAGGTAAAGCGAGAGGATTCTCCTCACACTGTCCAGACAATTGATGCGCCGACACCGGACACAGACAATAAAAAGTCAATGGTCGCGGAGCCAACCACCACATACAAGGAACGGGAACCGTTAAGTTCCCGCATCATTATCGGTGGTTGTGGCGTAACTCCCCCCGGAAGTTTCCGAGCTGCCGGTCCCAAATTGTAGATAAATTGAATGGCGACACTCTTGATATGTAGAGCGTCGCCATTCAAATCCTTATCTATAATCCTTTGGAATACCCTCTGCCTTAATCCAAGCATAGAGAGTCGAGCGGTTTATGCCGAGCAACATTGCGGCCTGAGCCTTGTTGCCTTTAGTCTGCCTCAATGCCCGCTGCACACGATAATGACGGGTATGGGATTCTCTGTTCTTGGGAATCTCATTCAGGACTATATCATCTTTCCCTAATGTTTCACCACGAAACTCATAACAAGCGCGTGATATTGTGCTGAACAATTCCCGCACATTGCCGGTCCAGATATGGTTGGTCAATTTGTTGATAGCACCTTTTGTAAGGCGAGGGGATTTGATACCCGACTCAGCGCAGATCTGCTTAATAAAGCACTCCGCCAAAGGAATAATATCGTCCTGACAATCTGAAAGAGGTGGAACAATCACAACATTGCTGTGTATGCAATGAAACAAGGCTTCGGAAAAATCACCGTCCCGTACTTTTTCAGCGAGATTTACTTTTGTCGATAAAATTATGCGTCCGGTAAACTTGATTTCCTTTGTAAGATTCTGAGGAGTGAACACTCCGCGTTGAATTACAGTGGCAAGCACTTCCTGAACGTGCAACGGCAGCATACAAACTTCATGAATGTAAAGAGTGCCTCCATTGGCTTGAGCCAACAGTCCTTGCTGGTTGCGATACAAAGGATGTTTCACACCTGTTTCCTTGCCACGGAATATATCCATGCTTTCAGCCGCGCTCAGATAATGTGCGCACTCAGCCACAACGAATGGTCCGGAGCGGCGAGGGCTGCTGTCATGAATCACTCGCGCTATCGCACTTTTTCCTACACCTTGGGGCCCTGAAAGGAGAAGCGTGGAATTTGAGTTGCTCTCAATATTTATCCTTCTCGAACATCCCTGAAAAGCATTGCTATTCCGTTGAAACCATCTTTGGTCTTCTCTATGGCACTTTTCTATTGCAATTGTAAGTCTGTCAACAACAAGTGAATCAAAATAGAAGCAATGGTCAGCACCTAACTTATACACCTTATTATATATATCCGGCGACTCTGTCATGGCCACACCAACTTTTTTAATTCCTAAAATGGTGTCATTCGTCCATTCAAGCAGTTTTATACCATCACAGTCTTTACCTGAGACTGCCACTATCAGCATAGTGCAATCACTTCGTTCAAGAATTTTCTTTGCAGTGCTGATGCTGTTGGTGGTCTGTATTTTTCGTCCCGGTTTGGAAAATACCTCTTCCATTTTTTTACCATCCTCTATCTGGGAACTGTAGATAAGGAGGCTCCGATTACTCGGTGGATCATTGTCTATATTCATAAGACTTTCGGGGAGTGTTAAAAATGATTTTGCCATTATAACAAATGTGTATAGGGTATTTGTTCGCCAAAACTGAGTACAAAGATACAATTTTTATTTTAGAATGACATACTGTTGCACAATTAAATATGGCTGATATTGCGTGAATTTATGTAGCATACACAACATAGTGTTGTGTTAATCCAACACTTTTAACACACTCGACAATTCAAACGCACGGAGTTATATTAGATTTATATTGCAGGTTAATAGAGTGTTACAAATATTTTACATCGGATATTGAACTTTGTTGAAATTAAATATATTGAGAAGGGCATAACTCAAAAACGATATTGAAATGGAAATATTAACCCTCCTGAACAGCCAGTTCTTTCACCAGTTGGAAGAAGGCGATGAAAGCAACATCAAGGCACTCTACGCCGATATGAGAGCCACAATCGTGGAATATGCCCACGGCAATAGCCAATGGCGAGTGATACACACCGGCCTGTCGATATTTATTTCCGAGGTGGCTGAAATTCTCGGTTATGCCGATGGCTTGTTGAGCCGATATGCAAAACGTATCCTTGAAATAGCCAAATGTCTGCTAAACCAGATAGAGATGGCTGTTTCAGCGAAAATCGCACTGGATACAGTGGCTGAGAATAATAAAGTGACTGATACAACATCAGATGTGACTTTCACCGGTAATTATGCCGACTTCTGTGAACTTATCCACCTTATAATAGCCTGCAAATTCATAAATGGAGGGAATAAGGCGTACCAGCTCCATATCAAGAAAGGACTTCATGCACTTTTCGGTCTTGACTTCGACCCGAAGAAATATCAGAATGCGAGAGATGGAATAAAACGCCGCTGTCCTGCTAAGGGGAGCCGGGTGACATATTTCCTCGACAATATGGTGGATGTCGTAAATGCCGAACTTGCAGCATAATAGCATACTCAAATGCTGATACTCACTTATGAATCCAGATGATAGCTAAAGAGTAACTGCTTGAAAATCATCAATCGAAGAATATTTGACGCAATAAAACATCAGCACTTATCCGGTGCTTACAATGCCCGGAAAAAGCCGCAGTAACTTTGCATCGTAAAACTTAAACAACGACAAATATGATGAATACAAAACCACCAGATCAACCGAGGGACACAACCCCTTTATCCAAGTGGATGATGGACACCATGACCATTGTGGTCTATTTGCTGAACTCCATTGCCAACTCAATGATAAAGCTCGTAAAGAAATCTGACAAGCCTCAGCTTTCCTACAAAGGTAGTACTATAATAATGCTTGAGGATCTTGCAATAGGTCTTAACAAAACGACCCGAACAATCAGAAAAATGCGAGCCGAAGGGAAAATGGAATACTATATCAGCAATGATGGACGCACCATATTCATGACCCAAGACCAGTTTGACGATTACGTTCTACAAAACTTCGTCAACGTCACCAGAGATAATTATCGCGCCGCAAGTCCGGCGTAATGTTTAACCAAATAATTTTAATGGAACAAAACAAAGAACAGCAACAACCTGAAGTGCTGATTGCCCGCAACAACGAATCAGGGCAGGTCGGCGCAGTCGTGGGACAGAATCCCGACGGCACCCCGAAAATGGCGGATGTAAAATCCGCGAAGCTCAGTGACCTTGTGAAATTTTCCAAAGGTCAGAATCCCCTCGAAGCCTTCATGTCGAACTTCATCCGGCAGGCTAAAAATCCTTCGGTATTCGGTTTCTTCAAAATTCCTGAAACTGAGTTCGACAAGATCGGTCCGGCGATGTCCGATATGCTCCAAGACCCTGTGGCTAACGCCGACCTTCTTAAACCCTTTGAGGTTGACGCCAAATCAATGGCAAAGGAACAGACGGTTACTGAACAGCATGACCAGACTCCGGCAAAGGAGACTTCGACCGCAATCAAGATGGCACCGGTTGACCCCAACAAAGTTGATTGGGACACCATCGAAAAACAATGGGGCATCAAGAGAGATGACCTCGAAAAGTCCGGAGCAATGCAGCAGATGGTATATAACCACAAGTCTCCGCAGCTTTTCACCCTGAGACCGGAAATCGGCGGCGAGAAATTCGAGGCACAGGCCCGGCTCTCGTTCAAGTCCAATCCTGACGGCAGTTTTACCCTCACGCCTCATTTTGTGAAGCACGAGCCTCAACTCGACAAAACTTATAAAGGCTATACCTTCACGGACGAGGATAAGGCTCAGCTCCGCAAGACAGGAAATCTGGGCAGATCTGTTGACCTTACTGACCCGAAAACCGGGGAGGTCAAGAAGTCGCTCGTCAGCATCGACCGTCTCACCAATGAGATTGAAAGTATCCCCGTGGATAAAATCTACATCAAGAACAAGGTCGCCAACATCGAACTTGACATGAAGCAAATCGGCATCCTCAAAGACGGAGGCATAATCAGAGAGCAGCATATCGAGCTGCCCAACGGACGGAAGTTTACCGCCGACCTTCAGTACAATGCCGACAAGCGCGATGTGGTTTTCGTCAACTCGGAACAATACCGCCAGAAGCGGGAGCAATCTCAGGAACAGGGTGGACAGCAGTACAACTCATGGCTCGACAAGGAGGGCAACATCAAGAACCTCACCAAATGGAAAGGTGTGCCGCTCTCCGAAACCGCCCAAGCTGACTATCGTGCCGGCAAACAGATTATGGTAGGAGAAATCCCTGACCGAAACGGAAATCCCTGCACGGTCTATCTCCAGTTTGACCCTGAGAAGCAGCGTCCGAAGCAGACCTATGTCTATCCCGACAAAGAGAAGGTTGTCGGCATAGCCAGCGAGAGCAAGACGCAATATGCTGTAAACAATGAGGGTAAGACCAACGAACCCACAAAAGGGGTTAAGGAACCGCTCCAGAGGGGGCAGACCGAACCCAAAAACGAAGAGCAGAAGAAACAGCAGAAGCCGAAAGGCCCCAAACTCTGACCTTCAACCACTTTATCCGCAAGCTCTGAATTGAGCAGACCGCCATTCCCTCGCGTGCGCAAGCGATGATATGGCAATCCTCCCGCCGACATGGGGAGGTCGCGAACTCCCCGTGTCATTCTCTCCAAACCTCCCGGCTGAGAGTGCCAGCCTTCAACAAACCCAATTTACAAACTCTAAAAAATTTTCAGACATGAAAGTCATAATTACCGAGGCCGCTCCCGTGGCTTCAGCCATCGCCCGCGCCCTTAACGTAACCACCAATGTAGCCGTCCCCGGCGTAATCTACAACAATGACATTGCTGTCATCACCGTCACTCCTGACTTCATCCGTCCATTCGGACTCGGAGTGCTTCCCGGCAAGGACGCTCTCCCCATCGTGCCGGAACGCTACACCTACGGTATCCGACATACTCCTGATGAAAACGGCCGTTACGGAATCTCGACCGAGGACAAGACCTATGCCGACTATATTGGCAAACTTATCCGTGGCGGCGATGAGGTAATCTTCGCGTCCGACGGCGGAGCCGACGCTCAGGGACGTTTCGCCAACATCTGCCGTTTCTTCAAAGTCGGCGCACCCACAAGCCGTATGTTCCTGACCCGTCTGGAGCGCAAGGCAATCAAGTCGGCGTTCAAGACCCGTCAGTGGGGACGTAAGTTCCATAATCTCGCCCAGACAGGACTTGTGGGCATGGCGATGGACGAGGCTTTCAAGTACAATGTTTCGGAAGCATACCGTTCACTGTTCAAGGAAATGAAGTCGCCTATCTGCCGTCAGGACGTGCTTGTACTTGCCGCCGTCAGGAACTATCTTGAATCCGACGCAGAAGCCCGTGGCCAACACGTTCCCGTCAACACCCATTCCGTAATGGTGAGCGGCGTGGCACTCGGCAAGGATGTCAAATTCTATCCTTGTTCGACATACTCCACCAAAGAGGAGGCGGCGGAGGCATACAAGAATCTGTGTGTGCCGGCAACAGTCGAGGCTTCCGATGTTATGCTCGACACTGAGATGAGTCCGTCTCCGGCACTCTTCACTCTCACCACGCTCCAGAGCGAGGCATGGGAAAAACTCAACCTCAATTTCTCAACAACCCGCGACATCGCCGTCAGCCTCTATGAGCGTGGTTTTATCTCGTCGCCCCTGACATCATGCGCAAAACTGCCCGAATCGTTGCGCGATGAACTCCGCCGCTACAAATGGTGCAGGAAGTATCCCTTTGCCGCCGACGGTACAATCTCCGGCAATCACGGAATCATCATCTCAGGCAACAAGCCTATGTTCCTCGACAGTGATGAACAGCGTATATATGACCTTATCCGTTCACGCTTCTACGCCAACCTTGCAGGGCCTACCGCAGTGAACGAGTTGGTTGTCGAAGTGGAACTCAACGGCGAACCGTTCTATGGAACTATCCCTTACACCCCCGACATCAAGGTGCCTAAGGTCGTGGAAGTGAAACTCACCGGTAAATCCCAGTTCTCCCACACCTCAGTGGCTCCCACCGCGCCCAAGATGAACGACCTTCTCTGCGCCATATCAATGTTGCTCCGTTCGCTGTCGGACAAATACAATCCCGGTATGCCTTTCACATTGGCACACCATGATGTGGCTGACGCATTCGACCGTCTCCGCGATAACCGCCTTCTTCTGGACGTATGCGGTGAACCGGCAATCACCGGCGAGGGAAATCTCCTGCTTGAAACCTTCAACGCAACTTATGCCCTCGGCCACCTGATGGCATATCAGGTAGAGGTTGAACGGCTCTACGGCGACCGCAAGAACAGTGTCGGCGGGGCGCAGCTGATGAATGAGTACGGCAAATGGATTTATGACAAGACCGAACAGCTCATCACCGACCACCGCCTGTTCCCGGCTACGGTTGATACCCATGTCTGCCCGATATGCGGCCGACACTCGGTAATCCGCTATCCACGTGTTGCGAAATGCCACGTCTGCGGCTTCACAATGCCGTTGCAGTTCATGGGCCACAAGTTCACCGACAAGGAGGTCGCCAGCCTGCTGACCCACGGATACACATCGCAGATAATGTTCACCAACCGCCACGGCCATGAGTTCTACGACATTGTGGTGCGCGGCAAAGGCAAAGGGCTGTCATTCGCCCCGATTGAAGCCAAATTATACTGAAAATAACCGCCGTTTGAAAATAATTCACTAAATTCGCAATCGAATCGCAGTCTATGTAACATACGACTTGCGGATTTAGTGGTTGAAGGCGGAGGGGACTCCGCCTTCTTTTTTCACTCGGTCACAATTGAAACCGCTAAACATTGGAATACGTAAGAATCGACAAAGAGGCACTTGATGCAATGTTCGAGATAATGGAGTATCAGTCCCTTGTGATTGCGGCGATGTATGAGAAGTGCCGCTCAATCCAATCCGGCAAATGGATTCCAACTGAGACCGTCGCGGAATTGCTATGTGTTTCAACCCGGAAAGTGAGAACTATGAAAACGCTCGGACAACTCGGTTATGTAAAACATGGACGGAAATGCTTTTACAAGTCAGAGGACGTATATTCAAAAATAAACAAAGGCAAGAGTGAAAGAAATATATGACAAAGAACATGACGTTATAAGAAAATTCCTCTCGATGGGAAGGCGGAATATTGAGATGCTGGAGGAAATAGCGTTGGAATATAAACCTTTCCTGATGGGCAAACGCTTTATGACTGATGCCCAGTTATCTGAAAGACTCGGCATTTCGCGCCGAACATTGCAGGACTTCCGCGACAGAGGCATTATTCCGTTCTATCGTCTTGACGGAAAGATACTTTATGAAGAAACGGATATAGAGGAATACCTGTCCTCAATCTACATACCCAAATATTAAAAGGGAGAGTTACCGAATCGACCGGTAGCTCTCCCTTTTCAGTTGTCTGATGTTGATGTCATCTGTTAATGCTCAGTCTGTCAAATCGGTTGCGCATGGTCTGCATATCCTCATAGACGGTCTGGTCTTGAATCTTAGCGTAGATCTGCGTTGTTTTGATGTCGCTGTGTCCGAGCATCTTCTGGATTGATTCGAGAGGAACATGATTGTTGAGCGACAGAGACGCGAAAGTGTGTCGCGCGATATGGGTGGTCAGAGGCTTGGTTATCTTTGCGAGATCCGCAATCTCTTTGAGATAAGCGTTCATTTTCTGATTGGAACATACGGGAAGCACTACTCCTGTAGATACTGCAACGGGATGGTTGACATATTTGTCGGCTATCTGACGCGGTACCTCCAACATCGGTATGATACTCAACTCGCCGGTTTTCTCGCGGGACTTGCGTATCCACATATTGCCGTCACGGTCTTTCTCTATGTCGCTCCATTGAAGCGATTTTATATCGCAGAATGCAAGGCCGGTGAAGCAGCAGAACACGAATGTGTCCCTGACAAGTTCCAGACGCGGCATCATGGAGAAGTCGAGTTTGAGAATCTCCATAATCTCAGCCTCAGTCAGAAATTGGCGTTTCGCCTGAGTGCGGTGGAACTTCCTGCCGATGAACGGGTCTTCTGTTAACCACTTATGCGCGATGGCATACTGGATAGTGTTCTTGAGATAGCGGAGGTACTTCACAGCCGTGTTATAGTCAGACGCAGGAACTCGCCGAGGTAGGTCACGCACCGCTCCCAACGAAGGTAGGTAGCATTGACCATATCGCCACGCTCCATCTCCTCTTTTCTCTTGGCGTTGGATTCTGTGAAAATCTCACATAGCATTTTAGGCTTCTCTACCTTGCCGAGAAAAAGGTCGCGCATAACAATAGGGTTGACGAGTTTCTTCTCGCGGACGAGGTTAGTATGTATCTCGCAGAATCTGGCCCGTATCTCATCGAGGTACTTGTTCAGCTCCAGATCGCGCCGGGAGCGACCTTTCGAGAGCTTGCGTTTCTGGTCCCAGTTCTCAGGATTGACCGAGCGGCCTATGGCGAGGTCAGTCTGCTGACCTGCCACTGAAATTCTGACATACACCTTGTGGTCGGTGTAGCCTTCCGACCTTGGCTTCCTTGTGAAGAAGGTCAGGGTGAAATAAGGGTTGTTTGTCATGTTACTTACGGGTTTAATGGTTACTTAAAGATACTCATTTTTAACCCGGATTCCAAATGCGCTTCGGAACATGATACTCCGGCGGTGGCGTAACCGTGTACATCCGGCCGATTTTTCGGCGAGATTTAACATTGTACACGAATTTCACACGGCAGAATGGGGAAGACCACAGCAGGGACGACAGACAAAATCATCGGACAAGACTAAATCTTAAATAAAGTTAAAATTCGCCATGCCACACCCGAATTGTGGGTCGAGGGTCGCGTTCCCGCCCGCAGAACCCCACTTTTTCAAAGTTAAATTTCTGCAAATGCGCAGTCCTCAACCTGTTGCGGGTCTTTCCGTGTAACCGTGTACATTTTTGTACACGAAACACGATGTACACGTTTTGTACACGCCTGTAGGTAATATTCTGCGTTATCCTGCAATTTCACCAAAAAGAAAAAGCACTGAAAATCAACTGATTTCAGTGCTTTGCGGTGTTCTTCCGAACCCTTTCGTGATCCGCCTGGGGCTCGAACCCAGGACCCCAACATTAAAAGTGTTGTGCTCTACCAGCTGAGCTAGCGAATCATGCTTTGGGGTTGCCCGTGGGGCTTGTTCTCAAAAGCGATGCAAAGGTAGGGGTTATTTTTGAACTGTGCAAGTTTTTTGGATAAAAAGTTTTGCCGTGGGACAATTTTTCGCTGTTTGGGGTAGGATTTTGGTGTGAAAAGCTTATCTTTGCGTTATTGATAACTTGTCTTATGAAAGTTTTTGTTAACAGGATACTTCCGGTAGGGCGGCATTTTGGCGCCATGAATCTGTTCGGAATATTGTTTGTAAAGCCTGATGTGGAGGTTTCGCCACGGTTGTTGAATCACGAGGAGATACATTCGCGGCAGATGCGGGAGTTACTGTGGCTGCCGTTCTATGTATTATATGTGACGGAATGGGTGGTGAGGCTTGTGCAGTGCGGGATGCGGCCCATTGAGGCTTACCGCCGCATATCGTTTGAGCGGGAAGCCTATCGCCATGAGGGGGATTTGGGCTATCTGGGGCGACGGAGGCGGTTTGCCATGTGGCGCCGTTAGTCTTGCTTGGGCAAGTCGACAATCCGGACGTCGGGCAGCCGGAGGCGTGCCGAAAGGTATTCGGCGAGTTCGTGCCGCTTTGCCGTGGAAATCGGGGCTGAGAAGTTCACCAGGGCTACGTTGAGGGTGTCGAGGCGGTTGGAGGCGGACTGGGCCATGACGGGGCGGGCGACGGCGATGTCGGCAACCTGGGGGAATATTACTTTCAACTCGGGGATGAGGGTAGCGGCCACGGAGTCGGCGGAGTTTATGTCGCGGACTATTGTGCGCAGCGAGTCTATTACGGCCTGTTTTGCCTCAAGGGATGCCTGTGTCATCTGGTAGATGTCGCGCAAGTTTGACCCGGCCACGGCGAGGGCGTCGGCGCTTGATCCGTTGCCCTGTATGATGTTGAGGCGTGCGCCCTGCAGGCCGTAGAAGCGGAGCTTTGAGTTGAGGGCGAGCGAGAGGGAGTCCTGGGGTAGGGGACGGCCTATGAGGGTGATGTCTATCTGGGGGTCGACGCGGTTCCATGTCGCCGATGAGGAGAGCACGTGGGTGGCGGGGAAGTCGCATTGCTCGGCCACGAAGTGCTGGACATTGAGCTGGAAGCGTGATTCGCGTAGCATGTTGTATGTCAGGTAGATTGAGGGGAGGAGGGTGAGGATGGCCACGATGTATATCATCCGGCGCACTTTTTGGGCCCGGGCGGGATTGGTGACGGGGGCGGGATGGTATTTCATCAGTTTCACGCCGATGAAGGTGGCCAGGCAGATGAAGATTGAGTTGATGAGGAACAGGTAGAGGGCGCCGAAGAAGTATTGCATCTGGAAGGTGGCGAGGCCGTATCCGACGGTGCACAGCGGGGGCATGAGGGCGGTGGCGATTGCGACGCCCGGGATTACGTTGCCTTTCGAGCGTGAACCGATTGCGACGATGCCGGCGGCGCCGCCGAAGAAGCCGATGAGCACGTCGTAGATTGTGGGCGACGTGCGGGCCAGGAGCTCGGAGTGGCCTTCGCCTACGGGCGAGATGAGGAAGAATAGTGTCGAGGTGATTATCGAGAACACCGTTGCCATCAGCAGGTTGCGCAAGGCGCGCTTGAGCAGGTCGAAGTCCTGGATGCCGACGCCGAGACCGATGCCGATGATGGGACCCATCAGGGGCGATATGAGCATGGCGCCGATTATGACGGCGGTCGAGTTGGTGTTGAGGCCCAGCGAGGCTATGAAGATGGCGAGGATGAGGATTACGAGATTGGTACCGCGGAACGATACGCCTTCGCGGATTGACGCCTCGGCCTCGCTCTGCGACACGAGGTAGGGGGTGAGGGTGAAGTAGTCGACGATGGCCGTGCGTGTTTTCTGCAATATGTTGTTCATGACGGTGGGTGAGCTTGTTTGTTTGGCAAAAGTAATAAAAATATTGTTAACTTTGCGCCGATGAACTATGAAATTGCTCCATTGATGGTGAGGCGGCTGCCGACAGCCGACTATATCGCCCGTTTCAGCGATGTGGCGCGGTTCGAGAATTTGTGCCGTGTCTGTCCCGGCTATGGGCGGCGGTGGGGGTGTCCTCCGTTTGCCGATGACCCGCAGCCTGACCTGTCGCGTTGGGGCAATGTGGAGATATGGCTGCTAAGGCTTGACATCATTGACCCGGGGGATGCCTCGGTTGATGATCTTTACGGGATGCTCCAGCGCGAGCGCGGGCCGTGGGAGCGGCTTCTGCTCGAGGCCGAGGAGCAACGCGGGGGACGTGCCGCGCTGTTCACGGGGATGTGTCCTCACTGCGGTGACGCGCCGTGTGCACGTGCGTCGGGGCGTCCCTGCCGTCATCCAGGATTGGTGAGACCCTCGCTGGAGGCGCTCGGATTTGATTTGGGAAAGACTGCCGAGGAGCTTTTCGGGCTGCCGCTGAAGTGGGCTGCCGATGGCCAATTGCCCGATTACATGACCCTTATCGGCGGACTGTTTTATTGAAAAAATTGCCCAAAGGAGATGAGGTCGTGCAAAAAATGGCTGTCAAATGCTGATTTATGACGAAAAATTAGTAACTTTGCAGCCTGATTATCACATTTATCGGACCGTGACGATTGCTGCGGTCGTTAACCAACACACTATGAAGCTCTTACAAGCCAAACTCGCAAAATACACAGCTCCGCAGGAGGCCAAGGCCGCAGGCGTATATCCTTATTTCCGCGCCATCTCTTCCGAGCAGGAGCCCGAAGTAATCATCAACGGCAAAAAAGTGCTGATGTTCGGCTCCAATTGCTATACCGGCCTTGTCGCCGACCCCCGCATCAAGGAAGCGGCCATTGAAGCCACCCGCAAATACGGCACCGGATGTGCCGGCTCTCCTTTCCTCAACGGTACGCTCGACCTCCACAAGCAGCTTGAGGCCCGTATCGCCGAGTATATCGGCAAGGAAGACGTGATGGTCTACTCGACCGGTTTTGAGGTGAACCTCGGCGTGGTTTCGTGCCTCACGGGCCGCGGCGACTATATCCTCTGGGACGATCAGGATCATGCGTCCATCATTGAAGGCCGCCGCCTGTCGTTCTCCAACTCGCTCAAATACAAGCACAACGACATGGAGTCGCTTGAAAAGCAGCTCCAGAGCTGCGCTCCCGATAAGGTTAAGCTCATCGTCACTGACGGTGTGTTCTCGATGGAAGGCGACGTGGCCAACGTTCCTGAAATCGTGCGCCTGGCCAAGCAGTACAACGCTGCAGTGATGGTCGACGAGGCCCACGCCATCGGCGTGTTCGGCGACGGCGGCCGCGGTATCGTCAACCACTTCGGCCTCACCGATGACGTTGACCTCATCATGGGCACGTTCTCCAAGTCGTTCGCATCGCTCGGTGGTTTCATAGCCACAGACAAGGAAATCACCAACTTCCTCCGCCATCACTCGCGTTCGTACATCTTCACGGCCAGCATCACTCCCGCATCGACCGCCGCAGCCCTCAAGGCCATCGACATCATGATCGAGGAGCCATGGCGTCAGGAGCATCTGTGGGAAATCACCAACTTTGCCCTGGAGGGTTTCCGCAACATGGGCTGTGAGATCGGCAACACGTCGACGCCCATCATTCCGCTCTTCATCCGTGATAATTTCAAGACTTTCGCCATCACGCGCGATCTCTTCGACGAGGGCATCTTCGTGAACCCCGTGGTTTCGCCTGCGGTTGCTCCTGAGGATACTCTCATCCGCTTCTCGCTCATGGCAACTCACTCGAAGGAGCAGGTCGAGACCGCCCTTGAAAAAATCCAGAAAGTATTCCGCAAGCACGGCGTCATCGCCTGATTTGCGTAACTGATATTTCGTCATCCCCCGCATGGCGCTGTTGGCAGCCGTGCGGGGGATGGTCGTTATGGTAGCGGCTGGGAGACAGGGTCGCCTGCGGCGACTACATGTTTTTAAGGTTTTGCCATCCGGGTGGGTTGGCGCCTTTGGCGCTACATACTGCTTGTGGCTGCTTGTTTGTTATGGGGAGACAATGCGCCTGGGGCGCTACACACGGTTGGCGGGGAGACAGGGTCGCCTGCGGCGACTACATGCTCTTTTTGTTTTGCCATGCGGAGGCGCCTTCGGTGCTACATATTGTGGGTTAGCATGATAGCGTCCTCTCCGAGGACTTTTTTTGTGGGTGGGCTGGCTGTAACAGCACCAATCGCGTGCGCTCTTGGTGGGGTTAACGACGATGGCGTCTACGACGACTGTGGTGGTATGGCTGCGGGGGCTTGTGCTATGGTCATGCAACATTATCTTTTGTTTGGTGCGGATGGGGTGTGGTTTGTAAAGCGTAAAAAAATGCTGGTGCAGCGGGCTGCACCAGCAAGGTTGTGGAGAGTTATGGCGTGAGGGGTCAGTGGACCTGGTGGGTGCGGGTGGTGTTGCCTTGGCGGAGGATGTAGATTCCTCTTGTTCCGGGCCTGGATGGGAGTTTGAGGCCGTCGAGGGTGTACCACTCCTGGTCGTGGCCGGTTGAATCCTGGTTTATGGAGTTGATTCCGTCGGTGGTGAAGAATTCGTTCCAGTAGGGGGCTGTCCGGTAGGCTTCGGTGGATGGTTGTTATGGTATCGGCGGGGAGACAGGGGCGCCCACGAGGGGCGCCTACATATTCTTTTTGTTTTGCCATGCGGGTGGGTTTGGCGCCTTCGGCGCTATATGTTGTTGGTGAGTACGATAGCGTCCTCTACGAGGACTTTTTGTGAGTGTGGGCTGGCTGTACCCGCACCAATCGCGTTCCGCTCTTGGTGGGGTTAACGACGATGGCGTCATCTTCGATGACTGCGTCGTGGTGGATGCAGGTCTCTGTCTTCGATGACTGCGTCGGGGTGGATGCAGGTCTCTGTCTTCGATGACTGCGGTCTGGGTAGATGCTGGCGATGTCTTTGACGACTGTGGCGGTATGGCGGCTGGGCAAACTCTACACTGCACCGCAAGTGAAAAGTTTTGATATTTTTTTGGTTGGGGTGTAATTTTTTTTGGGTGGGGGCGTCTAATGGGTAGAAACAATAAATAGCAATGGAAAATATTCTTCAAGTAGAAAACGTATCGAAGGCCTTTACGAATCATGTGGCGCTGGACGATGTGTCGCTCGTCGTGCCTGAGGGTAAGGTCTACGGTCTGCTCGGTCCCAACGGAGCGGGCAAGACGACGCTGATCAGAATCATCAATCACATCACGGCGCCGGATTCGGGACGGGTGGTGTTTGACGGACATCAACTGACGGCTGAGGACATCGTCAACATCGGTTACCTGCCGGAGGAGCGCGGCCTGTATAAGAAAATGAAGGTGGGCGACCAGGCCATTTTCTTCGCACGGCTCAAGGGGCTGTCGAAGGCCGAAGCAACGAAGGCGCTGAAGGAATGGTTCGAGCGGCTGGAAATATCGTCGTGGTGGGACAAGAAGGTCGAGGAGCTGTCGAAGGGCATGGCCCAGAAGGTGCAGTTCATCGTGACGGTGCTGCACCGTCCGCGCCTGCTCATTTTCGACGAGCCTTTCTCGGGTTTCGACCCCATCAACGCGAATGTGCTGAAGCGCGAGATTCTCAAGCTGCGCGACGAGGGTGCGACGGTGATTTTCTCGACGCACAACATGGCGAGCGTTGAGGAGCTGTGCGACAACATCACGCTAATCAACAAGTCGCACAACATCCTGACGGGAAATGTGGCCGAACTGCGCCGCCGGTTCAGCGACAACCGCTATGAGCTGGGTTTTGAGGGCGATGCCAAGCAGCTGGTGGCCACCATCCAGCCGATGGTGAGGATAATCGAGCCTATGGGAACGGACCGCGACGGGATTTCGCGGGTGCGATTCTCGCTCAACGCCCCGGATGACTCGCGCGAGGTGCTGGCAGCCGCCAACGCCGCCGCGATGCTCCGCACATTCAATCCGCTGTTGCCGTCGATGGACGAGATTTTCATCCGCACCGTCGAGGATTCCAATTCACAACTTCAAACACCTCCTGCCTTATGAAAAGCGCACTCGGAATAATCATATCGCGTGAATACCTTGAACGGGTAAAGCGCAAGAGTTTCATAATCACGACAATACTGATGCCCCTGCTGATGGTGGCGATGATGGCGGCTCCGGCCCTGATCGCCGCGTTCTCGGGCCCGGAGAAGCAGACAATCGCCGTAATCGACGATTCGGGCGTTATTGCGCCGAAGCTCCAGAATGACGGGGACATCAAGTTCAAGGCCGTGACCGGCGAGCTTGCCGACGTGAAGGCTAACGACGATTACGAGGCCATCCTGGTAATCGGCAAGGATGTGGTGTCGTCGCCCAACGGCAGCGTGACGCTCTACACGCACAGCGCGCCGTCGATGCAGACCGAGCAGTTCATCACCTCGCAGCTTGAAAAGAACATCGAGGACCTGCGCATCCGCGCATATGACATCGACAATCTGGAACAGATAATGAAAGAGGTTGAGGTTGACCTGACGATGCAGACGTTCCGCCTCGACAAGGAGGAGGAGACGGCAACCTCGTCAATATTGTCGTACCTGCTGGGCACGTTCATGATGCTCATCCTATATATCTTCATCATGCTGTACGGCCAGATGGTGATGACCTCGATAATCGAGGAGAAGAACAACAGGGTGCTCGAGCTGGTGGTGTCGTCGGTCAAGCCCAACGACCTGATGCTCGGCAAGATACTAGGCATCGGCGCCGTGGCTGTGACGCAAATCCTGATATGGGCGGTGCTGCTGATGGCGTGCACGCTGTGGGTGATGCCCCTCGTAATCGGAGCGGCCGCGTCGAGCGACGACCCGACAGTGGTGCAGGCAATCAGCCAGCTTGGCGACGCCGGATTCATGGCCCAGCTGCTCGGGTTCATGGTGCTTTTCCTTGTGGGCGGCTACCTGTTCTATTCGTCGATATATGCGGCAATCGGTTCGGCTGTCGACAACATTCAGGATGCGTCGCAGCTGCAGTCGGTGGCCATCGTTCCCATAATCCTGGCATTCATCATCTCGATGGCGGTGGTTCAGGATCCGAATTCCGGACTGGCTTTCTGGTCGTCGATCATTCCGTTCACGTCGCCGATGGTGATGATGGCCCGCATGCCTTTCGGCATCCCCGTGTGGGAGGCCATCGTGGCGGTGGTCGTGCTGTTCGGCTCGTTCTTCGGCATGATTTGGGTGGCCGCAAAGATCTATCGCGTAGGCATCTTCATGTACGGCAAAAAGCCGTCGGTGGCCGAGCTTATACGCTGGACCAAATATAAGTAAGAGGGTGTTTATGTGGACCACAATAGCATCATTTTCCTCGCCTGAGGAAGCGTATATCGTCAAGGGGATGCTTGAAAGCAACGGAATCCCCGTGGAGCTCTCGAATGCGACCATATCGAGCGTCTATCCGATGACCGACACGTGGGCGCCAGTCGAGCTGATGGTGCCCGACACCGAGGCCGAAAAGGCCCGCAGCCTGATGGCTGATCACCGCGACTGAGCGCGGCGCGACAGCCGACAGAAAAACAGGGTCGTTCCCCGGGCGGGAGCGACTTTGTTTTTTATTCGGAAAATTCTTATCTTTGCAACATACTCTTATTTCCAAAGACTGCGTATGGGAAACAGATTGGTCAAACTTGATTCGATTGAAGCTTACAACAGACTTTACGGGCTGAGCGGGGGGCATCCGCTGGTGTCGGTGGTGGATTTGAAACAAGCCACTGTGGCCGTCAACCATGTGAGGGTTGATTACGGCGTGTATGCCCTGTTTTTGAAAAACGACGTGAACTGCACGTTGAAGTACGGGCGGCGCAGCTATGACTGCCAGGAGGGCACGGTGGTGTGTTTCTCGCCCGGGCAGGTCATCGACGTCGACATGGAAGTGACGCGGCTTGCCCCCGACGTGAAGGGGCTGCTGTTCCACCCCGACATCATGTTCGGGTCTCCGCTGGCCGCGAAAATGCCGTCGTTCAGCTTCTTCAACTATTCGCAGCTTGAAGCGTTGCACCTGTCGGAGGCAGAGCGGGCCACGTTTCTGGAATGTCTCGGACGCATCCGTGAGGAGACCGAACAGCCGGTTGACGCCCATTCGGGGTCGGTGTTGGCTGCCAATATCCAGCTGCTTCTCGAATACATGCACCGCTTTTATGACCGCCAGTTTGTCACGCGCCATAAGGTGAATTCGGATGTCGTGGCGCAGTTTGAGCGCGAGTTGCGCGGATATTACAACCGCCGTCAGCGCGAGGGTATTCCCGGGGTGGCCTATTTTGCCGAGCGTGCCAGCCTGTCGCCGGGTTATTTCGGCGACCTCATCCGCAAGGAAACGGGCTCGTCGGCAAAGGAACTCATCACGAACCACATGGTGTCGGTGGCCAAGAACCGACTGGCGTCGGGCAACGAGGACGTTAGCCTGATTGCATACGACCTCGGATTTGAGTATCCGGCGCATTTCTCGCGGATGTTCAAGCGGGCCACGGGGCAGACACCGAGCGAATACCGCGCGGCGATGCGGTCGTGATGACCGCCGGTTTGGGAAATTTTCGTAACTTTGCGTGTTATTAAACGCCCTCTAAAATCTTGAAATGGTAAAAGACATATTAATCGACAGCTACGACTACCCGTTGCCCGAGGAGCGCATTGCGGCTCATCCCCTGGAACAGCGCGACGCCTGCAAGCTACTGACATATTCCCCAGGCGACGGAATCGGCGAGGCCGTGTTCGCGCAACTCGCCGACCTGCTGCCCGACGATGCGGTGCTGGTCTACAACAACACCCGCGTCATAAACGCGCGCCTGCGCTTCCGCAAGGCCACGGGCGCCCTCATCGAGATATTCTGTCTCGAACCATCGGTGCCCGCCGACTATGCGGAGAATTTCGCCCGCACGGCCGAATGTGAGTGGACGTGTTTCGTGGGCAATTCCAAGCGCTGGAAAGACGGCGCCCTGGAAACCACGGTGAGGGTGAGCGACGAGGACGTCGTTCTCCGCGCCGAGCGCGTCAGCCCCGAGGGAAACGCCTGGCGCGTACGCTTTTCGTGGACCGGGGGCGTGAGCTTTTCGGAAGTCATCGCCGCCGCCGGCGAGATTCCCATTCCGCCCTACCTGAACCGCTCGACCGAGGAATCGGATTCGGTGGACTACCAGACGGTCTATTCCCACATAAACGGCTCGGTGGCGGCGCCGACGGCAGGGCTGCATTTCACGCCCGAATTGCTGTCGCGCATATCCGAGAGGGGTATCGAGCGGCTTGAAGTGACGCTGCATGTCGGCGCCGGCACGTTCCAGCCAGTAAAGTCGGACTCGATAGGCGAGCACCCAATGCACAGCGAGTTCATCGCCGTGGACGCCGGGGT
Source organism: uncultured Muribaculaceae bacterium (assembly GCA_910577315.1). GTDB lineage: Bacteria > Bacteroidota > Bacteroidia > Bacteroidales > Muribaculaceae > CAG-873. The sequence continues at coordinate 153,392 of CAJTME010000005.1, read as the reverse complement.
GGTGCGCCGCCTGGCCGACCTGTTGGCGTCCAAGAGGGTCGTAGCCGTCGGCACCACGTCGGTGCGCACTCTTGAAAGCCTGTACCATATCGGCTGCCTGATGCACCAGGGGGTGTGGGACGGCGAGGTGCCGCAATGGTACCCGTATTCAGAATCCCATCCCGCGCTGCCGGCCGCCGAGGCACTCGCCATCGTGGCCGACAGCCTGGAGGCGTCGGGGGCGCCGGCGCTTATCGCCTCGACGCGAATAATCATCGCGCCGGGCTATCAGTACCGGGTGGTGAAGGGGATGGTGACCAACTTTCATCAGCCGCGCTCCACGCTGCTGCTGCTGGTTTCGGCGTTTATCGGCGAGGACCGGTGGCGCCCGGTGTATGATTACGCCCTCGGGCACGATTTCCGCTTCCTGAGCTACGGCGACGCCTGCCTGCTGATGCGCTGACCATACTTTAATGACATACAACAGCCCCGGCCGCCAAAAGTGCGGTCGGGGCTGTCTCGCAGAATTATATAACATTCAACCATAAAGGTCGATTCGGTGGGGGAGGAGCGGCCTCCCCCGGGGGCTGCGTCAATGTCATTTCACCACTTCGACGCGTGCCGAAGCATAGACGTTGAGCTGTAATTTGTTTGCAATGTATTTCACGGCTTTGGCGGCCTTGACCGAAACGCCGTTTTCGTCGAGTTCGGGCGAATAGGCGGCGATGGCGCCGAAGCCAGGCATGATGGCGAGCACGAGGCCGCCGAAGCTGCTCTTGGCAGGAACGCCGACTTCCATCATCCACGCGCGTCCCTCGCGGTGCGGGCCACGGGCGACGAGGGCGGTGACGTTGGCCGAAATCTTGCCGTCAAACACTTCCTGACCGTTCTTGGGGTTGCGGCCGTCGGCGGCGATGGTGGCGCCGAGAGTGGCGGCCTGTTCGGCCGTGGCCTGGAGGGCTACGAGCTTGGTGTAGATGTCGAGGGCGATGTCGGCCTGGTCGTAGAGGGTATAGTCTGCTGCGGCTATGGTGTCGATCGTGTTGGCGTCGGCCACTTCTTTCTTAAGGGTTTCGTAGAGCTTGTCGTCGAGGACGGGGGCGGAGGCCATCAGCGACTCGATGTTGCTGACGATGATGTCCATCTTGCCGTCGGGGTCGTTCTGCGGAACGATGGCGCTGACGGCGCGGACACCGTGGGCGCTGACGGGAATCCTGGGCTTCTCGGCCTTGCGCCCGTGGCAGCGGCATACGCCGGCCTTTTTCACGAGTTCCTCGGGGGAGTTCTGGCTGAGGAGAATGACGTGGGTCGGAATCTTGGTGATGTCGCCAAGGGCCGAGAGCACGTCGGTGTCGCCCTTGTTCACAACGGTGCCGTCGGTCAGCACGATGCTGATGCCGAAGGCCTTGGGGTCTTTGACATCGATGCGGCTGTCTACGGTTCCTTCCTTAATGCTTTTATAGGCTTCGTAAGCCTCGGTAACAGCGACTTGTACGTCGCCAAACGATATTTTTCTTTCCATAGTCGTTGACTTTTTGAATTTCTACGACATAAACATCGGCGGGCGGGGCAATGTTGCGGGGCGGGTGCAAAAAATGGTGAACGTAAATAAAAAAAGCCATCCGGGGGGATGGCTTTCAGTGGGGATGCTGAGGGGGATTATTCGTAGACGAGTTCGAGATCGTCGAGCCAGAGGGCCGAGCCGTCGCCGCCGACGAAGTAGTCGCCGCCTATCGAGGCGGAAGCGGTACACATTATATATGTAGGCTTGACGTCGGTGCGGTTGTAGGTGAGGGGAATCTCAAACTCCACCATACCGTCGCCGTCGGTGGCCTGCTTGAACACGAGTTCGCCGTAGGCAATCACGTTTGAACCGTTTTTGTCGAAGAGGGTGCGCTCAGACGCTTTTGTCTTGACGATTACGGGGTACTTTTTGCCGGAATCTTCCTTGATAACAGAGTTGTCGAGGAGGGCGATGTAGATGATGCCGTTGTCAAGGTCTCCCTTCTTAAGGTTGGGGTATTCCGAGTTGTCTTTCGTTACATTGACGGGACTGTATTTGGCCCAGCCTTTGAGCTTGGTGGGACGTGCAGTCCACGAGCGACCCCAACCGAGGACGCCATTGGTGCCGTCGGTGCGGATAAATTCGCCGATGAACATATTGCCGGCTGCAAATTGAATGCCACCAACATTGACGGATTTAAGACGGACTGACGAATTGCCAGAATGTTTAACGGTTTCGTCTTTTGAGGTGGGATTGGTTTCAAGTTTTACGATGAAAGTATAGTTCTCAAGAGCGGTGTTGCCGCTGTCCCAGAACTTCTCGCTGCCTTCAGAGCCGAAACCCCAGAGCTTGTCGCTCTTGTAGGTGTACCAGTCCTCGAATCCGGCGTTGGTGAGCTGCGGGGTGCCGTCGGTGGTGAAGGTGGCGACGGCGCCTTCGTAGCCATCGGCGCAAGCGGCGAACTCGTAGGTGGTGGCGGGTTCGAGGCCGGTGAGGGCAGCGGTCATGGCTGTGCCGTTGACTGTGGTTTCAGCCTGTGTCCAGGTGGCGGTGCCGCGCTTGCGGTAGCAGAGGACGGGGTTGGCTGCGTCGGGCTTGGTGACCTCGCCGGTGATGGTGGCTTTGGTCGACCATACGGAGGCTGCATCGCAGGTGCCGGTGGCGACGGGGGCGTCGCTGACGATGATGGTCAGGGTGCCGGTGCCGGTCTTGCCCTTGGCGTCGATGGCGTCAACGCGGATGGCGTATTCGCCGTCGGGGAGGATGTCGGTGAAGGTGTCCTCAAAATTGAGCTTGACGGTGGTCCAGTCGTTGTCGGCGTCGTGGTTGAGCTGATAGGTGATGCCGGCGGCCTCGACGCGGGCGGCGAGGTCGGTGTCGGTCATCTGCAGCAGGTCGAAGTCGTTGCCGTCGATGGCGAAGAGGTCGCGGAAGTAGTCGCAGGTGAGGACGATGCCCTTGAGCTCGGTTGAGGATTTAATCCAGAGCGAGCGGCGGCCAACCGTGCCTTTTTCGGCGCGGATGGGGGTGGCGAGGTCGAAGTTGTAGCCTTTGACCTCGGGGGCGGCGGTGAGCTGGATTTCGTCTTCAACCACGATTTCGCTCTCGTCTATTTCGATGGTGAGATATGCGCCGCCAATCACTTCCTCCTCGCCGGTTGAGCATTTGATGCTGAGGGTGTAGAGGACGGCGGGCGCACAGCCTTCGATTGTGCCGGTGCGGGTGTACTCGTCGCCGTTGCTGAGTTTGCCGGTGAGGGTCCACTCGAGGTCGTGGTCGCGCGAGTTCATCATGAAGTAGCCGCGGCGTTCGTCGCGTCCCTCGAAGGTTAGGGAGCCTTGCGAGTGGCCGACGGTGAGGGTGTAGTCGGTGAGGACGTCCTCGATGTCGTCGGCATACTTGACGGCCACCACCGAGTTGGCGATGCGGCAGGTGATGTTGACGGCGGTGGTGCTGTTTTTGCGCACGTCAAATTCCTGCGAGCCGGTGAAGTAGCGGTCGGTGAACGATGCGGGAACCGAGTCGCCGGCCCATGCGAGGGCGGTGTAGTGGCCTGCAACGAGTTTCTCGCCGTTGTCGGGGACGTTATCGAGGCCCATGTATTCGCGCACGAGATTTTTGTCGGAGTTGGAGATCCACAGGAGGCAGCTCTCGCGCAGTTCGTCGTCGGTGGCGCTGGCGCGCGATTTCAGGTCGGAATTGAGCGTGGCCGAGAAGAATACGGTGCCCTGTCCGTCGACGTCGAAGATTTCCTCGTCGCTGGAGCAGCTGCCCAGGGCAGTGGCGGCTATCGCCGACAGTGCCAGAAGTTTTAACGTCGATTTCATTGTACCTCAAAGATTATTGTGGCGGATTTTTCATTGCCGTCGTTATCGGTCACAGCCAGTTTGAACTCGTGGCGTCCAGCGAATCCGGGAAGGAAGGCGGGCGACATGAACATGGTTATGTCAAAGTCGACATCAGTCTGGTTCAGAACCTCGTCGCCGTTGGCGAGTCCGAAGCCGGTAAGCGTTTCGGCCATGTCGCCGGGATAGGCGAAGTCGGTGCCGGAAATTGCACCAGCCACACCGGTAAAGTCTTCGTTGGTACTGTTGATGGTCACGACGAGGTGGGCGATGCCGGCAGGGACGATCATCTTGACCACGCCGTCGGTTTCATCAGAAGGATTCATCGGGGTGTCGAAGCGGAGGGCGCTTTCAAAGGTGATGGGTTCAATGCCTCCGTTGCCCTTGATGGCGGTGGTGCCGTTGGCCGAGTTGGCCTTGGTGTCGGTGGCGGTGAAGGTGAGGGTGTGGTTGCCTTCGTATTCCTTGATTGCCTCGATGAGTTTGGTGAAATCGGCGGTGAGGGCGGTCTGGCCAGCCACGGCGGTGCCGGTGGGGAGGCCATAGGCTGCCACGGCCGATGCGGAGGCTGCGTCGGCGAGGTCGAGGCCGTTGATGGCGGCGAAGGCGGTGGCAGCGTCGGCGTTGTCAGAGCCGAAACCGAGGGTCAGCGACTGGATGCCGGCGCCGGCCTTGACGGTGAGGGCCGAGGTGGCGGCGTCGAACTTAAGGTCAACGTCCTCGACGAACTCTTCCTCGCCGGGTTTGTGGCCGGGGGTGATGGGCTCCTCTGAGGGGGTTACGTTGCCGTTTATGTCCTCGTTGTCAACACTGATGTCGACGTTGATGCCGTTGGCGGGATCGATGAAGCCGGTTTCGGGATCGGGCTCGAGGGGGTTGGAACGGAGCGAGAATGTGATGATGCGGTGCTGGCCGGCTGCCACGTCCTCGTAGACCTTGTGGAGGTTTTCCTTGTAGCCGTTGACTGTGCCGGTGAAGAATGCGGCCATGGTGGTGGAGCCTTCGACAGCTTCATAATAGCCGGAGCGGGTTTCCTCGGGGTCGAAGTAGAGCTCGCCCTCGTCGTTTACCACCACGCGCACCTGCACGTCGTCGCCCATGGCGGCGCGGAGGTCGTCGGTGAACTTGACGGATACGCGCACCGATGAGAATTTGCAGGTCACGGCGCCGATTTCGGTGATTTTGGAGTTTTCAATCTTGAAGGTCTGCGAGCCGAAGTAGTAGGGGTTGTCCCATTCGGCTTTCTGCACTTCGTGCGAGCAGACGTCAACGCGGTAGTCGCCGACGGGGAGTGAGAAAATTTCGGGGAGTTCCGAGTATTTCCACTGGTTGACAGGGGTGTCATATTCGTTGTCCCGGTAGATTTTTACAAGGAAATTGTCAATGTCGTGTTCGGCGCGGGACAGCACGTTCTGCGCGTCATCGACCATTACGCCGAGATTGTCCTTGAGCGCCACCTGGCCGGTCTTTTCGGTGTTAGGCTGCCAGTCTTCCGAGCAGGCACCCAAACCGACGGCAGCGGCCAAAAGGGCGATTATGGAAAATATTTTAGTTTTCATTGTGATGATTGACGATGATTAGTAGGTGAGTTCGATGTCGTCGATGTAGAGCTGGGAGCCCATGTAAGGTTCCTCGCTGGCGTAGGACGGACGCGTGAGGTTTGAGGCATCGGTGTTTACGCAGGCTGCGTTGGCGCTCGATACGAAGCGAAGCGAGAGCTTGGCGGCTTTGTTGGACTGGGCTGTGTAGCCAAGGTTTAGCGTGTGTTTGATGTAATCGCTGCTTGTGCCTGAGATTTGGAAGGCATCTCGGGCCACCTCGTTTCCGTCGGCATCATAAACGATGGCTTCGGCCAATGCGTAGTCATCTGCAACGTTTTTGGGTGCGTATTTATAATAGAATGTGATGGCCGAGGGGCGGCTGGTGAACGCAGTTCCGTAGGAGGGAGCTCCATCGTAGGTGCCGAGGAAGAGCTCTCCGGCGGTCACATGGTTACACTTCATTGGAGTGATGAAGTTGCCGTTGGCTACGGCGTTGTTACCCTTGCCCCAGCCTACGGTGCGGATTAAAGCTGCTTGTCCGTTGCGGCCAGCGGCGCCGATGGTGCCGGAAATGGCGTTGTAGGGGAAGCCATCTTTGTTGGTGCTGGTTGCAGTGGTGTTTGATCCGCCTTCAGATGTTGTCAGCAGGTTCATCGAGCTCCAGATGGTGTTGGCATCGTCGCCGGCATAGGAGATGGAATATTTGCTCGACTTGCCGGGAGCGTTGTACCATTTCTCCATGTCGGAGTTGTAGAGGGTGGCGGCAGCCTCGGTGGTGATGGTTGCTGCGGGGAGAGCCGAGAGGTCACCGTTGCCGGCCATCACTTTCACGGAGTATGTGGTGGCGGGGGTGAGCCCGGTGGCACGTACTACGTTGCCCGATACGAACTCGGTGGGAACGGCAGTGTAGTTGGTGCCGTCGGTCGAGACGTATGCTTTGGCGCTCTTGAAGATGGTCTCGGTGTTGACATCTGCGCCCTGAGTGTCAATGGCGCAGGAGATATAGGCGTTTGTGGCGAATGTGCCGTTGGCCGTGGTAGTCGGGGTGATGTCAAGCGAGATGCGGTTGATGGTGCAGTCGGTTGTCAGCGAACCGATGGTTGCGTGCAGCACGATGGGATCGGCGGCGTCGTTGATTGTGCCGGAGGCGCGGTAGACACCGTTGCCGAGGTCGGTGAGGGTGAAGTTAAACGGACTCTTTGTGCCGCGGATGTTGTCGTAGGTGATTGACAGGTCGCCGTCGGGGTTGCCTCCGTTATAGTGCACGTCAACCGAGAGCTTGTTGTCGCCAACGTATATTGTGCCGTTGTCGAGGGTGAGCTCCACGTTGAGGGCGGCGAGGGTGAGGGTGACGGGTTCGGAAAGTTTTCCGTAGGTGTCCTTGGCCACGACGGTGATCTGGGTCTCGTTTGAGCCGGATTCCTGATAGGCGATGTGCTTGAGCACGTCGGTGAAATCGAGGACGGCGAGCTTCTCGGGATTCTTGAACACGCCGCGTGCGCTGAGGCCGAGGTTGCGGAGGGTGTTCTGCTGGTCGGTGGTGGCGCCGATGAGGTCAATCTCGGCGGGCCATCCCTGGGCGAGGAGCGACTGCGAGACAGTGGTGAGTGTCACGCCGGTGAGGCCGCCGCGGGCGATGATGTTGGTCTTGAGCGAGGTGGCCGACGCGATTCCGGCCACGAAGTCGATGGATTCGCCTGAGGTGAAGCCTTCGGCCTCGACGGTGGGGGCGGGAGCGTTGAGCACCTCGTCGCTGATGTCGATTTCGACGGTTTCCTCTTCGAGGGTCTCGTCGAAGGTAACTTCGATTGTGGCGGTTCCGACGCCGTCGCCGCCGAGGTCAACGGTGAGGCGGTGGAGCGTCTTGGGCTTGGCGGTGAAAGATGCCACTTCGATTGTGGCGCCGTTGCCGTTGGGTTTCACGAAGTCGACCGATACGGTCACGTTGCCGGCCTGGGTGTAGACGGGGCGCGTCTCGGAGGCGGCATAGTCGGTGTAGGCTCCGCCTGCGCTGTGGACTTTGGCCGAGTAGGAGGTCATGTAGTTTTTGAAATCATCGGTGTAGACGATTTCGACCATCGAGTTGGCCAGGGTGGCGGTGAGAGCCACGGGAGTGGTCTGCTGGTCTTTTACCACAAGTTCCTGTTTCCCATAGAAATAAGGAGCCTCGAAGCCTTCGGTGGATTCGTCGCCGTAGTAAGCCTCGAGGGTGTAGGAGCCGACTGCGAAAGCAGAGTCGACAGGGAAGTCTGCCACACTTTTCCAAGCGTGAACCTTGCCTGAGGCATCGGTCAGCTTGAGTGCAAGGTCGGATGCGAGGACGTCGGAGTATTCCGCGCGGGAAGAGCGGGAAGATGTTACCGAAGCGTCGAGATCCGCAGCGAGGGCAATCTTGCCGGTGCCGCTTGCGGGCTTTTCACCCCATCCGGCTCCGTCCGAGCAGGAAGCGAGAGCGCCGGCAGCGGCCATACACAGGAGGCCCTTAAACATTGTTTGCTTCATTTTGTGAATGATTAGTTATAGGAAAATGTCTGATATTTCGTATAGTGGGTTGTATAAATCTGTTGACTACGTTTTGTTTACATGCAAAATATGCTGCAAATTTAACAATTTTTTCCAATTTACGAAACATCTTGTCGGGCTTTTTCTGAAAAAGGCCAACAAAAAAGGCGTTTTGAGTATGTTTGGCAACCAATATAAGAAACGTGCCTCAGAATCACACTGAACTCTGAGGCACGTTTTTATCAGATGCTGATGCTTACGCCGGCCGACACGCAGCGCGGCAGCGCGGGGCCGTAGATGTAGCCTGAGTCGCGGCCGGGGCCTATGTCGAAGTCGTTCTGGTAGGAGTTGAAGATGTTGCTCACACCAGCGTTGACGTCGAGGCTGACGCGGTTGAAGATCTTGAATGAATAGGTGAGGCGCACGCCTGCGTCGAAGAACGAGCGGGTGCGTACGGCGAGGTCCACGTCGGTGCCGGAGCCCACAAGGTGCTGGACGAGCATCGGGCCGGTGTAGGTGCCGGTGATGACTGCGCGGAGCTTGTGGGTGATTTCCCAATTGGCCGTAAGGTAGCCGTAGACGTCGGGAGTGCGGAACATGCGTTTTTCGGCGGGGACGTCGGGGTTGTCGCTCCAGGCTTCGGGCTGTTTATAGCGGCTGCGCTGCAACGTCACGCCGGCCTGCACGTCGAAATGGTTTGAGAAGAAGGCCTTGGCCTCGATGTTGAGGCCCATCACTCGGGCGCCCGAACCGTTGTAGCGTTCGAGCACGGCATTGCCCTGGGCGTCGGTGCCTTCGAGCTGGCGCAGGGCGAACACGTCGCGCAGGTCAGTGAAGAAGCCCTCGACGAGAAGGTTGGTCTGCACCTCGCCGAAGCGGTGGTAGAGGTCGGCCGAGGCGCTTACACTCTGCGAACTTTCCTGCTTGAGGCCAGGGGCGAGGACAGTGACGACGCGCTCGCCGCCGACGATGGCCACGTGGAAGTCTTCGTCATAGGCTTGCGGCGAGCGGAAACCTGTTGAATAAGATGCGCGGAAGTTGAACTCATCGGAGGGGTTGTAGCGGATGTTGACGCGCGGCGACACGATGGGGTTGTGGATCAGCGAATGTTTGTCGAGGCGGGCGCCGACGAGGAAGCCCCACTGCTTATTGCGCCACTCGTTCTGGAGGTAACCGCTGTAAATGTGTACTTTCTGTAAGATGTCGTGATCGTAGCCGACGGTGACGTCGTGGAGACGGTTGTAGGAATATTCCACCCCGGCGACCAGTTCGGAGGGCATGAAGAGGAAGCGGTCGATGGGATGGGTCCACTGCGAACCGGCCATGACGACGATGTCGGCGGTGCGGCCGTAGGCGTCGGGATCCATGTCGGAACCGTAGTAGCTTTGGCGGCGGGTGTTCTGCATTGCGCTGAAAATCGAGACATGGTCGCGGTGGTTGCGGGGCCAGATGTCGAAGGTGGCCTCGGCGGAATGGATGTTGTGCTCGGCTTGTTCGGCAATCATCGCCATGTGGGGTGGCTCGTCGAGCTGGTCGCCGCCGCGGCGGTATTCGTGGGTGTTGTGGTATTCGAGCGAGAGGCGGGTGATGTCGCTGGGTCGCAGGAATGTGCGTGCGCCGACGGTCTGGGTCTTGAGCTGGGCGATTTCTGTGAATCCGTCGCCGTTATGGTCATATCCGTCGCGGTAGCGGCTCTGTCCGTATAGGAAAATGCCGGCTTTGGAGTTGTCGGTGACCACCGAGGCGTTGAGGGTGGTGTTGTTGTCGAACGAGCCCGATGGCCCGATGGATGTGATGGTGTGGGCGATTTGGGCCGAGTTGACCATGGGGTCCTTGGTGATGATGTTGATGGTGCCGCCAACGGCCGATGAGCCGAACAGGGCAGAACCGCCGCCGCGCATCACCTCGACGCGGTCGATCATGTTGGCCGGAATCTGTTCGAGGCCGTAAACGCCTGTCAGGGCAGAGAACACCGGGCGCGAGTTCATGAGTATCTGCGAGTAGTGGCCGTCGAGGCCGTTGATGCGCACCTGGGTGAAACCGCAGTTCTGGCAATCGTTCTCGACGCGGACGCCAGGCTGGAAGTCGAGGCCGTCGGCAAGCGAGCATGCGCCGATGCGGTCGAAAATCTTGCCGGGGACAACGCTCACGAGCGACGGGCTCTCACGGCGCTTGATTTCGCTTTTGGAGGATGTCACGACCACCTGGTCGAGCATGAAGGCGTCGGGCTCCACATCGAAGTTGGCCTCGACGCTTTGGCCGGATTTGACGCTGACCTTCACCGATTTGGTCTTGTAGCCGGTGAAGGATGCCTCGAGGGTGTATTCGCCGGGGGTGAGGTCGCGGAAGATGTAGTGGCCCGAGGCGTCGGTGAGTGTGGCAAGTTTGGTGCCGAGCACCTTGACGAGGTAGTAGGGCATGTGCTCGCCGGTTTCGGCGTCAATTACGTGTCCACCGATGTTGGCGTCAGACACTTTTGCATGGGCGGTGACTGCAAAGGCTAAGATGAAAGCCAATGCAGACGATAGTATTTTCTTTGGCATTGCGGAAAAATGACTTGTGGTTTGTGTTTAAGTTCTTCGGTAATGTCTCAGGCATGTACCGGTGGAGCCCGCAATGATAGATTGCATGTTATGTTACTTTCCCCAGTCGGAATATATTGGGATGCGAGTAATACGGAGTACTGCGCGGTTTGCGGAACAGTGGCCGCCTCGCTTCCTTCCATTGCGCCTGCCGAGGCGTTGAAGTTGGCGATATGGTCGAGGGACTGGGATGTGTGTGAGTGGTGAGATGACGGCAGATACGGGTGGGAGTGGGTCACATACCGTCCGTCATTGCAGATATGAGTGTGCGTGAAAACAGTGTTCGAGAATACGAAAATCACGAACAAGCAAGCCAAAAAGGCCACGGATAACTGCCTAAATGATCTGTTCACGGTGCAAAGATAGGTATTTTACCCTTATTTCGCAACATTTGACCCATAGAGGTGTTTTTATGATAAGTCCAAAAACAGAAACTTCAAAAACACACACTATGAACACTACAGAACAAGCCCGCGCAGACGCGGAAGTTGCAGCCGCCGCTGCAAAAGTATCGGCCGAAGCCGCCAAAGACGCGGCACAAACCGAAGCCCAGTCGACAGCTGAACAGGTAAAGGCAAAAGCTGCTGAAATCAAAGATCAGGCAGCCGACAAGATTGCTGATGTGAAGGAACAGGCAGCCGACAAAATCGCCGACATCAAGGAAGCCGCAACGGAAAAGCTGGCCGACCTTAAGGACGGCGCCGGTGACAAACTCGACGGATTGAAAGAAAAAGCATCTTCGCTGGCCGCACAGGCTCTTGAAAAGGGCGGAGACCTGCTCGACGCCCTCTCCGACAAGGCTCATGCCGCCGCCGACAAACTCGGTAAGTAAAAACCGTATGAACAAGCCCGCAAACATCGAATCATGTTTGCGGGCTTGTTCGTTGACGGCAGCAAGACAGGGCGCCTGCGGCGATGATAGTGCGGAGGGTTCAATGTTTGGCCATATCACTTATTTTTTCAACAAATCTAACGGCGTCGGGATATAATGCGTCCACAAAGTCGCTGTCGTAAAATGTGAAGTCGTCGTAGTCACCAGACTGGCGACATTCAAACAGTTGCTGATATGTGCGCCCATATGAAATGTCAAGTTTTCCTGTCTTTATGAACTTCAATCCCAGCAGCGTTTTTATACCGGCGTGGGTCGAGGCATCCAGCTCTTCTTTGAGCATTAAGGCAGATGCGGCGTAATATACAGCATAGTACAGCCGGTTTACAGCGGTGTTGAAGTAACCGCCCCGTTGGTTATATCGCGCTTCTTGCAAGGCCTCGTGCGCACGTTCAATGCGATAATTTATCAAATCGGCACGTGAGGTCGAGTCAAAGTCTTGTTTCATAATACTATTCCCTCATTCATTACATTGGCTGTGAATGGCGTTATGCGCCGGAAGAAAACTTTACGAAGAAGAATCAGCGGCGAAATTTCAACGTTCAAGTCAAGTGCAAGTTCATATAACATGCCTGAAATCGACCTTCGGGTGTCGATGAACCTTTTCCCTTCATATGAATCAGGGACCAGGATTAATAAATCCACATCAGAATTGTCACGAGCGTCGCCCCGTGCCTCGGAACCATATAAAATGGCCATAACCTCGGGGTATAATGCCCTGAGTTTGGCTGCAATGCTGTCCGTTATGGCCGTTCGTTTCATTATCCTTTTATTTCTTTGATGGCCTGGGCGGGGGTGAGGGTGGCCTGGGTGCCGGCGGTCATGTTCCTAAGGGTGAGGGTGCCGGCGGCGGCTTCGCTCTCGCCGATGAGGGCGACGAAGGGGATTCCGGCGGTGTTGGCGTAGTTCATCTGCTTCTTGAGCTTGGCGGCGTCGGGATACAGTTCGCACGAGATGCCGGCAGCGCGCAGCTGTTTGATGACTTTGAGCGACGCGGTGGCTTCGGACGGCCCGAAGTTGATGAACATTACCTGGGCTGACGCGCCGAGGTCGGCGGGATAGAGGTCGAGGCCGTTGAGAACGTCGTAGATGCGGTCGGCGCCGAACGAGATGCCCACACCCGAGATGCCGGGCATGCCGAACACTCCGGTGAGGTTGTCATAGCGGCCACCGCCGGTGATGGAGCCGATGGCATAATCGAGGGCCTTGACTTCGATAATCGAGCCGGTGTAGTAGTTGAGTCCGCGGGCGAGCGACACGTCGAGGTCGAGGGTGGCGTCGAGGCCGAGGGCGATGGTGTTTGACACAACCTCGCGCAGTTCCTTCACGCCGAGAGAGCCGATTTCGGAGGGTGCGAGCAGGGTTTCAAGCTTGGCGAGGCGTTCGTCGATGGTGCCGTCGATTTGCAGGATGGGCTGCAGGGCGGCGATTGACTCGGGCGAGAGACCGCGGTCGGCAAGTTCTTCGTTGACCTTGTCGATGCCGATCTTGTCGATTTTGTCGATTGCAACGGTAATGTCGATCATCTTGTCGGGAGCGCCGATGAGTTCGGCGATGCCGGCGAGCACCTTGCGGTTGTTGAGCTTGATGGCGATGCGTATTTTAAGACGGCGGAACACCTCGTCGATGAGCTGAAGCAGCTCAACCTCGTTGAGGAGCGAGTCGGAACCGACCACGTCGGCATCACACTGGTAGAACTCGCGGTAACGGCCTTTCTGCGGCCGGTCGGCGCGCCACACGGGCTGTATCTGGAAGCGGCGGAAAGGCATCTGGATGTCGTTGCGGTGCTGCACGACAAAACGTGCGAAAGGCACCGTGAGGTCGTAGCGGAGGCCTTTTTCAGAAATCTGTGGGGTGAGCTTGGTGAAGGCTTCCTCGTTGAGCAGATTCGGATCGACTCCGGCCAGATAATTGCCCGAGTTGAGAATCTTGAACAGGAGTTTGTCGCCTTCCTCGCCGTATTTGCCCATCAGCGTTGACAGGTTTTCCATCGCCGGGGTTTCGATCTGGTTGTAGCCGAAAAGGCGGAAAACGTCGCGGATGGTGTTGAAGATATAGTTGCGTCGCGCCATCTCGGCGGGTGAGAAGTCGCGTGTTCCTTTGGGTATGGAGGGTTTCTGTGCCATTGTCGGGGATGTTTTGAGTGCAAAATTACAAAATTTCAGAATTATTTGCTACTTTTGTCGGAGATTATGAGTGCCTGCTTAGTCATTTTCATTATTCTTCTTGCCTTTGAGGCTGTTTATATCCATGTCGCCGAGCGATTTGGCGTGAGCGACTGCCCCAACCGCCGTTCATCCCACAACCAAACCACGGTGAGGGGCGGCGGACTTGTGTTTGTGGCGGGCGCAATCGCCTTTTCGGTATGGTCGGGGTGGCTCTATCCGCTGTTCCTTGTCGGACTTGTGGTGATTGCCGCCGTGAGTTTCGCCGATGATTTGCGCGGGGCTCCGATATGGCTGAGGCTCGCCGGGCAGTTTGCCGGAATGGCGCTGGTGATGGCGCAAGCGGATTCGTTCGCCCTGCCGGCTGCCGTGTGGCTTGCAGTGCTCGTGGTGGGGGTGGCGTTCCTGAACGCATATAATTTCATGGACGGAATCAATGGTTCGGCGGGGCTATACACGCTGGTGGCCCTCGGCTCGCTGGGAGTCCTAAACCATGATGACGGATTCATCGACTGGCGGTTTTTGTGCGCAGGGCTGCTTGCAGCGGTGGTGTTCTGTATATTTAATGTGAGGACGCGGGCCCGGTGCTTTGCCGGCGATGTGGGGTCGCTTGCGATGGGCGCCACGGTGCTGTTCCCGCTGCTGTTGCTTATCGAGGCGTCGGGATGCTGGGCGTGGATTGTCCTGGTCAGTGTTTACGGAACCGATGCCGCCCTGACTATCCTGCGCCGCATCGCCATGCGCAAGAACATCTTTGAGGCGCACCGCATGCATGCATATCAGCTGCTTTGCAATGAGCTGGGCCATTCCCACCTCGCCGTGGCCGCGGCCTACGCCGCAATCCAGCTCGCAATCAACGCCGGCGCAATTTTCCTGCCGGTCGACCGGTATGTGTATCTGATTGCGGTTGTGTCCGGGCTAAGTGCAGGATATATAGGCGTAATCAAATATTCAAGGCATCAATTACCTGTTCGAGATGTCCGACAAGATAGAAAGGCAGATTGATTAGCTTGAAGGGTTTTCCGGCAGACGTCTGGACTTCGTCGATTGAAAAAGGCTGGGACCAAACCCTTATAGCCACATCGTTATTGGAGCGGTCAATGAACGAGTGTAGTGATTTCAGGTGAGCGTTATGACCAGCTTTAACTTCGATAGGATACAGCTTCGAGTTGTACTGCCATAAAAAATCAACTTCGGCTGATGACTCTTTTGAATTGCGGCTCCAGAATGAGCGCGTCTGACTCACCTTGTCGGACTGGCTCAGGAGTTCCTGAGCGACAATCTGTTCGGCAACCCGTCCGCGCCATGCATCCAATATATCGGTCGAATCTAAAATCTCGCGCTGAATACCGGCCGCATAGTTCACCAATCCCGTGTCAAGCCAAATCAGCTTCGGCGCCCTTGAGGTCTCTCCAATCGCAGGGACACAAGTCGAAGAAGTCGGATATACCAATTCGGAGAGCATAGCCTTTCCCATTACGCGGAACGCTTCGGCGATGTCCTTGGCCCGGTAATTTGAGCCGGCAAAGTTCCCAAGGGTTATAGTCTCGCCAGCCTTTTGCCATCCGGCTGTCAGCAGAAATCGAATTATGTTGATGTCAGCTCTTGTTACGGCATACTTCTCGACATCGTCGCGGTAGCCTTGAAGCAGAGTCTCGTACACGTCCTCTAAGGCGACCACATCCCCATTGTCGGCATATTGGGCTACGGCTTCGGGCATTCCGCCTATCAGGGTGTAGGTGTTGAACAGTCCCATCAACTGAGGATGCAACGCCACGCTCATTTCCGGTTTTGTCAACATGCCGGCGAGTTGCTCTTTTCCAAGTGCCCATAAAAACTCCTTGAAAGAGCATGGTCGCATGGCCATGTATTGAACACGCCCAACAGGAAAGGACTTGTGGATGTCAATAACATTTTCAAGGAGAGAACCGGCTGAGATGATGAATATGTCGGGCCGCTCTTCATAGAAATAGCGCAATTTGGATATAGCCGCTGGTGAGTTTTGTATCTCGTCAATGAAAATGAGAGTTGTTCCATCATGCTTCTTTTGGTTTACATGGGCAAAAATTAGCGTTAGCAGGTCGTCGATGGGCACATCTCGTTCAAATAATAGCCTGGATGCAGGATTCTCAAGATTGAGATATAAGTAATTGTCAAACTCCTTTCCGAACTCGTTCACGACAGAGGTTTTGCCAACTTGGCGGGCTCCGCGCAATACCAAAGGCTTCCTATTGGATGAGGTGGCCCAGGCTTGTAAATTTGAAAGAATAGAACGTTTAAACATGTTGGTGGCTTATGTGGTTGAGATACAGCGCAAAGATACATGTTTTTGCTGATTTCGGAGGTATATTTTGTGATTTTTATGCTAATTTCGGAGGTATATTTCGGCTTTTTTGTGCTAATTTCGGAGGTATATATGCCGAACGGGCATACGGCTGATGGTTTCCGTATGCCCGTTCGGGAGTGTGGTGGCGGGATTATTTTTCGCGGGCGAGGATGAGGGCCGAGGTGGGCGCTACGGTCATCTTGCCGCCTTTGGCTGTGTCGAGGCCGGTGGCTGAGATTTGGCCGTCGCGGGCGATTACGGTCCAGTTGCCCTTGGGGATGCTGACTTCGCGGGCTTCGGACGAGCCGTTGAACACAAGTTTTATTTCCTTCCACTGATCGCCGTTGGCGTTGTTCTTGATGGAGTAGGAGATGAGGTTGGGTTCGGAAACTTTGTCGAACACGATGTTGCGGGCGATTTCATCGGCGGTGGTCATGCGGAACGCGGGATGGGCCTTGCGCAGGGCGATGAGTTCGCGGTAGTAGTTGAACTGGTCGGCGTTGTAGTGCTTCAGGTCCCAGTTGATCGCGTTGATTGAGTCGGGCGACTTGTAGGAGTTGTGGACGCCCTGCTTGTCGCGGAAGAGTTCTTCGCCGGCGAACATGAACGGGGTGCCCTGGGAGGTGAACACGATGGTCTGGGCGAGGCGGGCGGCGCGCTGGCGTTCGGCCTCGGTGGAGCCAGGCATCGACTTGGCGAGCTTGTCGGTGAGCATCAGGTCGTCGTGGCAGCTCACATAGTTTATAATCATTTCGGGCGAAGCGGCGTAGGCGAACTTGGAGTTATTGCCTTTTGAATAATCGACCTGGGGGTGGGCGGTGGCGGCCACTATGCCGATTTTCACGGTTTCCTCGTTGCCGGGTTTGCCGGTGGCGAATCCACGGTCTTCGGCGCTTGAATAGTGGCCCTTGACGGCGTCGCGGATATCATCGGAGAATACGGCGATGCCTTCCATCTTGCTCACGTTCTCTTTGAGGGCGCGGCGCTCGGCGGGGAGGGGAGAGTCGCCGGCGGTCCAGCCTTCGCCGTAGACGAAAATCGAGGGGTTTATTTTTTTCAGTTCCGAAGCTACTCGGTTCATGGTCTCGGTGTCGTGGATGGCCATGAGGTCGAAGCGGAAGCCGTCGATGTGGTATTCATCGGCCCAGTACTTGACGGAATTGACGATGAAATCGCTCATCTGCTTGCGGTCGGAAGCTGTTTCGTTGCCGCAGCCAGAAGCGTCGGAGTAGGAGCCGTCGGGACGGTGGCGGTAGTAGTAGCCGGGGGCCGTGAGCGAGAAGTTGGAGTCGTCGTTATTGGCGGTGTGGTTATAGACCACGTCCATTACAACACCGATGCCGGCATCGTGGAGAGCCTTGATCATTTCCTTCATCTCGCGGACACGGGCCGAGGGATTGGCCGGGTCGGTGGAGTAGGAGCCTTCGGGAGCGTTGTAGTTGTATGGGTCGTAGCCCCAGTTGTACTGGTTGGAGGGGAGGTTGGCCTCGTCGACCGAGTTGTAGTCGTAGGAGGGGAGGATGTGGACGTGGGTGACGCCCAGTTCCTTGAGGTGATCGATGCCGGTGGCTTCGCCGTGGGAGTTGGTGGTGCCGGGCTCTGTGAGGGCGAGGAATTTGCCTTTGTGGACGATGCCGGAGGTGGGCGACATGCTCATGTCGCGGTGGTGCATCTCGTATAGAACCACGTCGGTGATGTGGTCGACTTTCGGGCCCTTGTCTTCGGCCCATCCCTCGGGGTCGGTCTTGGCGAAGTCGATTATGGCGGCGCGGTGGCCGTTGGTGCCTACGGCCTTGGCCCATGCGCCTGGAGTTTCGGCGAGCCATTTTCCGTCGTGTTTTATCGAGAATGTGTAGAACTTTCCGTAGAGGGGACGGGCAACCGATGCGCGCCATGTGCCGCGTTCGCCGCGCGTCATCTCGAGGGTGTCGGTGGCCGAGCTGTTGCGGTCGGTGTCGTAGAGGTAAACTCGTGCAGCCTGGGCTTCGGGCGACCAGAGGGTGAAGCGAGTGCCGGTGTTGTCAACGGTCATTTCGAGGTCGTTGCCGTCGTATGTTTCCCAACTGAGATATTTTTCGTCGGGGTTGGACTGCGCGGCGGCGCAAATCGACGTTCCCGCTACCAGTGTGGCGGCGAGAATGTTTGAAAGGTGTTTGTTCATGTATTGTTAAGTAAGCAGATAAAACGAGTTAGTATGTCATTTTACGACCACGCGCACCGACTGCCCGTCGACGCGCACGATATAGTATCCTGGTTTAAGCTCAATTCGTGTCGTGCCCTCTGGAACGGCCAGATGTTTTACGGCCTGACCGGTGAGGCCATATACGGTGACTTCGTGGTCGGCCTGGTCAGTGACGGTGATTTCTATGCATCCCTGGGCTGTCCTGATGGATGCCGACTGAGGTTCCGGCGTGATGTTTCCGTTCAGATTCTCCGAACCATACGCCGCCGTCGCGCCCCCCGCTATGAGGACGGCCGCAACGAGTATGTAGCGTAAATATTTCATCATTGTGTCTGGTATT
The DNA here is from genome assembly GCA_910577315.1 of uncultured Muribaculaceae bacterium. Lineage (GTDB taxonomy): Bacteria > Bacteroidota > Bacteroidia > Bacteroidales > Muribaculaceae > CAG-873. The sequence continues at coordinate 135,037 of CAJTME010000005.1, read as the reverse complement.
AGAACCTGTGACTACAAAGTTAACAAATAATCCGCAGATTTTCCAGTCAGTAATATTAAATTATGTTAAGCGTGGCGGAGTTGTCGGCTTTTTGACTAACTTAGCGCCGATTAAAAACCCTTTGAAAATACCTTAAACGCCCTAACAACTGAAATATCATGAATCCTGAAATTGCACTCAGCAAGAACGAGCTCGTGCGCTTTCTCGGAAAGCCACAGCGCGACTTCACACGAGAAGATATAGTACGTTATGTAACGGAATCGGACATCGAGATGGTGAATTTCATGTATCCGGCAGCTGACGGACGCCTGAAAACGCTGAATTTCGTAATAAACAGCCTCGCGTATCTCGAGACAATCCTCACGCTGGGCGAGCGTGTGGACGGCTCGTCGCTGTTTCCCTTCATAAGCGCCGGAAGTTCTGACCTGTATGTGGTTCCGCGCTACCGCACCGCCTTCCGCGACCCGTTTGCCGAGATTCCCACGCTGACGATGCTGTGCAGCTTCTGCGACAAGGACGGTCAGCCGCTGGAATCGTCGCCCGAACATACCCTGCACAAAGCTTGCGAGGAATTTACCCGTACCACCGGCATGCGCTTCCAGGCCATGGGCGAGCTGGAATATTATGTGATTGCCGAGGATACGTCCCGCTTCCCGGCCACAGACCAGAAAGGCTATCATGAGTCGGCTCCTTTTGTGAAATACAACGATTTCCGCACTCTGTGCATGAGCTATATAGCACGCACCGGCGGCCAAATCAAGTACGGCCACTCGGAGGTGGGCAACTTCACCCTTGACGGAACCGTCTACGAGCAGAATGAAATCGAATTCCTCCCCGTTGACGCCGAAGACGCAGCCGACCAGCTGATGGTTGCAAAGTGGGTGATACGCAATCTTGCGTTCCGCGAGGGCTACGACGTCACTTTCGCGCCGAAAATCACCACAGGCAAGGCCGGCTCGGGCCTCCACATACACATGCGCATGGTGCGCGACGGGCGCAACTGCATGCTCGACTCCAACCGCCGCATATCCGAGGAGGCCCGCAAGGCCATCGCGGGACTGATGAAGCTCGCTCCGGCAATCACGGCTTTCGGCAACACCAATCCCACGTCGTATTTCCGTCTTGTGCCCCATCAGGAGGCTCCGACAAATGTATGCTGGGGCGACCGCAACCGTTCGGTGCTGGTGCGCGTGCCCCTGGGCTGGACCGCCGACGCCGACATGTGCGCCGCCATCAATCCCGGCCAAAGCACTCCCGCCGAGATTGACGCCACACAGAAACAGACCGTCGAAATACGCTCGGCCGACGGTTCGGCCGACGTATATCAGTTGCTTGCCGGTCTTGCCGTGGCCCTGCGCTATGGTTTCGAGCTGGAGAACGCGCTTGAAATTGCCGAAAAAACATACGTGGACGTCAATATCCATGCCGAGGAGAACGCCTCGCGCCTGGCTACCCTCGACTCACTGCCGGTAGACTGCGCCGGCAGCGCCGACAGCCTTGAGGCGGTGCGCGATGTGTTTGAGGCACGCGGTGTGTTCTCGCGCGGCATGATTGACGGCATCCTGCGTAAACTGCGCTCTTACGACCCGGCTGAGGCCGAAGCCGCCAAGAACGATCCGGCGAAAATGCAGCGCATGGTGGAGAAATATTTCCACTGCTGATACGCCTGAACAATAAAAAAGCCGGACAGCTGTCACAAAACTGGCGGCTGTCCGTCTTATTGGTGTATGAACCCGATTGAAGAGCTTTTCCGCACCGCCTACCTGCCGCTCTATCCGCGGCTTTACGCGACAGCTTTCGGCCTGCTTGCCGATGGCGACGACGCGGCCGACGCCGTGCAGGAGACAATGGTTAAAATCTGGAAATCGGGTCAGGCGCTGGCTTCAGTACATTCGCCCGAGGCATATTCATTCAAGATACTGCGGTCGACGGCAATCGACATGCTGCGCCGCAGGTCGCATGAAGGGTCACTGCCCGACGGAAAGGAGCCCGATGAAGCGGTAGAGCTGCCCGAGCCCGACACAGCTGAATTTCTGGTCAGGGCAATCGAGTCTTTGCCGGAAGGTCAGCGGGAAGTGGTCAGGCTCAGCGCATTTGAAGACCGCCCTCCAGACGAGATAGCCGAAATCACCGGTCATACACCGGCCAATGTCCGTCAGCTTCTGTGCCGCGGGCGAAAGAAAATAAGGGAAATATACAATAAATACTTGGTATCATGAAATCCTCACAACTACAAAAAATGTCACCCGAACGACTGAGAGAGCTTCTCAATGCGTTTTACAGCGGCGACTCCACAGCTGCCGCAGAGGATGAATTGATAGGCTATTTCACTTCGGGCTGCGACATTCCGGCAGAATTCAAGGCCGATGCCGCGATGTTCCGTGCGATGGCCGACGCTCGCGGCCGTGCCGCCGATGTGCCCGCAGATCTTGAAGGCCGGATATTGGCCGCGACTGTCGGCCGCAGGTCGTCACGCCGTTATGTATGGCTCTATAAAGCCGCATCAATGGCAGCTGTTGTCGCGCTGCTGTTCGGCGTGGGACTGCGCACAAGCCGTGACACTCAACAGACGCCGGCTCCATCCATTCACACTCCGTCGGAGCTGATTGCCAAGACGGAAGATATTGCCGTGGTGGATACGTTGGCTGTTGAGCCTCACCACGAATGTCAGGCCTCCAAAGCCGTTGCCCATGCGCGGCCACGCAAGGTTAAAACGGTGGAGAGTCCGGCTAACGATTACCGCATAGTGACCGATACGGTCCAGGCGCTTGAAATTGCCGACCGCGCGCTCGCCATGCTGGGAGCGTCGCTCGAACTTGGCGCAAAGGGCATGCGGAAGGCCGAGGTTGCGTCGGTAAACTTCGACAATACAATAGAGTCAATATACATTGCCTACAATTAACAAGGGATTGCTCCTACAAACCGATTTGTTACATTGAACTAATACATTGAATTATGAAAAAAAACATAATGCTCGTTCTCCTGGCCATATTGGTGCCGGCGATGCCTTTGGCGGCGCAGGAAAAGATGTTTGCCGAGGTGGCAAAGATGCCTGACGTGGAATCTGTCTTTGTGGGTGGCGCCATATTGAAATTGGCCAAAGGCGCTCAAACAATTACCGACAATAAATATGCGCGCAGCGTCAAGAACATCGACGCAATCGAAGTGATTTCGTGCGAGAGCGAAGAGGCAGTTGACGCCGTGGCCGAAGCATGTCAGAAAATCATCGACTCGATGAACCTCGAGGTGATTCTTGAGGCGAACGAGAACCGCGAGCAGCGGGTGCTGAAAGGCAGCGGCAAGGTGATTCAGAAGGGCGGTGTCGAAAGGTCAATCATCTACGGTGGCCCGATGGAGGAAGGCCAGCCGAAGATGAAAAACATGATTGTGGTGAACCAAAGCCCGGATGAGTTTCAGCTCGTCTACATCAGGGGTTGCATTGACATTTCTGACGTGGTCAGCGGTGACTGACCGGACGCATTAGAATGTCAGCTGGCCCATCAGCCCAAAGCGACGTGCGTAGCGGTGGGCGCCGGAGAAGTTCATGCGCTCGCCGAGATCGAATTCAGCGCCTAACTGAACGCGCGGAATCGGGTTCCAAAATACATTGACAGCGCCCATGAGTCCATACTTGTATTCATCCGGCGAGACCTCTTGCGACGGCAAGAACCTGGTCTGCGAGCCCATTACGCTGACAAACAGGTTGTGGCGGATGTTGTACTGAACCCCGACGTTCCATCCGAACGAGCGCGGTGCATACATTTTTCCGTCAACACTTGCATCGGGCAACAGGTCGTAGCGTCCAATCACCAGGTCGCCTCCCATGCCGGCATATCCGGCGCCATAGCTGGCGGTGGCATACAGGGTGAGGGCATCGACAGGATGGCTTACAGATGAAAGCTGGATACCCCAGCCGGCAGGATTATAGTTCTTCCCGGCAACGAGGTCGCGGTAGGGCAGCGAGCGGTAGAGGGCTGACAGGCGGATGTGCTGTGAATTTCTCACGCCCCAGTCATATTGCAGAAAGGCCGCGAAGTCGGGAATATATGATGAGCGCGTTTTGGTCAGTACATCGTCGGTGGAGGGATAGGTGTCGGGAGTTTCCACCGATACTGCGGCAAGGATGTTTTTGGTTATACGGGGCATGTAGCGCACGAGCACGGTGGTGTGGTCGAGTTTGTTGTTGGGTCCGGCGGCATCAACGGTTGATGGAGTCGCGGCGGGGTCGGAGAACGAGGAACTTGCATAGCCCACCGTGAAGTCCCTCACCACGGCATATGCTTTCTTCAGCCTGAAATCCCTTCCCTGCCATCCGTTGAAGTTGGCTTCGATGTATGCCTCGAAGTGGCCCAGGAATTTGTTTTCGCCGAGCACACGGAAGTAGAGGCAAGTGCCTGCCGGGGTGGTGCCGAGTTTCTTGTCATTGGTGGGATCGGGCACAACTGGAATCAGGTAAGGGAAAAAACCGTTGCCGGGCACGGCTCCTCCCCAGTCATACCACCCGCGCATGCGGACAGTGCCACCGATGCCCATCATGACGTTCTGCTCCTTGCTCATGAACAGAAAGGCGGGTGCGCCGGGGTCTTGCGAGTGGCGGAATTGGTCGTAGTAAAATGTCAGTATTTTATCGCGAACTTCCGGGTCGATGGGCCTTGACACTGACACTTTTCCGTTTTCAAGCATCAGTACACGCGTTGTGGATACGATTGAGTCGTTGTGCTCGTCAGTTTTGCTCTGGGCTGATGCGCTACTGCCGATTATTGCGGCCACGGCCGCGGTGATTAATAGTTTTTTCATAATGTGATGTGGCGTTTCAGGTTTTCCATTTTGTAAACAATTATGTTCCAAAAAGGGTTTTGTTAAAATTTTTAATATGTGCTGAAATTTCGGTTCCGTGATTATTTACTAACTTTGCATTCTCAAAATGAAAGCCGTATTAAATGAAGAAGCTTGTCATCAGATTGTTTTTGGTTATTGTATCGGTGCTTGCGTCAGGACAACGTGCCGAAGCTATTTCGTTCAATCTTGACTCTATTGCAGAATGGGGTAAATTTCCCCGTTTCTGCGTCAACACATACCGGTGGGGCGACAAGTTTTTCAACTCATATGACTCGACTTACGTGGTCGGTACGGGAACGAAATTCAACGTGAAAATCATAACCGATTCGTGGCTTGACTATTATCGTTTTACCCTTCCGGAAAATCAGTATGTCGACCTTGTATCCGACCCATCCACATCGATAGGCGCCTACCTTACATACCTTGCGGTATCGGTGGGGTATGACATCAATATCAGCAACCTTTTCGGAGGGGTGAGGGATGCACGCAGCCGTTATCAGTTCGGATTTAACTGCAGTTTGCTGGGAGTTGAGGCCTATATTGAAAATAATGAAGTCGGCACGAAGATGACCAGGTTCGGAGACATGAGGGATCTGGACATACCGTTCAATGGCATAAAGGTAGACACATGGGGAATTGATGCCTACTATTTTTTTAATCATAAGCGATATTCGCAGGCGGCCGCGTTCAATTTCAGCAAGATACAGCGCCGCAGCCAGGGATCGTTCTATGCCGGCCTGTCAATTTATTCCCAGGGCTATGATTTTGATTTTTCAGGTCTTGATCCGCACATGCTTGACATGCTGCCTGAAGAATGGAACGGCTACCATTACAGGGTGAAAACAACAAACTATGGTTTCAGGCTTGGCTATGGTTACAATTGGGCGCTCGGTAAGAAATGGCTTATCGGCGTAAGTGTTTCGCCTACGATTGGCTTCAAGGTCGGATTTGTCAATTCCGACACCGAGGAGACGAGTTTCTCACTTTACAACCGAATAAAGTTCTCGGCTGTGTGGAACCATGGCTATTGGTTTATCGGTGGTGTCGGAAATGTGAATTCGTCGCTTATCGCCGACCGCCGTACAACTTTCCTTGGAAATATAATTTCGGGAACGGTGTCGGTGGGCTACAGGTTTAACCTGTGGTGAATTAGGAATTAGAAATTAGGAATTAGGAATTGGGAATTGCCATCCGGGTATTTTTTTGAGTACTCGGAGTACTCCGAGTTGGGCAGTGGGTATAAAAGATGCCATCCGGGTTTCGGATGATTCCGAGCGCCCGGATGGCATTTTTATAATTTATAATTCCTAATTTACCAAATTACTACCCGTTCGTTTTCGGGGAGGAACATGGGGTCGCCGGCCTTGATGTTGAAGGCGCGGAAGAAGGGCTCGAGGTTGCGCAGCGATGCGTTGACACGCCAGCGTCCGAGGGAGTGGGGGTCGGTTTTGGTGCGTTTGAGAATCTCGGCGTCGCGGATGTTGCCGGCCCATACGTTTGCGTAGGCCAGGTAGAAGCGCTGGTCGGGGGTGAAGCCGTCGATTACTTCGCCTTCGTTACCCTCGCCGAGGGCGTTGTGATAGGCTGTGTAGGCCACGCGCAGGCCACCATGGTCGGCGATGTTTTCGCCGAGGGTGAAGCGACCGTTGGCGTGAACGCCGGGAGCGACTTCGATTGCATCGAACTGAGCGACGAGCTTGTCGGCAAGTGTTGTGAAGGCTTCGGCATCGGCGTCGGTCCACCAGTTGGAGAAATTGCCGTCCTTGTCGAACTGACGGCCCTGGTCGTCGAATCCGTGGGTCATCTCATGGCCGATTACCACACCGATTGCACCATAGTTTTCTGCATCGTCAGCATCGGGGTTGAAGTAGGGAGCCTGCAGGATGCCGGCGGGGAAGCAGATTTCGTTTGTGGTGGGATTGTAGTAGGCGTTTACGGTCTGGGGTGACATGAACCAGCGTTCCTTGTCGACCGGCTTGCCGAAATCGGCGAGGTCCTGGTTGGTGTTGAACATGATGGCGGCCTGCACATTTTCCCAATAGGATTTTGAGGGGTCGATGGTGAGGCTTGAATAGTCTTTCCACTTGTCGGGATAGCCGATTTTAACCTTGAATGTCGACAGCTTTTCCAGACCGCGGGCTTTGGTTTCATCGCTCATCCAGGTGAGGCCGGAAATGTGCTCGCCGAGGGCTGTCTGGAGATTTTTCACGAGCTTGGTCATTTTCTCCTTGGCTACCGGGGGGAAGTATTTCTCGACATAAAGTTCGCCGAGTGCCTCACCCATCATTCCGTTGGGCACGGCTACTGCGCGTTTCCAGCGGGGCTGCTGTTGCTTGACTCCTGAGAGCACCTGCGACAGGGCAAACTCGGCGTTGATGAAGTCATCGCTCAGGTAAGAGGCGGCTGAGGACACATAGCCGGCGGTAAGGTAATCGCGGAGAGCCTGCTCCGAATAGTTGGCGAGAATGTCGTTTACGGCTGCGAGAGACTTGGGCTGCCCTACGATGAGGCTGTCGATTTTGTTGATGCCCTGTTTGGCGAAGTAGCGCTTGAGGTCTACAGCGGGATATTCCTTGGCAAGGTCGGCGATGGCCATGGGGTTGTAGGACGCGGCGGGGTCGCGGAGTTCCTCGCGCGACATGGCTGCGCGGGCCAGTGCGGTCTCGATGTCCATCACGTTGCCCACGAGGCGGTAGGCGGCTGCGTCGTCATAACCGATGAGGTTGGCGAGGGTGTGGAGATAGTCGCGGTAGGCGGCGCGGACAGCCTTGGTGTTTTCGCTGTCTTCAAGATAGTAGTCGCGGTCGCCGAGACCGAGGCCACCCTGCTGCCAGTACATTACGTTCATGTCGACATTGAGCATGTCGGCTCCCACGCCGGTGCCGAAGAACGCTGCGACACCCGGCATTGTGGCCATAAGGTCGATCATGTCAGTGCGGGTCGAGCGGGCGATTTTAGCCAGGTCGGCCTGGAGGGGCGCGGCGCCCTCGCGGTTGAGGCGGTCGGCGTCCATGCCGAGGGCATAGAAGTCGGCGATTTTCTGTGCGTTTGAACCGAACGGAACGGCAGAGGCGTCAAGACCGAGGACGAGGTCACGCACCTGCTGGCGGTTGAGTTCGCCGAGCTGGTCGAAAGTTCCGTAGCGTGAATACTCGTCGGAAAGGGGATTGGCCTTCATCCAGCCGCCGCAGGCATATTCATAGAAATCAACGCCCGGCGACACGGTCTCGTCCAGATTGGCCCGGTCGACGCCACGCGGAGTGGCGGCCGATGCGCCAATCGTAGAAAGCATACTCATGGCAATAGCTGCAAATATTACTTTTTTCATATTAATAAAATTTTAACGAGCAAAGGTACGAAAAAATCTCAATAAAAATCCGTAAATTTGTCGGTCAATACAGCATTTATTTCGCATGGCAAGCTATCTACAGATTGAGGATTTGACCAAAAGCTACGGCGACCGCATGCTTTTCGACGGCGTGACGTTTGGCGTGGAGGAAGGTGACAAAATAGGAATCGTGGCTAAAAACGGCACCGGTAAATCGACATTGCTCAGCATCATAGCCGGGCGCGAGGACGCCGATTCGGGCCGCGTGGTGTGGCGCAACGGCCTGCGCGTGGGCTATCTTGAGCAGAAGCCCGACTTCGACGGTAATCCGACCGTGGCCGAGGCTGCGCTTCAGAGCGACGACCCTGTGGCCGCAATAGTCCGCGATTATGAGGGTGCCATCGCGTCGGGTGACGCAGTCCGCATCGAGGCGCTGGCGCATGAGATGGACGCAGCTTCGGCATGGGACTACCAGGATCGCCTGCACCGGCTTCTGACGCGCCTGAACCTCCCCGACCTTACGGCGCGGGTGCAGACGCTTTCGGGCGGACAGCGCAAACGTGTGGCCCTTGCATCTGTGTTGATGCGCGAGCCGGATTTGATAATCCTCGACGAGCCCACCAACCATCTTGACATCGAAGTTATCGAATGGATTGAGAATTACCTGAAGCGTTCGCGCGTGACCATACTGATGGTGACGCACGACCGTTATTTCCTCGACAGGGTCTGCAACCGCATCATCGAGATTGACAACAGGCAGATATATTCCTACGACGGAAACTACGATTATTATCTGCGCCGCCGCGCCGAGCGTATCGAGGCCATGACAGCCGAGCTCGCCAAGGTGCGCAATACCCTTCGCCGCGAGCAGGAGTGGATGAGCCGTCAGCCGCAGGCCCGCGCCGGCAAGGCAAAGTTCCGCATAGATTCCTTCTATGAACTGAAAGACCGCCAGCGCAACGGCATACGCCCCGAGAAAGACGTTGACCTCGATGTCAAGGCCTCATATATCGGTTCAAAGATTTTCGAGGCCGAACACATATCGAAAAGTTTCGGCGAAAAGGTAATACTGCGCGACTTCTCATATACTTTCGCCCGCTATGAGAAAGTGGGACTTATCGGCGCCAACGGTGTCGGAAAATCCACGTTCATAAAATTGCTCCAGGGCCTCCTGCCTGTCGATAGCGGCCAGTGGAACGTGGGCGAGACCGTGCGTTTCGGCTATTACAGCCAGGACGGCATAAATTTCAACCGGGAGAAGAAAGTCATCGACGCAATCACCGAGATTGCCGAAGAAGTCGATACGGGCGACTACAAGCTGTCGCCCATGCAGTTCCTGAACCGCTTCCTGTTCTCACCGGCCGACCAGCAAAAATACATCCACACCCTGAGCGGAGGCGAGCTGTGCCGCCTGCATCTGGCAACGGTGTTGATGCGTCAGCCAAATTTCCTCATCCTTGACGAGCCCACCAACGACCTTGACATCGTGACGCTCGGGATTCTTGAAGAATACCTCACGGAATTCAAGGGGTGCCTGATTGTTATCAGCCACGACCGCTATTTCCTGGACAATATAGCCGAGCACCTGTTCGTGATGGAGGGCAACGGCGTTGTAAAGGATTTCCCGGGCACTTATTCGGAGTATGCCGAGTGGCATCGAGAGCAGGAAGCCGCCCGCCAGCGCGAGCAGGCTGTGGCCAAGCCCGCACCACAGCGGCAAAAGGCAGAACGCCCGGCGAAAATGTCGTTCAAGGAACGCAAGGAATTTGAGGCGCTTTCGGCCGAGATAGAAGCCCTGACAGCCGAAAAGGAGGCGCTGGAGGCGAAGTTCAATTCAGGCGACACGCTGGATGACGTGGCGGCCCTTTCGGCCCGTTACGAGGAAGTCAAGGAGTTGCTTGACGAAAAGGAAATGCGCTGGCTCGAACTTTCCGAAAAGGAGTGAGCATGCGTTTAATCCTTTCCGAACAAACGAACGTATTCCTGTTCGAAATTCGGTGTGAACACCTCCTTGCCGAGGTTGGCGAGAATTTCATCGCGGGACCAGAAACGGCCTCCGTCAAGTTCATCGGAAGGACATGGCAACTCGTCCACCACGGTGCGGAAAGAGTTAACCAGTTCGCGCTCGCGGTCTGATTCAAACACGTATCTTGCGATAAATTCCGACTCGAAATTGCTGAGGCCGAGTTCCTCTCGGGCTTCCCGGCGCAGAGCCACGGTGACTTCCTCGCCATAGTCCACGTGGCCTCCGACCGCCGTGTCCCATTTGCCGGGCTGTATGTCCTTCCAGGCGGGACGTTTCTGGAGATACAGATTGCCGGCGCGGTCAAATACGTGCAGATGCACAACGGGATGGAGCAGCATGGAGCCTCCATGACATTCACCGCGGGTGGCCTTGCCGATGACTGCGCCGTCGGTGTCAACGACAGGGAATATTTCAGCTGAGTTATCCATGAATTATTTTTTCTGCAAAGGAAATATATTTATGCGACCGAACCAAATTTTGCCGATGTTGGTTTTCCTTAATAAAGAATACTTAACCAAATTTGTATAATTATGATTAAAGCAATGTTAATCGCCGGTGCAGGCGGTTTTGTTGGTACCTGTGGCCGCTATCTTGTCGGCAAATGGTGTTCGGGGATGTTCCATGGAGCTTTCCCGATGGGAACATTCATGGTGAACATCATCGGCTGCTTCCTTATCGACCTGTTCTTCGGCCTACTTGAAAAAGCACATGTAATGACACCCGGCGAAAATGTGCTGTTAATCACCGGCTTCTGTGGCGGTTTCACAACATTCTCCTCTTTTGCCGACGACATGTGGGTTCTCGGTAATAAGGGCGATTGGGCAACCTTCGCTCTCTATCTTGGCCTCAGTGTGGTTTTCGGCGTGCTGCTGGTATGGGCGGGACGTGCAATCATCCGATAAACGCAAAAGGGTTAATGTATGTTAATCGAATGAAAAGTGTAGCCACCTTTTAACGAAATTGTATTATATTTGTGACAAGCTTGGGAATCCTAATTTTTCCAAGCCTGTCATTATGAAATCAATTTTCGCTATAATATTATCTTTCTGCTTTGTCTACCCGTGTTATGCGGGCATAAAGGTTGAAAAGTATGCAGAAATTGTATCTGCGTTGCAAAACCGTCTCGCCAACGATTGCTCCCGCCGGGACAGTATCACCGTGCTGTCAAATTTGTTTGACATCTACCAGACCTATAAACCGGCATCGTCCGATTCAGTTGCGGCATTGATTTATGAGGTGTCATTGAGGGAAGAAGACCATGCCACGGCTCTTGAGATGCTGCGCATGAGGGCCAATGCCTCGTCGTCCAATATCGAGAGGCTCAACGAGCTGCTGAAGATGGCGGAGTCTTTCCCAAAAGACTCACATCCCGAGGAGACAATCACCTTTATCGAAATGCAGCGCAATTATTATTATGCCACGCGTGCCGATCTCGAGACCCGCAAGTTGCGTTTTCAAGACCAGCTGAGGGAACTCACAATTGACTCACCCGAAGATATTTATGAGCATATAAAACTGCTCCATGCCGTCTGTGTCAACATTGCGAATGAATCAAACGGCGAGCTGCTTTCGAGATACCTTCTGGAACTTGGGGACCTCATAGACCAGCTTCCGGCGTCGGATAAAGTGTTGAGGAACATTTATTACGTGCAGTCGGCCCTGGCGTATTCCAATGTGGGTGAACATCTCAAGGCCATCGAAGCCGATAAAAAACTGCTGGATATAATGGATTCGCTTGAGCGGCACTATACATCAATCGGGCGACCTTACCGCAACTATGGCGCCAACCGGTATATTGTCTATACCAGACTTCTGTCGCAATGGAAACAGCTTACACCAAAGCAAATCGAAGATTACTATCTTCTCGCCCTGAAATACCGCGACGAGCATCCCCGTGCTCAGTCTACATATAACCAGCGTCCGATGCCTGAGATCTACTATGCCATGGCAAACAAGCATTACGAGGAAGTGATGCCGATGTTGGTTAAGCAGGTCGACAACCCCGCAAACAAACCCATCAGGAACATATTGCTCAAATATCTTATCGAAGCCTCGACACAGACCGGCGATACCGCCACCACCCTCAAGGCGTCGATGGAGTATAACAAGGAGCTTGAAAACATGCTTGACTCGCGTGTCCAGGAAAAGTTGAAGGAACTCCAGATACGGTATGACACTTACAAGATAAAAGATGATTACGACCGCCTGCAGATTGATAAGCGCGAATCCGAGAACCGGCTGCAGAAAATGATTATCATGATTGCGGTAATCGCCCTGCTGGGATTGCTTCTGCTGGTTTTCTTCCTCGTGAGGTTATACAGACATTCCAAAAAACTTGCCGACACACTGGCTGTGTCGAACCAGTCGCTGAAATCGGAAAGCGAGTCGTTGCGCGCGTCGCAGAAAGAATTGACAGAAGCGCGTGACGCGGCCCAGCGGGCAAATCAGTTCAAGAGTGATTTCATCAAGAACATGAGCCATGAAGTGTCGGTTCCGCTCAATGCCCTTATCGAATACTCGCACCTGATCGTAGACTGTGCCGATGCCTCCAACAAGCCTTATCTTGAACGGTATGCCGAGCAGGTGGAGCTGAACGGTGAGTTTCTCACAGCGATTGTCAACGATGTGCTGCACCTGTCGGAAATTGATTCTGAATCTGTAAGCCTGCATCGACAATTGGTGGATTTGCGTAAAATCACGGAATTGTCGGTAGAAAGTATCTCGTCGCGTATCGGACCTGATGTAAAGGTCATATTCGACCCTGAGTCGCCAGATCTTGACACGTTCACCGACCCGCGGCGTGTGCAGCAAATTTTGGTCAATGTGCTTGGAAATGCGGCAAAATTCACCCGCAAGGGCGTGATTTTCCTGGAATGTCATCCGGTGAACAACGGCAACGACATAGCCATCGCTATTTCCGATACCGGCATAGGAATTCCTTCGGGACAGGAAGAGCACATATTTGAGCGATTTGTAAAACTCAATCCCGACACACAGGGCCTTGGTCTCGGATTGCCCATATCCCGTCTGCTTGCTCGTCTGCTCGGCGGCGACCTCGTGCTTGACACCACCTATACGCGCGGTGCCCGCTTCATACTTACGCTGCCTTATCAGGTGAAGTGACCTTTTACAATGCACGATGCACGATGCACAATGCACGATGCACGATGCACGATTCATGATGCATAATGCACAATTCACGATGCACAATTATTCTGGATGGACATTGTGCATCGTGCATCGTGAATTGTGCATTAAAAAGTGACGTGCATGGCGATGCGGACGCCGCTGCGGTCGATTTCGTACGGCACGTTGCGGTAGTTGAGTCGCCACACATAGTCAACCCTCAGTATTTTCAGGATATTCTCGATGCCGACCGATACTTCCATGTAGGGGCCGTGGTCGAGCCGCGTCATGCCTGTGTCGGCCGGAAATTGCAGTAGCTCGGGGTGCAGGGCCGGGTTGGAGCGGTCAGCAAGGGTGCCCCAGTAGCCCCGGAAGCCAAACACCTCGCGCAGCTTTAACTTTTTAACGTAAGGTATGTAGTTGAAAATCGCGCCGTTGGCCCAGTAGGTAAGATCCCAAGAGGCATAGGATGTCGAGATGAATTCCATCGGGTTCATCAGTGCGAAACTGCGCGGCTGGATGATGTACGACAGGTTGGCGTTGGGAATGTGCAGGTTGAGGAAGGGCGAACTGCTCCATACGTGGCCGCCCCCGAGATACATGTCGAGGTATCCCCATGCCGAGAACCACCAGCGTTTCTGCACGTCGGCTTCGGTCTTGTTGACTGCATATCTGGAACCGAGAAAACCTTTGGGTGCGAAGGTATGGCGCAGGGTCAGGGCCGGGGCATCGAGGTTGACGGGGATGCGGTAGGTGCGTGTCTGGAAAAATTTTTCGCCGGGAGCGTAGCGCAGTGTCAGTTCGGCTGTGTTTTCGGTGAAACGCGCGATGGAGTTGCCATGGCCGTCGATGAACGGCATGGTCGGGGCGGCCTCCTGGCAATCGTTGGCCACGCCAACCGTTACTGAGAAGTTCGAGCGCGTCTCGTAATTGAACTCCAGTTTGTTGAGGCGGCGGTAGGTGGCGCGGTCGTCGGTGAGGCGTTTTAACGACAGGACGATGTTGTCGGCCGAGGCATAGAGATAATGCTGGCCGGGGCGGTCGATGTCGTAACTCGACGTGAGCCTCAGCGAGCGCACGGGAAACTCCCGCGAGTGGTATTCCTTGTCAATGAACGAATACTCAATTTCCGCTCCGTATTTCCAGCGGTGGTCCCGGAAACCGTATGCGCCGTAGAAGCGTCCGAACCATCGTTTCGAGAGGTTGGCCGTGGTCATGCCGCCGACACGAAGCCTTACTTTTTCAAGCGAGTTGAAGCTCAGGATGGAATTGACCGGGCCGATGTCGAAGTAGCTCGGGTTGGATGTCGAGATATATCCCGAGAATATTATCTTGAGGATTTTTTCGCCCCAATAGTACAGCGGCATCCCGCGCAGGCGCACCATAAGTTCGTCGACCTTGCTCTCGCCGCGGCCTATGCCACGGAGGCGCGCGTGGTGCCAGAATGCATCATTGCGGTTTTTGGCGCCGTCGGCCTCGACCACCGTGCCGTCGCCGCTGAATACATCGTCGGCAATCGGTTCAAACGAGTGCCCGGCGTAGGCTGTCTTGCGTGCGGCATAGAGGGCGCCCTTGCCCGCGACACTCAGCTCGACAGTGAGCTCATCGGAGGTCTTGAGGCGCGAACCGTCGGGCGCACGGTCGTAGGTCTGGCTTATGTATAGGTTGTCGATGAAGTTGAGGTTGATTTCGCGGGGGATGTGCATCTCGACCTTGCGGATAAACATTGTCGAGTCATTTTCGGGCACGTAGACATGGCCCATGAAGCCAAAAGCCGCATGGTTGTGGGGATAGAACGACAGCACGATGCAGCGCTCGCCCGCCACCTCAACCGTGTCGGTTAGGTAAAACTTGTAAAAGTCGGGGGCGATGCGGCTCAGGGGGCTGATGAAGCGGTTCTGCAACAGGGTTATGTCGTTCTGGTACAGGTCGATTTCCCGCAGGACATCCTCCATGAAAGTGCGCATCGAGGCCTGGTCGATGATTTCGTCCACTCCTGCCGAGCGGATGCCTGTGATCAGTTCCCGTTCGGAGTGGGGCGAACGGCGGTAGCTGTCGCGTGACGATTTTTCCTTTACCATGAGGCTCAGGAAAGGTTTGCCGGAGACTTCCGATGTGTCGACGTGTTCGGTGAGGAACGGCATTTTCTCCATCATGCGCTTGTGGTCGTCGGCAGTGAAGTCGTTGAGGCCTATGGTTATGCGCTCGTATTTGTCGTAGGAGTAAAAGTCGTTGCGTCGCGGGTCGGTGAGCGGGGCGCGGTCTTTCAGCCTGTTGAGGAAATCAACGGCCGGATTGTTCTTTTTGGAATATTTGCTTTTATGCACCACGACTTCCTGCAACTCGGTGGTGGACGGCGACAGGTAAACCGCATACATATTGAAGCTGTTGCGCTTAATGGGGAACACTTTCTTGTCGTAGCCCATGCAGCTAACTTGCAGGGCCTTGGTGCCGACAGGAACAGACAGCTCAAATATTCCCTGGGCGTCGGAGACGCCTCCGCGGTTTGACCCCATGGCTACGACGGAGGCGAATGGAAGGACTTCGTCGGTGATGGAGTCGCGCACGATGCCGCGCACGAAATATGTGTCGGCCGCGGTGGCCGCGGTGGCCGCGAGCAGAAAAAACAGGGCGGCGAGCAGGCGGATATGGCGGAAAGATTGTATATTTGCGGTTGTCAAATCAAGAAGTATGGCAAAAGAAATAGAACGTAAGTTTTTAGTAACGGGCACCGCCTACCGGGCCTTGGCCGTGAAGGCGCGCGAGATGGCGCAGGGATATATCTGCCGCGAGCCCGACTCGACCGTGCGCGTCCGGATTGCCGACGGCAAAGGATTCATCACCGTCAAGACCCGCAACCGTGGAGCCACCCGCAACGAGTGGGAATATCTGATTCCGGCGGCTGACGCATGCGACATGCTGGCCGAGGCGTGCGGGCCATTGGTTGAGAAGACCCGCTATGTGGTTCCCGCCGGCGATGGGCTCAACTGGGAGGTCGACGAGTTTCACGGGCGCCTCGAAGGACTTGTGGTCGCCGAGATCGAACTGCCATCGGAGGACACCACGTTCGCGCGTCCTGAATTCATCGGCGCGGAAGTCACGGGCGATCCGCGGTATTACAACTCCAACTTGTAGTCCAGCCTTACGACATTCTCCACATGGTGGGTGTGGGGGAACATGTCGACGGGTTGCACAGCCGTCACACGGTATTTGCTGTCGAGGAGTGCGAGGTCGCGGGCCTGAGTGGCCGGGTTGCAGCTCACGTAGACGATGCGGCGCGGGGCAGCGTTCAGGATGACGTTGACCACGTCTTCGTGCATGCCGGCCCTGGGAGGGTCGACGATCATCACGTCGGGACGGCCATGGGCGGCTATGAATTCGTCGGTCAGCACGTCCTTCATGTCGCCGGCATAGAACTCCGTGTTTTCGATTCCGTTGATAGCCGAGTTTATCTTGGCGTCCTCGATGGCCTCGGGCACATACTCGATGCCGACGACGTGGCGCGCGCGGCGGCTGACAAAGTTTGCAATGGTGCCGGTGCCGGTGTAGAGGTCGTAGACGAGCTCGTCGCCGGTGAGGCCGGCGAACTCGCGGGCCACCTTATACAGCTCGTAGGCCTGGCGCGAATTGGTCTGGTAGAACGACTTCGGTCCCACGCGGAAACGCAGCCCTTCCATCTCTTCCTCGATGAAATCGCGTCCAGAGTGGGTGATGATTTCCTGGTCGGTGATGGTGTCGTTCACCTTGAGGTTGATTACATATAATAATGAGGTGATTTCGGGGAATTCGGCGCGGATGGCGTCCATCACTTCGGCAATCTTTTCAGGATTGTCCTCGCCGAAACACATGACGGCCATTATCTCGCCGGTCGAAGCCATGCGCACCATCAGAGTGCGCAGCAGTCCGTGCTGTTCGCGCAGGTCGTAGAACGACAGGCCGTGTTCCTTTCCGTAGTTCTTGACGAATTTTCGCAGGCGGTTGGAAAAATCGTCCTGAAGATGGCAGCGGTCGATGTCGAGCACCTTGTCAAAAGCGCCCGAAATATGGAAACCTGCGCCGTCGCGGTCGTCAATCACCTCGCCGCTGGCCATCTGCTCGGCTGTGAGCCACTTGCGGTTGGAAAAGGTGTATTCCATCTTGTTGCGGTATTCCCAGATGTTTTCCGAGCCCTTGATGGGCGATATTTCCGGCAGCTCGACCTTGGCTATGCGTGTGAGCGCGTCGACCACCTGCTGTTGTTTACATTCAAGCTGGGTCGGGTAGGGCAGATGCTGCCAGCGGCAGCCACCGCATGTGCCGAAGTGCGAGCACCGCGGGGCGGTGCGCACGTCGCCCGGCTTGACGATGCGGGTGATGCGCCCTTCGGCGTAAGATTTGCGTTTCTTGGTGACCTGGATGTCGACCACGTCGCCCGGGGCGCCGTAGGGAACGAAGACAACCATGTCGTCGACGCGTCCGAGGGCATTTCCCTCGGCTGCCACGCCTGTTATCGTGACCCCTTCGAGCAGGGGATAGGGTTTGCGTTTTCTTGACATAATGACAATTTGTTTTCCACCGCAAAGGTACGAAAAAATCTTTGAAACGACCTCTTGTCACCTGGCTCATGGTGAGGTTGTGACGTTTTGCTGTTTGCTTTTATTTCCTAATCTTTGGCTTTTCGGGAAAAAATGATTAAATTTGCACCCTATTATAGCGGGCTCTTCCCGGGGCCGGCTGTCATAACTGACAGAACAATATTATTTTTATCCCAAAAATAAACCAAATATCAAACATGAAAAGAGTTTATACATTTGGTGACGGCAAGGCCGAAGGCAATGCCGAGATGCGAAACCTCCTCGGCGGCAAGGGTGCCAACCTCGCCGAGATGAACCTTCTCGGAATGCCCGTACCTCCCGGCTTCACCATCACCACCGATGTCTGCACTGAATACACCCAGTATGGCAAGGAAGAAGTTGTTAAGCGCCTCACCGAGGAAGTAGAGAAAGCTATCAAGCATGTCGAAACCCTCACCGGCAAAGAATTTGACAACCCCGCCAATCCCCTGCTCGTGTCGGTTCGCTCGGGTGCCCGCGCATCCATGCCCGGCATGATGGACACCGTGCTCAACCTCGGCATGAATGACGCCACCGTGGCTTCCCTCGCTGAAAAGAGCGGCAACCCCCGCTTCGCCTGGGACTCCTACCGTCGCTTCGTGCAGATGTACGGCGACGTGGTGCTCGGCATGAAGCCCAAGTCGAAGACCGACATCGACCCCTTCGAAGCCATCATGGAAAAGGTGAAGGAAGAAAAAGGCATCAAACTCGACACCGAACTTTCTGTTGAAGACCTCCAGACCCTCGTGCGCCTCTTCAAGGGCGCCGTCAAGGAATACACCGGCAAGGACTTCCCCGACTCGGCCTGGGAACAGCTCTGGGGCGGCATCTGCGCAGTGTTCGACTCTTGGATGAACGAACGCGCCATCATCTACCGCCGCATGAACCAAATTCCCGAAGAATGGGGCACCGCTGTGAACGTGCAGGCCATGGTATACGGCAACATGGGCGAGAACTCGGCCACCGGCGTGGCTTTCTCGCGCGACGCTGCCACCGGCGAAAACATCTTCAATGGTGAATACCTCATCAACGCACAGGGTGAGGACGTTGTGGCCGGTATCCGCACTCCTCAGCAAATCACCATCGAAGGCTCGCGCCGCTGGGCTGCCCTTCAGGGCATCTCTGAGGAAGAACGCGCCTCGAAATATCCCTCGCTCGAAGAATCCATGCCCGTCTGCGCTCAGGAACTCTTCGCCATCGCTGACCGCCTCGAAGATTACTACCGCGATATGCAGGATATGGAATTCACCATCCAGGACGGCAAGCTGTGGATGCTCCAGACCCGTAACGGCAAGCGCACCGGCGCCGCTATGGTGAAAATCGCCATGGACCTCCTCCGCGACGGCAAGATTGACGAAAAGACCGCCCTGCTGCGCATGGAGCCCCAGAAGCTCGACGAGCTGCTCCACCCCGTATTCGACAAGGCTGCCCTCAAGCGTGCCAACGTAGTTGCCAAGGGCCTTCCCGCATCGCCCGGCGCAGCAACCGGCCAGATCGTGTTCTTCGCCGACGAGGCTGAGGCATGGGCCGAGAAGAAAAAGAAAGTTGTCCTCGTCCGCATCGAGACCTCGCCCGAAGACCTCCGCGGTATGGCCGTGGCCCAGGGTATCCTCACCATGCGCGGCGGTATGACCTCGCATGCTGCTGTGGTTGCCCGCGGTATGGGCAAGTGCTGCGTTTCCGGCGCTGGCGAAATCAAGGTTGACTACGAGAAAAAGACCGTCGAAATGGGTGGCAAGACCTACAACGAAGGCGACTGGATCTCGCTCAACGGCTCGACCGGTGAAGTTTACGACGGCCAGGTGCCCACCGCCGAACCCGAACTCGGCGGCGACTTCGGCGCAATCATGAACCTTGCCGCCAAGTTCACCAAGACCCTCGTGCGCACCAATGCCGACACTCCCCGCGACGCCCGTCAGGCCCGCAACTTCGGCGCCCAGGGCATCGGCCTGTGCCGTACAGAGCACATGTTCTTTGAAGGCGACCGCATCAAGGCCGTGCGCGAGATGATTCTCGCCTCTGACGAAGAAGGCCGCCGTGCAGCCCTCGCCAAGCTCCTCCCCATGCAGCGCGGCGACTTTGAAGGCATCTTCGAGGCTATGGACGGCTTCGGCGTGACCATCCGCCTCCTCGATCCCCCGTTGCACGAATTCGTACCTCACCAGACCGCTACCCAGAAGGAACTCGCCGACGAAATGGGCATCACCCTCGCCGAAGTGAAAGCCAAGGTAGACGCTCTCGAGGAATTCAACCCCATGCTCGGTCACCGTGGCTGCCGTCTCGGCATCACCTATCCCGAAATCACCGAGATGCAGACCCGCGCCATCATCGAGGCCGCCCTCGCCTGCAAGGCCCGCGGTATCGACGTGAAGCCCGAAATCATGATTCCCCTTGTTGGCTCGCTCAAGGAAATCCAGCACCAGGCCAACATCATCAACGAAACTGCCGCTAAGGTGTTTGACGAACAGGGCCGCTCGCTCCCCTACATGGTTGGTACCATGATCGAGGTTCCCCGCGCTGCCCTCACCGCCAACGAAATCGCTACTGTTGCCGAGTTCTTCTCGTTCGGTACCAACGACCTCACCCAGATGACCTTCGGCTTCTCCCGCGACGACGCTCCCAAGTTCCTCAAATACTATAAGGAACACGGCATCATCAAGGTAGATCCCTTTGAAGTTCTCGACCAGGAAGGCGTAGGCCAGCTCGTCCGCATGGGCGTTGAAAAAGGCCGCGCAACCCGTCCCGAGCTCAAGGTCGGCATCTGCGGCGAACACGGCGGCGAACCCTCATCCGTGAAGTTCTGCGCCAAACTCGGCATGAACTACGTGAGCTGCTCGCCCTTCCGCGTGCCCATAGCCCGTGTAGCTGCTGCTCAGGCCGCAATCGAGGATTAATCTCGAACATATCCCTCACACAAAGGCCGGAAAGCCCATGCGGCTTTCCGGCCTTTCTTTTACAACAATAGTGGCCAATTATGTCGAAATGAACATAGCCCATCCCTTTGTGGACGGCAACATATTACTATGAAGGTTACGATCCTGAATGAATTGGGTTTGTAAAGCCTGCGGGGCAGAAAAGACAGGAAAATGTTTTTATGGGGCCAAATATTTTTTGATTTAGCAAAAAATAGTGTACTTTTGCTGTATGATAAAGGTTTATAAATCAAGAGTTGCCAAGTGGTATATATGGTTTTGCATTGGGATGTGCCTTGCATTTATAGGTTCAATATACCTATGCTACAAATCTACGTTGGTTCTTTTGATTGATATTGTTTTCATGGGAATCTGTTTGGTGATGATTTATGATATGCTTCTCCATACGGATTATAGCATAAATGGTGCAAAACTGCACATACGATGTGGTTTATTGTTCCGAATGGATTTGCCAATTTGCAACATTACCGAGATAACCCATAAGTCCACAATACTTTCGTCTCCGGCCCTATCGGCAAAACGAATAGGATTGAAGTATGGCAGAACGAATTGGGTGTATGTCTCGCCAAAGGACCAAGAGGAATTTATATCGGCATTACAATCAATCAACCCCAGGATTGAAATTAATTAGAGGTTGCGTCCGATTTGAGAAATCACATAAAAACACGCTATGCTCGGCCATCCATTGATCTTCGCAGATTGTATTATATATCGAAAACTTCGTCGTGTGGGCGAATCAAGTTGATGAACATGAGAATTATGGCCGCGACGATGGGGAAGACGTACCACCACAGCGCAGTGGCTTTCATCGCTGCAACCGCGAGGAAATAAAGCGTGAACCAAAACGTCAAGTTGGACATCCACGCGTTTATGACCAATCGCGCCGGTTTCTTGATCCATAGCCACAGGGAATAGCCTATGAATAGGGTGAATGATACCGAAGAGCATACCACCGGCACTATCAAGGATTGCAAGTACCCGATTTGCAGCAATGATACTACGCCGATTATGTAAAGGGCGTTCAATACCTTGCTATTATAAAAGGCATAGAGGCGGCGGTGTCGGATATTGGCTTCCATAGATGATGCGAAACAGAGGGCTGTTACTGGGCGACGTAATGTTTGCTGGCTTTGTCGGGGTGATGAATGCGGAGGTTGCCTACATAGGCGTTTCCTGGCGTAATCTGTTTTTCCCAGCTGCCCTGGGTGAACTTGAACTCGGCGGGAAGCTTGAGTTCAAGGTCGATGGAGTAGGTGGTGTCATTGACCTTGTCCATTTTTATGCCCTGAGGATTCCAGTCGGCAAGGGGCGCCTGGTTGCCGGTGATGAACACATCGCCATCGGCCCACGGGCATTCAAGCTCGATATGCACCGGATGCACCTCATCGTTGGCAAATGCTGTGTTGTGGCGGTACATGCCATAGAGAGGCAGGCCGTCCATCAGGCACTCGACGTAGCTGCGCATGTGTGAATAGTCGGGATATTCCATCACAAACATCTTGATATAATCGGGATATTCCGTGTTCTCGATATGCGACTTCACGAGATCCCACGCCGCGCGCCATCGCTCCCGTCCGTCGGTGTCTACAAATGTCTCATTGGCCATGGTGAGGAACATGAACCTTGGCTTTCCGTTGTTGAAATCATAGTTCATGAAGTCATCGGCAAACTTGTTGTTGTCTTCCATGAAGTTGGGCGACAGGGCGAAGTAGTCGTCAAACAGCCCTTCCGACACAAGGGCGTTCAGCACGAAGGATGCCCCGAGCGAATGGCCGATGGCGAGAGTGTGGCCCGAGGTGCGGTAATTGGCGTCGATGTATGGCATCACGTCCTCGCGGATGAACTTTTTGAAATTCTCGTAGTTGCCGTAATAGGGCGATTGGTATTCTACTGTGGTCGGAACCGGCAGGAAGTCGTTGCTGCGGCAGTAGTCTTTGCTCGTCGGCGACGGAATTCCCACAACGATGAACGGAATATTGTCCTCGCCCTCAACCTGTATCTCGGCCAACAGCCCGTAAACCAGGGCAAAGTGTGACCGCCATTGCGAGTCGAATACATATATCACGTCGATTTCCGACTGGTCGTGTTCATCGTAATACTGAGGGGTGCAGACGAATATCTCCCGCTCAAACGGGAAATCTGGCGAGTTGAACCGATGTGTCTCAACGCGCATCGTCTCCTGTGCGTCCATCCCGACGCATGATGCCAAGATGCAGATAAGGATTGGAATCAGTTTGTTCATATCACTTCGGAAAAGTTTTTTTGATTTGAGTTGCTGGCTCGTTCGAGAGCTTTGTTCGCTTGTGCGTAAAGTTACGAATTTTCAGCTGAAAGTGCAAGGCGGTTTTGGCAGTCAGCGTATCAATATTGTGCCGGGGGAGGTGAAGGTAATGGGGAGGAGGTAGCGGAGGGGCGCTTTGTGTGGCGTGCAGTATTTTACATTGAATTTAGGAAGGGCGTTCACTAATCGAAGTGCTTCTTGGTTGGCGTCGTCGTTGGTGCTCGGTTTGATTATTTTTGCGTCGGTTACGGTTCCATCAGGCATAATGGTCATGCCTGCTATAACACGTACGTGTCCTTCAAGCGAACTTGGGATGTGGATGTTTTCTTTTATCCATTCAATCAAGTTGCCATTGCCTCCGGGAAACTCGCAGATAGGATCGAGATTGATGAACTTTTTCTTGCTGTCTGCTTTTATTTTGTCAAGTGTTTCCTGGGATACGGTCAGGAACACAGAACGGTTGCCGTATTCATCATCTTTTATCTGTGCGCCTTGAATTTGCTCGGGTGGCACTGTCTGGATGTTCGCTCCCGGAATCCATTCATCATTGAAATAGAAGAACGGTGCCTTGGTATCAGCCTCGGTTAATGGGAACTGCAATTCTTTGTAGTCTTGTCCGTTTAAATCAATTTGTTGAGCGGACGCTACAAACGCAAGTAAAATACAAGAGAGTGGCAGGAAAGCTCTATTCATGATTTAATTTGTTTGTGTTTGCGCAAAATTACAAAATTATTTCATGCTATCTACCCCCCCCTATTAATAAATGTTAAATTTAGATGGCAGTCGCGCGGGGGTGTCAATAGCGGTTGTCGGGACGGCCGGGCGACAGCAACGCATAACGGAATCCGGGCATGGCCTGGATGTGGGGCGTGACAGGCGGAACGATGAAATGCCGGAACATTATCTCATATGTGTCGCGGGCGAACCGAAAGGTTGTATTGTCCTGTCTTATGCGCTGGGTACCGGCCAGGAATAAATCGCCGACCTTGCCGTCAATCACATCCTTTTTGTCAACGAGGCCGAGGAACGAGGCGAATGTCTTTCCGAGGTATTCGTTGAGGTTGATGCAGAAATAATAGTTGGTGAGGCTTATGCTTTTGTGAAGCTGGTAGGCCGGGATGTTCAGCACGTAGTTTTCCATGAACTGATTGGCCTTGCGGTGCATGGACTTTACGTCAATCGATACGGGAGTTCCTTCGAAATCAAGGAGGAAGTCCTGGCCGAAATCCTGGCCGTCGACGGCGCCGAACGAACGGGTGGGGCGCTGCAGGCGGTAGGCGTCGGCAAAGACCACCTCTCCGAGGGTGCCGGTGTATCGGAATTCAAATTGACGCCGTTTTCCGTCCGGGTCGTCTGCGAAGATGTCTTTTACCGGGTGGTTGGCAATGGAGTATTCGACGAGGCTTTTTGCATAAGCTTGCTGTTCGGCCGTCACCTCTATGATGAAATAGGGATGAGTGGTTCCAAGTGTATTCATGGTCAGGAAATAATGCTGGCGATTGCGATGCAGAGCGCCACTAAGATGATTAGATATAGGAGAGTGACGGTGAGGCTGAATTTGAGCAGGAGGCCTGCGGTCTTGAGGCGGGCTGTGGGGAATGCTTTTGTGAGTGTGATGGCCGACATCGTCGCTATGTAGAGGAAATTGAGCAGGGCGGAAATGTCGGGAAGCAGTAGGTCGACCGGCATGGTCAGGATATCGAACGTGAGCATTGCGTCGGCCATATAAATGGTTGCGACGAGATATTCGGCGGTGTTGAACCGTCGGGAGCCTTGTTTCTTATAAACCAGCCTGGCGGCTATGGCGCAGGGCAGGAATATGGTGAGGTACTGGAGGGTGGGGGACGAGAGATAGAACCTCACCACGGTATTGATGGCTTCGGCCGACAAAGAGCCGGATTTGAGTATGGAGAGTTCGACGAAATTATCGATGCCTTTTTCCAGATTCAAAAGGCCGGTGAGGACAAGGCGTACGAGGCAAAGCAGAATCAGCATCTGCACCGGGGCGGTGTAGTTGACGCGGCGCCCGTGGATGTAATCGCGGATGACAGTCCACGGCTTCCACACGAGGCGCCCGGCCGTGAACAGGAACCCGCGGTTGAGGCGCAGTAGGTTGATTAGGGTCTGTCCTAAGAACGATGGGGTTGACAGCCGTGCAGTGGAGGTGGGCTGTCCGCAGTGCGGGCAGAAATTGCCCGCGGCCTTGTTGCCGCAGTTCAAACACAGCCGTCTGTTTTTTCGCGCACTCATTCTGTCGGCAAAATTACGTCAAAATATCCGATTGGCAAAAAAACGGCGGCATCCGTTGAGCCGAATCTTGCGATTGTCCGGCGTGACGGATGCCGCGATGGGTTGAGATGGGGAGCCAGATCAATGGGGACGGCCCTGGCGTGCGGGCATGGGTTTGGCGTCCTCGGTGAGCTTGAGCTCTGTGCCGTTGGAAAGTTCCACTTCGTATCCGCCGCGTTTGCGCGAGATTTCAACGATGGTTTGTCCGCTGAAGTTGGCCTTTACGTATTTGGCGATTGCCGAGGGTATGATTGCGGCTGGCACGGCTGAGCCCTTGGCGGCCTTCACCTCTTTCCATTCGCCATCGGAGCGGAAGTCGATTTCGGCACCGCCGGCGAGGTCAACCTCATATTCCGTGCCGCGGCGACCGTTGTCTTTCTCAGCTTTTCTAACTTTGTCGTTGGGGAAATGCTTGGCGATGAATGTCAGGGCTGCCTTGGGCAGTTCTGATTGCAGGATGGGAGTGCCGGCCTGCATGGTGGCTGATGCC
The DNA here is from genome assembly GCA_910577315.1 of uncultured Muribaculaceae bacterium. GTDB lineage: Bacteria > Bacteroidota > Bacteroidia > Bacteroidales > Muribaculaceae > CAG-873. The sequence continues at coordinate 109,133 of CAJTME010000005.1, read as the reverse complement.
GAAGCCACGATTGCGGCGATGATGAGAGCTGGGATTTTCTTCATTTTTATTTTTTTTGGAAAATATTGTTGAGATTGTTGAACGCCTGTATGTATTTGCGTCCCACGGGGATGGGGCGTGGATGGCTGCTGAGATATATGGTGCGGTTGGAATATTTGTCGACTGCCGACAGAGACACGATGAACGAGCGGTGGACGCGCATGAATCCGCTGGCGGGCAGCATGCCCTCCACTTCTTTCATCGTGATTTGTGAGACGATTGTGGGCAGGTCGCGGCGGAAAATCTTGACATAGTTGTCCATTGCCTCGATTACCACGATGTCCTTAAAGTTGATTATTACGTTCTTGTGCTCGGATTTCAAGGCGATGGTTCCCGTCACAGCGTCGTTGTCGGGCAGCGCCATGAATTTGCGTGCCTTCTCCATGGCACGTTCAAAGCGGGGATAGAAGATTGGCTTTTGCAGGAAGTCGACCGCATCGACGTTGAAGCCGTCGATGGCATAGTTTGAGAAGGCTGTTGTGAAAATCAGGCAAGTGTCCGGCGGCAGCTGCTTGGCGAGCTCGATGCCGTTGTGGGAGTTCATCTCGATGTCGAGGAACACAATGTCGGGACGGGAGGACATGACACATTCCATCCCTGCCACCGGCGATGTGAAACATTGGAGGTCAATGTTGCCGTATCTGTTGCAGTATTCGCGTATTATGCTGAGGGCGATTGGCTCGTCGTCTATGGCCACACATTTGATCATGGTTGCAGATTGATGTTGAGTTTGACGTCATAACGGATTCCGTTGTCTTTGATTTCCAGAGAGTGCCTGTCGGGATAGAGCAGGCGTAGGCGCCGGCGGCAGTTTTCGATTCCCATGTGCTCGCCGATACGTTTTACGGGAAATATTCGGTTGCTGGTTGAGAACCGCAGGTATCCGTCTTTTTCTTTCAGGGATATGTTTATGTCGCTTTTTTCGATGGGTGACACGCCGTGTTTGAAGCAGTTCTCGACGAAGGTCACCAGTAGCATCGGCGGGACGGGGAGGGCGTTGTCGCGGATGTCGATGTCGAGCGTGACTGCGGTCATTCCGTTGAGGCGCAGCGACTGCAGCTCCACGTAGCGCGAGATGTAGTCGGCTTCGTCGGCCAGTGGCACATGGTCGCGCAGCGAGGCTGTGTGTATGTAGCGCATCATGGAAATGAATTTTTCCAGTGATTCGAGCGCTTTGCCATCGTGGGTGAGGAACAGGCCGTATAGCGAGTTGAGCGTGTTGAACATGAAGTGAGGCTTGATCTGGGCCTTGTAGAGTTCGATTTCGGCGCGGTCGCGTTCGGCTTCGACTGCGCGGCGCCGTGATTTCTGCAGGTTGGCCTGGGTGAGCAGTCCAACGGCAAAGCTGAACACTTCCACAATCATGAACAGCGACCATACCGCCTGTTGATATTGCTGGATGTTGGGGAGCACCCGGGTAATACCGGTGTCGAACACACTCGGCTTGGGGTCGTAAAGGGTTATTTGCGACAGGTAGTAGGTGATGCCGAACGAGATGACAATCAGAGCCAGGGCGCCCGCGCGTTTTTTTCCGTGCTTGAACAGCATCGGCACGGTGATGAGCCTGTTGGCGAAGTATAGGGCATAGAGCCAGATTCCCACGGTTGTAACATACCATGGAAAATAGTGGAACCACCGCTCAACTGGGAAAATTATTGCCATGGCAGGCAATACAATCGCGCAGAAAGCGATGTCGATGCAGAGCGATACATTTTTCATCTGTCAGTACCGGTGTATTCTTGATTGCAAAGTTAAGTAATTTATAATTAAAACGATAGCGTTGATAATGCCCGTTGACCATCGCTTCGGTGCCGTTGACCATTTTATAAACAGACTGATTGTCGGCCTTAAAGTTTAATCGCGTAATTTTGTCGGAAAAACACATTGAAATGACAGTAAAGACGTTCATCGACCGTCCGGTTCTGGCCGGTGTGGTATCTGTGCTAATCGTTATCCTTGGGATACTCGGACTGGTTCAGCTTCCCATAGAGCAATTCCCGAACATAGCCCCTCCGACGGTCAGGGTTTCCGCGACATATACCGGCGCGAATGCCGAGACCGTGCTTAAAAGTGTCATAGTACCGCTCGAGGAATCGCTCAACGGCGTGGAAGACATGATGTATATGACCTCGACGGCGACGAACACGGGCACGGCAAGCATAACCATCTATTTCAGGCAGGGAACCGACGCAGATATGGCAGTGGTCAATGTGCAGAACCGAGTGGCGTCGGCCCAGGGGCTTTTGCCGGCCGAGGTGACCAAAAGCGGCGTGACCGTGCGCAAGCGCCAGAACAGCACGCTGAAATCAATCACGCTTTACAGCCCCGATGACAGCTATGATGCGAATTTCCTCACCAACTACATGAAAATCAACATCGAGCCACAGATTTCACGAATTGCCGGAGTTGGCGAGGTGAATATTTTCAGTGCCGAGTATGCCATGCGCATATGGCTCGATCCGGCGAGGATGTCTCAGTATGGACTCGTTCCGGCCGACATCGACAAGGTCCTTGCCGAGCAGAACCTTGAGTCGCCCACTGGCACGCTTGGAGCTGAGTCGCTCAACACGTTCCAGTATGTGCTCAAATACCGGGGACGGTATGAGGACGAGGCGGATTATGAGAATATAGTCATAAGGGCATTGCCCGACGGCACCGTGCTGAGGCTGAAAGATGTGGCGACCGTTGAACTCGGGGCGGTGAACTACGCCATGCTGAGCGAGACAAGCGGTCATCCGGGCGCAAACGCCATGATTGCGCAGACTGCCGGCTCGAACGCCAACGAGGTCATAACCGAGATTGACCGCACCATGGAAGAAATTCGCCGCGACCTGCCCGACGGCATCGTGCTGACAGACATTTCGAGTACGAAGGATTTTCTGGATGCCTCCATCTACAAGGTGGTGGAAACGTTGGTGATAGCGTTGCTGTTGGTGGTGCTGGTCGTCTACCTGTTCCTGCACAGCTTCAAAGCGACTCTCATTCCGGCCTTGTCGATTATAGTGTCGTTGACAGGCACATTCGCGTTCATCTATGCGGTTGGCTTTACGCTCAACATGCTGACCCTCTTTGCAATAGTGCTTGTCATCGGCACCGTCGTCGATGACTCGGTGGTGGTCGTCGAGGCTGTGCAGGCCAAGTTTGACGAGGGACATGACGATGCCTACCAGGCAACTGTCTCGGCCATGGGCGGTCTGTCGGCAGCGCTGATAACCACCACGGTGGTGTTCATGGCCGTGTTCATTCCCGTTTGCTTCATGGGCGGCACATCGGGCACTTTCTACCGGCAGTTCGGATTGACGATGGCCGTCGCCGTGGGCATATCGCTCGTCAATGCCATGACGCTTTGTCCGGCGCTCAGCGCATTGCTCATGCGCCCCTCGGGTGATGGAGGCGGAAAGTCGTCGTTTGTCGAGCGTTTCCATTTCGCGTTTGACCGTTCGCTCACTGCGGTGGTGGGCCAGTACAGGGGCGGAGTGATGTTTCTTTTCAAGAACCGATGGGTTGTGCTTGCGCTCTTTTTGCTGTCGGCAGGTGGCCTGGTATGGCTTGTATCCACCACCAAGACAGGCCTTGTTCCGCAGGAGGACATGGGCACGATAAGCCTCAATGTGCAGGTGGCTCCAGGAAGCAGCCTGTCGGAAACGGCTGCGGTAATGGATGAGGTGGAGGATGCGATAAAGGATATTCCCGAGATATACATCTATTCCCGTGTGACCGGCAAGAACGCCCGCCATGACCAGTCGGCGTCGGCCGGTTCGTTCAACATACGCCTCCGCGACTGGAGCGAGCGAAAAGGCGATGGGCACGACATAAATGCAGTGATAAAGGAAATCTACCGCCGCACAGCCGGCATATCGTCGGCCCAGGTGCGTGCGTCGCAATCGCCCATGATTTCCGGCTACGGCACCGGCAGCGGGTTTGAACTTTATGTTCAGGACCGCAAAGGCGCCACAACCGACGAGCTCCTCGCCGTGACAAGGGCGTTCATCGACTCGCTCAACACGCGGCCTGAAATTTCGAGGGCATACACCACGTTCGATACGAAATATCCGCAATACATGGTGGAGGTGGATCCTGTAAAATGCCTTCAACTCGATGTTTCGCCCGCCGATGTGCTCTCGACTCTGGCGGGCTATGTCGGCGGCAGCTATTCGTCCAACCTCAACCGTTTCACGAAACTCTACCGCGTGATGGTGCAGGCCACGCCCGACGCCCGCCTTGACACCGAGTCGCTCAAAAGCATGTTTGTGCGTTCATCATCGGGCGAGATGGTGCCGCTCGAGCATTTCATCACCCTCAGCCGCGTTTACGGTTCGGAGAGCCTGTCGCGTTTCAACCTGTTCCCGGCCATCTCTGTGTTCGGCGAGCAGGGCGAGGGTTACAGTTCGGGCGAGGCGATTGCTGCCATCAAGGAAACTGCGGCGCGGTGCCTGCCTGCCGGCTACGGATATGAGTTCGGCGGCATGTCGCGCGAGGAGTCGGCGTCGGGCAATACGACCGTCCTTGTTTTCTCGATATGCCTCGCGTTCATCTACCTTATCCTTTGCGCCCTATACGAGAGCCTCACCATCCCCTTTGCAGTCATAGCCGCCGTTCCCATGGGATTGGCCGGATGTTTCCTGTTTGCGAGGTGGTGGGGCATCGAAAACAATATCTACATGCAGATTGGCCTTATCATGCTCATAGGCCTCTTGGCCAAGACGGCAATCCTTCTCACCGAATATGCAACGGCTCGCCGCAAGGAGGGTATGGGGCTGGTGGCGTCGGCGGTTTCGGCTGCCAAAGCCCGTTTCCGCCCCATAATCATGACTTCGGCAACTATGGTTTTCGGCATGTTGCCGCTGATGTTCGCATCGGGGGTAGGGGCCAACGGTAATGTCTCGGTCGGCGTCGGGACTGTCGGCGGATTGCTGTTCGGCACGCTCGCGCTGCTGTTCATTGTCCCGGTTCTGTTCGTCACGTTTCAGTACCTTCACGAGCGTATATCCCGCCGTAAGGGTAGGCGTGGGGTGTGATGGGCGAAAAATATCCTTCCGAGCCCCGGTTGTTTACCATTGAAAAGATGCTGTATACCAATTTATTTAAAATAAGTTTAAATATAATCCGTTATGCGTCAGTTGGATATGACTTTTATACTCTAATGCGGGTATTTCACAAGGCATATAATATTCCGACCTTTGCACCGTAAAAACAAATCAAAAATGGTAATTTGGAAAAGGTATACAGCGTGTTTGATCTTTATGTTATGTGTTGCCGTAGCCGCATCTGCCGATGTGGCTACGGGTATGATTTCCGGCAAGGTATTGTCGGCCGACGGCGAGCCGGTTGACTACGTGTCGGTCTATCTCAAAGGCACGGAATATGTATCGAACACCAACGACAAAGGTCTCTATCATATCAAAGCCCCTGCCGGTGAATATACCATAATATTTTCGTCGGTAGGCTTCGAGAAATACGAAGCAAAGGTGACCATCAAAGCCGGCGAGCGCTCCAAACTGAACGTCAAGCTTAAATCCTCGGCCCAGCTGGGCGAGGTTATCGTCGTTGGCAGCCAGCTCAGCAAGGTCAAGAACTCGGCTTTCAACGCGACGGCGGTCAACACGCGCGAACTTGTCAACACCACCAAGACTTTGAGCGAAGCCCTCAGCAAGGCTCCGGGCATGAAAATCCGCGAGAGCGGAGGCGTTGGCTCTGACATGGCCGTGACGATGGACGGTTTCAGCGGCAAGCACGTCAAGGTGTTCATCGACGGCGTGCCTCAGGAAGGCGTCGGCAGCTCGTTCGGCCTCAAAACATTCCCGTTAACTTCGCCGACCGCATCGAGGTGTACCGCGGCGTGGTTCCCGTCGGTTTCGGCTCGGACGCCATCGGCGGCGTAATCAACATCGTGACCCCCAAGCGTCAGCGCCGCTGGTTTGTAGACGCATCCTATTCATATGGCTCGTTCAACACCCACAAATCATACGTGAACTTCGGTCAGACCCTGGCCAACGGTTTCAAGTATGAGATAAACGCTTTCCAAAACTATTCCGACAACAACTACTGGATTGATGCGCCGGTCGAGAACTTCGAGACCGGCTCGTACAACCGCACCAAGCTCGAGCACGTGCAGCGTTTCAACGACACTTACCACAACGAGGCCATCGTGGCCAAGGCCGGTTTTGTCAACAAACCGTGGGCCGATCGCTTGCTCGTCGGTTTCACCTATTCGCACATGTACAAGGAAGTGCAGACCGGCGTGCGCCAGGAAATCGTCTACGGTCAGAAGCACCGCCACGGCCACTCGCTGATGCCCTCGATTGAGTATGGCAAGCGCAACCTCTTCACCCGCGGCCTCGACGTGGCCTTCAATGCCAACTACAACCGCGACATCGCCGTCAATGTCGACACCGCTTCCTACAAATACAACTGGCGTGGCGAGACACAGCGCCTCAATTCGCCTGGCGAGCAGTCTTACCAACATTCCCAGGCCAACAACAACAACTGGTCGGGTACGTTCACGGCCAACTACCGCCTCGGCGAGCAGCACCTTTTCACCTTCAACGACGTGCTCAACGCCTTCAACCGCTCGAACGAGAACCTCCTGACAACACCTCCCAGCCAGGACGAGTTTTCCAAGATAACGACAAAAAACATCGTGGGCGCGTCCTACCGCTACATGCCCCACACCAAGGTCAACATCTCGGCGTTCGGCAAGCAGTACCACCAGTATGTTTCAGGACCGATGGCAACCTCGTCGGCCCAGGATTCATACGAGCGCACCTCGCGCACGGTCGACTATTTCGGCTTCGGCGCCGCAGGCACCTGGTTCATGCCCCTGGGTTTCCAGCTAAAGGCCTCGTATGAGAAAGCCTACCGCCTGCCGTCCATCGAAGAGATGTTTGGCGACGAGGACCTCGAGATGGGCGACATATCCCTTAAACCCGAATCGAGCCACAACATAAACCTCAACCTCAGCTACAACCGCACTTTCGGCACCAACATCGTCTATGCCGAGGCCGGGTTTGTCTACCGCGATACCCATGATTACATCCAGCGCAACATCCTCTCGCTCAGCGGCGGTAAGTCGGCTGCCACCTATATAAACTACGGTAAGGTGAAGACCATCGGCGTGAGTGTGTCGGCCCGGTGGAGCTGGTCGAAATGGATTAGCCTTGGCGGTAATTTCACCCAGATGAACGTCCGCGACAACATGCCGACGGCGATGGGCTCGACAGCGCCCAACCTCGGCTACAAACAGCGCATGCCGAACTTGCCGTACATGTTCGCCGACTCTGATGTCAATTTCTATTGGCACGACCTCGGCAAGAAAGGCAATGTGCTCACGCTCACCTACGACAACCAGTACACCCACAAGTTCTGTTACTACTCCTCGAACCTCGGCAGCAACAGCGACGAGTATATGGTTCCCAACCAATTCGCGCATAACCTCACCCTCTCGTACGCCCTGTGCAACGGACGCTACAACATTTCGTTTGAGTGCCGCAACTTCACCGATGCAAGACTTTACGACAATTTCAGCCTGCAGAAGGCCGGGCGTGCTTTCTACGGGAAAGTGCGCGTTTACTTCGGCAACTAATTTAGGTACAATTATATAATAATCCAAACAAACATATATCACAATGAATATGAAATTTATCCCCGTGCGTCTCATCGCCGCCTGCGCCCTCCCGGCCCTGGCGCTGACCGCCTGCTCTGACAAAGACGAGCCCACTCCCGAGCCCACTCCCGAAACTCCCGACACCCCCGCCACCGAGGAGGTCGAGAACGCCAAATTCGTGATTGCAACCACCGTGCAGCTTTCCGGCAACTCGGCCACCGTGCTTCTCACCACCGAGTCGCTCGACGAGGGCGAACTGACCCCCAACGGCAATAACGGCCTGGTGGTTGACGCCGCTACCCAGTGGGTGTTCCACGACAAAAACTATCTCTACGCCCTCAACTACAATCAGGGAGAAGCCGGCGCCACCCGCAGCTATGTGCTGAACGACAACGGCAATATGAAGGAGCGCGCCGAACGTTACAAAATTTCGCGCTTCTCGTCCTACGGCATGTATAACGACTACATCCTCACCACCTCAACCGGTGACGGCCCCGCCGCGCTTGCCGATGGCAACGGCTACCTGCCCAAGACCCTCCTTATCACCTATCTTGACGTGAAGAACGAGACCTCCCGCGCCAACGACACCTCGACCGGCTCCTACTCGATGGAAAACCTCCTCAACAACGGCGAATACGTAACACTGTCGGGTGCGGAACAGAGCGGCAACCTGCTCTACTGCGGCGCAATTCCCATGGGTCTCAGCCAGTATGGTTCGGCCAACACCCCCGGCAGCATCCGCCCGGGATTTGAAGACCTCGTGGCCGAGGCTGATGGCGGTCAGGGCGGCGGTTCGTACAAGAAAGGCGAGCTCAGCGGCACGCAGTGGCCCGACGAAGGCTGGGTGGCCATTTACGACAACGAGAACATGACCCGTCCTTTCTGCATCAAGAGTAACAAGATTTCGACCCCTTGCGGTCGCTTCCGCTCGCAGTATTACCAGACCATATGGGCTGCCGAAAACGGCGACATCTATGTGTTCTCGCCCAGCTACGCCAAGACCATGACCGACTCGCGTCAGCAGACCAAACTTCCCGCCGGTGTTGTCCGCATCCCTGCCGGTAAGAAAAACTTCGACGATTACTACTGCAACCTTGAGGAGCAGACCGGTGGCAAGTCGTTCATGCGCTGCTGGCCCGCAGGCGGCAACTACTTCATCTTCGTGATGTATGACCGTCCCCTCACCCAGAAGGGCTTCGCTGCAACCGAGCTCGCAATCTTCGACGCCGACGCCAAGAAGCTCACCTATGTGACCAATCTCCCCTCCGACATCACCGGCTTCGGTAAGACCGTCTACACTCACAACGGCTATGTCTACATCCCCGTCAATTCTGAAAGCGGCTATCCCGCCATCTACCGCATCGATCCCAAGACCGCTGTGGCTCAGAAGGGCGTGACGGTCGAGGGCACCGACATCACCGCAATGGGCTATATGGAACCCGCAAAATAAACCGTCATGATGAAATTCTTCAGGAAAATCCATCTGTGGCTGTCGGTTCCTTTCGGCATCTTCATCACCCTGATATGCTTCTCGGGCGCAATGCTCATTTTCGAGCCCGAGATAACCAGGGCCGTGAAAAGCGAGGTCTACACGGTTGACCCAGCCGGTCGCATGCCCCTGCCGATGGACGAACTGATGGAGGGTGTCAAGGCCACGTTGCCCGACAGCGTTTCCATCACCGGCGTCACCGTTTTCGCTGACAGCGACCGCGCGTATCAGGTCAGCCTGTCAAAACCGCGCCGCGCATCCGTTTATGTAAATCAGTACACCGGCGAGGTGACCGGCAAGTATGAGCGCCTCGGATTCTTCTCCACAATGTTCAAGCTGCACCGTTGGCTGCTCGACAGCGCCAATCCCCACGGAGAGGGTGTAAAGGTGGGCAAGACACTCGTTGGAATCTCCACCATCATTTTTGTCATCGCCCTCATAACGGGTGTGGTGATATGGTGGCCCCGCGCCCGCAAGGGTCTGCGCCACAGCCTGTCAATATCCTTTTCGCACGGTTGGAAAGGTTTTTGGAAAGGTCTGCACGTGGCGGGCGGCATGTATGCCCTGATTTTCGTTCTGGCAATGGCCCTTACCGGCCTTACCTATTCGTTCGGCTGGTACCGCACGGCTTTCTATGCCGTGTGCGGTGTCGAGCACACTCCCCGCAATTTCGGCCAGTCTGCGCCTAAAACCGCAGCTGTTGAGGAAAAGGGAGGACGTGGACAGCGTGGCGAAGGCCGCGGTGAACGCGGTGAGCGTGGCGAAGGCCGTCCCGAAGGCCGCGGACAACGTGGCGAGGGCAACTGGCACGGTGAAGGCCATGGCGACGGCGAGCACCGTCGTGGCGAACGCGGAGAACGCGGAGAACGCGGCGGGCACCGCCGTTCGGAATTCGGCCGCTGGCAGCAGGTTTACGATGCCCTGAAAGCGCAGAATCCCGACGCACCGCAAATCACCGTTGGCCCTGAGACCGCTTCGGTGACTCTCGGCACCACCGGCAACGGCCGCGCCGCCAACCGCTATGAGTTCAACCGCCGTTCAGGCGAGATTACTCCCACCGCCCTTTATGCCGATGCCAAGGGCGCCGACAAACTCCGTGGCTGGATTTACGCCATCCACACCGGCGGTCTGGGTGGCTGGATCACACGCATCCTGTGGCTGCTCGGCGCCCTCCTCGGCGCCACCCTGCCGCTCACTGGCTACTACATCTGGATTCGCCATCTGACGAAGAAAAAAGACCATCATCACGACCATCACCACGCTCATGCGTGAGATGTGAAAACGAACGTCTTTTGACGCTTGAGACATGAACAGGGTGTGACGCCGCGCGTCATACCCTGTTCATGTCTATATTGCCTCAAAGAAGCCTACGCAAGCGGTTTCTTTATCCTGCTTATGCGGCCGAGGCTGAAAAGTCCGGCCACTATGGCAAATGCCAGTGCGAGCGTCAGGCATAGGTGGACGGACTGGACCATGTTTGATGTCAGGGAGAATACAACCGTTACAAGTGTCGCGCCCAATGTCTGGCCGACAAGGCGCGCGGTGCTCTGCATGCCGCCGGCTCCGCCGGTGCGGTGGACAGGTGTGGCCATGACCATGACGATGTTGTTTGGCGTCTGGAACATCCCGAACCCGATTCCGCACACAGCCATGCGCCATGCGATATTCCATTCTGAAATGCTTGCGGGAGCGAGGAGCAAAAGCAATACGCCCACGGCATACACTCCCATACCGCAGGCAGCCGTCGCGCCGGCGTTGTGGCGCTCGACAAACCGTGCCGCCAGGGGCGAGACAATCATAGTGGCAAGCGGCCACGGTGTCATCAGCAGGCCGGTTGTTATTTCCGAGAAGCCATGGGTGTTGAGAAACAGGAACGGCAGGGAAATCATTGCGAGGTTCTGGGCTATGAACGAACTTACCGATGTGGAGATGCTGAGGGAATATAGCCGGATGCGGAACAGGTCGACCGGGAGCAGCGGCGACTCGCGGTGGAGTTGCCGCCTGACGTAAAACACACCCGTTATGAGACCGGCTGCCAGTATGAGCGAGTTGAGCGTTACATCGCCCTTGCGTGCGAAGCTGCCGAGCGCAAGAAATATGAGGCCGAAGACCACAACATTTTCCACGGCGCTCGTCCAGTCATAGTTTCCGCGGGCGGATTTCGGGGGATTGTGGGGCAGCAGGTGTTTGCCCAGGAAGAACGCCGCGATGCCGAATGGAACGTTGATCAGGAACAGCCAGTGCCATGACGCCACCGCCAGTATCGCGCCCGCAATGGTTGGGCCGGCGGCTGTTGCGATGGCTATCACCATGGCGTTCAGCGCGAGCCCGCGTCCCAACACATTGCGTGGATATATCAGGCGTGTCAGGGCTATGTTTACGCCCATGACGCAGGCCGCACCCACACCTTGCAGGGCACGCGCCGCAACAATCATCGCAAACCCGTTTGAGGCGGCGCACAGGGCCGAGGCCGCGGTGAAAATCACCACACCCACGAGAAACGACCGCCGGTAGCTGTATCGGTCGCCGAACGACGACATCGGCAGCAACAGCATCGTTATCACCAGCTGATAGACCGTGATTATCCACACGGCCTGTGAATCCGTGATGCCGAAGCGCGACGCCATCACCGGCAGCGCGACATTGACCACCGTGACGTCCAGCACCGTCATGATGAGCACGATGAGGATTGCCACCACGGCGACATAATTGCGTATCGAGAATTTTATTTCGCTTGATTCGTTCATTGAGCTGTATTGAATGGTTGTGCAATCGAAAAATAACAAGATTGCCCCTTGCTGGAAGCAATCTTGTTACGTTCGGATACTCTAAAAAAACATTACCAAAAATTAGCCTATTTTCTTTGTTTGAACAGCCAGTCGCGCACTGGGGTGAGCCGATAGGCATAGTCAAATGAATACATGTGCTCACTTCCTTTTCCGTCGTCGGGAAGAACCGATTTGGGCGTGAAGTTGATTATATTGACCGGGGCGCCCTTTGCGAGCATGGCCGATGCGAGTGAATCCTGTTCGGCAGCGGGCAGCTTGGCGCTCCATGTGTCGTATTCATATTCCACGCCGTCCTGGCGGGCGGCCGATTCGACAGCTTCGATGCAGGCGAACGATTTGCCGCTCTTGCCGGCGGTGACATAGACGAATTTATGTTTTGCCAGCTCGTCGAAATTCGAGGTGTCCCAGTGGCAGTCGACAAACAGCGATGCCGCGAACACGTCGGGGTAGGTGATGTTGTAGTACATCGAAATCATGCCGCCCATCGACTGGCCGGTGGTATAGAGGCGGGCGGTGTCAACATTGTTGTCGGCGGCCACCTTGCGGAGCATGCGGATTACCATGTCGACCTCGTCTGTGTGCTCATAGGCATCGTTGACGGCTACGCCCGAGAACTGCGGTACGAGTACGTAGCAAGGATTCTTTTCCTGTGATTCGGCGGTGGCCCATACGAGGGCGCCGTAGCCCTGGGTTAGCGGAGTGGTGTAGTCATCGCCGGGGGTGCTTGCGTCGGCCATAAAAAGTACGAGCGGGTATTTGGCGCCCTGTTTGATGTCCTGCGGCGAGAAGAGATTATATTTCATCGTCTTGCCGGTTTCGGCATCGGTGTATTCCAACTGTTTGAAATCAGGCAGCAGGGTCTTTATCATGGCCTGCAGTGTCGAGTCGCCGGTCTTGTCTATTGCCGGGCCACCGCCGGGCGAGCCGAGACGCGGGCCTCCGGGATTGCCAGGTTTCTGTTGATTCTGTTCGGTGGCTGCCTCCTGCGTCTTGGCAGAGTCGCCTTTTGAACAGGATGCGAAAGCGGGCAGCGCGCAGGCGATTGCAACTGCAAGAACAGCTTTTGATGTAAGTGATTTTAGCTTCATGATGTGTCGGGATGAATAATCAGTACGTATTAATAAGACTGACCGCATGTCGAAAGTTTAACGTCGTTGGCCAACAGCTGCACAGCGATGGTCAACGGCGGGGCAGGTATGCAAAAACAGAAAACCGCGATATGCTTGCACATTCGCGGTTTTCAAGTGTCCGAGATGAGATTCGAACTCACACAGCCTTTCGGCCACTACCCCCTCAAAGTAGCGTGTCTACCAATTCCACCACCCGGACAGAATGATGCTGAGGGCAATCAGAGCGAAAAACGGGACTCGAACCCGCGACCCCGACCTTGGCAAGGTCGTGCTCTA